>JAMXAG010000001.1 GCA_024281675.1 Nitrosomonas sp.
TAAAGTGGTACGTGAGCTGGGTTTAAAACGTCGTGAGACAGTTTGGTCCCTATCTGCCGTGGGCGTTGGAAGTTTGAATGGGGCTGCTTCTAGTACGAGAGGACCGAAGTGGACGCACCTCTGGTGTACCGGTTATAACGCCAGTTGTATTGCCGGGTAGCTAAGTGCGGAAAAGATAACCGCTGAAAGCATCTAAGCGGGAAACTTGCCATAAGATAAGACTTCCCAAGGATTTAATCCTTCTAAAGGTTCGTTGGAGACTACAACGTTAATAGGTCGAGTGTGTAAGCATAGTAATATGTTCAGCTTATCGATACTAATTGACCGTGTGGCTTGATCCTATAACTTTAATTACTTATTCTTTTTTAAAATATTACTAATATATATAGTTAATATTATTTACCGATCATACTTGGTAGTCATAGCGCTTTGGAACCACGTCTTCCCATATCGAACAGAATTGTGAAACGAAGCTGCGCCAATGATAGTGTGCATTCGCATGTGAAAGTAGGTTGCTGCCAAGTTCTTTTTTAATCATTCCTGAGTTCAATTTACAGAACTTTGTCTGTTTTTATGATTGCTTCTATACCATTTGTGTAATTTGCAATTGCTGATCGTACTAATTTGAGATGAAGTGAATTTCTTTAGTAAATGATTTAGCCTTTTTATAAAGGCGATTATAAGCATTCGAATTTTAAATGTACTAGCTCTAGATCTGAGATGACAATTGTCGATTTTTTAGGTGTCTGTCAGTTTAGATTTGATTAAAATTTTTCCCCGTTCAAGCCAAACCGATTACGCGATAAGCTTGCGAGCAAATGGTCGCGCGCCTAAACGAATTTCGGGTTGGTGAAAACAGAGAGGCCCCCTAAATCAGCTGCTGCTATGCATATGAGAGCTCAAGCGGGTGATGTGTTGTCTCCACAAGCATTTCAATACCATGAAGGTAATGCCCGAGACTGTGGTATTACTGCTGTTGTTCCGATCCATTCGGTCGCCATAAGAGGTGAATAATTCCAGAACACTGGAAGATAGCCTAATATGTGGTGCGTAAAAATCATACTTGACCACTTTTTAGTTGAATGGAGTTTCCACTATACGTGTTACTGTCAAGTTAAACGGAAATGAAACCCATACGGTTGGTCGGCGCTATTACTCAGAGAGTCATTGAGCATCTTAATCTGTAAGACTTCTTTAGATATCACGAGTTTTGCAAAAATCTCTCAGAATCTGATCCACAGTTTTTTGAGCTAAGCCAACAGATCCATTCCATGAAGTTACATCCGGATAAACTTGAGCTGTTGTTGCCATATACAGTTTTCCCGGTATGAGTACTGTCGGCGGTTTGCGTTTCTGATAACCTATAGTATACAAAGGTTCTACAAAAGGCGCTCGAAACAAGAAACGATCAACAATATCTTCATTTTGAAGATCTGGAAAAAGTTTTTTCAATCCAACAATATAGTTATCAAGAATCTCATGCTCTGGTTTATTAAAGAGTGCGTCAGTACGATGTATATAATTCATCAGATAAATCAAATGCATTCCGGCTGTATCTGATTTCTCAAGAAGAGTTGTACTTTCTACTATACCTTGGAACGGTATATCTTCATCAATTGCAGCTACCCAATAGTGCTTAGTGAAACCACGACGAAGCATAATAACAGCATTAACTACCCCTTGCATGTCAATAGCACCGTCAATTTTTGGGCATTCTTCGGCTAATCGACTGCCACTTATTGCCTTGTTAAAAAAAGAGATTGGTGTTGTAATAACTACACGATCGAATACTTCTACTTCAGAATTAGGAATTAGCACGGAAAGCCGACCCTCAGCATTCAAATCTACCTTTTCTATCGAAGCTTGGAGTTTAATTGTACCTCCTTGCGCTTTGATCGATTCAGACAAAGCTTCTACAATACGCCGATAGCCGCCGTGAATATAGCCTTTGCATTCCTTCTTATTGCCGCCTTTCTCGCGATTGAAACGTGTCCAGAACCAAAGTGCTGGAACCTCATGATATCGATCACCAAATTTGGCTTGCAGCATAGGTTTCCAGAATGTTTCGAATGCTCTTTTTCCTGAAAGACGACTAAGCCACTCAACACATGTTACTTCATCCAATCCGTTTGGCGAGCAAATGCTGCCCCATAAGCCAGTTAAACCGACTCTAAATCTATCTATAAATGATAATGGACGGAAACATAACAATTCAAACGGGGTATTAAGGCCATATAGTTCTCCTTTGTGCATAAAACCAAAGCTAGTGTCTTTCCAATAAACTTTATTTTCTAAATCGATCTCTCGCAGAAGACCTAGAAGATGTTTATCACTAGGCAGCATACAATGGTAAAATTTTTCAAGAAAAACATTACGATATTGAAAAAAAGTCCCTAGTCCACCTAATTGATCAGATGCTTCATATAGAGTTACAGGTGTACCCGATTTTGAGAGCCAATAAGCAATTGCTAAGCCACTAATTCCTCCACCGATGACGGCAGTACTGGAATTTTCCATATTTTTGGAAATTTTAGCGCTATTAGTATCCTTAGTCATTCTATGCTCCACTTCGTTTAGGGTCCACCCGCCAGGAAATTGGTAGATAACCACGTGTCAATGTGACGACATAACGCCACATAGTACGTAAGATACGCATTTTACTTGCCCCCTCTTTTAGGTCATATCGCAAAATTAGGGGAATTTCTGAGGCGCGTGCATTAAGAGAACGTAGATTAAGTAACAATTCAAACATGCAGGAAAAGCCATTTTCACGGATAAAATGATCACCAAAAGTTTGAATCAAATGACGCAATGTTTCTGCTTTATAAGCGCGAAATCCACACGTGTAATCTCTTACACCTTGATATCCAACAAGTGTACGAATACCAGCGCTAGCAACATGACTGAGAAAAATACGAAACGGCGGCACTCCTATTTCTTGGGCACCAGGCTGGAATCTTGATGCAATTACCACATCGAACCCCTCTCCAAGCCGCTCAACCATACTCTTAATTAACATCGGGTCTTGAGAGTTGTCAGCATCCAGTGTTACAACTACATCACTGTCTTGTGCAGCAGCTTTAAGTCCAGTTCTCATGGCTGCTCCCAATCCCATATTTTGTGGGTGCTGTATTAACTTTGCAGGCATCCGAGCAGCCGCTTCATTGACGATTTGTGCGGTACGGTCATGCGATCCATCGTCTACGACAAGAATCTGATAATTGTTTGTCCACTCACTCATTGCACTTTGAATTCGATCGAGCAATCCTGGAAGGTCTTTTTCCTCATTATATGCAGGCATCATTACAGTAATTTTTTTATCTAGCATTTTTTCTCCTAGTTTTAGGTAAGCGATATCTCATGAAGGATTACTTGGGGTCACATGAATTAAGTTTTGACGATTGGTAACGATTGCTGCATGTTCACCAACTGTTTTCACATCAAAAAGATTGGTCAAGTTATTTAAACAATGTTCGACAATGTTAATTTTTTCTTTGCTTGACATTTTCATTGAAGGAAAAAACTTTAATCGGGGTACATCCTCGCCACCCAGGAAATCCAATGGGTGGAGTAAAATCGAAGGCTCTACCCCGAATATTCGGCAACTCCACAGGGCCGTATAAAAATAGGCTTTTGCTAATACAGGAGAAAATCCAGCAAGAAACATGACATAACTTAGATGAATGGGCACTCGAAAGATAGGAAAAGTGGTAACTGGCATTTCTAGTAGGGTCGTTTGATCAAAAGACCAACGATAGGGCTTTAGTGGTCTAAGACCATCCTTCCAGCTGCCAAATAAGCGATTCAGTTTTTCACGTTGTTCTGCACCAAATTGTCCTGTAGCGAGATAATAGGCCCGTGCAAGCGGGCCTATAAAACTGGGCAGGGAGCTAGCATCGTACACATAACCACGACGACTTAATACACGTAGTAGTGCAAAAGATTGACTATAACCAGGGCCACGAAATCCTGTTGGCTTATATCCGGTTGCTGCTTGAATGTAACGTTCAGCTTCAGCCAATTCATGCTCTAGTTCCGCTTCAGAAAATAAATGTAGCCAGGGTTCATGTTTTAGCGAATGATTACCGATCTCATGTCCAGCGCTTGCCAATTGTGAAAGCGCATGGCGATTGTACTCAAGCGCGGCATCCTGACCCACAACAAAAAAGGTAATTCTTAAGTTCCGTGCCGCTAAAGTATCCAGTATTCTAGGAATAACTACATTCAAATAAGATGGATAGGTTTCCCATTCTGGATTTTCGTGTGTTTTTAGATACGCCCATTCGTTATCCAAATCAAGTGACAGGTTTGCAATAGGTTTATTACTACGAACGGATGAAGTCTGAGTCATGATTAACTATTTTTATGAGTTGTAAAATAATTGCTGATAGCAGATGAAATTTGCTCTCCAGCATCGCCTTTTCCAAAAGGATTCTTTGTTTTTACTACTGTATCAAACCATGATTGATCGTCTATGGCTGCTTCAAGCATTTCTCCAAGACGCTCACCCGAATGACCAACAAGTTTTCCGACACCGCAAGCCAATACTTCCGGACGTTCAGTAGTATCACGTAATACTAATAAAGGCTTACCTAAGGAGGGTGCTTCCTCTTGCACGCCTCCAGAGTCAGAAGCAATTAACCAAGCGTTCGAGAGCAGGTGTAAAAAATCCGCATACTCCAGAGGATCAAGACAATGGATTCTTTCAATATTTGCAAATTCAGAATTTACGACTGCACGTACAGATGGGTTAGGATGTACTGGAAAAACCAGTTCAATATCCTGGTGCCGCTCTATAAATTTTCTTAATGCTTTTAGGTGTGAAGACATTACTTGCCCAAAATTTTCTCTGCGATGCGTGGTTAATACTAACAGTCGCTTACCTTTAGTACTTTCAAGAAATTTAGCAAGCGCTTCAGAGCATTGTGAATTTCTCAAAATATGATGAAGCGCATCAACGACAGGGTTTCCCGTCAGAACTATGCGTTCTTTTTTGATCCCTTCGGACAGTAATATTTTTATATTTTCTTCTGTTGCTGCAAAATGTAGATCTGCTAGTTGGCTGATCAAACGGCGATTCATTTCTTCTGGGAATGGGCTATGTCGATCACCGGTTCGCAATCCTGCTTCAACATGCGCTACAGGTATGCGCGCATAGAAACCCGCCAAGGCACCCGCAATAGCAGTTGTTGTATCACCCTGAACAATAATCAAATCAGGTTTTTCTTTTAAGAATATTGGCTCAATTGCTTCAACAACACGCGAGAGAACCGCATTAGGTGTTTGACCAGGGGTCATCACAGCAAGATCATGATCTACATTAATTTTTAGATCACGAATAAAAGGGCGCAACAAATCCGTATGCTGTGAAGATGAAACAACAACACTGCGCCAAATGTCACTATGTTTTTCTAACGCCCAAATGACAGGGGCTAATTTAATGATCTCAGGTCGTGTTCCAAATAATGTAAGAATTGTTTTTTTATTTACATGCGCCGATGCTGAGTTTTTAACTTCTACCATTACTAGCTCCTGTCTTGTATAGATTCGGTTAATTACTTTCTGTTTTTTGAGTTTCTCTACGGAACTCACTCAATCTTAACCAATAAAATGCACCAATAATCATGTATGGAATATTTACACAGCATGTATATACCACTGAAGCTGCAAAAGGAATTTGCACTTCGTTAATGGCGATTGAAAGACCTAGCGTAAATGCTAATTGAGTTGTCCCGAGTTGTGCAGGAGAAGAAGGCAAGGTAAGACCAATAACCATTAGTATCCATACTGCAATTGCCATAGTGACCGTAGCCGTATATCCGACAGAATAAGCGCATAACCAAATGGCAAAAATTATGCAACTCCATTGCAGAATAGATAGAAAAAATACTTTAATAACTAACGATGGACTACCTAACGTAGAGAAGCCCACTAAACTGCGCTTGAGCTGACTTCTTATCATTACAGATAATTTTTCTGGAAAGTAACGAATAACCATCAATCTGATACTTCTTCTGGTTTTGGATGGAACCAATAAAGAAACAATTGCTATGAGTCCAGCTACCACCATAAATATAGCAACAAAACCAGCAGCAGCAACATAGTCAGGTAATTTCTCGTTGGTAATTAAGAGAACTCCAAACAAAACAATGACCACCATAAAGTCGAAAATTCTCTCAACTCCCACAGATGCAAGAACAGCACTTGCAGCGATGCGTGAGTTTCTTCCTATTAACGCCGATCTAAGAACTTCACCGGAATGTACGATGATAAGATTGGCGGCCGTTCCAATATAGACTGCAGAGTGTAGCGCCGAAAAATCGACATGTGTTACAGGATTTAAAATTACTGACCAACGTAGTGATTTTATGAGCATAAATAACAATCCAGCCACAACAACCATTACAGCGGGAAAAGGTTTAATGGTGTATAGATTCTCAAGAACCGCATGAACATCTATGTTACGTAAAGAAAGAAGTAAAAAGGCAACACCTATACAAAGCCCCAATAATGTCCATTTGAATTGAGTATTAATTTTCGTTAGCATGTTTTTTTATGGTAGTTAGCTTGTATAAGGGCATAAATTTTTGTTTGGTGTTTTGGTTTAGAGTGCCAATATAAATGATGGCATTAATTTTCCAAGATAAGAACACAGCACAAATCATAGCTTATTTTTATTAAACATTAGGCATGTGAATTCACCACGATGTTTTGCATGGCTGATTTAGTTTTTCCAATTACAATTTTTCTAGTTAAGAACCCAGATTTAGTGTAGCTCACTATTGTACGCTTAAGAGTACGGTGCTACTTAGTCGCCGCTGAAAAAGTATCCGACAATTATTTTTTGAAGAAAAAACCGAAGAGAATGTTTGTCAGCATAAACCCAATTTTTAGTGTCCCCTTGGGTAACGATAGTCGCTTTGCTGCTTCTACCGGGGACAATCCACTTTCTTTGAGAAACTTGACTGATTGCTCCCTAAATTCCTGACTGCTGACTGAGGCCTTTGCAAAATCCTATTTCCTGAATTTTTATTATTAGAAACAATAACCTAAAAATACACTAAAGAGCTTTTGCAAAAGTCTCTGACTATATTGTGTGCGGGGTAATTCCATCTTCATCCTCCATTTCATGAAACTTGGAACTCCATGAAAATCAGCATACCTCATTTTATTGCGAGACGATCCGCATAACCTGAATCACGACTCTCATATTCAGATACCTCTACTTTGAAAGTTAACGGGACAATAGTGATTTGACTTACATATACTGACAATAAACAGAAAAGCTCAAAAACATAGTTATGCAGATGTTTTTTTCATATTATTGGCATCCAGAAGTGGTTAACCACATCGATAATTCACCGACATCTAACAATATTCTATCCGGCCCTAAGTAATACACATGGTTATCAGAATGTGAAACTCCAACGTAAGTATCAGTACCATGATAAAAACGATAAGTATAGGGCGAGGAAAATTGTGAAAGAGCTCCAAGTGGAGAATATAAGTGGGGATAAGAATTTTCCGCCCAATTAAGCAAACACTCCACTCCAGATGTAACACCAAAGCTTTGCGTGACTTGAGGAGCGGCATTATAATTAGAATCGCCTGCTTGGTTAGCTGCGATAGTGCAGACTCCTTCGACAAGAGCTCTTACAGTGCTGCCCGTAATGGAGCATATGCTCGGTGTCTCTGATGTGAATAATATGGGATTACCCGATGAGCCACCAGTTGCTGTGATTGTGCCAGTACCGCCCACACTGATGATGGGCGCCTGTCCAAAGGAAATTGTTTGACTAATCAAGACTGGTTGGAAGACATATAATCCTTGCTGTGGATGCAACCATGAATTACTATTCCCATCAATCATCCATGTATTAGCTCGAAATGGGCTATTGGTTAAAGCAGTGCTTGACTTGACTGGTATTTGAAATTCAAAATTGTGGCCTTGTGCGACGGGCCAAGTGTAGTTATTCGCCGCGTCAGATGATAGGATGGCGTAAGCTCCGTTATTTAGGGATGAAGCAGGTAATGATTGCGGGCAATCGCTGCCAGAAAAAGAATTGGCATCGTGAAAACAATATATAGGATGGATATTGTCAATTGCCAGTACTGTGTTTGAAGGTAATTCAATATCGATATAAACTCGAGTACCGCTACAGGGATTACCTATTCCATAGACGATGACATGAATATAATATGGAAGGTTTGGTCTAGGCTGATAAGCATTTGGATTAGCGAGGTAACTAACGTAAGTGCCTACACCATACTCTGAATATGGATAGCCTTGAATAATACTGACACAGTTAGTAATTACAGAGTACTGAATCGCTCCATCATACCACGAAGCACTGGTTTGCTGTGCCAAAGCTTCTCTTGGCTCCATAGCAGGTAGAAGAATAAAAATAGTTAATAGCGTTATAGAAATACAATTCAATTTGGGCAAATTTAAAATCCCTAAATAAGTAAAAACTTGGGTCAAAATGTTGTTACCTTAACATGAAATTAACTACACTTCTTTATGTCATCAGCCCTTATTCTCTCAATGTGTGTCACCATTCTGGGAAAGGTGATGAGAGAAATTGTGTTTAATAAATATGGAACTCAGCACATCAGAGAAGTGTAGTGGTCAAGTATTTTCGGACAATAGATAGGCTGTTTTGTTGCTATCGTGATTTTTTCATAAGCATTGGGCGACACATTTCCCAATGTGAAATGCAAACGAATCGAATTATATTATAAAAAGCTACGATATAAAATTGCCTTTTCTACTCATGCTGCATGTAAAGCCAAAGCGATTGAATAAGGCTTGAATTGATTGCCTCATCATAATGCATGGTAGCCGTCTGGAAGGCCTCGCACACCAGTTTGGCCAACATATTGGATGATAACGCCGGGTCAATCACCTTACTGAATATAAATTAGTACGATGATTAAATAAAGTCAACCGCTTTGCGTGCGAATGTAGGTGATGTTGTCGGCCCGAGCAAGGTTGGATTTCTTGGCAATTGGTCGATCGTTTTGGCTATTGTTGGGGATGTTTTCACAGGATGCAGTGATGTTCTTTTATCAAACACCGGATGCGATAGAGGCCGATCTGGAGGTCTTGTCGCTGTAAACCACCTTGCGGCGACTATATAAACAGTTTCTTGCTAAATGACCATTTACACAAAATTATCTACAACCCATACTCAAGCATTTTTGCTACGAACATGCTCTGTAGCGGCGGCGATTTCGGCGCGTATTCTAGCGGATGCGGCGGCAGTTGCCTCCTTGTCGGCTTGAGAGCGAGCAAATAACGCTTCTTTCGCCATAATTTCGACTGTTTCCCGTTCAGTTGCGATTTCTAAAGCTTGCGATTCCAGCGTAATGCGTTCTTGTATCGCAATGAGCGTTGCTGATTCGGCCCTGGCTTTCTCCAACGTAATTTTGGTGGCAATTTTTTCAGCTTCCAATTTAGCTTTGGCTTTGTTACTGGCGATAATTTTAGCTTGTGCTCTGGTTATTGCGAGCCCGGTAATTCTTTGCTCGACTTCTAACCGCTCAAGAACAGCTTGTTTCGCGTCATTGAGTGCTTGGGCGCGGATTTCTGAGTCTGCCAGTAACCGTTGATCGAGCTCTGCTTTAGCCTGGGTATCTTGCGCAATCAGTTCGTCTAGCTGTGCCTTTGCTTCGGCTGTGGTTTTTAATCTGGTTTCTGCTTCAACTCTTTTTTTCGCGGCGTTACGCGCAACTTGTTCAGCTTGCGCGCGTGCTTCTGCTTCTTTGATCGCTTTTTCGTCTGCTTTTATGCGCTTCTGATATTCTTTTTCAGCTTCTTTTTCAGCTTCTTTTTTTGCTTGAGCCATTTGTATTGCTTCTTTTTCGACTTGTAAAGTAGCTTCAGCAGCGGTCAATGCGGCAGCTTCAACTTGTGCCCGCTGGATGGCTTGCTTGAGTGTTTCAGATTCAGTAATCAGACGGGATTTGATTAAATCAGCCGCAGCATTTTCTTGTGTAATGATGGATTCGGCTATTTCCTTGCTAACAGATTCTGCTTCTGCACGATTGCGTGCAGCGATGACCGCGTATTGATCAGCGGCTGTTCTTTCGTTGGCTTTCTCTATAGCCATTGCTTCAGCTTCCGCTCTGTCTAGGGCTGCATGGGTGGCTGCTATTTCAGCACGAAGACGATATTGTTTTTGGTTTTGGCTCGTTCTTTCAGCATCAAGTCGTTGTTGGGCCTGCTCAAGCGCTTGTGCTTCTAGGTTTGCAATGATTTGTTTTTCTGCAAAAGTTTGATTCTCGACTGCTTCTCGTGCTTTTGCTAATGTGAGTATTTTTTGATCTTCTTGTATTTTTGCTTGGATAAGCTGCGTCGTATGCGTTTCAGCTTCGATAATTTCAAGTGCAATTTGTTGCGCTTCTTCAGCAAGCCGGGCTTTCCGGATGGCGGCTTCGGTGGCTTCCTTTTCTTTCGTAGCGGTTGTGTGGGCTTGATCAAGGGCAATGGCTTCTGCTGCGACACGTTGTTGCATTTTTTCGATATTCACAGCCTCCAACTTGATTTTTGATTCCAATATGGCATTTAACGCTTTATCGGCTTTAAGTTTTTCTTCGGCTAAATGCTTGGCTTTGCTTTCAAGTTCGTAGCGAATATTGGCTTCTTTTTCTGCCAGCGCTTCGGCTTTTGCTCTCATTCGCGCTTGCTCAGTGGCTTCAGCTTCGGCTTGTATGCGGTTTTCTGCTGTAGCCCGAGCGATAGCTTCGACACGGGCACGAGCTTCTGCTGCTACACGCGCTTTATTTTCTGCTTCGATACGCTGGCGAGCTTCTTTAATGGTTTGATCTTCTAAGTTTAATCTTTCATGCCGTGTATCTTCAAATTCACGTTGGGTATCTTTGGTAATGTGTATGTGCTGGTCGTAAGTAAGCGTATCTTGCGAATTTTCATCGGGTTGCGCATGATCATTCTGTATGTCAGCTGCTTCCTGTTCGGTAAGATCAGAGTCTGAGGCAGAAATTTTACGCAACGAATCAAGCAAGCGTGTTTTAAATGTCATGGCTGATTAATCAAGGCGTAAAAGATAAATTAAAGTGGATCAACGATTGAGAATCAATAAGTGACTACTTTAACAATCTTTGAGAAACAAGCTTGCTTTAAAAAAACAGGGAAATAGCATCTGTTTATGGATTACTGATGAACAGAATCCCTTTGTGCAGACGAAGATGGTTTTAGTGCAGGAACGCTCTGGTGTTATTTTAAATGATAGTGCATTGTATAATTTTTGAATGTACATTCCGGAATGCGCCGTTCCGGTTTATTCAGTTTTACCGCATTGTTCTGGATACTTCCATACGATTTAGAAAGATTCTTAAAATTGCAATGTAAAAAATCAAAACAATACGTTCGTTAAAGCGCGATGTGTTTATAAAGAGTTCAAACGCTAACGGTTTCTTATCTAAACCAATTTATTGCGCAGCTTCAGAATTTACAGGCTTTTAGGATTAAGAATATCCATATCGACTTTGCCTTGGGCCAATTCACGCAAAGCAATAACCGTTGGTTTGTCACGCAAAGGTTCCACCATCGGTGCTGAGCCTATGGCTAATTGCCGAGCGCGCGCGGTTGCAACCAGAGTCATATCAAATCGGTTAGGGATTCTTTTTAAACAATCATCAACAGTAATTCGTGCCATAGCATCCAGAAAAATAAATGAGAAAAATTTTGTTCAAAATAGTTAAATTAAGATAACTGACTAATTAAGGCGTGATATTTGATTAACTGTCGGTGTTTTCTTAAACGTTCCGCTTTAATAATGCAGACTAATTCATGGAGTGCGTATTCTAACTGATTATTGATGACAATATAATCAAAGTCGTGAATATGGCTGACTTCCTCTCGAGCCGCGGTCAATCTTTTTTGAATAACTTCTGGATCGTCTTGACCCCTTGAATTCAAGCGTATCGCCAGGGCTTCGAGGGAGGGGGGGAGAATAAAGATACCAATCGATCTCGTAAAAATCCGCTGCACTTGCTTTGCACCCTGACAATCAATTTCTAGAACAATGTCTTGTCCAGCCGAAATTTTTTCGTGAATCCATTTTTCGGAGGTGCCATAAAAATTACCATAAACCTCCGCGCTCTCTAAAAATTCTCCATTGTTGAGCATGCGCTGGAAAGTTTCCCGGCTGACGAAATGATAATCTTCGCCATCAACTTCAGACGAACGAGGTGACCGGGTTGTATGAGAAATGGATAAATTTAAACCAAGATCTGATTGAAGCAATGACTTGACTAAGCTTGTTTTTCCGGCACCTGAGGGGGCACTGATAATAAACAAATCTCCTGAAGTATCCATGGGTTTTCTGATCTGGTATTAATCGTTAATTTTATTTAGTGTTCAGTATCGCTAAAACTTGGCTTTTTAAAATCTTAATCAAACGGATCTCTTCATGCGCTGTTTCTTCGGAAGCATCAAATTCGCGATCGCCATAAATAAAACCAATGGGTCTTTTATTCAGCACGAGTGGCAAGACAATAAAACTACGCGCATCCGGTAATACAGCACGATACCATTGAGGCAACATTTCAAATACTTTGGGTGCCTTCGCATTGGAGATCAGCAGATCAGAGTCTTTTTCCATTGCAAGATAAAATAAATCGACTGACGGTGTAATGGGAAAATGAAAAGCTTTTTGAAATTCAGCGCTGTTCTTACCGAAAGAAGTACGTGCACGGTACTGATTTTTTTGCGTATCCCTCAAGCACAATGTAATAAACCGAAATCCGAGACTATTATAATAGTATTCTAAAATCAATAACATCAAATCACTGAGCTTATAGTTACCGGTGGTAATGATTTCTGTTACGTCTTGAATGGCAGATAGTAACAATGCTGCTGAATTATAAGGTTTGCCACTGGCGTGACGTTGGGTAATTTGTATTTCATCGATGCGCGTATCGGTTAGTGCGAATTCTGCCAGAATATTATCTTTTGCTTTTTGTTCGGATTCAACCAGTTGCTTGTAACTGGATTCCTTGTCTTCAACAGGATCAGGAAATAAATTAATATTTGCCTTGAGCGCGGTTGTTTCGGTTGTTGCTTGTTGTATCAGAAGATCAAGTTTTGGCATATCGAGATTGAACGCTTTGCCAAATCTCGCCAGAGTATTGTTTTTAGAAGATAAGTGTTCTCCAGAGTTGGTATTGATCGCAAATTGTGCGGAAGCTTCCCCAAACTCCGCTGCTTGCTGAATCCATTCTTGTTTATTTTTGGCTGGACTAAGCGTGCCTGAGGGTCTATTTTTCGTGGCATGAATGATGCTGGCAGGTATATTCCATTTTTCGAGGATGGTTTCTGTAAAATCACTTAAGCTACAAGAATACAATTTTCGTGCAGCTAGCTCCGGGGTACAATTTTCTTCCTTTGCTAGTGCCATAACTTCTTGGTATTTTTCTGGTTCATAAGCTGCCAGTAGCAAACGTCCCATGTTTTTAAATAAGGCCGCGATGGCAACCTCTTCAACATGATCAAATTGACTATGTTTGGCAAGTTCTTGACATAGCATGCTTGCTGTAAGCGCTTCGATTAGTTCGGCACGAACAAATTCGGCATGTTTACCCGCCAATACTTTGTCAACCAGAAGAATCGCCAGCGCGCAGGTCTTGACGGTTTCAAATCCGAGCAAAAAAATTGCTTTGGTGATACTCGTGACAACTTGATTAGAACTTGAACGAAAAGCGATGGAATTGGATAGACGGAGAATCTTTTGTGTTAACGATACATCGGACAAAATAAAATGTGACAATTGCCGTATCGACTCATCTTCGGACGTGGATAATTGCACAATCTGGGTGATTGCGCCTCCTAAAGATGGAAGATCTAAATCATCATCAATGGTTTTTAGAAGTTGCTCTTTTAAAGAATACCTAGTATCCACTTTATCTGGATGTGAAGTAGTCAGATTTTTATCCTTTGCGAAGAGTCGCTATAAAGAAACCTTGTTGTTGGCATAAGTAAGGAGTATTTGATTGAATGATAATACAGATTACGTTGATAGCAATAGTTTTGTAGTGTGTTCGGCGTGATAAAATTCGCATGCCATCAAGAATATGTGTATGCAGTTTCACAAGGTCGTCAAAATTGTAGTCGTTTCCTTGGCGATGAAACAGTCAGAAAATGTAATGATCAATTAAAGCTGGGTGCTTTTTAGCATCCCAATGTAAACAGAGTGACCTGTTTACATTGGTTAATGCATCATTCGATTGCTATTCAATGTTTGAAGTATAAAGGGAAGGACATATTTCTGATGTTTAGCTTAATTTCATAACTTGTCCCTGCGTAATATGGATCATTTGGCGATCAAAAGACCGGAAGGTGAAAGCAGTGGGTCTTTCCGCATACTCTAGTGTACGTTTACGTAGAATTTCAATTGCGATCTGTTCGCCAAGTCGCATACTTCTGGTATTGTCGCTGCGCCAGTGCACTCCACCCATACTACGACCCATGGCGACATTACTCGCAATCTTGTTTAGTTCTCCGCCCACAGTCATTTTGTTAGCATCTTGACCTGCATAGGGCTCAGGTGCATTGAAAATTTCTCCACTAATATGCGTTCCTGGTTGCAATAAATGTTGCAGTTCCAACGGATCTTTACGGTTTTTGTTTTCTTGTGCGGAACTCAGTAGATCATTCAATTTGGCGTCTTCGTCGAACCAAGCTTTGAGTACGGTGACGCATGCACCCGCTACAGTGGCATGACCTGCACCATAAGCAGGATGGTTAGGTGAGCCAGCCGAGAATGCAATTGGTAGAAATAGGGTTTCATCGCCACCACCGTTTTGCGTATTATTATGCATCTTGATTCTAGCTGCCGCTTCGGTTCCAGCGACCCAAGCAGGTAAGCCATAGTTACGTTGACGGCAGTTGAATCCATTGAATTGCATTTGCACAAGTCCGCCATAGACTTCCGGTCGAGCGCGGCGGTGAACAAGCCATTTTTGACGCCAAACGACTTTTAATGCACGGCTTGCGACTTCTGAAACCAGTGTCAATAGATCGGGGCCACCGAGAGTCGCAAAATTACCTTCGCGTGCATATAAATTACCTTTATAGGGATTACCATTATTCAATGGCGCACCAATGGAGTCCAGAAACAAAGCTGCATTAAAGTAAGCCTGGTGCAGTGCATCGCGGTTAACAAAACGAGCAAGATCACGCATGGTTGAAATATAACGAGTGACTTCAGGATAATAAGTTTCGCGGCCCGCTAATTGGTCTCCGTAATAATTGCACTTGCCATAATCTCGCCCAAACTTATCCTTGCCAGTGTTCTGTGCTCGTAACCAATCACTGTGATTTGTTAGAAAATCTTTTCCTCTAATATAGGGAACTTGTCTTGGGTCGATGGTTTGTACACCATAAGGGACATTGCGGATAAAAAACTGGCTAACCAGTGGGCCGTATTCCTCATCATGTAATCCGCAACGAAACACGGTTTGTTGTGTAAGATTAAGTGCGCCATTAGCTTGTGGCAAATCTAAGCCCATTCGCAGCCGACCTTGTGCCATATCAGTGTTTAAAGCTGTGTTAAATACGCTTTCTATCTCTGCTGCAGCAATCTGGACAGTCGGATCTGTTGCTAAAGAAGCCAGCGGTAGATCACGGAGTAGCGCCATCCAATATAATTCAGTCATTTCGGCAGCAGTGCTGTCAGATAAGATGTCTGGCGCTGGTAACATTTCCAGATCCTTGGGATCGGGGCCATGTACTTCAGTTGCTGCGCCAGACAGTGGGCTTGTGAATTTTGCACTTGTTAAAATGACAAGTGGATCATTGGTTGGGTAAGTTCCTCCGGGAACGTCTTCGAAATTGTTTGGTGCACCAGCTTCGATTTGCAAGCAGGTATTCTTGAATTTTCGGTAAGCAGAAGCATCGACTTCTCCATATTCATTATGTGGCAGAGTTTTATGAAAGTTGCCAATGAATGGAGTTTCAGAAGTAATTAATGATTCGTCATGATTGGGGGTTGGAAAGGTCATTGGATATTCTCCTGTCTGTTTGTTATGTGTGAATCGGTGGGTATTGCATCAAAGCGAATAGCAGAAAAATTACGCGAAAATGAACTGTGATTTTCTGATAAAGCTATTTCTTATATTTGCGCAAACATTGTCGCAGTACCCCCCATAAATTATCTGTGGTATTTACCACATAGATTTAAATGCGCTGCGTCTGATTGAGTGGACGGAGAAGTTATCAGATTCACACTTATCGTTCAGGGAATACCGAAGCAGTCCAACTATTGCATTTCTACAGTAAGGCGCAGTTTTTTATTGGCTTAGGAGAAGAAGCTTTCAGTACCCAGTTATTTTGGGAAGTCAGTTATGAGTACAAAGCTATTTTGTTGAAACTATCGACAATGATAACGAGGAAGTTATAAATCAACTCAAAGTGATGAAAGGAGCGAGAGGAATGTTTGGGCAACTCTGCTCTTTAGAACTCGGTCGCAAGCGACCGAGTTCTTTATAACGATTATTTCTCCTTGCGTGCTTTGTCAATCAAGGCATTTAACGTTTTGATCGTGTCTTCAGGAGTGGGGCTCATGCCGCCACTGGTTAGATATTTGCCATTTACAACTATAGCGGGCACTCCGGTCAGTTGATATTGGCGTGACATTTGTGTCGATTTGGCGACTTGGTTTTGTACGGCAAAGGAGCGATAGGTGTCTTCGAATTTTTTCCGATCAATGCCTTCCTTTTCAATCCAGCCGAATACAACGGCTTCATCACTTAGGTCAATCTTTCCGCGATGAATCGCATGGTAGATTTTGTCGTGCAATGGATCGAGCAATCCCATTGCCTCTATCGTATAGAATACTTTGGCGCCCGTTGTCCAATTGGGCCTAAAAATCGCTGGAACATAACGGAAGTCGACATCTGAAGGGATGTTTTGCGCCCAAGTTTTGACATGAGGGTGCAAGCTATCACAGTGTGGACAGCCATACCAGAAAAATTCTAATACTTCGATCTTGCTGTCGTCCCGTGTGGGTTGTGAGTTCTTTAGGATGGTGTAATTTTTGCCTTCCACCAATTCAGCATATGCATTGGTAAAACTTACCAAACTAAAACAGAATAAGAAAAAAAGAGGCATAAAAAAAATGCGATGATTCATTCTAACTCCTTAAAAAAAATGTTTGACCCACTCGCAAATAACGAATGATGTATTCTCATTCAAAAACGAACTACCACTTAACAGGTTGTTAAATTGGCACGATATCACAAGTTCCTATTGTGTCTTGATAAATTGCGCTGTAATGCCATTTTCCCTTAACGAAGCATTCGTTTGATCGGCGTCTTCTTTCTTGGCGAAAGGGCCTACTCGTACCCTATACCACGTTCCTTTCCCTGATAAATCAATCGGCTGTATTGATGCGAGTATGCCGAGGAGCGCAAGCCTTGCTTTCAGATTTTCGGCATCACTGATCGTTCTGAATGATCCGGCCTGCAGGATGAATTTTTCTTTTGTGGCAGCAGTCGCATTATTTTTAATTGCGGAAGGTACTGTTTGCGGTGATTGCATCAATTCTTTAGAATGAACGCTGGGGGGAGCAATAGCCTGCAATGCGGGTTTTTCGGCAGATTTGGTAGTATTATTTTCCTGCGGTTTAGTGTTTGGTGAGGGCGATTGCATTGCACGTTGTGTGGAAGGGTGATCAACTTCGGGTTCATCAATGCCAGGCAGTATCTTATAAAAATCAAAGCGCGGTTTTTCCTCGACAACGGTGATCGGTGTTTCTGGCATTACTTTTTCCGCTGCTGTCGATTTTTCAGGGGAGGGCTGTGTGTCTTTCTTCACTGCAGCGGTGGGATTTTTATCATCTGATAAATAAGGGCTAGGAGCATAGCTAAGATATAACCATATACCGATGGCACTCATAATACCGAGTGCATATCCAACAAAACCACCGAAAAAAGCTGACCCCCCTTTTTCAGATGAAGACTTTGAAGATTTCTGTGATTTATAATCTCGACTCATGAAAGACCCTATGCAATCCTGCTACATTTTATCAGGCGAACTCACTCCCAGTAATTTGAGTCCATTGTGTAATACCTGCCGTACAGACGCAATGAGCGCGAGTCGAGCATACATCAATGGCTTGTCATCAACCAAGAATCGTGTTGAATTATAGTAACCGTGAAATTCACTGGCTAATTCTCTCAGGTAAAAAGTGATCAAATGCGGAGAAAATTCCCTAGCAGCAGTCTCTATGGTACCTGGAAAATCAATGAGCTTTTGCAATAAGCTGAGCTCTGCTGGACCGGATAATGTGTGTGTGTCAGTATCCGAAAGCATTGCAAGATCTCCATTCCATTGTGCTAACACGCTACAAATACGTGCATGAGCATATTGTACATAATACACAGGATTTTCATTGCCTTGTGATTTGGCGAGATCTAAATCAAAATCCAAATGTTGATCGCTTTTGCGCATTGCATAAAAAAAACGCGCGGCATCATTGCCAACTTCATGGCGTAATTCTCGTAGGGTAACAAATTCCCCGGAGCGTGTAGACATCGGCATTTTCTTTCCATCTCGATACAATACGGCAAACTGCACCAAAGCAATTTCCAGCTTTCCGGGATCTACACCCAGTGCTTGCAAGGCGCCTTTGACTCGAGCAATGTAGCCGTGATGATCAGCCCCCCAGATATTGATGACCAGATCGAAGCCACGCTCAAATTTACTTAAATGATAAGCAATGTCCGATGCAAAATAGGTAAACTGGCCATTCTCTCGTTGCACTACACGGTCTTTTTCGTCGCCAAAATTGGTGGATCGGAACCACTTGGCGCCGTCTTTTAGGTACAGGTAATTTTTTTCTTCAAGTAAATTAACCGTGCGACTAACCAGTCCAGAATCATAGAGTGACTGCTCTGAGAACCATTGATCGAATTCGATACCAAATTCTAGCAAATCACTGCGACAATCATTAAGTTGTTCTGCTAAAACGAATTGATGAATCAAAGTGTAGTCTTGATCGAGAATTCTTTTTGCATTTGCGATTAATTGATCTAATTCAGTATCGGTCGTGATAGTGATTTCCAATGCACTCAGCGGAAAGTTTTCAAAAATGCGTTCGCGCTGCCGTACGAAGCGTTGCGCAAACTGTTCTTGCAGTTGTTGCGCCATCGTTTTGACATAGTCGCCCTGATAGGCGTTTTGCGGAAAGGGGATCGATACTTGGTGGATTGCCAGATAACGTAGCCAAGTCGATACCGTCAAGATGTCCATTTGCCGGCCCGCATCGTTGACATAGAATTCACGAAATACGTCAAAGCCAGCGGTGGCGAGTAAATTGGCGAGACTGGCGCCAATCGCAGCTCCTCTTCCGTGGCCTACATGCAAAGGCCCTGTTGGATTGGCGGAAACAAACTCTACTTGAATTTTTCTTCCTTGACCCAATTGGCTAGTACCATAATGCGTTTTGCTCTGCAAAATATGGTGTAAATACTGCTGTTTCGCTGCGTTCTTGATAAATAAATTGATAAATCCAGCACCTGCAATTTCTATTTTCTCGATGATCGCTGATGCAGGTAGCCGTTCGATCAATAATTGGGCAATTTCTTGTGGTTTTTTGCGCAACGGTTTAGCCAAATGCATTGCAAGATTGCACGAATAATCACCGTGCGAGCTTTGTTTCGTTCGAGTCAGTTCAATGTTGGGAGGTTCTGTGGGAACGTCCAGGCTTTGTAAAGCGGTACGAAATAGCTCGATAAAATGTGCTTTGAAATTTAACGAATCAGGTAAAGTCATTATGTATGGCGTTTTACTAAAAATGAGCAGGTGATTGTAAAGCTATTCTGGACTGGCTACGTAGCAATTCTTTGACGATGTGTTTCAAACAAGCAGATGCCGACACTGACTGAAATATTCAAACTTCCGACTTGACCAGACATTGGTATGCGCACCATGAAGTCGCAATTTTCACGCGTTAAGCGCCGTAAGCCTTTTCCTTCTGAACCAAATACCCAAGCCACCGGTTCAGTAATTTTGAAATGGTCTAAATCATGTTCTGCATCGCCGGCTGTACCGATAATCCAGATACCGCGTTGCTTCAATTCTTTTAGCGTGCGTGATAGGTTGGTAACCGCAATGAATGGCACTGTGTCAGCAGCGCCGCTCGATACCTTGTGGACGGTCGAATTTAGTCCGACAGCCCTATCTTTCGGTGCAATCACCGCATGGATTGAAAAAGCATCCGCGATGCGTAAGCAAGCGCCCAGGTTGTGCGGATCTTGAATGCCGTCCAGTATCAGTAACCGTGCTGGTTCAGTCAATGCATCCAATAGATCATCCACATCAGTAACGCGTTGCATTGCATCGATGACGGCTACTACGCCCTGATGGTGGTCATTACCGGCTAGACTGGTAAGTTTTGTCGTGGCGCAATGGGTGATGTGCAGTTTTTGATTTTCTGCGAGCTGGATGAGATTACGCGCACGCTGGTCATGCCGGGCTGCATCCACAAAGATTTCTTTAATCGAAGCAGGCGATTGCTTGATCCGGCTGGTGATGGCATGAAAGCCAAAAATAATACGATTACCGGACATTATTTGTTATCAATTGAAGTAATACTTTCATCACAGTTAAAAGCATAAAACCGTGCGTATTGTAATGTAATTTATTTATTACAAGGCTATTTTTTGCTTTTAGCAGAAGTTTTGGTTTTGGGTTTGAGTGGTTTCTGATCCATTTCGGCTAAGACAAAGTCAATTTTGCTGGTTTCCAGGTCTACTCGGACAAGTTTTACGCTTAATCGATCACCCAAGCGATACTGTTTTCCGCTTCGTTCCCCACGGAGTAAGTGTTTGGCAGCATCATAATGAAAATAATCACTAGGCAACTCGGAAATATGTACTAATCCTTCTATGTATACTTTATCCAGGGCAACAAACAAACCGAATGAAGTGACGCTGCTGATTACACCGTCGAAGATTGTGCCGATTTTATCTTGCATATAGAAACATTTGAGCCAGGATTCCACATCACGTGTGGCATCGTCAGCGCGCCGTTCAGTTATTGAACAATGTAATCCTAATTCGTGCCAATCTCCTGGCTGATAGGTTTCTCCATTGAGTACGGCCTTGATGGCGCGGTGGACCAATAAGTCGGGATAACGTCGAATCGGTGAAGTGAAATGGGTATAAGTTTCATACGCAAGGCCAAAATGACCCGTCATGTCAGGACTGTAGATCGCTTGTTTTAACGAACGCAGCATGACAGTTTGTAATAACTGTACATCCGGCCTATCTTGTATTTTGGAGAGTGTCTGCGCATAGTCTTTGGCACAGGGCTTGTCTCCACCGCCGAGTGGAATGCCAAATTCCTTGAGAAAATCACGCAGCGCCACAATTTTTTCTGGCACTGGGTCTTCGTGGATGCGATATAGCCCTGGGTGATTATGTTTTTGCAAAAAAGCCGCTGCACAGACATTCGCTGCCAGCATACATTCTTCAATCAGGCGATGGGCGTCATTGCGCTGCGTGGGTAGGATTTTTTCAATTTTGCCTTGGTCGTTGAATAGAATTTGTGTTTCAATCGTTTCGAAATCAATTGCGCCTCGTTTCTTCCGTGCTTTGAGTAAACATTTAAATAATTTGTGCAGCAACTGCAAATGCGGTAGCAATGCGATATGTTCTTCCTTGATAGCAGTGGATTTTTTTGTTTCTAGCATCTCAGCAACTTCGGTGTATGTTAATCGCGCTTGCGAGAGCATCACTGCCGGATAAAAAAGATAATCAAAAATCTCCCCGCTTGGTTGAATCTGCATCTCACACACCATGCACAATCTTTTTTGTTGCGGATTCAAAGAACATAATCCATTCGAAAAGATTTCCGGCAGCATCGGGATAACACGCCGCGGAAAATAAACCGAATTGCCTCGA
This sequence comes from Nitrosomonas sp., assembly GCA_024281675.1. Taxonomy (GTDB): domain Bacteria; phylum Pseudomonadota; class Gammaproteobacteria; order Burkholderiales; family Nitrosomonadaceae; genus Nitrosomonas. Next base: position 21,928 of record JAMXAG010000001.1, read on the forward strand.
TTGAATGCTTCTTGATCGATAGCATCGCCATGTTTGACATAGTGACTGACATCCGCGATTGCAACATAGAGGCGATATCCCTTACCATCTTTTTCACAAAATACTGCGTCATCAAAATCACGCGCTGTTTCACCATCAATGGTTACTAAAGGCAAATGGCATAAATCTTTTCGCCCGGTTGATTCGCGTTTTAATACATTTTTAGGAAATTTGCGGGAAAGTTTTTCGATTTCATCGGGAAATTCATGAGGTAAATCGTGTTTTCGCAAGGCAATTTCAATTTCCATCCCTGATGCAGTGTAATCACCTAAAACTTCAACGATTTTACCAATTGGCTGGGATTGTTTGCTGGGCTGGCGTATGATTTCTACCATCACCACCTGACCGGTTTTGGCTTTTAGAGAATGTTCCTTGGTAATCAAAATGTCTTGATTGATGCGTTTGTTTTCAGCAACCACGAACAAAACACCATGTTCGATATATAAACGGCCCACCACTTGTATGTTGGAATGCTCCAGTACTTCTACAATGGCGGCTTCTCTGCGCCCGCGTCGATCCAGTCCAGTTTCGCGTACCAGTACATGATCGCCGTGCAGGGCTTTGTGCATTTCTTTGGCACTTAAATATAGATCGCCACTGTTATCATCGGGAATCAGAAAACCAAAACCATCAGGATGTCCTTGGATTTTGCCTTTTGTTAAATCGAGCTTTTCCATCACGCAAATATCACCTTTGCGGTTACGGAAAATCTGCCCTTCGCGAATCATGGCAGCGAGGCGTCGAGAGAAGAATCCCTGCTCCTTCTTGTTAATCGATAACAGTTTTTGTAAAGACTGCTCGGCAACCGGAATACCTTGCTGTTGTAATACCTGCAAAATATATTCTCGACTTGGCAATGGTTGTTCGTAGCGTTCTTTTTCGCGCTGAAGATGCGGATCCAGTTGACGTATTTTTTGTTTCTTGTTGTTTGACAAAACAATGGTTTCCTATAGAATTGCACGCTTTAGTAGTCTGTCAAACTATCCATTGCCCAGATGGCGGAATTGGTAGACGCGCATGGTTCAGGTCCATGTGCCTTCGGGTGTGGAGGTTCGAGTCCTCTTCTGGGCACCAAGATATTATTTCAGATAACATCGTATCGAATCCTTTGAATTTATTGTCTTTTAAAGGAATTGAACGCTTCATACTGTATCACAAGAAGCCAACGCATACCATTACATTGATGGCATTTCTGTTGGTACTTTTGATATTATTAAGGCAACATCATCAAATAACATATTGATGTTACGTGGATGTGGCGAAACAGTGTGGCTTGCGATTGCGCACCGACATCAAACACTACAATAGACTTAGTATGTTATTTCTTTTTTTCCTTAACCCAATCGTAAACGCTGGTAAGCGCGGCAGATAATTGACTGGGGTGTGATCCTCCAGCTTGTGCCATATCGGCCCGTCCTCCTCCTTTTCCGCCGACTTGCTGGGCGACGAAGTTGACCAGTTCGCCGGCTTTGACTTTGCCAGTGAGATCAGTGCTGACGCCGGCGATCAGTGTGATTTTACCGTCCGCTACGGTACTGAGCACAATCGCACAGGTTTTTAGTTTGTCTTTTAGTTGATCGAGCGTTTCGCGTAGGGTTTTTGCGTCGGCGTTTTCCAGGTTGGTGGCGAGCACTTTGACGCCGTTGATGTCCTGTGCTTGCGATGCTAGATCATTACTTTGAGAGCCAGCAAGCTTTGTTTTCAGTGTGGACAACTCTTTCTCAATTGCTTTTTTATCTTGCTGCATATGATAAACAGCCATTGGTATAACACCACCTTGGCGCAAAGGAACTTTTAGCAGTGCCGCACTTGCCCTTCGATCATCTTCCAAAGTTTCTACATAATGCAATGCACGATCTCCTGTGCAGGCTTCAACACGTCGTACTCCTGCTGCCACACCACTCTCAGAAACGATCTTGAACAATCCAATATCACCAGTACGCTTTACATGAGTTCCTCCACACAATTCACGCGAAGAGCCGATATCTAGTACGCGTACTTCGTCACCATATTTCTCACCGAAAAGCATCATCGCACCAGATTTTTGTGCTTCCCTAATCGCCATTATGCGTGCTTGACACTCAGTATTGATTAAGATCTCTTCATTTACCTTCTTTTCCACCCTGCGAATTTGATGCTCAGTCATCGGTTCGTTATGTGAGAAATCGAAACGCGTTCTTTCATGATCCACCAATGAGCCTTTCTGCTGTACATGATCACCCAATACCTCCCGTAGTGCTTTGTGCATCAGATGCGTAGCAGAGTGGTTACGTGTGGTACGAATGCGCGCCAATGGATCAACTTCAGCCAGCACTTTATCGCCAACGATCATACGTCCACTACTCAAAACACCTTTGTGACCAAAAACACTTGCTTGAATTTTTTGCGTATTTGTTACATTAAACGTGCCATTGCCGACCAGCAACTTCCCGCAATCGCCGACTTGTCCGCCGGATTCGGCATAAAAAGGCGTTTGATCCAGAACCACCACCGCTTCATCACCGGCTTCGATGAAATCCACCGCACTGCCTTGCTTGTAAATCGCCAATACCTGCCCTTCATGCTGCAACGTCTCGTAACCATAGAAAGTGGTTTGATTGCCGCTGTATTCAATGCCTTCCTGCATGGTGAATTTGTTGGCGGCACGCGCTTGTTCGCGCTGGCGTGCCATGGCCTGCTCAAAACCGGCATGGTCGACGCTAATGCCTCGTTCACGCGCAATGTCGGCGGTCAGATCAATAGGGAAGCCGAATGTGTCATAGAGCCGGAATGCGGTTTCACCATCCAGTACCTTGATTTTCTGACTGAGTGCAGTTTCCAGAATCTGCATGCCGTTTTCCAGCGTCTCGGCAAAGCGCTCTTCTTCTTGCTTTAACACGGCCGCAACACGTGCTTTGGCGGCAACCAGTTCCGGATAGGCCTGCCCCATCACTTTGCTTAAATCTTCCACCAATTGATAAAAGAAAGGCTGTTTTTGTCCGAGTTGGTAACCATGGCGGATAGCGCGGCGGATGATGCGCCTCAGCACATAACCGCGCCCTTCGCTGCCGGGAATGACGCCATCGGTAATCAAAAACGAACAGGCGCGGATATGGTCGGCAATTACTTTTAAGGAATTATCCGCAAGGTCTTTGGTATGAGTGACGCGCGCGGCCGCTTTGATCAAGCTTTGGAACAGATCGATATCATAATTGCTGTGCACCTGCTGCATAACCGCGGAAATCCGTTCCAGTCCCATGCCGGTATCCACCGATGGCTTGGGCAGCGGGTGCAGTGTACCGACACTGTCACGGTTATATTGCATGAATACCAGATTCCAGATTTCAATGTAACGATCGCCATCAGCATCGGCGGAACCGGGCGGTCCGCCTTTGACTTCCGGGCCGTGATCATAAAAAATTTCGGAGCAGGGGCCGCAGGGGCCGGTATCGCCCATTTGCCAGAAATTATCCATGGTGGCAATCCGTACCAGACGGGAAGCATCGACACCGACTTCGTTCAGCCAGATATCCGCCGCTTCATCGTCTTCCGCATAAACAGTCACCCATAATTTTTCGCGCGGGATTTTCAACGATTGGGTTAAAAAATCCCAGGCAAACAGAATGGCATTGCGTTTGAAATAATCGCCAAAGCTGAAATTACCGAGCATTTCAAAGAAAGTATGATGTCGTGCGGTATAGCCAACATTCTCTAAATCGTTGTGTTTGCCGCCAGCGCGTACACAGCGTTGCGAGCTTGCAGCACGAACATATGGCCGCTGGTCTTGCCCCAGAAATACATCTTTAAACTGTACCATCCCTGCATTGGTAAATAGTAATGTCGGGTCATTATTAGGGACAAGGGGACTGGATGGCACAACGGCATGGCCGTGGGAGGCAAAGAACTCGAGAAATCTTTGTCTTATTTCGCTACTGTTCATAGAAACTTCTACTGATCATTAAATTGGAATTGATGATGATGGGTTAGTATTCGTTTATCGAGTCACTGGCTTGTACTAGAACTTGCCGGATGGTTTCAGTCGAGAATCCCCTGCTCATCATAAATCGCATTTGCTTAGCGCGTTCTTCGGCAGTGATCGGTGGTTTACCAAATTTTTTTTGCCAAACAGTCAAAGCGGCTTCTTCTTCAGTGGCCTTCAAAGTTGGCAATACATCATTAATCAATTGCGCATCGATGCCTTTGGCTCTTAATTCATGAACGATACGTTGGTTTCCATACCGTGATCTTCGATGATGGGTTGTCTGTTCAATCACACGTTGCGCTGACAAAAATCCTTTTTGCTCCAAATCATCCAGTACCGTCATCAGTTCTTCGTTTTTCATAGAACTCGCATAAGCCGAAAGCTTTTGTGCTAATTCTTGCCGCGAGTATTCCCGCCGCGCCAGATAGCGTAGTGCGCGCGTTTTTAGGGTTGTTTTACTGTTGTTCTCAATCATTACTCATCAGTAGTTTTATCTTTGTTTGAGGCGGTTGGTTCTGTAATTCCTACCAACGTACGAATTTTTTGTTCGATTTCGTGCGCAAGCTCTTTATGTTCTTTGAGGTAATCTCGCACATTATCTTTGCCCTGGCCTATTTTTTCACCTTTATAGGCATACCAAGCGCCTGCTTTGTCAATGATTTTATGCAGAACTCCTAATTCAATCACTTCACTTTCACGCGAAATACCTTCGCCATACAGAATATCGAAATCGGCTTGTTTAAAAGGTGGCGCGACTTTGTTCTTAACAACTTTGACGCGTGTTTCGTTGCCGATCACCTCTTCGCCTTTTTTGATCGATCCAGTCCGGCGGATGTCCAGGCGTACTGAGGCATAAAATTTTAACGCATTGCCCCCCGTCGTTGTTTCAGGATTGCCAAACATCACGCCAATTTTCATGCGAATTTGATTAATGAAAATAACCATAGTGTTGCTGCGCTTAATGTTGGCGGTTAATTTGCGCAAGGCTTGTGACATCAAGCGCGCTTGCAATCCCATTTGCGGATCCCCCATATCCCCTTCGATTTCCGCACGGGGTGTTAGCGCAGCCACCGAATCCACTACAATGATATCCACGGAACCCGAGCGTACCAGCATATCGGCGATTTCCAACGCCTGTTCGCCATTATCCGGTTGCGATATCAACAGTTCCTTAACATTAATGCCAATCTTTTGCGCATATTGTGGATCCAGTGCATGTTCTGCGTCAATGAAAGCAGCAGTTCCACCGATCTTTTGCATTTCAGCAATGACTTGTAAAGTCAGTGTTGTTTTGCCTGATGATTCGGGTCCATATATTTCGATAATCCGACCTCGTGGTAGTCCACCGACGCCCAGTGCAATATCAAGTCCCAAGGAACCGGTGGAAACGACTTGTATATCATAGGCTACATCATTTGCACCCAACCGCATGATGGAGCCTTTGCCAAACTGTTTTTCAATTTGTGACAGGGCTGCATCCAGCGCTTTGCTTCTGTTTTCGTCCATGATTTTTCCTGTAAAAAGTCGTTCAGATTATCGCATAACCTGTGAGATATCAGCTTGACTTACCATGCGTTTAGTCGATTTTGCCAGAAAATAATGTGGCAAAAAACTCGAGTATCTGGTTTGCCTACGATATAATTGCATGATGTTGTTGAGTTAGCTGACAGAAAATTGTCGGTTAGCTCTGTTAGTTTAAATCAAAAAAGTAAAAGGAGACGGACCATTCGAGTCATTTTATTAGGCGGTCCCGGTGCTGGCAAAGGGACGCAAGCCAATTATATTAAGGAACACTTTGGTATTCCACAAATTTCTACGGGCGACATGCTACGTAGTGCGGTCAAAGAAGGCACTGAGTTAGGTATCATGGCTAAAAAAATTATGGATGCCGGCGGTTTGGTCTCGGATGATATTATTATTAATTTGGTCAAAGAACGCATTACGCAGCCGGATTGCGCTAAAGGTTTTCTTTTTGACGGTTTTCCACGCACCATTCCACAGGCTGATGCGATGAAAGCAGCCAATGTGCCGATTGATTATGTCGTTGAAATTGACGTGGCAGATGCAGAGATTATCAAACGGATGTCTGGGCGTAGAGTGCATCCAGCTTCAGGACGTACCTATCACGTGGAGTTTAATCCTCCCAAAACACCTGATCATGATGATGTTACAGGAGAGTTGTTGATTCAACGTGATGATGATAAGGAAGAAACAGTCCAAAAAAGACTGGATGTTTATCATCAGCAAACGGAGCCTTTGATCAGTTATTATTCCCAATGGGCAGCTTCTGGCGACAAGAATGCACCCCGCTATATCAAAATAATCGGAATAGGCGCAGTCGAAAAGATTCGTGATCAGATTTTCACAGCACTCAAATAACCAATTCGTGTGGTTTTGGCTCGTGCGATCAATAAACACAAATCAAAGAACAATCAAACGAGTAATCAGGTTATTTAGTGCTCATGTGAGTGCGCGCTTAGGAAATTTATAACATAGTTCACTTGTAATTTAATCAGTCAAGGAGACAATATGGCTAGTAAAAATGCTTTTTATGCACAGTCTGGTGGTGTTACGGCTGTCATTAATGCTTCTGCTGCGGGTGTTTTGGAAACGGCCCGTCAGCATTCGGATAAAATCGCTAATGTGTATGCCGGTCGAAACGGCATTATCGGAGCGCTTACGGAAGATTTAATTGATACTAATGCTGAATCTGCTGCTGACATTGCAGGGCTTAAATACACGCCATCCGGTGGGTTTGGTTCGTGTCGGTACAAGCTCAAAAGCTTGGAGCAGAATCGGCGTGAATACGAACGGCTTATTGAGGTTTTCAAAGCGCATAATATCGGTTATTTTTTCTACAACGGTGGTGGTGATTCCGCAGATACTTGTTTGAAAGTATCGCAATTGGCCGATACACTGGGATATCCGATACAAGCGATTCACGTTCCCAAAACAGTGGATAATGATTTGCCGATTACCGATTGTTGTCCGGGCTTTGGCTCTGTTGCGAAATACATTGCGGTATCTACACGTGAAGCGAGTTTTGACGTGGCAAGTATGGCTAAAACTTCAACCAAGGTTTTTGTCCTGGAAGTCATGGGGCGTCATGCAGGCTGGATTGCGGCGGCTGGCGGTTTGGCATCCAGCCCGGATTGTGAAATTCCGATCGTTATTCTATTTCCAGAAATTACATTCAATAAAGCAAAATTCCTTGCCAAAGTAGATCAATATGTCAAACAGTATGGCTATTGTTCAGTCGTGGTATCGGAAGGCGTTAAAGGCGAAGATGGTAATTTTCTTGCAGACCAAGGATTGCGTGATGCTTTTGGTCATGCGCAATTGGGTGGTGTTGCGCCGGTCGTGGCAAATATTATCAAAGAAGGCTTGTCATTGAAATTTCATTGGGGTGTGGCAGACTATTTGCAACGTGCTGCGCGCCACATTGCATCGAAAACGGACGTGGAACAAGCGTATGCAATGGGTAAAGCTGCGGTCGAATATGCGCTGGCGGGACATAATTCTGTCATGCCAACCATTGTTCGTGAATCTAGTAAGCCTTATAAATGGTCGGTGGGTATGGCGAAGCTGTCTGAAGTAGCCAATGTGGAAAAAATGATGCCAGCAAACTATATCAGTGAAGATGGTTTTGGTATTAGCCAAGCTTGCCGTGACTATTTGCTGCCACTCATCGAAGGTGAAGATTATCCGCCGTATAAAGACGGTTTGCCCGATTATGTAAGGTTGAAAAGTGTTGCGGTTGCTAAGAAATTAGCGGAATTCAAACTTTAACCGTGACAGTAGATATGATTATTCAATATCACATCAACTTAGGAATGCTAATTAGGTAGCGTATCTAAATTCGTTAAATTTCATGTACGTTGAACGCAAGAACAGATAAAATACGTTCTTGCGTTCTTGGATTTGAGCAAGTGTTTAATAATGTGGGATTTTTTAGGCCAAGATTCTGCATATTATTTTATGTGGTCTGACTTTAATTGGAGCTTTTTATGTCTATTGGTTTAACTATCGCAATATTGAGTGCGATTTTGGCCCTTGTATTCAGTGGTGTATGGATCAGGGGTATTTACATTCAATCGACCGGTAATCAGCGTATGCAAGAAATTGCATTAGCCATTCAACAAGGTGCATCTGCATATCTGAAACGTCAATACACTACGATTGGTATTGTGGGTGCCGTTTTGTTTGCTGCCTTGTGGCTTGCATTAGGTTGGGATACAGCCGTTGGTTTTGCACTCGGAGCTTTCCTATCTGGCGCCGCTGGTTTTCTGGGTATGAACGTGTCAGTACAATCGAATGTCCGCACAGCACAAGCCGCGACTATTGGATTGAATGAGGCATTAGCGATTGCTTTCCGTGGTGGTGCAGTTACCGGCATGCTGGTAGTAGGACTCGGTTTGCTGGGTGTTGCTGGATACACCGCGATGCTATTTGATAATGCTGCAGGTTCTGACATGGCTGTTAGCGATATTATTAAACCTTTAATTGGTTTTGCATTTGGCGGTTCATTGATTTCGATTTTTGCTCGTTTGGGTGGAGGTATTTTTACCAAAGGAGCTGACGTAGGCGCCGATTTGGTGGGCAAGGTCGAAGCGGGTATTCCTGAAGATGATCCACGTAATCCTGCAGTGATTGCGGATAACGTGGGTGATAACGTAGGGGACTGTGCAGGAATGGCGGCTGATTTGTTTGAAACGTATGCGGTAACCATCATTGCTACCATGATTTTGGGTGCATTATTGTTTACATCCGATGCGTTGAGCGCAGTGACTTATCCATTGATGTTAGGCGCAGTGTCGATCGTTGCATCGATTGTTGGTTGCTACTATGTCAAAATGCGTGATGGCGGCACTATCATGAATGCCTTGTACCGTGGATTGGCAGTTGCCGGCGGAATTGCTTTGTTGGCTTATTTGCCTATTACCATTTGGTTTATGAGTGGCATGACACTGACTGTTGATGGTACGGATATTACTGGCGGCATGTTGATCTTGCGCGTGTTTCTGGCGGCGGCAATTGGCTTGATTCTAACCGGTTTGATGGTAGTCATTACCGAATACTATACATCGACCGAATATCATCCAGTACAACACATTGCGGAAGCGTCAACGACAGGGCATGCGACCAATATCATTGCAGGTCTGGGTGTTTCAATGCGCGCAACAGGCGCACCGGTATTGGCAGTTTGCTTGAGTATCATATTAGCCTATGCGTTGGCCGGTTTATATGGAATCGCGATTGCAGCGACAGCTATGTTGTCGATGACGGGTATCATCGTTGCATTGGATGCTTATGGTCCGATCACTGATAATGCGGGCGGTATCGCTGAAATGTCGGAAATGCCTGATTCTGTGCGGGCGATTACCGATCCTTTGGATGCAGTTGGAAATACCACCAAAGCGGTAACCAAAGGTTATGCGATTGGTTCGGCAGGTTTGGCTGCACTGGTTTTATTTGCTGACTATACTCACGCTTTGGAGCATGCTGGGCATGCGCTAACTTTCGATTTGTCCAATCACATGGTTATCATTGGTTTGTTTATCGGCGGTATGATTCCTTATCTGTTTGGTGCAATGTCGATGGAAGCAGTAGGCCGTGCGGCTGGATCGGTGGTGATTGAAGTGCGTCGCCAATTCAAAGAAATTCCGGGCATTATGGAAGGAACCAGCAAACCGGATTATTCAAAAGCGGTTGATATGCTGACTAAATCGGCGATTAAGGAAATGATGGTTCCTTCGTTGCTGCCCGTATTGATTCCATTGTTGGTAGGTATCATTTTGGGTCCTCAAGCGCTTGGCGGAGTATTAATGGGGTCGATCGTGACTGGCTTGTTCGTTGCGATTTCCATGACCACCGGTGGTGGTGCTTGGGACAATGCCAAAAAATACATTGAGGACGGTCATTTTGGCGGTAAAGGCAGCGATGCTCACAAAGCTTCGGTAACGGGTGATACCGTGGGTGATCCTTACAAAGATACTGCTGGTCCTGCGATTAATCCGCTGATTAAGATTATCAACATCGTTGCGTTATTAATCATACCGCTTCTGTAGTATTTTTCTGATAAAAAAGCACGTCATGAGAATGGCGTGCTTTTTTTTTGCATCTTTATCTGGCCTGTCCTTAAGCAATGAACGCGCTGTTGATCGTACAAAATTTTCCCCAGGATGGCATCATTTGACATTATTATTTTTTTATAACACACTGTGAATACATGAAGAATCGCAATTTCAAGAAATTTAGTTAATAAAAATAGTTAATTGAATTAACAAGAGAGTTTTTGCAAAGGCCACACTAAAAATTCGTCATTACGCCATTTCTCAATCCATTGTAGATAAGTGTTCCGGTCATGTTTTTACTTCATAGAAAAAAAAGATTCGATGCATCTTTTTCAGCATTCCTTTTTCAAATTCAAATTACCCTAATGCCATTGTTTCTTGCTGGAGTCTTTTGGATTCCCGCTAATCCGGCTCAAGCTGCCGGAACTTCTTACACGATTAAACAAATCGGCGAACTACCGGTAGGAACAACACATATTGTGCGAGCGGCTAACGATAGTGGAGATATCGTTGGAACCATTAAGAGAGGGAAGAAAGGGCCTAAAGGAGCGATCTGGGGGGACGGAGGGGAGCGTAGCATTGTGCAGCCTCGCCCCAATAGCGATTATAGCGTTGCTCTAGGTATTAATGATGACAGTCAAGTGGTTGGTTCGACAAATACCGAAACTGGCATGAGGGCTTTTCGTTCGCTTGGTGATGGTAGTAGTGCTTTTCTGGAGTTGCCGCCTGGTGATAATAGTAGTGCGGCTATCGCCGTCAATAGTTTGGGGCAGGTGGTAGGGTGGTCGAGTGGCGCTGGCGGGGTTAGGGCTGTAACGTGGGATTCTACGGGTAAAGTGGAAGTGTTGGCAAAACTGCAAGGTAGCAGCGCATGCCGAGCGCTTGTCATTAATAATGCTGGGGACATCGCAGGCACCTGTGATTTTAATTCCAGGTATCGCGCAGTGTTGTGGAAAAGCACCGCTGGAAAAAGTGTGATCGATTTAGGGATGCTTCCAGGTGATGTTTGGAGTGTGCCTTCTGACATTAACAATAAAGGGGATGTTGTTGGAACTTCCGGTGATGCAGAAAGGCATCGTGCTGTGCTTTGGCCCAAAGGAGCAAAAACTATCAAAAGTCTCGGTGTGCTCACCGGCCGGGTATCAAGTAAGGCTTTAGGCATTAATGCTAAAGGTGATGTAGTGGGTTATTCAGAAGGCGGAAACAGTAGAGACCATGCATTTATATGGACAAGCAAAGATGGAATGATGGATCTGAACGACTTATTGCCTGCGAATTCAGGTTTTGTTCTTGTTCATGCGATTGCTATTAATTCCAAAGGAGCCATCAGTGCGGTTGGTTACGATGAATCCATGAATCCTGAAGGGCATCTGCACGATGAGCAAATACCGCTTCGAATTTTTAGATTAAAGAATGATAACACTATTGTAAAATAGGTTTGATAGTAAGAAATAGATGTTGAGCAAAGATGTCGAAGGAAAGGTAGGTGTTACCTTATGCTGATACAAAGACTTCATTCAAATGCCCTTCACAGTCATATTTCTTGGATTACTTCCTTTCGTGTTATGGGGGAAATAATTAGGTTTGCGTCACTATACACGTTATTTGCCGATAGATTTGCACTCGAAAATTCCAATTTAAAAATAATTGATTAAGGGCCCCCAACTCATCATGCTGAACAGAATTCTGAAAACTGGTTTTTTGATCATTGCTACTTTAGTTGCGGGGGGATTTGCCACTATAACTCAGGCTACATCTGACACACTTGGCGAATGGAATTTGATTACGCCGTCACTGCCGTACTTTCCAGTTCATGCGAATTTGCTGCCTAACGGGAAGGTCATGATATGGCCGGGTGATAGTGGGATATCGGGTGATGATCCCAGGACTTGGGATCCCTCTGATAACAGTTTAACCAACTTGGCGAAGCCGGGTTATGATCTATTTTGTGTGGGGCATGTATCATTAGCGGACGGTTCGCTGTTTTTGGCGGGTGGGCATATTTCTAATTTCGTAGGATTACCCAATGCTTCGAAATACGATTACTTAACCGATACTTGGACTATGCTGCCCAATATGAACGCGGGGCGTTGGTATCCAACAACTACGGTTCTGGCAAATGGCGATGTGCTTACGATTTCTGGTGATATTGATACCACCATCGGTGTTAATACATTGCCGCAAGTGTTCGAAGTGGCAACAGGAACATGGCGTAATCTAACTGGTGCTCAAATCCAACTGGATGATTATCCAAGAATGTTTTTGGCGCCGAATGGCAAAATATTTTATGCAGGTTCTTCGCCTACAACGCGTTACCTGAATACTTCTGGTACGGGGTCGTGGAGTTTTGTGGCAACTAGATCAGGAGGATACCGTGACTACGGTTCCGCCGTCATGTATGCACCGGGTAAGATACTGGTAATGGGAGGAGATCAAGGGCCACCAAAAAGTTCGGCCGAAGTGATTGATCTCAATCAATCATCACCGAGTTGGCGCAATGTGGATCCAATGCAATTTCCACGACGTCAAATCAATGCAACATTGTTACCGGATGGTAAGGTTTTGGTTACAGGTGGTACATCTTCAATTGGATTCAACGATCCAGCGGGACATGTCGATGCAGCTGAATTATGGGATCCAGTTACCGAGCAATGGACTACGCTGGCAAGCAGTACAGGTATTCCACGTATTTATCACTCTACGGCGCTGCTTTTACCCGATGGAAGAATCTTTAGTACCGGCGGTAATAATCAACCAGAGATTGAAATATATTCGCCCCCCTATCTATTTAAAGGAGGAGCCCGACCTACCATCATCTCTGCGCCTTCCAGCGTAGCGTATGGCACGTCATTCTTTATTAATACGCCGGATGCTGCTTCTATAGCTAAAGTTACGGTGTTGAGAATCGGTTCGGTAACGCATGCCTTTAATATGGGGCAGGTTATTAATGAGCTCAATTTTTCGGTAACCACGGATGGGCTGGATATCTCAGCTCCCAATAGTCCTAATATTGCATCGCCTGGTTATTATATGCTTTTTATTTTAAACGGAGACGGGGTTCCGTCCGTTGCTAAATTTATCAAGATTGATGCTGGTGTTTTACCGACCGTATCGTTAACCTCGCCAGAAAATAATGCGACTGTTGCGGGTGCTTCGGTCAATATTACTGCACAAGCATCGGATAGCGTAGGTGTGGCGGGGGTTCAATTTAAATTGGATGGTGTCAATATTGGTGTAGAAGATACCGCGCCACCCTTCAGTATCGCATGGGATAGTACGGCCGTGGCTGATGGTCAGCATACGCTTACTGCTGTTGCACGAGATACGGACGGGAACTTGACCACGAGTTCAAGCGTTGATATAACAGTCAATAATAGTATCCTTCTTCCTGACTTGGTCGTGACACAGCTTTCCTATGCCAACGGTATTTTTACCAGCACGGTAAAAAATCAAGGTACCGCCGCAACACCGGCTGGAGTAAGTGTAGGCGTTGGATACTTTGTCAATAATGTTTGGAGGACTTGGGGCGGTGTATGGGGACCGTTGGCCGCGGGAGCATCTGTTACGATTGGTACAAAAGGGGATCCTTACTTCATTCCCAATGGAACATTCACAGCGACTGCTAATGTAGATGATGGTAAAAAAATTGCGGAGCTTGACAACGACAACAATCAGTTATCTCAGGAAGTTGCTGGAGGTATAACGGATATTACGCCGCCCACTGTATCGATCACGGCCCCTGCAAATGGAGTTACTGTTTCAGGGACTTCGGTTACGCTATCGGCTGATGCAACTGATAATGTGGGTGTAGCTGGCGTGCAATTCTCAGTGACAGGCAGCTACCCTCTTAGCGAAGATGTCACAGAGCCGTATTCAATTGTTTGGGATAGTACTGCAGTCACCAATGGACCTCACACCATTGAAGCCGTTGCTCGAGATGCTGCGGGTAATACCTCAAAAAGCTCGATCACTGTCACGGTAAGCAACGGTGTGTCCACTCCACTTCCGGATGTGGTTGTTACTCAGCTTTCCTATGCTGACGGTATCTTCACAAGTACTGTACAAAATCAGGGCACTGAGGCCACTCCTGCGGGAGTGACGGTAGGTGTCGGTTATTTTGTAGATGGTGTTTGGAGAACCTGGGGATCGGTAGCGGGTCCTTTGGCTGCTGGAGCCTCCGTTACAATTGGTACCAAAGGAGGGGCTTATGTGATTCCGAATGGCGTACATACCATAAAGGCATTCGTCGATGACGTGAACCGTTTTGTTGAATTGAACGAAACAAATAATGAATTTTCTCAATCGATTACCATCAATAATACCCAGCCAATCGTCTCAATATCTGCGCCGATCTCAGGCGTTACTGTCGCAGGTACGTCGGTAACGGTTTCCGCCAATGCATCAGATGATGTTGGTGTCGTAGGCGTGCAGTTTAAGCTGGATGGGAATGATCTCGGTGCAGAAGATACCACCGCGCCATACAGTATCCCATGGGATAGCACTACTGCCACAGATGGACAGCATACGATTACGGCGGTTGCACGGGATGCGGATGGAAATATGACGACCAGTGCGAATATCAATGTAACAGTCAATAATACCAATCCAAGTCTTCTTCCCGATGTGGTTGTCACTCAGCTTTCCTATGCTGACGGTATCTTTACCAGCACAGTGCAGAATCAGGGAGGGGCAGCAACACCTACGGGTGTCAGTGTGGGTGTCGGTTATCTTGTAGACGGGCAATTTAAAACCTGGGGATCGGTAGCAGGTCCTTTGGCCGCCGGTGCTTCTGTTACGATTGGTACCAAAGGAGGGGCTTATGTTATTCCGAATGGCGCGCATACCATAACAGCGCATGTCGATGACGTGAACCGTTTTGTTGAATCAAACGAGACAAATAATAATCTTACTCAAGCCATTAATATAAACGACAATAAACCGAGCGTGTCGCTCACAGCACCGATTTCGGGTATTACCGTTGCAGGTGCATCGGTAACGGTTTCTGCCAATGCATCAGATGATGTTGGTGTCGTAGGCGTGCAGTTTAAGCTGAATGGGAATAATCTCGGTGCAGAAGATACCACCGCGCCATACAGTATCCCATGGGATAGCACTACTGCCACGGATGGGCAACATACGATCACGGCGGTTGCACGGGATGCGGATGGAAATACGACGATCAGTGCGAGCATCAATGTAACAGTCAATAATACCAATCCAAGTCTTCTTCCAGATGTGGTCGTTACGCAGTTAACCTATGAAAATGGCATTTTCACGAGCACAGTGCAGAATCAAGGGGGGGCAGCAACGCCTGCGGGCGTTACAGTTGGAGTGGCTTATTCAGTCGATGGCCAAACCAAAACTTGGGGATCGATATGGGGGCCATTGGCAGCTGGCGCTACCGCAACGATTGGCACAAAAGGTGGTGCATATATAATACCTAATGGAAGCCACTCGATTGCAGCGCATGTTGATGATGTGAACCGTTTTGTCGAAGCGAATGAAACGAACAATATATTTACACGAACAATTGAAATTCCGTAAAAACTCGAGTGGATAGGTATATTAGTTTAATCTGGAAATCACATCATTTAGTGGTGGGATTTTTAGGTTTAATTTAATCGATTACTCATGTGGAATAGGTTTGGTGAAATCAGTGCGGAAGCACTGTAGATAATGGTTCTGCTACTCCATTGGAAAGAATGAAAACGCGATCAGCAGCATTAATAACAGCGGGTTGATGAGAAACTGCGATGATTGTGAGGTTTTCCGCCAGTTTCTGGAGAGTTTCACAAATTGTTTTTTCGCTTTCAGGATCTAGCGCACTGGTAGGTTCATCAAGAATTAAGAAAGATGGACTATGCGCTAACGCGCGCGCGATTGCAATGCGTTGTCTTTGACCACCGGAAAGCAGTCCTCCCCTTTCTCCAACAATGGTTTGTAATCCCTCTGGCAAAGAATTGACAAAATCCCATGCACCAGCTTGACGTAGTGCCCGTTCAGCATCGATAGCGGTTAGCGTCGATTCTCCTACCAGGATATTATTCATGACGGTGTCATGTAGCAAAATAGTGTCTTGTGACACGTAACCGATCATATGCCGCCACTGGCGTAAATTAATATCGTGTATCGATACGTCATCGATTTTGATTTCACCCGATTGTGGTTCGGTCAATCCGCATAGTAAGTCCAACAATGTGCTTTTGCCAACACCGGAAGGACCCATAACGGCGGTAAATGTATTAATGGGTATTTCTATCGTTAAATCCTTAAAGATCGTTTTTTGACCATAATTAAATTTGACGTGCTGTAGCGAGATTCCTTTTTGCAGGGTCGGTTTTATTGTTCCGGTAGCCCTCTCTGCCGCTGCGCGCGCTTCTTCGGCAGCTTTACGCAATGCCCAGTAGGCGCTTTCTTGTGCAGCCAATTGTTGGTGACGCCGCTGTGTTTTGTTGAGTAGACCCAGTATTCGAGTTAGCAAAAAAACCATTAACATCACTTCTGGTAAAGAGAGCTGCCATACGACCAATGCAATGTATAAACCGCTTGCGGTTAATGCAGTCAGAATGGGTTCTTGCAATGCCGTTAGTGCGGCACGGTTCATGACCTCCTTCCGGGTGGCTTTCTCTAAATGCTGTGTTTGTTCGTGCAAAATGGCATCTGCAACGTTATCGCGTGCCATCGCTTTCAATGATTTGACTGAACTCAAAACATCCGATAAATACGTTAACAAATCACGCAACAGATGGGTTTGCTTAGTGCCTGCGCGGCGTGTCGCGGTGACCAGTCGGTTGAGTGCAATTAACAAGAATAAACCAATTACCAGTGATGCCAGCGTCGCTTCCCAGGATATAAACAATGCCACAATTGCATATACGAATACCTGAATAGCAAGTGCCAGCACATTAACGCTGTGTTCAAAACCATTCGCTGCACGGTACGCTTCAGTTGCGACAGAGTTAGCCAATGATCCAACCGGTTGTTTGAGATAATACTGCCAACGACTGGTCAGTAGGGCTTCAATGAGATCCAGGCGTAGCGCGGTTGCAACGTGTGCAACGGTGTAGCCCACTTGTCGATTCGCTAGTAATAATACCAATCCCTTAAAGAACATACCGCCAACGATAATAATCAGAATGGTATCAAGCGTGGGTTCAATGCCAATATCACGCAGGGTTTGTTCCATGAATTTACCGATGCCACTGGATTCACCCGTTTGACTGGATTCACCCACAGCAATCGATAATAGGGGTAGTAGGGCGGTTAAACTTAATCCTTCGGCAATTCCCGCGATCAATAACGCAATCAGAACGAACGCGCTACGCCGCGGAAAAACCATGATATAGGTAAATAGAGTACGCATAGAACAGCAAATGAGTAGTAAAACGGAGCGAGGTTAGCTTACGATCAATTTTGAAACAAAGATATTACCTTATAAATCTGATCAATTTGTAGCAATCAATTAGTTTAATGGCGCAGATTCGATATCATATAACACACCATCGACCAGCTGTTTGACATGTTGTGTTCGATTAGCTAGGCGTGGATCGTGTGTAACAATAATTAAACTGGCATTAATTTTTTGATTCAATTCGAGCATTAAATCAAATACCGCTTCTGCGGTGTGACGATCCAAATTTCCAGTCGGTTCATCAGCTAAGATACAAGCGGGTTGTGTTACGAGTGCGCGCGCTACGGCTGCGCGTTGACGCTCTCCTCCAGAAAGCTCGCCAGGGGTATGCGTCAATCGATGAGCTAATCCGACTTGCTGCAGAATGTCTGCTGCGCGATTATAAGCCTCTTGTTTGGGTAACCTACGGATCAGGAGTGGCATCGCGACATTTTCTAGCGCTGTGAATTCGGGCAGTAAATGGTGGAATTGATAGATAAATCCTAGAGAAGCATTACGTAGCTGACATCTTTCCACTTCATCGATGGTTGCGATATTCTTCCCAAGAATCTGAATGTTCCCGCTGGTGAGTGTATCGAGACCTCCCAATATATGTAGTAATGTGCTTTTTCCAGATCCTGATGCTCCAACAATTGCCAAGATTTCACCTTTGGCTACTGTCAAATTGACTCCTTTTAATACTTCGACAATTTGATCGCCCTGCGAAAAAGCTTTGTAGACATTCTGGCAATCGATAACTGGATCATTCATAGCGTAACGCTTCTGCTGGGTTTACTTTGGAGGCACGATAACTAGGGTATAGGGTAGCCAATAAACTGAGTGTAAATGATGTAATCGCGACCGTCATCACATCAACGATCTGGGGGTCGGTAGGTATTTTGCTGATGTAGTAAACTTCACGGGACAGGAATTGTACATTGAATAGCCATTCAATGGAGGCTACGACTTCACCGACATTATATGCCAGCAATAAACCTCCCGTAACGCCGAGTAGGGTGCCAAAAACCCCAATAAAAGTACCTTGTATGATGAAGATTTTCATGATGCTATGAGGACTGGCGCCCAGCGTTCGTAGAATGGCAATATCCGACTGCTTGTCGGTTACTGCCATTACGAGTGTCGATACGATATTAAATGCTGCGACGGCGATAATGAGTGCGAGAATTAGTGATAGCATGCGTTTTTCAATTTGGATCGCGCGAAAGTAATTAGCGTGTTGTTTGGTCCAGTCCGTGATATAGCTATCAATGGTGAGCATGGATGGTAATTCTTCGACAACTTTTGGGGCTTGGAATAAATCATTAAGTTTTAATCGTACCCCTGTAACACTATCGTTTTCCATACGATAAAGTTTTTGGGCATCAAAAAGATGGATCAACACTAAGCCCGAATCATATTCGAAGTGCCCGACTTCAAAAATACCCACGACAGTAAATTGCTTTAAACGCGGCAAAATACCGGCAGGCGTCATTTGACCTTGCGGTGAAATGAGTACGATTTTGTCGTCTACAAAAGTTCCTAATGTGCGCGCCAAATCCGCCCCGATAATAATGCCAAACTTACCGGGCTCCAAGTCTTCTAGAGTCCCGGCTACCATCGTTTTGGAGAAATCGGCGACCTTATCTTCCGTAGTCGGTAGGATGCCACGTACCATCACGCCTTGTACCGCCTGGTTGTGGGATAACATGCCCTGCCCAGCAACGTAAGGTGCAGCTGCTTCTACAGCCGGGTGTTTAGTGGCTTCTTCCGATGTTTGTTGCCAATGTTCTAAATGACCAACGATGCTGCCAATCTGCACATGTGAAGCAACGCCCAGGATGCGTGCGCGGATTTCTTTCTGGAAACCATTCATAACCGACATAACTGTTATCAACGCAACCATTCCCAAAGTGATACCCATTAAAGAGATCAGGGAAATAAATGAAATGAAATGATTGCGTTTTTTGGCGCGTAAGTAACGCAAGCCAATGAAGAATTCATATAGAAACACGAAATGGTATGCTCACAGTAATGTACCTGCGCAGTTTGCCACAATTGCGTGTGCTATAACAAATAAACTGACTGTTTAAGAGACATCAATTAGATAGTGTTTTTGTGGAATGCCCCATTCGGTTCGTAATGATGGTATTTGCATCATGAAGAGAATGGTCGTCAGTCGATACAGTAAACAATATGGATAGCTGAGTTATTACAGCTATCCAAAGTTGTCATTTTAGAAACCATTCAGATCGAGATAAAAATTCCATTACGGCCTGCCCAAAACGTTGTCTACTGAAAAAATCGGAGAAACCTTCTCGTGGGCTATAGTCTACCAGCGTTTCGGCTTGGATAATTTCCCGAGCGACATATTCTGCGCTGCCGAGAGCATCGGCTACGCCGAGTTCAATACTTTTTTCTCCAGTCCATACAACACCGCTGAATATTTCTGGATGATCCTTTAAACGCTCGCCCCTGCCTTGTTTGACCACAGTAATAAATTGTTCGTGAATTTCTTTCAATAATGACTCGGCATATTTTCTTTGTGTTGGGTCAAGCGGCGAGAAAGGATCGAGAAACCCTTTGTTTTCTCCTGAAGTTAGTAACCGTCTTTCAACGCCCAATTTTTCCAATGTTCCGGAGAAACCGAACCCATCCATAAGGACGCCTACTGAACCAACCAGGCTGGCTTTGTCGACAAAAATTTTGTCTGCAGCCACTGCAACGTAATAACCTCCAGAGGCACAGATATCAGAAATGACAGCATACAGTGGTGTTTCAGGATATTTAATACGTAATCTATGGATTTCATCATTGATATAACCGGCTTGAACAGGACTGCCTCCAGGGCTGTTAATACGTAGTACGACACCTTTTGTGTTTTTGTCTTTGAATGCTGCGTGCAGGCTTGTAATGATCTTTTCTGCGCTACTCATGGTATCAGCAGCAATCACTCCTTTTAGCTCAATGAGGGCCGTATGATTGTCAGGCAATCGCACGGTGCCTTCTTCGATCCAACCGAGCGCAACAAAAAGAACTATAAAAAGATAGAGAAAAATTAGGATCTTAAAAAATATTCCCCATGAGCGGGTACGACGCTGTTCTCGCAAGGACGACAATGCAAGATTTTCCACTAAACTTCTTTCCCAATTATCTGGTTTATTTTTTAGTTCTGATTCGTTCATATAAATTTCACTTAAAGTTGATTGTGTTATGTGGCGGTGGTTAAACGGTATTATTTCATTCAATCATGACAAGATAAAAAAACCAGGTGCTTCATGCTTTATCATCGGTACTAATATCAGGTATTGTTTTTTATTTCTATTAAACAGAGTGTTCTAGAGCTGCTGCTATCAGTTTGTTATTTTCTCATATCAAAAGGATTCTATATTGACGAACTCAAGTTGCTTTTTGTTTCATTTTTAATTCATTCTGAACAGAACTACTTGAACAGTTATCTTTTCCAATGCATGTAGTTTAAAGTTTTTGTTCACTTACTTAACAATAGTTGACCTATGTTGTAAGAATTGTTTTGAGACGCTACACTGAACGAATGCTTTAGGTTTTTTAGGTGCTGTTTTTCTCATAACATTGTTTAATTTTTATTAAAGGGTAACATCATGCTCAAGAAGCACAGTCCGTTTTTTTTAGTTATTTTTTGTAGTTTTTTTCTAGCCTCTGGCACTGCTTTTTCTGTTGAATCTGAAAAAGGATCTGCATCATCAAAGCCACAGGAACATAAGCATTCTGGCAATTACCAACACAGCCATGCAAAATCTGACGGTTCTTCTAGCCATCACGAACAATGTAGTCAAAAAATGTCGATGGTCGATCTCAACAAAGATAATAAAATCAGCAAGGAAGAATTCATTAAACATCATGAAGATATGTTTGCAGCCATGGATACGAATAAAGATGGTTTCTTAGATGAATCAGAAATGCATCATATGATGGACCAAATGCATGGTAAGCATGGCAAAAGTAACCATGGACATCACGGCGAGAGTGACCATAAGCATTCTGATCACGGCAAAGAAAAAAGCAAATAGCATTTTTATTTCAATATGATGTAAGAACAGAATTGGCAGTTGCTTTGCAGAATAAGTTAATCTAATTTTCCGGAACCTCAGAGTGGGTGAGCATATGCTCACCCACAATTCATTTTAATCACATGTTCAACGAAGCGTTGTTTCGATTTATATCCGTGTATGGATAGTGTCACTATTTTTTGATGGCTAGCATTAAGCTGTTACCAGATTTGTTAATCAATCAGATCGCCGCCGGCGAAGTTGTCGAACGCCCGGCTTCGGTATTGAAAGAGATTCTGGAAAATAGCTTGGATGCGGGCGCTCAGAAAATCCATGTGCAACTATTACAGGGCGGAGTTAAACAAATCCGCGTAGTTGATAATGGGATTGGTATCGCAAAAGACGAGCTGGTTCTGGCGCTAACGCGGCATAGTACTAGCAAAATTAGTACCCTGGATGATTTGCATAGAATCGCCAGCCTAGGTTTTCGTGGTGAAGCACTGGCAAGTATTGCAGCTGTTTCACGTTTAACGCTAGCAAGTTGCCAACATGGGGATGACTATGCTTGGCAGGTCCATGTGGACGGTAATTCAGTTTCATCAGCGATGCCTTCCTCGCTGTCCATTGGTACTACGTTAACCATCAATGAATTATTTTTTAATATTCCCGCGCGACGAAAATTTCTCAAATCTGAAGGGACAGAGTTTTCGCATTGCGATGAAGTTTTTAAACGTATATCACTGTCTGCGCCATCGGTAGAATTTTCCTTGCAGCATAATGGCAAAACACGGCGTTTGTTGCATCCCGCGACGCCTGCGCAGCGGATCACTGCGATACTCGGGGAAGAGTTTGCACAGTATGCTGTTTGGGTGGATGAGAAATCCGAGGCAATTCAGTTGCAGGGCATGGTGGCATTGCCGGCCTATGCGCGTTCTTCCAGGGAAGCGCAATATTTTTTTGTGAATAAGCGTTTTGTCAGCGATAAGCTTATTTCTCATGCTTTACGTGAAGCTTATCGCGATATCTTGCATCTTGATCGTTATCCGGCTTTTGTATTGTTTTTGGAAGTTGATCCGGAAAGTGTCGACGTGAACGTGCATCCTACTAAAACCGAAGTGCGGTTTCGTGAAGCTCGCGCGGTACATCAATTTATTTTTCACGCGATTAATAAAGCGTTATCAGCGCCAGATCCACAAAAAAAACAAAATATTGACACTGCGATCAGTTTCGAGCATCGAGATGTCAGTAATACAAGCCCTGTTCGCCCATTGTCAAATTATCCGTTGTCACGCAATGACAATAGGCCGCGCCAACTATTTCAACCGGAACAAATGTATCAATCGATATACGATACCCGATCATCTGATCCATCGTTGTATCTGGGTGAAAAAGATAAGTTAGCAGGCGAAGCAGAGACCGCGACCGAATTGAATTCATCCATCGCTTCAGTCGGAAAGGAAAGCTTCTCACTGGGTTTTGCGTTGGGACAGTTGCAAGGAATCTACATTCTGGCTCAGAATGAACAGGGACTCATTGTGGTCGATATGCACGCGGCACATGAGCGGGTCATGTACGAGAAACTTAAAAATATATTTGATCAGCAGGTGGTGCCGACGCAATCTTTATTGATTCCGGTTACATTTCATGCCAGTAGCGTTGAAATGAGTTTGGCTGAAGAAAATGCTGATTTGTTTGATCAATTGGGTTTTGAAATTGCGCCGTTTTCTCCTACGGCCTTGGTTGTTCGTAAAACTCCCGCAATACTGAGTGATGCCGATATCGTGCAACTTGCTCATGATCTATTAAAAGAAATTGAGGATTATGGTGCGAGTCAAGTATTAACCGCCAGGCGTAATGAAACTTTGGCGACGATGGCTTGCCATGGCGCCGTTCGTGCTAATCGAAAACTTACCATCGAAGAAATGAATCAGCTGCTGCGTGAAATGGAAGTGACCGAGCGTGCGGATCAATGTAATCATGGCCGACCTACTTGGTTCGAAATTACCGTAACTGAATTGGATAAAATGTTTATGCGTGGGAAGTAAGGGATTCAATTTAAAAGACAAAGATTGAATTTCTTGTTTCTTCTGTTACAGTATGTTTTTGTTACTTATCTAAGGGGATATTGCATGGAAAAAAGGATTTTGATGGCGCTTGTTTTGCTATCGTTAACTGGATGTGCCTCGATGAACGGCACACAATCAGGAGCACTGACGGGGAGTGCGCTGGGGGCCGGTGCTGGCGCTGCGCTGGGTGCAATTATAGGTGGCGGAGAAGGTGCTGCAATTGGCGCGGGTTCTGGCGCAATTCTGGGTGCGGGAGCTGGCTATTTATGGTCACAAAGAATGGAAGAGCAAAAAAAACAAATGGAAGCAGCTACCGCCGGTACTGGTGTGGAAGTTTCTAAAACTGCGGACAATCGTCTGAAACTCAATATTCCTAGTGACATTTCTTTTGACTCAGGAAAGTCGAACATAAAACCGAATTTACAACCGATACTGGATAGCTTTGCCACCAGCCTGAACAATAACCCAAATACCGTGGTGACGATTATCGGCCATACGGATAATACCGGCAGTGACGCGGTCAATAATCCTTTATCGGTTAATCGGGCTTCCAGTACGCGCGATCATTTGGTAGGGCGTGGTGTTGCAATCAACCGTATCCAGATTGACGGACGAGGTTCCCGTGAACCTGTCGCAACCAATGATACGCCTGCGAATCGGGCAATCAATCGCAGGGTGGAAATTTTTGTTTCAGAAATTCAACCACCCCCGAGTGGCACGCCAGTAGCACCACCACAACAATAAGCGTTTTTTGTTGAATATGTGCCAATAAATACCGGATTGGTGTGCATCTGCGCTGGTCCGGTATTGGGTTGTGCGATGTATTTCTATAGTTCTGGCAGTTTAACCGAGAGCAATGATCGGTAGTATCCAGGTTTTCCATCCAGCAAAGCATAGCAGAGTCAGAAATGCTGCAACAATATCGTCAAACATCACACCGAAACCAGCGCGTAAGTGTTGATCGAAATAACGGATAGGATTGGGTTTGACAATATCGAAGAAGCGGAACAAGATAAAAGCAGCTAATTGCCATCGCCATTCATCAGGAATGAAAAAAAGCACTAGCAGAAACGCTACTGTTTCATCCCATACCATGCTGCCATGGTCCGGATCGCCCAATACTTTACCCGTCAAACCACACGCCCAGATACCGACGATAAACATAATATCAATGACTAATAAAAAATATACTGGGGAAAGTAATTCGTTGAATAGCCAAAATAAAGGGAACGCAATCAAAGTGCCTATCGTACCCGGCGCCAGTGGGAATAAACCTACACCGCCGGAAAAAGCAATGAAAAAGGCTGGGTGACTAAAAGCTAGCGCTAAACTGGGTTTGAAAGCCGGTGAATGCTGAGAATACGAGTGATGCTCAGTGCTAGGCAATAAAATGGTCATATCCCCTGGTGTCCGGTAAAATTAACTTTCCTTGATGATCTTTAATGATTAATTGATGTCCTGTCAGAATTTTACCGATACGTGTGAGCGGTAGATTTAACTCTTTTCCAAGCAACTCAACCGCGTTGCGGTTTTTTTCAGATGCGGTAAAGCACAGTTCATAGTCATCTCCGCCTGATAATAAGCACTCTCTTAGTAGCGGTTGTGACAGATTTTTTTTGATGATCGGTAAACAAGGAATATCTTGTAGATTAATACACGCGGCTGTTGCTGAATTTTTTAAAACATGTCCTAAATCGGCTACCAATCCGTCGGAAATATCAATGGCACTGTGCGCCAGATTAACTAATCGTTGCCCTAATTCAACTCGGGCTGAGGGCATGAGCAATGCGGGTAAACACTGCGAAAGTTCCTCGGGTGTTAAGGTGATTTGCTGTAATTCGTGTTTTAATGCCAGTGCTGCGCTGCCTAATTGACCAGATACCCAAATATCATCACCCACTTGCGCATTGTTGCGGCGGAGGGCTTTGCCTCGCATGACTTCACCAATGATTTGCACGTTAATATTCAAAGGCCCCGCAGTCGTATCGCCACCGATTAATTCGACTTGATAGGTGCTTGCCAAATTAAAGAAACCTTGACTAAATTCGGATAACCAAGCGTTATCATGCGCCACCAGGTTCTTGGGTAATGTTAACGCAAGCAATGCCCAGCGTGGCTTGGCGCCCATTGCGGCCATATCGGAAAGATTAACGGCTAAAGATTTGTAGCCCAGTTTATATGGATCAACATCTGGGAAGAAATGCTTGCCGGATACCAACGTATCGGTCGAAATTGCAAATTCAGTATTTTGTGAGGCTGGAACAATGGCAGCATCATCACCGATTCCTACGATCGCATTATAGGTAGGCTTCTGGAAAAAGCGATCGATAATGTCGAATTCTGAAATCACTGGGACTAAACGAGTGGTTGTTTTTTTTCCAATTTCTGCGCGGCTATTTCTACGGCGCGTTGTTTAATCGCTAATTTGTCTAAGACCCCATTGACATACTTATGCCCATCGATGCCGCCATAAGTTCTTGCCAATTCAATGGCTTCATTGATGATCGCTTTGTAAGGAATTTCTGGGTGATACAATAATTCATAAGCGCCTAGCAACAAAACAGCAAACTCTACCGGACTCAGTTCATGCAAGGCACGATCTAGGCACGGCTGAATGTGCGTATTCAGTAGTTCAAAGTTCTCAATTGCGCCTTGCAGAGTTTTAGAAAAGTGTTTTTCATCGACATGAACGAATTCGGGAGATTCGCGTAACTGTTGTTCAATAAAATTTGCACTTTCACCGGTAACTTTCCATTGATACAAACCCTGAACTACAAACTCACGTGCGATTCTGCGACGGCTTTTCGGTTTCTCGACTTTGTTGTTTTTGTCAGTGGTCGAATCCGCTTGCAAGCTATTCATAAGGCAGTTCGTCAATCTTGATTTGCAAATTGGCCATTTCCAATGCAGCCTTTGCAGCCTCCGTACCTTTTTCATGCATACGTGCAATCGCTTGATCTTCGTTATCGGTAGTGAGAATTCCGTTGGCAACGGGGATTTCTATTTCCAATTGTACGGCCATCAAACCTCGGGCAGATTCCTCTGCGACGATTTCAAAATGATAGGTGTCACCCCGAATCACTGCACCGAGCGCAATGAACGCGTCGAATTGATTGGTTAGGGCAATGCGTTTAAGTGCCAAAGGAATTTCCAAGGCACCGGGTACTGTTGCAAGCAATATGTTATGGTTTTGCACACCGTTGCTTCTAAGCTCCGTAATGCAAGCGCTTAGTAATCCTTCACCAATGTCCGAGTTAAAGCGGCTCATGACAATACCCATACGTAAATCGCTACCTTCTAAAGTAGGTTCAATTTCGGGAATGTCATCGTAAAAAGGCATGTTTACTCCTTAAGTTGCAGTGTGTTGATACTGGCTGCCATTATAATCCTTTCAGCATCAGTCAAAGGTTATCTTTGCTATGAATTTCCACGTAACTGGAGACTTCTAAACCGAATCCAGTCACACTGGGCATTTTCCGGGGGGTCGCCATCAAGCGCATTTTTCCAACATTCAGGTCTTTGAGTATTTGTGCGCCAATTCCATGATGACGCAAATCCATTTTATTACTGAAAGATTGGGGGCGTTCATCTTTCGATTCAACGCGCTCGGCTAGTTTTATCGGATCATCCCGGCGGTGCATCAGAACAATGACACCACATCCTGCTTCAGCAATCATTTTCATTGCAGTGTAGATATTCCAGGAATGTGAGCCATCCTCAATATCGAGAAAATCAATGACAGACAATGGTTCATGTACGCGTACCAGCGTTTCATGCGCAGGGTCTATGGTGCCTTTGACCAATGCCAAGTGTGTTAAATGCGAGATATCATCCCGGTACGCAATTAATTGAAATGGCCCATGTAGCGTTTGAATGGCACGCTCAGCCACGCGTGTGACCAGACATTCAGTTTGGTTGCGGTGCTGAATCAAATCGGCGATTGTGCCAATCTTGAGTCGATGCTTGTGAGCAAAGGCGATTAGATCGGGCATTCTTGCCATGCTGCCATCTTCTTTCAGGATTTCACAAATCACCGAAGCCGCAGTGAGGTTAGCCATTTTGGCTAAATCACAACCAGCTTCAGTGTGACCCGCACGCACCAACACGCCGCCCTTTTGCGCCATAAGAGGAAAAATGTGCCCGGGTTGTATGAGATCTCTGGGTTTGGCATTTTTTTGCACAGCCACTTGTACGGTTCTGGCGCGGTCTGCAGCAGAAATCCCTGTAGTCACACCCTCGGCTGCTTCAATGGAGAGGGTAAAGTTGGTTCCCAAAGGAGACCGGTTGGTCGTTACCATCAAAGGTAAATCTAGCTGATTGCAATGTTCTTCGGTGAGTGTCAAGCAAATTAGTCCACGACCATGCGTTGCCATAAAATTAATGGCTGCGGGCGTGACAAAATCTGCGGCAAGCACCAGATCTCCTTCGTTTTCGCGATCTTCTTCATCGACCAGCACCACCATTTTGCCGAGTCTGATGTCGGCAATGATTTCTTCAATAGCACTAATGCTCATTTTCTCGACTGTATATGTTTAATTTCGTTTATATATTGAGTAATCTTGCAACATAACGCGCCAGCATGTCCGTTTCTAGGTTGACTTGTGAACCTAACTGCAGTTGGCCTAATGTGGTAACCGTCAGGGTGTGTGGAATCAGATTCACTGAAAAGGTATTGTCGATTATCTGATTGATTGTCAAGCTGACACCATCTACCGTAACCGATCCTTTGTGTGTCAAGAAGCGTGCAATTGCGCTGGGAACTTCGATATCCAATATAACGCTTTCGCCCGCGGGTGCACATTGAGTGACAATACCGATTGCGTCGATATGGCCGCTGACTAAATGCCCACCCAACCGATCAGCTAAGCGTAGTGCTTTTTCTAAATTGATTGTTTTGCCAACGCGATTTAATCCCTGTGTGCAGCGCAGTGTTTCTTCAGAAACATCAAAATGAATCAGCTGGTTAGCTAAAGATTTAACCGTTAAACAAACCCCATCGACAGCAATGCTATCTCCCAAATTCACATCGCTCAGGTCAAGACTTCCAGGATCAATGGTTAATGCTAGACTGCTCTCAGGTGTTGCGCTGGATGTATGGATGGCAGTTATTTTTCCAGTGGCTTGTACGATTCCGGTAAACATTTAATTTAATGTGAATAAAAAATCATCGCAATACGAGCCATACTCAGATCCAATATAACCATGAAATGATTCAAATCGATCCATAGAGCCACTTTTGAAGTGGCGCGCCCAACACGATTCGAACGTGCGACCCCCGCCTTCGGAGGGCGGTACTCTATCCAGCTGAGCTATGGGCGCGATGAATAAACGATGCGTTAACTCGGGAAAAGTGCACAGGATAGCTGCTTTTGAAACTTACGTCCAACGTGTTGCGCGCACATGTTGGTATGCTACGACCAATCAGAGCTTACAGAAAATGAAAGCTATGGTGATTTCAATTAAAAATTTGTTCAATAATCTGAAAAATATAGTCGTAAATTAAACGTGCGTTTCAATTGAATGAGCAGAATTTTTATAAAAGAGAGACGCTTTATACAGGATCGAGGCCACTATCACGTGAAACTTACCAACGAGAATGACGGAGATGATCGGAAATTACCCACAAATAATTTGCCTGATTTGTCATGGAAATATTTTTTTGGGGTTATTCTGATTTGGATCCTTCTGGGATCGATTTTTCTAATAATTTTCCAACGTTATCAACCGTTGCAGGAATTCAATTCTCATTTCCAACATTATCGGTCGCCGCCTGTACTCAATTCCCATTTTCAACGTTATCAGTCGTTGCTTGAACTCAATTCTCAAACGGCCAAGAATGAAGATTCAAAAAAGTTGATATCACAAACGTGTGGATTGTTACCGCCGAATGGATCATCTTATCTGTTTGATCCATCAATAATCAATAGAACCGATGTGCTTTACTCAGGATTGGAAATAGAAAATAAGCATGATCATCCAATGGTGGCCATATTGTTTGATCAAACAAGCTCCAAAAGACTCCTAGCGCTATCAATCGCAACAGGAAATTCTAATCAAATCGCTGTACCGGTTGGCCAATATGGCATGCAAGTTTTGTTGGGAACTAGCTGGTGTAATCTAGAGACGGGATTTTCTGACGGTGTTACTGTGACAGTAGAGGGTGGAATTTCAGTGAATGCTGGCGCAGCGACCTCCATGCAATTCAGTGGCTCAGGTATTCGTCCCGTTCAACTTGAACTTGCTTATAATGCTTTGCCGATAGATCTTCAGAATTTAGAACAACCATTAGAAGTCATGGGTATTGGAAAACTTGATCTACAGCAAACGCGCGAGGGCCACTATTTTAGTTCTGGAGCTGTCAATGGAGTGCCTGTTGTGTTCTTGATAGATACTGGAGCGACAACCGTAACAATATCAAAACAGATTGCATCACGTGTAGGGATACAAAAGTGCGCCCCTCAACAGATAGCAACCGCAAATGGTATCGTCAATGCTTGTAAAGCCATTGTACCCCAAGTTACCTTCGGGGAATTCAGATTGACCAACGTTGAAGTCATGGTCATGCCAAATTTGCCTGGAAATCCTCTCTTAGGCATGAATGTGTTGCGCAATTTTCATCTTGAGCAGATCGATCAGATCATGAGAATTTCTGCTCGTTAAGTTGATTCTCAAGTGAGTGGGAAAGCTTCTTCCCTCGATTCATGAGTGACTAGAAGCTTGGCTTGAAAACGCTTTGGTTTTTGGAGTAGCATATCAGACACATGATACTGATTGGCCAGATAAGCCAGAATCCTTCCACTTTAACCGCATCTCTATCAGCCGGATGGTGCTTGCCATTAAACACAATATAGTGTTCAATCTAATCTATGCAATATAGGTTTTTTCGGTACTTAAACGGTAATGCCGTATTTTTCTGATTCATCAGCTATTCGGTGAGATATAAACCAGTACTATCATGGCGATAATGACCAACGAACAAGATTATGCGACATTGTCTGTGGATTATTGGACAAAATGTCTTATATATTACGTTCCCTAACATTGAGCGCTACGTATGGCAAAATCCTTCCATCTTATAAGAAAAGTAGCAGGTTTATACAACGCGGAAAAACTGCTAAAGTGCGGAGCGCGATTTGTACGCACGCATAATACCGCAGGTATTGATGCGGACACACAAGCCGCGCTCCGGAGAAAAAACAAGATATTTCGAGTTGATTGTCCGATGTTTGTTTTAAACAATGATCTGAGTATTACCCCGCACTCAATATCAGAGAACGCGGCATTGGAGGGAACACCGTTCACTTCGTTCACGGCTTCGCCCCTGTGGGGTATCCCTCAATTTAAACGTTAGGCGTCATACCAGTCACTGCCGCCATTTAAGTATCTGAGGAGGTCTCGTATGTCGAGAGAACGCGAAACTCCTAAGACTCGCGACTTTCTGGGTAACGAGAAGGAAGAGATCTTCGAAGACGGTCGCAAGGTAGGTGAAATCAAGTCCGAAGATAGAGGTGGCATATTAGGAATTGGTGGCGAACAGATGCGCGTCGAGCACGACAACGACGGCAACGAACGGTCGCACACCAAGGTAGAAAGCCGCGGTGCATTCTTGGGAATGGGGTCTGAGCCCGTCGAGGTCCGATATGACCGTTCTGGAGACGAAGTCGGGACATCCAAAGTTGAAGAGCGCGGCGGCATCTTGGGGGTGGGATCACATCATGTGAGGGTAGAGCGCGATAGTGACGGAAACGAACTTAGCCAATCAAACCACGAGCGACGAGGTGACTTTCTGGGGATGGGAGGCGAACGTGTAAAAGTCAGTCGATACTCCGACCGACCCGAAGCTGATGCTGGCGAGCCTGCAAGGGCGGAATATCAGAGCACACAAGGATCATCGATCCAGGCATCCTCCAAGTCATTCTTCTTACCCCTTGTTTTGATTATTTGTCTCGGGGCTTATCTACTCTCAAACTATCTACGACCCTCCAGCCCGTTGAACCACTTGCCGGCGGACAACTTTGAACTCCCATCACAAATGCTGGAAAGCGAGAAAACTCCATTTCGTGAATGGTTGCGTGCGAACTCACGCTTTCGACCCGTCGACGTAGCAGAATGTATGTGTGGTGACGATCTTCCATACATCCGGAAGGCTTACGCTAATCACGATCCGTACTATGCTGCTGGCGATTTCAACGGTGATGGAAGGCGTGACTTTGCGGTCGTCGTAGTTGATCGAAGCATTTCAGAAGCAGCAACGCCGCCACAGAACTTCAATTCTTGGGTCATCGTGTTTAATCGAACCAACTCTTCAAACACATTCAAGGCATTCCTACTTCAAGCGACAGGGATACCGAGTTCATCGCTACTATTTCTCAGCCGAGAGACTGGTCAACTTGCAGTTGGCAAATGGGAAGGTGAAGTGTCACCGATTGTTGCCACGCCGCGCGGGTACTCCTATCAATAGACAATGACGCCTCTCAAGAAACACACCCTAAGTAGTCGATTTGCAAAGACAAGTTTTGCACCAACACTGTGCGCAGGCGAATCAGGCGGCTTTGTGTATTTCCCACATACGATTCGCGGGCCACGTCCAGCGATGACGCCTAACCCATCGCTCAAGCGGACGCGCACCGGCATGCCGTTCCAGGCTGTCATTTCATTCTCAGCCTTCCACGTCCTGCCGGCGCTCGCCGCTTAGCTCAAACGTTAGACCTACCAATGGAAATGTATCGCAGCAATGGCGACCAATAAGAACCAGCACTTTGTGCCTCGCTGCCACTTGCGCCCATTCACGCTGGGAGCTGAAGGCATGGCCATAAGCTTGTTCAACTTGGAGCGTAAGAAATTAATTTCTAATGCACCGGTCAAGAATCAATGTTCAAAGGACTATTTTTATGGAATTGATGAGCAACTTGAAGAGGCAATTCAGCTTATCGAATCAGGCTACAGTCAAGCGCTTCGTGACCTGATTCAAGACAGTCGAACCTTTTCCAAAGGCAACAAAACAGTCTTCAGAACATTTTGGCTTTTCCAACACTTGCGGACAGAGGCCGCAGCCTTGTCTGCCGTCCAAATGGCTGAGTCAACAAGAAATCTAGCCGATCTTCCACCGGAGGAGTTTTCACTTGGCATTAAGGAGGCTGTTCAGATTGCTTGCCGCACGTTTGCAGGTGCGATGCATGAGCTTGACGACCTGAAGTTCTGCATTATCAAAAACAAAACCGATTTTTCATTCATAACTTCCGATAATCCGGCGGTGCTAACAAATAGATGGCAAATCGATAACGGAAAAACTAATGGCCTCTCATTTGGCATAGGTTCAGCGGGGATACTTGCACTACTTCCGCTAACACCCAAACTATTGCTATTGGGTTACGATGGTGACGTATACAGCGTACCGAACGAAAATGGCATAGTTGAGATTAGAAGCACACGTGATGCAATCGCGCTAAATAGACATCAATTTCTTCAGTGCGTTGCGAATGTTTATGTGCATGAAGTCGCGCATGAGGAGGCCCTTATGAAGCATTACTCTGAAATTGAGTCAGCACGACCAAAGGCTCGGCACCTTGTGCACTATGCGCAGATTGACCGCATGATCGGCAACCATACTCGCTATGTAGTTATCCCATCGGAAGAGAGGGACAAAACAAAGGAGGCAATTATGCATTCCCAAGTCATTCATCCAAACCCTGGAATGTGGCCTAGTCAAATAAAAATCCGTCCAAATGGCTCTGTCTACACCAATGGCACAGGCATGGGTTATGTCAGGTTCTCCCGAACGGTTATGGCGCACGGTCCAGCCTTCAAGCGAGAACGAACTTAAGCGAGCAGGTCTAACTAATCGTTCAACGCGGACAAAAATGCTCCGCATTTTTGCCGGTTAACTAGGGCGTTGGGCTTTGTAAGCAGGCCTATTGATCTATTTGCGAGGGGAATCGTGAAAAAACCGTAAAGACTCCTGCACAACCTCGCCTGCCCTTGCAATAACCCACTAAAATAGAGGTAGTTAAAAGAGAATTGGAGCAAAAGATGCAGATGAGTTTTGGAGCACTGGAATTGGCAGAGCGATTGAAGCGAGATAATGTTCTGATGAAGATTGATGCGCTGATTGAGTGGGAGGAGTTACGTCCGAAGCTTACGGGTTTATACAAGCGCGAGTTATCGCATGGTGGAGGACAGGAACCGTTTGATGTGTTGTTGATGTTCAAAGCGATCCTGCTGGGTCAGTGGCATAGTTTATCGGATGCTGCGTTGGAGCAAGCGCTGTGTGTACGGATTGATTTTCTACAATTTTGTGGATTGTCCTTGTCGGATGCGATACCGGACGAAACCACTTTGTGCCGGTTCCGTAACCGTCTGGTAATCAACGACCGACTAGATGGTTTGCTAGGTTCTATTAATGAGCAGCTTCAATCACACGGATTGATGATCAAGGTGCGACAGGAGCGGTCATTGATGCCACGCTGATTGAGTCAGCGGCACGAGCGAGGAAGACCATCCTCTTGAGGAGATACCCGAAGGTAAGGCTGTTCAGTTTGAAGATGGCAGGCAGCCTGGAATCAGCTGTACCGAAGAACAAAGTGCGGATCCGGATGCGACTTGGCTAAAGAAAGGCAAGAGTCGCAGTTTGGCTACCGCAGTTACCTGGTGGTGGACGCACAAGACGGCTATGTGCGCGGGGTTCACACACTACCTGCCAACCAGAGTGAAATGATGCATTTCGAAGCAGCTATCGATGGTGCGCATATCGAGGCGAATCGGGTATATGCTGACAAGGGATCTGCCAGCAATGCCAATCGGCAGTTTCTAAGAAAGCAAAAGATCAAGAGCGCAATCATGCATCGTGCGTACAAGAACAAACCACTCTCGGCACGCCAGAAGCTGGCGAATCAATTGATCAGCAAAAAACGTTATATTGTCGAACAGTGTTTTGGCACAATCAAACGCTTATTCAGAATGGGGCGCCAGCTGCTTCGGTACGGTACGGTAAAAGTAACGCCCAAGTCATACTGAAAAGTATCTGCATGAACCTGAAAAAGCAGCCAACAAAATCTTCGTAGACCAACCATTAAGGAGAGCAATCCGTCCAAATGTTGCATAAAGGGAAAATTCCCTAAAAAAAGGAAAAAACTTCACTTTCTACCAAAATGACGTGCAATAACTCTCAGTTGGATATTTTTCTCTGTCACTACAGCTAAATTCTCGCGGTTGTGCAGAGGTCTTCCGTATCTCTATGATGCATTTCTTAGTCATAACAGTCTAGATAAGCCACTAGTGGAGGAAATCGCTATCGTACTTAAAAGTGCTGGCATTCATGCCTTCCTTGATAAATGGCACCTTGTTCCGGGGGAACCGTGGCAAGAGTCGATTGAAAATGCTATTGCTAATAGCCGCACATGCGTTGTGTTTATCGGAAAGTCCGGACTGGGTCCTTGGCACAAGGAAGAGATGCGCGTATTAATTGATCGCGCGATTAAAAATAAAATAAATAAAATTATTCCAGTCTTGCTTCCAAATGCGGACAGTAACATTATTGTTACTTTGCCTGCATTTCTATCCCGCTACCAGTATGTTGATTTTAGGGTTGGAACTGCATCAGTTGATGCATTTCGGCATTTAGTGTCCGGAATCAAGGGAACTCCATTTGACAATGTAAAATTCCCCTTTGAAGCTTACCCCACAAAAAAACCAAATAAATTGTGTGTAGTGCTATCTGGTCCATCGTCAGTTGGGAAGGATGTTGTTATGGGAAGACTGATGGAGGCCGTACGCAAAGAAGGTATCTTTCCCGCATCTCTAAGGAAGTTCACAACAAGAATGAGGAGAGAGTTTGAGGAAGAAGACAGCGATCCATTTATATACTTAAGTGAGAAGGATTTTATTGATAAAGTCGACAGAAATCAGATTGGCTGCGTTAGGTTTAGCTACGGGAACTACTATGGAATTGATGCTAGCTTTTCGGTAGGAATCGAGGGGCATCAAATAATTTTTGTTACACAGCGTTTATATAAAGAGATTATTATATTCAAGCAATTAGCATCTGATGCAGGATTTAATGCTATTTCAATATTATTGTTAGCCGATTCTGAAACATTAAGATCAAGAACTCAGCAGCGATTATTCGATAAAAATCAAAAAACAAAAAGATCAGCCCAAATCCTTGAAGACGTTCCATTTATTCAAAGTAACATGACCATGCTTAATGATAAATTCGACCTAATAATTGATAATAGCGATCATTCTAGGTTAGCTGAAACAGTCGAAGCTTCACTTTCCCTAATTAGGGAGAAAATAAAAAAGGCAATAGTTTCTTCTTAAATTGTCGTGCCCAACCAATCATTCCACCGGACCTCGTGCAAAAAGCTGCGCAGCGCCGGTTAGCTCTACGTTAGGTATAAGACAATGTATTTACTTGGTAAATATTTTTGCATTTTCATAATTAGCCTTTTTTATTCTCAGGCATATGCAGGTTGTGTCCTTCCAGTTCCTGATGGTGACGGTCCCATTCCATCTCACGCAAATGTAAAGGGTCACATTGTTTCTATTAAAAACAATATTGTCACAGTTCGCTCAAATATGACAAAAAACAAAGTGTCAGTTATTGTTCCAGAAGACCTAACCCTATACAGTGCATTGGGTGGTAGCTCCGAGGCAAAAGGTACCCGCGGGTTATTGGTAGGTCAAAAAGCTTGGGTTTGGTTTGTCGGTTGTAAGCGAGACAGAAAAACAATACCAGAAGCAGCGTATTTCCAAATATTCTCCTCAGCCCCCAATGACCAACCTTAATAACTAACCCATTTATCAAGCGGGGCGCGTTAAAATGCCTCCCTTATGTCAAACGTTAGGCGCTTTAATCATGGCTATTAGTGAATTCGAAATTAAAAGATGCGAAAAGCTTGCAACTCAATTCATTGAGAAACATCGACCACCTGCTCACCTACGTAGTAAATTAGATTTGTGTTTTCGAATCGAAGAGAAAAGCCAGAGCCTAGAGCTCTTTGAAATCAGGCCACATTGGCAAAATGAAACTGAAAAAATTGAAAACTCTATTGTCAAAGCGACTTATAACAAAAGCAAAAAGAATTGGAAGGTTTTATGGATGCGTGCTGAAATGGCATACCTACAAACCCGTACCAGAAGTTGCATCGCTCGAAGATTTTTTAACATTGGTCTCAGAAGATGAACACGCTTGTCTCTTTAGGTAGAATAGCATCTGGTCCATCATTCAAGCGGGACCCCTGAATTCAAATGTCATGCATAAGAAGGTATGTCCAATGGAATTAATTAAAGTCAATGAATACGAAGATCTATCAATGGAGTTCCAATATCAAATAGTGGCGATCTTGGATAAAAATTTGATAGCCAAGGGAGTTACTAAAACCGACCGCTCTGAAATTTGTGAAAGCTTCCTATTTGATCTAGCCATGCTTCTTGATGAAGGTGTTATTGAGCATGGTGAGAAATCATTTACTCCAACGGTAGTGTTTGAATCTTCTAATCAGCTTTATGTGAATTCTGGAGTTTTATTCCACGAATATGCCTTTGGGGTTGCATCTGATTACTTTGAAAAATCCAATGCATAACACGGTGTTACAGCGATTATCAAGTCATCCTCTGGCGCAGTGTGTCACCATTTACCTGTGAGGCGAGAGTCATAGCAAGATGTTTGAGTTTGTCTAGATCTTCAAGTCCATCGAGAAATCGTTTCGGAATACCAGAAAGACCTACTTGGGCACCTACAAGGGCACCCGTGAGAATAGCGCGGGCTTGATTTTGCCCTCCGCCATTGACCGCATGCAGCACAGCGGATTCGAAGTCGTTTCGGAAACGAGCAGCAAGATAATAGGCGGCAGGGAGTTGGTGATAAATGGCACAGGGCATGCCGTACACAATCGACACCTTCCATGCTGGTTCTATACGTATCTCTATATCTGCCGCAGCTTCAGCCATATAAGACGGCGTGAGCAAGGCATCTGGTGAAGCGAATCGTCTGGCGCGAGGCGGATCGGGATCACCTGGGCGCGGTGGTTGCAAATCGGCAAAGGTGACGGCATGAAAGGGTAATTTCCCGGTTTTTACCAATTCCATCAATTTTCCAGATAGTGTTTTATCCAGGGCATGTCCTTGCACCAACATGCCCAGCACCGCAGCATAAGCTACGGTCATCGAGATTACGGTATCATCGATTTGGGTCAGGTGGGTATTGCTTGCGACCACAGTAGCAAGTTCAGCAGGCTGAAATGCGTAGCGAACCGCAAGCGCCAGTGTGCGCTCAATTGCTTCCGTGTCATCCGCATGACCACCGGTTTGTCCCCACGGCAATTTCTGCTCCACACGTCGCCGCCATGCTTCCCGAACGGACTGGCTGGTGTAACCGCCCGGTCCATTCATCGGCGTACCGTCGAGAAACGGAAACAACTCTTCATCCATGCGGCGGCAAAAATCCCCCTCATTATATCCGCCATGTTCAACGAGGGATTGGAGCGTGAGAGTAAGAATGATGCCTGCTTGAGAGAGTTGGCCGGCCTTGCGGCCACTATGATATCGACCAGGCTTGGGATCGGTATAGGTAGTAATCCATTCCCCGTAGTCACGCCGAAGTTCAGCGAGATCATAATACCAATGAGGGCCGAGAGCCAGAGCATCACCGATAAAAGCTCCCATGATGGCGCCGGCGGCGCGTTCTTGTGTGGTCGTGTTTATCATGATGGCCCTTATTTAATTTTGAACCGCTGATGGGTACTGTTGCGTGGGGTAAATTCCTGAAGCCTGGCGCGTTTGTGTGTATTTTTTTACGGTATTCTCTTGAATGCCGTAAAAACAACGCTAGAATTCTTACAGCTAAGGCTTCCGTCCAGTTACGATACTGTAGTAGCCGAAGGCTTTGTGGATTTGAATGTCCTCAAATCCAATTTCCTTCAGCATGGTTGATAATTCCAGACCGGAATATTGCTTGCCTTCGGTCCAGCCCATCATCATCATACTGAATGCTGCAGGGGCAAAAGGACCTGTTTTTTGATCATCATAGAGCATTTCATGGATTACGATGCGTCCGCCGGATTCAAGGCTATTGAAACTCTTTGCGGTCAGAAAATGACACTTTTCCGCTGTCCAGTCGTGATAAATGTTGGAGAAAAAATGCAAATCTGCTGCTGGCCAATGGTCGCTCCAAATATTAATTTCCTGTGTTTTAATTCGTTCCTGCAAACCATATTGATTAATATATTCTTGAGCTATCTCGCATACCTGACGAAAATCCAGAAAGATTACTTTCACGTTTGGTAACTTCAATGCTGCGCCAATCGAATGAGCAGCAGAGCCCCCCGCAACATCGAGCATTACCCGATGCTGAGAAAAATCCGTGACCTCAGGCCAAAAGAATGCTGAGGTTCTACTGATGCTGTGCATTCCGCGAGTGAAGCGCTGAAGCAATTCGATTTGCTCTTCATGAGACTTAAAAATATCACCGCCTCCGTAAGCCTGCGGAGCATCTGTAAGAATTGCTTTTTCCAGACTTGTGAAGGAAGACACCTGATAATTATCGATCATCAGATCCCAGAAAAATCCGAAATAGTTGGGACTCTTTTCCAGTAAATATTCTTCTGACAC
This sequence comes from Nitrosomonas sp., assembly GCA_024281675.1. Taxonomy (GTDB): domain Bacteria; phylum Pseudomonadota; class Gammaproteobacteria; order Burkholderiales; family Nitrosomonadaceae; genus Nitrosomonas. Next base: position 61,092 of record JAMXAG010000001.1, read on the forward strand.
CGCAGTCAGAGAGTAACGCCCTTCTTGCAATGACAAAAAACCTAATGCGGTAGCTGCTGTCAGGATTGCCTCTGCCGGACGTTGCTTGATATTTAACGAATTGCAAATATCTTCTATTGTTCGCGGACCCGCTGCAAGCAAAGCAAAGACTTTTAGTCGATGCGCCAGCAGTAATGCCGGATAGCCATAGACCGCAAAGATCACATCCCATACCGGACGATCATCAACTCGTGGTGTCTGAATATTGGAAGAAACATCTTGTGCCATCAGTCCTCCTTTAACCTTAACTGGTTTACAAAACACCCATCACAGGTGTCCATTATTTATTATTAGATACTCAGGCTGCTATATCGTATGATTTAAAGTGATTTTTGATTAACCGAAGCTCTCTTGGTTTTTTCTGCCTCGACCAAACGTTTGATGTTCTGAACCGTTCGCTCGGCACCATCTTTTATAGCGACTCGGACTAACCCTTCGAAAGGTCGCATGATCGCCAGAATTTCAAGCAGCTCAAAAGAAAATGTTAGCTTGGTTGAATTTTCAGGATTGATTGCCTGTAATTCATACGTACAGCGGTAGGGATCGGATACTCCAATAAGCGTTAAACGTACACCGGGCTCATACGTAGAAATTTTAAACTTGGATTCTGTACGACGCCCCTGATCAACACGCACTTGCCGTCCTTCAGTCCCCAGTTTTACTGGCCCAGGAGTGATTTGTTCAAGCTCTTTAACCTCTGGCGACCATTTGGGGTAGTTCTCGAATAAACCTTCCCCGAGATATTGGAAAATCTCGCTGGCTGGGCATTCTACTATTGTATGCGCCTTGCCTACGACCGGCTCAGTGGAGCCTAAATTGAGCATGGAACCTAAATTGAACATATTGCTTAGTCCTTTTGGCTGCTGGATATCCAATCCAGCATATTGATTGGCAATTGGTTTAAACGTTAAACCAATAAAGGATCAGTTTCAAGCACTATATCAGTAAGGCAGACAAGAAGAAAATCGCATGTAAGCTTAAAAGTCTTTTTGTCTTTAAAATTTTTCGTTTGATCTGATAGCATAAAAACATTTATCTTTTACAGCATGAGTATGATTAAAAACATTTTTATGAGAAAATACTTTAGCGTTAATCGCAATCATACCTGCTTCAGTTTTAGTCGCTATTGGTAAAGTACAGCTTGACAACCTATTTAATTCTGGATATTTGTGTTTCCAATAGTTCCAACGAATGGCTTAAGCTTGGGACTGACTATCAGCACCAAGATATGATCAACTGCAAAAGTACCGAAACACGGAACCATCTGTTCTATAAGGACTGCAAGTTATGACTCACGAACATCACGAACATCACGAGCATGTACAGCATGACCACGATCATCACACGAATCACCGTGCTATAGCGACCGATCCCGTTTGCGGCATGCAGGTCGATTCACATACAGCGAAGCATCGCGCTGAGCATAATGAACAAACTTACTATTTTTGCTCTGCCCACTGTCACGATAAATTCGTGGCCGAACCCGATATTTATCTAGTGGGCAAGATCCCAATCGAGGAATCCGCATCCGGCGCTATTTATACTTGTCCGATGCATTCACAAATCCGGCAAGTCGGGCCGGGAAGTTGTCCGATTTGCGGCATGGCATTGGAGCCGGCAGAAGTATCACTTGACGATGTGGCTAGCCCGGAACTTGCTGACATGACCCGTCGCTTCTGGATTGGCCTCATATTGACTGCGCCAGTCTTTATTCTGGAGATGGGCGGCCATCTAATTGGACTGCACCTCATGTCTACGCAGACTTCCAATTGGGTGCAATTGTCGTTGGCGACACCGGTTGTCTTGTGGACAGGGTGGCCGTTTTTCGTGCGCGGATGGCAATCGATCATGAACCGAGCGCTGAACATGTTCACACTGATTGCGATGGGCACCGGTGTGGCATGGATCTATAGCATCGTTGCCACTGTTGCGCCTGATCTCTTTCCCGATGCTTTTCGCAGCAGTGATGGATCGGTCGCAGTTTATTTCGAGGCTGCGGCGGTTATCACTGTGCTGGTGTTATTGGGTCAGGTACTGGAATTACGCGCGCGCGAACGTACCTCGGGTGCGATTAAAGCCTTGCTCAATTTGTCGCCGACTATCGCCCGCCGTCTTAACGATGCAGATGTGGAAGAGGAAATTAGCCTGGATCAGGTGGTAGCAGGCAACCGCCTGAGAGTTCGTCCCGGTGATCGAGTACCCGTCGACGGCATAGTGATCGAAGGTGGCTCAAACATTGACGAGTCGATGGTAACCGGAGAATCCATGCCGGTTCGCAAGCAACTCGACGACAAGGTGATCGGCGGCACCATCAACGGTCAGGGCAGTTTCGTGATGCGTGCTGAGAAAGTTGGACGTGACACGATGTTGGCGCAGATCGTTCGCATGGTATCGGAAGCGCAGCGCTCGCGCGCACCAATTCAGCGCTTGGCAGACATCGTCGCTGGCTGGTTCGTTCCGGCAGTCATTCTGATCGCCATACTTGCTTTTGCCGCCTGGGCGGTCTGGGGTCCGCCGCCCGCTATGGGATATGCGCTAATTGCCGCTGTCAGCGTGCTGATCATTGCTTGTCCATGCGCACTGGGTTTGGCGACACCGATGTCGATCATGGTCGGCATCGGACGGGGCGCGACCGAAGGCATTCTGATCAAAAATGCCGAAGCATTGGAACTCATGGAGAAGATCGATACGATCGTGATTGACAAGACCGGCACGCTGACCGAAGGCAAGCCTAGGGTCACGGCAATTCGTACTACAGGTGAGATCAACGAAACTGAATTGTTGCGCCTCGCGGCCAGCCTGGAGCAGGGAAGCGAACACCCTTTGGCTGCCGCTATTGTTGCCGTAGCCAAAGAACGCTCAATTGTGCTGGCCAAGGCAACCGACTTTGATTCGCCGACTGGAAAAGGCGTGCTCGGTAATGTCGATGGTCATCGGATTGTTCTGGGCAACACCAAGTTTTTTGCAGAATTGCATATCGACACTCGAGTGTTGGAAACGCAAGCAAATGAACTGCGTCAGAATGGGGCGACAGTGATCTTCGTAGCAGTCGATGGAGCGATTGCCGGTATTGTCGCCATCGCTGACCCGGTGAAGGAATCAACACCCGGCGCTATCGATGCTTTGCACGCCGATGGTATCCGTATCGTCATGTTAACGGGTGACAACCGCACTACGGCTGAAGCAGTCGCCCGGCAACTGGGTATCGACGAAGTGGAAGCGGAAGTGTTACCCGATCAGAAGGCGGCAATCGTAACGCGATTGCGCGAGCAAGGGCGAGTGGTCGCCATGGCGGGCGATGGTGTCAACGATGCTCCGGCTTTGGCCACTGCCGATGTTGGCATTGCCATGGGTACGGGCACCGATGTTGCGATTGAAAGCGCGGGCGTAACCTTGCTGCGCGGCGATCTACTGGGCATTGTCCGGGCACGGCGCCTATCCGAAGCAACCATGCGTAACATCCGCCAAAATCTGTTCTTCGCCTTTATCTACAATACGGCTGGTATACCGATCGCAGCCGGGTTGCTGTATCCGTTCTTCGGTATCTTGCTGTCACCGGTTTTTGCCGCGGCGGCAATGTCGCTATCTTCGGTCAGCGTGATCGGCAATGCATTGCGGTTGCGTACAGTCAAACTGTAGCTGTTATCACGATCGAACGGTACTCTGAATGAAAAACAATGATCCGACGAAGTCAGCCAAATTAATAGTCTCTCTGGGGAAGAGCAAATCCGGCATGCACTTTAAGGCTATAAAATTCAAGTAATGTGACGAAGCAACCTTAAAGCATCATTCGCTTTTTAGGTCTAAAAATTTTCGTAACGATTGATATCAAAAATACCTGCTACATGAGGCTCACGTTCTTTTTGCCAGTCTGTAATGTCATGCAGGATTTCCCAGAACTGCGGATGCGTGCGCCGCACTCCCCATGTGCTCACAATATGTTCGAAGTGTTCCTCCTTTTTGGCTATGCCCAGCAGCGATACAAATTCTTCAATATCCGAGGCGGGCACATCAAAAATGAAATTCGGATAGCTGCCGATAATGCCGGGGTATACTGTCATACGATCTTTTTCAGGCTGGTACCTCAATTCCTCACCCAATATAAAAGCAACGTTGGTGTGCGCACGATCCCGCAACAATGTATAGGCGGTACGCTTATCCTGATCATGCTTGACTCGCACGAATGTCACTTCCGGCAGCCGATTAATACCAGCCAGATGGGCCGCCGGGCGGGCAGCGATGGCAGACAGCGCTTGATCCGCTTTTTGTATCCAAAGCGGCTGATCTGAACGGATACAGCTCATCGCTTGACAACGATTGATTGGATCATCCGCCATCGCATTAACGGATTCAAAGCGCTGAAGGATCCGTAAAGCAAGCTCCTGCTTTGGATCTTCAGTTGCGAAGCGCTCCGCCGAAGGCGATACATCGTCGATATTTTCGTAAAAAATGCCGAATTTAAGTTTGCCTGAATGTTGATACCAATCGTGCAGAATATCCGTGCGTTGACCATCAGGTATCAAGCGCAAGAAGTTATGTTCCGAGCTATTGCGTATCAAGTCGAAGTACAGTCTGGTCAAAAGTTGATGGGCAACATTGCCAAATACATTGTAATTCACCACCAGTATGTAATATGTGCGTTCAAGTAACGGATAATCCATGAGCCATAGCGTCTGAGGAATATCTCCGATCAATCCCCTGGCAACCGAAGCGCTATCGTAATGGCGGGCGATAGTCAGCAAGGCATCTTTATTCCGGTTATCGCCATCCCATAGATGATCCAGCGATGCGCCGCCGGGGTATTGCAATACATACTGACTGCGGCGTTGCGCCAGGTAATCGTTATGATGACTGAGATATCGAAGCCACTCCTCGCCCATCGCCAGCGGATCGTCGTTTTGCCCGGGCATCTCCAGTAACGGAACAGCTTGACGTTGATAAGCATTATTCGTAATAAAAGGATCAGATTCCGGATTCTGAAATAAAACCCAGAAGCGATCGCGTATCACATCGGTGGCGATCTGACCACGGCATACCGGCCCGTGGATGACATTGCGCACATAGTATTCTGCATCATCCAGCATGAACCGGTAACGAGCGTAAGCCGGAATGGCCGCAAACGTTGCAAACGGATTCACTCGTTCCGCATAACTGTACCCGGGCAAATCACTCACAGGCCATTCATGAGCGAAAAATAACTCATTGATACGACGTTGCTTTGCATGGTTGAGCGGGTAAGGCATACGCCGTTTGTGCAGGATATTGCCGACTATCGGGCGTATGCGGTAGAAAAACGGCTGTTCGGGGTCCTCATTGGGAAATACAGTGGAAATCGGTATGACATCCCTGCCGGGCGGTGTTGATGAGCGTATTAACTCAAAAAAACGCAATTTACCATCCAGATCCGGAAAATACAGCGTTGCCATAAATAGGTGTTCATACAGCCAGCGTGCCACCAGTTTGCTGCGATTATCATCGCGATTGAAAAACGATTCCCATTGCTGAAGCGATTCTTTCTCGCCACCGGTAAGCGTAACCGGTTCATCGGTAATTACCGCGCCTTTTTTGACCCATCCGGCCAATAGCGCATATTCCTGATCGCTCAGTCCGGTAACCGCAAACGGCATGCCGCCGTATGGATAATCACGTGCATAATCGGAGAAATTCTCACCGGAGACGCACTGATTTTTCCGAGTAATTCCCAGCTTAATCGAATCCGGTATTTTGCTGTTCGGCGGAAACGGGTACTGTTTCGCCAGCAATATCATTCCCGCTATCAAAGATTCGGACTGTGTGTCGCCAGATTGCAGAACAGAATGGAAGCCGCGTTCACGCCACCCCGAAACAGTCAATTCGTCAACACCTAGCCGGGTGGGCGGCATGGCTTCAGTACGCGCCCCACCATAAATTGACTCACGAAAGGCGCCGCGCAACAACCCTTCGACATTCTCCAGCTTTAGCTGGCATGGTGCATCAAAACAACTGTGGCATGACAGGCACTTTGCTTCGATGATTGGCCGAATTTCTTGGGTATAAGAAACCGGACGCTCAATCGGTGCTGGCGGTATTGCAGGGATAGGAATCTGGTTATTGCCAGAAATTGCATCTTGATAGTTTTGACAAGCAGACAATACAAAAAGCAAAGCTATGAAAGAGATAGATGAAAAAACTGCCCGCATGAATAAAAACCATCGCTTAAATAAATTGAAAAGACTCTACCAGATAACGAATTGTTTCGCAGTGCAATATATTAGCTATAGCACTCTCGAAAACTCGTTAGTTATTGTATGCACATAAAATGGTAATGATATTTTTATTAACTGCTTATGAACCGCCATTAATATCGTCCAAGATGTATTGGTGGTCAGAAAATTAGAAAGCCGCTTTATCTATTGATTAAGAGGAGCAGGTCATTTATTGATTTCAGCAAATCTTGCCTGGCAACATTCGAAACGGTTGGTGATAAATTTAATGCTTTTTGGCCCAAATATCATGAGAAATGTCCCACGGGCCACTGCCATTTCCCAATAGTTTATTCATAATAAGCTCTGTCAAATGCTGATAGAGGAGTATATAAAAATGCAATTCACGCAAATCCGGAACGCAACCCTTAAAATTAACTATGCAGGCAAGAAAATACTGATTGATCCTTGGTTGGCAAAAAAAGGTGCAGTACCAGGATTTGGCGGAACGATCAATGATCACATCCGCAATCCGACGGCTGAACTGTCGATGCCTGTCAACGAGATCGTTGATGTGGATGCAGTTATTTTAACGCATAATCATCCGGATCATTGGGACGAGGCAGCCAAGAATGCCATTCCTAAAGATATGCCATTTTTTGTGCAACATGAAAAAGACGCGCAGGCGGTGAGGTCGGCGGGGTTTGGCAACGTTCGCGTGCTTGGTGAAAGTAATGATTACGAGGGCATTACGCTGATCAAAACACCAGGCCAGCACGGCAGGCCTAAGGTACTGGAAGACATGAAAGATTTGCTGGGAGAAGTGAGTGGTGTCATTTTCAAGCACCCGGATGAGAAAACGTTTTATATTGCCGGGGATACGGTCTGGTGCCAGGCGGTCGAAAATAATCTGAAGCAATACCATCCTGACATCGTCGTCCTCAATAGCTGCGATGCCCAAGTCATTGGTAACGAATCAATCATCATGGGTAAGCAGGATATATACGAAGTCTATCAAGCCGCGCCTGGGGCAACGATTATTGCCAGTCACATGGAAGCGGTGAACCATGCTACGTTATCCAGAAAGGAACTGCGCGAGTTTCTGAGTGAAAAGGCCATGACGCAACGGGTATTAGTACCTGAAGACGGTGAGTCTTATACCTTTTGATTCAAAACCGGAATGATGAATCAGCCTTGCCAGATAGGTCATTGGTTAAAATGGTCGAATCATGTATAAGCATCAGTCGTAAGATGCTGAAAACGTTCTAATCAGCGAGGTTTCATCATGTCTGTCCCATTAGTTGCAGTTGTTGCCTTTAACCATTTCAGCCCTTTTCACTTGTCAGTACCATGCATTATTTTCGGTGATCTCTTGCATGATCAGAAATTATTCGAGCTCAGGATCTATGCCAATGAATCCGGTGCACTACGTTCGAATGAGGGATTGAGTGTTGAATCATCGCTGAGCGTAGATGAACTGGCGCAAGCTGATATCATCATCGTACCTTCCTGGCGGGATCCTGCCGAAAAACCAGACCAGTCAATGCTGGATGCCTTGGTGATAGCACATGAACGAGGTGGTCAGATTGTCGGACTCTGTTTGGGCACTTATGTACTTGCTTATGCCGGGTTACTGAAAAATCACAGGGCTGCGACACATTGGGAGTTTGAACAGGATTTCATCAGCCGTTTTCCTGATGTAAAACTGGATAGCAATGCGTTGTATGTCGATGATGATCGTTTGATTACTTCCGCAGGAACAGCAGCCGGTCTTGACTGTTGTCTGTACCTGGTTCGTCAGCATTACGGTAGCGTAATTGCTAATAAACTGGCTAGGCGCATGGTGATTCCTCCCTATCGGGAAGGTGGTCAGGCGCAATTTATTGAGCGGCCCGTTCCTGTTTCAACACAAGACATCAGAATCAATACGCTTCTGGATTACTTGAGAAACAATTTAAATCAGGCGCATGGTCTGGACGAACTGGCGCAATACAGCAAGATGAGCCGACGCACTTTCACACGGCAGTTTTACAAGGCCACAGGAATGTCTGTTGGTGAATGGCTGATCGTTGAACGCATACAGCGAAGTCAGGAGTTGCTCGAATCCACTTCCTTGCCGATTGATGCCATTGCGGTGCAGGTAGGCTTTCAATCTGCCACGTCACTGCGCCAACATTTCAAGAACAGGCTTGATGTAACACCCAGTGAATGGCGAAAAACCTTTCAAGGCAAGCAGCCGATAAAAGTTAATGGGGCTGTAGTAGATTAGCTTAGATGTTAGGCTAATCAAATGAAGATAAGTCATTGTAGATTATTGAAGAAAATACAGTTAAGGTTACTAGAGTTTTTTGTACTGGAAGTTACAGCGAGATCAGCAGCAGATATATTGGGGATTCAGCCTAATAGTGCAGTGCTGTTTTATCGCAAAATACGGGAAGTTATTGCGTACCATCTGGAACAAGAATCTCATGAAATCTTTGATGGTGTAGTTGAATTGGATGAAAGCTATTTTGGTGGTGTTCGTAAAGGTAAACGTGGTCGAGGTGCTGCAGGTAAAGTTGCTGTATTTGGCATATTGAAGCGAGGCGGCAAAGTCTACACCAAGGTTGTAGGAGATACGAAGTCGGAAACGTTAATGCCTTTGATAACGAGAAAAATCGCGCCAGACAGCATAGTTTATACAGACTGTTATCGTAGTTACAATGCACTTGATGTGAGCCACTTCTATCATGAACGAATCAATCACTCTACGCTATTTGCGCAGGGTAAGAATCACATTAATGGTATTGAAAACTTTTGGAATCAGGCTAAACGAGTCTTAAGAAAATACAATGGAATCCTCAAAGAATCATTTCCATTGTTTCTCAAAGAATGTGAATTTAGATTCAATTATGGAACACCTAAACAACAGTTGAAAATATTGAAAAATTGGACTCAAATTTAACCTAATCTACTACAGCCCCAAGTTAATAATCAAGCAAGCAATGTTTGACAAGTATCTTTTCTTATACCCATGTTTAGAGGAACTGGCATTGATGCGCCCTGCTGGCGCTTAACAATGTGTGAAATAAGCGAATGAGTTGTTTTTTTCTTATATTCATTTCATTTTTTGGAGAGTGAGCTATGGTAGGTTATGTTGACGAGGTCGTCATTCCTTACGATCGAGATTTGGGCCCAGTGCTTTTTGATCACTATGGGTTAGATACGGCGCGGCGCATTGCAGAACAATCACCCTACAATGTGCTTGAGATTGCTGCCGGCACCGGCATTGTCACCCGGCACTTGCGTAACTTGTTGGCTGAAGACACTCACTTGACTGCGATTGACATCAGCGACTCGATGATGGATCTTGCGCGCACAAAGTTTCTCCCCGACGAGCAAGTTACATTCCAAAATGCAGACGCCACGTCGTTGCCGTTCAATGACGAAGCGTTCGATGCGGTAGTTTGCCAGTTCGGAATTATGTTCTTCGATCAATCAATGGCGTTTCGGGAGGCGCATCGGGTGCTGAGGGGCAAAGGCCGTTACTTGTTCCGCGTCTGGGATTCGGAACGGTATAACCCATTCGCCAGCTTGAGCTTTGAGGTGTTAAAGCAATTTTTTCCGACGGATACGCCCCGATTTCTGTTCGATCCCGTTTCTTGTCACAAAATTGATCCGCTCAAAGAACAACTAATACATACTGGCTTTGATCCCATAGTCATCTCGATTCAGCGCCATGAATACGATGTTCTCGATGTATCCGCCTTTGCACGCGCGCTGGTGTATTCACCACTCCTTTTTGAAGTCAGAGACCGCGGCGGCGTTAACCCTGACGAGATTGCGGAGGCACTGACGGAAGCGTTTAAAAAAGAATATGGTTCAAATCCCATGCGATATCCGATGCAAGCCATACTGTTTGAAACGGAAAAGCCTTAAGTTTTAACGGAAAAGCCTTAAGTTTTGAATGCTGTCGTGCCATTACTCAAAGAAGAATTTGTGGGCATTCAGTGGTTACTGGAATTGTCCAAAAGTAATCAGTCATCAATCAAGAATTGAGAAGTTTTAGTAAAAGTGCCATACAGCGTATCGTCTAACCACATGGACTCCATTTTTGACAGCACATACCTCAAATAAAGCTCAAACTGAACGGGTTGAAGTCCGGTAGACTATAGGTCACAGTTTACAACGCAGTCAGCTGCTTTTTAAACACCCAACTTCTGGAGGGCAGTTTAAGCCCGGGCTGATTCAACCAAAGGAAATTATTTGTATGACACTGACTACTCAGCAACAAACTTCCATTCTGCAACTCACCCAGGTGATGTTTAATACCACTCCTGGGGCAATTTTCCTGGATGTGTTGGGAACACACATAAAAAATGGGCAATCGTTATCTGGTTTAGCGCAATTTTTATCCGGAACCAACTTGTTCTTTGGGCATACGTATAACGATCAATTTCCAGGTTCATTCGCACAGAACTTTGTTGAAGATTTGGTGGGTGATCGGGTATCTACAGAGAATAAAACCTGGGCGATTAATTATATTTCTGACAAAATGTCGGCAGGGGCCACGCAGGCCGACGTGATCTCGGAACTGACTCAAGCGCTTTCTGCTATTCCTGAATCAGATCCTGATTGGGGCCAGGCCTCAACGTACCATAATACCCGCATCGCCGTGAAAATCGTATCCAGGCTGACGGGTAATACGATTACAGCCGAAGAAGCAGAGCCTGCGGTTAACTACATCCTTGATCAGATAGCTTCCGGACAGACGATCGGCGCAATGGTCGAATGGGCGATAGCGGCTCTGGAAAACATTGATCATTCCGATCCCACATGGGGCGATGCAGCCGCATTGTTCGATAACCGTATTGAGGTTTCGCGCTATTACTCGGTCGACAAGATCGGTACAGTCCCAAGCCTCTTAATGTTGCAATATCTTCTGACCACGATGCAGGCTGGAGAAACGCTGAATTCATTAATGAAATATGCGGTGACGCTGTTAGGGCCTGAGCTTGGTGTTACATCGGAATCAGCCAAAAGCTCAGCCGTTCTGAGAGCGATTTTGTCAGGGGTTACTGAAGATATTAATTCTATTGTGACCGCTAAAGCTGCAATCGATAATTTTCTTAAAGGCGAAATCAATCTTTATGGCCTGGATGGCAACAACGGTTTCCATTTGAATGAGACAGTCTTGACTAATTATTCGGACTATAAGGTAAGTAGCGCTGGAGATTTTAACGGTGATGGTTATGACGATATGATCATTGGCGCAGATCATCATGATGCTGATGATTTAACGGTTGACACGGGTTACCTGGTATTTGGCAAGCCTTCAGGATTTGGAGCCACACTGGATTTGTTTGATGCGGCAGGTAGCAATGGTTTTCGCATTGATGGAATTACAGAGACCAGTGATGATAATTTCTCAATCAGTAATGCAGGAGATATCAATGCGGATGGTTTTGATGACCTGATCATTGGCGCTACGTCTTATAGTTCAGGAGGCAGTCGCGCAGATGCCGCTTACGTGATATTTGGCAGATCTGCGGCTTTCAATGCACCACTCGATTTATCGAATCCAAGCAGCGATGATGGCTTTCGTATGGATGGATTGAATCTAGGTGAAGATCCACGAGATTTTGTCAGCAGCGCGGGAGATTTCAACGGAGATGGCTATGATGACATTATCATTGGATCGCCTCTGGATGAGGTCAGCTATCTGGTGTTTGGTAAAAATATCGGGTTTGATCCAGTGCTGGATTTGAAAAATCTTAGCGCCGATAAAGGTTTTCGGCTGAATGGAGCTGCTTCGAGTCATTCTGTGAGTACGGCCGGTGACATCAATGGGGATGGGTTTGATGATCTAATCATTGGTACTAATCGTGCTAGTCCGAACGGCAATCATTCTAGTTCAAGTTATGTCATATTTGGTACAACCCAAGTATTCAATACACCGTTGGATTTATCGAGTCTGGACGGAAGCAATGGTTTTCGTTTGAAGGGTGTAGCCACAGGAAATCATGAGGGGTATTCGGTCAGTAATGCCGGCGATGTCAACGGAGACGGGTTTGATGATGTGATTGTTGGTGTGCCGTCTGCCAGTCCGAACGGGAATGCTTCCGGTTCCAGTTATGTGGTATTTGGTCGAGCTGCAGGATTCGGTAACGTGTTTGATTTATCCAGTTTGAATGGCAACAACGGTTTTCGTTTAGACGGTGAAAGAGAATTTTCCGATGCTGGATTTGCGGTCAGCGGTATTGGGGATTTCAATGCGGATGGTTTTGATGACCTACTGATTGGTGCACCAGGGGCTGATCCGGATGGATTCAGAGCAGGGGCCAGTTATGTGGTATTTGGCAAGGCTGCTGGTTTTAACGCTTCATTAAAGCTGTCTAGCCTGGATGGGAATAACGGCTTAATTCTGAAGGGATTACATCTTGATTTTGAGGTGGGCCGTTTTGTCAGTGATGCTGGCGATGTAAACGGTGATGGTTTCGATGATCTGATCATGGGTGTTTCAATAGGCAATCTGGATAACGGTACGCTAGATCTTGGTTCAAGCTATGTCGTACTGGGTGGAAATCATACCGATACAGTGACATTTCTGGGAACGCACGAAGCGGATCATTTGGTTGGTACGACAACGGCAGAAAGCTTTGCTGCGGGTGATGGCAATGACGTGATGATCGGTAGGGGTGGACTAGATGTATTTCATGGCGGTGCGGGCGATGATCGGATCGAGGCGCCAAAATTCAATTTCCGGTTAGCGGATGGAGGTGCTGGTACCGATACCCTGGCGTTAACTGGAGGTGGCTTGAATCTGAAGTTGGCTGATATGCGCGGCAAGATCGATGGTATCGAAACCATCGACTTAACAGGAAGCGGAAATAATACATTGAATGTAAATCTGTTGGATGTACTTAATTTGTCTGATACCAGTAATACTCTAGAAATAGACGGTAATATAGGTGACTCCATCACTGGATTGGGCAACGGTTGGAACGATGGCGGGATGAGTGGTGATTACCATGCATACGCGCAAGATGCAGCAATAATATTGGTTGGAATTAATATGACGACGGATTTTGTTTAGTTGATTGCAATATTGAGGTGGGAGTTATTCGCTGATAACATAGTTAAATCTCTTCGGGTTATATTCCCCGCCGCTTGCGGCAGGGTATTTTTTAGATCCCTGGCATAACTTATATGGTACGGCGCAGATGGTTAGCGGAGCTATTGTAGACTCGGAAGGTAACGCATACGGTGGTTTCTCAGATGCATCTTTTACTGTCAACGAGATATCTTTAGTTGGATTAGTTCAGACCTAATCTGCATTAGTTCAGATGATCTGTTAAAAAAGACGGTTCTGGTTTTTCATATAGAAAAAATCTCGATATGCGTTAAAAGCGATTTAGATTAATCTCCAGAGAAATACTCGACGGAAGCTTAGAAGATAGAGATGAAAAGTATCGTGTTGGTTTTTTGTCTACTGACAAGTGCAAGTGTTTTCCCGCAAGATAATAACAAAACTATAATTAACATCCCCTCTCCATTGACCTTTGGAGCTTATGCCGAAACTTATTATAGTTATGATTTCAATAACCTGATAAATAACACCAAACCCCCGTTTCTATTCAGCTTCAATAAAAATAATGAAGCTTCGGTAAATTTGGCTTTCTTGAAAGGATCATACGTTACAGACAGGGCCAGGGCTAATCTTGCACTGGCAGCAGGTACCTACATGAACGCCAATTATGCGGCTGAACCCGGTATATTGGGGAATTTGTTCGAAGGCAATGCCGGAATAAAGCTATCTGGAGAAAATAACCTGTGGCTGGATGTTGGCGTCTTCCCTTCGCATATCGGCTTTGAAAGTGCCATGGGAAAAGACAACTGGACTTTAACCAGAAGCATGATGGCAGAACATACTCCCTATTTTGAATCCGGTGCTAAAATAAGCTACACTTCTGACACTAACAAGTGGTTTTTAAGCGCATTAGTTCTGAGTGGCTGGCAGCGTATCAAGCCAATGGATGGAAATACTCTCCCTGCATTCGGCACCCAGATTACTTATAAGCCTTCCCCAAGAGTAACTTTGAACAGCAGCACTTTTCTTGGCAGCGACAAACCTGATAGTGCGAGGCAAATGCGCTATTTCCATAATTTCTACGCTACTTATAAATTGACTGATGTGCTTGCCGCCGCCATTGGCTTTGATATCGGTATCGAGCAAAGAAGCAAGCATTCTTCAGAAATGAATATATGGTTCAATCCTACAACGATCTTGAGATATGCTCCCACAATAAAAACTGCTGTTGCAATCAGAGCGGAATATTACGATGACAAACATGGTGTAATCATCGCTTCAAATACGACCAATGGATTTAAAACATGGGGTTTATCCGCCAATTTTGATTACAATATTAGCAATCATTTACTTTGGAGAATCGAGGCTAGGGCATTACAGAGTAGAGATGAGATTTTTACAGCAAAAGATGGTTCAACCAACTACAGCAATACGTTTGTCACTACATCATTAGCCGCCAGCTTCTGACGAAATTGCCTAGGAGTAGAGTAGCCCACGGTATGCTAAAAGGATCATTGGGACATCTTTTTCATCAGCAGTCTTTTGTAGGCAAGATGCGAAAAAACCGTTCAAGTCTGTTGGTAACTGAAGTATTTTATTATTTTGTATCACGGTTTTTTTGGGGAAGAAGGTATGTGTTGCATGAAATCCATACGCTGATGCAAAATACGAACGATCAAAATACCCGTATCCTTGGGTACATAAAACACGACATGGGATTGGTGTTCAAATCGCTTTAGGTTTGGCGCAAGCTCAGCGGCACTTCGGATCTAGTTGGGTTCTCGGCTAGAATTTCAAAGCAATTATTTAGAGGCCTTTGCAGGGCAAAGAGGATATCTAATCAAGTGAAATGATAGGATACTGTTTTAGGCCAATGAAATTTGAAACTGAAATTGCGAAAGTTGATTCCCGATAGCCAACAACCCATCGTGCAACAATCCGAGGTATCCTATGACGGCATCTTGTTTTTTCATAGCGATCCGCTACCCGATTTGATCAATGCGGTGTATCGATTACAAATCAACGAATATAATGGCAAAACGACCCTGCAATTTTTGCTTGAACATTGTTCCCAGGTTGATCCCGCGGTAACCCGTCATGCACACTGAGTTCACGCCAAACGGAGAATTAGCAGCGCTGCCGCATTTTATAACCAGCTTAGCCATTGGCTTACTGATCGGGCTGGAACGCGAGCGCAGCCCGGGTTCTCGGGCCGGTTTAAGGACGTTCGCTTTGGTCGCCCTATTTGGCACGCTTGCAGCCATGCTATCGGAACAGACCACGCCCTGGTTACTGTTGAGTGGATTGCTGATCGTCGGCGCGATGACCATTGCGGCTTACCTGCGTGTCAAAGATGAAAACGCAGATCCCGGCACCACCACGGTAGTTGCTATCCTCATTTGCTATGGCTTGGGCGCAGCGGTCTGGTATCACAACGACACACTGGCCATCATGCTGGCAATCATTACCACGGTATTGTTGTATTTCAAAGCCGAGTTGCACGGCATTACCGAGAAATTAAGCCGGCGGGATTTAATTTCCATACTGCAATTTGCCGTGTTGACATTTATTATTTTGCCTATTCTGCCAGACAAGAACTTTGGCCCATATGATGCCATCAATCCCCATCAGATATGGCTCATGGTGGTATTGATTTCAGGCGTCAGCCTAGCGGGTTATGTGGCTTTGCAACTGATCGGACATCATCACGGCGCAGTACTGGGCTTATTCGGCGGTTTGGTTTCAAGCACTGCGACAACATTGGTGTATGCGCGCCGCAGCGTTGAAAACCAGGATTTCTCGCACCTGGCCGTAGTCGTCATCTTGATCGCCAATCTCACCGTACTAATCCGTTTGGCGATTGTCAGTGCAGTCGCATCCCCTAGCATTTTTCTGCAATTGTTACCGGTGCTGGGTAGCGGCTTTATGCTCGGATCTGCTGTCGCGGCCTATTGGTGGCGTCAACTTAATCACCACAACGGACTAACCTTGCCTAAAATCAAGAATCCCACAGAAATCCGTACAGCAGCGGCTTTCGGATTGATTTACGGTATCATTTTGTTTTGCTCCGCATGGCTATCCGATATTGCCGGTAGTAAGGGACTTTATACCGTTGCGCTCCTTTCCGGCTTAACTGATGTCGATGCTATTACGCTGTCCAGTTTGCGCTTATATGAAATGGGTAAATTGCAAGCAACCGAAACCGTAATGGCCATCTCACTCGGTATACTCTCCAATATTGGTTTCAAACTCGGTCTTGTGTGCTTCATCGGCAGCACATTACTCGCCAAGCAATGCATTTCCGGTATGCTGGCAACTGCTGCCGGAATTGGATTGGCGCTGTTGTTGATCTGACCCTGCACGCTCGCAATCCACTAAGCAGCATATTCCCTAAAATCTCCCGCTGCCGACAAATAGACCGATACTGTTTATCTGGATTCCCAGAGTAATGGATTGTCTTATCTGATCGATAAAATCAAACACCATGACATTTATGTGCATGTACAACTGGAAATATAAAAAGCCAATTGACGATATACTCTATCAAGTGGGTAGATCAAGTACTCGATCTTGCATTGGAGCATAAGCCAGAATTATTTTCTGCGCCAATTGCGCAACCAGTTTTGCAATCAAATACTGATGAGAGCATAGTGGAATCACTTATTAAGCATTAAATTGTAACTTCTAACGGTTTGTTCTTTTCTATTGTGCCGAGAAGAGATTTGAATTTAAGTCAATCTGAATTCAGCAATCAGTGGAATGTGGTCTGACAAGCGCCGCCAGGGTTGTCCATGGAGGTGATCGCAGTTAACAATATCCAGACTGCGGTAATAAATTCTATCCATTGATAACACTGGCAACCAGGCAGGAAATGTGCGTGCATATGAGCCATGGGTGATTTTAAAGGCTTCCTTAACGCCCAAGCCACGATGTAAGTAATGCTCGGCACGACCGCGCCAATCATTAAAATCACCGGCAATAATCAGCGGTTCGTTTGCTGGGACATGTGAGTTGATACGTTTTGCCAGCGTTGAGAGCTGACGCTCTCTCTCTTGTCCAAATAACCCCAAATGTACACAAATGATATGAATTCTTTGATCGACTCCGGGGATTTGAATAGTCCCATGCAATAAGCTTCGACTGGCTGATTTTAAGAACGAAACGTTGATGTTTTCCCACTCGACAAAGGGGTATTTACTTAAAATTGCGTTGCCGTGATGGCCTGATTTGTAGATGGCATTCTTACCGTAAGCGCAATGGTGCCAGATCTGATCAGCTAGGAATTCAAATTGCTGGTTATTGGGCCAATCAGCAAAACGATTGTTTGATATAGTGCGTTCACCGTGTACTTCTTGCAGAAAAACTATATCGGCGTTGATATGGCGCAATGAACTCTTGATTTCATGCAGAATGAAACGTAAGTTAGTAGCACTAAACCCCTTATGAATATTATATGTTAGAACTTTAAGCGAAGTACTGGACATACCGCTCCTGAATTTTTTTGCTTGCTATCCGTCAAATGCGAAACCGGATTTCGTAAAAAATTTATTACTTTCGTAATCTACAATGACGATTGAATTTATACAACTATTGCTGTTAATTATAATCGCAAACGGTTCGCCAATATTGATACGGATACTTCTTGGCGATAATTTAAACCTTCCCGTTGATTTTGGGGCCACATTATCAGATAACAATCCAGTATTTGGTTCTTCAAAAACATGGCGGGGAATTTTTGCAGCATTGTTGATGACAGCAATGGCTGCTTCATTACTGAATTATTCGTTTGTGACGGGGATATTAATCGCATGTTACGCTGTAGTCGGCGACTTATCATCCAGCTTCATTAAGCGCAGGTTTGCGATGCAACCAAGTAGCAAAGCCTGTTTGCTTGATCAAGTACCAGAATCGTTTCTGCCCGCTTTCATGATGATGAATACTTTTAATCTTGAAGTATTGGAGGTATTGCTGCTGGTGGTTTTCTTCGTTGCCATTGATATGGTGATTACATATCTTCTTTATCATTGGAGGATACTTAAAAAATCTCATTAATGTTCATAAAAGGTTACCTGCGATGAATCACACTAAAGATACGATAATCAATCTACCTAATCTGGTCAGTTTAATTCGCATACTCATGGCGCCGATACTGTTTTACTTTGCTTTTACAAAACAGCCTAATTGGTACATTGGGGTAATAGTATTCGCAGTATTTACGGATGTGCTGGATGGTTTTCTAGCGAGAATGCTCAATCAAATCACTACGATGGGTTCTCGCCTCGACAGCTGGGGAGACTTTATCATTTACTCAACCATGGCAATTTGTGCCTGGGTATTGTGGCCAGACATCATAATGCGTGAGCAGTTTTATTTTATGATCATTGTCTTGAGTTTTACCTTACCAGTACTGGTAGGCATTATTAAATTTCGTACTGTGATTAGCTATCATACATGGAGTGTGAAATTGGCGGTAGCTGTGACGATAGTGAGCTATATTCTACTTTTTACTGAAATCCTAACTTGGCCTTTCAGAATAGCTACGTTATTTTGCTTATATGCAGCGATAGAAGAAATTGCTATTACACTACTGATACAACATAAAATGACTGATATCAGAACAATTTGGCAAGCGTTAAGTTACAACAAAAAAGCGAATAATTCTATGATTCGCTGACGCCGGCACACATGGATTGGTATTCGCCAGATGAACTTGCTAGTGAACTATGGCAACTCATCAGATATTTATTAATCTCTCCTAGTCTAGAGCCTTTGAGATTATCCCTAAGCGCTGAGTGGTTGAGCGATGCCTTTTGCCGACAAAGTAAAAGTAAGTCATCTTCATCTGCTTTTGCGATGGATTTTCCCATGACTGAATTTTTGGGTGCTACTGGATGAGATAATTTGAAATATCGTTATAGATTGCAGAAAGTCAGCTCGAATGCTACATCACCTTCGTAAGTCTTATTCTTTTGTGTTGACTTGATCGGAATAAAACGAATATTCAAGGCGTATTTATTGGCGCTGATTTCGGGTATGCAGGGAAGATCGTCACTTAAATTGAGCCTCAGCATATGGGCGGCATACTCTGCGCCTGTTTGTTGGAAAACACCCTGATTAGCAGTGAGTTTTATCGTTTTGCCGCTTTTTCTTAATAAATATAGTACGATCTCGAATGCGTTGCGCACGGGCTGGAATGGCCCCAACCATTCTTTAAAGTCTTGATGGCGTTTTTCGGTGTCGAGGTTTAACCAATAATGATAGAAAGGCAAATCGAAAACACAACAACCACCGGGTATGGCCATGCGTTGTTTAATGGACATAAGCCAGTCATTTTCCCGCAAATGCTCACCAACTTTGCCGGGTAAATCCAGCATTTCTCTAAAAGTGCTCCTTATGTTGCCTAGCGCAGTATTCAGCGTTGTTTCATCGACATTGGGGTTTTTTCGTAGCGCCTCAAGAAGATGTTTTTGTCGCTCAAGCTCTTGTAGTAAATCGGATTTGATGTCAGCGCGCGCAGTGATTTCTAGAACTTCAAATAAGGCAACTAGCGCAGCATGGTGTTCAGTAGGCGTGTCTTTGGTTAAAAAGAAGTCAATTTTGCTGAACAAATTTTCAAGCCGCAGCAAAGTGCGTATACGTTCATTAAGTGGATGTTCGTAACAAATCACAGTAGGTTCTTGTTCCCAGCAAAAAGTTGATGACGGATACTTTGATTACAGCGAAAGCGTTCAGGGAGTAATGAGATATAGGATATTAATGCATTGTCTTATAATGATTGTTTATTTGTTCTAATGGATCGAGTGATTCATGCTTTGAAGATTCGCATTACGTATTTGTTGATTTTTTGATTATCATTGACAAACAGTAGTAAGCATCCAAAATATATCATCCATAGTAACTCATTGTGATTTTTAATACTAACAGCCTTATTATAGTATAAAGGTGCTTCTTGGAAGACGTGTCGTTGTATACCATGCTTATTGCATTGGTTTTTTTACTCATTTTATCTGGTTTTTTTTCCTTATCTGAAACCAGCATGATGGCGATCAATCGCCATCGCTTGCGATATCTCGCAAAACAAGGTCATCGTGGCGCACGTTTGACCATCAGACTGCTTAATCATACGGATCGATTGCTGGGGGTGATTTTGTTGGGTAATAACCTGCTTAATACCGCTTCAGCGACGCTTGTAGCCGTTATCGTTGCCATGTTATTTGGTCATGACGATTTAGCATTGTTTTTGGGGTCGATTGCAATAACATTTGCCATTCTGATTTTTAGTGAGATAACACCAAAAGTTATTGCAGCAGCATATCCTGAACGCATCGCCTTGACTGTAAGCTATGTGTTAACGCCTTTATTGATCATTTGTTACCCCATTGTCTGGTTCGTCAATTTGTTTGTGCGTGGCTTACTGATATTGTTTCGTTTAAATCCGGAAAGAAATGAATTAGAACAGAAAATCAGTATTGAAGAACTCAAAACCTTGGTGCTGGAAGGCGGACACTTTATTCAACATAAGCACCAAAGTATGCTGCTGAATTTGTTCGACTTAGAAACGATCACGGTCGATGATGTCATGGTACCGCGGAGTCAGGTTGAAGCCATTGATATGAGTGACAATGATGAAACTATTCAAACCCAGTTGTTAACATGCCACCATACACGGCTTCCGGTGTATCGGGAGCGCGTGGATAACATCATTGGCATTATCCATGTGCGCAAGATATTAAATCAAATGCAAAATGGCAAAATCACAGTGGAAACGCTCGAGAAAGTCCTTCATAAACCTTATTTCATTCCTTCTGGGACACCTTTGTTTTCTCAATTGCAATTATTCCAGGAAAATCAGAGACGTATTGGATTGGTGGTGGACGAATATGGTGAATGGCTGGGACTGGTGACTTTAGAAGACATCATGGAAGAGATTATCGGCGAGTTTACTACGCAAGCGCCGGCTCAGATGAATACTTTTTTAAAGCAAGAGGACGGCAGTATCGTTGTCGAAGGAAGTACGTTATTGCGAGATTTAAATCGAAAATTGAATTTCCAGTTTCCATTGGATGGGCCAAAAACACTAAATGGCTTGATTGTAGAACACTTCCGGGATATACCCGAGGCGGGGGTGAGCCTAAGCATTGCTAATTACCCTATGGAGATTATCCAAACCAAAAACCGTGTGGTCAAAACCGTCAAAATTTATCCTGTTTTTACCGATGCAAAAGTGGGTGATTCCGGAGCCTGATGATTGGTTTGTCTCTTTGATATCTCTCAGTTGCGTTTGAATAACGAATTGCCTTGTGAAATACTGCTATCCTGTTGTAATTTTAGTATCGTAAATAATTCCCACAATTTTTAACGCAAATGATTGGTATTTTACTTATTACCCATGAAAACCTGGGGGAGAACTTGATTAGTTGTGCTACGCACGTCATGGGAGTGCCATTGCCGCAACTCAACCATTTGGGCGTGTTTAAACAAGATCAGCCCGATGCTATTTTTGCTAAAGCAAGCGCATTGATTCATGAATTGGATAGTGGAGACGGCGTGCTGGTACTCAGCGACATGTATGGCGCTACACCTTGCAATGTCAGTACGAGCTTAGCGCAAGCCGGCAAAGTGGAGTGTATCGCCGGTGCAAGCTTACCTATGTTGGTGCGTGTTTTGACTTATCGCCATGAGCCTTTGACGGTGGTAGTTCAAAAAGCGCTCAGCGGTGGGCAGCAGGGTGTGGTTCATGTCAATTCGGATTCTGATCATGCAAATTAAAGAAGTCGAAATTATTAACAAATTAGGGCTGCATGCTCGAGCTTCTTCAAAGCTTACCAAGCTAGCGAGTCAATTTAAATCCGAGGTATGGGCGACCCGCAATGGCCGTCGTGTCAATGCAAAAAGTATTATGGGGGTGATGATGCTCGCCGCCAATAAGGGCTCGCGCATACAATTAGAAACGATTGGCGACGACGAAGTGGAAGCGATGACAGCTTTATCGGACTTGATTGAAGACTATTTTGGTGAAGGTGAATGAGTTTTATCCTGCAAGGTATCGGTGTATCTGAGGGCATTGCGATTGGGCACGCACACTTGGCAGCGCCAGCTGCCTTGGAAGTCATCCATTATCTGGTTCCCAATCAGCAAGTTGAGAAAGAAATTGCGCGCTTGAATAGCGCTTTTGCTGTTGTTCGCAAGGAATTTGAAACGTTGCAGAAGTCAGTCCCTGACGGGCCGGCGCGTGCCGAATTTACGGCATTCTTAGAGTTGCATTTGATGATTCTGGATGATCCGACGTTATCCGAAGCAGCCCATACTATGATTGCAGAAACCTATTGCAATGCCGAATGGGCGCTGTCACAGCAAATGCACGCATTGATATCGCAATTTGAGGCAATCGAGGATGCCTATTTACGTGAGCGCAAAGCTGATGTGACGCAGGTCGTCGAACGTGTGCTCAAAGCGATGATGGGGCATTCAGGTTATTTGCCTGTGGCACCGAAACACGCAGGTGACAGTATTCTGGTTGCGCACGATCTGAGTCCTGCGGATGTGATGCATTATAAGCAACATCAGTTTGTCGCGTTTCTAACCGATTTCGGCAGTCCGACTTCACATACCGCGATTGTGGCACGTAGCCTCAATATACCCTCTGTCGTGGCATTGCATCATGCGCATCAGTTGATCCTGGAAGATGATTATCTGATTGTCGATGGGACGCAAGGGATTATTATTGTTAATCCAGATAAATCCATTCTGGATGAGTATCGGTTGCGGCAAGGGCAGCTCGAATTAGAAAAGAAAAAGCTAGGCCGTCTCAAAAGCGTAGCCGCGGTTACACTCGACGGTACACAGGTAGAGCTATATGCCAATATCGAATTACCCGAAGATATGCAACAGGTTAAAGCGAGTGGAGCAACTGGGATTGGTTTGTTTCGCAGTGAATTCTTGTTTTTGAATCGTGACGATTTACCGACTGAAGATGAGCAGTTTGAAGCCTACCGTACTGTTGCGACAGAAATGCATCAACAGCCTGTCACCATCCGTACTTATGATCTGGGCGCCGACAAAAATCTCAATGATACCGTACATGTTGCAACGAATCCCGCGCTAGGCTTGCGCGCGATTCGCATGAGCTTGGCTGAGCCGAAAATGTTTCATACGCAACTGCGCGCTATTTTACGGGCCTCACATTATGGTGATGTGCGCATCCTGATTCCCATGATTTCACACGCGGCAGAAATTGATCAGACGGTGAATCTGATTAAGATTGCTAAAGACAGTTTGCGTGACGAGAAAATTCCATTTAATGAACGGATTCAAGTTGGAGGCATGATCGAAATTCCAGCGGCGGCCCTGAGTTTAGGTATTTTTATGCGGAAATTGGATTTTTTGTCGATTGGCACCAATGACTTAATTCAATATACCCTAGTTGTTGATCGCATCGATGATACCGTAGCGCATTTATACGATCCGTTACATCCCGCCATCTTATGGTTGCTCTCGCATATTATCAAAAGCGCCAAACGTGCTAATAAATCGGTTTCTGTTTGTGGTGAAATGGCAGGAGATAAACGATTTACGCGTCTTTTGCTTGGTCTTGGATTGCAGCAATTTTCGATGTATCCGGCTCAGGTATTGACGGTGAAAGATCAAATTCTCAAGAGCCACATGCCCGATATCGCTCCATTAGTGCGTAAGATCATCAAATCGGATCAATCCGACAAAATAAAGGCTTTGTTAACAAAGTTGAATAATTAGTCTGGGTGGATCTTTGACGCTATAATATTCAGCTAAAACGGAATCGTTGCTTCGGAGTTTCTTCCTGACATCTCATGCAAGATACAAAATCGGTAGGTGTAGTAACACCTCAATATGTTCATATTGACAGGCCATTGCAGTTAAAAAGCGGTGCAACGCTGGATAGTTATCATCTGGTGTACGAGACTTATGGCGAGCTCAATACTGCTAGATCCAATGCGATTCTGATTTGTCATGCATTATCGGGCAATCATCACATTGCCGGTGTGTATGCTGACAAAGAAAAAAGCTTTGGCTGGTGGGACAATATGGTGGGTCCCGGTAAGCCAGTTGATACCAAGCGTTTTTTTGTGATTGGTGTGAATAATCTCGGTGGATGTCATGGATCGACTGGGCCGACAAGCATCGATAGCAAAACAGGAAAGCCTTATGGAGCTAGTTTTCCGGTGGTGACTGTAGAAGATTGGGTGGAAGCGCAGGAGAAGCTATCCCAGCATTTGGGGATAGAACAATTTGCAGCCATCTTAGGTGGAAGCTTGGGTGGCATGCAAGCTATGCAGTGGGCGCTCGATTATCCCGAGAAAGTGCGACATGCTTTGGTCATCGCTGCAGCGGCAAATCTAACCGCGCAAAACATTGCGTTCAATGATGTTGCTCGACAAGCGATTCTGACTGATCAGGAATTTTATGGAGGTAATTATTACGCCTATGACACGTTACCGCGACGCGGCCTACGCTTGGCACGTATGCTTGGGCATATTACTTATTTGTCCAATGACTCGATGGCAGCAAAGTTCGGGCGCAGCCTGAGAAAAGACGAATTGTCATTTGGTTATGATGTGGAGTTTGAAATTGAATCCTATTTGCGCTATCAAGGTGACAAATTTACCGATTTATTCGATGCGAATTCTTACTTGCTCATGACCAAGGCACTAGATTATTTCAATCCTGCGGATGCATACGACGGCGATTTAAGTGCCGCTTTCCAGGCCGTCAAAGCCAGTTTTCTGATCTTGTCATTCACGTCAGATTGGCGTTTTTCTCCAGAACGTTCGAGGGAAATCGTCAAAGCATTACTTGATAACAATCTTAACGTAAGTTATGCAGAGATTGCTTCAAATCAGGGGCATGATTCTTTCCTAATGGAAGACGACCACTATCATGAATTGGTACGCGCTTATTTAAACAATATTGCAGTTTAGACAGACTATTTACAACAAACCATGAATGACACTAATCCCCTTTCAGTAGTAGCCCTGCGTCCGGACTTGGCTGCCCTTGCTGAATGGATTCAGCCGGGTAAGAAAGTACTCGATCTGGGTTGTGGCGATGGTTCATTGCTGCGTTATTTGCGTGAATCGCGTAACGTTTTTGGATATGGTGTAGAAATTGATGATAAAAATCTACTCAGTTGTTTTTATAACGGGATTAATGTTATTCAGAATGATTTGGAGTCTGGATTGTCGAGTTTTGAATCAGATTCGTTCGACTATGTCATCTTATCGCAGACATTGCAGGCAATGCGCCATACCGAAGACATTATTCAGGAAATGTTGCGCGTCGGGAAACAAGGTATCGTATCTTTTCCAAACTTCGGTTACTGGCGCAACCGCGTGCAAGTCGCTTTGGGCCAGATGCCGATATCCAAAGCACTACCTTACCATTGGTATGACACGCCTAACATTCATTTGTGTACATTGAATGATTTCGAAGCACTCTGCCGCCGTTGCAATGCCCACATAATTGAGTGCCGCGTCATGAGCAATTACCGTCCCGTACACATTTTTCCTAATTTGATGGGTATGTTGGCTTTTTATCGATTTGAACGCGCAAAATAACCTTGGTAGTGTTAGCGTATAGCAATGATTTTGTTAAGTTGGCGTTGTGTTGGGCGGATTTGCTTTTGACTTGGCAATACTTTGCAGGGTATTTAATTCATTCAGGCTGAAGCCAGCTTGCGCTCTGATTTGATAATCAAACGGGCCGACAATTTGTCCAGTGAAGTAACGATGAATTAGTTCTCGGAAGGTTTGTTCAGAATCTAATCCGCGCTGTTCGCAGAAGTACTTAAACCAATGTGATCCAATGGCTACATGTCCGATTTCATCACGTAAAATGATTTCAAGGATAGTGACTGTTTTTTTGTCGCCCGCTTGTTGCAATTTTTGGATCATATTGGGCGTTACGTCTAATCCTCTGGCTTCCAAAACCCTCGGCACCAATGCCATACGTACCATCGGATCAAATGCCGTGCGCATTGCCATGTCCCACAGTCCATTATGGGCCGGTAAGAAACCGTAATCGCTGCCGAGTTCGAGCAATCGTTGATGCAACAACTGAAAATGGTGTGCTTCTTCAGTGGCGACCTGAATCCAATCCTGATAATACTGTTTTGGAAGATTGCGGAAACGATACACGGCATCCCAAGCGAGATTAATTGCATTGAATTCGATGTGCGCGACAGCGTGAATCAGCGCAATTAGTCCAGCTTGTGTCCCTAAATGTCTTCTCGGTACTTCACTAGGCGCTATCAGAACGGGCTTATTAGGAAGGCCCGGTTGAGTAATGGCTTTGGGAGGTGCCATTGAGTCGAGCGACAATTGATTGTTTTGCCATAGTTGAAAAGTTTGCTGGGTCAAATGAATTTTTTGCTGAATGCCATCGGCCGATAAGCATTCCTCGGCAATTTCAAATAACGATTCCATTTCAAATGATAAGTAGGAAATAAATTAACTGGTGAGTTGGTTCTTGAATTTGCTGCGCATATTTTACCCACTACATTTTAGGAATAAAAAGAGCCGCATGTAGCGGCTCTTACATTTGGTGCATCTTTCTGCTTGTTAGCGTCCAGAGCACAAATCCCAATAGACTATTTCGTTGCATATTCTAATAGTGATCTATAAAATAATCAATAAAATCATATAGAAACCTTACTTACAACTGGAGAATACACCATGTTGCATAAGATGTGTTATCGGCTGGCACTCGATTTAGGATCAACCTCACTGGGCTGGGCAATGATCCGATTGGATGCGAATCATCAACCTTGTGCAGTCATCAAAGCAGGGGTACGTATTTTTTCAGACGGCCGTAATCCAAAAGACGGCTCTTCGCTGGCGGTAACACGCCGTGAAGCCCGCACCATGCGTCGCCGCCGTGACCGTTTGCTCAAGCGCAAGGCACGCATGATGCGTACACTCATCGAATATGGTTTCTTTCCTGCTGATGAAACACAGCGCAAAGCATTGGAAACTCTGAATCCTTATGCGCTACGTGCCAAGGGACTGGATGAAGCGCTCACCCCATCCGAATTTGGTCGCGCATTGTTTCACATCAACCAACGGCGTGGCTTCAAAAGTAACCGCAAAACGGATAAAAAAGATAACGACAGCGGTGCATTGAAAACCGCTATCAACAAGCTTCGCGAAATACTCAAAACCGAAAACTGCCGCACGGTAGGGGAATGGCTACACCAGCGCAATGAAGCAGGTCAAACCGTTCGTGCTCGCTACCGCCAAGACAAAGTCACCAAGGAAGACGGTAAGACAAGAATCGATAAGTACTATGATCTCTACATCGATCGTGCCATGATTGAACATGAGTTTGATGAGCTCTGGAAAAAACAGGCGGAATTAAATCCAACCTTGTTCAGCGAAGCTGCTCGCACCGACCTGAAAGATGTGCTGCTGCATCAGCGCCCGCTTAAACCCGTCAAACCAGGGCGTTGTGCATTCATGCCAGACGAAGAGCGTGCACCGTTAGCCTTACCCAGCACTCAACGCTTCCGCATGTATCAGGAGGTTAATAATCTGCGTATCCTGCGGGAAGGATTGAAGGAAGAATCGCTGACTTTGCAGCAGCGTGATGAGCTGATTGCTGCGCTAGAAAAAAACAGTAAGCCTACCTTTACGCAAATCAAGAAATTACTTTGGGTTGGCGGTGCGGTTCAGTTCAATTTTGAAGATCCGAAACGTGAAGAACTCAAAGGCAATACCACCAGCGCCATTCTTGGCAAAGAAGAACATTTTGGCGATGCCTGGTTTGCATTCGATGAAACCAAACAAGATGCCATCGTGTTGCAATTGATCAAGGAAGAAAACGAAGCCAAGCTTGTGCGCTGGCTACAAGATGAAACAGGTATTGATGAAAAATGCGCAGAATCCATCGCTAATGTAGGATTGCCAGAAGGCTATGGCAGCTTATGCGCAAAAGCACTGGCACGGATTCTGCCGGAATTGCGCCGTGATGTAGTGACGTATGATAAAGCTGTGCAAGCGGCTGGTTTTGAACATCATAGTCGGCTTGGTTCAAACACTGAAATTCCCGGCATCACTTTCAAGACCAAAAGCATTGATCAGGATTCAGGTGAAATCAAGGAATTTCATATCCACAAGAAGTTGCCTTACTACGGTGAATATCTCCAACGCCATGTCGGTTTTGGCAGCGGTAAAACAGAAGATCCTGCTGAGAAACGTTATGGCAAAATAGCCAACCCCACCGTGCATATTGGATTGAACCAAGTTCGCCTTGTGGTAAATGCACTTATCAAACGCTACGGCCATCCCAGCAAAGTGATAGTTGAAGTGGCGCGTGACTTAAAACAAAGCAAAGATCAGCGTGATGAAGAAAACAAGCGACAAGCCGAGAATCAAAATCGTAACAAGCGGTTGCGCACTACCATTGCAGAGACTTTACAAATTGGTGAAGAACGTGTCAGGCGCGACGACATTGAAAAAATGATCTTGTGGGAGGAACTCAATCCGAGAAATGTCGCAGATCGGCGTTGCCCGTATTCTGGCGCTCAAATCAGTGCCGCCATGTTGTTAAGCGATGAGGTGGAAATTGAACATATTCTGCCTTTTTCGCAAACACTCGACGACAGCCTTAACAACAAAACAGTGGCACTCCGTCAGGCCAATCGTATCAAGGGTAATCGCACGCCTTGGGATGCGCGGAACGATTTTGCCGCTCAAGACTGGGATTATGCAAGCATTCTCACCAGAGCTGAACAAATGTCCAAAGCCAAGCGTTATCGCTTTGGCGAAAATGGCTACCAACAATGGCTGAAAGACGACGCAGGATTTTTGGCACGAGCACTGAACGACACTCGCCACCTCAGCAAGGTAGCACGTGAATACATGAGCTTGATTTGTCCCAATACGCGCGTCATTCCCGGTCGCATGACCGCTATGCTACGCGCAAAATTCGGTCTGAACGATGTCCTCGGTTTAAATGGTGAAAAGAACCGTAACGATCATCGCCACCATGCAGTGGATGCCTGCGTAATCGCCGTGACGGATCAAGGCTTATTACAGCGTTTTGCCAAGGCTAGTGCCAGCGCACGTGAGCAACAATTGAATCGCTTAGTAGAAAAAATGCCATTGCCATGGGAAAACTACCGGGAACATGTAAAGCGTGCCATTGACGCTATTTGGGTTAGCCATAAACCAGATCATAGTCATGAAGGCGCTATGCATAACGATACAGCTTATGGTTTACGGGAAAATGGCAAAGTCAGTTTTCATAAAATGGTGGATGGAAAGCGTGAATGCATAGAGGACAACCTTAAAGTCATTGAAATTTCCGATGCCAAAGCCATAGATAGACATGGTTTGCTACCAACTGGCAAGCCAAAACCATACAAAGGATACAAGGGTGACAGTAATTACTGTATCGAGATTGTGCGTAATAAAAATGGAAAATGGGAAGGTGAAGTTATTTCCACATTCAATGCTTATCAGTTGGTGCGTGAGCATGGTACAGCGCAGCTCCGGCACCCAGATTTGAGTGTTAGCAAAAAACCATTGGTGATGCGATTAATGATCGATGACGTAGTGCGTTTAGATGTGAGTGGAGAATCACGCACAATGCGAATTGCAACATTAAGCGGCAACGGGCAGATATTCATGGCTGACGTAAGCGAAGCAAATGTCGATGCAAGAAATCGCAGTAAGGAAGATTCATTTGCTTATATTTCAAAAATGGCAGGTTCCCTACAGAAAGCTAGAGCTCGACAAGTCAGTATTTCCCCTATTGGCGAGCTTCGTGCCCCTGGTTTTAAGGGGTAACTCAGATGATAGGTTGCATTGTCGAAGTAGCGGATGACCGGCGGCACTTATTCCTATCACGCGGCTTCCTGGTGGTAAAAGATACCGAAGGCGAACGCAAGGAATTGGGGCAGATACCGCTGGATGATATTGCTGCTGTGATCGCCAATGCACATGGTTTGAGCTATACCAATAACCTCTTGGTGGCGTTGGCCGAGCGTTGCGCTCCTTTTGTATTATGTGCTGCCAATCACAATGCGGTAGGTATGGTGCTGACGATAGATGGCAACTATCAACAAGCAAAACGATTTGATGCGCAACTAGCCGCCAGCCAACCGCTTAAAAAGCGCCTTTGGGCAGAAGTTGTCAAGTCAAAGCTGCAACAACAAGCTGATGCACTGGAAGCTGCGGGTGCACCATTTATTCCTCTGTCTGCTTTAGTCCGCAAAGTGCGTTCGGGCGATCCAGACAATTTCGAAGCCCAAGGAGCACGGCGTTATTGGGGACTTCTG
Source organism: Nitrosomonas sp. (assembly GCA_024281675.1). Lineage (GTDB taxonomy): Bacteria > Pseudomonadota > Gammaproteobacteria > Burkholderiales > Nitrosomonadaceae > Nitrosomonas. The sequence goes on from JAMXAG010000001.1 coordinate 91,693, forward strand.
TTTGGAAATGATTTTCGCCGCGATCAACAAGGTGATGGTGTCAACGCCATGCTCAATTACGGTTATACCGTTTTGCGCGCAACCACCGCGCGCGCAGTGGTTGCGGCAGGGTTGCATCCAACCATTGGATTGCATCACAGCAACGAAGGCAATGCAATGCGGTTGGTGGATGATTTAATGGAGCCTTTTCGCCCTGTGATAGATCTGAAAGTCTGGCAATTATATCGACACGGGGAAACCCAGATAACACCAGAAAGCAAACGTGAATTGGTAAGAACGCTATACGATGATATGCAAACTAGCGCAGGCGCAACTCCTCTGATAGTTTGTACGCAGAAACTTGCCGTCTCACTGGCGCAAGTTTTTATGGAGGAAAGAAATAAGCTTGATTTGCCTTTGCCAGGATTGCCCCTTGACCTAGCCGCATCATTTCTGGAGGATTAACGTGCTATGCTTTCCGGATATCGGTTAATGTGGATCATAGTCATGTTCGATTTACCCGTTGTTGAAAAAGCTGAGCGCAAAGCTGCAACGGATTTTCGTAATACTTTGTTAGATATGGGTTTTGAGATGTCGCAGTTTTCTGTTTATATGCGCTTCTGTAGCAGCCAGAGTCAGATCGACACGTATTGCACTCAGGTAGAAAGAAGCTTGCCTGTAGGGGGTAAAGTGAATATTCTGCAGTTTACCGACAAGCAATACGAACGCATTATTACTTTCAGCGGAAAAGCCAAACAACCGAGCAAAAAACCACCTGAGCAATATGAACTTTTCTGAGAAATATCAAAATTTATTCACTTGCATGCACATTAACTCTCATAACAATCATGAGGTTAATGTGCAGCTAGTTTAGCATATTGGGATTTGTGCTCTGACCGGAACTGCCCAAAACGAATCGTATTCAAGTACATTAGTTTAGCATATTGGGATTTGTGCTCTGACCGGAACTGCGCGCGCCGGAGGATTCTTTCCATATCGAGTTTAGCATATTGGGATTTGTGCTCTGACCGGAACGAATGTTATTTTCAAGAATTTGCTGCAGACAGTTTAGCATATTGGGATTTGTGCTCTGACCGGAACCTACTTTTTTATTCGCTTTCATTGGCATGAAGTTTAGCATATTGGGATTTGTGCTCTGACCGGAACTAGGCGTTGCGCCATTTAGATAGGACACCAAGTTTAGCATATTGGGATTTGTGCTCTGACCGGAACTAATATTAACAGAATCCCCAGAAACCAGATAGTTTAGCATATTGGGATTTGTGCTCTGACCGGAACGCAGAAGATCGTCCTGAAGAGAGGAGAAAAAGTTTAGCATATTGGGATTTGTGCTCTGACCGGAACGCCAGTAGCCCAACCCTCTGCAACATAAATAGTTTAGCATATTGGGATTTGTGCTCTCGCAAATCAATCTATCTTGAGTGAGCAAAAATAAAGTTGCTAAACATTAGCAACATAATGCCAAATGTATTAGGATGGCAAAGCAGCTTTTAGCTAAAGTTAAGGCATATTTTAATTCAGATTGCGCATATCCAAGGTGTTTTGACGACACACAATTGACTGACAATTTATTATGAACACTTCATCTGATCATTCATCATTACATGTATGTTTACCCGATAAACAACCTGTTTTGCGTACTGTACCGATGCCTGCGAATACTAACTATGCGGGTGATATTTTCGGCGGCTGGATTATGTCTCAGGTTGATACGGCAGGTAGCATACCTGCGATTCGCCGGGCTTGCGGCCGGGTGGTGACTGTTGCGGTCAATTCCTTCGTATTCAAACAACCGGTTTTTGTGGGTGATCTTGTCAGTTTCTACGCGGACATCCTAAAGATAGGGCGCACCTCGATTACCGTGGATGTTGAAGTATATGCACAACGCGGTGCGCGCGAAGGTGGTGATGAGGTGTGTATCAAGGTTACCGAAGCAGTGCTGACCTATGTGGCGGTTGATAACCAGGGAAAACCGAGAGTGGTGCCGCAAACCGAATGATTCTTCATGAACCCTGATTTATAGCGCTGCTATGGTTGACAGTGTGCTATCGATAGCATGAGTTTATGAAATATCGACGGCATCTTTAATAAAGCTATTGCTCAAAGTGGGGGAAAAACCTGATAATCCATGAAATTATTTTGGTTTGATTTTTTACACTCCCACACATTCATTTGCACCCTATTTTCATGAAAACAATTGCTGTCATACCTGCCCGCATCGGTTCTTCGCGCTTTCCCGGCAAGCCAATCGCCAAGATTTTGGGGCGCCCCATGATTGAGCATATCTATAAACGTGTTGCGATGAGCAAATCTTTGCATGCAACCTATATTGCTACATGCGATGAGGAAATTCGCGAAGTGGCGCAAGGGTTTGGCGCGCAAGTGATCATGACAGCTGATACGCATGAACGCGCCAGCGATCGCGTTGCTGAGGCAGTTGAAAAGCTGGATGCGGATTTGATTGTGATGGTGCAAGGCGATGAGCCCATGACGCATCCGGATATGATTGATGCGGCTATTGCGCCATTTGAAAACAATCCGGGATTGGGTTGCGTGAATCTGGTGCGTAAAATTGATAACGAAGCGGATTACATGGATTTCAATACGATTAAAGTGGTCATGAACAGGCAGAACGATGCATTGTATATGTCACGTCGCCCAATTCCATCGCTGGCAAAATCGGGTTTTGCCAATACAGAGGCCTATAAACAGGTGTGTATCATTCCATTTCGTCGAGAAATATTGTTCCAATATACAAACTTGCCGCCGACTCCGTTGGAGCAACATGAGTCAATTGATATGCTGCGTCTATTGGAGCATGGTCTTTCGGTAAGAATGGTTCACACCGAATTTAATACGCAAGCGGTCGATACCCCTGCGGATCTGGCGAAAGTCGAAAAGCTCATGAATGATGACCCCTTGCTATCGCGTTATTAACCTTTCGGAATCCTGAGTCCTTTATGTCATTAAAATCACGCTTGAATCGATCCGAGTTAACAATAGGGTCCTGGGTTACGTTAGGTCATTCTTCAATCGCCGAGATCATGGCTGAGGCTGGTTTCGACTGGATAGTTCTAGACATGGAACATAGCGTGCTCGAATTGAGCGAAGTGCAGGCACTCATTCAAGTGCTTGATGGCAAGCAATGCCCAGCCATCGTGCGCTTGACTTCTAATCATCCAGATCTGATTAAACGTGTCATGGATGCCGGCGCTACTGGCATCATGGTGCCCATGATTAAATCTGCCGCAGATGCCGAGGTTGCTGTCAGTGGCGTATATTATCCGCCACGTGGGCAGCGCGGTGTCGGTCTGGCTCGTGCACAAGGTTATGGCAACAGTTTCCAGTCTTACCGGCAATGGTTGGAGGATAATGCTGTTGTCATCGTCATGATCGAACATGTCGATGCGGTCAAAGCGATTGATGATATTCTTGCAGTACCCGGTGTGGATGGATATATCATTGGGCCTTATGATTTATCGGGTTCGATGGGGCGACCGGGTGACCTTAATCATCCTGATGTGCAGACGGCGATTACTCAAATCATGCAAGCCGGGCATCGCGCCCAAAAACCGGGAGGCATTCATGTCATTGAGCCTGATCCACAAGCATTGCAACAACGTATTCAGGCAGGGTTTAATTTTCTCGGCTATAGCCTGGATATCCGTATTCTGGATTCGATTTGCCGCACGCATTTACAGAGCATTCGTGCAACACTGAAAAAATGATGAACACACTGGTTATTTCTACTTCTTCGTTCGATATCGATCATAATTCACCGCTGCAGCAACTGATACAAAAAGGTTTTCGCATTGTCACCAATCCGCACCGACGCAAATTGACAGAGGATGAAATCATTGAACTATTGCGTGGTGAAGCGGTTGGCTTAATTGCTGGTATCGAACCATTGACTGAGCGTGTTTTTCAAGCAACACCCACGCTCAAAGTCGTTTCCCGTTGTGGCGCTGGATTGGATAGTGTTGATCTGAATGCCGCTCAAGATCACGGGGTTGCTGTATTGAACACGCCAGAAGCACCCGCCCAAGCAGTTGCGGAACTTACCATGGGATTGATGTTGTCGTTATTGCGACAAATCAACCAGATTGATCAAGCAGTACGTAAAGGCGAATGGCCGCGGTTGCAAGGCCGATTGCTAGCGGCTCAAACAGTGGGGATTATCGGTATTGGCCACATTGGTCGCCGTGTCGCTAGGCTGTGCCAAGCTTTTGAGGCCAAGGTGATCGCACATGATCCGTTTGCTACACAAGTACCGCAGGGTGTCACATTGATGCCATTAGAAAAATTACTGGGTTCAGCAGACATCATTACCTTGCACCTGCCTTATACACCGCAAACACACCACTTACTTGACAGGAAAGCATTTGCGTCATTGAAATCTGAGGCAATTATTATCAATGCGGCACGGGGTGGGCTCATAGATGAGTGTGCATTGGCCGAAGCGCTCAATAGTGGCAGAGTTAGTGCAGCTGCGCTAGATACATTTGAACAAGAACCCTACCAAGGTGAGCTGAGTACTTGTAGTAATATTACCTTGACTTCGCATGTTGGTTCACTTGCTCGAGAATCGCGCCAACGTATGGAAATTGAAGCCGCAGAGAATCTCTTGCAAGGACTCATGAGAGTGGGTGCTATTAAATGAGTAATAACGCGATAGCCAACGAACGAGTCATCGTATTCGGTGCTAGTGGTTTTCTGGGGAGTCATGTAGCTGATGCTTTGTCTTCTGCAGGCTATCAAGTGCGGCTTTTTGACCGCAGTGCATCACCTCATCTAAAACCTGATCAGGAAATGATTATTGGCGATATTATGAACCTTGATCAGGTGATCGAAGCCGCAAGGGATTGTTCTGTTGTCTATAATTTTGCCGCCATTGCAGATATAGACGAGGCACATAACAAACCGATTCCCACTGCGACCATTAATGTTTTAGGCAATATGCATGTACTGGAAGCTGCCCGTATCGCTGGTGCACGCCGATTCGTATTTGCCAGCAGCGTATATGTATATTCTGAGTCCGGCTCGTTTTATCGCGCTAGTAAGCAAGCTGCCGAACGTTTTACAGAAACTTATCACGAACGCTATGGCTTGGACTACAACATATTGCGCTATGGTTCTTTGTATGGACGTCGTGCCGACAAACGTAACGGTATTTACCGAATGTTATTGGAAGCGGTTAAAAATCATTCAATTACTTATAAAGGCAGCGGCGAAGCTATGCGTGAATATATTCATGTGGAAGATGCTGCTCGCATGAGTGTACAAATCTTGGCGCCGGAATTCGCTAACCGACATTTGATATTAACCGGACAAGAGAAAATGCGCATCAAAGACGTCATGACAATGATTTCAGAAATCCTGCCGTGGTCAGTAGAGCTGCATTTTGATGAAGCAAATGCGGTGCATCATTACGAGATCACGCCATATGCTTTTCATCCGCGCATTGGCCGCAAACTGGTATTAAACGAACATGTCGATCTTGGTCAAGGTTTATTGGATTGTTTACGGGAAATCCACCAAGATTTACATCACGGTGATGAAGCTGAGGATTCATTACCAAGCTCATCAGATAATAGGGCTTAGCCATAAGCATGAAGCATTTTAACTGGCAGGCAATCATTTTTGATTTTGATGGTGTGGTGGCGGAATCGGGTAAGATCAAAACACAGGCTTTTGCAAATTTGTATCGATCCTATGGTGAAGATATCGTTGCTAAAGTGGTGGAATTTCACACGCAAAACGGTGGCATATCGCGCTATCATAAATTCCGCTATTTTCAAGAATACTATCTTAACAAACCACCTCTCACGGAGGCAGAAGAAAAACAATTGGATATTCGTTTTTCAGAACTGGTTGTTGAGGCAGTTATCGCTGCTAAAGCGGTTCCGGGAGCAACCGAGTTAATACAGCAACAAGCTAAAAAAATTCCATTATTTGTTGCTTCTGGTACGCCGGAAAGTGAATTGAAGATTATCATAGAGCGCCGTGGCCTGAACGCTTACTTTAAAGAAGTGCGCGGTTCACCTGCGTCAAAAAAAACCATTATCGCAGAAATTTTAACCAAATATGCAATTCAACCGGGAAATGTACTTGTGATCGGCGATGCCATGGCGGATTATGAAGGTGCGGTGGCGAACGGTACCGCTTTTCTTGGACGTGTTTTTCCGGGCGATCTTAATCCCTTTCCAGCCCATATTGAGATTGTTCCGGATTTACGCGAGTTGGCCATCTGAAAAAATAAAGATGAGTTTTTCATTGCAACGTCACAATTTTTCTAGCATGGCACAGCTTAGTGAGGCTTTTGCCGAATATGCCAGTGATGTTTTGGGAAAAACACTTCAGAAAAAATCGTTTGCTTCTCTCGTTGTGCCTGGTGGGAATACACCACGTGAATATCTCCCTGTTTTAGCAAAATGCTCTTTACCTTGGGAGCGGATTGTCATCACACTCAGCGATGAGCGCTGGGTCGATGTAACCGATGAGCAATCCAATGAAAAGCTGGTGAAAAAGCACCTGCTAGACTATTTGCCCCAAAACACATTTTTCATTGGCCTTAAAACACACCACGATAATCCTTTTACTGCTATAAAAGAAATCAATCAACGCTTGAGTAAGCTACCACAACCATCAAGTCTTACAGTTTTAGGGGTGGGTGAGGATGGACATATCGCTTCTTTATTTCCCGGCATGCATTTTGATTTGCTCGCAACGCAGTATTGTGTGGCCGTTGCTCCTCCTATTGCTCCATCACTTCGAGTGAGTCTTTCGCTAACCATACTAGGACAAAGTGACCATATTGCATTGGTTGTTGTTGGCAAAGTTAAACAACAATTATTGAATCAGTTGTTGGGTGAAAGTATTGATTCAAAATTGCCGATTGCACGGCTATTGCAATGTGCGCACTCGCAAATAGACATTTTTACAACAAATTAACTGTATATGTGGAAAAACATAGGCTTACATCTATATCTTTTGGGGTTTTTAGCGGATATTCTATGCAAGAATTCTGATAGGATTTAGATTTATTTTTCTAATAGAGTCCGCTAGTTGGATTGGCATTTAATTTCCTATGCTATCAATTATAATTCGAACCTATATTTTACGATGAATCATTTTCAAGAAACTCCTGTTTTATTAGATCAAACTTACTATTGTGCATTTCAATAAAGCATATATCATTAATCATTATTGGTCTGAATCTTCAAGGATTTTAATGGGTTGCTATTTATGTGATAAGAGTTGTGTTGGAGCTGCCATTGAAGAAAACTTAATATTTTTCTATTCGATTCGAAAGCGGATCTTAAGTTTTTTCAAAAGTAATTATTAAGTGTTGAATAATGAGTATCTTCAAATTAAAATTACCAGAAGTAAAGAAGTCACAAAACGTTAATGATATGCAGTTATGCTATTCAAGTTCTGATTTTCATCACGTTTTTTTGAGTGGCACCATGCTAACTCTTATTAATCAATGTCTTAGGTTTTTGGTAAAAGGGACATATCAGTGAATGATGAAAAGATTTCCTTAAATAAGAAAAAATCATAATAATTTTTACCTTAATAAAAAGGGAAGCCCTGAAATGAATATGGATAGTATTGATGTTTTGGATTTGTTTTTACTATTTTTATTTTGTTCAATCACATCTGCAATTGCTATTCGTGTTGCCACTCATCTTGTAGGTATCATTAGAATAGTAGACCGTCCCGGAGATGGACATAAGCTTCATGAAGCAAATACTCCGTTTGTTGGTGGTATAGGATTATTGACGGTTTTATTGTTTACATTGCTGGTATTTGATCCGGTAGAAGCTGAAACTTCATCTAAATGGATAGTGTTGGGGATTTGCGCGACCGTTTTATTTGTCACTGGGTTTATAGACGACACGATTAGGCTCTCATATAAGTTTCGCTTTGTCGTGCAAGGTGGCGTTGCACTCGTTATGGTTATGAATGGAGATATGATTGTTCATTCACTCGGTCATTTATTTTCAGGGGAATTTCTTCAATTACCCCACTGGATTGCAGCAGCTTTTACTGTAATTGCATTAATCGGTGGCATCAATGCGATCAATATGATTGATGGTATGGATGGACTATCGGGATCATCTCTCTGGCAAGCTTAGCATTAATGGGAGTTGTGGCATTTCAAGCCGGTGATCAGGATAATCTTTTACTGATTTGTGCGCTCTCAGGTGGTTTGTCAGGATTTTTGTATTACAACCTGCGTTATGCTTCAAAACGTAGTGCGCGTGTTTTCCTAGGGGATAATGGCAGTATGCTTGTCGGGTTAGTATTATGTTGGTTGCTTATCGATCTTTCACAGGGACCAACACCGGCAATGACTCCAATCACTGCGACATGGCTTTTTGCCATCCCTCTTTTGGACACTGTCAGCGTTATGTTACGCAGGATGTTTCTGGGAAAATCACCTTTTATGCCGGACCATTTGCATCTGCATCACTTATTCTTAAAGTCAGGTTTTTTTGTTACGGAAATTATTGCTCTCATCGTAATTTTACATGTCTTCTTTGGGTTAATAGGCTTATTGGGATTGTATTTTAGTGTTGGTGAAAATTGGATGTTATTGGGTTTTGTTTTAATGTTTTCGAGCTATCTCTACTTAACGTTGCATCCATGGTGGTTTATATCTATGGTGCGTTTTTTGCGCATTTTACTTAGAACACGACTAGGGCGCGCACCGGCGGCAAGTAATGGAGTTTTCTTTGGTTTTTTTACTGCGAATGAAACTGAAAAGATGGCAAGGATAGTGAACGAAGAATTGGGCTCTAATTCAAATTTTTCCATAAGAGTATTTGAGCAGTTATCGGCACGTCGTGATTTCGGCAAGCACTTTGCCATTACACTCAATATTTGGCTTGCTAAAGATGATTATCTTTCAGAAGATAAACTCAATCAGAGGATTTCGTTATTACAGCTTAGTTTAGAAGAAAAACAAGGCATTCTACTGCGTCGTCTGCGTGCGCGTAATAGAGATTCCGATCTTAGAGATTATAGTAATGGAAGCCCCTTTGGGGAATCGCGAGAAGTGGATCGACGTAGCTTAGGTCCACAGGCCGTGACATTTGAAGTTACTATGCTAGGGAAAAATAATAACCCATTTCGTACTCAACAGGCGAATGATTCCAATAGTTATATTGAGAAAGGGAAGTATTCCCACACGCTGTAGTAGTTGCCGTGTATGAGATACTTCCCGGTTTCTTTTTTGATGCTACTTTACTGGATACATTTCCTAAACGTTAGGGTAGCGTGAGTGTTTTTGAAAGTTTGTTATTATTTTCATTCGACTCAGAAATCTTATTTGTATCATCGGTATGTGCTGAGATGGTGTGTGTTCCACTGGGAATCGCATAAGAACCACCTTTGGTGCCTATAGTAACCGACTCACCCGCAGCCAAAGGACCCCATACTGCTCCCCATGTTTTCCATTGGCCATCAACAAAATATCCAACGCCAATGGTAATACCTGAAGGAACATCTCCGGTACCTTGGTTTTTTACTACGCTAGTAAAGACACCGTTAGCATAGGTAATTTGCGTAACAACAAGATCAGGGGTAGCAACAGAACGATAGATTTCGGCATTGACTAAGGCTCCGATATCCTCGAAACCCCCATCACTGACAGGTTTTAGAAAATCGACTGAGTTGCTGTCTGTACTGATAAAAGCAATACTTCCAGCACGCTGCCATGAATTATCTTGTTCAATACCGGCACCTAATTTCATAACGTTTGCCACACCAGTGTTTTTACTGGCGATAGTATCGGAATCAAAGGCAAAAGCAGCCATCTTATTATTCCATGACGTGTTATGGATAAATTTAACGTTGTCACCAGAATTACTTGCAAAACCTCTGGCTCTATTGGAATAAGCAATATTATGGTCAACAACCGTATTCGCGCCTGGGTAAATGCCACCTGCTTTAATGCCATTGCCATCCCCATCACCGTCACCATTTGTATGTGCAATATTATATCCAACATAGGTATTGACCGATCTCCAGGTGTCAATACCATCGTCAGAGTTGTGATGCACTAAGCAATTTTCAATACGGTTGTCTATTCCTGTGGAAATAGCGATACCATCAGAGTTACCCCCATTCGAAAACTTAGTGTCAAAAATACCTACTCCAGAATTGTAGGTCGATGTGCAGTTACGAATGGTATTTCTGGCGCCTCCAGTGCCATCTTCACGTGTCGTGATCTGAATACCGCTTAGACCATTATGGTGCGTAAATATACCGTCCAATAGATTGTCTGACCCCCGTTAACCCAAACCCCTTGGACAGGCATGTTCCTGATCTCAATCCCACGTACATGTACAAATCGACCACTAACGCCTATGTAGATATTTGTGCCTTTTGCATGCTGGCTTCCGTCAAATACCGCTAACTCTCCTGGGTAACTTTCATAGACAACAGGTGCCGTAGCCGTGCCGATATTCAAGAGTCTTAGGTTTTTGTAAAGATTGTAGGTACCGCCCCGTAAAAATACTACATTTCCGGCCTTCGCCTTAAGCGCGGCATTCCAAATGTCACAAGGAAGTGCTAGTGAACAGGTAGTTCCCGTTCCATTCGGCTTCACAAATAATGTCCCTTTGGTGATGTCCGTACTGATAATGGGCTTAGGCCCAATAGGCTTGATCTCCGCTGCTGTCGTTGCAGTCATAATAGATCCGCTTACCAATCCTGCTAGCAACCATAAACTATATTTTTTCATAATTCCTCCAAACCTGCTTAAATGACGAGTAAATTGAATTGAAATAATTGCTCTTTTGTTGATTAACCAATTGATATCCATAGATTGCCTAAGATGCATAGTTCCTTTGGCGTAATTGCTTAATCAATTCCTACGAATATTTTGAGGGAGCATGAATCGTGCCAAATAAGCGGATGATTTAGCTTGAGTGGAATGAAGTCTTTTTAATTTCTTGAGAGTTTTTTTTTATCGCTTTTTGGAAATAACTGATTAATAATCAATAGATTGAAGAGTGTTCTTGATGCCTCGTTGTTTGTGGTGAGGTGCTTTATTATTTGCCGGAGGATGACTAACTAAAGTGACATATCTAGTAATTGTGATGTGTAATTGTGCAATTGGAGTTGTTTGAAATAGACGCTTATTGTCATTCAATTACTAATTCCGTCAATTTGTGTTAGTAGGTGAGAAGTGGTTTTCTGCAAATTGGAGTTACTGCGATTTCCTGATGATGTTCAATAAACCGGAGTGTTTTTAATAAAATGCTCCGTCGCAAGCAGCGAGGTATTAAATCTAGAAGAGATTAAAAAGTGAGTATTGCTGAAAGGGAAAACGCAGTATAGACAGGGAGGTACAAGCTAGATGCGTAATTTATGGGCATTGTTTCGTTTCATTTTTAGGCACGATACGGCGAATAATATCCGTGGTCGAGATGTCAGGTGTATAAGCAAGCTCACGAATCATATCAGCGGGTAATGTCTTGCAAAGCTCATACTTATCATTCCTTTCTCGTTCAGTAGCACAAGCAAATGTATAGATGTTAAATCCATGCTGCTGCATAAATTCTAAACTGACATCACTGGGTGTTTCCGTCGTGACAGCATCGACATGCCGACAGGCTGCGACGACTGCAGCTCGCTCCGCTTGATTCATCACAGGCGATTTTCCTTTATTTTCCAGAACACGCTGGTCTGAAACCACACACACCGTTAAATGTGTTCCCAATGCGCGTGCTGCTTGTAAAAAATGAATGTGCCCTGAATGAAATAAATCAGCTACCATGCGGGTATAGACGCGTTTTTGCGGTCGATTCCTAGGCCAAATCGGAATTTCCCGATTTAAACGATTCATTGCTTGTTCCATCCATTGCCGTGTGCGTAATGCCAATACATCATCGGGGTCTTTGAGCGTGATTTGATGTGCATAGCACCAAGTTTTTGCTAGATTTCCAGTAAGCCAATATTGCGCCATCCGATGATAAGCATAGCAACGTATCAGCAAGGAAAATTTTTGTAAATTGCGTGCTGAAACAACAGTATCCCAATGTGGGTTCGGCGTACGCCAATCGCCATAAAATGCTGCGAGGATTTTTTCCGGCTGTTGCGGAAACCATGCTTTACCATAGTCGGTAGCATGTTGTATCAAATCAAAAAGAGGAAAAACTGAAACTCGCTGGTATTCTGGTGGATGGTTAGGTAAAGAAAATCCGCCGGTAATCGTGTTCGTGGATGGATGTTTTTGTAGGCCGCAAACGTCCAAGGTTATACCTAACTCAGGATGTACATAATCCTGGTAATTGGCATATTGGATACGCATTGGCACTTTGATCCAGCCTGCTTGCTCTAAAGCACTACAACACGTATGCCAGAATTCCATCCATACTGCGATATCCAAGTCCTTGTCAAAATCCAGCAAACGGCCATTGCGAACCAGGCCCAACAATGTGCCAGCAAATGGAAATGCAGGAACATTCTGTTTGGCAAGCTCAGCGCAGGTTTTCCATAACAATGCTTCTGCTTTTCCAGACGCAAAAACATTGTCTTCACTTATTTCATGGCTATCGATCAGTTGAGATTTTTCTTGTTGGCGAGGTACTTTGCCTGATTTTGCGTAGGTTAATAAATGGCTAATGGAATCTACAAAGCGTGCCTGTGCGGTCGGTAAATCCAACGATAAAAAACTGGCGGTACCGAGTATATGCGCCCATTGTGCTTTATGAAAATCACTTTGTGTCTGTGCATATATTTTTTCTGCATCGATAAGAACCTCTGCGATACGATCAGTGCGCATGGCCAGGGCACACCACATGCGTGCAACATCAATGGAATCAGGATGCTCTTTCTTTAAAGGCGCTAAAATATCATCCGCGTCGTTATATTTTCCGGCTGCAATCAAGGTTCTCGCTTCGAGTAATAAATCCTTCAGTTTGTCATCCATAGCGCTAAATTTTAAATGGTAATAGGTTGTGTTTTGTATAATTAACGTACATTGTATTTTAATCAATATTCGTTATAATAGGAATAATTCTCATTATTGTTATTATTTGGTGAGAAGAAATTCAAGAAATAAAAAACACGCGAAGCATTTTATCGATTAATGATATCGCTCGGTTGTTGATCAATACCATCGAAGCTAGGCGCAGCAATTCAATAGTAAGGCGCTATTTGCTGACTGAATTAAGAGCAATTTAGTCACTCCAGTTTATAGGGGAATAGTATGGCTGCAACCGAGATTTTAGAGGAGAAATTATTATGGCAATTACTCAGGTACCGCGCCCTCCGGTTGGTTCGGCAAATATCAAATTTATTGAAGGAATAGGTTTCCCAGGGCTTGGTTCTGGTGGTTTTGAACCAAACGATATGCTTATCACAGGTGATGAATTCGACAATATCTTGGAGGGTGGCGCTGGTCATGACGAGCTGGTAGGGGGCGGTGGTAATGATGTGCTGAAAGGGGGATTAGGTAATGGCATCTTAAAAGGCGGTGATGGCAATGATGATTTGGATGGGCAAGAGGGCACAGAAAAACTATTCGGTGGCGCTGGTGACGATATTCTACGCGCGGGTCATGGATATGATCGATTAAGTGGTGGCGATGGTAATGACACGTTTGGTTTTTATGCGTTAGGACATTATGAAGTGGATGATTTTACGCTCGGACAAGATCGATTGTTTTTTGACATTGCCGGCATTACGCAATTATCTGAATTAGTTCCTCATATCACTGGTATTAGTGATATTGCAAACGATTCAAGAGGTGGTACTCGCTTTGATTTTGGCCCTAATGCTTCGATCGAGCTGGTGGGTGTGAAGTTGGCGGATTTGACCGCTGAAATGATTGTTTTTGATATTTAGCTTCATGATTATTAATTTTTAAGTAAGTATAAGCTTCTGGCTTTGCCAGAAGCTTATACTTACTAGCACTGGATAGGAAATAAATTAACTTCGTGCCCAAAAATGCTTGCCTATGAAGTTTTTTTATTTTCTCCATAGATCGGCACGCTATTAATATCTCATTTTTCTCGCTTGATGTAACCATTGTATGTGATATTGAAATATTGGCGGTATATTTTACCCATATGTATGGGATCTGGCATCAAGTGCCTTTCTAGTATGTGATCCTTGTAATTCCGTGCTGTATACTTCAATTTCTGGTAGTCTTCCACCCGCTTCTCTTTGCTTTTTGTTAAGCTTAATTAAATCAAAATGACTGTTCGTTCGGTCAATTTTTTATCAGATCCCCAGCATAGCTGGAGAGGATCATCTTATTTAAAAGGACTAATAAATGTACATAGCTGGAACATCTAATGGAGATACGCTTCATGGAGTTCATGATGAAGTTGAAAAGTATGATGCATGGGGTAATCTCATAGATATTGTTGATCGAGACGATACTATAGAGGGTTTTGCCGGTAATGATTTTATCTATGCTTTCACCGAAATAGATTCGTATGATACTTTGATTGGCGGTGATGGTAATGACACCATCTATGGATATGGTGGAAAAGATAAAATCTATGGTGATAATGGTACGGATCTACTATATGGCGGTAATCATGACGATACGCTCTATGGAGGAGCCGGCATGGATCATTTAGATGGAGGTACAGGAAAAGATAAAATGTATGGGGAGGGGGGGGACGATAGTTATGTTGTAGACAGTGTTTATGATGTAGTTGTGGAATATGCTAATTGGGGCAATGACTTTATTATATGTGCAAGTCCTGTTTTTTATATGCCAGATCATATCGAAAGTTTGTATATGGAAACTGGAACGCTTAATTCCACTATATATACCCCTATATATCTAGGTAACAAAGCAGTTAATATATGGGGAAATAATGGTCAGAACACCATTTATGGGGCTGATGGAAATGATAATCTTGGTGGAGCTGGTGGAAGTGATCTCTTGATTGGTGTTTATGGGAATGATCGTTTAATCGGTGGAAATGGTAGCGATAGTTTGAGAGGGGGGCCTGGTTCAGATATATTTGATTATGATGTCGTTATACATAGTCCGGTAGGGGCAAGAGATATAATTCAAGATTTCAAATCATCAGAAGGCGATAAAATAGATTTGAGTAATATTGATGCAAATCTGACTCTTGCGGGCAATCAAGCATTTACTCAAGGTTCGTATGTTTCAGGAATTTTGACTGGAGATGTGATCGGAGGTGATGACATTCAAATTGAACTTTCCGGCGCACCAGCATTGAATTTCAATTTAGATCTAATTTTGTAGATTATCATAAACATAGAAATGATCCGGAATTTGAGAGTGTCAGGAAATAGCAAAAATAGTAATTATTTAAAAAAATAAGTTGCTTAAGAATTAGTTTGTTGAAAATTCCATTTGTCCTGGAAGATGAGTTTTCTGACAATCCCAATTTCTAATACTTCCTTGGAGCGGCAGTTACTTTTGGTTAGGAATTGCCGCGCTACTCCCTATCTTGCCTTTGCGAGGGTTTCTCTTTAGCAAAGCGATTTATTGACTATTCTTATCTACGCCGGACATCAGAAATTTAACCAGTATCGCAAAAATAAACGGGACGGTACTCAATGCTGTGACCATATAGTGTTCGGAAGTAAATTGATCGCCTTCGTCCATGATGATGTAACCCAAGAAGATCGCAACGGGGGCAATCAGTGAAAGAATAATGATTAAATTAAAAAATCGATTCATAAAGCAAAACTCCCTACAAAAAAGTAATCCAGTTAACGGGTTGTTAAAGTATAAATCCGTTAGTCAGAAATGCACAGCTTAGACATTCCAAAATGATCATCATGATTTTTGTTGCACAATCACTTTAAGCGTAAAATAGCTGATTTGAAGTTTGATTGCTTATAGTGACGGAACTTGTACTGATCATTACCAATTATCCTGACAAGGAAAGTGCAACGGCATTGGCTGAAGGTTTGATCAAACAACATTTGGCTGCATGCGTGAATATTTCCGGTGCTTGTCATTCGGTCTATCGTTGGCAAGAAAAAATCACATCGGCGGAGGAATTTCCTGTTTTGATCAAGACCCGGCGACAACACTATGACCAGGTTGAGCAATTGATCAAGATCATGCATCCTTATGAACTTCCAGAAATAATCATGGTTCCTATAGTAGGTGGCTTGACTGACTATTTGCAATGGATCAATGATGAAACGATGTTATCTGAAAAACACTAAAAACTCATGTTAAAAAGAATAATCACTTCGATATTATTATTTTCTGCGCTATTGTTAATGAGTGTGACTACTTATGCGCAGGAAAGCAGTTCTTCAAGTTTGTTTTCGAAATTACAACAGCTCGGTATTAAACTCGGGCAAAGCAATCCTCAGGAATTATTGCCGCCTGACGAAGCGTTCAAAATCTCAATTGAAGTTCGTGATGGCCAAACGCTCGTGGCTAATTTGACGCCCGCTGAAGATTATTATCTTTACCGCGACAAAATCGTTTTTGAACCGAAAGATGCGGGTACCACTATCGAGACGGTTGTATTGCCGCCGGGAGCAATGAAAGACGATCAGACTTTTGGTGCAACAGAAGTTTATTATGAACCTATTCAAGCGATCATTACATTAAAACGTGAAGATGGTGTCAGTGAACAGCCTTTGACACTCGCTGCGAGTTATCAAGGATGCAACGAGCCAGTGGGTGTTTGTTATGCGCCCATTCATAAAACAATGGACTTGACTTTGCCGGCTGTTAAAGCAGCGATTGGCGCGGTTGCTGAGGCGATGAGCAAACCTGCGACAGCGGCGCAAATGGATAATAACGCTACATTATTTCAGATGTCTGGATCGGGCGCATCCGCTGGCCCGGCCATTGAAACCGAGGCCTACAAAATTGACCAGATGTTTAAAACCGGCGATTTTTGGCTGATTCTGACGGGATTTTTTGGTATTGGCTTATTATTGGCATTTACGCCTTGTGTTTTTCCGATGTTTCCGATTTTGTCTGGGATTATTGCGAATCGTGGTGAAAGCATTACTAAAACGCATGGTTTTATTCTCGCTTTGGCCTATGTTCTGGGTATGGCAATTATGTATGCCATTGCTGGGATTGCGGCCGGACTATCAGGGACTATGCTATCAGTTGCATTACAAAACGCTTGGGTACTAGGAACATTTGCATTAATTTTCGTGTTGTTGTCTTTTTCTATGTTCGGGTTTTATGAGTTGCAATTGCCCAATGCATTACAAACGAAATTATCGGAAGAAGCGGGTCATATCAAAGGCGGTCATCTAACGGGTGTTTTTGGCATGGGCGCCTTGTCGGCTTTGATTGTGGGGCCTTGTGTAGCCGCACCTTTGGCGGGTGCTTTATTGTATATCAGCCAAACGCGCGACGTTGTTTTGGGCGGCTCGGCTTTATTCGTGATGGCGTTAGGTATGGGGGTACCTTTATTGTTATTGGGGGCCTCAGCCGGAGCGTTGCTACCGAAAGCCGGCGCTTGGATGGAGTCAATCAAACAGTTTTTTGGCGTATTATTATTGAGCGTTGCTATTTGGCTCATTTCTCCGGTGATCAACGAAGTCGTGCATATGCTGTTATGGGCTGCGTTGTTGATTATTTCAGCGGTTTATTTGCAAGCTATCGACCCATTGCCAGAAAGAGCTTCTGGGTTACGCCGGTTTCTCAAAGGAGTTGGTGTCATTGCGTTGCTTGTTGGTGTTGCATTATTGATTGGTGTTTTATCGGGCAGTCGCGATGTATTGCAGCCATTATCCAAAATCGGGATTGCTGGATCGACTTCGGTTAATGGTTTGAAAACAGATAATGCAGGAATGACCAGCTACGAATCGTTACCCTTCCGGCGCGTCAAAACTGTGGCAGAATTGGACGAAATTGTTCGGCAATCAAATAATCAATATTTGATGGTTAAGTTTTATGCAGATTGGTGTGTTTCGTGTAAAGAAATGGAACGCTTCACGCTTTCGGATGCGCAAGTACAAGCACGTTTGGAAGATGTGATGTTGCTTACCATTGACGTAACAGAAGGTAATGCCGATGATATGGCCTTACTGAAGCGATTCAATTTATTTGGTCCCCCTGGTATTTTATTTATTGATCGTCAAGGTAACGATATACCCGATGTCAGGGTCATCGGCTTCTTGAATAAAAATGATTTTCTCGCGGTGCTTAATGCCATTCTGATTTAATCATGCCTTTCAATCTTAAAATAGCAGAAAGCTATTTCATTGGTTGCAGTCAACTCAAACAATAATAAAATAAAGGAAATTGGCATGGCTAAATTGAAACAACTTTTTATTTATGGGCTTTTGGCAGCATTGGCAATTACTACCGGTTTTATGCTGCGTAGCCAACTCATGGGCGGTGGATCGCAATCGCTTTCAGGGGAACAAAGTAAACAAGGCGCGAAAGCGCTTTTTGCGACGACTTTACCCGATATACAAGAGGTGGAGCAAAGTGTTTCTCAGTGGCAAGGTAAGGTGATCGTAGTGAATTTCTGGGCGACTTGGTGTACGCCCTGCCGTGAAGAAATTCCAGAGTTTATCGAAGCTCAGAAAAAATTTGGTGAACAAGGTTTGGTGATTGTAGGGATTGCCATTGATCAATTAGATAAAGTCAAAATGTTCAGCAAGGAATTTGGTATCAATTATCCTGTGTTGGTTGGAGGTATGGGTACTTGGTCATTGCTGGAAGCGACGGGTAATCAGCAGTCAGCGCTACCTTACACGATAGTCCTAAATCGTGCAGGAGAAATAGTGGATAGTTATTTAGGTCGAATCAATCTGAAAAAACTGGAAAGCCAAATTGTACCCTTGTTAAAAGAACAATCGGGTAATCGGCAATCTTGATAAATAGAAATTTTGGTTCCACTGAGTTTCTAGGTCAAATCATTTTCGCTACTTAACATTATCATGTAATATTTCAGGAAGGAATGGAGTGCTTTGGTTATCGGCGTATGACGAATTGTTTGGTTTTATACTGTATTCTGATTTACTAGACTTTTAAGTAAAGTAAGTAATTTAAGATGGGAAATGTATTGGAAGTAGCCATAATACAAAGCTAAGAAGTGATGAAATGTTCCACTATTCTGTTTGGAGATACTTATCGTGATACAGCCTGGTCGTTTTATCGTTCTTCTCTTACTGGCACTGTTAGTCTTTCTTTCCGGTTGCGTATCTACATCAAGCCCAGTCGGTATGGAAGAGAAATATCATGATGTGAGTCTTACGACTAAGGTTTATGAGGCTATTTTGGATGAGCCGTCTTTGAGGCCTTTTGATATCAATGTCAGAACTCAGAAAGGAATCGTTGAGTTAAGCGGTTATGTCAATTCGCGAGATGACATGGATAAGGCTATCGAAGTCGCGCGCAGGATCAGCGGTATAAAGTCTATCAAAAATGATATGCAAATCCGGGCTACCGGAGATTATTGATAATTCTAAACCAATAGTGCAACGGAGTTGGTTTGAGTGGCCTTCCAAATTGCTATAAAACTGACACGGAAGCAAGGTGTTAGCTGATCTGATACTGATTATCCATTTTTTCTATATTTTATTTGTCGTTGGAAGCTTGCCGCTTATTTGGTTTGGAGCATGGTTAAAGATGGCATTTGTCAGCTCGGCTTGGTTTCGTTACTTACATCTTACGGCAATTGTATTGGTAGTAATTGAGTCTTTGTTGGGTGTTGTGTGTCCATTGACGTCATGGGAAAACGCTTTACGCCGAGTTGACACGGAGAGCAGCTTTATTCAGCAATGGCTGCATCGAATCATATTTTATGATGTATCTGAAAACGTATTGACAGTCATCTATATTGGGTTTGCTGGTTTAGTTGTGATGACGCTCAAATGGGTGCCCATTCATTCGAATAGAAATCAAACGTTATTTCCCAAAAACGACTGAACTGTTTTCAATTTTCTCTGCAATTATTTCTTCTTCCGATTCAGATAAAGCCAGCAATTCCTCGATATTCGGTTCAAATGATTCTTCATCAAATGCGGTGTCTCCATCCGCCTGTGGTTTGCCATGTGCTTTCAAGTTAATAAAATCATAACGAGAGGCATCAGCCAAATGGGAAAGCTGAATGTTTTGAAGGGCGCGGAACATGGTTTCCAATCGACCAGGAAATTTTTTATCCCACTGCTGCAACATTTCTTTAATGACTTGACGTTGTAAATTGGGTTGTGATCCGCATAAATTACAAGGAATGATAGGAAAATCCGCAATGTCAGCATAAGCAACTAAATCTTTTTCCTTGCAGTAAGCTAATGGCCGGATGACGATATGTTTTCCATCATCACTGACTAGTTTGGGTGGCATGGCTTTTAATTTGCCACCATAAAACATGTTTAAGAATAATGTTTGCAGGATATCATCGCGATGATGGCCCAGCGCGATTTTAGTTGCTCCCAATTCAGTCGCTACACGATACAACACACCACGACGTAATCGCGAACAAAGACTGCAGGTCGTTTTACCTTCAGCAATAACTCGTTTGACAACGCTGTAAGTATCTTGCTCGACGATGTGAAAAGGTATGCCGATGTGTGTTAAGTAGCTGGGTAATACTTGTTCGGGAAACCCGGGTTGCTTCTGATCCAAATTGACGGCGACTAATTCAAATGGCACCGGTGAATGCGCCTGTAAGTTGCGTAAAATATCTAATAAGGCGTAGCTGTCTTTACCACCCGATAGGCACACCATGACTTTGTCATTTTTCTCAATCATGTTGAAATCGGCAATGGCTGTACCCACCTGTCGACGCAGGCGTTTTTGAAGTTTATTGGCGTTATATTGCTGTTTGTTTTGCATGGGTATTATTATGTAAGGATATTGCTATCAGCGTCGCAGCTTGTGGGATGCGTTACACAATATTAGACAAATCGTGTGGAACAATTTAGCATGGCCCAATTCTAATGAGTGGCAGATGTTTGAATTAAAAGTTATTCGTAAACTGTTAGAAAATATAAGATCCCAACCAAGTGAGGTAGCCAATTATACCAGCAAGCGTTCAAGTACTTTTAAACGAACGTGATTGGTTTGTACACAGAAAGAATAGTGGCATAGATAGACTGGCTTAGTTTTTATGGGGCATCAATAATTTTGGAGAACAAATGAAGATAAAAGACTTTTCCCGGTACACCCGATCAATATTCGCAATCGGTTTATTGGGTATGACCTCGCAAGCGATCGCGACTGCTACCGTAGAGGTATACAAAAGCCCCACCTGTGGTTGTTGTAACAAATGGGTCGATCACATGCGTGAGAATGGATTTACCGTTAATACACACGATGTTGGTAATAAAGACATTCGCAAGAAATCAGGTATTTCTGAAACACTGGGTTCTTGTCATACCGCATTGGTTAATGGCTATGCCATTGAGGGTCATGTACCGGCAGCGGATATCATGCGCTTGTTGAAGGAAAAACCTAAAGCAGTTGGTTTGTCCGTGCCAGATATGCCGCATGGAACGCCTGGTATGGAGGGTTCTCGTGTTGATCCATATAATGTATTGTTAATTAAAGAACCCGATCAATCACGCAAGGACACCACTATCTATAATCGTTATGATCCGTATGCAAAACAAGCAGGAAAAACTGAGCCCGTAGCGACCGAGGCTGAAAAGAACAGCTCCATAATGCGGCTGAAACCGTAATTTGACTGCATGTTTAAATATTATTTGGGGATATTCGCGTTTGTAATGACGTCATTGCTGGGCTGTAAGGAAGCGATTACCTTCAGTTCTCTGCCAGGTATTAGTGGTAATCATTCCACTACAATGATCAAGCAAAATTTTAATTCCGAACAAGTCATGCGTGGTGAGAAAGTATACGCTGCCAATTGCGTGGGTTGTCATGGACCAAACGGTGCGGGTACACCGGATTGGCGTAAACCTAATTCAGATGGCAAATATCCTCCGCCTCCATTGGATGGAACCGCGCACGCATGGCATCATTCTACCGATGTTTTGAAGAAGACGATTTTGAAAGGTACACCTCCAGAAATTGGATCTATGCCGGCATGGGAGGGTAAGCTGACAGAACAGCAAATTGATGATGTCATCGTTTGGATTAAATCGTTATGGCCTGTCGAGATTTACGATTTATGGTATAAGAATTTTGAAAATAAACAATAACGTAATTAGCGATTCTCAAACAGTTTTTTGTGTAAATTTATTACCTTCGGATTGAATAGCTTTTGAGAGTCTATCGGGTAGGTGGCTCTGTTCGCGATGAACTGCTAGGGCTACCGGTGAAAGATCGAGATTATGTCGTGGTAGGCGCAACACCCGAGAGTTTGGTGCGCTTAGGTTATCGTCCGGTCGGTAAGGATTTTCCGGTTTTCCTGCACCCTGAAACCCATGAAGAATATGCACTTGCGCGTACAGAACGAAAAACATCTCGAGGATATAAAGGATTTGAAGTTTTAACTTCTCCTCAAGTTACCTTAGAAGAAGATTTGGCCCGGCGCGACTTAACGATCAATGCCATTGCCAAAGATGAAGCAGGTCAAATTATCGATCCATT
Source organism: Nitrosomonas sp. (assembly GCA_024281675.1). Classification (GTDB taxonomy): domain Bacteria; phylum Pseudomonadota; class Gammaproteobacteria; order Burkholderiales; family Nitrosomonadaceae; genus Nitrosomonas. Next base: position 114,194 of record JAMXAG010000001.1, read on the forward strand.
TAATGGTGTATCGGATTTAAAAGCAGGTATCTTACGACATGTCAGTCCGGCATTTTCTGAAGATCCGGTTAGGATCTTGCGCGTTGCTCGATTTGCTGCACGGTTTAATTTCCAAGTAATCCCTGAAACGTTGTCACTCATGAAGGATATGGTGCAAAACGGCGAGGTCAATGCACTGGTCGCTGAACGTGTTTGGCAAGAATTGGCAAAGGGTTTGATGGAAGATGTTCCATCGAAGATGTTTTTAACTTTGCGCGATTGTGATGCATTGGCATGTATTTTACCCGAGGTGGATGCGTTATTTGGTGTTCCACAGCCTGAGCATGCTCATCCTGAGATAGATACAGGTATTCATGTGATGTTGGTGATTGATTATGCTGCAAAAAAAAATTATCCATTGGCCGTGCGCTTTGCAGCATTGACGCATGATCTTGGTAAAGCCGCAACGCCCCGAGAATTATGGCCGCGGCATATCGGTCATGAAACGCGTAGTATTGGTTTAACTGAAAAGTTATGTAACCGAATACGTGTGCCGAAAAATTGCCGGGATTTGGCGTTACTGGTCGCACGTTATCATGGCGATGTCCATCGCGCGGGTGAATTGAGGCCTGAGACTATGGCTGATATGCTGCAGGCGACCGATGCTTACCGGAAACCACAACGATTTGAAGAGTTTTTACAAGCGTGTGCGTGTGATTTTTATGGGCGTCCGGGATATGCGGAAAAACCATATCCACAGCTGCCACGCTTACAGCAAGCATTAGTAGCAGCAAAGCTTGTGGATGCAGGTGCAATTGCAATACGTGAAATGAATCCCGATTCAAAAAAGCTGCCTGATACAATACAACATAAGATTCGTGCTGCACGTATCGATCAAATAGAAGCATCAATAAAAACGTGGATATGAAAATCTGCTACGCTATACACATAGAATTACCTTGAACTTGTCACATGCCTAATACTGATTGTTCGTCTCTTTTGGAGGGTAAATTATGGCCATAAAAGAATGGTTAATCACGAGTTTCATTGTCGCAAATATGTTAATTAGCAACGTGGCGTTTTCTGAAAAAACGTTGCTCAATGTTTCCTATGATCCGACCCGTGAGCTTTATCAGGAATTTAATGTGGCTTTCGCCAAATATTGGCAAGAGAAAACAAAGGAAATTGTTACTATTCAACAAGTACATGGTGCTTCCGGCAAGCAGGCCCGTTCAGTAATAGAAGGCTTGGAGGCAGATGTTGTTACATTAGCCTCTGCAAATGATATTGATAACATTGCTGAGAGGGCAAAATTATTACCTGAGAATTGGCAGAAACGCTTAGCGCTGCATAGCACGCCTTATACCTCAACGATTGTTTTTTTGGTACGAAAAGGCAATCCAAAAGGGATTAAAGACTGGGATGATTTGGCGCGCTCCGGTATCGAAGTGATTACTCCAAATCCGAAGACTTCCGGCGGTGCGCAGTGGAATTATTTGGCGGCGTGGGAGTATGGCAAGCGTAAATTTAGCGAAGAGAAAGTTAAGGAATTTGTTAGAAATATTTACGGCAATGTACCGGTCATGGATTCCAGTTCAAGAGGCGCAACAGCAACTTTTGTGGAACGCGGTGTTGGCGATGTTTTTATTGCTTGGGAAAAAGAAGCATTACTAGCCATAAGAGAACATGGCACTGATAAATTTGAAATTGTTGTTCCATCGCTGAGTATCCTTGCACAACCTCCTGTTGCAATCGTTGATAAAGTGGTTGATAAAAAAGGTACGCGATCAATTGCTGAAGCCTATCTGAAATATCTTTATTCAGAAGAGGGACAGGAAATTGCAGCCAAGCATTTTTATCGACCCACTAATGCGAATACTGCCAAGAAATACGTTGATCAGTTTCCAACGATCGAGTTATTTAAAATCGATGAAGCATTTGGGGGCTGGAAAAGCGCATACAAAACCCATTTCGCGGAGGGCGGCACATTCGATCAGATTCATTCACAAGAATGATGTAGGTTTGTGCTGGGCGCATGTGCAAGATGATAAGGCCGAAAGGGTTGGTTCCATTTGATTCAAGGATCGCAGCCGGCTTTTTATATCATGGTCTCTATTGGGAGAGATTCAGGCTATCGCGGCAGATAATTGATAGACAAGATTTTTACCTCTTCTAGGTATGTTATTGTTTTGTTAATTCTTAAGGTTCATTTTATGAAGGGATTGTTAGCAATGATGGGTGTTTTAAGTACAGATTCAAAAATACTGTTAATTTTACTGATGACTGTGATTGGCTATACTCAAGTTTATGCGGATGCTATTGGCTTTATTGCGGATGAACATCAACTTTCTACTAAAGAAAAAAGAGTCGGAGAAGCTTATTATCGCGACGATATGAAATGGATGATTTACCAAGCAGAAGTTTCCGATGACAACCCATTTTATCAAATCTTTCTAAAAAATATTGCTAGCGGTGATGTAAAACAGGTATCGCCAGGCACTGGAAAAACCACTTGTGCGTGGATTCATCCCGAGCAAGATAAAGTATTGTTCTCATCTACACATGAGGATTCTGAAGCAAAAAATAAAATGAATGCTGAGATTGAGCAAAGGAAATCCGGCGTACAACATTCTTATGCCTGGGATTATGATGAATATTATGATATTTATGAAACCGATTTTACGGGGGGTGGAATTAAGAATTTAACCCAGACATTGGGTTATGATGCGGAAGCATCGTGGTCGCCTGATGGTAAAAAGATTGCTTTTGCTTCTAATCGACGCGCATATGCAGAAAAATTGTCTGATGAGGAAGCAGCTTTATTTAAAGCGAATCCTTCTGCATTAATTGATATTTATATCATGGATGCGGATGGTTCGAATGTGAAGCGTTTAACGCAAACCAAAAGCTATGACGGTGGGCCATTTTTTAGCCCGGATGGGAAAAGAGTCGTGTGGCGACGTTTCTCTGATAATGGTCGGGAAGCTGAGATCTTTACTATGAACATTGATGGCACCGATCAGAAGCAGATTACCCGTCTGAATAAATTATCATGGGCGCCTTTCTATCATCCTTCAGGAAAATACATCATTTTTACTACCAATTTACATGGGCACCGTAATTTCGAACTATATATCGTGGACACGGACGGTAAAAAAGACCCGGTAAGAGTAACTGATCTAGAAGGTTTCGATGGTTTGCCAGTATTTACACCGGATGGTAATTATCTGACTTGGACCAGTGATCGTACACCTGAAAAAAAGGGTCACTTATTTCATGGTAAGTGGAATCACCCAAAAGCTTTAGAGAGTCTTTCTTTGAAGTAAAAGCTAACTTTGAAGATCTGATATCGGTTTTATCATCCTGAGTTCGATAAAGTTTTGATTGATGGGGTATTTTATGAAATACTTCCATACCGTTTTAATTTGATCGGCGATAAATCATCTTTGTTTTGTCTTAAGAAGTTTTCTGATCCGGATAAATGAGTAATTGATGCTACCTATGCGTGAAGCTGGGCGAGCTGATAAAAATTACGAGCTGGGTTTTAAGCAAATAAAGTGTGTTGATTGCCTTAGGTTTCTTATTGATGCAACACTTATTTTCATAGTAAATATTATTTATTTTGAGCATCTATGTTGGGTTTTTTTGTTTAATCTCTTCCGAGTTTAATTTCTTGCTGCTTGCGGTGGGGTGATTTATTTGGAAAATGACTAGAGAGTAATGGTAATGAAAGTTAGTATCTTTGGTACAGGTTACGTTGGTTTGGTTACTGGTAGCTGCTTGGCAGAAGTCGGTCACAATGTGTTTTGTATCGATATTGATCAGAATAAGATCGACAATTTGAATAAAGGTATTTTGCCGATATGGGAACCCGGGCTTGAAAATATCGTTGAACGAGGCGTGCGTGAGGGGCGTTTGCATTTTACTACGGATGCAGCTAAAGCCATTGAACACAGTGAAATCCAAATCATTGCCGTGGGTACTCCACCAAGTGAAGATGGGTCTGCAGATCTACAGCATGTTTTAAAGGTTGCTGAGGATATTGCTCAAAACATGCAGGATTATAAAGTAGTGCTGAATAAATCAACTGTTCCGGTAGGTTCGGCAAAAAAGGTACAAGCAAAAATCAATCAGATATTGGCTGAGCGCGGGAAACAAATTCCATTCGATGTGGTTTCAAATCCAGAGTTTCTAAAGGAAGGCGCGGCTGTCGATGATTTTATGAAGCCGGATCGTATTATTATTGGAACGCAATCGGCAAAAGCGAAAGAATGTATGGTTGAGCTTTATGAGCCGTTTAACCGCAATCATGAACGCACTCTATTCATGGATGTTGAAAGTGCAGAACTGACAAAATATGCAGCCAATGCGATGCTGGCAACCAAGATTAGTTTTATGAATGAATTGGCCAACATTGCAGAGAAACTAGGCGCAGATATTGAGCAAGTGCGTCATGGTATCGGTGCAGATCCACGTATTGGATATCACTTTATTTATCCAGGTTGTGGTTATGGCGGTAGCTGCTTTCCTAAAGACGTGCAAGCACTGCAAAAGGCAGCTGAACAAGTTGGTTATGATGCCGAGTTGCTTAAAGCAACAGAAACGGTTAATTATCGTCAGAAAAATAAATTATTCGAAAAAGTCAAACAACATTTTGGCGGTACCAACGCGCTTGCCGGTAAAACCATGGCTGTGTGGGGACTCAGCTTTAAGCCGAATACCGATGATATGCGAGAAGCACCTAGCCGTACGTTGATCGAAGCACTTTGGGAATCGGGCGTAAAAGTACAGGCCTTTGACCCAGTGGCGATGAAAGAGTGTCAGCGTATCTATGGTCAACGTGACGATTTGATTCTTATGGGTACTAAAGAGCAAGCATTACGTAATGCAGATGCATTGATTATTGTTACGGAATGGCAGCAATTTCGGGTGCCAGATTTCGATCTCGTTAAAGCCGAGCTTATTAGTCCTACCATTTTTGATGGTCGCAATTTATTCGGCGTAGAAGCCATGAAACGTCGTGGCTTTGTCTATTATTCGATCGGAAGAAGTTAATGTTATGAAAGTTCTGGTAACAGGTGTTGCTGGTTTTATCGGTATGCATGTTGCGCAGGTTTTGCTCAAACGGGGTGATGAGGTGATAGGGATTGATAATTTCAATGACTATTATGATCCACGCCTCAAACACGCTAGACTTGCGCAACTTGTTGGCTACCCTAATTTTAAATTTACGCAAGGCGATATTGCTGATCGACAAACCGTTGAAGACTTATTTGCTAAAGAAAAACCGCAGCGGGTCATTAATCTTGCGGCACAAGCTGGTGTTCGGTATTCTCTAAAGAATCCATACGTGTATATGCAAACCAATTTGATTGGTTTTGGCAATATACTTGAAGGTTGCCGTCATAATGGGGTAGAACATTTAGTGTATGCGAGTTCATCCAGTGTATATGGGGCAAATACGCGAATGCCTTTTTCAGTTGATGATAGTGTCGATCATCCGGTGAGTTTGTATGCGGCTACTAAGAAAGCCAATGAATTGATGGCGCATACCTACAGCCATTTGTATGGATTGCCTACTACAGGGTTGCGTTATTTTACAGTTTACGGCCCCTGGGGGCGTCCGGATATGTCTCCTTGGTTATTCACGAGCGCCATTCTTGAGGATCGTACTATCGATGTGTTCAATCATGGCAAAATGCAGCGTGATTTTACCTATGTGGATGACATTGCTGAAGGGACTGTCCGTGTTCTGGATCGTGTTGCGTCACCAGATTCAAATTTTAAAACCGACTCACCCAATCCAGGCTCTAGTTATGCGCCCTATCGGGTTTATAACATCGGTAACCATCAGCCCGTAGAACTAATCACTTTTATTAAAATAATCGAAGATGCTTTAGGGCGCACCGCCAAAAAGAATTTATTGCCAATGCAACCAGGTGATGTGGTTGCTACTTACGCTGATGTAGAAGATCTCAAACGTGATATTCACTTTGAACCAAAAACCGAACTCACGATTGGAATCAGAAAATGGGTGGATTGGTATCGAGGTTATATCAATCAATCGTAATTACCATGTTTCCTTGTTCCTGTTGATGATTTTTATCATTTTAGAAAAAGCTTTATAACACTATAAATTGTAATCCTTATGGCTTTTTTTAGTCGTATTCGTCATCACATTACCAATCCAGAATCGTATCATCGTCGAATCGCGAGTAGCTTTTTACTTGTGAGTGCTTTTGTTTTGATAGGTAGGCTAGCCGGCGCAGCCAAGGAAATGGCGATTGCGTGGCGCTATGGTATTAGTGAGATTGTAGATGCATATGTTTTAGTTTTTTCCCTGATCAGTTGGCCTGTATCTGTTTGGTTTAGTGTTTTATCAATCGTTTTGGTACCGCTTCTGGCCCGCCTGAAAGTAAACAGTGCAACAAATATTCAGCAGTTTAGGAATGAAGTGTTTGGATTTACGATTGTTCTAGGCATTATTCTCAGCATACTTATTTACTTTTCATTTCCCTATATCCTGAGTGCAAGTTGGACAGGGCTGCCTATTTCTACAAAGCATTTGGCTGATAATTTTGCAACAGGATTGGCGCCAATCGCATTGATGGGGATTGTGATCAATTTGTTTTCTGCGTGGATGCTAGCCAATGGACATCATCGTAATACGCTTTTCGAAGCGATACCCGCATTGGTGATCCTTATGGTGTTGTTTTTGCCACCTACTTGGATGACTGAGCCCTTGCTTTGGGGTACATTGATAGGTGTAGCGCTTCAGCTAATAGCGTTGTCGATTCCTCTGATGCAAAGGAATCAATTACAAATGCCATGTTTTACTTTCCAATCACCTGCCTGGAAAGGTTTTTGGAATGCCATTGGAGTGTTGGCGATTAGCCAAACGTTGATGAGCTTCTCCACAATCATCGATCAGTTTACTGCAGCTAACCTAGGGGTTGGCGCAATCTCCACCCTGAGTTATTCCAATCGTGTTCTTGCACTTTTGTTGAGCCTAGGAGCGATGGCAATTGGTAGGGCGGTTTTACCTGTGTTTTCAGATATGTATGCAAAGCGTGAAGGCGATCTCAAGAAAACTGCATTACAGTGGTGCGGTTGGATGTTTTTGCTTGGATTGGGCGTGTGTTTAATATTCTGGATACTTTCACCCTGGGTTATCGCTATCCTCTTTGAAAGAGGACAATTTAGCGCCACGGATACGCAAAGTGTTTCGGATGTGTTACGTTGGGGATTGATTCAAGTGCCATTTTTTTATGCCGGATTGGTTCTCGTGCAATTACTAGCAAGCCATGAACGTTATAATATCATTGCGTTTTTTACGGTTACGAATTTGTTCATTAAAATCATCGGTAATTTGTTTCTGCCTGATTTGATGGGGGTGTCAGGAATTGCCTTGTCAACTGGGCTGATGTATGTGTGGTCGACTGCTTGTCTTTATATTGCTTCGCGCCGATTCATTTAATCTATGCATTGATATGAATATTGTAATTTTTATCCATTCTTTGCGCCGAGGTGGGGCTGAACGTACTGTTGTTAACTTAGCGAATGAATGGTTGAAGCGTGGCAATCAAGTGACAGTGATTACGCTTGAAGATAAATCTACTGATTTTTATCAGATGAATACTGGCATTACGCATGTTTCGCTTAATCTTGCTGGAGAATCTTCAAATGTCTTTAATGCAATTTTTACAAACGCAAATCGTATCTTAAAATTGCGTGGGATGTTTCGCAGAATTAAACCGGATATTGTGTTGGGTATGATGACAATCAGTGCTGCGCTCGCTATTTTGGCGGGTGTTCGCCTGGGTATTCCGATCATAGGTTCCGAACGCGTTTATCCTCCTATGTTTCTCCTGAATCGATTTTGGCACAAGATTCGTCAATGGACTTATCCCTATGCAGCGTTGGTGGTCATGCAAACGCATAAAGGATTAACTTGGTTACAGGATGAAATTCCACGAGCCAATGGTGCTGTTATTCCCAATCCGATTCCCTATCCATTATCGGTGTTTGAGCCTAAATTAGCACCGCAGACATTGCTTGTGAATGGGCGCAAGTTGCTATTGGGGGTCGGGCGCTTAGCGGAGCAGAAACGGTTTGACTGTTGTTTAATGTCGTTCGCAGCACTCGCAAAGCGATACGTGGATTGGGATCTGGTAATTCTTGGGGAAGGGCCACTGAGAGGGATGTTGGAATCACAAATTAAGGCACTGGGTTTGGAATCACGCGTGTATTTGCCTGGCGGGGTGGGTAATGTAGGCGATTGGTATGCGCGGGCGGATTTATATGTCATGAGTTCAAGCTTTGAAGGATTTCCGAATACATTGGTTGAAGCGATGGCACATGGGTGCGCTGCGGTAAGTTATGATTGCAACACGGGTCCGCGCGATATTATTCGTGATGGCGAGGATGGGATACTGGTGAATCCTGTGGGGGATGTGGCGGCGTTGACGTCAGCGTTGGATCAATTGATGGGAGATGATGAGCGGCGTGAACGCATGGCACAAAAAGCTGTTGATGTCCGTGAGCGATTTTCAGTAGAAAGTGTTTTAGCGATGTGGGATAGTCTTTTTATCAAAGTCGTTGCTAAGTCAGCGACACAGTTGAAATAATTGAATGTGTTGTGCATTTTGCGTCTCATGTTGCCAGATTTCGATATCGTTGATATTTCAAATTTGAATATTTGTAACTTTCAGGAAAAGGCAGAGGCGACCAAGCATGCTCGATGCAAATTTTTCTAACGAAGTCAAGAAGCAATTAATTTCCGGCATGACCAGACGAATTCTATTTTTAGTTAGCTCAATGAATAGCGGGGGTGCTGAGAGGGTTGCCGCAAACCTCGCAAATGCATGGGTTGAACGTGGATATCAAGTGACACTTGTAGTAACGTATTCGAAACGCGGTGAATGTTTTTATGCGCTGTCAGACAAAATTGAGTTGTGCTATTTATCGGATGTGGCGGGAAATTCTTATCAATTTTCCCCGTTTGTTCAATTTAGGCGTCTTTGGGCGCTACGTTGTTTGATTAAAACTATCCAACCTGATGTGGTATTGTCTTTTCTCACTAATGTGAATGTCGCCACGATATTGGCTGCATGGGGTAGTGGATATGCTGTGATTGTTTCTGAGCGAATCTATCCTCCTATGGAATTAGTTGGCTGGTTTTATAACTTGCTGCGCGTGCTTACCTATCCCTATGCAGCGTCAGTGGTTGTGCAGACAAAAGTGGGCATGCAATGGATAATCGAGAATATTCGGGGTGCGCAAAGTACTGTTATTCCTAATCCGGTTCCCTATCCATTATCGGTGTTTGAGCCTAAATTAGCCCCGCAGACATTGCTTGCGAATGGGCGCAAGTTGCTATTGGGGGTCGGGCGCTTAGTGGATCAGAAACGGTTTGACTGCTGTTTGCTGTCGTTTGCAACACTCGCAAAGCGATATGCGGATTGGGATCTGGTGATTCTTGGGGAAGGGCCGCTGAGAGGGGCGTTGGAATCACAAATCGAGGCACTGGGTTTGGAATCACGCGTGTATTTGCCTGGCGGGGTGGGTAATGTAGGTGATTGGTATGCGCGGGCGGATTTATATGTCATGAGCTCAAGCTTTGAAGGATTTCCGAATACATTGGTTGAAGCGATGGCACATGGGTGCACTGCGGTAAGTTATGATTGCAATACGGGCCCGCGCGATATTATTCGTGATGGCGAGGACGGGATGCTGGTGAATCCTGTGGGGGATGTGGCGGCGTTGACGTCAGCGTTGGATCAATTGATGGGAGATGATGAGCGGCGTGAACGCATGGCACAAAAAGCGATTGATGTGCGCGAGCGCTTTTCAGTAGAAAGTGTTTTAGCGATGTGGGATGATGTTTTTAGTAAAGTAATAACGCGGTAATGGAAAAATCGGTATCGTTCAATTTAATGATAGTTGGTTGTGTTGCTAAATAACGATAAACATAATATTCACTGGCTAGCTTCTTTAAGTTTAATAGGGCTAGTGATAGCTTTTTTTACGAATTGGCCTATTTACCATCACAAATTTGGTGGGCCAGAAACGACTTGGTATTATGTAATCGCATGGATCATGGCTGCAGCTTTTGTTTTTCTGAGACCGAGAGCATTGGTATTGTTATTGTCCGAGCCAATGTTTTATTGGTTTTTGGTTTATGCACTATCGGGTTTGCTGTGGGTCGCATTCGTCGATGCAGGTTATTTTTCGGTCGACGACCGATCATGGCGTAGCCGGTTTCTTATGTTATTACTTTTTGCAGCTTGTTTTGTGTTGACTACAGGGATCGATTTTCGGCGACTTGTAGCTGTTTGGTTCGGATGTGTTTTATTTGCAGTAGTATGTTTCTGGATAGATTATCTCGTGCCATTTACATTTATTCCGGCAGATCATAGTGCAAGTAATCCTGGCCGAGCAGCGGGTTTTTTCGTTAATGCCAATATTGCAGGTGGGCTATTGGTGATCATGTGTATTGCGATTATGCCATTCCTTGCGATGCGTTGGCGAGTGCTTTTAATTTTAATCATGGGCATGGGTGTGTTCCCAACTTTTTCTCGTTCGGCTACGTTGTTAGCGATATTAGTATCCTTGGTATGGATTCTGCGTGGTCATCTTAGTAAGAAAACTTTGCTGATATTGTTAATTGCCGTACCGTTTGCATCCATTATTGGCACTACACTATTTTCAAAAGGATTAAGTTCTACAGAAATTAACCATGACAATGTAGCAGGACGGTTACAATTTTTTGAAACAATGGGTAAAGAAACAGGGGATGAAAGCGCACAGGAGAGGCGGTATGTTGCCCAATTGGCTTGGCAAAAATTTACTGAGAAACCTCTCGTGGGGCATGGCATGGGAGAACTTGATGAAACGTCTCCGGCATGGGGCTTCCCTCATCCACCACATAATATGTATTTGCAAATGATGTTTGAGCAAGGTATATGGGGTGGGATTCTTTATGTCACTTTCTTAGGGATTATTGTGTTCAAGGGGATGCGCTTGTATCGTCGTGCTTTGTCTCGCCAAAGTTCTGAGCTTGGCGTCGCGTTTATTTTGATTGCCGTGTATTTTGCATTCCTTGGTTTATTCAGCAATACTTTGTTAATTGAAAGCATTGGGATTATCATTCTGGCTTCGTTATTGGTTAAGGAACGTGAGTTTATTTCATCCGATCCAAGATACGCTTGATAAGGATTTTTCTAGTAGCTAATTGAGAATAATGAATTTCTGTGATGACTAGAAAAATCCTTTTTTGTGTAAGCGCGATGAGTAGTGGAGGTGCTGAGCGGGTCGCTGCAAACCTGGCAAATGCATGGGTCGAGCGTGGATATCAAGTGACGCTTGTGGTGACGTATTCGAAACGCGGCGAATGTTTTTATGCGTTGTCAGACAAAATTGAGTTGTGCTATTTATCTGATCTGGTGGGAAATTTTCATCGACTTGACCTGTTTGTCCAGTTCAAACGTCTTTTGGCACTACGCCATTTGATTAAAACTATCCAACCTGATGTGGTGCTGTCCTTTCTTACCAATGTGAATGTCGCCACGATATTGGCTGCATGGGGTAGTGGGTATGCTGCGATTGTTTCAGAAAGAACTTATCCACCTGTGCGGTCAATCGGTCGGTTCTATGAATCGCTCCGGAAATTGACTTACCCGCATGCAGCGTTGGTGGTTATGCAAACCCATAAAGGGTTGAGTTGGCTGCAGAGCGCAATTCCACGAGCTAGCGGTACGGTTATTCCTAACCCGGTTTCGTATCCACTATCGGCTTTTGAACCCAGATTAGCTCCGCACACACTGCTTGCAGATAAGCGTAGGCTTCTACTGGCGGTAGGACGATTAATAAAATTAAAGCAATTTGATTGTTGTTTGATGTCGTTCGCAACACTCGCAAAGCGATATGCGGATTGGGATCTGGTGATTCTTGGGGAAGGGCCACTGAGAGGGGCGTTGGAATTACAAATTAATGCACTGGGTTTGGAATCACGCGTGTATTTGCCTGGCGGGGTGGGTAATGTAGGCGACTGGTATGCGCGAGCAGATTTATATGTCATGAGTTCGAGCTTTGAAGGATTCCCGAATACATTGGTTGAAGCGATGGCACATGGGTGCGCTGCGGTAAGTTATGATTGCAATACGGGCCCGCGCGATATTATTCGTGATGGCGAGGACGGGATGCTGGTGAATCCTGTGGGGGATGTGGCGGCGTTGACGTCAGCGTTGGATCAATTGATGGGAGATGATGAGCGGCGTGAACGCATGGCACAAAAAGCGGTTGATGTCCGCGAGCGATTTTCACAAGCAAGTATTTTAGCGATGTGGGATGAGTTGTTTGATCGTGTCAAAAGGTAAGGCATTTATCAATTTCTAAGCAACTAATAGATTTTGAAATAGAGCGAAAGCAGAGGACGAAAAGAGTGCTTGGCGTCAGCATATCTTTTTGATGATTTGGAATACTTGGTGCTTGCTTAGATTTTTCTTTTTTTAAATAACTAGGATTTGCTTAAATGTGTGGAATAGCGGGTGTATTGAGTGCAAGTTTTTTGCCCAATGGTATAGAAGAAATATTGAAACAAGCTGGCAGCGCTATCGCCCATCGAGGACCGGATGATGTGGGCGTCTGGGTGGACAAAGATGCTTCAATAGGATTTGTTCATAGGCGTTTGTCTATCATAGATTTATCTCCTGCAGGCCATCAACCCATGATTTCGGCTACCGGCCGTTTTGTTATTATTTTCAATGGTGAAATTTACAATCATTTGGATCTCCGGGAAGAGTTGGAGAAGTCTGGACGCGCACCCAATTGGCGTGGGCATGCGGATACCGAATCGCTACTGGCAGCGTTTGAATGTTGGGGGGTCGAAGCTACGTTGAAAAAGACTGTCGGCATGTTTGCGATTGCACTGTGGGACAGGCAAGACCGAAAGTTAATATTAGCACGAGACAGGATGGGTGAAAAGCCTCTTTATTATGGCTTTTTTGGCGGTCTATTGGCTTTCGGTTCTGAGCTTAAGGCGTTGCGAAAGATTCCTGGGTTTAAAGGTGAAATTAACAGGGATGTGCTGGGTTTGCTGATGAGACATAATTATGTTCCTGCTCCCTATTCGATCTATCACGATATTGCAAAATTGCCTCCGGGCACGTGGCTAGAATTTACTCCAGAAATACTGAACCGAAAAGAGAAACCCGTGCCATTCGTTTATTGGTCAGCGAAAGAAGCCGCTTTAACCGGTGTTGCAGATTCATATCAGTTTACTTCCGATACAGAAGCCGTGAATGCACTGGAAAAGACATTAAAACAATCAGTTTCGGGGCAAATGATGGCGGATGTGCCACTGGGTGCTTTTCTTTCCGGGGGGGTAGATTCATCGACAGTTGTGGCGTTAATGCAAGCGCAATCTAATCGGCCAGTTAAAACATTTTCGATCGGTTTTAATGAAAAAGAATACGATGAGGCTTTTTTTGCTAGCGAAGTTGCACGTCATCTTGGTACGGCGCATACTGAACTGTATGTGTCTCCCGAAGATGCAATGAATGTGATTCCAAAACTTCCAACAATATACGATGAGCCGTTTTCAGATTCCTCCCAGATACCAACGTTTCTAATCTCAAAATTGGCACGACAGCAAGTAACTGTGTCCTTGTCGGGGGATGGTGGCGATGAGCTTTTTTGTGGTTACAATCGATACGCTTTTGCGGAAGGCGTTTGGGGTAAGGTTTCTTCAATTCCAACCGGTTTGCGCAAAATTATTGCACAAGCTATTTTGTTGGTCCCGCCATCCAATTGGGATCAGATGTACAGTTTAATTTCGAGTGTTATTCCTAAAAAGCATCGTTTGTTAGCATTAGGTAATAAATTGCATAAAGGTGCAACTTTCTTGGGTTGTGAATCTGGCGCTTCGCTCTATCGATCCGTAGTGACGCATTGGCAACCTGAGGAAATTGTTTTGAATATGCGTGAACCCGATACGCAATTGACCCATTTTAATCCACAAGGATTATCGTCGCTTGTAGAACAAATGATGTTTCTCGATTCGATCAGTTATTTGCCAGATGATATCCTAGTTAAGGTGGATCGAGCAGCTATGTCGGTTAGTTTGGAGACTCGGGTGCCACTCATTGATCATCGCGTTTATGAGTTTGCCTGGCGGTTGCCGATGCACTATAAGGTAAGGAATGGTGATACAAAATGGTTGTTGCGGCAATTATTGTACAAATATGTTCCAAGAGAGCTGATTGATCGTCCCAAAATGGGATTTGGCGTACCTATTGATTCGTGGTTACGTGGGCCGCTGCGTGATTGGGCTGAGAATTTACTGGATGAGTCACGTTTGAAACGAGAAGGTTTTTTCAATCCAACGCCGATTCGTCAGAAATGGTTGGAACATTCCAGTGGTAAAAGAAATTGGCAATATCATTTGTGGGATGTATTAATGTTCCAAGCTTGGCTCGAGAGTAATGTGTAAAACGGACGCTTGATTTGTTAATTCTTTGGATTTTACCAAGATTGCTGAAATTTCTAGATTGACGTGATGATCTATGACTAGAAGGTGGCACGAACACCGAGAATGAAGCTTCTCCCAGGTTCTGGAGCGAAATTTCTTAGAAAAGAAACAGAATTCCGGATTTCATCGTTTAACAAATTCGACGCTTTGGCGAATAACCATAAATCGCCCCATCGCCCCATTTTTAATTGGTAGTCTAAACTGGCTGTCAGCAGATGAAAACTATTGGTACGGATTTCATTTTCGCCCGGGTGCTTTTGTGCTTCTCCACGAGTATATCTCAGTGCGGCATTCCACACGTTATTGCTAAACCCAAGTTCAAGACCGTAGCGTAACGGTGGCATGCGTGGTACGTCATCTCGGTTACCTTGTACGAAACGACCACGAACGTAATCAGAAAATACTGTCATCGAAAAACTACCTTGGGGCGCTTGATACAGATTGGTTTTGATTTCAGTTTCGTAACCCGCAAAAACTGCGTTGCGTTGATCATAGGCAAGGACAGTGACGCATTCAGATGCACTGACGCAACTCTGATGGATCGATTCGCTATCAATTTCATAAACCAAGCCGGTGTTGCGTTGATAGATAAAATTATCGATGTGGTTGTAGTAACCATTCATACGTGAGCTGAAATAGCGAGTTTGCCAATTCAAGCTTAAATCAATCATATTAACTGTTTCGTTACTTAATTGAATATTCCCAATATCGAAGCTACGTGTGGCTAAATGTGGTCCGAGTGCCAATAATTCTTGTATGTCTGGTGAGCGCTTACCGCGATTCAGTGACAGAAGTACGGATAAATCCTTGAAAGGATTCCATTGTGCGGCTGTAGAAGCGGATATAGCCTGATAATGAATATCATTCGGCAAGGTTACCGACGGCAATGCGTTGCCACTCAATTTTTGTTGATTCGTTTTTGGATCTACGCTCGATAATTCACCTCGTATACCTGCGCTTAAGATCCAATTATTCCACGTGTATTTGTGTGTGGTATAAAAACCTAATGACTGCTGCTTGGTCTGTGGTACAAAAGTTTCTACACCTATAGCTGCAAAATTGCGACTGATCCATTGTATGCCTAATGTGCCAGTAAACTGCTGCAATAGCTTGTGATCGATTTCAAAGCGGCCTTCACCTACATTATTTTTGAATTGAGTAAAAGGTAGGCCGCCTTCAATTTCACGGTGCTGATAATCGACCAAACCATAGCGAAAACTAATGCGTTCGATCCCGCGTATCGGTTCGTACCATTCGGTCTTAAAATCATAGCGTGTTTGCTGCATATTCAGGCGAATATTCGGTAGCGAGTGCTGACTAGAAATACTCGAGTCATTAAGCCTCGGTAAAACTGGAGCTAATTCAATAGCATGATCATCTGATCCATGATTTCCGCCTGGGATACCATAGCGGTTAGTGGTATGGCTAATTGACATACCGGCCATCGCATGCGTTCCTAGCCAGGATATTCCGGCGAAACCACTAGTCGCTTGACTGTCAGTATTAGGAACTTTGCCTGTAGCATTTTGAAATTCACTTGGGTCAAATTGTTGTTGCGCGAAAGTTTCATCGATTGCTTTGCCGGGAATTTTAATGTCATTGCGTTGACGAAATGAACCGCCCAGACTAAGTGCGAGAGAATTTTTTCCTAAGTTCAATTTAATCGCGGAATTAGTGCCATTGCCATTCGTATCATAACGATTATCCACTGCGCCATCGATCTGATTTTTTGGGGCACGATCTGGAATGCGATTATCAATTACATCGATCACACCACCAATCGCATTGCCACCGTAACGAATCGTTTCCGGGCCTCGAAGAATTCTGATTTGTTCAGCGAACAAAGGATCGATGGCTACCGCATGATCAGGGCTTAAACTAGCTGCATCATGACTACCAATGCCGTTTTGTAGTGTGCGTATTCTTGATCCAGTCAAACCACGAATCACCGGTACTCCTACTCCCGACCCGAAAGAGGCATTGCTGATACCTAGTTCTTTTTCTAAGGTTTGGCCCAATGTATCACCTTGCTGTATATGTAACGCCCTATCTTTTAATACAGTGGACTTGGTATCCGCTAAAGGAAGCGTGGGGCTATCCCCAATAATTGTGATTGGTTTAAGTTCAATATCTGGCTTGCTCTGTATGGAGTCTGATACGATCTTTCTAGGATCAATTTTCTTTGATGCATCTTCAGATGGGAAAGCTTGATTGGAGTATCCAATCACCAAGAAAATGCATATATACGCAAAATATCTTCCAAATCGTTGGATTGAAAATGAGCTGATTAAGTTTTGATTAGTTAGCATACTGCCACAATGGCTCATTTAATCTATTGATTACATAAGTATCTATGGCCCAGATAAGTATGTGTAATTTTATGAATAAAATTTTTATTTTGATTGATAATCTTTTGCTTTTACTAAAAATATCAAAAGATTTACATGATGATATGTTATATCATAACTGTATGCAATTGTGTTTTTAAAACTAATAATGATTAGTTTGTGAAAATTATTGTTTTGCGATCAATGATATTGAGCATACCAAAACAAAAACCATGTCGCCGTAAACAAACGGGATCTGTGAACGATTCCACAAGATGATTCTGAATGAATTTTATGAAATCACACTCAGGAGGAAACTTTATTCGACTATGAGAGGAGCTACAGAAAGATCTGGACGAATGGATAAGCTACTATAATAGATTGCCATTAAGGAAAAATGTGTTATAGATGAACGCTACTGGAAAAATTTCTTGATGGGTAATCGGTTTGGCTTGAACGGGGGGAATTTAAATCAAATCTAAACTGACAGACACCTAAAAAAACCGGCAACTGTCAGATCAGGTCTGAGCTAGTACAGTTTATTATTTTTTTGGGTTTTTGATTTTAGCAGGGCAAGTAACCATTTCACCGTCGACGCGGTCTTTGATTTTTTCACCATCTTTTTTACCTTCACATGCCATTTTATTCAAAATGTCTTGTGCAGACATGTATGGAAGTGATGATTCTTTATTACCACTTGCCATAGCAAAAGATGATCCAAGTACGAAAATTGCGGTAGAAATCACGATAACAAATTTATTCATAGTTAACTCCTGTATTAGTTTTTATGTAAAGAATCAATTTTAGGGTATCTGATTCTTGAAGCGTGAATTTATCACAATTAGAGGTATTATGGATATTTCTTTTTTAGATTACGTTACCCTCGTAATAAAAAAAACTGTAGTACATTTGTTTGTGAATATAACGACTTCGGTTGGTGATTTTAATAAATTCAGCTATTTTCAAGGAGTCGTTGATGGATCTGTAAGTGCAAAGAGATATTTCTCGTAAACTGTAACAGCCGGTAATGTTCTGTCTGTCAGTTGACAATTCGATATTTCAAAAAGAGAGTCTTTTAATAGTGGAAGTGTAGCGATGCAACGAGCTATTTCTTTAAGCCTTTGCTGAAATAAAATTTCCGCGAATTTGATCGAATTTAACAGTAATAAAACGAGCGCCAACAGAAGTGCCATTTCTTTCAGCACTTGTATGCGTTATTTCTGCAATTGCTTGTAGATTGGATGCATCTACTTTAATTATTTCTTGTAAATCAACTGGCTGCTGACTCCAGAATCGTAGACCAGAAGAGGATAAATCTTGGAAAAAACCACAATAAGGTTTTCCAGGCCAAAATAAATAAAATAGAAAATCGCCTTGTATAGTAATTCGTTTCATGGTCCGCCGAAATAGTTTAAGACTTTCACGCTCTAGTAACGTTAGGGGGCTGGTACATTCTAAACAATTTTCATTCCCATACAAATTCGCTTGAGAACGGTACGGTGTTTTGCAGAAGGTACAATAATGCAGAATAACTGCTTGATAGGGTTGTAGAAATAACATTCTTTCGGAGTTATCGGCATTCTTCGAAGTTACGATTGGATTTGTAGAGTGAGATTGTGTATTGTTTTCGTCGCTTTTATCGGCCAGTAACGCTAAATAGATGTCATATTGTTTCCGCGTCTCCTCATTCGAAAGGACGCGATAAGATTCATCCAATAACGAGATATTTTCAGGATTGTTCTTTATTAATGCTTGATAACTTGCTGTAATGATAGCGGCAGGTGCATCGGGTTGTACTTGAAGAATGCGATAATAATTCTTTAAGCTGGATTGATTGCTAGTTTGCTTATTTCCCGATTTATTGGTATTGGCACGCAGTCCACCATGCGTAAGAGTGTCGATATGGTAGTAACGCAATAACTCATGATCATAAATCGACCTTTTCGTTGGATCGGATAGAGTTTGATAGGCGGCTTCGAGTAAATTTTCATTCCAATCGTCATTGGTCAAATCAGGATGTGTTTTTAGCTTTTGTTTCAACAACCGGTAGTTCTCTCGAATTACCGCCATGGATGCATCCGGTTGAGCATGCAGTATTCGATAGAAATTGCGTCGTTCGATCATGAAGAATGATGCTTTAAAGCATTCTACATCTGGGGGATCTAAATCTTCTCAAAGCAATAGTAGCTTTTTAGTGATATGGTAGTCGTGATTGAGTTTGAATATACCCCCATTTATATCCCCAAGAAATTGATACTAGAGGCATGTTATTCCATTCTTAGATTCCTTACCAGAAAAGAATATACTTTCCCTCAGAATTCTCGTGCATAAAACTGAGGTGTGCTGTCAAAAATAGAGTCCACGTGATTAAGCAGCGAGTAGATCGCATACCGTGATCGGCCAATCATAATATAAGCGTTTTGCACTGTAGGTCTCCCGTGTAAGCACTCGACATATGAACGCAACCGGATAGCTTCGTCGCATCGACTCAATTAAACCATTTCTCACCGCCGAACAATATCAACTAAGCTTCGTGGAATACATTGCACACTTTTTTATGAAGTCATGCCCCCTCTTCATCCGCTATTTCATTTCGTCATTTTATGAAACTTCGGACTTCACGAAAATCAGCATACCTCGTTGAAGCTGATTTTGGTTATTGAGTAGGCATTACATAGTCAACGGTAAGTAACTCAAGCAAGTGTCCATTTGAGTCATGAAAGTAAACTCCACGCCCACCATAGCTGTGATTGATAGTCGTATTATTAACTTCGCTGGGACCGTTGCCATATTTAATATGCTCAGTTTGTAAGCTTTCAAATATCTCGTCAAATTCTTGTTCCGAAACTTTGAATGCATAGTGATTCGACTCAAACTTATCTCTACTATCAAAATCAAGGCACAATGTATCATTTACACGCACCACGATGAAACGTGAAAATTCACCAATGTATTCGAAACCAAACAATTTACAATAAAATTGGGCAGATTCTTTATTATCAAAGCAAGGTACAATAGTGTGATTAAGTGTAATAGTCATAAATTTTTCCTTCGACAAAGCTTTTATTAAGAATCAATGAAACTTCCGAAAACTCTAAAGCTAGTTTGAGTAATTTTTTTCACATAAGTTTTTAGGGGTTAAGCAACTAGAGCCTTAAGTCAATGCCCTCGGAACCTTCTTATTCTGTTATCTACAATTAATAAATACGCATAATTTATATGGAATGAATAATAATAAAGATTGCGTCATCAATGAAAATAATACTTCAACTTCAATAGGTTATGTAAGGTGCGTGGTATTAATGCCAATCACAGTCTTGTATTTAATCTGTTAGACTCTATATTCACTAAGTAGCAGTTCTTAGTAGTTACTTAATGTCAATTTGGAGGTTATTATGGACTACTTTTCAGGAATTGTTGATTTACCGTGGTGGGGATATGGGATAGTCGTTTTGGTACTGACTCATATCAGTATCGCCGCCGTTACAATTTTTCTTCACCGCCATCAGGCACATCGTGCACTGGATCTCTCGCCCGGCATCAGTCATTTTTTTAGACTTTGGCTTTGGTTAACAACAGGCATGATTACCAAAGAATGGGTTGCAATCCATCGCAAACATCATGCGAAATGTGAAAAAGAAGGAGATCCTCATAGTCCGCATGTGCATAGCCTCAAAAAAGTTTTTTGGGAAGGTGCAGAGCTTTATCGTAAAGAATCCAAAAATCCAGAGACGCTAGAGCGATATGGGCATCTTACACCAGAGGATTGGATTGAAAAAAATATTTACTCCAAGCATAGTGCGAAGGGAGTTGCTCTTATGCTTGTAATAAACATACTGATATTTGGCCCCATTGGTCTCACTATGTGGGCAATACAGATGTTATGGATTCCTGTTATGGCAGCTGGTGTTATCAATGGCATAGGACACTATTGGGGATATCGTAATTATGAGACCCCCGACAAATCTTCAAATATTCTGCCGTGGGGCATTATTATTGGAGGCGAAGAGCTTCACAACAATCATCATGCCTATCCTACTTCGGCCAAACTTTCCAATGCATGGTATGAGTTTGATATTGGATGGATGTATATTTGTATATTAGAAACTCTCGGGTTGGCCAATGTTAAACATATTCCCTCAGTTCTTGTTCTTAATGAACAGAAAACAATTTGCGATGAAAAAACAGTTGTTGCACTAATAGAACATCGTTATTACTTTATTCATGAGCTGAGACATGCGATGGACTCAGACTCTCACCATCGCTTCACTCTGGATTTGTTGCAAGAGATTCAATCGGTGTGGGAAGACAAGAATGCAAAAATAGAAGACCTCGCTGCAAAATTGGAAACTTGGTGTAAAAAAGTGACAAGCCTGCAAGTAGCTTCTCTGGATGCTTTTGCTCAAAGACTGCGCATGAGTGTTCTGAAATAGAAAAATAGTGTTATTGCAGGCAGTTGAGTCGGCATCGAATATTTTGGGTTTTTTCTAAAAGAAACGATGAGGCCTATTTCCACATTACATTACACTCAGCTTTGGCTGCAGCAGTCAGCAGCTCAATCAGAGGCAAAGCCCTGTCAGCCATACTGACAATCAGTTCTTCATCCTTGTCATCATCTACTGGTGGTGAGGACTTTTCTGCACTTATGGCCGTTTTTAATCGATTCAGCGCCATAGGAACATCTGCTGCTAAAATAGCGCCGGGTACAGTTTTGCTATGTCCCATCATTTTAAGCATGGCAAGCGCAACGTCTCCAAACATCGTTATGTTGGCATGAGCATCGGTTGTAAATGTCACGAGCATATCAATCTCCTTGAGTCAAGTAAAAGTGTAGGTTCCACGTGGTTGTCATTAAGTATAAGACTCCTGCACAACCTCGCCTGCCCTTGCAATAACCCACTAAAATAGAGGTAGTTAAAAGAGAATTGGAGCAAAAGATGCAGATGAGTTTTGGAGCACTGGAATTGGCAGAGCGATTGAAGCGAGATAATGTTCTGATGAAGATTGATGCGCTGATTGAGTGGGAGGAGTTACGTCCGAAGCTTACGGGTTTATACAGACGCGGAGTCATCGCATGGTGGAGGACAGGAACCGTTTGATGTGTTGTTGATGTTCAAAGCGATCCTGCTGGGTCAGTGGCATAGTTTATGGATGCTGCGTTGGAGCAAGCGCTGTGTGTAGGGATTGATTTTCTACAATTTTGTGGATTGTCCTTGTCGGATGCGATACCGGACGAAACCACTTTGTGCCGGTTCCGTAACCGTCTGTAATCAACGACCGACTAGATGGTTTGCTAGGTTCCATTGACTGAGCAGCTTCAATCACGGATTGATGATCAAAGGGTGCGACAGGAGCGGTCATTGATGCCACGCTGATTGAGTCAGCGGCACGCCCGAGGACACCATTCCCTCTTGAGGTAGATACCGAAGGTAGGCTGTTCCAGTTTGAAGATGGCAGTCAGCCTGGAATCAGCTGTACCGAAGAGAAGTGGCGATCCGGATGCGACTTTGGCTAAAGAAAGGCAAGAAGTCGCAGTTTGGCTACCGCAGTTACCTGGCGGTGGACGCACAAGACGGCTATGTGCGCGGGGTTCACACTACTCCTGCCAACCAGAGTGAAATGATGCATTTCGAAGCAGCTATCGATGGTGCGCATATCGAGGCGAATCGGGTATATGCTGACAAGGGATCTGCCAGCAATGCCAATCGGCAGTTTCTAAGAAAGCAAAAGATCAAGAGCGCAATCATGCATCGTGCGTACAAGAACAAACCACTCTCGGCACGCCAGAAGCTGGCGAATCAATTGATCAGCAAAAAACGTTATATTGTCGAACAGTGTTTTGGCACAATCAAACGCTTATTCAGAATGGGCGCGCCAGCTACTTCGGTACGGTAACAAAAGTCAACGCCCAAGTCATACTGAAAAGTATTGGTGAACCTGAAAAAGCAG
Source organism: Nitrosomonas sp. (assembly GCA_024281675.1). Classification (GTDB taxonomy): domain Bacteria; phylum Pseudomonadota; class Gammaproteobacteria; order Burkholderiales; family Nitrosomonadaceae; genus Nitrosomonas. Next base: position 136,979 of record JAMXAG010000001.1, read on the forward strand.
CCAACAAAATCTTCGTAGACCAACCATTAGGAGAGCAATCCGTCCAAATGTTGCATAAGGGGAAAATTCCCGAAAAGGAAAAACTTCACTTTCTACCAAAATGACGTGCAATAACTCTCAGTTGGATATTTTTCTCTATCACTACAGCTAAATTCTCGCGGTTGTGCAGAGGTCTTAGTATTAGGATAAAAGAACCATAGCCTGACTAACGCATCTCTTGTCAGCACCTATTCCAAGATCTTTTTTCCTGACTAGCAAATTAGTCGCAGCCACGCAGCAGAAAGATAACAAACAAAATTGGTATGGGGATTCCTAAGAGCCACAATAGAATGTAACCTATTTTTCCTTCTTGCTGCTTTTTTAGGCGACTAAAATGATTGGTTTTCAGCATCGCAATTTCCTGTTTAATTTCAGCCTCATTGGCTGGGGTTGATTATGGAAAAAGTAGCAGTGAACATCTCGTTCTTTTTTGAACCAAACTTCTGATAACATTCTTTTCGACGCATTACCACATTAGCACGTGTGCTATCTGAATAGTGCTGCTCAACAATGGCTATCCGCACGTTTCCAGAACCCACGCCAATCACAAACCAAGTCATAATCATACTGATTCATTAGAGTTTCTCATGGATAAATAAAGAACATGGGATTCAGCACTTTACAGATTCATTTGCTAAGTTTTAAATGTGCCAGCATGGTATCCACATTACTGACAGTAAATGGATCATCGGGGCAATTATCAATTTTGCCGGGTTCGCTAAATAATTTGCTAATTTCTTTATTTTCCACAACCATTGAATAGCGCCACGAGCGGCTGCCAAAACTCAGATTCTCTTTCTTCACCAGCATGCCCATTGCTCTGGCAAAATCACCATTTCCGTCTGGCAGCATTTTTACATGTCGGATATCCAGATGCTTGCTCCATTGATACATGACAAAGGCATCATTAACACTTAAGCAATACACTTCATCGACGCCCTGAACAATGAGTTCCTGATATTTGGCATCATATCCAGGCAAATGCTTATTTGAGCAAGTGGGTGTATAAGCGCCAGGAAGCGCCAAAACAACAATTTTTTCCCTGCAAAAATATCGTCGGTGCTGACATCCTGCCAGCTTTCTTTTGGAGAATTCCTTCTACTTCCATTTTCTTGTCATCTAGTATTTTGCCGATGACTTCCTTAACTTTGCCCTGATTTGCCCTGAGCTTCTTTGATTCGGCCTTTTATCTGATCTTTGTTCATAATTTTCTCCGGAAATTTCATTTCAAACAATGAGTAGCACATGGAATTATCCCTCTTATGCGCTTGTGTATAAAACACTATGTGTAGAAACGGGATTGATCTGTGCGGCAGCGCACATAAATGAAAACAAGTGAGTTCACTACAAGCAACACGGAAAATTCCAGAACCGTCTACACCATTTTCTTTCGAATAATAAATGGCTGACCGAACCGAAGATGCTGAGCATTAGCTTCTGCCGCTCATTATGTACGACACCGCACAGACAATATCAAATACTGCCATTAGGATGCAAATAGTGCGATGATAAATGGGTAACAGAAAATATCTAACGGATTTAAAACATAACAAAAGTTAAATTGGGGCAGTGCAAATTAGGCTATGCTGCCCATTTTTCTTGGTGCTCCATATCCCTCTCAGCAGCATAAGAACAACTGCAATCAACAGATAGAGTTGGTTATAGTCTTATAAGCATGCAAGTTGGCGATCACAGGTCATAAAACTGGTATGACGCTGACTACCATGAATTCGAACAAGGAGAATGCTATCAACATGAAGGAGTTCGGGTTTTCAATGCGCACACGGAATACGCTTCATAGCACCTATGATACCGAATTACTAAGTTCTGAGTTGTTCAGTATCGAGCAATTGAAGCGTCATGGAGTCATGTTGGCCGGGCAATACAAGATCAACCCGCACCCGGGAGTAGATCAGTTACTGCCACGGTTATCGGATAATGAGCGGGTTATTTTGGCGGCATATGACGTCGTCACTGCCGCAGTTGCACCGGGACAACGAATCATTCCAGCAGAAGCTTGGTTGCTGGATAATTTTTATCTCATCGAACAGCAGATTAGTCAGGTACGCCGGCACTTGCCACACGGATACAGCCGCCAGTTGCCGCGATTGGCTGATGGCTTGTCAGCCGGTTTCCCTCGCATCTATGACTTGGCATTGCAACTCATCTCTCACATGGATGGCCGTATCGATAAAGAAAACGTTACTCAGTTTATCGCTGCTTACCAGACTGTCAAACCGTTAAAGCTTGGTGAGTTATGGGCATTTCCGATCATGTTGCAGTTGGCGCTACTAGAAAATATTCGTCGGGTTGCATTACGTATTGCTCGTCGACGCGAAGAGCTCAATGCAGCCATCAGTTGGGCGGATCGTATGCTTGCGACCGCTGAAAAGGAACCGAAACAACTGATTCAGTCGCTGGCTGAGTTTGCTAATGCCGATGTGCCTCTTACCGCGCCGTTTGTGGAGGAGTTTTATGCTCGACTCCAGGCTCAAGGGTCAGCAATGGCATTTGTCCAAACCTGGGTCGAACAAAAATTGTTAGAACAAGGGATAACGGCAACTCAATTGTCAGAAGTGGCTGGTCGAACGGCTGCAGCCAATCAGATCTCTATTGCCAACAGTATCGGTAGTTTGCGTTTTATCGGTACCATGGATTGGAGAAATTACGTCGAATCGCTCAGCGTCGTTGAAGAAACATTACGTGAAGATCCTGCGGGAATGCATATCCTCCAGGATTTTGCCACTCGCGACCGCTATCGGCATGTCATTGAGGATGTGGCGCGAGGAAGCTCGCGTAGTGAATTGGCAGTGGCACGTGAAGTCATTGCTCTGGCACAGGCTGCGGCAGAGCAACTGGGTATCCAGAACCGTGCAGCGCATGTTGGATATTATCTAATTGATCACGGCCGACCAGTATTGGAGCGCGCAGTCGACTTCCAGTTGCCATGGAAATTACGGATCAGTCGTGCGAGCCAGCATCTCAATCTGTCTCTGTATCTTGCTCCGATCCTGTTGCTGACAGCATTGGCGGCATCGGTCGCACTTTTTGTATTCGACGATCTCGGACCAAGAGACTGGCGCTATTGGTTTTTTGCAATTACTGGCATTATTGGTGCCTCGGCGCTGGCAGTTCCACTGGTAAATTTGTTCGTTACGCTTATTTTGCCTCCACGCACGTTGCCGAGGCTGGATTTTTCTCACGGTATCCCAGCGGCTCACCGCACCATGGTGGTCGTTCCCACTTTGCTGAGTAAACCGCAGGAGGTTGATGATCTGCTCGAGGCGCTGGAGATCCGCTACCTTGGTAATCGTGACCCCAATCTGTTCTTTGCGCTGCTGACGGATTTCCGTGATGCACCGCAATGCACGCAGCCAGAGGATGACGCGTTAATGGCTTATGCGCGTACTGCCGTCCAGGCACTCAATGCCACTTACCAAGACGACCGGCCGTGCATTTTCTATTTGTTGCATCGGCCACGGGTATGGAATCCACACGAACAAGTGTGGATGGGGTATGAACGCAAACGCGGCAAATTGGAGCAATTCAATGCGTTGCTGCGCGGCGGGGGAGAAGGAGCGTTCTCGGATATTATCGGTGAGATGTCTATTCTCGCATCAATCCAGTACGTCATTACCTTGGATACCGATACGCAGCTTCCCCGCGATGCGGCACGCTCCTTGATCGGTAACATGGCTCATCCGCTCAATCGGCCGGTATACGATGCTGACCAAGGACGCATTGTCGAAGGCTATGCAATCCTGCAACCGCGCGTTTCGATCAGCCTGACCAGTGCAGGCCAGTCGCATTTTACAAAATTATTCGCGGGCGAGTCGGGCATTGATCCTTATTCGCGCGAAATATCCGATGTCTACCAGGATATTTTTGGCGAAGGATCATTCATCGGTAAGGGTATTTACGATGTAGATGCCTTTCGTCAAGCCGTTGATGGGCGTTTTCCCGAGAATCTTATTCTCAGCCACGATTTGTTGGAAAGTGGTTATGCACGTTGCGCACTGGTGACCGATGTCGATCTCATTGAAGAGCATCCGGCCAGTTACGCCATAGAGGCCAGTCGACGACACCGTTGGATACGAGGCGATTGGCAGCTTGCAGGTTGGTTGCTTCCGCGTGTGCCTGGACCACCCACCTCTAATAGATCGAAAGCAAAACGGCAAGCAAATCCGCTTACCGCATTGTTAGTATGGAAAATCTTTGACAATCTCCGGCGCAGCCTCGTATCGCCGTCGCTACTGGCATTATTGGCAGGGGGGTGGCTGTTCGGTCCTGGGCCCGCATGGTTCTGGACTCTGTTGGTCGCTGGTGTGGTGCTCTTGCCTGTCTTGCTGGGAAGCGTCATCGAATTGATCCGCAAACCGCAGGAGCGTGACTGGCTGGTGCACTTGAACTTGAGCAGCAAGTTAGTCGGACGTCCCATCATACTTGCTTTGCTGACGTTGATTTTATTGCCCTATGATACGCTGATCAGCTTAAGTGCTATTCTGCGCTCGGGTCTGCGTATGTTATTTACGCGACGTAGCCTGATGCTGTGGCATTTACCCTCCTATACGCGCCGCAATGCATGCCATACACTGGCTGATTTTGTGAAGGAAATGTGGATTGCGCCTACTGTAGCAGTAGCGCTGGGCTTGACATTGGTAAGCAGTCGACCAATGGAACCGTTGTTCTATGCGCCCATTTTGTTAGCTTGGTTGTTGTCACCGATCGTCGGCTGGTGGATCAGCAAACCGCTTGTATCTCAGGTACCTCAACTGACGATGGATCAGCGCGCGTTCCTGCGTACATCGGCTCGACGTACGTGGCGCTATTTCGCTCAGTTTGTTGGGCCACAGGACAATTGGCTGCCCCCTGATAATTTTCAGGAATATCCGGCTCCCGCCATTGCCACACGGACATCGCCCACGAATATCGGCATGGCATTGCTGGCCGATCTGGCCGCGTATGATTTTGGTTATATTTCTGCCGGTGAATTTTTGCATCGGATTCAGAACACATTGGAAACGATGGAAAAGTTGGAACGCTACCTGGGTCATTTCTATAACTGGTATGACACGCGAACACTGAAACCACTACACCCCCAATATGTTTCATCAGTGGATAGCGGGAATCTAGTCGGTAGTCTGCTCACTTTGTTAGCAGGATTGGCCGAGTTGAAAGATCAACCGATTCTGTCAGTTAATGCATTTCAAGGGTTACAAGATACTTTGCGGGTGCTTGCCGAGCATGTACCCGCCTTACCCGCTTCGGATCTGGCACAGAAAATCAAGATTCTTGAAGAACATTTGCATACACTTACATTGAACGAATCTGTACAAACGCCGACAACCATCGATAGCTTACTGAATGAGATGCAGCGTATTGGCGAGGAGATGATGGCTTGTTTGCCCACAGATATCGATATCGACGGTGAACTGTATTACTGGGCGCAGGCATTTGTTCGGCAAATTAGCGCACTTCAAGAGGATATTCGATATCTGGTGCCCGAGCCGCAACATTTCAATAATATGCCAACATTATCGGAATTGGCTAAAGGCGACACCGCAGGCACGGAGACGATGATGCCTGCTAGAGCGTCTAAAGGTGCGCTGGAGCGAATTAAAATGATCAATGTCCTGGCGAATCGGTGTCGCCAACTCGCAATAATGGATTTTGAGTTTCTCTATGATGCAGCGCGCGATTTGCTGGCTATCGGTTACGATGTGAGTGAACGTCGGCGCGATCAATCCTGCTATGACCTACTGGCATCTGAAGCGCGTCTGGCCAGTTTTTTACTGATTGCCCAGGGACAGATCCCGCAAAAGCATTGGTTTGCGCTTGGCCGACTGCTGACCAGTCATGGTGGAGACGTCAGTCTGATTTCGTGGAGCGGTTCGATGTTCGAATACCTCATGCCGCGCCTGATCATGCCGAGTTACGAAAACACTTTGTTGGAGCAAACTTGCAAAGCCGCGGTGTTGCGCCAGGTCGAGTACGGGCGGCAACGCGATGTACCTTGGGGCATTTCTGAGTCCTGCTATAACGCCACCGATATACAACAAATCTATCAATACCGTGCATTTGGTGTACCAGGGCTAGGTTTTAAACGAGGATTAGGAGATGATCTGGTCATCGCACCTTATGCCAGCGCACTGGCATTGATGGTGATGCCGCACGAAGCATGCCGCAACTTGCAGGCACTGGCTTCCAATGGTTTGCTGGGCGCTTATGGATTCTATGAGGCAGTCGATTACACACCATCACGTGTGCCGCGGGGCAAGTCCAGCGTCATTGTACGTACCTTCATGGCACATCACCAAGGCATGAGTCTGTTGGCTTTTGAGCAATTATTGCTTAACAACCCGATGCAGCGTCGTTTTATGTCGGACCCGCTGATTCAAGCGACAAAATTATTGCTGCAGGAGCGCATACCGAAGAAAGGGGCAACATTGCATCCGCACGCGGCTGAAGTCAGTGCCGCTGCGCGTCCGGCAGTTGCGGAAGCCGGCGAGATTATGCGCGTATTCACCGATCCGAACACACCGATACCGGAAGTGCATTTGCTATCCAACGGACAGTGCCATGTAATGGCGACTCATGCTGGTGGCGGTTACAGCCGCTGGGGCAATTTGGCTGTCACCCGCTGGCGCGAAGATGCCACCTGCGATGGCTGGGGTACTTTTATTTATTTGCGTGATCGCGATTCAGGGCTGTATTGGTCCACCGCCTATCAACCCACTCTGCGTAAAGCCGATCACTATGAGGCGATCTTCGTGCAAGCACGTGCGGAATACCGTCGTCGCGATCAGTCTATCGAAACGCACACTGAGATCAGTGTTTCACCCGAAGACAATGTCGAGATTCGACGTGTTACGCTCACTAACCAGTCACTCCGTACCCGTCATATTGAGATAACGAGTTATGCAGAAGTCGTGTTGGCACCGTTGAATTCTGACTTGGCCCATCGCACGTTCAGTAATTTGTTCGTGCAAACGGAAATTGTCCGCGACCGGCAGGCGATCCTCTGCACACGGCGACGCCGCACGCCGGAAGAACAGATACCATGGATGTTCCATCTAATGGCGGCCCCGGGTGCGATAATTGATGAGCCATCATTTGAAACGGATCGCGCCCAATTCATCGGGCGGGGGCGAACACCGACCAACCCTGTGGTGTTGGATGCCGCTAATCGTATGTTAACTTTGTCGAACACGGACGGTTCAGTGCTTGATCCGATCGTGGCAATCCGCCGCACCATTACTTTATTGCCAGACGAATCGGCCACGGTGCAAATCATTTCCGGTGTCGCAAATACGCGTGAAGCGGCCTTGGGATTGCTGGAGAATTATTGCGATCGGCACTTCGTGGAACGTGCTTTTGAAATGGCGTGGTTTCAGAGTCAGGAAGTGCTGCGCCATCTTAATATCACTGAAGCCGATGCTCAGATCTACGGTCGTCTTGCCAGTTCTGTCATTTACAGTAACGCTTTGCGACGCACTGCTCCCAGTATCATTGCGCGCAATCAGTTGGGGCAATCCGGGCTTTGGCGTTTTGCCATCTCAGGTGATCTGCCAATTGTATTGATACGAATCGGTAATATAAATCGTATTGAATTAATAAAACAAGTACTACAAGCCCATGCTTATTGGCGGATGAAAGGTTTGGCAGCCGATTTAGTGATCCTGAATGAAGATTTCTCAGGCTACCGAGCAGCTTTGCACGATCAGATCATTGGATTGATTAATATAGGGGCTGACGCGCAAATAATCGACAAACCGGGTGGCGTCTTTGTACGACGTACAGAAGAACTTTCCGAGGATGAAAGGGTCTTGCTCCAAACGGTGGCTCGTATTGTGTTTAGCGATACGGCCGAAACATTGATCGAGCCATTGGAACGCCGCATATCATCTGAACGGGTTTCTGATCTCCTGGAGCTACGGTTACTGCCGGTCTCTGAACCAATCAGTCCATTGCCAACGCGCGAACGGATATTCTACAACGGCTTGGGAGGATTTACGCCCGACGGGCATGAGTATGTCATTACTCTGGAGCCAGGTAAAAGTACGCCTGCACCGTGGGTCAATGTAATCGCTAGTCCGCACATCGGCACGGTTGTCAGCGAATGCGGTAGCGCGTATACCTGGGTAGACAATGCGCATGAATTCCGATTGACGACCTGGCACAATGATCCATTGAGCGACAGTAGTGGCGAGATGTTCTACATTCGTGATGAAGATAACGGAGTTTTCTGGTCACCCACGCCATTGCCAACCGGTGGTCAATCCGGATATGTGTGTCGCCATGGTTTTGGGTACAGTGTATTCGAACATTACCAAAACGGTATCTCTTCGGAATTATCTACCTATGTCGCCATGGATGCGCCAGTAAAATTCATGGTGATCAAGCTGCATAATCATTCCAGACGTACACGGCGATTGTCGTTGACCGGCTACTGGGAATTGGTGCTAGGTGAGTGGCGTCACGCCAATCTGATGCACATTGTGACTGAAGCGGACCCACACAGTGGCACGTTGTTTGCCCGTAACGCTTACGGCCGTGAATACGCTAAACGAATCGTCTTCGCGAAAGTGAGCGAACGAGAGCGTTCAGTGACTGGAAGTCGCACTGAGTTTATCGGCCGTAATGGCTCGCTATCCAGTCCAGCGGCAATGCGGCGCAAACGCTTATCAGGAAAGACGGGGGCCGGTCTTGATCCATGCGCAGCAATTCGGACTCAAATCGAACTGACCGAAGGACAAGAGCGTGAAATCGTGTTTATATTTGGTGCAGCTCACTCTTCCGATGAGGCACAGCACTTCATTCAGAAATATGGTGGCCAATCGGGCGCCCGGCAGGCATTGGAAGCGGTATGGGAGTATTGGAATCACGCATTGGGGGCGGTGCATGTGCAAACACCAGACCCCGCATTAAATGTTTTGACCAATGGCTGGCTAATCTACCAAACACTGTCCTGCCGACTCTGGGGCCGTAGTGGTTATTATCAATCGGGCGGTGCTTATGGTTTTCGTGATCAACTGCAAGACACCATGGCACTGATCCATGCGACACCTTGGCTCGCCCGCGAGCAATTAATCCGTTGCGCCGAGCGACAATTTCTTCAAGGTGACGTGCAGCACTGGTGGCATCCACCCAACGGGCAAGGCGTACGTACGCATTTTTCTGATGATTATCTGTGGTTGCCGTATGCTACTTGCCGCTATGTGCTGGCAACTGGCGATACTGGTGTGCTTGATGAGTCAATCCACTTCCTGGAAGGCCGCGAATTATATCCGGAAGAAGAAGCTTATTACGATCAGCCGCAACGTTCCATGGAAGCTGCAAGTCTCTATGAACATTGCGTACGTGCCATTAAACATGGTTTGCGCTTTGGTGAACATCAGTTACCGCTAATGGGATGCGGGGATTGGAATGATGGTATGAATCTTGTCGGTCGCGACGGCAAAGGGGAGAGTGTTTGGCTAGCATGGTTCTTGTATGCAAATCTTCAACAGTTTGCCAACTTGGCGCAGAGCAGGGGAGAGGAAGCCTTTGCCGATGTCTGCACCGGACAGGCGAAACAGTTACGTGACCATATTGAAGCCAATGCTTGGGACGGCGATTGGTATCGACGGGCCTATTTCGATGACGGTACACCCTTGGGTTCATCCAGCAACGATGAGTGTCAAATTGACTCGATCAGCCAGAGCTGGGCAGTTATTTCTGGTGGCGGCGCTCCTGTACGTGCACGCCAAGCCATGGCTGCAGTAGACAAGCACTTGATTCGACGCGATACGCAGTTAATTCAATTGTTCGATCCACCCTTTAATAAATCTGAGCTTGAACCCGGCTATATCAAAGGCTATGTACCCGGCATTCGCGAAAATGGCGGCCAATATACCCATGCTGCGATTTGGTCCGCGATGGCGTTTGCCATGCTGGGTGACCGGGAACGTACCTGGGAATTATTTGCCATGCTCAATCCTGTCAATCATGGCCGGACACCTACCGAAATCGAACGGTACAAAGTCGAGCCGTATGTCATGTGTGCAGATATATATGGTGTAGCACCCCACATAGGACGAGGCGGCTGGACTTGGTATACCGGAGCGGCAGGATGGATGTACCGACTAACCGTCGAAACGCTACTGGGTCTGCAACTAGAGGTGGATCATTTGCGCATAACGCCATGTATCCCGGTTCATTGGAAGTCGTACATCATCCATTACCGCTTTCGCGAGACTTTCTATCACATCACTGTCAAATGCAACGATGAGAAACCAAGTGACGAGATACGGGTAACAGTCGATCATATTGTGGTCAGTAGCCTAAATGTCGATGAAATAGGGCGTCCCCAATGTGTGATTCCACTTGTAAATGATCACCAGGAACACCACGTTGAGGTGAACATAAGCTAGTGAGGTTGTATAACTGTTAAAAATGGAGTCCAACGGTTTATGCAGCGGAAAGACTCAAGAAATGAGAGCGTGAGAATCGGGAATTAAAGCGTGCCTGGGGCCATTCAATTTTCGGTTTTCTCGATGGGTTCAGAATGAAAGATCGTTTCTGCCGTTGACCTGCATGGCAGGAAGCCATTCTTGAACGGCTATCACAAGCTATGTTGGTTGTTCTGCTGACTCGAGTATCTTCGTTAGAGCCAGCCTTAGCGTACGATTCGTTCCGAATCCTGTGATTTTCCCTATTATACTATGTCAATGAAGAAGTATTGGTTTTGGCCTAAGTTCGCTATCGTACAGACTACATTTGGCAGTGCATGTATTCTGATAAACAAGTGATGAGAGACATGATTTCATGTTGTAGTCATCGCTTGAAATTAATTGTCAGGAGACAATCATGAACAAAGATCAAGTAAAAGGCCGTTTCGAAGAAACCAAAGGTAAAGTTAAGGAAGTTGCTGGCAAGATATTGAGCGATGAAGTCATGGAAGCTGAAGGAAATATCCAAAAGAACGTCGGCAAGGCACAGGCAGGCTTAGGTGACGTCAAAGAGAACATTAAAGATCTTAAAAAAAGCTCCTAGTAAAACGAGCACAGCGGTATAGCGAACCGAAGCAATCTAACCCGCTATACCGTCACATTCTAAATGTTTATCAATAACTTTTTATTGGAGATTAACGCATGAACATAAAAACTATTAATTTATACGCAAGTATCCTCATTATGACTCTCTGCTCGGTTAGTACATTTGCAGCAGAAAGTCATACAGAGCAGGCGATTAAGCATGCGGAGGCCGCCGCTAAATCTGCCGATGGAAAAACTATCGCCGAACATGCGGAAATAGCCAGAACCCACGCACAAACTGCTGACACACATCTGGATGCTGGTATTAAGAATCTGGATGAGGCTATCAAGCAGGGTAAGCTTGGAGCTACTGATTCAGCGAAGAAAGCTGCGGAAGAAGCTGTGATTCATTTAAAGAAAGCTGAGCAATAACCTAATTAGTTCGGGCATCACAAGAAAAACAGTGAGGATTACTCACTGTTTTTTTTATCTATTTCTGCAATGCGATACTACTAAATTGGAAACTTAGAATGTCTATCATATCTGTAGCTATCTGAAAGAATAATGACGGGATTGTATTGCTTACGTTGAATTAGATTTTTTCCAACAAGACCAGAATCAATCCCAATCCACCGTTCGGTCCATATCTCCTATGTGGTCAGATCGGTACGACTCCAACGAGTATCAGAATAATAATGAGTAAATTGCGCTAAGTGATATAGAAGCACTCTTGTTTATAGAATGGCAGATTAGAAACTTTTGTCAGTCGGACAGCAGTAGCCTAGCGATAGGATCCCGCATAGTCTGTACGCTATCGCACACTACGCTAATTGATGATGTGTTATAAGATATATAAACTGATGGAATGAATTGCATTGCGGTTATATGGTAATAGCAGCAGTCAGTAGCTGTATTTTTAGTATTACTGATACGAATAGAAGGATTAATCATGCCTGATGATCATCACAGTCCCACACAGAATCATCTCCTCAAAGCACTGCCATCAGAAGAATATGGGCGTATTTTTCCTCACCTGGAACTAGTCGAGATGCCTCTGGGCGAAGTTCTGTATGAATCAGGAGAAAAATTGCACTACGTTCATTTTCCGATGGATTGCATCGTATCGCTGCTTTATGTTATGGAAAATGGGGCATCAGCGGAAATTGCAGTGGTCGGTTTTGAAGGGGCTATCGGTATCGCCCTGTTCATGGGTGGCCAAACCATGCCCAATCGAGCGGTGGTGCAAAGTGCAGGGTATTCTTACCGAATTCGGCAGAATCTATTTATGCAGGAGTTTAACCGCCATGGCGCATTGCTTCACAAGTTGCTGAACTATACCCAAGCGCTCATTACCCAAATGGCACAAACGGCGGTTTGCAATCGCCATCATTCGGTTGATCAGCAGCTTTGCCGCTGGCTGCTGTTAAGTCTCGATCGGCTTCCTACCAATGAACTGGCCATGACCCAGGAATTGATTGCCAATATGTTAGGTGTGCGTCGAGAAGGGGTCACGGAAGCTGCAGGGAAATTGCAGCAAGCTGGACTGATTCATTACAGCCGGGGCCATATCACAGTGCTGGATCGAAAAGGGCTGGAAGCACGAGTCTGTGAGTGTTATCAAGTGGTCCGGAAAGAATTCGATCGGATACTTATCCCTAATTTCTACATAACGTTACTGACCTTCTGGTGTGCAGTTTCGATTCAATTTGAGTACGTGCTCTAACGTACAGACAGCAAAAATTTTTTGCAGTAATTTGGTATTTTGAGCGAGTGGAATCAACCACCATCTTCCCTAGCAATATTGATACTAGGATCTCACTGATGTTTTTTATACTTAGAGAGTACCGATGTCATCTGTTTCAGTAGTTGTCAGCACTAATCATCTGTTGGCCGCGTTACCTCGCAATGACCATAAACGGTTGCTTGCAAGTTGTGTGGAAACTGAGCTTGCCTTTGCAGAAGTGTTGTATCGCGCTGGAGACCTGATTTCACATATTTATTTTCCAACCAAGAGCATTATTTCCTTGGTCACACCGATTGATGGCAATCACAATCTGGAAGTAGGATTGATCGGTCATGAAGGCATGTTCGGCCTTCCTCTGATCTTGGCGGTTAATGTCGCTTCATTTAGTGCAGTGGTTCAGGGAGCAGGTCAGGCATTGCGCTTATCAACTCCCGAATTTTTGTGCGAACTTGAAAAAAGTACTGCACTTAAGCAAGAATTGAAACGCTACCTTTATGTAGTGATGAGTCAAATTGCTCAAACGGCTGGGTGTAATCGTTTCCATGTCGTCGAGGCTCGTCTTGCCCGCTGGCTTTTGATGACACAGGATCGGGCGCAATCAGATCAATTTCATGTTACGCACGTATTTTTGGCTTATATGCTGGGAGTGCGGCGTGTCGGTATCACCAAGGCAGCAAATTCTTTACAAAATAAAGAGTTAATCAGCTACAAACGCGGAGAAATCAAGATTCTCAACCGTACCGGACTGGAAGAGGCTTCTTGTGAGTGTTATCGGACGGAGAAAGCAATTTACGACAGAATTTTAGGTTAGGAACAGAAGCCAGAAATAAGCCCAATATCCCAAGTTACCCAGTACAAAACACCGGCTCATATTGCTCTCATTGATGGTGAAAGCAAGCAGTCTCAGCCGAGAACATCTGTTAATGATATCCAGATCAATGACAACTTGTTTCTACTCAATGAGGGTGCTGAATCTTACAGATCAGCAGTCCCGTTATGTGTGGGAACGTACAGATTTGTATCAGGAGAAGGAGAAAAATAATACTGGATGAGCACTGATAAAAACACCTAATCGTCATTGGGGTATTTTATTTTTTGCAGCTCTTTTATAGTGTTAATACTTCAATAATACAGGAGGATAGATGAAAAAGATCATGTTCTATCATGGACAGCCCTTAAGGATTTTGCCAGTAACATTGATTTTTTGCTTCACTAGCATTTTAGGATGCAGCTCAGAGGAGAAGGGTGAAAGAAATCAACTCACTCAGCAAGGAAATAGGAGCGCTACCGACCGCTCATTGCGCACGGAGGTCGGCGAGGCATCTTGGTATGGGCCTGGATTTCAAGGTAAAGAAACTGCTAATGGAGATACTTTTGATCAAACCAAGATGACGGCTGCCCATCCGAGTTTGCCGATGGGAACAAAAGCCAAAGTGACCAACCTCGAAAATGATAAGGAAGTTGAAGTCAGAATTAATGACCGCGGACCCTACGCCAAAGATCGTGTGATTGATGTTTCCCGGGCCGCTGCTAAAAAGCTTGATATGCAAGAGGATGGCACCGCTCAAGTTAAGATTGAGACTAAACGCACCGACAAGAAAAATTCCTCGAACTAATTCATCAAAGAGACAATGGAAAACAAGTTGAGCAATGCATTTCCTGTGCTAACTCAGATTTGATCAACTTGCTTAATCGTAGGCTATTATTAAACCGTCGTAAGCAGGAGATGGTTCAATCTGATCGGCAACATAAGCAAATTGCATTGCTATTCATTGATTTGGACAAGTTTAAGGGTGTCAATGACAAGCTTGGACATGAGGCAGGTGACAAACTTCTGCAACAGTTTGCAGAGCGTTTAATTAACTCTATTCGCTATGGCGATACCGCCTGTCGATATGGCGGTGATGAATTTGTAATTATGCTACCGGAAATTGATGACATGGAAGATGTAGCTGCAGTCACTAAGAAAATTTGCGACCAACTGTCTATGCCTTATTTGGTGAATGGCGCTGTCATCGAAGTATCCGCTAGCATCGGCACGACCGTTTATCCTGCCGGTGGAAGAAATTGCTGCGAGTTGATCAAGCATGCAGATATTGCTATGTATCTCGTCAAAACACGGAAAAATCATCCTCATTAACCAAAATTGAATGGTTAAAAACCTACCGGCTCGCGTCGTTCGATACCATTGAGTTCATGGCGAATCCGCGAAGAGGTTTCGTACACTGCCTTACGCACTCGATTAATTCCTCCCAGTGGTTGATGATCAAGCGCAGCGTGCCATGGCGTAAAAGAAAAATCCTCGCAGAACTTCAGTTGCTCTGGCGTATTGAATGCTTGCGATGAAATGGTGATTTTCGCTGCGGGGATAAAAGGTGAATCTTTCTCGCTCCATTCAATGGTGGGGTCTTCAATGGGCATTTCCAATGGATGGGTGCGTAATTGCACCATAAAGTCAAAGCATGCATCACCATTGGTGAGGTGCTTTTGCATATTCTCACGCAAAAAATTGGGAGAGCTGGTGTCAACAAAAGCATCAATGGGCTTTCCGCAAGGACGAACGGAAAACTTCATGGCGGTATCACCAAAGCGATAAGGTGTTGCGCTCCAATACTGAATATCCAATGGGTTGTCCACCTTCCGGCTGCGAATCGCGAAGGCAATCGCAAGTTCATGTAGACGGAAATTCAGCGGATTAAAACTAGGGAAAAAGAACTTGCTAAGGGCATCTTGCGAAACAGCCTTCTGAAATTCAATATAATCTGTCGCATTTCTCACGAAAAATACCGGATGATTAATCATTACAAAATCTTGTGTGCCGGACTGACTGGATTCAATACCCATCAGTTTAATGGCCATTCCACGACCATCGCCAATTGAGTCATCCTGCACTTTTCCAGAACCATTGGAGTAACGAACCCAGGCAGGATATGTGCGTGCTTCAGCGAAGATTCCAATTTGCATTGCATCAGGTAGCGGGAGCACACGAAATTCCGCTTTCACACAACCATGCGCCTTAAAGTGGACATCGCGATGAGCGGAACCATGCTTGGCTTCAGCGCGAATATTTTCTTCCACAATCTGCACAATCTGTTGTATTGCCATTGCTTAAAGTGTTTCAAATTAAAGTCACTACGGTAAATGGCATAGTGCAGCTGAGCGGCATACTTGATTCCAAGGAAATTGTCGATAGGGCGATTGAGGTAGTGACCAATCAGGAGCATGTGAGATCTGTAAAAAATGAGCTGACTTTAAAAGCAGATGTCTCGAGTGAAAAATAATGGCTTGTCGCCGATGGGTCATTATATTGGGAATTCTGCTGTTTACTGCATCAATAGCGCATGCTGCGACTCAAAATGATATTTACATTGCAGGTTATGCGACGGGTGTATTAAAGCATCAGTTGATGCTGGATATTCCCACAATGACTGTCCAGGACGGTATTATTACTTTGCCAGCAGGTAGTTTAGGTACTGCTGATCAATCGAAAGTTATGCAAGTGTTATTGGCAGTTCCTGGAGTGAATGCAGTTAGGATATCAGAAACTGCTAGTCAGTTGCCGATGGTCAATATTTTTCCACAGCCTATCAAGCAATTTTCCGATACAACGGCAGCAACAAGTTATCCAACAATGTTACCAACGGGATTGCTACCTTCCGGTCATTTGTTCAAACCCTTATTGGCAGATCCTCGTTGGGTACATTTCTCGGCCGCTTATCGCCATTTCCAGAATGATAACTTTGATGGTAGAAGTATCGCTTCAGTTAGCTTCGGTGAAACGATACCGTTTTACCGCAAGAATTTTGGACAATCAATCGCACAATGGGAAGTCGGGCTTCAGGCTGGGGTTTTTAGTGACTTTAATCTCAATGCTTCATCTTCGGATCTGGTGAATTCGGATTTTATTGCCTCAGTTTATTCAAGCATCAGGGCAAAACAATTCTCAGCCTTTGGCCGCATTTATCATCAAAGTTCCCATCTTGGCGATGAGTTTCTGCTGCGTAAGGAGAATTCTTCTTTTGATCGCGTCAATCTCAGTTACGAAGGCATGGACCTGAGATTGTCATATGAGTTTCCTTATGGCGTGCGTCTATATGGAGGGGGAGGAGGGTTGTTTCACAAACAGCCATCGGCACTAAAAGTTTGGATGGCGCAATATGGTGTTGAGTTTCGAAGCCCATGGCGCTTAGATTTTGCATCCATGCGCCCAATTCTTGCGGCTGATTTCAAGAATTTCCAAGAAAACAATTGGAGTACGGATGTATCGGCCAGAGCAGGTGTTGAGTTCGAGAATTTTCAAGTACTGGGTAGGAAACTTCAGGTGCTGGTGGAATATTTTGATGGACATTCTGCTAGCGGGCAGTTTTTTAAAAACAAAGTGGAATATATTGGTGTGGGAATTCACTATCACTTCTAGTCAGGAACGGATGCAGAGGTTGGAAAGAGAGCCTAGGTGCTCTGTAATTTTATCTCCGGAAATACCGGGACGATTCAAATTGCTTCGATAATGCTGCTATCGAAAGTTTCTTCGGCACACTGAAAGGGGAATTTTTTCGCCTCACCGAATTCGATAGCATTGAGCAGCTTGACGCAGGAGTGCATGACTACATTCATTATTACAACCATGAGCGGATAAAGCTCAAACTGAACGGGCTGAGTCCGGTAGACTATAGGTCACAGTTTGCAACGCAGTCAGATATTTTGTACACGTTCAACTTCTGGGGGACAGTTCAATACCGGGGCGATTCAGGGCTGGTTCCGTTGGCCCACGTTTGGCAGGGCAACACGAAAAATATCTCATTGCACAGTTTAAGTTGATTCGTGACGATAAACGTACGTCAGGACTTTCAAGCATGATGTCGCCGGCTGTAAAAAATGTAAGTGACGAAGACATTAGCGCGATAGCGGCTTATTTGTCTGGATTATAAATTTCCATTACAGAAAATTTCAGCAGTGTCGCAATGGCCCATATTGAATCTCCAATCACTGTGTTTGACAATTGAGCCAGCTTTCAGTACATTCAAAATTTATGAAAAAGGTGGTTTTCTCCCCTATACTTCCTATGCTCCGAGAACTGTCGCACGTGCTGTATGGCGTCGATAAGGCGATCACATTCCAAGAACTATGGACTCCAGCGCGAAAATTCAACCGACAAAAGGGTGTGTGCTTGTTGTTGACGGCGAGCCTGTCAATTTAAAGCTTATGGAGCTGGTGCTCACGCAGCAAAATTTTACCGTCAGCATTGCGGAAAATGAAATCGAGGCGATCAGCTTAGTCACAAAAAATAAATATGATGTCATTGTATTGGACATCGTGATGCCCGAAACCGAGGACTATCAGGTGTTGAAAGCAGTGAAGAAGAACGAAGCGAGCAAGGCTACGCCAGTCGTTGTGTGTTCCGAGTTAAAGGATAAGCAGACGGTGACGAATTGCATCAAGCTTGGGGTTGCCGAGTACATCGTCAAACCCTTTGATCCGGAGAAGCTTTTATTGTATGTGGAGAGAGTAATTTCCGCATCGAAAAGCGTACCGGGGAATCTTTCCTCGCCTGAGAAAACGGGGGTTGCGCAACCAGCATCGGCACCCACTAACAGAAAAGACGCGCTGATGCTATTGGCGGAAAAGTTAGAAAACGATGAGCTGGAGTTTCCGGCAATGCCGGAAGTGGGCTTTAAAATTGTGCATATGATGCAAGATGATTCGACCTCCATTAACAAAATTGCCAAGCTTATCGAGAAAGAGCCGGGTATTTCAGCGAAGATTATCAAGGCGGGAAATTCTAGTTTATTCGCCGGTGGTAATCCAGCGATGACTCCTCGCGACGCTATTGTTCGCATCGGCGTAAAACAATCGATGAATTATGTGTTATTAATCACAAACTCCAGAATGTACGATGACGAGTCTGTCGGCCACAAGGAATTACGTACGAAATTGTGGCGTCACTCCGTCTTGGTGGCAATCGCTTCGCGTATAACTGGGTCAATGATTGGTTACTCCGCAGTCGATAGTTTGTTCGCATTCGGGTTATTGCACGACATCGGCAAGATATTGCTCATTAGCGTGTTCAGTCAGCTTCCGAAAGATGTATGCGAAGAAAATATTCACACATTGACACAAACACTGCAGGAACTTCACACACAATTCGGCGCGAAACTATTGGAGAAATGGAAGTTTCCGCACGAATTCGTTGCGATGTCGAAGGATCACCATGAGCACCCAGTCAAAGGAAAGTTACTGGACTCCGTTATTATCGTCGGTTTCGCTAACTTGTTTGCTCTCGAGATGGAGGGAGATTTCACGGAAGAAAGTGTTGCCAACGTTATGAGGCTGCCTCATGCCAACGTGCTAAAACTTGAGGCTCCAGTAATCAAGAAAATGGCTGAACAAATCCTTAATGAATTGGATGAGGTAGAGAAAATATTAGCGTAATATCCATCTTTTTGTTGCGATTTCGTAACGCACTCTCGCCCTTTTTCTTGTATCTGCTAAAGTGTATAAGTAACGATTAAGCGCCAAGCATTTATTATCGATGCGGTTATTTTGCGTTAGCCGTTGTTTTCCGCGCAGATGAAAGTTGAATCTGGCCACTAGGCTCATTGATCTTGATGCAATTGGCGATCTTTATGCCGGAATTTCTGGGCGATTGGGTCGATCCGTATCGTCATATCATAATCAATCTCGTTTGATTTTTAGTGGCAAGACAGGTTGTGCAGGAGTCTTCTTGTAAATGATCACCAGGAACACCACGTTGAGGTGAACATAAGCCAGGTCAAAGTTTGCAGCGCAGTCAGCTATTTTTCAAGCGTCCAACAAATGACAGAAGAAAATCAGATGTCTTTTGCAAAACAATTTTATGCGCTGGTAGAATAAATCCGCCTAGTTTAAGGGGATGGGATGGCATGTTAGCTCATCCGAGGTATGCGTTTTTGCGATTAATGCGATAGAACCTGATCTTGGATTGCTGCGGAATCAGATGTGGTAGGCGCGATTGGACTCGAACCAACGACCCCCACCATGTCAAGGTGGTGCTCTAACCAACTGAGCTACGCGCCTGGGAATGGGGGATTCTAACTGAAACGTTCTGCTGGTACAAACAATTCTTCTTTATCGAAATGTTAATGCGCCTCTGCTGTTAATATTATATCGCGTTTCAAACAGAGCCTTATTTTAAACACTCTACATTATTACGCAAACTGCGTCGTGCATAATAAGCAAAGCTTACTGCGCAACGCTGTCCACGCAAAATCCAATCATGCGCTTCTTGCCCTAATTCAGGATCTAGGGGTTGAATCTTTCCGACAGCCATGGCTAATAGTTGCATTCGGGCAGCTCTTTCAAAAGCGAGCGCTAATATACACGCTTCTTCAATGCTCGAGGACGCAATCAATAATCCATGATGTGCAAGCAACAGCGCTTTTTTATGGCCAATCGCTTGAGAAATTAATTCTCCTTCATTATTTCCGACAGGAACACCCGGCCAGACAGGTAAAAAAGCAACATCATCATAAAGCACACAATTATCCATGTGTGAGATTTCTAAGGGAATTTCTAGCATGCTAAACGCTGCGACATGAATTGCATGCGTGTGTATGATGCACTGTACATCAGGTCTGGCGTGATATAACCATGAATGGAAACGGTTGGCTGGATTAGCCATGCCATTTCCCTCAATGACTTCCAGATCTTCGTTGACAAGTAATAAATTGCTCGCACAAATTTCGTCAAACCCCAAACCCAAGCGTTGCGTCAGGTAAGTGCCTGGTATTTCACCGCGAGCGGTAATTTGTCCAGCCAATCCGGAATCATGGCCGTTGTCAAACAAAATACGGCAAGCTAGTGCTAGTTTCTGCGCTTGGCTATAGTATGTGCTTTGCAGATGTACATCCATTTGTGCAAATGATTGCTGTATTAATTCATCTTTGCTTAAACTAAAGGTTTTATTTTCCATTTTATAGTCAAGTTTTATATTAAAAGTGAGGTTTGTCTGAATAATTGCATTCCTTGTCGGATTTGCATACTTTAATTGTCTTCTTGATTCGTAAAAAAACGTTCTATGTCACGCCGATCACGTTTAGTGGGGCGCCCTTTGTTATAAAATAGCGGTGGCTGTGCTTTTAAACGAGCCGACAATAATTCTCTTTGTTCACGACTTGCATCTGTTTCGCGATAGAGTTTCTGGGCTTCTGTTGCAGATTCTCGCTTGTTGGTTAACCCTAGTACTTTAATTTCATAGGAATAATTCCCAATACGTACTGTCAGGATATCGTCTAACGAGATTTGCTTGGCTGGTTTAATTCGATTTCCGTTGAGCGTGACGCGCCCACGCTCAACTGCTTCCGATGCGAGTGAACGCGTTTTAAAAAAGCGTGCGACCCAAAGCCATTTATCAATGCGTTGTTTTTCTATATCGTTACCAACTTGCATTTTTGTGTGATTAGTCGGTTAACTCAGTATTAATTTGAATTTTGCTTTGTAATGTTTTGTGTACCGGACAGCGATTGGCAATCTCCAGTAACCGCTCACGCTGTTGCTGATCCAATTCACCTTTTAGTGTTATTTTCCGCGTGATCACATCGATCGTGATCGCAGCTTTATCACAATTGGTACAATCTTCAGCGTGTACACGATCATGGCTAAGCTCAACCTGGATATCTTGAAGATCTATTTTTTTGTGATTGGCATACATGCGCAAAGTCATCGATGTACAACTTCCTAATGCAGCCAACAATAATTCATACGGATTCAATCCTAAATCAGATCCTCCCATTGCTACGGGTTCGTCACTGATTAATCGATGTTGTTGCGTTAAGATTTCACGAGTGAATTTTTTATCGCGTTCGTGAATAACTACAGTTCCCGGTTCAATTACAGTGGCTGTTGAGTTTTCTGACTTAGTATCAGCCGATTTTGTCAGATAGCGACTAGCCCATGAAGCTAAAACGATTGCAACATAATTCGAATCTTCTGACCGAGTAAGCAAATGGTCGGCTTGATCGAGCGATACGAAGCTCTTGGGGTGTTTTGCTGCATTATAAATTCTCGCAGCTTCATCAATGGAAACCACGTTATCCAGTGGTGCATGGAATATCAATAAGGCTTTTCTAAGTTTCTCGATATGTGCTACAGAGTTATAATTTTCTAGATCCACAAAAAATTGATGGCGAATTTTAAAATGCTGTTCACCAAGTTTTACCTGAATTGAGGCTTGTTCTTTTAATTTTTCATAGGCATCAGGAAAAATATGCTGAATGTGCTGAGCGGTTGCTGGGGCACCAATAGTGGATACTGCTTTGACAGTTGGGAGTTTTTGAGCAACGGCCAGTACCGCTGCGCCGCCAAGGCTATGTCCAATCAGCAATTCTGGGGCTGCGTAGTGTTGTTCAAGGTAGTTAGCAGCGGCTATTAAATCTTCCAGATTGGAAGAAAAATTAGTATTCGAAAAATCCCCTTCGCTGCTGCCTATTCCGGTGAAATCAAAACGCAGAACCGCTATTCCCTGATCTGCCAAGGCGCTAGCAATTCTTGCTGCAGCTAAGCTATTTTTAGAGCATGTGAAGCAATGGGCAAACAGCGCGTATGATTGGGCGTTACCCGAAGGTGTTTCCAATAAACCTGATAGGAATTCACCTTGTGAGTTCT
Organism: Nitrosomonas sp.; assembly: GCA_024281675.1. Lineage (GTDB taxonomy): Bacteria > Pseudomonadota > Gammaproteobacteria > Burkholderiales > Nitrosomonadaceae > Nitrosomonas. Next base: position 159,416 of record JAMXAG010000001.1, read on the forward strand.
TAAATTCCACTTTGATTATCGGCATGGCTGATTGGTTTGCTTGCAAAGTAAACAGTATATCAAACAAAGACGTGGAGAAAGATTGCGGATGACAGTTTCTAGGCTAATCTTTTTAGCCAGCAAGGCGTGCGATTGGGTACTTAACTACAAAGAATTACGTCTGTTGCAAAGTTGGATGATATCTAATGTGAGATGCTGCATCAGCGGCGTGGTTACTCTGAAACCGCATACCGGATCGAGTGGCCCCAGATAAGATCGTTTTTAATATTTTGATTGGAATATAAATAGATGTCTTTCTTAAAATATCTTGCTTGATGAGGCGGTACTGTAATGTACAGACTTTCTTGTTGCTCTGAAACAATCAAGCAGTCAGTTTGGTCGATATTGCATTCTTGTGTTGTAACGGTCAGTATGATGCTCTTTAAAGTGTGTTCTTCAGAGTTATTGATGATTCGGCCTGTCATTTGGAATTCGTGATCCGTGTCCAAAGGTTTGAATTCCATATTTTGTAGAGTCAGCTCTGAAGGAAGAATGCTGCTTTTTGATTTGTTTCTCTCATACTCTTGATATTGCCATAACGATACACCCAGGATTGATGCTATTAAAATGAATATTACTGCAAATTTCCTGAAACGGGGCGAGAGTACGATGAGAGCTAGAATCGTGATGCCTAAAATCCACTTGATCATAAGTAAGAATTTTTCCGCAGATTATTTATATAGTTTATGAATTGCTGTCATGAAAATGTGGCTTTTATGAAGAGCTGTATCCTTCAAAAGAATATCTGGCTCATTTTAACCTAGAAATCCATGCTGGACGAGGTGTGGTATGATTTTTAGGGAACACAGCAAGATGTAGCGACACGAAGTGGTTATTTTATTTCAAGAAGTTACAACACTGTAAGGTGCTCTAAAAAATCGTGTAATTTGATTCGTAGCAAAAGTACTCAGCCGAAGGCTAGATTCTGTATCGCTTTAATGGCACCTGTTAAATGCCCACCTGTGCGGCGAACAACTGAGGCTTTAGGGTTAATTTGCATAATTTTTGACTATTATAGTTAAGAAATTTAAGGTGATGTGTTATAAACCATTTGTTGCAGAAAACCTTAGGAAGGCTCTGACAAATTATGTGGTCAAATCCAGAAGTAGCGAACCTCGATAAAATTCGTGAAAGTGTCAATAAGGATATTGTGCAACGCATGCATTTGGGTGGTTTTTTTTATGTTTTGTGCAGCGTAACCATCATTGTTATTTCACCAGCACTTCAAACGAATCTTTTAATTGCAGTTGTTGTGCTATTTCTCGGCATATTAGCGTTACTACGATTGTTTGTTTATCGGTGGATTTGTACGCAACAAGGGATTGATCGGATTGTTATTGAAAGATCAATCGCACTTATTTATATTTTAACTGCTGTCAATTGGGTTGTTTTTTTATTTCTGATTCTTATCTCGAGAAATGAAATAGATAGCATTGCAACGTTATTGACCATTATTGCAACAGTTGGATTTACTGCCGGAGGTATTGCAGCAACTTCGCCACGTATCCGTTTGATGCTTGTTTTTGCTTCGATTATCTATTTACCTGGTTTAGTAGGCTTGGCTTTGATCGTTGCGCCTGACGATGCATGGGCGTTACTTGTCATTGGGTTGTCTTATTTTGTTTTTTCCATACTGAACGGTAAATTACAGCATGACAGTTATTGGTCTGCCAAACATCAAACGTTATTGCTGGAAGAACAAGCGAATGATTTACAAAAGGCACGGATGCAAGCAGAAGCTGCCAGTAAAGCAAAATCAGCGTTTCTTGCTGCTATGAGCCATGAAATCCGAACACCTATGAATGGTGTGCTGGGCATGGCCGAGATTTTAGCGACAACACCTTTGACGAAAGAACAGGTTGATTATCTCTGTGTTATCCGCAATTCTGGAGAAACGTTGTTGCATATCATTGATGATATTTTGGATTTTGCCAGGATAGAAGCAAACAAATTGACGATCGTGAACCGTCCATTTAATTTGCAAACTTTAATCCATGAAATAGAGTGGCTTTTCCATTCCAAAGCTAAGGAAAAATCCCTGAAGTTTACTGTTAATATCGACCGTGAGATTTCTCGAGACTTGCTGGGTGATCCAGATCGCATCAAACAAATATTGTTTAATCTACTCGGTAATGCGTTTAAGTTTACAGAAAATGGGGAGATTCGGTTGCTGGTATCTTGTGTGCCCATTGCTGGATTAAATGATGTTGAGCTGAAACTGATCGTTGCGGATACTGGAATTGGCATATCTGCCGAAAATCAAACTCAATTGTTTCAAGAATTTACTCAGGTAGGAAAATCTTCTGAGCATATCCGCGGTACCGGGCTAGGACTTGCGATTACTCGCAATTTGTTATCACTTATGAATGGAACTATTACGTTAGCCAGTGAGTTGGGTAAGGGCTCGCGGTTTTGTGCCTGTATACCGCTCAAATATGATGAATCGATCCGACAGGAGAAGACTGCAGTACCTTTGCAACAACTTGATGCAGTTGTATTATCAATCAAGGATAGTTATCAGGCACATGTGTTATTGGTTGAAGATAACGAAGTTAATCAATTGATCAGTGAGGCGATGTTGAAGCGCTTAGGTTGTAAAGTTACATTAGCTTGCAATGGTGCGGAGGCAATCGATAAATTTTTATCTCAGTCTTTTGATTTGATTCTGATGGATTGTAATATGCCAGTGATGGATGGGTTTGAAGCAACAAAACAAATACGTATATTGGAACAACAAAGCAATACACCTCAAACGCCGATTGTTGCATTGACAGCACATGCCTTTGAAGAGATTAAAAAACAGTGTATCGATGCGGGAATGTATGAATATCTCAGTAAACCATTCAATCAAATGCAACTCAATCAGATACTAAGTAAATTTATAAACACCCCTTTTTCAGCTCAGGGAAATCTCTCGACATAATGGGCATTTATCGTAGAATAGTCATTCAGGGTTGCATTTTGTTGAGTGAGTGATTGATTCGATTGAATAACACGTTTATTTTTATCAAAGCTATGAAAGAATCATCGAGTGCACGTAAACTTACTATTGTCTTTGCTTATTTTTTTTGTTTGTTGTGGGTTCCGATCAACAGCGCTCAGTCTTCATCAACCTTGTTGACATCTGAAAACAAACAAAGAATCGAATGGGCGGCATGGCGTTATGCTGTTGATACGCCTTTATTGCTTGAAACGATTCAGTGGTTGCGGGTTTTAACGCAAGAATCAAAGGATTCTGAAGCTATTGCTGAGCTTTCACGCTTAGAGTATATGCGTGCACAGCTTGAGGTGAACAAACAACGCCGGATTGAGTTGTTCGAAAGCTGTATTGCCATTGCTGATCGAGCACTCGCACTCAATGCCAATGATGTTCGTGGTCTTTTCTGGAAGGCGGTTGCAATGGGAAAAATAGCGGAAGACAGTGGTATGCTCAATGCATTACGTTTGATACGATCTATGGAAGAGTTACTATTGAAAGTTGTTATGTTGGATGAAACTTACGAGAATGCGGGCGCGCATCGTGCATTAGGTCGTATTTATCATTTGCTTCCTGGTTTTCCAATTAGTTTTGGCAGTAATCAGAAAGCCTTGATACATTTGCAGCGAGCCTATGAATTGTTTCCCAAGGATGTGATTACTCGCGCTTTTTATGCAGATTTATTATATGACCAAGGTCAAAAGAAAGAAGCGCGCCATCATGCGGATTTCGTTATGTCTGCACCGATTCATCAGGAAGATGAATTAGAGTATGCTGAGTACGTTAAAATTGCGCGCAATGTTGCCAGTAAAACGAATGACCGGACTGTTAAACTAGGAAACTTCATTCGATTCCAAGAGTAAATTTTCTTTGTTATTATGAATATCTTGGAATTGTTATGCCTAAAACTACAATAGATTTAATTCGTCACGGGGAACCAGTCGGCGGGCATCGCTACCGTGGTCATGCTATCGATGATCCATTAACTGAAAAGGGTTGGTCGCAAATGTGGGACGGAGTAGGGTCATGTAATACGTGGGATCATATTATTACTTCACCGTTGCAACGTTGCCAGGTATTTGCGTATGAATTGGGAAAGCGTTATGGGATTGACGTGACGGTCGAATTGCGTTTTAAAGAGGTGGGTTTCGGTGTGTGGGAAGGATTGAGTCATGATGCTGTAAAAATTGACCGTGCTGCCGAATATAGCGCTTTTATCAGTGACCCTGTCAAGCAACGTCCGGATGGTGCTGAGCCTCTCGATGATTTTATTGGTCGAGTCAATCTTGCTTATCAAGAAATTGTCGAGCGTCATCGAAATAATCATGTGTTGATAGTGACGCATGCTGGTGTTATTCGTGCCATTATTGCACAAGTGCTTGATATTTCTCCTAAAAATCTCTATCTGATCAAAGTAAACAATGGGGGGATTACACGGATTCGATATACTAGAATTGGTGCAGTATTGGAAATGTTAAATGGCAAATTAGCTAGTTAAGTGTTTGTAAGCCATTGTTTCCTAAATATTGATTAAGGAATGTCGTAGGGTTTTATAAGTTATTCAATATCAGGAGCTCAGCATGTCTCAAGATAAACCAAGAAAATTATCAGAGTGGGTCGGTTTTCTTACGGCCGCTGAAATTCCTGTTCTTAAGCAAACTGCCCGTAGCCTTTCTAAATTGCAGCAAGACGTACAACATATGAATGCACGTATTTTTGCTCAAATAGTCAAGAACGACCCTCTTATGATGGTGAAGTTATTGCGGTACATGCAATCACATAAGCATTTCGCACAGAAGCATGATGTATTTGAAGTTGAACAGATTGCATTGATGCTTGGATTAGAAACGACACTCGAACAAGTACCCGCTCAACCTTTGGTTGAAGAAATTTTGACCCAAAGTGGTAACACGTCCGCGTTGGTTTATCTACTTAAAACTGCCCACCGTGCCAACATTGCTTCAACGTATGCTTTTGATTGGGCCGTTCGGTTACACGATTTACATTATGAAGAAATTCGTATTGCGGCGTTTTTGCATGATATTGCCGAGATATTGATGTGGTGTTTCTCACCGAAGGAAATGCTGCAAATCAAACAGCTTCAAACTAAGGATAAATCAATGAGGAGTGCGGCAGCGCAGCAAAGTGTCCTAGGATTTACCCTTAATCAATTGCAATTAGAGCTTGCTGTTAAATGGAAACTCCCTGAGTTGCTCATTGCGCTGACCGATGATAGCAATCAGAATCAACAAAGAGTCCGTAATGTCATTCTTGCAGTGAACCTAGCTAGACATTCTGCTAATGGTTGGGATGATGCTGCGTTGCCTGATGATTACGAGGAGATTGCTCAACTGTTACATTTAAAGGCGATTGAGGTAATGACCATTGTCGGGGCCAGTGTTTAATCGCAGCTTTTCAGGAATTCTATTGCTGCCCAGAAGGCGGCGGGGTCTGGCAAATCTTTATAAAATACTGTGTTGGTCCATCATGTGGAAATGTTTTTAATATTTCTGAAAAATATCGTTTTGCTAAGCTCCAATTCTGTAATTCATAATGCATGAAGGCCTCTTTGAAAATTTCACATAGCCACAACTGATCCGAGGTTGCCGAATGTTTGTGATGGATTAGTTCGTATAGATGTATAGGGTGTACTCGGCCTCGTAAATAATTTGAGCCTAATGGGCGAATAAGAAAATCATCCAAGCCTTCGTTTATTTCTCCTGATAATAATATGCGTGTTTTAAATAGCTTATTTGAGTCTTGGATGCGGTTCGATGTATTAACAACATCACCGACTACATTGTAAGAACCTTGTTCTCTTCGTAAAGACATTTCCCCAAAATGAAGTCCAAATCTCGTGGGCATTGAAGCCATACGTTCGGATGGTAGGTGATTGGATTGTTCAATGGCCATAGCGATGTCAAGCGATGCCTGACAAGCTCTGGCTCGTACTTGCGTGTCATTAGCATCAGCGATCCAGATAGCGAGCATCGAATCGCCGTGCATATCCATAATATGCCCATTTTGGGAGACTATAGGATTTTTGAGAAGATTGTGATAGTTATTTAACCGCTCCCTCAATAACCTGGGTTCTAAAGGCTCTGCGATTGTGGTATAACTTTCAATATCGGTATTGAGGCAGCAACCGTAAATGCCTTGTTCATCTTGATTATTTCCAATCGCCTTTTCGAGTGCGCTATTTGGAAATGTTGAACCGAAGAAGGTACGTATTGTTTTCAGCTGCAACTCTAGTTCTTTTGCTTTTTGTTGGCTATCAAATAGTTTGAGAAATAAAATAGTTATTAAAGCGATCGCTGTTTGTAACAATGGAGTAAGAAGTGGTAACCAGGTAGTAGTTTCCTTAAATAAATAATAAGCGCAAAACCAATAAACTAGGATAACGGTAGCGGTTACAACGATTTTTTCAATAAATGATACTCGAGGATGTGATAGCAGCAATGCCGTACTGATCATAAAGCCGTATATGAACAGAATGATAAGATTAGTAGAGTAATCAAATGATTGAATGGATTTGTTTTCGTATAAGTTTGCAAAAGCTGTGGCAATAATTTCAACACCACTGATATTGAGGCCGTTTGAGTCCGAAAATACCGTGTGATAATCATCCCTGCCGATATCTTGTTCGTTATGAGTCGCTGCCGAGAAGCCTACAAAAACAATTTTTCCTTTGAAATTAGTTTCATTAAAAGATTTAATGGAGTTTGTGGTTTTGGTGATCTGCAATGCTTGATAATAAGGAATGGTTTGAATGCTTCTGGGAGGACCATAAAAATTTAAATATCGTTTACCTTGACCAGAATAGATATTCAGTAAAGTTTGGATCTGTTGTTTTTGAGTGAGATTTAACGAGGAATCTTCGTGTAATTTGTGCTGCATTTTTACAGCTAGCTGTTTATCTTTAACAAAAATATTACGGAAATCTAGAACTAAATCGTGCAAATCAATTGGATTGGTATTTAAAAAGGAGTTTGCTTTAAAGTTTGGATCAGCTTCGGATATCAGCCGAACAAAGTCATTATGAAGTGGTAAAGCCAATGCTTGTAATAAAATGACCGGTGCTGTTGGAGCATCTCCAAAGCTTTCTTTGAAAAGCCAGTAGTCCTTAATCCGGTGTGTCCTTGCCAGGAGAAAAGGTGCTGATGCTTTTGCAGCTTCTGCAAATTGAGGTAGAAGTGCATTGGCGCACTCTTCAACGATACGAACATTTTTTTGCAGAAGTTCGCTGAAGGTATTCTCACAGTCATCGCGATCAAGTCTATGGATTAGGAGAACGTTGTTAAACTCTTTCATCGCAGAAGCGAGTTTTTCGTCATTTACAAGTCGATCGCTAGGAGTGTTAAATATCACATCGAAAACAACAATGGTGGCTCCTGCTTCTGAAAGGTGGTTAATTAATTGAGCGTGTAAATCCCGTGGCCACTTTGAGATACTTCGTGGCCATTCTTTTGTGGAAATATCGATATCTAATTGCTGGGCAGAGGGCTTGTCAATGGATACGATGACAACGTTATTCGGTGGAGAAATTGCTCCACGTACTTTGAACAACCAATCTAAGCCATATTTAGTTTCTAGTAGCGATCCAAGAGGCGTTGCGTATAGACATATACCCAGGATGCCTATAATAGACGACAAAAGAAGTTTTTTTGCTCTGGTGTTGACGTAATATTGAATTGTTTCCACACTGTATTTTATGAATAATGTGAAGAATAAGCTGAAGTATCTAGGAAGAAAAGATTAATTTATCCACTGGGGTTGTTTGGCAAATATGCGATCAGGTTTTTACAAGGTCACTGTTGTGGTTTTTTAGTCTGCTGTATCAGTTGATGGTAGTTTCTTGAGAATAAGAGTTATGCGAGAGTCGCATTATTTTCTCAACTAAATTGTACCAGCCACATTGAGAGCTATTTCAGGACAATTATAGAACAAGATAACTATGCAATCTTTATCACGGTTTGATAGTGTATATTTGTTATGAAAGAACAAATACGTAACTGCAAGATTGATCGAGCAGGTTTCACAGTTTAAAAAAAGACTTAAGTAATTGCCAAGTCGAATTTTTTCTATGATACGAATGATCATTCAATTCTTCAATATCTAATTCCACAATATGCTTGAAAATTCTTTGCAATGGATTCGTTTGACTCATGTGTTAGTACTGGTATTTTTGGTGGGGCTATTTTTTCATTCAGATTTAGCGCCGCTAGAGGAGACGCACTGGGATTCCCCTATCTATCTGCAACTCTCTAAGCGAGCTGCGGAGACAAACACTTTAGCTGATTATCATCAATATGCTCAGGATATTCCTTTGGGTCCTGGCGATGGTGCGCATTGGTATTTTATGCGTATTGGCCATATTCTTTTGCTGAGTGAAGTTACGCGATTAGTGGGTGCTAATGAATCTGCGCTAGTAGCGATGCAGTGGTTATACCGAATTTTTATGGCATTAGGTCTTGCGCTGACAATTATGCTTTCTCATCAGCTTGTCAAGTTATTCAAGCGTAATGCACCCGATTCGAATTCCGCAAACTCATTTTGGTGGGCGGGTTATTTTTTTGCAGCGATAACATATATCGCGTCGGATAGTTACCGTGGCCTTCAAGGGCATTTGGTCAGTGAGCCTCCTGCATTTCTGGTATTGGTTTTATTCGCCATTGCGCTATTAAAAGCGATTGAACGTCGTTCTTTATTCATCGCATCAAGTGCGGGTATTTTACTATTCTTGTTATTTTTTATTCGTGTTGATGCGGTATTGCCTGGCGTTATTTTTTTGGTATTAATGGCCTGTACATTAATATTTATGAAAAGGCTAAATACTCTATCCGTTATTGCTGTTACAAGTTTGGTTTCATTGTCTCTATATTTAGTTTATGCGTGGTGGTTTTATCCGTTAGTAAACCCACAGGTGTTATTGGAATTTTCATCCAATGCGAAAGAAGTGTTTTTTTCGGCACCTTTAAAAAGCATATTCTCTATCATAATTGCAGGTGGATTGCTTTGGGTTGGTGCGTGTGTGGGAGCATTGAGGTGGCGCGAGCCTATTATTCTTTTTGCAATGATTTGGCTGTTACTTTCACTATTACCCTTGTTGATAGATAGTTTGAATGGGCGTGCAGTTCAATCGCGTATGGCATTTTATATTGTATTGCCATTATTGATTCTTGCTGGGGAAGGAGGGAGGTGGATCGCCCAAGCATTCGTTAAACAAAAGCGGATATTGCCAGTTGTTTTGGTACTGTCTGTGACGTTGATGATAGCTCTCGTTCCTTATTCTATGATATTAAATGCGCGTAATTTTGCGGCTATATATCTTCCTCCGGAAATTCAACAATATTTGTTCACTTCATTAGCCAGAAAAGGCAGCATCCAGTCCAATCAACAATCTCACGACTCAAAACTAGGTTTGTTTGTGCGTCCTATGTATGAACGCTGGACGGTTGAATTTCTAAAAATGAAGGAAATGGGAGATTACCTTTATGCATCTAATATCAAGGCCTATTTAACTTGGTCGGGGTATGATGCATCTATCGGGCAGCATTCCCTGCAAAGCTATGTGGAATTGTTGCGGTATTTTGGTAAAAAGAATCCTAGTGATAAAAGTTTTGTGACAGAAAGAAGACCAAATGAAAATACGCCTTGTACAGAATATTTATCGACGAACTTCGAGCCGATTGTTTTTTGTTCAACATTTACTGCTTCGGATATCCAAATTCTTAAAGAGAATAAGGGGGTCTTGTATGTACTTAGTGCAGAAGGATATGAAATTCCTAATTTAGCAGAGCTAAAATTAAAAAAAATGCTATCAATCCCGCCATTCGCTTTGTATGAAGCTATCGAGTAATTGATCAGGTTTCTTCTGGAAATTTAGGCAGTATATGTTTCTTGTTTCAGCTTATCGCTTTGTTTGAAAATGATATATGGTGAATTGTCTCAAAGTAAATAGAACAGACAGTTTGGGGTCTATTGAGTCTTTGGGAAGCTCCAACTAGTTAATATATTTATTAATAATGGTTGTTACAAATAAGTTGAAGTGGGCAAGATATGGAACGTAAATTGTTGCTCGTATGCAACACTATTTTAATATTGCCTTGACAGTAAAAAGTACCTTATATAAGCTGCGGTGTGGTCAAATATGACACATTCATATTATTAAGAAACGTCAGCGGTAAGCATTTGAATGATAAATTTCAAGCCAAAAGAATGTGATTTTTTATTTATTTATAATCGGCGTTGGTACGCGCGACCGCATTTTTCTGCTCTTTTAAATGAAAGAAGCAAAATGACTAGTACTATTACTTCGAGGGGAAGATCTTGAGTTCGACAATAACCAAGTTGAACGCTCCGCTAACGCAAGCGTTTGATTTTCAGCCTTCAAGCGAATTACAAATAACACCCACACTCAATACGCTGACTCAAAGATTGGCGGGTTTTGATACATTAACGAGTGCGTTGGAGTATGCGGCAAAAGGAATTACAGGCTATAATTTTTACGATGCTAAAGGGAGCTTGCGCTCAGTTCTACCTTACAGTGTATTAAGGGAAAACGCACGGGTTTTGGCAAAACGTCTATTTGGTTTGAATTTGCTCCGCGGCGAACGAGTGGCAATTATTGCCGATACTTCACCTGAGTTTATTGAGTTGTTTTTTGCATGTCGCTATGCTGGTTTAATTCCATTTGCGATGCCTGTTCCAGTTAATCTTGGCAGTCACGCGATATATGTTCAACAACTTAGGGGTATGCTTGAAAGCGGCCAAGCCAGTATAGCTCTGGCGAATATCGATTATGTGGGTTTCTTGAAAGAAGCGGCCGAGCATGTCGAAAGCTTGCAGTGGGTGGGTACTCCAGCAGAACTAGGTGAGTTCCCTATTAAAGATGTTGGTTTTCAAGATAACCATCCGAGTGAAACTGCATATTTGCAATTTACCTCTGGAAGCACGCGTGCATCACGTGGAGTGGTGATCACTGAGCGAGCTTTGATGTGTAATTTACAGGGGATTGTTCGAAATGGCTTGGAAATAAAACCAAATGATCGTTCTGCATCTTGGTTGCCGTTTTATCATGATATGGGGTTGGTTGGGTTGGTTCTGGCGCCGATGGTAACACAGATATCAGTGGATTATTTGGCTACTAGAGATTTTGCTATACGACCGCTGCAGTGGTTGAAGATTATCAGCCGTAATCGCTGTACGGTTGCATTCAGTCAGCCTTTTGGTCTTAAACTGTGTGCGATGCGGGTAAGAGATTCCGATTTGAAAGACCTAGATCTTAGTTGTTGGAGGGCGGCGGGAATTGGTGCGGAAATGATTAAGCCTGATATCCTTAGAAATTTTGCTGAAAGGTTCGCATCGGCTGGATTCAGTGAACGTGCATTTTTACCTTGCTATGGTTTGGCTGAATCTACACTCGCTGTGACTTTTTCGAAAATTAATGAGGGTTGTAAAAGCATACAAATAGACAGTAAGGCTCTGATCGATAGAAAGATTGCTATTCGAATACAAGCAGAAGGGCGTAAGCAAAGTGAGTTTGTAAATTGTGGTCGCCCATTGCCAGGCCATATCGTACAAATAGTCAATGAAGCGGGTGAGCAAGTACCTGAAATGATGGTTGGTAGTGTTCTGGTATATGGTGATAGCGTAATGACGGGTTATTTCAATAACGCTGAAGAAACCAACAAAGCGTTGAAGCCTGGTAATTGGTTAGATACCGGCGATATAGGCTTTCTTTTTGAAGGCGATTTATATATCACTGGCCGACGTACAGACGTTATTATCGTTAATGGCCGCAATATACGTGCTCAAGATATTGAGGAGCTCGCGGAGCAGCAACCGGAAGTGAGATCTCGAGAGGCGTCAGCATTTGGTGTCAGTGATGAGGATGGAGCAACGACGATCGTATTGGTAATTGAATGTAGGCTTTCTGCAATTGCTGAACGTCAATCATTGACAACCCGTTTGCAGCAATTAGTTTACATGGCATTTGGGGTAAATTGCGTAGTAGAACTAGTGCCTCCTCATACTTTACCGAGAACATCATCAGGAAAACTATCTCGTTTCGCGGCGAGGCAAGGTTATATTCAAAGAACGAACTTGGATGGTCAACAGTTATCTGCTGTGGAATCTGGGGATAGATAAGGAAAAATGTTGAAACTTGTAGCTGTAACGGGAGCTACAGGTTTCATCGGCAAGAACCTAACAGAAAGACTCATTGAGAATGGTTATAAAGTTCGTGCGCTTGGACGAAAATATCAACCTAGTAATGAGTTAATCCAATGGATTCAGGGTGATTTAGGTAATTCTACAGCGCTAAATTACTTGGTTCGTGATGTATCAGCTGTTATTCATTGTGCTGCAACTGTTAGAGGCGGTTCATTCAAGCAGTTTGCGGATGTCAATATTCAGGGTACGCAAAATCTTCTGGAAGCAATCGTTCAACAATCTCAATCTCCACGTTTTTTGCATATCTCATCTTTAGCTGCGAGACAACCGGAGCTATCCTGGTATGCGCAGAGTAAATATTTGTCAGAACAGGTTTTGTATCAATATTCTGATCGACTGAATTGGGCAGTATTTCGTCCTACCGCTGTATATGGTCCCGGTGATAAAGAATTAAAACCACTATTTAAATCAATGCGGCGCGGTCTGCTTCCCGTAGTGGGGAGAATACATAATCGATTCGGGTTGCTGCATGTGAAAGATTTAATAGCGGCTATACTATGCTGGCTATCTTCAGAGAAACCCATAGGCGGGATATTTGAACTCGATGATGGTACTCCTGGTGGGTATAATTACCAAAGCTTATCGGATTTAGTGCAGCATGAATGGAAGCGACCCATTCGATGTGTTTTGATACCTAACTCATTGATTCGTGGTGTATCTTTTTTAAATCTGGCCTTATCCAAGCTGTTGCAGTATTCTCCTATGCTGACGCCGGGTAAGGTGAATGAATTGCAGCATACTGATTGGGTGTGTGATAACGCACCCATACAACATGTTCTTCCAGAATGGAAACCTCGTATTCGTTTACAAGATTCATTATCTGAAGTAATCTAAATAAAATCCAAAATTCTAGAAATAATGTATGAGTCAAACAGATTACGACCAGATCGTTCAATTACTTTGTGATCGCTTAGCCGATTTGTCTAAAACACCAGAAGAGAGTATTTCGCCTGAAACAAATCTCATCACGCAATTATCCATTGATTCTATTAAGTTACTGGGTTTGATTATGGAAATTGAGGATGCCTTTGATATTTCAATTCCTATTAATGCGCTTACGGATATACAAACAGTCCATGAATTGGCCGAATTGGTTCATAAAATTAAATCCGCATCATAATGAATTTACTTGAAAAATTAGACGCTGCGGCTGCGGCACGAAAATCTTTATTGCCTGATGGTATAGGTGCCTTTGGTATACCAATTGAGGAAGTGTACTCTGCTACTGAGGCTCGTATTGGTGATCGGCGAGTATTATTGTTAGGTACCAATAATTATCTTGGACTCACGTTTGCACCGGAATGTATTCAAGCAGCGCATGAAGCCCTTGATAAAGAGGGTACTGGGACAACGGGCTCCCGGATGGCGAATGGAAGCTATTTTGGTCATCGAGCCTTGGAAAGGGAATTTGCTGATTTTTATCAATGCAGCGGAGGAATCGTATTTACTACCGGCTACCAAGCTAACCTAGGTACAATTTCGGGTTTGGTTGGACCGGGTGATACAGTACTAATTGATGGCGATTCTCATGCGAGTATTTACGATGGGTGCATACTCAGTGGCGCGGACATTGTCCGCTTTCGACACAATGACGTTGCCGATATGGAAAAGCGACTACGTAGATTAGGAGAACGTGTAGAGACAACATTGATTATTGCCGAAGGCATTTATAGCATGCTGGGTGATCAGGCGCCTCTGGCTGAGATTATTGAATTGAAAAACAAATACCGTTGTATTTTACTCCTTGATGAAGCCCATTCGCTGGGTGTGCTCGGAGAAACAGGCCAAGGTTTGGTAGAGAAAACGGGATTACTTAAAGCAGTGGATTTTATTACGGGTACTTTTAGTAAAAGCCTATGCAGCATCGGTGGTTTTTGTGTCAGTAATCATCCCCAACTTGAACAATTACGGTACGTGAGTCATCCTTATATTTTTACCGCATCACCCTCACCAGCAACCATTGCTTCAACGCGAGCAGCTTTGGAATTGTTACGTAAAGGTAGTCATTTGCGTACGCAGTTATGGAAAAATTGCACGCAGCTTTATACGCAGCTCAAAGAGACGGGTTATCAATTAGGGCCAGATCCTGGACCAGTGATTGCTGCTATCTTGGATACGCCGCAACAAGCTTTACTCATGTGGAGAAGCTTGTTGGAACATAACATTTATGTGAATCTCATCTTGCCTCCGGCAGCTCCTGAAGGGAAATCGCTGGTACGCTGCAGTGTTAATGCTGCACATACTTCGGAGCAAATAAAGTATGTAGGTGATACGTTTGCAAAACTATACAATTTGGTGAAGTCGTAATTTCTGAGGCTTCATGAGAATGGAGCTTATCGATTCCAGCGTCAGCGAATGAATGGTTTAACGCTTAACTACACAGGGTGCTGTCATGAAGATAATCCGAATGTTGATTTGTATAGCAGTTTTTCATGGTCTTTGTAATAATGCTTTTGCCACGGCAATAGTTTTTGACGGGTTGGATTGTTTTAACACTACTAACGATAGTGATTTAACAACGACAGGGCTACTCATCCAGAGTAAATTTGAAGTAACAGAGGATCTCGGCCAAGGGATGTATCGCTTGAGCTTAACGGGCGGTATCCCAAGATTTGTCAATACGAGCGGGAGTGTTTGTATTGATCACGTGACTGCTTTAGGATATTTCGCTTCGGGAAGTTTGGATTTTACTATTCCGCCGCAACCACTCGAATCGCTGGATGCCACCGGTTACTTTAATGGACATGAGTTGATCATCTTGGTTAATTCGATTGTGACGGATTTTAGTGCAGGTAGAGATGCGTTTACTTCATTTCATACCAGCAGAATACAGACGATCTCCAATATGCTGATTTTTGACTACAATCCTCAACAATCTTTTTTTTCCCTGAAAAGGCTTATTCGTAACAAAAGTCAGACACAAACCAGTGGTTTTGCAAATACACTGCCATTTCACGAAACACTATTCCCCTCTACCAACGGTATTGGGCCAGACAGGCCGCAGGTATTGATTCCCTTATCTCCCATTAATTATCTATTAAGGTGAGTAAGCATTGGGAAGCGTTAGGAAGCGTATTGTTCCGGAACTTGCGTAGACTTCTCAAGACCTCTGCACAACCGCGAGAATTTAGCTGTAGTGACAGAGAAAAATATCCAACTGACAGTTATTGCACGTCATTTTGGTAGAAAGTGAAGTTTTTTTCCTTTTTTAGGGGAATTTTCCCCCTTATGCAACATTTGGACGGATTGCTCTCCTTAATGGTTGGTCTACGAAGATTTTGTTGGCTGCTTTTTTCAGGTTCATGCAGATACTTTTCAGTATGACTTGGGCGTTGACTTTTACCGTACCGAAGTAGCTGGCGCGCCCCATTCTGAATAAGCGTTTGATTGTGCCAAAACACTGTTCGACAATATAACGTTTTTTGCTGATCAATTGATTCGCCAGCTTCTGGCGTGCCGAGAGTGGTTTGTTCTTGTACGCACGATGCATGATTGCGCTCTTGATCTTTTGCTTTCTTAGAAACTGCCGATTGGCATTGCTGGCAGATCCCTTGTCAGCATATACCCGATTCGCCTCGATATGCGCACCATCGATAGCTGCTTCGAAATGCATCATTTCACTCTGGTTGGCAGGAGTAGTGTGAACCCCGCGCACATAGCCGTCTTGTGCGTCCACCACCAGGTAACTGCGGTAGCCAAACTGCGACTTCTTGCCTTTCTTTAGCCAAGTCGCATCCGGATCCGCACTTTGTTCTTCGGTACAGCTGATTCCAGGCTGACTGCCATCTTCAAACTGAACAGCCTTACCTTCGGTATCTACCTCAAGTAGGATGGTCTTTCTAGGGCGTGCCGCTGACTCAATCAGCGTGGCATCAATGACCGCTCCTGTCGCACCCTTGATCATCAATCCGTGTGATTGAAGCTGCTCATTAATAGAACCTAGCAAACCATCTAGTCGGTCGTTGATTACCAGACGGTTACGGAACCGGCACAAAGTGGTTTCGTCCGGTATCGCATCCGACAAGGACAGCCCGCAAAATTGTAGAAAATCAATCCGTACACACAGCGCTTGCTCCAACGCAGCATCCGATAAACTATGCCACTGACCCAGCAGGATCGCTTTGAACATCAACAACACATCAAACGGTTCCTGTCCTCCACCATGCGATAACTCGCGCTTGTATAAAACCGTAAGCTTCGGACGTAACTCCTCCCACTCAATCAGCGCATCAATCTTCATCAGAACATTATCTCGCTTCAATCGCTCTGCCAATTCCAGTGCTCCAAAACTCATCTGCATCTTTTGCTCCAATTCTCTTTTAACTACCTCTATTTTAGTTGGTTATTGCAATAGCAGGCGAGGTTGTGCAGGAGTCTTTTCTCGATAATCCATGCCGCTCGACCACAGAAATTCGATGGTAGCATCTTTTGAATTTGATACCTCAGGTTGTTGTAGCGTAATCTCAGGGAATTGGGCTCCGGTTTTGTAATTTCGCCATTACGGTTGATTTTGTTAGGTGTGGCGCAAACATTTCTATAAAATCAAAGATGTAGCTGCGGATATAGCTATTGCGATTGATACCGATACGTGTAGTGCTCGATTCAAATAAATGACTGGCATCAATCGATCTTAGATTGCTATCACGCTTGTGGTCAAACGCCATGTTGGCGAGTATGCCGATGCCTAATCCCAGTTCCACATAGGTTTTAATGATATCCGAGTCAATCGCTGTGAGTACTATGTTAGGTTCCATGCCTTTTGTTTCAAAAGCTTGGTTAATTCTTGACCGTCCGGTAAAAGCTGAATCATAGGTAATAATGGAATACTGATTAATGGCTTCTAAGGTGACTTTTTTGTTTTTTAAGAGTGCATGTTTAGGGAGTACTACAATGCATCGATTCCATTCGTAGCAAGGTAGCATCACAAGCTCGTGAAAGTGCTCGATTGCCTCGGTTGCGATTGCAATATCTGCTTCTCCAGAAATAACCATGGTAGAAACTTGTGTTGGGTTTCCTTGCCGAAGAGTCAGTTTGATTTTGGGATGACGTGCGATAAAGCGTTTAATGACTACGGGTAAGACATAACGCGCTTGTGTGTGTGTCGTTGCGATTGTGAGTGTTCCATCTGTTTCGTTGTTGTATTCTTGAGCAATTCTTTTTAAATTTTCTGCCTCATGTAGCATTTCTTTGGCGGTTTTTACGATCAATTGCCCAGCTGGGGTGATTTGAATAAAGCGCTTACC
Source organism: Nitrosomonas sp. (assembly GCA_024281675.1). Taxonomy (GTDB): domain Bacteria; phylum Pseudomonadota; class Gammaproteobacteria; order Burkholderiales; family Nitrosomonadaceae; genus Nitrosomonas. The sequence continues at coordinate 176,909 of JAMXAG010000001.1, forward strand.
GTTACGTAAGAAGATGTCGACACCGAGTTCTTGTTCGAGCAGTTGAATCTGTTTGCTGATAGCGGGTTGAGATGTGTGCAGTTTTATCGCCGCTTTGGATAGATTCATGTTTTGATTGACGGTTTCGCACAAGTATCGTAATTGCTGTAGCTTCACATTTCCCCCCGTGGTTGTCATAAATAATCGTTATATAAATCTAACATAATATTATTTTGAATTATACCGCTCTGTTGTTATGATGCCGATCATTCCATCATGGTCGATAGTTGGCGCAGCGTTGAATATTTCTTATTTTTGCCTCTATAGCATGGTTGACGGTTCATTGAACAAATCGGTTATCAGAGCTGTTTTTTGGTAAAATACCCGATTTGTTGCGCTTGATTGCGTTGTGATGGAGGGATCTCTTAACATTTGCAAGCGTGAGTCAGGCAATAAAATAATTGAATATCGAAGCAAAAATGGATGAGATTCTTTTCCATAATGAAACAAGGATGATGGATGAGTACAAATATTGAAAATAAGCCAAAGCAAGTGACATGGTTTAATGGTTGCGGTGGACGGATCGGAATTGTGGTAGGAGAAAAAGGCGAGTATGCCTATATTGGCATGGCTTTGCGGCATGATGAGGATGCTGATGTCAATCATATCCTGAATTATGGTGCCAAATTCCCATTGGATGCAGCATTATTGCTGCCGGTATCTAAACGCTATACTTCAACCGGTTCATAGCAGCACAGGAAAAAGGAGTAAAAATGTACCGTTACGATCAATATGACTATCAAATCGTACGCGAGCGAGTTGCGCAATTTAGCGATCAAGTGAGGCGCCGTCTTTCGGGAGAGCTGAAAGAAGAAGAGTTTATGCCTTTGAGGTTACAAAATGGTTTGTACATGCAAATACATGGCTATATGTTGCGTATTGCGGTTCCATATGGCTTGATTTCCTCGGAGCAAATGCGCATGTTTGCGCATATTGCTCGCCAATATGATCGGGGCTACGGACACTTCACCACACGTCAAAATATCCAGTTCAATTGGCTTAAATTGCAAGATGTGCCTAGCATTTTAGCGGATCTTGCATCGGTCGAAATGCATGCGATTCAAACGTCTGGCAATTGTGTGCGAAACATTACTTCGGATGAATTTGCGGGAGTTGCACAAGATGAGGTGGTAGATACACGACCTTACGCTGAAATTTTACGTCAATGGAGCACGTTTCATCCTGAGTTTGCTTATTTGCCGCGCAAATTCAAAATTGCTATCAGTGGCGCAAAAGAAGACCGTGCAGCTATTTATGCACATGATATCGGGTTGTCGGTTATTAAAAATGCACAAGGCGAAATCGGGTTCCGGGTATTGGTCGGTGGAGGATTGGGGCGCACGCCAATTATCGGTGTTGAGATTAGCGATTTTATACCGTGGCAACATATTCTTACCTATGTGGAATCTATTTTGCGCGTGTATAACCAGTATGGACGACGTGACAATAAATATAAAGCGCGTATCAAGATATTAGTCAAAGCACTCGGCATTGATGAATTTAAGCGTCAAGTAGAGGAAGACTGGGAACATCTTAAAGATGGTTCGGGTACCCTGACGACTGAAGAGGTTGAGCGAGTATGCTCTTTCTTTATCGACCCAGCTTATGAAACGCTTCCTAACGATGATTTCAAGTTGAATGAATTCAAAGCCGACAGTCGTTCTTTCTCAAACTGGATGTTGCGAAATGTGTTGCCACATCGACAACCTGGTTATGCCATTGTCGTGTTATCCATGAAGAAAGTTGGCAATGTTCCGGGAGATGCGACTGCAGAGCAAATGGAGGCAATGGCGGAGCTAGCGGATCGGTATAGCTTTGGGGAATTGCGTATCACACACAAGCAAAATGTGGTTCTGGCCGATGTTCGCAAAAAAGATTTGATTAGTTTGTGGCAAGAAGCAACGGCACACGAATTGACGGAACCGAATTTTGGGTTGCTGACTGACATTATCAGTTGCCCTGGAGCGGAGTTTTGTACATTGGCTAATGCACGTTCTATTCCATTGGCTAAAATGATTGCAGAACGGTTTGAAAATATTGATTTTCAGCATGACATTGGTGATATCAGCTTGAATATTTCGGGTTGCATGAACGCTTGTGGGCAGCATCACATTGGGAATATCGGTATTACGGGTGTAGAGAAAAAAGACCATGAAGAATGGTATCAAGTATCCATTGGCGGATCAGAAGGCAATGAAAGCTCGTTGGGTAAGATCATCGGCCCCTCTTTTTCGTTTAACCAAGTACCTGAAGTGATTGATCGCCTATTGCAAGTTTATTTGCGTAATCGAATCGAGACCGAGCGTTTTATTGATACGGTACGTCGAATAGGTCTTGCACCCTTTAAAGATTATGTATATGCGGTTGAACTGACTGAAGAAGAAACTGCTGATGACAAGCATGCGGTAGTGCCAGCGCAGTATGATATTCCCTATTATTCTCCGAGATTTTAACAATGAAAATTATAAAAAATAAAACCATTGTCGAGGATAACTGGATTATATTGCGACTTGGCGAACAGCAGTCACCTGAAAGCGTACTGATACCTGATGGAAAAATCATTGTTCCGTTGCAAGTTTGGTTACAGCAACGGGAAGCTTTACTAAAGCGCTCTGAACTGGGTGTTTGGTTAGCCAGTGATGAGCGTGCAGAGTTGTTGAAAGATGATGTTGATAAATTTTCTGTAATCGCAGTGGATTTTCCGAAATTCTCTGATGGGCGCAGCTATTCCATTGCTTATAATTTGCGTGTACGGCTTGGATATACTGGAGAATTACGTGCAATAGGTGACGTATTGCGTGATCAATTGTTTTATATGCAACGTGTTGGGTTTGATGCTTTTGAACCTCGTCCGGATCGTAAAATTGAGGATGCCATAAAGGGACTGAGCGATTTCTCAGAGTTTTATCAAAAGTCTGTTGATCAAAAGTTGCCGCTATTTCGCAGGGTGCAACGCAGTAGAAATCCTACATCGGTGAGAAGTTAAATGGACATCAAATGCCTGTTATGGATGTTTTAGATGCAATAAAAATGCCCGTTCTAATAGTTCGATGGAAGGAGTGACCAATTGTGACTGTGTCGGTAACACGGGTTAGCGTTATGAAACGTTATTGGTAATAGGTAGAAAGAATTATTTTTTTTACAAAACTAATTCTTTTCCGTGCAGTGATAGATAGTGTTTTGAAATGATGAAAGTGTTTATATTCGTTGCGATGATTATGCCAGATTACACCATTTTTCTGCATGGATAATAAGGAAAATATACGTGTATTAATCCTTGACGATGACAAGTTCATGCTTGAATTTGTTAGTCAGATGCTCGGGGAACTCGCTATCAGTGAAGTATTTTTGGCTGAAGACGGCAAAGCTGGTTTACGGGTTTTGTCGAATCAAACAGAATCGATTGATTTATTAATATGTGATATTGAAATGCCAGGTATGGATGGCATTGAGTTTTTGCGGAATATTGCAAACCAGAAATATAGTGGAAAAATCGTATTATTTTCTGGGATCGAGATTGATTTACTCAAAGCAACTGAGCGCTTAGCAATTGCACATGGATTAAATATTATTGGTACGTTGGCAAAACCGGTCACGTTAGATTCGTTGGCGGCCGTGCTTGAGAAGTTACCGCTGCCTATCCATAAAGCGTCGGATTACTCCACTCAAATTAGAATCTTTGATGTAGAAGAAATTAAACAGGCCTTGCGGGACAATCAAATAAGTGTGTTCTTTCAACCCAAAATTTCTGCACTGACCCGTAAGGTGACAAGTGTTGAATGTTTGGCGCGTTGGTGTCATACAAAATATGGCTATATCTCTCCTGATAATTTTATTTCTGTTATTGAACAAGATAATGATCTTATCAATGATTTTACCCGCAGTATTCTAAGAAAATCGGTTCAGCAATTGGAGATATGGTTGCAACAAGGAATCGATTTGAAAATTTCGGTTAATATCTCGATGGAAAATCTGGATCGGTTTAATCTGCCTGAGATTTATCAAGAAGTAGTGTGGAACTTCAATGTACCTACTGACCGAGTCATTTTAGAAATTACCGAAGGAAATTTAGGAAAAGGTTTTGCGCAGACACTCGATATTTTGACGCGCTTCCGGTTGAAAGGCTTTGGTTTGTCCATTGACGATTTTGGTACGGGCTATGCATCGATGGAAACACTTAAATATATGCCTTTTACGGAACTTAAAATTGATCGAATCTTTGTTCATAACGCGGCTGAAGATTTTGCCACGCGCGTTATTCTGGAATCCAGCATAAAATTGGGCAAAGCTTTTGGTTTGAATGTTGTGGTTGAAGGTGTTGAGACGCAAGCGGATTATGAGTTGGTTGCTGAGCTTGCGTGCGATGAAATTCAAGGCTATTTTGTTGCCAAACCGATGTTGCCAGATGAATTTATTCAATGGCTATCAGATTATCAATGATCCACACATCATCGAAGTAGTTACCGAGCGTCTTTTAATCTTAATAAAAATAAATAGACTGGTCACTGTATATAACAAACTTAAATATAACAATGGATACTCAAAAAGGAAATACGACAGACTCATTGAATCTAAATTTTGGTCTTACCATTGCTGATCTTTATAGACGTGATGGACTCGTTAAGCTGGATCGGTTTTTTATCGATTTTTTAAGCACTAGTGATGATCCACTGTTACAAAGAATGGAATCTGCACGCGCATATCCGGAAAATCTACTACCAAAAGATGAATCAGCGTTATTGATCGATATTGCTCCGTGGTTAGAAGACTTTATTGCACGTCTATTTGGCATTACAAGTGAAGTGCAGCAATTAGCCGCCCAACACCATGAATTGGCTCCGTTGTATTTTTGCAAAAGGCAATTTGTGCAACGACGCGCCAAATCAAAAATCAACAATGACGAATTAGCTACGATTGATGGTTTGGCGTTGGAAAAAGAGTTAACGCAGGAATTTGGTGGAATATTCTCGGAATTGATTTTTGCCAGTAAAGTTGTCGAGTGGATGGAAGCAGAAGCTAGCAATGAATCACGTTTGAATAAAGCATTGCGTTATGCCGCATGGGCTCTGAGAACACCTGAAGGGCAGCGACATACTCACCAAGGTATCCTGTTCTCATCTCCAGCAAAGTTGGATTATCAAAGATTGTTGTCATTAGAGACAGATGAAGCGGCAGGTTATCCTGTGCATGGACTGAATCATCATCGTGAACGTAATGGGTTTGCCTTGACTGATAAAGGCACCGATTTGATGGGCGCGTTGGATGAAGCCAATTATTGTATTTGGTGTCATGAACAAGGAAAAGATTCCTGTTCAAAAGGGTTTATACAAAAACCCAAATCACCCGATGAACCTCGAGCATTCAAAAAAAGTGAACTAGGCGCTTTATTAGCTGGGTGTCCATTGGAAGAGCGAATTTCCGAATTTCATAAACTGAAGGCGCAAGGTGTTGCAATCGGTAGCTTGGCGATCATTGTCGTTGATAATCCGATGTGTGCTGGAACGGGCCATCGTATTTGTAATGATTGTATGAAATCTTGTATCTATCAGAAACAGGATCCTGTGGATATTCCGCAGGCAGAAACACGAACATTAAAAGATGTATTGGAGCTGCCATGGGGATTTGAAATTTACAGTTTGCTCACGCGATGGAATCCGTTAAACCTGCGTCGTCCAGTTCCTAAAGCAGCTTCAGGTCGCAAGGTCTTGGTGGTGGGAATGGGACCGGCTGGATACACGCTGTCACATCATCTGATGAACGATGGCCATACCGTGGTTGGAATTGATGGACTTAAAATCGAACCATTGCCGGAGCTTATATCCGGTATCAATCAACAAGGTGAGCGCGTCTCTTTTAAAGCCATTCAACATATCAGTACGCTGGAAGAAGATCTTGATCAGCGTACCCCAGGTGGTTTTGGGGGAGTAGCAGAATATGGGATTACTGTTCGTTGGAACAAGAATTTCCTAAAAGTGATTCGTTTATTGCTTGAACGCCGTGAAGAATTTGCTTTGTTTGGTGGGATACGTTTCGGTGGCACACTGACTACCCATGATGCATTTACGATGGGATTTGATCATGTTGCGTTGGCAAGTGGAGCGGGGCGTCCAACCATTCTCGATTTGCCGAATGGGTTGGCTCGAGGCGTGCGTGCGGCATCCGATTTTTTGATGGCGTTGCAATTAACAGGCGCTGCACAAAGTGATTCTATTGCTAACATGCAATTGCGTTTGCCTGTGATTGTGATAGGAGGTGGCTTGACGGCGATTGATACAGCCACAGAAGCATTAGCCTATTATCCTGTACAGGTTGAAAAATTCTTGAGGCGTTATGAAATATTGACTACTCTTCAGGGTGAAGACGCTGTTCGACAAGCGTGGGATGCGGAAGAGCAACTAATTGCGGATGAGTTTATCGCCCATGGACGGGCTATTCGCGCTGAACGCCAAGCTGCGCAGCAACAAGGGCGTGCGCCACGTATTATTCCTATGTTGCAATCTTGGGGGGGAGCAACCATTGCTTATCGGAAACGTTTGATTGATAGCCCCTCATATACATTAAACCACGAAGAAGTAGAAAAAGCCTTAGAGGAAGGCATCTGGTTTGCTGAAGGATTAACACCTGAGCGAGTTAATGTAGATCAATGGGAGCATATGCATTCCGTTAATTTTTCCATTCAAAAACGCGATGAAAGCGGCCAATGGCAAGATTCTGGTAATGCTGAATTACCTGCACGGGCGTTGTTGGTTGCAGCCGGAACACAACCCAATACTGTACTGGCGAGGGAAGAAAGCGAACTGTATAAGCTCAGCGGCCGTTATTTTTCGGCCTGTGATGAGCAAGGGAATCTTGTTCATCCACAACCTGCCAACCCGAAGCCAGATACACCTATGGTGTTGATGAGTCGTTACAAAGACGACAAAGATGAGCGCTTTATTAGTTTCTTTGGAGATCTGCATCCCTCTTATTCAGGGAATGTGGTTAAAGCAATGTCCAGCGCAAAGCAAGGTTATCCTACGGTAAGCCGTGTATTGGAACGTATTCAACCTGCATCTCAACAATCAGCGCAGCAATTCTTTGCGGGATTGAACCAACAGTTGCGCCCAACGGTTCATAAAGTTGAAAGGTTGGCGCCCAATATTGTTGAAGTTGTCATTCATGCACCAATGGCGGCAGAGCACTTTCTTCCGGGGCAATTTTATCGCTTACAGAATTACGCCGCTTTTGCATCCAGTACTGGAGATACACATTTAGCAATGGAAGGTCTTGCATTAACAGGCGCATCAGTAGACATTGAGCATGGTTTGGTTTCGTTGATTGTGCTAGAAATGGGCGGATCTTCAGATCTTTGCATGCGTTTAAAAACAGGTGAACCGGTTGTATTAATGGGGCCTACCGGAACACCAACTGAGATTCCATCTGGGAAAACTATAGTATTGGTTGGTGGTGGGTTAGGTAATGCTGTATTGTTCTCGATTGGCGCCGCTGCACGCGCGGCTGGGTCGAAAGTACTTTATTTTGCTGGCTACAAGAAACTGGTTGATCGTTACAAGGTAGCAGAAATCGAAACTGCTGCAGATATCGTCGTATGGTGTTGTGACGAAGCGCCAGGTTTTTCGCCAGCTCGTTCTCAAGATAAAAGCTTTGTCGGGAATATTGTACAAGCGATGGTAGCGTATGGCAGTGGTGAGTTAGGTGATCAACCGGTTGCGCTCAGTGCGGCGGATCATATTATTGCAATTGGTTCAGATCGGATGATGGCTGCAGTCGGTGTTGCGCGTCATAATCAGTTGAAACCTTATCTTAAATCAGACCACTTTGCGATCGGATCGATTAATTCACCGATGCAGTGCATGATGAAAGAAATTTGTGCACAATGCTTGCAGCCACATAAAGATCCTGCAACTGGAAAAATTACCTATGTGTTTTCTTGTTTTAATCAGGATCAACCGCTCGATCAAGTTGATTTTTCTGGATTGGCAACGCGCTTGCGCCAAAACACAGTACAAGAAAAATTGACCAATCATTGGATTAAAAAATGTTTGAGTGAAATACGTTGAAACTACAGTAAAGAGTGTTACATATTCTAGAATTTTTGAATATAACGACAGAAATGTCGTTATAGGAATTGCGAGTAACATCGCAATATTTCTCCCAAAGTAACCGGAGGGGTTGATTGATGACCCCTCCGGTTTTTTCTCGTATGAGACTTCTAACCGAGAGCAATACGGTGATTAATTTGTCCTAAGGATTGTTCCACTTGATCAACCAAGATGAGACAAAGTTCTCCATCTTCTAAGTTAGAAAGTGCCGTATCGATTGCGATTGCCTCACCGACGATTTCACTCACTTTTCGTGTGCGACTAGCGTTGCCTAAACCCTCACGTAATAGAGATATTACTTCTCCATCGGCACGTCCACGCTGGCATTGGTCTTGATACAGTACTACTTTGTCGAAAGCATCGCCGATAATCCGAGTTTGCAGACGAATGTCTTCATCACGCCTATCACCTGCAGCGCTAATCACTACGGAGCGTTTTTTCGACGGAATATTATCGATAGCGCTGACAAGTGCCTGTATAGCATCAGGATTATGGCCATAATCTGCAATCAGTGTGGCATTGCGGTAGTTGAAAAGATTGAAGCGGCCAGGTGCAGTTTGTGAATCGCTGATAAAGCTGCTTAAACCTTCACGTATGACTTTCCAATCAAATCCTAATGCCCAAGCCGCGCCGATCGCGGCCATTGCATTTTCAATTTGAAAATAGATGCTGCCATCTTGTGTAAGCGGGATGTTTTTTAATGCAATTTTATGTTCACCATTTTCACCAGAAGCGACAATATGCTGACCTTGCAAATAAATAACTCGTTTATGTTGAGCGTGATGCGTTGCCAATACTGGATGATGAAGATTATCGCGAGCGAAGAAAATGACAGACCCAGGACAATGTTCAGCCATGTCGACTACCAGTGGATCAGCGGCATTTAATACTGCATAACCGCTCGAAGCAACATTCTGTACGATAATTCTTTTAACTGCAGCCAATTCTTCCGCCGTATTGACATAGGCCATACCGAGATGATCGCCCATGCCGATATTGGTCACGATTGCTACATTGCAGCGATCAAATCCCAAGCCTTCGCGTAACATACCACCACGGGCTGTCTCTAGCACAGCTGCATCTACATCTGGATGGAATAGTATATTGCGAGCACTTTTAGGGCCACTGCAATCTCCGGTATCGATACATTGCCCATTAACAAAAACACCATCGGTACAAGCAACACCGGCGCGTTGGTTGTTTCTTTCAAAGAGATTGCCAATTAATCGCGCGGTCGTTGTTTTGCCGTTGGTTCCAGTAATGGCGACAATTGGAATACGTGCGTCATCATTCTTATCAAACATATAATCGATAATAGTTTCGCCAACATGACGTGCTTTTCCGTATGACGGTTGCAAGTGCATACGTAGACCCGGAGCAGCATTTAATTCAATAATACCACCTCCCTGCTGTTCTAACGGATACATAACGTTGTCGCAAACTACATCGACACCACAGATATCCAAACCTACTACTTTTGCAGCAGCTATTACGCGTGCTGCTAATTCAGGATGAACATCGTCTGTAACATCTGTCGCGGTACCACCTGTTGATAAATTAGCATTGTTACGCAGAACGATGCGTATTCCTTTAGCGGGAATGGATTCAATCGTTAATCCCTGAGCAGCTAGGTGGGATACAGAAATTTCGTCTAAACGAATTTTCGTTAATGAAGTTGCATGCCCATTACCACGCAAAGGATCAAGATTAATTTTTTCTACTAATTGTTGAATGGTATGTATGCCGTCGCCAATGACTTGTGGAGGATTGCGTCTCGCGGCTGCCACCATTTTGTTACCGACCACCAACATGCGATAATCATTTCCTGGAATATAACGTTCAACTAAAACGTTGCTGCTGAATTCCGCAGCAATTGCAAAAGCAGATTCGACTTGTTCTTGAGTAGTGAGGTTAACCGTAACACCTTTGCCTTGGTTACTGTCCTGCGGTTTTACAACCACCGGTGCACCAATTTCACACGCCGCTAACCACGCGTCATTGGCATTATCGATTTCTTTTCCAAGTGGCACTGGGATGCCTGCGGCATGTAGTAGTCTTTTGGTCAATTCCTTATCTTGTACAATTGATTCAGCAACCGCGTTTGTTTTGTCGCTTTCAGATGCTTGAATTCGGCGTTGCTTGCTCCCCCAACCGAATTGTACCAAACTGCCGTTGGTCAACCGGCGTACAGGAATATTGCGTGTAATAGCAGCATTTACGATTGATCCAGTGCTTGGCCCGAGACGAATATCCTCGTAGAGATCACGTAGGTGAGAGAGTGCATCAGTTAAATTAAATGGAGTATCTTCAATTGCGGCGGTACAGAGTTGTAGTGCAACCTCAAATGCGAGTCTACCAACTTTTTCTTCTGTGTATTCAACTATCACCCGATACGTATTAAGCTCAGGCGTGTTCGCAGTACGACTAAATGTAATCGAACAGCCAATTTGTGTTTGCAGTGTCAGGGTAGTCAATTCAAGCACATGTGCCAGAGTAATTGAATCATGATGGCCGGCTGTTTGCAGTAAAGGTATTTCTGGAAAACGTTCACGTAGGCGCGTTTCAAAACCATCCAGTGAGTTGATTTTGTTTTCAGAATCATCACAAAATACAGTTGCTTCGATTGAAGTGTGTTGACTCCATAAATTAGGGCCACGTAATGCCCGGATTTTTAGTACTTTCATAAATAAATTCCTTGGGGATGCACATTGATTGAAAGATCTTGATTTTCAGGTTTGAATTTTTGTTGATTTAAACCGAATGTTTCAATACCTCTTCGTATGAGATTGATCTCTAATCCTAGCGCCCAAGTTGCTGCAATGGCAGCCAGTATATTTTCTATTTCGTGGGTATTAGGCTTGGAAGATGATTGAGAGGATATTTCCGATACTTTGATTAACGGCAACTCATGTGTGCCGGTGGTTAGAATAATGGTGTTCTTACGTAGGATTACAGCGCGCTTATTATGTGTGGGTCCTGTGCCATTCGTACAGTGATGTGCAATTACAGGTGATTTAGCTTCGCTGCTAAAAAAGATGACTTCACCATCACAAATTTCAGCTATTTCAATTGCCATTTCATCTTTAGCGTTGAGAATCGCAGCACCTGTCGGTAATGATATGTTTTTTTTGACATCGTCAAGTACCGCAGCAGTGGATGTCACGACATCTATTTGCGTGCGCAATACAGTAAAAACCTGCTGGACTGTTTCAATATCGTTACGACCGATATGGCAATTCGCATCGATGTTAGTAATAACACCAACCTGACAGCGATCATAAGCGAGTCCTTCGTTTAATATGGCATCGAAGCTGTTTTCAAATACTGCAGTTTCAACGATTGGGTTCATTAAGGTACGATTGGCAGCAACCCAATTTGCATTGTCATTTTTATCGATTTGTCGATAATCAAGATAAAGTCCATTACTAGACGCTAATCCGGTACGCTTACCGGAGAGAATTAATAATTTAGCGATGAGATAAGAAACCGCTGTTTTTCCGTAGCTCCCACTGACTCCGACGATAGGGATACGGCCATTATCATTGTTGGGAAATAAATTTTCGACGATTGCTTGACCGACCGGCCTTGGTGTTCCAACCGCTGGTTTAATGTGCATCAATAAGCTTGGGCCAGCATTGACTTCAACAATAGCACCGCCTTGTTCATTTAATGGACGAGCAATATCTTTTGCCACCAGATCAATTCCAGCAATATCTAAACCGATGATACGTGCTGCTAACGATGCAATCGAGGCAGTACTGGGGTGAACTTCATCAGTGACATCGAAAGCATGATTACCATTGCGCTGAATTAGAACTTCCACACCGGAAGGAATAACCGAATTGCTATCATACCCTTGATGCGTGATTTCCATTTTTGCAGCACTATCCAGGCGTATCAAGTTGAGTGGGTGATCTTCTGTATTTCCTCGGCGCGGATCAGAATTAATTTGTAATTCAATCAACTCGGAAATAGTGGAATGACCGTCTCCGATAATTGAAACCGAATCTCCACGTGTTGCGGCAACTAATTTTCCACCAACAACCAGCAGTCGATGTTCTGTTCCAGCGATATATTTTTCAACCAATACTTCGCTACCTTCGCTGAGCGCAATTTGATAAGCGGATTCAATTTCTTCACGTTTCGATAGCTCAATAAAAACACCTCGGCCATGATTGCCATCACAGGGTTTTATCACCACGGGCAAGCCAATATCTTCAGCCGCTTCCCAGGCTTCTTCAGCGTTGGAAACAATCTTTCCTTCTGGGACTGGTACACCGCATGACTGTAATAGCGTTTTAGTTAAATCTTTGTCGCGCGAAATACTTTCAGCGATTGCTGGAGTGCGGTCAGTCTCGGCCGTCCAAATATGATGACATTTGTTACCATAACCCAACTGTACTAGGTTGCCTTTGCTTAATAGTCGAATGGTAGGGATATTACGAGCCATGGCAGCCTCTACGATGCAAGCTGTCGATGGGCCTAACCAAAGTGAATCCACCATATCGCGAATTTTGCTGATGGCACCGGCTGTATCATAGGATGGTGACGAAAGTTGTTCGAAATTCATTGCAGCTAAAATTAATTCGCGAGCAAAATGCATTGCTGTTTTGGCAATTTCGGCGTGCCAAGCGCTAACAGCAACATGATAGACACCACGCGTGGATGTTTCACGCGCTCGACCAAACCCTCCTTTCATACCTGCGAGATTTTGTAGTTCCAGCGTTACATGTTCGAGAATATGGCAAGGCCACGTGCCTTCTTTGACACGGCGTAGAAATCCACCATGCTCTTCGTAGCTGCAGCGATGTTCAATGAGGGAAGGTAGCCATGCCGACAATCGTTCATAAAATCCGGGTATCTTATCGGATGGGAAATCTTCTAACTCCCCTATATCGACCGTTGCTTCAGTAGTAGGGTAATAGGTCCAACGGTTGGGGCCATTTAGGTGCTTGAAATTAATAAATCTAAGATCTTTTTTTGTAGTGCAAGAATTAGAACTTGAGCGTTCAGACATAAAGCAAGAAATCTTAAAAGAGAGATACCGTAATAACGTTACCTGGATCAATAGGTTTACAAAGAAGTAAAAATAATATTCGACAGTTCTAGACAGTGTTGTCAGAAAATAAAAAAGAATGGAATGATTGTTAAATTACCAATTTTTCATGAGAAGATTTGTCATGATCTCAATGAGTGGAATGTATCGCAGGCACGAGATAATCGTCAGTTTATCAGCGCAGTATTCTGAAATTTAAGAATAGGAGCTCAACACAAAATTACATCTGACCGTGGATGATTTGGTATGCTGATCAGGGTTGTCATTACGAAAAATACCACAGCGGATTGCACACAAGCTTCTCGTCTGATCGAGGGAGTTACAGCAGAATATTTGCCTGCGGATTGCGATTATGATAGTGATGCTATCGTGGAGCAAGATAGAACTACAACGGAGGCATAGATCTGTACCACCTCACAGAAACCGGAAAACGCAGAGAGGTTATGGTTCCCAGAGCTCTACTGTTTGCGTCACATTGTAGAGAGAGGGAACACAAAGGATCAAACAGGTTCCTAAATTGCCACAATGACCCGAATTGCATCTAAGCGAAGTTGCGGTGAATTGACAGCGATTGTTGTTTGTTCCAGCAACTGATCAAAAAAATCGATTTCTTCATCACGAACATTAGGATTGATTTGTTTTAAAGCGCTTAGTCTTTTAATTTCAGGTGAAATGAGCTGTTTTATCCTCTCATGAGACTGTGAAATAATCTCGGGTATTTGTTTACTCGCGCATTCTTCACTTAGGGCAAGCAGATTAAAAATGCTATTTTCTTTTAATTGAATAATCTGCTTGGCGATGTTGATAGCAACAGGCATTAGCAACGGGTTGATCGATTCATGACAGAATTGCGCTTGATAGTCATTGTTTTCTTCATCAACTAAAGTACGGATCATAGTGGGTGGCAAATAATGGTTGACTTGCTGAAATGCAGCGTGGTGTGTTTGTACGACAAAAAGGCATTCCAATAACAAGGTTCCAGGGGATATATTTTTATGTTGGATAGAAGTGATCACTGCGTTGCCCGACTCATCTCCCATGATTCTATCTAATGCATGTAAAACCATAGGGTGTTCCCAGGTTAGAAAATGCATATCTTCGTTTGCTAAAGCTACGGATCTCGAGTAGGTGATGATAGAGCCTTCATCGTCTAGACCTGGAAAAGGGATCGTCATGTGCTCACTGGGTTCAATATGGAAACTGCCCGAGCGATGTTCTTCGATATGGACACCACAACAATCAAACACTTCTTCCATGTAATGTGCTAGTGACGAATCATTTTCTTGAGAGAGTGCAAGCTGTAGTAATTCGTTTGCAACCTCGGGACGAAACGAATGATATTCCAATAACTTATCGCGGCCACGTCGCAGTTGGTCATTAACGGCTTCACTGATCGATCGCGTCATGACAAGTAGATTCGGAAGTTTATCGAGATTCATTGGTGCTTGATGCAAGGTTGCAATTAGCTCAGCTTCGATTTGCTTAAAAACAGTTTGCCCTGCGGGGCAGGTTTTCTCAAATGCATTGAGTCCTTCATGGTACCAGTGAAACATTACAGCCAATCCGCTGTTTTCTAAGTAGGGAACATGTATATGGATGGTGCTAGATTGGCCAATGCGATCAAGTCTGCCGATACGTTGCTCTAGTAAATCAGGGTTCAATGGTAAATCAAACAATACCAAATGATGTGCAAACTGGAAATTGCGGCCTTCGCTACCGATTTCTGAGCAAATTAAAACTTGACTGCCGTCATCGTTATTGGCAAAGAGTGCAGCCGCGCGATCACGTTCAATCAAATTCAAACTCTCATGAAAAACAGGAGTATGTCTGCCTGTTAGTATTTTAAGTGCCTTGGCCATATCGAGCGCTGTTTGGGCGTTGGCAGTAATAATCAGTATTTTTTCTGTTTTTAGCTTCTTGAGCAAATCTTGTAACCATGAAATACGTGGGTCAATTGTAGTCCAATCGGTACTACCAGGTTCAGATCTGGCTTGGTATAACAATTCAGGGTTCAAAAGCAAATGCGGTTTCGATAAATAGAGCGTGGTAAGGTCTTGTAAGTATTGATGGTATTGTTCAGGTAACGGTAGTGGCGTTGGAAACAATTTTCTTTCTGGGAAACCTTTAATGGTGGCGCGATTATTACGAAATAGAATCCGGCCCGTACCATGCCGATCAAGCAATTGATCGGCCAGTAATTTTCTGGATTGACGAATCTGATCGCCAATGGTTTTTTTGTTCGTCAATTGCGTTAACAATTTTGTTGATTCGGCAGAGTTCAGAGTTTTAGCAATGATTCGTTTATTACTTGGAGTCAACTCTTCGTCGTTTAATAAATTCTCAATCGCTTCGGCGATAGGTCCATAACGCTGTTCTTCAGTCACAAAATCAGAGAGTGTAGTAAAACGATCAGGATCGAGGAGTCGTAAGCGTGCAAAGTGACCTACTTTGCCTAACTGTTCAGGAGTGGCCGTCAGTAATAAAACCCCGCTAGTACAGGCCGATAATGCTTCAATAATGCGGTATTCTTGGCTAACCGAATGTTCGCTCCATTGAAGATGGTGTGCTTCATCAACGATTAGCAGATCCCAATTTCCGGTTAATGCGGACTGAAACGATGAATTGCTAACACGAAGAAAATCCAAACTACATAGCACCAATTGTTCTGCATGAAAGGGGTTATCCTCTGGTGTACTTTGCTGTATGGATTGGTATCTTGGTTCATCAAAAATGCTGAATCGCAGATTAAAGCGTCGTAGCATCTCAACCAGCCATTGATGAATCAATGTTTCCGGAACGACCACTAGCACGCGTTTAACACGTTCTGTTAAGAGCTGCTGGTGGAGGATCAAGCCGGCTTCAATGGTTTTTCCCAATCCTACTTCATCTGCCAGTAAAACCCTAGGAGCATAACGATGTGAAACTTCATGTGCGATGTAGAGTTGATGTGGTATCAAACTGGTTCGAGTGCCTATTAAACCGTACAATGGCATTTGTGCGAAGCGGTGGCGCATCAGCAATGTTTGGTAACGAACTTGAAACCATTTATTTTGACCAAGTTGTCCCAACATCAACCGATCCATCGGGCGGTTTAAATGTACTTGATGCGTTAAATCTGCTTCGGACAGCTCAATTTTTTGATCAGTCGTTGTTATTCCAGAATAAAACACTAGACCATCTTGCTCAACAACGTGTAACACTTTCAGGGTGACGCCATCTTGACTGCTGATCGTGTCATTCACTCGAAAAACAACCCGTGTCAATGGTGCTGAAGCTTTCGCATACGAACGAACCTCACCGGTTGCATTAAAAATAATGTTGATAATTCTGGGTTGAACTGTTTGAATCGTACCTAAACCCAGTGATAAATCAACATCACAGATCCATCGTTGGCCTGTCTTAAAGTCACGCATGTAAGGTGATCAAAATGAATTTGTAAAACATAATAAATGACATATGGATTTCACGCAGTATGACCTGGTCAAGTAAGGGGTAGATATACCCAGGGGTGGGGTCGCCAGGAAAAAATGTCACCATATAAAAAAATTAAAAATCAGTTAATATTTTCCTTAGAGGGAAATTCCAATAGCTTTTCAATGCTCGCCTGTATTTCATCGTTTGTTAGGCCTAGCTGCAGAAGTAGCATAGAATAATTTTTCAATACAGTTCTAGAGTTTGGGTGCCCCGTTCCTAAGCTTTTGATGATTATTATCAGCGCTTGTCGCATCAGCGGTTCAGCTTCATTCAAGCGATTGATGTCTTGAAGCAGTAGCGCCAGGTTGTTGAGATCAGTGGCAACCCTTGGGTGATCGGCTCCGAAGCTCGCCTCATTGATTGCCAAAGCCCTTTGCCTCAGTGGTTCGGCATCAGTCAGTCTGTTGGTGACCTGAAACAGGCGCGCCAAGTTGTTGAGGCTGCGTGCAACGTTTGGATGATCTTCTCCGAAGCTCGCCTCATTGATTACCAGAGCTCTTCGCAACAACGGCTCGGCATCAGCCAAGCGATTGGTGTCTTGAAGCAGTAGCGCCAGGTTGTTGAGGCCGCGTGCAACGGTTGGATGATTTTCCCCGAAGCTCGCCTCATCGATTGCCAGAGCCCTTCGTATCAGCGGCTCGGCTTCAACCAGACGATTGGTTTCTCTGAGGTATGTTGTCAAAAATGGAGTCCATAGGTTTAAGCAGCGAGTAGATTTGCATAGTACTGCTGCGAAAATTGTGCAGGCGATAAATAACCTAATTTTTCTTGCTTGCGCTGTCGGTTATAGAATATTTCGATATATTCGGTAATCTCCTGAATGGCTTGTTGCCGTGTTTTGAATCTCCGATGATGCACCAGTTCGGTTTTAAGTATCCCCCAGAAGCTTTCCATCGGCGCATTATCATAGCAGTCGCCCTTGCGGCTCATGGAGGCGATCATGCCAAATTGTTGCAATAAATTCCGGTAATCGTGTGCACAGTATTGACTACCTTGATCTGAATGAGCAATGAGCCCCTTATCCGGATGTTTATTTGCAGTTGCGCGAAATAATGCCTGTATAACCAGGCTCTTTGTCATTTTCTCATTCATGGCATAGCCCACCAGTTCGCCATTAAATAGATCTTTTATTCCAGCCAAGTACAACCAGCCCTCATCTGTAGGAATATAAGTGATGTCACTGACCCACACTTTACCAGGTGCATTAACAGAAAATTCCCGTTTCAGAATATTGGGCGCAACCGGTAAATTATGTTTAGAATCGGTCGTCACCTTGAATTTTAGCTTTTGCTTACAACGCAAACCCAATTTCCTGCGCAATGTTCGAACACGGTATGGTGTGGCTTGTACTCCGTGATCCGCCAAATCATGATGCAAGCGCTTTGCACTGTAGGTCTCTCGTGTACGTTGGTGTGCGGCCAGTATTTCTATTTCCAGCCTTCTATTCTCCCGCTTACGTTTACAAAGCGGGCGCGTTCTTTGAGCATGAAAGCCGCTCTCGGAAACATTCAATACTCGACACATGAGCCCAATCGAATAGCTTCGTCGCATCGATTCAATCAAACCGTATCTCACCGCGACTCCTTGGCGAAATACGTCGCACACTTTTTTATAAAATCACGCTCCATCTTCACTTCTGCTAATTCACGTTTAACTCTGGATAGCTCTAACTCAAGTTCAGTCAGCGGCTTATGATGCTTGCCTACTGTAATGAGTTCTCCTCGTTTGTCAGCATAAACCCAATTCTTTAGTGTCCCCTGGGGTAACGACAGCCGTTTTGCTGCTTCAACCAGAGTCAATCCGCTTTCTTTGAAAAATTTAACTGATTCCTTCCGAAATTCCTGACTATATTGTGTGCGGGGTAATTCCATTTTCATCCTCCATTTCATGTCTTCATTTTATGAAACTTCGGACTCCTTGAAAATCAGCATACCTCACTCTGAGTAGTTCCGCCAGGTTGTTGAGATCAGTGGCAACCCTTGGATGATCTTCTCCGAAGCTCGCCTCATCGATTGTCAGAGCTCTTCGCAACAACGGCTCGGCATCAGCCAAGCGATTGGTGTCTTGAAGCAATAGCGCCAGATTATTGAGACGAATGGCAACCTTGGGATGGTCGGCTCCGAAGTTCGCTTCATCAATAGCCAGAGCCCTTCGCAACAATGGCTCGGCTTCAGTCAGTCTACTGGTGGCCTGAAACAGTCGCGCCAAGTTGTTGAGACGAATGGCAACATTGGAATGATCGGCCCCGAAGTTCGTCTCATCGATTGCCAAAGCCCTTCGCATCAACGGTTCGGCTTCAGCCAGGCGGTTGGTGTCATGAAGCAGTTGCGCCAAGTTGTTGAGACGAATTGCAACTCTGGGATGATTGGCTCCGAAGCTCGCCTCATCAATGGCCAGGGCCCTTCGCATCAGCGGCTCGGCCTCTTTATAGAGTGACTTAGTTAAGTACATCAAACCCAGATCATTCATGAGCCGCGTGATCGGTGTTGTAATTCCAGCCTTATCAGCGTAGGTGATTACTGCCTGAACATGCGGTTGCAGTGGATTGAGTACAGGCCAGTTTCTTACATCTTGAGGGCTTCCAACAAAAGCCGCATCAATCCATTGCAACGTTTCGTTGAGTTGCATGTACTCAGAATCCTGTAACTGGGCGACTTTCTGTACCAAGCGGTGCATGCTGAAACTTGGACTGTCGGTTGCGCGGGTCACCAGTGAATACGATTCCAATTCAGCCAAGTCTGTGTATGGGTCGTTTTTTTTCTCACCATCATCTATCAGTATATCAAGCAGCGATTCAGGAATTGGAGCGGGACTTAACCAAGCCAGATGCTGCAACAATTGCCGAGCGGATTCACTAAGTTGATCGAAAGTCGTTTGCCAGGTCGCCACAACACTTTTAGGATATTGCGTCAGACGAGGATCATTCCAGGTCAGCACTCTGTCATATTGTTTATGATATTCCTCAAGATAGCCTTCGAAGGACATACGACGTTGTGCAATATAGGCACCCGCTTGCTCCAGTGCTAAAGCCAGGGTACCGAGAGTATCTGCCAGGATTCTGGCTTGTACGTCGTCATCCGCCTGTTTGCGGCGCTTGGCATCTGTGCGCTCCAATAAAAATTCTGTAGCGGCATCCATTGACAGAGTATCTACAGGTAAGGCGATCAGGCTACCGCTCCAGTTTGTCAATCGACTGGTCACCAAAAGATGGCCACCCCGTAACTGTGAAATCAGGGCTTCGACGGCTGCCGCCGCTTCCTCTGTATCGACGTTATCCAGAATGAGTAACCATCCGGGATGTTGATTGAACCATTTGAGCACAGCGTCCCGTTGTTTGGCTTCATCGGTTTCGTGCTGTTCATCCAGATCAAAGGTCCGGCACAATCCTGCCAGGTTGCGTTGTAGCGCTACGACACTGTCAGCGACAATAAAAAGCTGTGCTGAATAATCCTTACCGTGTTGCCAGGCATACTCCAATGCCAATCGAGTCTTGCCTGAGGTATGCTGATTTTCAAGGAGTCCGAAGTTTCATAAAATGAAGACATGAAATGGAGGATGAAAATGGAATTACCCCGCACACAATATAGTCAGGAATTTCGGAAGGAATCAGTTAAATTTTTCAAAGAAAGCGGATTGACTCTGGTTGAAGCAGCAAAACGGCTGTCGTTACCCCAGGGGACACTAAAGAATTGGGTTTATGCTGACAAACGAGGAGAACTCATTACAGTAGGCAAGCATCATAAGCCGCTGACTGAACTTGAGTTAGAGCTATCCAGAGTTAAACGTGAATTAGCAGAAGTGAAGATGGAGCGTGATTTTATAAAAAAGTGTGCGACGTATTTCGCCAAGGAGTCGCGGTGAGATACGGTTTGATTGAATCGATGCGACGAAGCTATTCGATTGGGCTCATGTGTCGAGTATTGAATGTTTCCGAGAGCGGCTTTCATGCTCAAAGAACGCGCCCGCTTTGTAAACGTAAGCGGGAGAATAGAAGGCTGGAAATAGAAATACTGGCCGCACACCAACGTACACGAGAGACCTACAGTGCAAAGCGCTTGCATCATGATTTGGCGGATCACGGAGTACAAGCCACACCATACCGTGTTCGAACATTGCGCAGGAAATTGGGTTTGCGTTGTAAGCAAAAGCTAAAATTCAAGGTGACGACCGATTCTAAACATAATTTACCGGTTGCGCCCAATATTCTGAAACGGGAATTTTCTGTTAATGCACCTGGTAAAGTGTGGGTCAGTGACATCACTTATATTCCTACAGATGAGGGCTGGTTGTACTTGGCTGGAATAAAAGATCTATTTAATGGCGAACTGGTGGGCTATGCCATGAATGAGAAAATGACAAAGAGCCTGGTTATACAGGCATTATTTCGCGCAACTGCAAATAAACATCCGGATAAGGGGCTCATTGCTCATTCAGATCAAGGTAGTCAATACTGTGCACACGATTACCGGAATTTATTGCAACAATTTGGCATGATCGCCTCCATGAGCCGCAAGGGCGACTGCTATGATAATGCGCCGATGGAAAGCTTCTGGGGGATACTTAAAACCGAACTGGTGCATCATCGGAGATTCAAAACACGGCAACAAGCCATTCAGGAGATTACCGAATATATCGAAATATTCTATAACCGACAGCGCAAGCAAGAAAAATTAGGTTATTTATCGCCTGCACAATTTTCGCAGCAGTACTATGCAAATCTACTCGCTGCTTAAACCTATGGACTCCATTTTTGACAACATACCTCAGCCTGTGCCACCAAGCCCGCTCAGTACGCGGATAACCGGCGTATGATCAGCGGTATTAGGAACAGCACCCAAACTGAGTTCCAAATCCTCGAGACAAGCAGCGCGACCTTTGAATAAGGAACCAAGACTGGCGATGGGAAGATTGACGCGTTTCTTGGAGGGGCCTGCACGAGTGAGAATTTCATGCAGTTTCGAGCGTAGAATTTCTGCCGCTAGCTGGCTATTATTTTCGAAGCTAAACGCTGGATAGCGTTCTACGCTTGCCAATCGAGCAAGATGTTGCTGCTGGTGGGTACGCTGCTCTTCAATCAAAGCATACTTCTCGTCACGAGTCGCACCTGGTACAGGCACGGCGATGATCAACATTTTGCGGTGATACAACGCCAACCAAGCTTCCCATTGCGTATAGGAAAGGGCTTGTGCATCAGGGGCTAGAAAAGGTCGCAGTGGCGGTAAACGTTCTGCAAGATCTGGATAACGTTCTCGGATAAGCGTCAGAGAAGGGCTTTGCGCCATTGCACCGATCATGTCGCCGATCAAATGAACAACCGCATCACATTGACTGATGTAATCATCCAACATATCCAAAGTCTCTGTGCCAGTCGCGATGAAATCCTCTTGCACTTTGACCGTGACGTTAGGGCGATCAAGATAATGTCGCAAAGCGTCACGGTAGCTACGGAATTCAGCGCTAACAGCGGATAGAAAAATGCGGATTTGCGTCACAGCGTTTATCTTTGTTATATAACCTTGGGAATATTTATTTCTGTATTAGTAGCGTTTTAATTTTATACCGAATTTTCCCATTGCACTTGGTTCCCTTTCGCCAACGATAAATTTGCCTGGAACTTTTGCCTAACTCATGCGCAAGTTTAGGAGCCGTCCATCCTCGTTCAATTAGTGCTTTCAGTTCCTTAGCCACAGAACCTGTGACCTGGTCAAGTAAAACCGAACACACCAGTTAAGCGACTTTTTTCAATATTTCTGATTCCATCTCATATTGATTCGGGATAGCAACATCAAACTGTCGATTCGGCTTGTTCTCAAATACCGGCTGTTTGTGATTGCTGTCAGTGGTCACCTTGTATTTCTTTCGGCGCCTTACTTGCACACCGGTTTCCCGCATCAGGCTTCGGATCTTCCAGCGGCCAGCTGGATAACCCAGTGCATTTAACGCCTTTCCGATTCTGCGGCTGCCGTAGTATGATCGCTGCAATTCGCTATGTCTCGAACCGCTTCAAGTATTTTCTCACGATACAAATCTACAGAACAATTATCAGTGCGTCGAACATAATCATAGTAGGCGCTACGACTTACACCCATGAGTTGGCACATCAAACCAACCGGATAGGTCTTTTTCCTTTAGGTGATGAACGAATACTTCACTTCGTTTCTTTCGCGAAAAAGACCGTCGCTTCCTTTAATATTTGCTTCTCCAACTTGAGCTGCTTGATTTGCGCCTTCAATTGCCGGATTTCTTCCTGCTCCGGTGTCAACTTCCCATTACCTCGGAATGACTGATCAGAATCATTCGCCTGATACTCCCCGATCCACCTCCTCAGCATATTGGCAATTGATCTCCAGGCTTCGCGATACTTCTGATGTCGTATGGCCCTGTTCCAATACCAGGCTGATTGCATCTAATTTGAATTCTTTTGTGTACTGTTTCCTCGTTACAATCTCTCCCCCTAGTTAAGGACTATTTTATCTTAACTGGAATGTCCAGATTCATTTGACCATGTCAGTATGGGTGTGTTTTAACTGCGTGGGGTTGTTGATTATAAGCGCGGGAGAAGTATTCCAGGAAGTGATTGGAATTTAAAAAAACAAGCGAATTCTAAAACTTTACCGGTTAGTACCCTATTGCAATAGTGCAGATGAGTAGAGTACTAACCGGAAGAGCAAACTTAACAATATATCCTATTCGATAGGACTGTCTTGTCTAGTATAGAAATTGACTAGAAATTCAGGAAAAGATTTGCTACAAAATTATGCATCATTTGGTCTGGACGAGCGCTATGTGGTCTATTAATAAACTGGTTCATATAACCCACCTCAACAGTAGCGTACTGATTAATTTTATAGCCCAATCCAGCAAATGCCCTATTTTGATCGTAACCGCGAGCAATAAACGCAGGATTATCAACGGTATTCATGGCAATAAATAATTCACTTTGAACGATAAAACTAAGATTTGGGTCTATCGCTGGTATGGGAACTGCCAGTTTAACCAATTGGCGGAATCGATGAGCCACATCATCGCTACCAGAAATGGGTGCATTATGATCAAAGAATCGTTGCTCAAAACGGCTACGCAGTGACAATCTTCCGAAGGGAAAATTATCAGCCCAAGTGAGTTGCTCCCATGAGCGGTGTTCATTAAATGGGTGTGCAATTGAAAGCGGTTCTGCCGTTGGTGCCCAAGCATAACCAACCCACGCTACCAATTTATCGGTTATTGCATAACCCACACCAGGACGTACCAAGGATTGCGTGAATTGAGTAGCATCATTACCAAAACGCCCTTGTCCTTCCATCCACCATCTGAATTTCTTCAAATCCGGATTGTTTGGATTGACGAAACCGAAATTACCCAATGCAGTAACATTTCCCCACACTTGGAAATCTTCGACTGTGGCATCAGCGGATGCTTGCTTTACTGAAGATACACTTAGCAACGCTAAGAAAATTAAAACTTTTATCTTTTTAACCATTCAATTTCCCTCTGTGACAATTATTATTTTGTGATATGCAATCAGCACATATCATTTTGTTGTTCTAATGAACATGATGCATGCTCAGCGCTAGCAACAACCTGTCATTTAATTAAATGACGCTGTTTGGTGTTAATCAAGTATTTCTTTGTTCTTCAAGCGATCAATCTAAACCTTGCGTCGGTAGCAAGGTAAGATGACGATAACATAGCTAATGTTAAGAATATGTTAAGAAGAAACCGTGGCACAACAGGGGTTTCTGTTTTTTTATAGCCTACGTTTCATCAGAGTGGATGTTTGCAAGATTCTGGAAATAATCGTTTGACAAAATGTTATGCAACTAGGTAATGTTCGTCATTCTAGCTTTTTGAATACAAATATTAAGCTAGATTAGATCAGGATTGATGAATAGAAAAATAATTCGTTGGAAACCTATCAATAGCCTGTGCCTATTTTGTAAAAAAATAATAGAACTACGGAAATTTGCTAATCAATTGGAGAAATGTAGTATGAAAAAAGTATATTGTGTTGTTGCTTTATTAATATTGACAGGATGTGGGACTAGTAGAGACTACACGCCACCCGCCGATGCTTCTGGAGAGCAAATTTTCAGCACCGCCTGCACCGAGTGCCACAAACCTATAAGCGCCAGCATTGCAATGGTTTTGAGTGGAAATAATGCCAATAAAGATGCGATCGTTAAGAAATTTCAAACAGGTAGTATGCGTATGCCTGCTTTTAAGAATATTCAAGGTGAATCCGCAAATCGCTTAGCAGATTATATTTTAGCGAATAGCCAAACCAGCAAATAAAGCACTCGACTGGGGTAGAGCGGTGTAACGGCTTACCGGGTTAAGATGATTGTACCAAGCGGGCTTGGAGATTAAACCTTGATGCTGAGATTTTGTACTATATTAGTATCGTACGCATCAAAAATGCTTTCTTAGTAACAGTACCCTAAATCGTTTACAACTTAGCTGACATTTTAACCGTATTACAGATGGCGATTTTGATTTTTGTCAACTAATCTCTTTTTTCTATATTTTTTAATAGAATATCAGAAACTTTGATGACATTTTTGCCGTGCACCACGAGTAACTTTTTGTTTTATTAAAGCAATTAATTATATTTTGTTTAAACCTGTATTGATAGAACCTTCGATTTACTGTCAGCTTGATATTGTGCAGTTCAAGTCAAGCTGTGCTGCATGCAGTTTGCGTGAATTATGCCTACCGGTAGGTCTAAATGAAGATGAAGTGAAGAAGCTAGATATCGTCAGTCAGAAGCGAAAAATCACTCGTGGCGGTTATCTGCATCATGCAGGAGCAAAGTTTCAATCCTTGTATGCCATCCGTAGCGGCTTTTTAAAGACTTGTGTTTTAGAGCAAGACGGGCGTCATCAGGTTACAGGTTTTCATATGACGGGAGAATTACTCGGTTTGGACGCAATTAGTACCGATGTGCATACCTGCGATGCAATAGCGCTTGAGGACAGTGAGGTTTGTGAGATTCCCTTCGCGAAATTAGAGGAAATCAGTCGTACCATACCCTCGTTAATGCGCCATTTTCATAAAATCATGAGTCGTGAAATTGTCAGGGACCACGGAGTGATGCTGTTGCTGGGCAGCATGAAAGCTGAAGAACGCTTGGCTTCTTTTTTACTTAATTTGTCACGCCGCTTTCATCTGCGAGGGTATTCTGAATATAATTTCAATTTACGTATGACTCGGGAAGAAATAGGCAGTTATCTTGGATTAAAACTTGAAACGGTTAGCCGTGCTTTTTCAAAATTCCAGGATGAAGAGATTATTACCGTGGATAATAAACATATACAAATTAAAGATATTGCTCGCTTGAGAATGAAATTAAGTAACTCAGACGTCAGCTAAAGTGGTGAGAAGGTTTTTTATGATGAAAGCATTGCAATGCCAGGTAATAATGTTTTTAAGCTGAACAAACCAGAACAGAATGATCTGGCACGTCATCTTCCAGTGGCAATCCCAGAAATCGCATCACGTACAGATTAGAGTTAGCCATGTCTTCAACTGACTCGTCTTGAGTCCACCGTTCCCTATACTATACCTATTAATAGCGTTTTGAAGGGCAGCAACCTAGGGATCAATTTGATTGAGAAAGTTTCCTTTGCGCGTGCGGCGGGTAACATCAAAATCTAAGAATCGATAAACTAATTCCGCCTGTCAACTGTGCCATTGCAAGTGTCGCAAATTGGGACTATCCGGATGCAGTACAGGAAGAATGGCTTGAATGATGTTGCTTTGCAAGTGCTTCAAATTCATGCCTTGGTACAAGTTTTAGTATTTGGGAAAAGATTGTATTACAATGGACTATGGTCTGATTATCCTATCTGGCTCAATAAGTTATGTAAAAACTTATCATGCAAATTAAACTCGAATCGGGCCGCAATATTTGTTCACTAGCGGAACAGCAGTGAAGTGGAAGGATAAATTACGCATTGGTTTAATCAGCATCATCATGCTAAGTAGGCTATTTGTGCAGTCAACGAAAGGGTTTAAGGAGATTCTCACTTAACTAACAAAAAGAGGTTGACATGAGCGATAACAAAAAATTAACTACCAGCTTCGGATGTCCAGTCATTGACAATCAGAATATCATGACCGCCGGATCACGTGGGCCGCAACTGCTACAAGATGTATGGTACTTGGAGAAGCTTGCACACTTTGATCGTGAAGTGATTCCTGAGCGTCGTATGCACGCAAAAGGTTCCGGTGCTTATGGGACATTTACGGTGACACATGATATTACTCAGTATACGCGCGCTAAAATTTTTTCTGCTATTGGTAAAAAGACCGAGATGTTTGCACGTTTTACTACTGTGGCTGGAGAGCGAGGTGCAGCGGATGCGGAGCGGGATATTCGTGGTTTTGCATTGAAATTTTATACAGAGGAAGGCAACTGGGATCTGGTTGGCAACAATACGCCGGTATTTTTCCTGCGCGATCCGCTGAAATTTCCTGATCTCAATCATGCTGTGAAACGCGATCCGCGTACCAATATGCGTAGCGCAAAAAATAACTGGGATTTTTGGACATTGCTGCCGGAGGCGCTGCATCAGATTACTATCGTCATGAGTGATCGCGGCATTCCGGCTTCATATCGCCATATGAACGGTTTCGGCAGTCATGCGTTCAGCTTCATCAATGCGAGCAATGTGCGCTACTGGGTCAAGTTTCACCTGAAATCGCAACAAGGTATCCGTAATCTCACTGATGCAGAAGCTGAAACCATTATTGGCAAAGATCGTGAAAGCCATCAGCGTGACCTGTACGAGAGTCTGGAAAGAGGCGATTTCCCTAAATGGACGATGTACGTGCAAATTATGCCGGAAGCTGACGCTGCAAAAGTACCCTATAATCCATTCGATCTCACTAAGGTATGGCCACACAAGGACTATCCATTGAAAGAGGTTGGCGTGATGGAATTGAATCGTAATCCCGAGAATTTCTTTGCTGAGGTAGAGCAATCTGCTTTCAATCCAGCCAGCGTTGTACCGGGTATTGGCTTTTCTCCAGATAAGATGCTACAGGGACGATTATTTTCGTACGGCGATGCACAGCGCTATCGCTTAGGTGTAAATCATTATTTAATTCCAGTGAATGCAGCACGTTGTCCAGTTCATAGTTACCATCGAGATGGTGCTATGCGCGTGGATAGCAACTACGGCAGCACGCTGGGTTATGAGCCTAACAGTACGGGTGAGTGGAAAGATCAACCAGAGTTTGCAGAGCCTTTACTGGATTTGAATCAAGCGGCTGGTCATTGGAATCATCGTGAAGATACTGATTATTATTCACAGCCAGGTGCCTTGTTTCGCCTAATGACGCCGACACAGCAGCAAGTTCTCTTTGAGAACACTGCGCGTTCTTTGAATGGTGTGCCGCGTGAAATTCAGGTTCGCCATATTAGTAATTGTCTCAAAGCTGATCCAGCCTATGGAGCAGGTGTTGCCCGAGCGCTGGGTATTCCGTTAGCTCAAGTTCCGCAGTAAATAGAATTTAGAGATATAGCCGGACGGGTAACTGTTTGTGTCTAATAGACTAGGTCTGCGCGACAGCTCAGGCAAGTTGATGATGGTTGTGTTATGATGCCGATTCTTCAGCGGCCTCAGTGGGTGTTTCTACATACATTCAAACTGCTGGATGATGAAGGGTAGTATTTGAGGATCAGTTTTCTTATCTGATTATTGGCTTTGTGGTTATTCAATTATTAGTCTCTATATCGGTGTGGTACTCAATCAGATATCCCTATTGCAATTCTGTTCGGAAAGCTGATCCCGGTTGATAAGGGCTGATATCAATTTTTTGAGAGTGATTGGTAATTTCATTGGCTAAAATCTCAGCGCTAGCAGGCGCCATAACTATTCCATAGCGGAAATGACCGGCATTCATAAATAAATTAGATAGCGTCGAATGCCTACCGATATAAGGCGAATTCTTTTTTGTAGCAGGACGTAATCCAGCCCATTGCTTGATGATAGGCATTTTATCCAACAACGGCAGTATCTCACGCGCTTTTTTCATCAGGGTATTGCGTGCTGTGATGGTAATTTCTTTATTAAAACCAACATCTTCAATCGTGCTTCCCACGAGTAGATGGCCATCTTGTCGCGGGATCATATAAACATTATCTTTTATCATAATGTTGGTAATGGGAGGCTCATTAAATTTAAATAAGAGCATTTGACCCTTGATGGGTTTAATTTCTATTCCTAAGGCATGAGGCCCTAGAAGGGCTTTACTCCATGCACCTGCACTGACGACATAGTAATCTGCGAAAATTTGACCTTGTGCAGTAGTCAATGAATGAACGTTATGATTCCGTATGTTGATTTGGTTGACTACGCAATTTTCGATAATTTTCCCACCCAATTGTAAAACCCTTATGTGCAATGATTTTAGTAATCGGGGATTACGTACTTGCGCAATATCAGGCATCAAGATTGATGAATTATTTTCTTGATCCCGGTAACCGGGATAGTGTTTCTTATTTAAGTGAGTATCTGTATGTGAGGTTGCAAGATATTTGATTTTGGTAGGGTACTGTAGGCACCAATTTTCAATAATTTTTTTATCAACAAAGGATAAAATTTTCATACCCGAGATTAAGTACTCGGGATCGATCCCAGACGCTTTATATAAATTTGACGTCCATTGTGGGAATAATTGAGCGCTGTAGTGAGAAAGCCTGTTAACATCATCTGAATAATCCCAGGGGCAGAGTGGCGACAAAATTCCCCCGCCTGCCCAAGATGATTCTAGGCCGATCTCATTGCGTTCTATCAGGGTGACTTTGACACCTTGCAATAAAAGCTGCTCAGCCGTTGCCAGTCCGATGACTCCCGCGCCAATAATGATGACATCTTGCTTCATAAGAAGTTTTAATCTATTCCCTAGATAAGGGTTTCCATATATGTTTGAACCATTGTTTAAATTAAACGAGCTATTATTAGTAGGATTGGATGATTAAACCTAACAATTTACCCAAACGGTTGAAAGATAGAACATGTATTAATCTAATAAGCAATCGTGTGATCGACTGCGGTTTCTAGATTAAATATTGAACGACTAGGGTTGTCATGGAGATATCAATCTAGCTGGAATTGTAAAAAAGAACAACTTCAATTATGCTACGACTTGTAATCTAATTTGAAAAACAGGAGATCGAATTTTACATGAATAAATTATTGTTACTGTTGATAATCGCGCTGACAACATTATTTCTGGCAGCTTGTGAAGGAAAGAAAAGCTTGGATGGTTATCCAATGGACAAACCGCCACCTTCAGCTTACGGTCCTAGAGATTCTGAGCCATCGTTAGATAAAGCTGATGATAAATAAGAAGGTAGCGCTGATGTAACGATCGTTGCATTATTAAGCTTAATTTTCTTAGCCCCTAGCCTTAAAACTAGGGGTTAATTTTTATAAGTTTTTCTTTTCTAAATTCAAAGGATCTTCGCGTAACTTTCTTTCTCTACCGTGAGTAATTCGATATAAAACGGGTAACACCAATAGTGTTAACGTAGTCGAAGATAGAATTCCTCCAATAACAACTGTTGCAAGGGGACGTTGTACCTCTGCGCCAGTTCCAGTAGCTAATGCCATTGGCAAAAATCCAATCGACGCCACCAGTGCGGTCATCAATACTGGACGTAACCGTGTCAGCGCACCTGTTTGAATGGCTTCATCCAGAGACATACCTTTTTCAATCAAACCGCGAATAAATGCCAACATCACCAGTCCATTTAACACCGCAACCCCTGAAAGTGCAATAAATCCAACCCCTGCGGAAATAGAGAGAGGAATATCGCGTAGCCATAGCGCCAATATCCCTCCGGTTAATGCAAACGGTACACCGGTAAACATTAAAAGTCCGTCGCGGAAATTTCCAAACATGGTATACAGTAAGATAAAAATTAAGGCTAATGCTAGTGGAATTACAATCTGTAAACGTTGTGCGGCAAAAATCATCTGCTCAAATTGACCACCCCAGGTTGTCCAGTAACCAGGTGGAATGCGAATTTTTTTATTAATTAATTGTTCCGCTTCGTTCACAAAAGAACCTAAATCGCGACCGCGCACATTCGCTGTTACCACGATACGGCGCTTACCATTTTCTCGGCTGACTTGGTTGGGTCCTTGTGTCATTTCAAAGCTGGCTACTTCACCCAAGCTGACAAAAACGGGCTTGGCAGCCTGGGCTGCTTGGCCTCCTGCTCCCTGTGGTGCATTGATTGGTAATGCCACACTTTGCAATGGAATGCTAATAGGCAAACGTTTTAATGCTTCAATGTCGACGCGCAAATGTTCAGGCAAACGTATCTGCAAATCAAAACGTCGATCGCCTTCAAAAATCAATCCAGTGCTTCTTCCACCCACAGACATCGCTACTACATCTTGCACATCCCGTCCATTTAAGCCGTAGCGCGCCATTTTGGTGCGATCCATCTGAATCGATAGCACAGGCAAGCCGGTTACCTGCTCTGTTCGTACATCTGCGGCGCCTGGTACGGTTGCTAGTAGTTGCTCAATTCTTTGGCCGATATCCAATAGCTTATCGATATCATCGCCAAATACTTTGACGGCAACATCAGCACGCACACCTGACAGCAATTCGTTAAATCGCATTTGTATCGGTTGGGTAAATTCATAATTGTTACCAGGAACCTGGTGTACTATTTTTTCCATTGCTGCGATTAGTTCAGCTTTAGTTCGATAGGAACCTGTCCATTCCGATTGGGGTTTTAGAATGATGAAGGTGTCTGCCACACTGGGTGGCATTGGATCGGTAGCAATTTCGGCAGTACCAATTTTGGAAAATACACGTTCGACTTCGGGAAAATTTTTTATGGTTCTTTCGAGCTCATTTTGCATGTCAATGGCTGTGGTTAAACTGGTGCCTGGGATACGGATTGCGTGCAAGGCAATATCCCCTTCATTTAAACTGGGTACAAACTCACTGCCAATACGCGTTAGCAATAGGCCAGATAGCACGACGATCACAATCGCAATGGTCACGGTCAGTTCGCGGTTATTTAAGGTTGCTGTCAGCAATGGCAAATAAGTTTTTTTCGCCCATTGCATGACACGACTCTCTTTCTCTTGTACTTTGCCAGACAGAAAAAACGCAATTGCGGCCGGTACGAAAGTAATCGAAAGAATCATTGCGCTTACCAATGCAGTCACTACTGTCAATGCCATCGGGTGAAACATTTTTCCTTCTACCCCGGTTAAAGCAAAAATTGGCAAATACACAATGATGATAATGAGTTCACCATAAATCAGTACCCGGCGCGCTTCTTTAGAAGCATCAAATACCAAATCGAGGCGTTCAGACAGCGTTAATTCTCGTTTTAGCCGCACCTGCTCATGCGCCAGCCGCCGAATACTGTTTTCGACAATTACGATTGCACCATCCACAATAATGCCGAAATCGATCGCACCTAAGCTCATCAGATTAGCGCTGACATGATTCGTTACCATGCCAGTGAAGGTAAACAGCATCGACAAAGGAATGACAAAAGCAGCGATGAGGGCGGCACGCAAATTACCCAAAAACAACAACAATACGACAATAACTAGCGCCGCCCCTTCAATCAGATTGGTTGCTACGGTATGGATCGTTTTATCGACCAATATGGTGCGATCATATACGGGCGTTGCTACAATACCTTCCGGCAGGCTTTGATTGATTTCGGTTAATTTCTTCGCAGCAGCTTGTGAAACGATCCGGCTGTTTTCTCCAATCAGCATATGCACGGTGCCCATAACTACTTCTTTGCCGTTTTGCGTTGCGGCGCCAGTGCGTAGTTCTTTGCCAATCAAGACGTCAGCTACATCTTTGACACGAATCGGCATTCCCTGTGGTGAACCAACAATGATGTTGCTAACTTCTTCGATATGCGTGATTTGCCCCGGAATACGAACCAGTTGTTGCTCGCCGCTTTTTTCAATATAACCGGCACCTACATTCAGATTATTTCGCTCCAAAGCCAGCATGAGATCCGCCAATGTCAATCCGAGCGAGATCATTTTCTCGGGATAAGGCACCACATGATATTGTTTGACATATCCACCGACAGTGTTGATTTCGGTAACGCCTTTCACCATTCGGAGCTGTGGACGAATGACCCAATCCTGAATTTCGCGCAAATCCGTCGGTGTATATTCGCTACCGTCCGGCTTCTTTGCGCCTTTTTCGTTATCAACGGTCCACATGAAGATCTCGCCTAAGCCAGTGGAAATTGGCCCCATGATAGGTTCGATACCAACCGGCAAGCGGCCCTTTGCTTCTTGGATTCTCTGACTGACTTGTTGTCGAGCAAAATAAATATCGGTGCCATCTTTAAAGATCACGGTTACTTGCGATAATCCATAGCGGGAAATCGAGCGGGTGTAATCCAACTTTGGCAGGCCTGCCATGATGGTTTCAATTGGGAAGGTGATGCGTTGCTCAGCTTCAACCGGTGAATAGCCCGGTGCATTCGTGTTAATTTGCACTTGTACATTGGTGATATCAGGAACTGCATCAATCGGAAGGTGTTGATAACTGTAAATGCCTATCGCAGCCATCATCGCTATTGCGAGCAATACTAGTCCGCGTCGGTAAATCGATAAATGTAAAATTGTTTCTAACATGATGAGTTACTCTAGAGGAATATTACGTCTAATGATCATGGCTTGCTCCTGCTTTACCGGCTTCGGCTTTCAGCGCAAAGCTGTTTCCAGCGGCATAGCGATCTCCTGCTGTCATTCCTTTCAAAACTTCCACCATTTCGCCATCACTGAGTCCCATTTCTAATGGGCGTACTTCAAAAAACTTATTGTAGCGCCCAAAAACCACCGACCAATCACGAAATGTTTGTATGGCACTGACTGATACCGCAACTGGAACTTTGATTTCTTCGGATACCAATTCAACATTGACAAACATACCGGGGCGCCACTTGTTGTCAGTATTATCCAGTTCAACCCGGGCAGTGGCCGTGCGTGTTTGTCCACCGATCAGCGTAGAAATATACGTGACTGTGCCTTCACTTTCGATATTAGAGGCTGTCGCTTTCACTTTCGCTTTTTGATTCACGTGGATTACACTCAAGTCTTTAGGATAAACAGTAACAGCCGTCCAGATGGTGGCTACGTCTGCAATGGTGTAAATCTCCTTATCTTCTTTCAATGCTTCACCACGTGCAATCGCCTTGGCGATAATAATGCCCGAAATGGGTGCGCGAACGACAAAATTAGAGAAATCAGTGGCTTGATGATGAGTCTCGGGTTTTACCCCTAGCGCACGTAATTTGCTTGCGGCTACTTCCATGTTGATCTGTGCTTCTTGCCACAACTCTTCCGCATTTAAAAAATCCTGCTTGGCCGAGATTTTTTCTTCCCAAAGCTTTTTTTCACGCTCGTAGGTTGTCTTTGCTAATCCCAACCGTTTTTTCGCAACAAAATATTGGCTACGTAAATCCGACAAGGCCGGGCTTTCAATGATGGCTAACACATCGCCTTGCTTGACATGCTGGCCATGATGCCCTTGCACATCTGTTACCAATCCGGGAACCCGAGGAACGACTCTAACAATATTGTGTTCATTAAAAATGATTTCGCCGGGCAATTTAAGCTTTGGCTTGATCACTGCAGGTCCTGCAGTGAGTAGCTCGATACCCATGCTATTGAGCATTTCGTCGGGCATTTCTATCCGCCCTTCCACTTGACTGTAGCTCCAATGCAGCAATTTCCCATTGCGTTCAACTGCGATTACCACATCAAAAGAATGTGGCTCTTCGACGACTTGGTCACCCAACAAATATTCCGCTTCTGGTTTAAACTTGAATAATTGTGCAGGTGCTCCTAAGCGAGTTAAAGTGATTGCAACGGTCGCGGATGCGGGAGGGATCAATCTCTCCTTTTCATACAGGTATAGCCTAAACTGCGGGGGTACACCTTTCTCAAAGATAGTAACTTCCACGGCAAAATCGTCCTCTTTGAACAACTTTCCCCCTCTGGGGCCGGTATCTGGTTGATTCTCAGTCGTGGTCTCGGTATTGGCACTGTCTTCTGGATGTGCCGAGGTACCAGAAGGTTTATCCAAAGTAAGGATTAATACTGATAGCATAATTCCTACTACAATCACTGCTAAGATGGGTTTGAGTTGAGCTTGATTTATCATTGCATTTCTCGGATGTGTGTTTACCCTTTCGGGAAGGAGGGCGTATCTTTTTGGCGAACTTTGACGCTATCGATCGGCGCGGCAATCAAGCGCTCAATGTCATTCACTAAACGTTGATAGTTAGCTAATGCCCGTACATAGAGCACTTGGTTCTGGAATAACACACGTTGCGAATCGAGTAACTCCAACAAGCCGAATTTCCCTAATTCATAGCCTCTTTGCATCACACTAAAAGTATTTTTTGCACCAGGTAGTATTTCGTCTCGCAGGATGGTTATTTCATTCCAGGCTGCAAGCATCATCTCATAAGCTTGTGCCAGCTCGGTTTTTAGCCGCAATTCAGTCGCGGCTTGTTCATCTACGGCCTTATCGATGCGCTGATGGGCTTCTTTGATGCTGCCTTGATTGCGATCGAATAAAGGCAATGGTAGGGCCACGCTTGCTATGGCTGTTGTTCCACCCAACTGTGCATGATGCACCGCACCTCCACTGACGGTCAGATTAGGTATGGCACGGGTTTGTTCTACTTTTAATAACGCTCTACGGTGCTCGACATTCTTCATTGCACGAAGCGTCAGAGGATTTGCTAAAACACGCTCTTCAAGTACCTGTAATTCAGGTGGTGCAACCAATGTTTCAAGGTTGCCCAAAGCTTTATTGAAATGAGGTGTCACACTATTCCATAACAACGCTAAACGTTTGCGTGCGCCGAGTAAGTCTCTTTGTGCTTGCTCATGTTCAATGCGGGTAGTGGACAGTCCTATTTTCACCCGAGTTTCCTCGATCGGCGCAACCTTCCCGCCGTGTACTCGTTCGGACACCGTGGTCACTACACTTTGTGCAATGCGTTGGGTTTCTTCGGCAAGCCTCAAACGCTCTTGTGCTGCCAACACTTCAATAAACACGCTTGCTACCCGGGCGATAATTTCGATTCGCTTGGCTTCGTAATCATTTCCAGCAAGTTCTTCGCCTATTAAAGCCGCATGAGTGCGAGCGGCGCGTTTGCCGCCCAATTCGATTAATTGATATAAACGGATTGTTGTAAGTTGCTGTACCACTTCTTGCGCAAGTGAATGTGCTGAGTTGATATCGCCCGTAAGCTTTTGTATGTTTCCCGCGTTTTCTACGTTAGCAACCAATTCGGGGTTTTTAAGTAAACCTGCCTGTAGTGTTGCTCCTTCCAATGCGCGCATTTCTTTGGCAAAAGCTGCCAGTTCTGGATTTTGCAACAAGGCTAGGTTGATTGCATCGCGTAAAGTTAAATCAGTTGCCTTGTCGTTGCCGCTGAAATGCTTGGCGTGACTCCGTGCATCGGTTATAGGGTCCGGCAAAAGAGTTAAAGTGTCGGCGTTAACGTTTATTGGAACAAGAAAATTTACTATTAGAATTGTACCCGCCAGCACAAATCTAATTTTATTTAATACTAGCCCATTACCAAGCGCCGGGGATAAATCTATATCGCGCCATTTCATGGAATCCTCCATACATTGCTGAATATTCTAATTAAAACATGCCATTACAAAAACAAAAGAGAATGTACCAGCCTGTTTTTGTGCTATTTGCTAGCAAGAGCTCACAAATATCACCACTATGCAACCTAACCGATGGCTAGGATTGAAGGAGGGCGGAGCGGTAAATCGGGAATGGTTTCTGGGATGAGAGTTGAGATATGCATGATCACAGCTTCTGTGATCGTTTGTTCAAAAACTTGTGGTAATGAATGAAAGAAAAAAGGTTGATATTGCCCTGCCGAATGCAAACATAAATGTGTTGCAGCATCGAGATCAATACCATCTTTAGCAAGGCTATCGCGATGAAAAGCTAAGTGTGCGATCGGGTCTGCAGGAATAGCTTGTCGCGCATGATCCAGTTCGTGTGCAAATATCTCTCCCCTAAAAGACAAACCGAGTCCATTCACTAATATGCACACTACGAGCATAATAATTATTGGAACGGGAGGGCATTTGTTCATGCAATTAACCTAGTAAGATGCATTTATATTTTTTCATCCTTCTATGATTTCATAGAATCATCGAAGTTGCAATTTTGCAATATGATTTTCTAGGAGGTACTCTAAATAAAGCACCCCGCCCTAAGCAGCGAGGTATTAAGAATGCTTCCCAGGTTGCTGGTTTTCAATCAGCTATCGCTCCAAAGGGCGAGAAAATTAAACTCGGAAGAGATTAAAAAGGTGTGATGCCTTCTTGGGTCAGCATACCAACTAAAGCAATCAAGGGGAGTCCAATGAGTGCATTCGGATCATCGCCACTCATCCGCTCTATTAGTGCGATTCCTAAGCCTTCCGATTTAGCGCTTCCCGCACAGTGATAAGGCTGCTCTTTGAGTAAGTAGTTTTCAATTTGTTGGTCAGTCAATTGGCGAAAGGTAATTTGATAAGGCACCAATTTCGATTGCAAGGAATTCGTAGCGCTATTTAACAGACATATCGCAGTAAAAAAAATAACCTCTTTACCGCTCATGCTGCGTAGTTGTCTGACCGCGTTATCATGATTCATCGGTTTATCAAGATAAATATCGCCCAGTAAAGCTACTTGATCGGAGCCAATAATCAATGCTTGCGGGTAAATCTTAGCTACCTTTCGTGCTTTTAGCTCGGCCAAGCGCATGGCAGTGTCTTGTGGTAGTTCAGAAGGTAATGGTGTCTCATCAACATGCGGGCTTAATGTTTCAAATGGGATTTGTAGGCGTTGCAGTAACTCTTTTCGGTAAATAGAGCTCGAAGCTAAAATTATTTTTTGCATGGGTATAATTGCAAGTTAGTGTTTGTTTGTAAATTTTTTATGACATTTTTTGACAGCCAGATACAAAAAATATAACATGCGCGCCTTATGTCTGTAAGATTTGTGATAGATCCCATTGAATTTGTAAATAATGCGAGTGTACATCGTGATAAAATTGCGCTGCGTGAATTGATGCGTTTGCGCGATGTGTTGTTCAGCGATGAAGGTGCATTAAATTATCAAATCAGAGGTCATGTTGATTCGAATGGTAGGCCCAGTTTAAAAGTATCAATAAAGGGCGATGTGAGTTTGATTTGTCAGCGTTGCTTGAATAGTTTGGTGCATGAGGTAGCGATAGAAAATGATTTATACCTTGCTAAAAATAACGCGGAATTCGATCGAGTCAATGAGAATAATAGTATTGACGCAATTTTGGCGGTGCCTGAATTGGATGTTATTGATTTGATAGAGGAAGAAATTATTTTAAGCTTGCCGATTTCTCC
Source organism: Nitrosomonas sp. (assembly GCA_024281675.1). Classification (GTDB taxonomy): domain Bacteria; phylum Pseudomonadota; class Gammaproteobacteria; order Burkholderiales; family Nitrosomonadaceae; genus Nitrosomonas. The sequence goes on from JAMXAG010000001.1 coordinate 215,007, forward strand.
GAGTCATGGGGATAATCAATGCGATCCTTATCAATCTGGTTTAAATAAATCTTCTGTTGATAATGCATCACAATCTACTAATCCATTTTTGGCGTTAGCAGTACTTAAAAAAACAAATTAAGGAGTTGTTTTAATGGCAGTTCAACAAAATAAGAAATCCCCTTCAAAACGCGGGATGCACCGATCGCACGATTTTTTAACGAATCCTCCATTAGCGATTGAGCCCAATACGGGAGAGGTGCATCTACGTCATCACATCAGCCCTAATGGCTATTATCGCGGCAAAAAAGTCATCAAAACTAAAAACGATTAAATAATTTGTTGTGTTGATTTATTTGTGGTGTTGATATGCTGCTGATGTTTCAGTTATAAGAGAATCGGGAATCAAAATTGGATGTTACTGTGGCAATCGATTGTATGGGGGGTGATCATGGCCCCCATGTAACGGTTCCTGCTGCCCTCAAATATCTTCAGCAAGATCCTGAAGTCAATATCGTATTGGTTGGAATTAGCGATGCCATAGAAGCGGAATTACGTGCTGCAAAAATGGTACAAAATACACGCATTCGCTTGCATCCAGCAAGCCAGGTGGTCAGTATGGATGAAGCACCAGCATTGGCTTTGCGAGGTAAAAAAGACTCTTCGATGCGAGTGGCCATCAATTTGGTTAAAACAGGTGAGGCCCAAGCGTGTATCAGCGCAGGAAATACCGGTGCATTGCTTGCCACATCGCGGTTTGTATTGAAAACAATCCCAGGCATTGATCGTCCAGCGCTTGCAGTCATATTACCTACGATTACGGGGCATACCTATGTGCTCGATCTCGGGGCGAATATTGATTGTACTGCTGAGCATTTGTTTCAATTTGGGATTATGGGCGCATCCTTGGTTTCTTCTCTGGAAAGCAAAACATCTCCCAGTGTCGGATTATTGAATATCGGTGAAGAAGACATCAAAGGCAACGATACCGTCAAGCAAGCCGCAGAATTGCTGAGAAACAGTGACTTAAATTTTTATGGTAATGTAGAAGGTGATGATATCTACAAAGGAACAACTGATGTTGTGGTATGTGACGGGTTTGTTGGAAACATTACGCTAAAAACTTCAGAAGGTTTGGCACAAATGTTGGCGACTTATTTGCGCGAGGAATTTCGCCGTAACCTGCTGACAAAATTAGCCGGAGTTATTGCTTTACCTGTTATTAATTCATTTAAACGCCGCGTTGATCACCGCCATTATAATGGTGCGAGTTTTTTAGGATTACGTGGCATTGTTATCAAGAGTCATGGATCTGCAGATGAATATGCCTTTGGCTTTGCGATTAAGCGGGCTGTCGAAGAGGTTCGGGGTGGCATGTTGCGTCGTATCAGCGAACATGTTGCAGAACTTTCTATTCACTCAAAAATTTTACCGAAAATCCATTAATGTATTCAAAAATCACTGGTACTGGTAGTTATTTACCCGACAAAATCCTCACCAACCAAGACTTGGAAAGTATGGTTGATACCAGTGATGAATGGATACGCTCCCGTACTGGCATCACGCAACGCCATATTGCGGGAGAAAATCAGGTTGCAAGTGATTTGGCATTGTATGCCAGTCAAAATGCTATGCAAGCTGCTGGAGTAACAAACAAAGATATCGACTTAATCATTGTTGCTACCACAACGCCAGATATGGTTTTTCCGAGTACTGCGTGTATATTGCAAAATAAATTGAGCATAGAAAATTGCCCAGCTTTTGACGTGCAAGCAGTTTGTAGCGGCTTTGTGTATGCTTTGGCTACGGCTGATATGTTCGTCAGTTCGGGTAAATGTCGCAATGCACTCGTGGTAGGTACTGAAATTTATTCTAAGTTGATTGATTGGAACGACCGCAGTACGTGTGTTTTGTTTGGAGACGGTGCCGGTGCAGTGGTGCTTTCACAGAGCGATCGCCCTGGTATATTATCTACACACTTGCATGCTAGCGGAGATTATTGCAATGTGTTGTCGGTTCCAGGCAGTATTAGCGGCGGAAAAGTTCAAGGTAATCCTTATATCAATATGGAAGGCAGCGTCGTTTTTAAATTTGCTGTCAAAGTACTTGAGGAAGTCGTTCAAGAAGCTGTGGCAAAAAATAACCTCCAGCCTGCGGATATTGATTGGTTAATACCGCATCAGGCCAATATTCGTATCATACAATCGACAGCAAAAAAACTAGGTATACCGATGGATAAAGTTGTGGTGGCGGTAGATAAGCATGGCAATACTTCGGCGGCATCGATTCCGCTTGCACTCGATATTGCTGTACGCGATGGTCGTATTCAACCGGACCAATTGGTTCTGCTAGAAGGCGTTGGCGGCGGCTTTACCTGGGGCGCCGTTTTACTACGCTGGTAATTATGAAAGTCGCATTCGTTTTTCCTGGTCAAGGTTCTCAATCGGTCGGCATGATGAACGGCTATTCTGATTTATCAGAAATCCAACAAACTTTTACAGAAGCATCTGAGGCACTCCATCAAGATTTGTGGTCGCTGGTTTGCACGGGTTCGGCAGATGATCTCAATCAGACAGTGAATACACAACCTTTGATGCTTACAGCGGGTGTTGCAGTGTATCGTGCCTGGCAAAGTTTGGGTGGCAGCGCTCCCACAATTCTTGCAGGTCACAGTTTGGGTGAATATACCGCGTTAGTTGCATCGGAAGTGTTGGGTTTTAGAGATGCTCTTGAATTGGTGCGTTTCCGTGCACAATCAATGCAACAAGCTGTCCCCGAGGGTGTGGGGGCAATGGCGGCAATCTTGGGGTTGGAAGAAAATATTATTCATGCAGTATGCGCTGACATAACTGGTCAAGCCAAAGACGAAGTAGTCGAAGTGGCTAACCTCAATTCAATCGGACAAATTGTTATTGCTGGACATCAGCATGCTGTCCAGAAAGCAATTACAATGATGCAGTCTCATGGCGCAAAGCGTACGATCATGCTTCCTGTTAGCATTCCTTCGCATTGCTCACTGATGCAACCAGCGGCTAATAATATGCAACAGCAATTGGCACAAAAAACTTTAAATGTACCCAAGCTACCGATCTTGCATAATGCAGATGTAACATCACATATTGATGCAGCATCAATCAAAGGTATTCTTATTCAGCAGCTTGTTAAACCCGTGCGGTGGATAGATACGATACACGCTTTTGCAAATCAAGGGGTAACGCATATTGTTGAGTGTGGTCCCGGCAAAGTTTTAATGGGATTGAACAAACGTATAGAACCTAAATTACAGCATTTATCTTTATCCGATCGACAATCAATCGAGCAAGCTGTTAATCTTTTACAATAATAAAAATTATGAAAAGTATTTATAAAAAATTACGCATGCTGTGCATGGAGGTGTTATTTTGGAAAATAAAATAGCGCTTGTTACGGGGGCGAGTCGTGGAATAGGGCAGGCCATTGCACTCAAGCTAGGGCAGAATGGGGCTGTTGTAGTGGGTGCTGCAACAACTGAAAATGGTGCTAATACTATTACGCAGTATCTTGAGAAATCAGGCATTAAAGGAAGCGGCATTGTTCTCAATGTAAATAACGTAGAACAAATTGATCAAGCATTTCAAAAAATTCGCGAGAAGTTTGGTGAAGTTGAAATTCTGGTTAACAATGCTGGAATTACGCGTGATAATTTATTGGTACGCATGAAGGACGAAGAATGGGATGATATTCTTGAAACCGACCTTAAATCCGTGTTTCGTTTAAGTCGGGGAGTGCTGCGTGCTATGATGAAAACACGTTATGGGCGAATTATCAATATTTCATCTGTGGTTGGTTCCATGGGTAATGTGGGGCAAGCTAATTATGCAGCTGCGAAAGCAGGCATGATTGGATTTACCAAATCATTAGCGCGCGAAGTCGGCAGTCGCAATATTACTGTGAACTGTGTGTCGCCTGGTTTTATCGATACGGACATGACACGATCATTGCCTAATGAGCATCAGCAAAGTTTGATTCAACATGTTCCTGTTGGCAGGTTAGGTCGTCCTGAAGAAGTCGCTGCAGCAACTGCTTTTCTTGCCTCATCGGCAGCAAGCTATATTACGGGTACTACGCTGCATGTAAATGGTGGAATGTATATGGATTAATTACTTATCTGCGAGATATTCAGAAGATAAAAATATGACCTATTTATAAACTAAGGATTTTTGAATGACAAAAATCTTGGAAAAGACAAAAAATAAAGGATGTTGCAGTTTTGTTGGATTCAAAAATTTGTTAAAATGAAAAAGTTTTTCTTACCTGAAAAGGAATGTATTTAGATGGAAAATATTGAGCAGCGTATTAAAAAGATTGTTGCTGAACAATTGGGTGTAAATGAAGCAGAAGTTAAGAATGAATCGTCGTTCGTTAACGATTTAGGTGCTGATTCACTGGATACGGTTGAATTGGTCATGGCATTAGAAGAAGAATTTGACTGCGAAATTCCTGATGAACAAGCAGAAAAAATCAATACTGTCCAAGAAGCGATTGATTACGTGTCTGCTCACACCAATTAGAAGTCCTGTTCTTTTAGTTTTCATCAACGAATGGAGTTATTTTGTCCAAACGTAGAGTAGTAATTACTGGGCTAGGTATTGTCTCGCCTGTTGGAAATGCGGTGGAAAGCGCTTGGGAAAATATCATTTCAGGTAAATCTGGAATTACTAGGATTAGCCGATTTGATGCTTCTAATTTCGCCTCACAAATTGCGGGCGAAGTGAAAGATTTTGATATACAAGCGTATCTGTCGGTCAAAGAAGCAAGGCGCATGGATACTTTTATTCATTTTGGTATGGCGGCTGGGATTCAAGCTATCCGCGATGCAAATCTGGAAGACTTGACCCATCTTGATGCTGAAAGAATTGGCGTCAATATCGGATCGGGTATTGGTGGATTGCCGATGATAGAAAATACTGACGCTGTTTATCATGCAGGCGGACCGCGCAAAATATCTCCTTTTTTTATTCCCAGCACCATCATTAACATGATCGCTGGTAATTTGTCCATTATGTACGGATATAAAGGGCCTAATATAGCGATCGTTACAGCGTGCACCACTGCTACGCATAGCATTGGTCATTCGGCGCGAATGATTGAATACGGTGATGCAGATGTCATGGTATGCGGTGGCGCAGAATCTTGCGTGACACCGCTTGCCATTGGTGGGTTTTCTGCTGCTAAAGCGCTATCGACAAGCAATGATAGTCCCGCATCTGCGAGTCGTCCCTGGGATATTGCCCGTGATGGTTTTGTACTCGGAGAAGGTGCGGGTGTTTTAGTCATAGAAGAAATGCACCATGCTCAAAAACGCGGCGCAAAAATTTACGCTGAGCTAGCAGGTTTTGGTATGAGTGCAGATGCATTTCATATGACTGCGCCAAGTGATGATGGGGAAGGTGCAGCTCGATGCATGTCGGGTGCATTGAAAAATGCAGCAATGAATGTCGATGAAGTCGATTATGTTAATGCGCATGGCACTTCTACACCACTGGGCGATTTTGCTGAAACGGTTGCAGTTAAACGTTGTTTTGGAAATCATTCAAACAAACTTGCGGTTAGTTCAACAAAATCGATGACAGGGCACTTATTAGGTGCTGCGGGTGGAGTAGAAGCCATATTTTCTGTACTTGCAATTCATCACCAAATTGCACCGCCCACGATTAATCTTGTCAATCAAGACCCACAATGCGATTTGGATTACGTTCCGAATGTGGCGAGAGAAATGCCTATTAAAGTTGCATTGTCCAATTCCTTTGGATTTGGAGGCACAAACGGAACACTTGTGTTTCGAAAAATTTAGCACATGACGTGGTGGATGCGTACGCTAACAGGCATTCTGTTTGCTATTATATTGGTAATAATGTTAGCGGTAAGCTGGTTTTATTTGCACGTTCATTCATCCATTACCTTACCAACAAAACCCTTTGAGTTGTCGATTCAATCGGGCAGCAACCTCAATCAAGTCGCTAAGCAATTGGCTGAAGCAGGTATAATTCCGACCAAATGGTCTTTCATTTTGCTCGCACGTTACTTGGATCAAGAATCTGCAATTAAAGCAGGTGACTATGAAATTTCAGAAGACCTGACACAGATCGCATTGCTGCGTTATCTGACAAAAGGTGACAGCAAACAAAGAGAAATAACATTTATCGAGGGTTGGACATTTGCGCAATTGCGTAGGACACTCAACGATCACCCTGATATAAAGCATGACTCGATTGAGCTCAGTGAGTTACAAATCCTGCAACATATTGGCGCCACTGAAACGTTAGCGGAAGGGCTTTTCTTCCCGGATACCTATTTCTTTGCTCGCGGTGACAGTGATCTTAATGTTTTTCGTCGTGCTTATCAGGCGATGCAGAACCATCTGCAAATACATTGGTTGGCGCGCTCGGAATTACTACCGCTTACCACCCCCTATGAAGCTTTGATTCTTGCTTCAATCATTGAAAAAGAAACAGGGTTGGAAAGTGATCGGCCTGAAATCGCTGGGGTTTTCATCAATCGACTCCGAAAAGGGATGCGTTTACAAACCGATCCGACTGTCATTTACGGCTTAGGCAAAGAATTTGACGGTAATTTACGTAAAAAAGATTTGCTTGCAGATCATGCATACAACACCTATACTCGTGCGGGTTTGCCTCCCACCCCAATTGCATTACCTGGTCTTGCTTCTATTCGTGCTGCACTGAATCCAGTTCAAACCGAAGCGCTGTATTTTGTTGCAAAAGGTAATGGTGAGTCACATTTTTCTACTAATTTAATCGATCATAACAAAGCGGTCAATGAGTACCAAAAACGACAAAAATAATCTTGCCGCAGGCTATTTTGAGTCAGAGTTTTACCTCCATGAGGTCAAATGACGCAATTTTCGATTGTAATACCCACACTCAATGAATCTGAGAACATCGATTCACTGTTAGGACGTCTATTTGCGCTTAATTTTCCTGCGGGTCATTTTGAAGTTATTGTTGTTGATGATGGTTCTGCTGATGGTACACAGGATAAAGTCAGAGCCTGGAGCATCAATTCGAATGTTCGCTTAATAGAGAGAAAAGCCAAGCCTGATTTGACTGCTTCTATACTTGCAGGTGTAGCAGTTGCTCAAAGCGAAGTGATTGTTGTCATGGATGCTGACTTGAGCCATTCACCGGAAAGTGTTCCAGCAGTTGTTTCACCCATACTCGAAGGTCAATATGATATCGCTGTGGGTAGTCGCTATATCCCAGGCGGCAGTATAGAAAACTGGCCGCTACACCGAAAGTTGTTATCACGGATTGGGGGATGGATAGCGCGTCCGATTTGCGATGTGAATGATGCTACCTCGGGTTTTTTTGCGTTTCGCCGAGAGCTTGCCAACAGTATTTCGAATGAAGCACAAGGCTATAAAATTCTGCTCGAATTGCTCATGGCTAATCATGGGAAAATACGTACTACAGAGATCCCGATTTGTTTTAGGGATCGTACGCATGGTACCTCCAAATTATCTTTATTTCATCAGCAAGCCTATTTGCAGCGTTTGATTACGCTGGCAGGCGGCACGGCTACATTAAATACAGCAGGTCGTTTTGCGATTGTGGGTCTGATCGGTGTCGTCATTGATGCATTGGTCTTCCAGTGGATGATGGCACAGAGTGCAGGACTTGCTTTGTCCCATTTTGTCAGTTTTTTCGTAGCTGCCACCAGTAACTATATCTTTAATTCAAAATGGTCATTCCGGGAGCATCACGCGGGTTATTTGCGCTGGAATCATTTTGGCCGTTTTTTAATGGTTGCTGCGTTGGCATTACTATTACGCGGTGGCGTATTGGCATTGTTGGTGTATGTTTGGGAACTGCCACCCCTATTGGCTATTTTTCCAGCCATTGTGACGACCGCGGTCGTTAATTATCTCGGATCCGCATTTTATGTTTTTCCAAATAAAAGTAAAGTTACGCCATTAGAAATTCGCTGGCGGACAGCAGCAATCGGGATTTTTGTATTCGCGATCTTGTTACGTCTGGTCTATGCCGGATTGGCAGAATTGATACCTGATGAAGCCTATTATTGGCAATATTCGCAGCATATGGATTTAGGTTATTACGATCATCCGCCGATGGTTTCGTGGTTGATTTGGCTTGGAACGACCGTATTTGGCCATAATGAATTCGGTGTGCGGATCGGTTCACTATTATGCGGTTTTATTGCGATTGGTTATTTGTATGCATTTGCATCCAATCTCTATAACAAATCAACTGCCATGTTGAGTGTGTTGCTGATGGTGGTTTTGCCAGTTGGGTTTGTTTCGGGCTTATTGATGATGCCGGATGCATCGCTTGTAGCCGCATGGATGGCTACGCTCTACTATATGGAACGTGCATTGCTATCCGGTCAACGCAGCGCCTGGTTGGGCATGGGAATCGCTTTTGGCATTGGCTTATTATCCAAATATACTTTGGGGTTGTTGGGAATAGCCGCATTGGTATTTGTGATTGTCGACCCTATTGCACGGCGTTGGATGATGCGACCGTACCCTTATCTTTCCGCCTTGTTAGCTTTGTTATTATTTTCTCCCGTTATTTACTGGAACTATACCAACGCTTGGGCATCCTTTGCGTTTCAATCGCATCGGGTTCTAACTGATGGTTATGCCTTTTCTGTACACCACTTTATTCTTCATGTTTTAATTTTATTGACGCCAGTAGGCTTTATTGCTGCAGCATGGGCATTTTTTGCAAAAATCAAGCTACAAGACGCTCAACATGAAGCACGGCAACGTTTGTTTGTGCAGATTTTTACGGGTATACCTTTGTTAATTTGTTTGGCACTGAGCACGTTCGATACTCCGCGTTTTCATTGGACAGGCCCTATCTGGTTGGCATTGTTGCCGAGTATCTCGTGGATGATTATTCAAATAGACCATCACAATAATACCTTTTTCCAGCGTATGCGATCTGCATGGCGAATCACTATTGTGATTTGCGTGTTTTCGTATGCACTACTGTTACATTATATTGTGCTGGGTATTCCGGGCGTTCCCTATCAGTTTTTCACTGAACATTATTTCTGGCGAGAGAGCGCTAAAGAAGTCAACCAAATTGCCGAGCGGGTTAGAAGTGAAAGCGGTCAAGAACCAATCATTATTGGCATGAGTAAATGGTCTGTAGCGAGTGCATTATATTTTTATACCCACGGGCAAGATAAACCTTTGGATATTCGATCGCGTAATATTTTTGGTGACAGTGCGGCCATGTATGATTTTTGGCTCCCTTCCCAACATCCTTCGGATCGACCGATCATACAGATCGGGATGAAACGTCATCATCTGGAAAGAACCCGGAAAGGTGTCGAAGGAATTGACGTTGAAAAACTATTGGAGCAACCGGGCAGCATTGAGTACAAAGTTATTGAACGTTATGGTGTGCCAGTACGGAAATTGTATTACCGTATTTCAGAAGGATTTAAGGGGGGTATCGACTATCTATGCAATGATGAAGGGCAACGTGGGATACTCTTGGCTTCGGATAGCAATGCGTGCATTAAGTACCGAAGGCATTAATTTCCGGTTTGTTTAACGCATCGAATATTCTACGATTTTCCAGCCTTCACTATCGACTGTATCATTTGACTTGACTAATGTAATAGCTTCAAGAGCAAGTCCTTTCTCTGAAAAAGTGGTGTAGAACTGCAATATGACATAGTCTCCATCCGGAAACCCGGAAAGTGATTTTGCAGAGTTTGCTGTGGCAATATAGCGCGCATTTGGCGTTCCGCGTGACTTACGCAGCTCAGCTACTGTTTTAACCCACTCCTGCTGCGAAGTTTTTTTCTGCAATAAAGGCGATGCCTGTTGCCAACCATCTGCGTATTTTTCATTATCGATCAACACTAGCCAGGTACGTGCGCTTCCTTCAACTTGTTCCAGTATATTATTGGTTTCTGTTGCATAGGCATGCGACAACATGCAGGCAACTACCATCCAAAATACCATCAATTTTTTTAACAATGCAGTTTTCATAAATTTGTAAATACCTATCAAAATAAAATCTTATACACTCAATCGTGAGGGAAAAAGTTTCCCATCAACCAAATCGAGGCAATTCCTAATAAAATCAAGCTAACCTGCTGTATGGTCGCACGAATTTCTGGTCTTCGATGCAAGCCCGGAATCAAATCGGACATCGCAACATAAATCATGCTGGCGGAAGCAAAAGCCAGTAGCGGTTGCACTAAGTGATTCATATTATGCAACATAAAATAAGCGAGCACTCCTCCCACTACTGTGGCGAATGTTGAAAACAAATTTAATAGAAAAGCCTGACGACGGGTATAGCCTGAATTCAGCAAAATGATGAAATCTCCGGCTTCTTGTGGAATTTCGTGCGCGATGATGGCGATTGAAGTCACAATTCCTAGTTGTACATCGACCATAAAAGCCGCCGCAATCAGAATGCCATCGACAAAATTATGAAATGTATCTCCAACAATCACCATCATTCCACTGCGTCCGTGATCGTGATCATTATGATGTGCTGCGGGTGAATGCTCACGTGGTAAATCGTGTACCTCACAGTCTTCGAGATGGCAATGACGCCACAATACTAATTTTTCCAGGATAAAAAAAACCAGAATACCGATCAATACCGTCATTGTTACTTGCATCGGGTTTTCCGCATGCTCAAATGCTTCAGGCAATGTATTGAGGAATGCGGCGCCTAACAAAGCACCGATGGCATAGGATACTAAAACAGATAGCCAGGATACTCGCGCGTTAAACGCTAGTATGGCTGCAAACAACAAACTCAACACACCGCCTAATAAGCTGACAGTGATAATCCAGGCGAGTGTTGACATCAATGGAATTTTAAGTAAATGCGCGATTATACCTGCTGCTAGCGCATATGTTGAGGATCAAAGAAGAAAATACCTCAAAAAACGAACTAGACCAACCAAATCAGCGCCGCCATGCGTCCAGTTTCACCATCACGGCGATAAGAAAAAAATCGCGCAGAATCGCAATATGTGCAAATTCCCCCGCCATCAATCTGCGTGATGCCAGCACGCAATAAACGTTGCCGTGCTAACAAAAAAATATCAGCCAGCCATTTTTTTTTAACACTATCGGTTAGTACAAAAGCTTGTTCAGCTTGTTTATCCTGTTGAACAAATGCGTCATAAACCTCAGTACCTACTTCAAAGTGATCCGGTCCAATTGCGGGACCAAGCCATGCTATTAAATCATTATGATTCACATGCATTGCAGTTACCGTTTGTTCAATAATTCCTCCCGCAAGTCCCCGCCAACCAGCATGGATCACCGCTACTACGGTGCCAATTCGATCACATAACAGAATCGGCAAGCAATCTGCTACCATGACTGCGCAGACAATACCGCGTTGTTTTGTCATCGCAGCATCCGCTGGTATTATTGACGTAGTTTTCTCATCGACCCAAATCGAAGATATACCATGCACTTGCTCTAGCCACTTTGGTTCACTCGGTAAAAAGCGGCGTAACTGGGTACGGTTTTGTTCAACATGCAGCAAATCGTCGTTTACGTGTGTTCCCAAATTGAATGACGCATATTGCTGATTGCCGCCGCTGCTAAAACCACCTTGGCGCGTGGTGAATAAAGCTTTGACGTGATTGGGCGCTGGCCAATTGGGAATAATCCAATCGCTTGTCATGCTATGTAAGTTCAATTACGTTAATAAGATGTGGAGAAAATTCATCGTGAGTGACACTAAAAATCAGTCATCTCAACTGGGCGATGTGCATTGTTCTCAGGTAAAATAACCCTTTAAACACTGTAACATGAACAAATTCGATTTTCATAATAAATAATAAAAATATTCCTTATAGGTGTAATCAATGAATTTTATAAAGAAACTGACTCATTTCATGCCTGTTCTTGCCATTGCTGTGCTTGCTTTTCTGTTCTTGTTTGCGGCCAATGTTTCGGCAGAAAGCAATGAAGAGGAATTACTCAAAGCAGCTTTTTCGGGTGATGCAAAAATCGTCAAAGAATTGATAGATAAAGGCGCTAACATCAATTTTCAAAATGAGAAGAAATTTAACGCATTGATGGTTGCTGCTCAGTATGGCCATAGCGACATCGTAACGATGCTGCTGGAAAAGAATGCTGACGTGAATTTGAAGAATGCGGGAGATACTACAGCGTTGATGCTTGCAACCAAGAACGGGCATGTGGAAATTGTTAAAGCTTTATTAGCCAAAGGTGCGCAAATCAATGCACAAACTACGGAAGGCATCACTGCATTGATGCTGGCCATTCAAAAAAATCACGAAAGTACAGCGGATGTTCTAATCACTCAAGGGGCCGATATTCACTTGCAAACCAAAGATAAGGTTACGGCGCTCATTATTGCTGCACTGGAAGGGCGAAGCGCTATTGTTGAGAAGCTTTTAGTCAAAGGTGCCCAAGTCGATCACCGCGCCGTGGACAATACCACCGCGTTGTATATGGCGGCGAGAAATGGGCACAAGGATATTGTCGATATATTATTGGCTAAAAATGCGGCATTTGATTTGCTTGCTGCCAATGACACCACGCCTCTGTACATTGCTGCGCAAAATAATCATGTTGATATTGTTTACACTTTATTGAAAAAAGGTGCGAAAGTTGACCAGCAGGATAAAAATAATGCAACCGCGTTGACGATTGCAGCATTGATCGGCAATGCCGAGATGGTTAAAGTGCTCATTAAACATGGTGCAAAAGTCGACCATAAAGCATCCAATGGATTTACACCGCTGATACTAGCGGCACAAAATGGACACACTAACGTAATTGAAGCATTACTTGAAAGTGACGCAAAAATTGATCTGCAAAATGATGATGGTGTAACGGCTTTAATGTGGGCAGGATTGCACGACCATGCGGATACTGTAAAAATTTTGCTGCAGAAAGGAGCAAATACCAGCCTCAAAAGTAAAAAAGGTAAAACTGCTGCTGAAATCGCCAAAGATCCAGCCATCGTTGAATTGTTAAAGTCGAGGGCAAAGTAATAACTTGGTGATTGGATCAATCTTGTGACTGCAGTAGCATCGAAAAATTTGATGACTATGGAAGAAGATTACAATGAGTAAGGTTTTGGTCTATGCGCATCGAGGTGCCAATTCCGAAGCATTGGAAAACACACGTGGTGCTTTTGATAAAGCACTGGCTTATCCAATCGATGGGATTGAAACCGATGTTCAGTTAACCCGAGATGAAATTGCGGTGCTATGGCATGATCGCTATCTCGACAAAATCGGACTCAGCGATAAGCATATTGATGATTTTGATTATCTTCAACTGAAGGAATTGATGTCACGTGCATTTTCTGATGGGCATCAAAATCCAATGACATTGCAAGATTTTCTGGTCGCTTACCGAACACGTTGTCGATTATTGGTTGAAATCAAGAATCGTGATTGGGAATCTCGCTCCCGCCATCAGTTAAAAATGCGCCAGACATTAGATTTGATCGGAAAAAATCCGGATCACCAGATTATCGTGTCGTCATTTAATTTAGCAAGCCTTATTGATGCACACGATTGTCGGTCTGATTTTCCGCTGATGTATAATACTGAAAGCGATCAATCAATTACCGATGTGCACAAAGTTAACGCAGCCTACCCCTTTTTGCATGGGTTTTGTTTGCCGATTGATATCATTGACCTGGAAATTGTTGGCCTGTTGCGCGATCATCGCAAATGTATCGGTGTTTATACCTGTAATAGTGAAATGCAGATTAATAAAGCATTGCAACTGGGGGTAGATATTCTCATCAGCGATTTTCCACAAAAAGCGCTCATCATTCGAGATCGATGAGAAGAGATTTTGCTGCACTTTCGTGTCAATCTTTTGATTTGTTGGTATGTGGCGGCGGTATCTATGGTGCTTGGACCGCTTATGATGCAGCATTGCGTGGACTCAAAGTTGCAATTATCGAACAAAATGACTGGGCTAGTGCTACTTCGTCGGCATCTAGTAAGCTGATTCATGGCGGTTTGCGCTATTTAGAAACCTATGATTTCAAGCTCGTCAGCAAATCACTCAAAGAACGTGAACTGTTGTTACAAATCGCACCCCATCGTGTTTGGCCGTTGCAATTTGGCATGCCATTATATACATACCAGCGCAACCATTACTTGAATCGACTCAAGTTGAAAATCGGTTTGATGTTGTATGATTGGTTGGCTGGGAAAACGCGCTCAAAGACACACCACCGTTACTTGGATGCAGAGTCATTGATGACGCATTTCCCTTATCTTCGTAACAATGCGCTTAAAGGGAGTTTTATTTATTCCGATGCGCAAACCGATGATGCCCGTCTAGTATTAGAGCTTATCGCGGGCGCGCTCGATGCCGGCGCGTGCTGTGTTAATTATTGCCAATTTATTCAATTCCTTGCAAGAGAAGAGAATCTCAATGGTGCATTGATTCAAGATCAAGTGACCGAGAAACAACAAGCGATTTATTTTAAGCAAATCGTTTTTACTACTGGGCAATGGCTCGCTAATGATCGATACAGTCAACAATGGTGTCTACTCGCAAAAGGCGTCCATTTAATCATGCCGGCTGTTCCAGGCGATAAAGCATTACTTTTGACCGCACGGTCAGATGGGCGGGTGTTTTTCCTGATTCCGTGGTATGGCATGACTTTACTGGGTACTACCGACACTGAATTTCGGGGTGATGTTACAAATGTAAAGGTTGAACCGAGCGATATTCGTTATTTACTCGATGCAGTAAACGACTATTTGCAAGCCCCTTGGAATGAACAGGATATTATTGGTCATTTCGTAGGTGTTCGTGTTTTTAAACGAGAAGGTCAATTGAATTTACAGGATTCTCCTTCTTCTGTTAGTCGCGATTGGGAATTAAAATCCCAAACTGATGATATCCATTATTCTATCGGAGGCAAGATTACCTCCGCCAGGCAAGATGCCGCTGCTATTGTTGATAAAGTTTGCACGCAACTTGGAAACTCTCGATCCTGTGCAACGCAGCAGTTGTTTCCGTGGGCACCGAGTAATACCTTTCGAATTTGGTGGGAACAAATGCAATCCCATGCTTCAGTGCTAGGGATTGATGATGAAAGTACGCACTGGCTTTTACGACGGCATGGCACGGAAACGAGCAAAATTTTTCATCGCATTGAAAAGCAACCACAGCTTGCACAACGTATTATTCCATCGCTTCCCTTTATCTATGCAGATCTGCTTCATTGCGCTGAATCCGAGATGGTAATCCATTTGGATGATTTGTTACGTCGCCGCATGCCTTTGTTGATTCTTACCAAACTCTCCAAAGAGCAACTGCAACACATTGCACAATGCGTGGCCGATACTTTGAATTGGGATGCTGTCAGAGTGGCGCAGGAAGTTAATCGTTGCAGCAATGATGCGTAACTCTGATATTTCAGCAGTTGCACTTGATTTAGGTACGACTTCTATTAAAGCTGCCTTGATGGATGCTGATGGAAATCTGTGTCATGTCACCCGACAGGATGCGCCCACTATTAACCATCATAATGGATATTATGAAAGCGATGGATTGGCTTATTTAACGACTACCGAACAAGTTCTAAAGCATTGCCTTAGTCATACCCATAAAAAGCCACCACTGGGTTTATGTAGTCAACGTTCTTCTTTTTTGATTTGGGAAAAGAACAGCGGCGATCCTGTCATCCCTTTAATTTCATGGCAAGATACTCGTGGTAGTGAATGCTGTAATCGGCTGTATGCATCTGCTGAGTTGATTCAACGCTTGACTGGGTTACGGTTAACACCTTACTACTTTGCTCCTAAGCTTAATGTTTTATTACGAGAAAATCCGTCATGGCGTGATAAACTGATACAAAAGCAATGGTTAGTTGGTACGCTTGATACTTTTCTTATTTGGCGTTGGACTCGAGGACAACATTATTGGGTCGATGCTTCTATGGCTGCACGTACTTTGCTGATGGATATTCATCAACAGCAATGGTCGCAGAATCTGTGTGAATTATTTGAAATTCCTTTGGAAATTCTGCCAGATATTCGATCTTCTACTGAGCTCAATATCACGTTCGAGTCGTTTGATTTGACGCTCACAGCAAGTATGGCAGACCAATCCGCAGCTTATCTGGCCAGTGTCGATGGGAATTTGGCTAATGTATCGGACAAAGCTTTAGTTAATCTCGGTACCGGCGGTTTTGTGATCCGAACCTTTCCGCAAGAACCATCCGTACTGAATGGTTATCTACAAACGCTGGTTTATCAGCCAGCTGATGAACTGCCATGTTTTGCGATCGAAGGTACACTAAATTCGATTGCCGCTGTGTTGGCGCCGTATTCGATCGAAGATTGCGTAATCGAAGATATGGCAAGCAGTAATATTTTTTGTCTTGCAGAGCCCAGCGGATTAGGTGCACCGTATTTTCGTCAAGACTATGGTTTGTTTTTTTCGCAATCAACTTCGCTGTTGACACAGCAACAAATTGTCGTGTTGCTACTTGAAGCTATTTGTTTCCGGATTGCACGTATCATTGAGGATTTTCATAGTCAATTACCGCTAGCGGAAATTTACTTATCGGGAGGATTGTCAGCACTGCCTTGCCTGCAGCATGGCATTGGCCAGTGTGTGTCACTCCCCATTTATTATTTGCAGCAGAAAGAAGCGAGCTTGCAAGGCGCTGCTTTACTTGCAGTTAATAGTAAAGTTCATTGTCCTCATGAAGTCAGTCGAATTTCTATAGTTCAAAAAAGCGACAAGCTGAATAAAAAATTTCTTGCCTGGAAAGAATGGTTGGATGACCTATTGCTCGAAGAAATTAAAAATTAATGTAAGGTATGTGTTAGGAGTTTTGTAAATATGGTCGATTGTCTAGTAGGTCTCTGTTTATCTTTGCGAATTTTTTTAGGAAAAAAATCGTATGTTTGCTGAAATAGTTTGAACTGAAGTTTTAGATGGAAATAGACCCTCTTTTGCCCGATTACAGTTAGTTTCAAAACATCCTTTTGTGATAATTTTAACACTCCATTATTTATTGACGACAATAGAATCGAGTACGGATGCGACAATGGCATATCCAAAAATTCAATTAATATGACGTATGGTGCTCCTGATCGCATCAATAATCGCTATGGATACTTTCCAGCTTGGAATGGAATGATGTGCATTCCTCATTCCGATTACCAATCTACGAAGGACGAATTATGAAACTGCTGTATATCGTAGAAGATCGCTTTCCACCCTTCCGGGCCGATGTGGTCGATTTATTTGCTAAACAAATGCCTGCTCGAGGACATCAGATTGAATGGTTGATGCAGCGTGGTTCAGATGCGGCGAATCAAGCTTCTCCCACTCAATGGTTGGGCAACACTGTGTATCTTACGCCACATAGTAAAGGTAAAAAACTCATTCATAGAATCATCAACAACTTTCTCGGTATGCTGGGTGACTTGATGATTTTGCCTTTAGCGATTCGAGGGCGTTACGATGTTATTCAAGTACGCGACAAGTTTTTTGCTAGCTTAATTGCCTGGCTTTCAGCACGACTAACCGGCGCACGTTTTGTGTATTGGATGTCCTATCCTTTTGCCGAGTCAAAGTTGTATCAAGCACGAAATCGGTTAGTGCCTTATCGCCATCTGGTTTGGTTGAAAGGTCATTTGATTCGTAATTTACTCTATAAAGTTATTTTGCCATGCGCGGATCATATTTTTGTTCAAAGCCAACGCATGAAAGAAGATGTTGCGCAGCAAGGTATCCGTTTGTCCAAGATGACTCCGGTACCTATGGGTATCCGTATCGATCAGGTAGGGCAAGCTCATGATGCTACTGCACCGAATACGCGAAACCCGTTGCTTCTTCATCTTGGATTGATTATGAAGATGCGTAAATCGGAAATCTTGGTTCGTGTGTTGCATAGGGTAAAATCACGCTATCCTGGAGCGCGTTTGTTGTACGTCGGTGATGGACAAATGCCAAGTGACTCGCAGGCTGTAGAGGAAGAAGCGATTCGACTGGGATTAATGTCGGACGTCACGATCACTGGATTTCTACCGATGGATGAAGCTTGGAAATTGGTTAAGCAAGCCGATATTTGTTTTTCTCCTATCTATCCTTCTCCGGTTTTTCTTCCTGCGTCACCTACCAAATTGATCGAATACATGGCAATGGGTAAATGCGTTGTCGCGAATGAACTGCCGGAGCAGTGCCAAGTAATGGAGGATAGTGGTATAGGCCGTTGTGTCGAGTGGGATGAAAAAGCTTTTGCTGATGCAGTATTTTATTTACTAGAAGACCCAGAACGTGCAAAAAACATGGCAGCAAAAGGCCCCGATTGGGTTAGAAAGAACAGGACTTACGATGTTATCGCTGACCTGGTCGAATCGGAATATGAAAAAATATTAGGAAAAGCCATTTGTCCCACCTAATGCTCTATTCAGGGAAACGTTTTCGCAAAGCTCTCCAGCATTTTCTGTTGGGAAGAGTGACGCAGGCTATTGCATTTTTTGCGTTAACACTTTGGTTAGTACGTATTTTATCGCCTAGCGATTACGGTGCTTATATGGTGTTATGGGGTATGGTAGAGATGCTGATGCCTTTGAGTTCTCTCGGTATGATAGAAGGCGTGCGAAGATTTTTGCCGGAATTGGCGGAACGCGGGGCTCCTGGGCTTTTATCCAAATTTGTTAGCTGGATGGCTTTGATTCGCTTTGCGATTTTGATTGTTTTTTCAACAACCATTGTTTCCTTTTGGCCAGAAATTACCGTTTGGCTTGGTTTTAGTGTCGTGCAGCAAAATAGCACAATCATCGCTACAGGTCTTATTATTACCGTCATAGGTTTCCGATTTACTGTTGAAATGCTTGAGTGTCTTCTAGAACAACGCTGGTCCCAAATGACGCAAGCATTAATGCCGATCGGACGCATCATCGGTGTAGCATTACTGACGCTAGCAGGAACTTTAACGTTGGAAAAACTGTTATACATTGACTTGATTATTTCGACCAGTTGTTTTCTGTTAGCGGAATTGTTTTTAATCAGAAAGCTAAGAAACTTGCCAGGTACCGGCGATTATTATGTCAGCGTGCGAGAAATTGCGACTTTCGTTTGGCACATGATGGGGACGAGTTTATTATGGGCTGCCGCCGGACCCGGAACACTAAGAATTTTAGTAGCCAGGGTACTGGGGTTGGAAGTAGCCGGTATGTTTGCTTTCTTACAGCAACTACAAACCATCATCGGCCGTTACTTACCTGCTAATTTGCTTTACAACATCATTCGGCCTATCTTGATTTCACGGTATACCGCTGGTGAAATCAGTATTGTCAGCCAAACCGTGGCCTTATTATGGAAAATCAATCTATTAATTGTGGCCATCTGTGTCGCATCGATTGCTATTGCAGGTGATACGTTAATTGCATTTATCAGCAGTGACCGCTTTATGGATGCGGGAACGGTAATGCTGATTATGCTAATCGGCTTAGGCGCGGCCGGTCAAAGTCAATTGATCAATTCATCCATGCAAATTTTTTCCTATACGCATCAACTGCGATACTTTAGTTTATTGGCTATCCTAGTGCCAATATCGGTCATTATTGGATCGCACTGGGGTTTGATTGGGGTCGTGATAGGAATTATGCTAAGCCTATGGATCTTGAATAGCACTATTTTAATGTGGCTCAACCGTCAAGATGAACGTATTGAATTGGATTGGTATGGTGCTTTGCGCGGAATTGCTCTGGCTGCTTTATCAACAATCGTTGGTTGGATAGTTGGTCAAGAATATAGCGCGTGGTGGGGGCTTGGGGCTGTACTCTTGTTGTACTGTGTTGGATTGGTGTTGGTTAAGCCACTCAATTGTAATGATATGGCATTGTTACGCCGCGGACTACGACAGCAAGCTCGATTCTTTACACCTTTCGTATGGAATAATCCAAAATATTGACGGAATTTTCTGACCCTAAAACAATATTTACATTTCACGGTTAACTTCAGATGAAGACTAGTAAAGCTAAAGTCAAAATATTACATATTATTAATGGTGAATTTTTCTCTGGCGCTGAAAGAGTTCAAGATGTGCTAGCATTGAGTTTGCCTGGCTATGATTACGAAGTTGGTTTTGTTTGTCTAAAACCGGTTAAATTTGCAGCTAATAGGGTTTCTAAAGTGCCACTCTATGAGGTGCCGATGAAATCCAAATTTGATTTGGCCTGCGTAAAAGAAATTGCGGCTATTGCGCGACGGGATCAGTATGCGGTTATTCATTCACATACGCCTAGGGCCGTGTTGTTGGGGCGTCTTGCCGCTTGGATGGCTGGGTTGCCATTAGTTCATCATGTTCACAGTCCCACGACAAGAGATACCGAAAATCTGCTACGCAATTATATCAATGCCATGATGGAACGGTTAAGCCTAATTGGTGTTTCGCAATTAATTCCTGTATCAAAAAGCTTAGAAGCGTATCTGCAAAAACAAGGTTGGCCGCGTACAAAAATTACCACAGCCGCGAATGGCGTAGTGACTCCCGGGCCATTGCCTGAGCGCTTGCCTCCAAGTTCGGAATGGGTCATTGGCAGCGTGGCATTATTTCGTCCGCGAAAAGGATTGGAAGTGTTGCTTCAAACCCTGGCTGATTTAAAGCAAATGGGAAAGACCGTTCGACTACGCGCGGTAGGTCCATTCGAAACGCTAGAGTATGAAAAAACCATTAAAGCGTTGGCCATCCGATTAGGTGTAGCGGACATGATTGACTGGATTGGATTTGTACAAAAAATCGAACTAGAATTTCACAAAATGGACGTTATGACACTTCCAAGCTTATTCGGAGAAGGTATGCCGATGGTTATTCTGGAAGCTATGGCAACGGGTGTGCCGGTTGTGGCATCCAATGTAGAAGGCATTCCAGAAGTATTGGAACATGGTCAAACCGGTTTAGTGGTGCCTGCCGGAGATGCGCAACAACTGGCCAAAGTGATTGCTGAGCTAATGGATGGCAAATATCAGTGGGCTAGCATGCGTGAGAAAGCATATCAGCTTCAGGTTGCTAATTTTTCAGACCGTAGCATGGCTAAAGCTGTTGCTGGTGTTTATGACGCGATACTTAAGAAGTGACAACCTCTATGACGTACATATCCCTTTTTGGATTAAACATCAAAGATACAACGCTTGATGAAGCAGGCGCCAGTATTGTTGCCGACGCCAAGCAAAACAACCGTTGCAAAGTTTTTTTTCTGAATGCCCATTGCGTTAATGTTGCAGCGAACGATGCAAGCTATCTGCAGGCATTGCAGGACCAAGCCTTATTGTATGCGGATGGCAGTGGTATGCGGCATGCCGCAAAACTGGCGGGTTTTTGGCTCAGAGACAATGTTAATGGAACCGACTTGTTTCCTATTATTTGCCGCGAAGCTGCTCGCGAACAGGTTAGCCTCGGGCTGTTGGGCGCGCGCCCTGGCATAGCCCAGCAATGTGCCGACAACATGAAAAAACAATTTCCACATTTGAATATTGTCTGGACACACGATGGTTACTTCAATCCAAATGATGCAGAAAGTATCATCCATTCTATCAATGACAGTGGCGCACAAATTCTCCTGATAGCGATGGGTGTACCGAATCAGGAATTATGGATAGCGCGTCACGCGGAAAAACTGCAAGCACCTATTCTAATGGGGGTAGGCGCATTATTCGATTTTTATTCCGGAATCATACCCCGGGCACCTTATTTTATTCGTAAACTTGGATTGGAATGGGTTTTTCGATTGATGATGGAGCCGAAAAGGATGTTTGCACGATATGTTCTGGGTAATCCAATTTTTATGATGCGTGTATTATGGCGTCGTTTGAAAGGAAGGAAAGCCTTGCAACAACAACCCCTCATTCATAATGTGCAACAATCGTTGAACAAAATTTAATTGATGGAAAAAGGGTATGGTTTTTACTAGAAATCCAATTTTAATATTCTGATCATGCAACACAGTTACTTAGGAAAGGAATATCGCTGTGACATTAGCTAACTTCATTATCGCAGGAACAGAAAAAGCTGGTACCACCTCTGTATTTACTTATTTAAGCACACATCCTTCGGTTTGTGGTTCTACTGTGAAAGAAACGGACTTTTTCCGCAATGGATATTCTGGCGATCACAGCAACGATGCGCTACAGTACGTCAAGTATTTTGCCAACCACTGTGGGCAAAAAACTATCGTGATGGAAGCCTCACCGGGCTATCTCGGCAGTGGTATGGAGGTCGCACCGCGTATTCATGCGTTGATACCGCAAACAAAATTACTGTTTATCCTAAGAAATCCGGTGGATCGGATGTATTCTTCGTTTAATTTCCATGTCGGAAAACTCAATATCCGCAAAGACATGCCTTTCTCAGAATATATCGATCAATGTATCGCATATGATTCCGGCCAAAAATCCCCTGCTGAACTGGGCATGGATGAATGGTACCTGAGAGTGATCAGCTATGGCCAGTATGCCGAGTATCTGAAGTATTACTATCAATGTTTTCCAGCCAAGCAAATAAAAATCATGTTTTTTGAAGACATGAATCGCGATATTCTTGGTTTTATGCAGGAACTCTGCCAGTTCTTAGAAATTCCATCTGATTATTTTGCCGATTACGATTTTAAGAAAATCAACGTGACCTATGAAAGCCGGCTCAAATGGTTGCATAAAATGGCTGTCTGGTTCAATGCAAAATCCGAGCGATTCTTGCGGCAACGACCACAATTGAAACAATTGCTAGTGGATTTATACAAAAAAACCAATCAAGCACGGGAAGGTTACGATCAAATTTCTGCTCAAGATTACGCGCGGCTCAAACAATATTATGCACCCAGTGTCGATTCACTGAGAGTTCTCATTGAGAATCGTACTATTCCTTGGAATATGTGACATCGCCATATCTGTTATTCATGTCATCAATGACAGAAAAATTTTGATCGGATTTCTAAAAAATCTTTGACGTTACATTTAGTCGATTAGCCCGTGTCGAAAAGTTCTGTTCTGGCAGGCCATCATGCTTACCTGATGATTGCATCGCTGGCACACGATTCCACTCATTCGCTCCGCTTTTATTCTTTTCCCGGTTCGTTGTCCGGCATGAAGAGACTGTTAATTTTGTTGTTGAGTCATGAAATTTACAGCAAGGGTTGCAAATTTTGTAAAATCAACTATCTTTTTCATGACTATTTGAATGACACGCTTATGAGCTACTATCAACACCATGTCTTTTTCTGCATTAACCAGCGTGAGGGTGGCGCCAAGTGCTGTAATGATTTGGGGGCACAAGCATTGCGCGATTATGCTAAACAACGCATTAAATCGTTAAAGCTCGATGGAAAAAACAAGATTCGCATTAACAACGCTGGTTGTTTGGATCGCTGCAATGAAGGGCCAGTGATTGTGGTTTATCCGGATGAAACTTGGTATACCTATATTGACAAGGATGATATTGATGAAATCATTGATGAGCATTTGGTTAAAGGCAATGTTGTTGAGCGCTTGAAGATTTGATCAAAGGTTTATTGTTCAAGCTTTTGCCTAAGATGACACTCAAATGAAGTCGCATCAGCCTGAAAGGTTTTTTATTGCTGGCATTGCCGGAAAATTGGAGACGGTGTTAGCAAAACCGAGTATATCTCCCAAAGGTATCGCTATCGTGGCTCATCCGCATCCACTGTATGGTGGAACGATGGATAACAAAGTGGTGCATACGTTGTTCAACACCTTTCTAGAACTCGGTTTTATTACGGTAAAATTCAATTTTCGCGGTGTTGGTCAAAGTGAAGGGGTTTTTGATCATGGCATCGGGGAATTGGCTGATGTGTTAACGGTCACTCGTGTCATTCGCGAACGGTATATCGATTTACTGCATCTGCCCTTATTACTATCCGGCTTTTCTTTTGGTGGCGCTATTCAACTGCATGCTGCTCAAACCCTGAATCCCGAATTTCTCATTTTGGTTGCGCCATCCGTTGTGCATTTGGAAGCTCCTGCGCCACCTGAAAAGAACCATTATGTCTTGGTTATTCAGGGTGATCAGGATGACGTGGTAACGGCTGAATCAATCTTGGCTTGGGCAGCACCCCAATCGCTACCGATTGTAATGATTCCGGGTGCTGGGCATTTTTTCCATGGTAAGCTATTGATACTCAAGAACCTAATTTTACGTTTTTTTATGCCAAAAATGTGATTGGCAGAATGTGACCACTGTAATCGAAGTTCGATGGTCCTCAAAAAATCCAATGTTTCTAAAATATAGATACGAGTTTTGGGTGCAATTCTAATTGTTGTTAAAAATTACTAACTTATTAATTTACGACGCTTCAAGATTTTATCTGTCATTAAAGCAAGTAACAGAAACATGATCATATAAGGTGCATATGAAAAAAATAGATCCTTATAATTGGTCATTTGAATTCTTAATGGATATTCGTAATGTAACGGAGGAACGCCTTCTCCGGTCACAAAAAGTGTATATTGTCCTTCATCTAAATTGAATGCGCCTTTGATGATTCCATCGCCGTGGTTGGTAGAATAGAGTGACGTGACGGTATCGCTCAAAGCTCCACTACCTTTTACGATTTTAATTGCAACAGGCATGTCGCGTAATGCTTGGTCGACTAAATCCAGAACCCATAAAGTTTCACCTTCTTTGGGAATTTCAGTGCAATATTCTGCTGCAGGGTCATACTGTGGTTGATACGTGCTTAAGTGCACCATGCTACCCGATATGTTGCGCACGCAAATATCCGCGTCTAAATTCACTTTTCCGTGTGCTATAGTCAATCCGGAATACAATGTAAACAAGATGATCGTTGTAAAAGTATATCCTGTTATTTTTTTTAGCATAATCATATATTCCTCGTATGTGATTAAACATTTTGTCTGATAATATTCCATGGCTTATCGAGACAAACCATGGAATATGGATATCAATTAAAAATTAAGGAACGATGCGGTTATTCAGAATTTCTCTGCTAGCATTGTTCCAGGTTACATCGGTCAGGTTTGAGTAACGGGTGATAATTTGTGCTGCTATACCACCTGAAAATAAACCAGCCCAACCCAGTATCACAAAGCCCCAGTGCAATGGCGCACTAAACAATTCTTCCATGAACCAGAATGCATGACCCCATTCGTTCAAACCTACGTTTGGCAGAATCATCAATGGACCAGCAATTGCCATTACCAATGGGAATGATGTACCACGGCTATACAGTGGCAGACGGGTCATCGCGTACAGGTATGAGGCTACGCCACATACAATGTACATCGGGAATGATCCGTAAAACACCACTACGTGACTCGGCGTAAAGCTTGTGTCACGTATAATCACTTGGTGCCATGATGCGTCTTGTTCGGTAAAGAAGCTTCCGCCCCAGTAAACTCCAAACAAATACACGCCCAACCACATCATCCAGTAAAAATAACGTTTGATTTCCAGTTTGGTGTCTAGATTGTCCAGTTGCTCTTTGGTATCGCGAGTTTTCAGGATCCAGCCCCATGTCACCAACGCAAACAACGGCATCAGCGTCATGTGCACACGCCACAGTCCCATCCATACCTTGTCAAACTCAGGTTCCATCGAATCCATGCCATGCGAATACGCAAATGTCCTTTGGAACCATATCCAAAATATCGCTACCAATAACATCGTAATCATGCCTAACTTGTAGTATTTAGAGTCATACCACAGCGACATGTCATAATCAGCACTCTTGCTCGCACTACTCGTGCCATACGTCGTTGCCATTTTATTCTCCTATTAGGTTGTTAATAGAAACCAGTATCAAGATTGACCAAGTATTTAGACAACGAAGATTGTCCTAGTTCCTGGTAATACTTTTATACGAAAAACAGCATAGCGTATTCGATGTTTTTTGCAATGAATGGATCCATTCATTTTTATGCGATGTTTAAGAGTCAGCGCTATGTTTGGCGGTACTTGGCTGTTACGTCAAAGTGGTAGGAAACTAGCAATGAATATTAGTGATTATCTATCAGTGAAGGTTTCAAGCGTAATGCGAAGTTGATTAAACTGTTCGGGCCACTCAAATTTAATTTCCGGGAAATATTGGTGCGATGGTTTTCAATGGTTTTTTGGCTCAAGAAAAGCTTTTGAGCAATTTGTGGTGTGGTGAGTCCTTCGGAAATTTTTCGCATGACTTTGCGTTCTGCTTGAGTAAGCAAGGCAATTTTTTCTAGCTCGGTAAATGCGAGCGTATCCTCGAATGATGGGTTACGAGCTTGGATTTTTGCTAATTTCTCAATGCGGGCTTTGATGCTGTTTATGAGTTCTTCTTTGGTGAAAGGTTTTGTCAGGTAGTCATCGGCACCCATATCCATACCAGCTCGGGTATCTGCACGAGTCGACTTCACGGTGAGAAAAATGAAAGCACCGGTGAATGCGGGTAATTGCTCGCGCACTGTGGTCAAGACCTCATGACCATCCATTCCAGGTAACATGATGTCGCAGATAATGATATCCGGTTTAGATTTTTCAACAATTCTGATGCCTTCTTCACCGCTAGCCGAGGCAATCACTTGGAAACCATAATGTGTAATGATTTCGCGTATATTTTCGCGCAATGCTTTTTCGTCTTCTATCAAAAGTATTAAGGGATTATCATGCATAAGAACGATCTAGGCAGGTAGATGAATAGTCACACAACATCCCGCGCCTACTTTACTGGAAAAATGGATATTACCACCATGCAGTGCAATCAACTTCTTGGCAATCATTAAGCCAAGGCCGCTTCCGGGAAGGATCCTCGCGTTGGAAGCTCTAAAAAACGATTCGAACAAATAGGGTTGATCTTTGTCTGGAACGCCAATACCGTAATCTTTGACAGTAATCCAATAGGCATTTTTTTCAAAGTTTACTTTGAGTTCTGGAGCGGGTTTGCCTTGCGAGTATTTATAGGCATTCGAGACGATGTTGCGTAAAACGTTGCGCAACAGGATTTCGTCGATACTGATGATCTTGTCAGAAGTGCGAAAGTGATAACGTAATTTGCGATATTCGCCACCTGGTTCCTGATTAGATTGAACAAAATCATCCATGAATTTTTTGAAGGGGAGATTCTTTTTGAATAATTCAATCTTACCTTCATCGATTCTGCCAATATCTAAGATATTTTCCATCAATTCAGTCATGCGCGTAGTTTCTTCATCGATGATTGCTTTGTGTTTCGCAAAAAATGCTTGAAACGCATTATCCAGATGTATCGATTTTAGTTTTAAATCCAGTAAATCAATGCTGGAACGAATGGTGGCGAGTGGTGTGCGAAATTGATGTGAAGCAAGGTTGATAAATTGTGTCTTGAACTGGTTTAATTCACGTTCTCGTTCCATGGCTTTTTGATGACGCTGCTCTGCCAGTTTGATTACGGTAATGTCATTTTCAACGGCAATATAATTAAGCAACTTGCCCTGATCATCGTAAACAGCTGCAATATTGAGATAAAGCCAGATTTGCTTGCCACCTTTGGTGTAATTCAGAATTTCTCCTGAGAACGTACCGGAAGCTTTCAATGATTCGGCAATATCGCGAATCGCTTGCTGCGAAGTCTCTGGTCCTTGCAGGAAATCGGCCGGATCGATGCCGATTATTTCCTCAGCTCGGTAACCTAAAATCTGCTCAAAACTGTGATTGACCCAAGTAATTTTCCGATCAGGATCGGTCACCATGACAATGCCGTTAGTTTTTTCCGCGACAATCGCCATGCGCTGTAACTCGAGCTCACTTTGTTTTCTTGCGCTGATATCGACGCCGTGGCCAATCAAAAACTCTACCTCGCCTTTTTGATCCAGCAAAGGATATAGATTGCGAAGTATTGTTCTATCCAGGCCATTGGTATCGTTAACTTTTTCCTCAAAAGTCACCACTTTCTTATTTTGCAAGCAATCTTCGATTAC
The DNA here is from genome assembly GCA_024281675.1 of Nitrosomonas sp. Lineage (GTDB taxonomy): Bacteria > Pseudomonadota > Gammaproteobacteria > Burkholderiales > Nitrosomonadaceae > Nitrosomonas. The sequence continues at coordinate 242,935 of JAMXAG010000001.1, forward strand.
GTCGTTCCGTTTCGATTCCACAGCCCAATTGCCTAACTTGTTTAATTGGTCATTCGACTCAGAGTGTTGATGATCAGCCAGGATGCCACAGTTTAGCTTGCTTTGGATTGCGGACTGGTTGGCATACAAATATTGACCTGCGTTGTTGAGGACAACTAATTCTGAAGGCAATCGATCGAAAATATGTTGGAACAACGCATATCGTTTTTCGTTGTTTGCTTCCTTCTGCTTCCTGTCGGTAGTGTTCTGTAATAGGCCGTAAAGGCCCAACAATTTACCTTGCTGATCAGTAATAGGATGAATCGTAGTGTGGTGCCATTTGATTCTCCCATCTGGCATGCTGATTTTGAATTCATCGGAAAGCGTCACTTTGTTGATGGTAACGCGTTCTAATAGCGATCGCATTTTGATTGCTTCGTCACCTTGATAAAGCTGTGTATCGCTGAGCAGGTTCGATGGTGATAATTGATGATTCAATTCGTAAAAATCATGGAGATAATCCGACCAAGTTATTTCATCATCTAGGAACCTATGAATCCATTCGCCCACGGCAGCAATTTTCCCTAGCAATTGCATCCGTACTTTCAGTGCGTCGCACTCATCGAATGAAAGCAATGTTGTATCTAACTCGTAATTCATGGGAGACCTATAGGTAATTATCGATCAGTGTCGGTGATATAAAACAAAATTGGCTCAGTCAATGTATTTATGTTTTACGGTCCATTAATAGGGGGATAGATTAATTTATTAAACTATGAAAATCCAGACTTCTGTTGATTGGGCATGTTTTCTAGCTAACACATATAAACTGAGAAGATTGTCTAAATGCTATGCTGCTTATCTATCAGCGCTTTCATCGGAACATTTCGATTGCTAAGTTGAAAATAATTGACTAGGGGGTGATTTTTAGAAGGGTTCCAAAAAACAGATCATTTTAGACTGTAAATCCTTGAGCGGGTACAATAACAAGTTTTCTTTGTAGGCACTTTGCTGCCTTTTATGATGGTTGAATGATGACAGTTTCATTACTCCAATTTTCTGATTTACGTGTCACGATCCCACCGGAATCTCTCGGTTTTTCGGATACAACCGAGTTGTTACAACAACCAACAGGCTGGATTGGCCAAGAGCGTGCTGAGGCGGCTGCGCGATACGGTTTGCTTGTGAAGCAACCGGGCTATCATTTGTTTGTGTTGGGTGAGCATGGTTCGGGACGATGTTCTTTGTTGCAGCAATTACTGATTGAAATGGCTGCCAATCAACCAATACCACCGGATTTATGCGTATTGCATCGTGGGTGTGCTGAGAATAAATCGATAGCCTTGTACCTGCCTGCGGGACAAGGCCGTACATTCCAGAGTGCATTTTGGGGCATGACAAAATCCTTGCCGGCGAGCATTTTGGCGTATTCTAGCGATGATGCTTCAGCCGTTCAATGGAACGCTATCAACGCACTGATGGATAAAGTTTTTTCAGAAATTCAATCGGAGTTGCAGCTAGCGCAAGACGAACAACTCCGGTTGAGTACGTTTTTTGAGCAAATGCAAGCTGAGATCGTAGCGTGCCTGTCTACTCTTCAACACAAACAAAGTGGAAAAAGCGATTGGTGGGTAGGGTTGAATAATGTGTTATCAGCCCATCGAATCAATTTGATCGTGGATAATGCCGAACTCTCCGGTGCCCCGGTAATCATCGAACAAAATTCAACTGTTGCGTCGCTATTGGGGTATGTGGATTATCCTCTCGTGGAGGGAAAGCCACAGCCTAGTTTGCCGCGTATCACCGCAGGTGGTTTGATGAAAGCCAATGGTGGGTTCATCATGTTGCATGTCAGTGACTTGCTCGAAAATGATGCGTTGTGGATTAAGCTGCGGCATTTTTTGCGTAGTCAAAAAATATCCCTAGAAGGAGATGCTTCGTTATCTTCTCCATATGCACCGGTATTTCCGGAATCGCAATTATTCGATGCAGATGTCAAGATCGTTTTGATTGGGTCAAGGGATGAGTATTATGGGTTGCAAGAAGATGAAGCGGAATTTATGCAGCATTTCCGCGTGAAAGTGGATTTCCATAAAAGCTTCCAAGCAACTCAGTCCATTTATCAAGCATCATCGGTTCTGGTGGCCAAGATATGCCATGAAGCCCAATTGCCGCATTTTTCTGCCGCTGCCGTAGCGCGACTGTTGGAAGAATCCCACCGCACCGTGGAACATCAAAAATATCTGAGTGCTGTTTTTGCGGATACCAAAGTATTGATGATAGAAAGCGCGGGGCAATGCAGCGCACGTCATGGATCTTTGGTTGAAGTGTTCGATATTGAAGCGGCATTGCATGCGCGGGATTTGCGTCATAACGGCCCAGAATTGCAGATACAGCAGTCGATTCTAGATGGCGAGATTTTGGTTGCTTTATCGGGAGCGCAAGTCGGTCGACTCAATGCGTTAACGCAAATCGAATGGGGCGAATGTCGGTTTGGTACTACAGCCTGTATTACTGCACGTACTTTTCCTGGCGAAGATGGCTTGTTAAATATTGTGCGTGAAGTGGACATGTCGGGCCCTATTCATGACAAAGGGGTTTTAATCCTGCAAAGTTATTTGTCTGCGCTGTTTGCCCATATTGCACCGCTGGCACTCAGTGCATCGGTTGTTTTTGAACAGGAGTACGCTGGCATCGAAGGAGATTCGGCTACTTGCGCGGAGTTTTATGTGTTGCTTTCCTCATTGGCGAATACGCCGCTGAAGCAAGGTATTGCGGTAACGGGTGCGATGAATCAATATGGTGAAGTACTGCCGATCGGTGCAATTAATGACAAAATCGAAGGATATTTTCGATTGTGCGTAAAAGCCGGTTTAACCGGTGAACAGGGTGTGTTGATTCCACAGGCTAACCGCCAGCATTTGGTTTTGCATCCTGACGTGGTGGCTGCAGTAAAAGCAGGTGTTTTTACGATCCATACGATGGAGCATGTGATGCAGGGATTGGAGTTACTCTCTGAATTGCCTTCGGGGATGAGCGAATCAGGCCGTGTTGCGGGATACCCGCTGGATACCATGCTCGGGCATGTGCAAAGATCGCTGGTCGCCTTCCGCCGTGCGTGTCAGATGACACAACATGGTCATAAAGTTGAACACCGGCGTTTTCCACTGCGCACCGAAAAATGAGTACGCAGCAGCAACGCTATCAAGAAGTCCGGAAAGTAACGTTGATTGGATCTGCGTTGGATTTTTCACTGGGGACGGCCAAGATTGTGATCGGATGGATGGCTAATTCACAAGCTTTAGTGGCCGATGGCGTGCATTCGTTATCTGATTTATTAACGGATTTTATGGTGTTGTATGCGGCCAAGCATTCGCATAAAGAAGCGGATAACGAGCATCCGTATGGCCACGGCCGCATCGAAACGCTTACTACAGCTAGCCTTGGCTTAGTGCTCGTGGCTATCGCATTTGGCATTGGCTATCACTCGATACAAAGATTAGACGATAACGAAGCTGTGATGGAATTCAGTGTGTTGGCATTTTCGATTGCGTTGATATCGGTGCTGACTAAAGAATGGATTTATCGTTACACCGTGTCGGCGGCACGGCGTTTGCGCTCGGATATGTTGATGGCCAATGCTTGGCATAGCCGCTCAGATGCTTTTTCATCCATGGTGGTATTGGTTGGTATCGTGGGTGTAGCACTTGGACATGCCTATCTCGACGCAATTGCTGCGGTGATTGTGGCTGCCATGATCGCTAAGATTGGCATTGATTTGCTGCGCTCGAGTACCCAGGAGTTAATCGATTCTGCCTTGGAACCGGAAAAGGTTGCGCTGCTCCGGCAACAAATTGTTGCCGTGAATGGTGTGCGATCGATTCATATGTTGCGGACCCGAAAAAGTGCGGGCAATATTTTGGTTGACGTGCATATTCAAGTCGATCCACGCCTAAGCGTTTCAGAAGGGCACCGGATTGGTGATGTGGTGCGGCAAAGTTTGTTGAATCAAGAGGATGGCATTACGGACGTTACCATCCACATCGACCCGGAAAATGATGAAACGATCGACCATTGTGATCAATTACCTTTACGGGAACACGTTATCCAGGCACTTAAACAACAGTGGGCTGATCTTCCAGTCGCAGCAATTGAAAAAGTAACATTGCATTATCTTTCGGGTGGGATCGATGTGGAGTTGGATTTGCCGATCGAAATTTTGCCGAATATCTTGGATGCAAAAAAACAGGCGGACACATTAAAACAAGCCGCTGCAACCTTGACTTATATTCGTGAAATACAAGTCCGCTTTAAACCGTGAAGTTGATATGTAGCAGCTATCTTCAAGCTTTTTTTAGATTTGAATAACGCGCTTCTTTGTGAAATACTTTTAAGGTGTTTTATGAATTTACGGGATGATGACTGTAATGAAGCAAAATTCTTTTAACCGATTTAAAACGTTCACATTAATCCTATCGATTGTATTAGTCGGCTTATTGCCTCCGTCAATCAGCTTTGGCCAGAAGTTAAAAATCAAGCCGCATGAAGTGCCAGATCAATGCAACGCGGATTCTGCTCAGATCCGGGTCACGGTCAACGGAGTAGGTTCTGGCGGGATTCTGAATGTTGGCTTGTACGATGGTCCGGATAATTTTTTAGAAAAAAAAGGCCGTAAGCGTACCGTGCGTATTCCGGCCACTGACGAACAACATAAGGTCTGCATGAATCTTGATCAACCTGGGACTTATGCGGTGGCGGTTTATCATGATAGGGATGCCGATCGGAAGTTAAAACTACGCTGGAATATGCTGCCGGGTGAGCCGTTTGGTTTATCGAATAACCCCGAGAAACCTATCGGCTTTCCGAAATTCAGCGATTCAGCGTTTATCACAGGGGAATTGGGCGCAGATATTGTGGTTAATCTGAAGCAACCTTGATGGTTATTGTACCTGTACTAGAGAAGCCATCATTGGTTTGACTTCTAGAAATTTTATCCATTGGATGTAATGCTTCTGAGATCATAAAGTTCCTTTTGTGCGACTTTAATCAAGGGAAATTATTATGTCGAATTCGATATTTATCAGTTATCGTCGTTCAGACTCGCAGCATGCTGCTATTGCATTAGCCGATGCACTCAGTTGGGCATTTGCCGAAGGCGAGGTTTTTTTTGATCGAGGATCAATCCGTGGTGCAGATGAATGGCCGGATTCGATAAAGAATGCAGTTGCAGAAGCAAAGCTAATAGTTGTGGTAATAGGCGACGGATGGCTTCGAGCCAGTGATCAATTCGGCAGACGACGTTTGGATGATTCTAAAGATTGGGTTAGGCGGGAACTTGTTACTGCGATAAAAAGGAACATTGAGATTTTGCCGCTTACACTTGACGATGCTTCGGTACCCGTACCAGAGGCCTTGGATTTTGAGCTAGAACGAATATCGAGCAAGCAAGCGCTCCCTATTAGAGTTTTAAGTTGGGAGAACGATATCCATGCAGTGATTGAACGCATCAGAGAATTAACAGGCATTGGACTGCGTTTACACATGAATGGCGATACTCTGAATCCGAACGGAACGCCGATCCCTAGGCCCGATCGAAAAAAAAGTAACGAAATGATTCTTCCGCTCAGTATACTCAGGCAGACGATGGAAGATATTCCGCCCTGGCGGTTCGAGACAAACTATCATCCGTGGGCAATAGGCGGGAAGGCGGAGGAGATTTGCCGACTCTATGAATTTAGTTCATTCCGCAATGCAACGCAATTTATGGCAGATTCAGCGGAGGCCATCAATCGCTGGAAACCGCCACATCATCCGCGTTGGGAGAATCAATGGCGTGTGATTAAAGTGTGGTTTTCAACTTGGGATGTAGGTTGCCGGGTAACGCAGCTGGATATCAAGGCTGCCAAGATGATGGATAAGCTTTTTCGTGATCGCGATCCGATTCGTTGTGGGTAGTTTTACTGAGGAATTAAAATTGGAAGATGTTGCTCCTGGTGGCTTGTCAGTGTGGATTATTTTTTATCACAGCTTGCAAATTCAGTAGATCGTTTTTCAGCTCATTGGCATTACGCGCTGCGCTTGCAGAGTGATAGATTCGTGCAATCTTGCCTTGTGGGTCAATGAGGAAGGTATTGCGGCGGGCAAATTTTATGATCCCCAAATGAATCAGTGAATGATAATGCTTGGCGACCGCGCCAGTTGTATCAGCCAGGAGTGGGAATTGCAATTGGAATTTTTGGGCAAAATGCGCGTGGCTATTGGAATCGTCGACGCTAATGCCGATCACTTGTGCGCCTAAGTCAGTCAGCTCTTGTAGTTCATCACGAAAACCGCATGCTTGTTTAGTACATCCCGGCGTATCGTCCTTGGGATAAAAATACAACGCTAACCATTTGCCTCGGAAATCTTCGAGCGTGTGCATTTTCCCAAATTGGTCGGTTAAATTGAAATCCGGTGCTGCTTGATGCAAAGGCAGCGATTTTTGTTGTCGATAAAAAAACCAAAACCATAAAGCGATTGAAATGAATAATAAGACGACTAACCATTGCATCGAGATTTTCCTTATTGCATTTGTGAATCTAGGGTGGTGATTGGGGTGCTTATTCAGAAAAGCCGAATTTTCCCAAGAATAGGTGAGAATACAATACTATCAATAACCATACAAATTTGGAGGGCAACAGTTTGTTGTTCCTGATTTATTGGGTTGCTAGATTGTTCGTTTGTTTAACTGTTGATCCAGGCGACCATCCATCCAAATTATTTTGACGATATACAGTGAGGATTCTCACATCATAGTTACCAGATCTTTTGGTAATCATTAAAAAATGAAATCAATAGATGGTTGTACACGTTGGGTTGCTTTACAAGATTAATATTTCTTGCAGTTTTAGGAGAGATTACTATGAAACTAGATAGCCCTGAAGTCGGCGAAGAAATTCGCAATCGGAATGTAATAATTCTTCATTACCCACGTTTTTTCCAAATCGACCAACAATTTGAGGTTGGCATGACTCAATCGACCGCTTTTTCTCGACGAGTGTTGTGTGGTGCTTCGAGGATACTTACTGTTGTAGCGACCTTACTGGCCACCATGGCGGGAGCCGAAGATCTCTTGCCTATGCCGGAGCCTACGATGCTCACGACCACAACACCTACTGCCAAGATCCCGACGACCCCAGGTCTCGACAGAATAACCCCGCACGGGATACCGATCCCGACAGTTTCGGCACGTGGTAGTCTCGTCGGGAAGGGGTGGTCGAAATCGTCATACTGCGACATCACTTTCGACGATTCAAATGCGCTGTTGTTTCAGCCTGAAAATGCCCGGAATCAATTTGCCAACGATCCCTGGCGGGAGGCTTGCGGCTCGCTCTTCACGGAGATCGTGAGCACTAAGTATCAGCATCTTCATCTTGATTATGTCGCGATCGACATTGGTCCTTGTTTGGACAACACGAGTGAGTTTTCGGGGATGTTTGCCCGCCTTGTCGGGGACGAGTGCCATGACTTCGATCCTCTCACTGAACCTCGCAGTTCACCCTTTGCTCATACGGCAGACGAGGTTGTCCGGTTGAAGATGTACGATATTGAAGGCTATCAGCCGTTTCGGCTCGACCGGATTCGGGTGAAAACTAGAGCACTTCGGCTGTGCGCTCAACCGTTCGGCGTTTCTCCCGAACAGTGGGAAGCTGGAGGGCCATTGCCAGGCGGACTGGCCGATGCTACCTGCTGGGTACTTATACCAGGATACTATGATCTTTCCGGCCACACCGATCAATTGGGAACGGTAACAATCACTGGGGTTGAACCGGGAAAACCGTTCATTTTCGACGATATCCGGATTACCATCTACTAGTCGAGACTCTTAAGTCGTCGAAGAGAACTGAAGTCATTTTTTTTGCCATGAGTTGTGAAGAGGAAACTACTAAGTACTACAAAACGTAAGATGGCGGCGAATAGCTCGGTGGAGATTGAAAGTCTGTAATGTGGCTCAATATCTCCAGACATCATTCTGGTTACGAGAAAATATCCTTAACCGGAGGAAAGATGGCAGTAAGAAAGCAGCAATCTTTTTAGAGGGAAACAAAGTGAAATCTTCGTTTATCAGTATTACGTGGGGAATTACTGGAGCATCCGATTATCTTGGTATACGAGCTCATTTTTAAGAGAAAATAAGCTCGTATCTTGTGAGTTAACTGATAGGAATGATGCGCAGCGATCCGTGTCCCAGAACAGAGGCAGTGGCTACATTCTGCAATGTAATGGCTTTGGCGATAAGTTCCGTGGTCATGGCATTTTCATTGGTATTGATTTCTTTTGCAGCATTGGCAAAAGTCCAAGCATCTACAACAAACATGTCGTATTGTGGACCATATTTTGCGCGAATTGCAGAGCGATCAATAGTGGTGCCTGGTCTAGTATTCAGGGCAATGCCAAGTTCATTATGTGCGCCTATTAGCTCTTCATACATCGAGCCGCATTCTTGGGCATGCTGTAATACACTGGATCTGTCCTCGGCAAAAAAATCCGGTTGATTCAAGCGGTTTTGAGCGTGTTGAACAATACTGTCCTTTTCGGGTTGCGATAAGGTGATGCCATATTGACTGGTCATCGATACAATATCATTGATTTTTTCTGCGATGTGTTGATAAATGTTTTTTACTTTGGCGCATGCGCCGCAGCCACAATTACTATGATCGTCGCCATGTACACCAATTGCATGGCCTTTTTCCTTGAGCGTATTCGCAATTCTAGTTGCTAGCATGATTTCGCTGGTATCATCAGACGTAGATGCGCCGCCAAGATCTGCACCATACACTATACTAAGCGTGCCCCCTGCTGCAGAGGGCGATGCTTCGCGCGTGCCATCTTTGTTACAGCGGCCATCGACACAAATAGATGGTACGTTATCATTGACTGGAATATTAAATTCCCCAGAGGCAATCGTTTGGTACATATTGCTTAAAACTGCTTGGTCCACATCCGTGCGATTTGCTGGGCCGATTGCGCCTAATCCAAGATTGAATCCACCTAGAGTGTGATAGTCTGCCTTAGCATTATTCGATTGCGGTGGTTGGCTGGATGGCGTGCTTACTGTTCTCGCCGTATCTTGAATACCAAAAAAATCTTTGTACCATTTAATTAAGCTTTCAAACATATTTTAACCCTTTGTAGTAATTGGTTAATTGATCGAAAAAACTCTTACCTTTACCATACTCAAAGCAACTCAAAAAAGAGCAAGCTTTTCTCAACTCCTTAAATATATGCCTTAAATTTAATGTTTAATATTCCTTTCATTATGTTTAGTCTTCAGCGTTAGAATTCTAGCATCAATTTTGTGGTGTAAATTTGCAGATTATTGTCTTTTCTTCAGTTAAAAATGTTTTCTCTGAGCCAGAGTACTCAAATATACCGGGCTATATCAAACCTTGTTTGACAGCGTATGGGACTTTCAGTATATTCAAAAGCACTATAAGTAATTTGTTTGTTTTGTGACTTTGGCCTACCTTATCATCTTATTATCTTCAGTTTAAATCTCGTATGCGTGTCGTTGTAACCGGAATGGGCGTTGTGTCACCTATTGGCACTGGTGTAGAACAATTCTGGAATGCTGCTATCGATGGTGTCAGCGGTATTGATATGGTTCAATCATTTGATTCATCTAAATTAAACTCCCAAATAGCGGGAGAGGTGAAGCAGTTTGATCCGGCATCGTTTTTATCACCTAAATATATTGACCAGACGGATCGTTTTACACAACTTGCATTGCATGCAGCTAATCAAGCCATTGAAGATGCTGGCGGTCTAGATAATTATTCCCCGTATCGCATAGCGATTGTTCTGGGTTCCGGGATGGGTGGGTTTGCCACATTCGAATCTTCAGCGCTGCGTCGATTTCAAGATCGTTCGATACCTCCTTTTACCGTACCGCGCATCATGGCAAATTCTGCTGGAGCATGGATCGCAACTAAATACGGATTCAAAGGCACTAATCTGACGTGTAGTACGGCTTGTTCGTCCGGTGCAAATGCAATTGGCATTGGTCTTGATTTGTTACGTTCAGGCAGGGCAGATGCTGTTATCGTGGGTGGTGCAGAAGCCTGTGTTTTGCCTTTGACGATGACAGGATTTGAAGCATTGCATGCCCTATCAACAGGTTTTAATGATCAGCCACAGCGTGCTTCGCGTCCTTTTGCGAAAGGGCGTGATGGATTTGTTATGGGAGAAGGGGCAGGTGTTTTGATTCTTGAGAAACAAAGTAACGCTGAAGGTCGCGGTGCCAAAACTTATGTGCAGCTTGCCGGTTACGGATGTGCTTGCGATGCGACGCACATCGTGGCACCCGATATGGGGGGGCAGGTGGCTGCAATGCAAGCGGCGCTTCATGATGCCAACGTAAAGCCAGAGAGCGTCGACTATATTAACGCACATGCAACGTCAACCCCCTTGGGGGATGTGGTCGAGACACGTGCAATTAAACATCTGTTTGCTGAGCATGCGGGTAAGCTTTCGATCAGTGCTACTAAATCCATGATTGGCCATAGCATTGGTGCTTCTGCTGCAATCGGAGCCATTGCGGCCATTCAGACATTGCGTACGCAGATGATTCATCCTACGATTAATCTAGTTGAAGCGGATCCCGACTGTGATCTTGACTATACGGCCAACCAGGCTGTAGAAAGAAAAGTAGGTACGGCGATGTGCAATGCATTCGGGTTCGGCGGAAATAATGTCAGCATCGTTTTTACTAATCTTTAAACAAGGTATTACTTCACTATGGATACAACAAATTTGGAAACACAAGTACTAGAGTTTATTAGTGCAAAAGTTGAAAACATAGGTGCTTCGGAAATTACCACAGCTTCACAATTTGCAGAACTTGGTTTCGATTCGATGGATACCATTCAGTTGTTGTTTGATGCAGAAGAAAAATTTGGAATCAGCTTTGATGGGGACGAAGTAAAAAATTTCCGTAATGTCGGTGATATTATTGAATATATCAAGAATCATCCAACAACCCCATCCTAGTATGAGCAGGGTTATGGCTACCAGCACTTTATTTGACTTGCGGATATTATTTAGCGATGATAACCGTGTTTTTTATATTTTTTGGTTTTAGAAGGAGTTTTTATGACGACCACCACAACTGTTTTGAAGCAAAAAGTAAATGCCATCATTAACAACAAACATTTGCTGAAACATCCATTTTATGTTGCTTGGACGGCAGGTCAGTTAACAAAAGAACAACTACGACACTATGCGGAGCAATATTTTTATAATGTACTCGCTGAACCGACCTATTTAAGTGCTGTACATTTTAATACACCGCACATCCACTCAGAAACAAACAGCGGCGATATCAGTGCGCGACAGGAAGTGCTTAGAAACTTGATTGATGAAGAACATGGTGACAAAAATCACCCTGCATTATGGAAGAAATTCGCTTTTGCTTTAGGTGCGAATGATAAAATACTATCGAATGCTGCAGCGTTGCCGACGACTCAAAATCTGGTGAATACTTTTAGGAATATTTGTATCAATCGTCCTTTTTATGCGGGTTTGGCGGCGTTACACGCTTTTGAATCCCAAGTTCCTGACGTGGCTGCGGTAAAAATTGATGGATTAGCGAAGTTTTATGGTATGAATAATCCGGATGAATATGAATTTTTCTCGGTGCATCAAAAAGCGGATGTATATCATTCGCAAGCCGAGTGGGAATTGATAGAGCGTTTTGCGGATACACCGGAAAAACAGGAAGAGATTTTGATTGCGACTGAAGAAGCTTGTGATGCTTTGTGGAAATTCTTAGATGGAGTGCATGAAACTTATTGTGCAAACCTGATTTGCGAAGAAAAGGAAGCCGTTACGTTACATTAGTATTAGGATCATCGTTAGATAGTAAAGAATAGAATAATCAAAGCAGGCTGATCATATACGACGATCAGCCTGCTTTCTTTTGCTCACCATTACTTCAATACTGTCGATCATCATTGCCGCGGCATCAAATCCACTTTGTTTGGCTATTTCCTGTATTCCTGTAGGGCTTGTTACATTGATTTCGGTGAGATAATCACCGATAACATCCAATCCGACGAACATCAAGCCATTTCTTACTAATTCGGGGCCGATAGATGCTACGATTTCTTGATCGCGCGCTGAAAGCAGTTGCGTTTTTCCAGTGCCGCCGGCAGCCAGATTACCCCGCGTTTCACCAGGCTTAGGTATACGCGCTAAAGCATAGGGAGCGGCTTTCCCGTCAATGACTAATATTCGTTTGTCACCGAGTGCAATTTCCGGAATATAACGCTGCGCCATGATTGTGCGTGTTTCATGCTGTGTCATGGTTTCGAGAATGACAGAAAGGTTGGGATCTGATTCGCTGACCTGAAAAATACTGGTTCCTCCCATGCCATCAAGCGGTTTTAGAATGACAATGCGGTGAATAGCAATAAATTCCCGGATTAAAGTTGCTCGGCTGGTAACCAGCGTGGGTGCAATAAATTGTGGAAATTTTGTTATGGCGAGTTTTTCATTATGATCGCGGATACCACGAGGGCTGTTGATCACCAAAGCACCCTGTGTTTCGGCCAATTCCAGTAGGTAAGTGCTATACACATACTCTAAATCAAAGGGTGGGTCTTTGCGCATCAAAACAGTATCAAATGCAGTTAAGGGCAGTGTTTCAACCTGACCGGTTTCATACCACTGTGGATCATATTGGGAAGCGGATTTCAAACGCAATGAACGTGCATTGCAGATGACTTGATCGTCAATTAAGGCTATATCGTGTTGTTCAAGCACATGAATTGCATGTCCTCGGGTACTCGCTTCGGAAATCATCGCATAACTGGAATCTTTGTTGATTTTGATCGAATCAAGCGGATCAACAATAAAAGCTAACTTCATATTGCAGGTTATGCGGGTAAGGCTTCGGAAATTTTTGAATAATCTTGCTCTAATTCAAGTGCGGCGGCCAAAAGCGCAAGACGGGCAACGACACCGTAGGCATAAAAACGATTGGGAATCGAATTGGGTTGGTTTGTGTCTGGTTCCAAGCAGGTGGTTTCAAATGCCAATGGGACAAAATACATGCCGGGAGCATTTAAATTTTCATCAACACCTCGTCCAGTATGTACTCGATAAAATCCCCCGACAACATAGCGATCAATCATGTAAACGACAGGCTCTGCAACTGCCTGGTTGATATTTTCAAAAGTGTAGACGCCTTCTTGAACGAGTACATTGGAAACCGGCAATCCTTCTTTGACGACGGCCATTTTGTTGCGCTGTTTCCGATTCAGGTTGTAAATATCAGAGCCATCTTTAACGGTCATAATACCCATACCGTAGGTTCCTGAGTCTGCTTTGACAATAACAAAGGGATCCTCTTTGATGCCATACTGCTGATATTTTTCCCTGATTGCATCGAGTATTTGGTTAATTGCTTTCGCGACACAATCTTCTCCTTGTTTATCGCGAAAATTGATTTGTCCGCACGCAGTAAAGAAAGGATTGATTAACCATGGATCAATTCCAAGTAGCGCTGAGAATTCTTCGGCAATTTGATTATACGCCGCAAAATGTCGTGATTTTCGTCGTGTGGACCAACCGGCGTGTAGTGGTGGAATAACGATCTGGTTCAGATTTTGTAAAACGGGAGGGACGCCAGTGGATAAATCGTTATTTAATAGCACAGCGCAGGGTTCGAAACCTTGTACACCTAATTGACCATTTTTTCGTATGACGGGTTCTAATGTAATGCTCTGTCCATTAGGCAGATTCAGTTTTGTGGCGACTGAAATTTCCGATAACAAAGTACCGATGCGAACATTGAGTCCTGCTTGCTGCATAATGTTTTGCAACGTAGCAATATTTTGCAGATAAAAAGTATTGCGCGTGTGATTTTCCGGAATTAACAGTAAGCTATGGGCATCTGGACAAATTTTCTCAATTGCGCTCATCATGGCTTGAATACATAACGGCGTAAAATCGGGATTTAAATTGTTAAATCCACCCGGAAATAAATTAGTGTCGACCGGGGCCAGTTTGAATCCACTGTTACGTAAATCGACTGAGCAATAAAAAGGTACCGTATGGTCCCGCCATTTTTTTCTTAACCAATGTTCTATGTCTGGCATTGCACTGATTATTCGGCTTTCAAGATCAAGCAACGGACCGCGTAATGCGGTTGAAAGATGGGGTATTGACATTTCTATTTGAAGTATTAAGTCGTAATCATTATAGCATCATGTCAGGAATAGGTTGTAAACCTAGTAATCATTCAGTATCTTCACCAATCATTAGTTTTCTTTGTTGCTTAATTCGTTATGACCGATCCTCTTCAGCCTGTGCTTATTTTATTGGCAACTGCGGTAATGGCCGTGGTGGTATTTCGCTTGTTAAAGCTCCCACCGATGCTGGGGTACTTGTTAGCAGGTGTCATCATCGGACCGCACGCATTGGGTTGGATTTCTGAAGACGAAGAAACACGACATTTGGCAGAGTTTGGTGTGGTTTTTTTGATGTTTACCATTGGCCTGGAGTTTAGCCTGCCCAAATTGGTGGCTATGAAACGCCTTGTATTCGGTTTTGGTACCGCGCAAGTCTTGTGTACCATTGCATTAGTCATGGGAGCGGCGTGGTTTATCAATTTAGATTGGTATGTTGGATTTGTATTGGGTGGTGCGCTTGCCATGTCATCTACAGCAATCGTGATTAAATTGCTGGCAGAACGCTTGGAATTAAATTCCGAACATGGTAGGCAAATCATCGGTGTATTGTTGTTCCAGGATTTGATGGTGATTCCATTGCTCATTATTGTTCCTGCACTGGGTTCTGGTTTTGATAGTGGAACCAGCGATTTACTGATAGCTTTTGTAAAGATTGCAGTGGTGTTAGCAATCATTTTGTTTTTTGGTCAGAAATTAATGCGTTCGTGGCTTCATATTGTGGCGCAGCAACGATCATCTGAGTTATTTGTTTTGAATGTATTGCTGATTACGTTGGGTTTGGCTTGGGTGACTCAAATGGCAGGGCTATCATTGGCTTTAGGTGCATTTCTTGCCGGTATGTTAATTTCTGAAACGGAGTATCGTTACCAGGTCGAAGAAGATGTTAGGCCGTTCCGGGATGTGTTATTGGGATTGTTTTTTGTCACGATCGGTATGTTGCTTGATGTGCAGGTACTCATTGAGAATTTTTTCTGGGTATTTGTGATGCTACTGACCTTGATCGTATTAAAGACTGCTCTCATCATTGGACTGTCCCGCTTATTTGGTGCTGATCTAAGCGTGGCATTTCGGACGGGTATGAATTTAGCGCAAGCGGGTGAATTTGGTTTCGTTTTGTTGGCGCAAGCCAGTGCTTTACAGTTGATCAGCAGTACCGTGCTGCAACCTGTTCTGGCGGCGATGGTATTGTCATTGTTTATCGCACCTTTCTTGATTGAATATAGTGAATCCATCATCCGGCGCTCTTATGGTTCGGATTGGATGCAAAAAGCAATGCAGATTACCTCTATTGCGGCACAAACCATGTCGCAGCAAGATCATGTCATTATTTGTGGTTATGGTCGTAGTGGCCAAAGTGTAGCTAGAATCCTAGAACAGGAATCGATCAATTTTATTGCTTTGGATCTTGATCCTAAACGTATTCATGAAGCGAGAACTGCGGGTGAATCGGTCGTTTATGGTGATGCGGCAAAACGCGAGGTTTTGATCGCTGCAGGATTGATGCGTGCCAAAGTGCTCGTGGTGAGCTATCACAATATCCATTCCACTTTGAAAATTCTTGAGCACGTACAAGAATTGCATCCTGAGCTCTCTGTGGTGGCGAGGGTCATGGATGAATCAGAAGTGGATGTATTGAAAAAAGCGGGTGTTACAGAGGTGGTTGCGGAGATTATGGAGGGAAGTTTGATGCTTGCATCGCATGCACTGATGTTTGTGAATATTTCTACCAGTAGGATATCGCGTCGTATCCGTAGTATTCGTGAGCAACGCTATAGCTTGCTGCGTGGTTTCTATCATGGGGTATCAGATGAGACGGATGAAATGAATGAGAGCTTATTCCCGCATTTGCATTTACATACGCTTACGATTCTGCCAGCAGCAGCGGCCATCAACAAAACGTTGGCAGAGATCAATTTAAAGACGCTGACCGTGGAGGTGATAGCTGTGCGTCGACGCAATATCCGCGGGTTATTACCGAGTGCTGATACAAAGTTGGAAGCAGGCGATGTGGTGGTGCTCAAGGGGACACAAGAAAATCTGGCAGCCGCAGAAATCAAATTAATGCAAGGATAAGACAAGAAAAACAAGCTAAATTTGCAATGACAATAATGTCAATAAGGCTTTTATTACTGAATGTTATGTTCGAGAAGCATGGACAGTTTTTCTCGGAACGTGTATATTCGCCGTTCCGCCCTTGCTCTTTAGAAAAAGGGCAGATGCTAGTGTAATCAATTAAATAATTTTGTTTAATTATAGAATGTTAGTTACATTGGCAGATTAGATTTGCGAAAAAATAAAACAAGCGTAAAGTTCATCTTTTATGGAGGGAGATATGATTAAAGCAGTTCAGGCAGTTTTAGGATTAGGATTGCTCTGTTTTGCCGCATCACAGTCCGCTGTGGCACAAACAGACTATTCTAAATTACCACGTATCAAACAAGAATTGGTGGCTCCACCGAATGTTCCAAAGCATGATCAAGTCGTGACTGGCGGACCAAGAATTGTTGAAGTTCGTATGGAAACCCAGGAAAAACTACTCGAAGTTGCTCCTGGTGCAAAAATTTGGGCCTTGACTTTCAATGGCAGCGTTCCGGGTCCACTGATTATTCTGCATGAAGGTGACTATCTAGAATTAACGTTGTCTAACCCCAAAACCAGCACCTTGGCGCATAACGTAGACTTTCACGCAGCAACTGGTGCTTTAGGTGGCGCGGGACTGACCTTGGTGCAACCTGGTGAAGAAGTTGTACTTCGTTGGAAAGCAGTTAAACCAGGCGTATTTGTTTATCACTGCGCACCGGGTGGAACGATGATTCCTTTCCATGTAATCTCTGGCATGAGTGGCGCTATTATGGTATTGCCACGTGATGGATTGAAAGATGCTAAAGGTAAATCATACAAGTATGACAAAGCCTTCTACATTGGCGAACAAGACTTTTACTTGCCGAAAGATGGTAAAGGTGGATACAAATCTTATGCTTCACCAGCTGAAGGTATGCACGAAATGTTGGAAACTGCCAAAGGGCTTATTCCTTCACACGTAGTGTTTAACGGTTCAATGGGTGCAATTACTGGTGACAATGCGTTGAAAGCGAAAGTTGGTGAGAAAGTTTTATTTGTTCACTCACAAGCTAACCGTCCTTCCTATCCACACTTGATTGGCGGTCATGCTGATCTGTACTGGGTTGGTGGTTCATTCAGCGATGTTCCTTTAACCGGCCAAGAAACCTGGTTTGTTCCTGCTGGTGCAGCGGTTGCTGCAGCGTATGAATTCAAACAACCTGGATTGTATGTTTACCTCAGTCATAACTTGATTGAAGCTGTACTGTTAGGTGCTGCGCTTCACATGAATGTCGAAGGTAAATGGGACGATGACTTGATGACACAAGTTAAAAAACCAGCTAGCTTTGATGCAAAAGCTGCTATGGATCACTAAGATTTTTTTGATGTAAGAAAAAATCTAGATAACTAGTAATATCGAAGGCCTCAGCCTTGAGTGGTTGGGGCCTTCGTATTTCTACCGAGAATGCTTTTGTTACACAAATCAACCAAAACTGTCATGTCGATTAGCTCACTTATTCGTGTTGTTCCTAACTATCCGCGCCACGGAATTATGTTTCGTGACATCACTACCTTACTGAAAGATGCCGTTGCATTTCACACAGCTATTGATGAGATTGCATTGCGCTATAGGGATGCAGGCATTGATAAAGTCGTTGGAATCGAATCTAGGGGATTTATCATTGGCGCCCCTGTCGCCTTTCAATTACAAAAAGGTTTTGTTCCCATTAGAAAGCAAAATAAATTGCCTGCTGAAACGATCGGTAGAAATTACCAGTTGGAGTACGGCAGTGACCGCATCGAAATCCATATCGATGCTATTCAACCTGGGGAGCGTGTGCTATTGGTTGACGATTTGATTGCAACGGGTGGTACCGCCGAAGCGGCCGTAGGATTGATACATGATATGGGGGGTGAAGTAGTTGAATGTTGCTTTGTAATTGACTTGCCCGATGTTGGCGGTAGGATGCGTTTAACCAATATGGGATGTAAGGTGTTTTCTCTGTGTGAGTTTTCAGGGAGCTAGGGTTGTGGGCTTTTCAATTAAACAATTCTATCTTTTAGTTGTGATAATATTTTCTCGTGAATTCCGCCAAAACTGCCATTACTCATGATTAAAATATGATCCTCAGGTTTTGCCAAACTGCAAATTTCCTGAATCATTTGGTCCAAATCATCATGGCAACTCACTTTTCCTTCTAATTGATTCAGAGCTGCTTTCGCCCATGGTGCATCGGCGGTAAAGCAAAAAATCTGATCGGCATCAGTAAGACTATCTGCAAGATCGTTTTTCCAAACACCCATTTTCATGGTGTTTGAACGGGGGTCAAATACTGCAATGATGCGTTTTTCTTTACCAATATGTGTTTTAAGTCCGCTGAGTGTTGTTCGTATTGCAGTTGGGTGATGCGCAAAATCATCATGGAGCGTAATTCCATTAATGCTACCGCGTTTCTCCATGCGCCGTTTGACGCTCTTGAAGCGCATCAAGGCTTCGATACCGATTTGGATCGGAATTCCTGCATGGCGGGCAGCCAATAGTGCGGCCAATGCGTTCATGTGATTGTGCTCACCAAATAAATCCCAATAAAGAATATCTTGATAAGTATGCTTGAAAAATATTTTTACCCCATTGTCGGGTTGTACTGCAAAATGCCAACCGGTTTCAGTACCAAATTCTTCAATCGGTGTCCAGTGACCTTGCTGAAGTAGATGATTTAAGTTGGTGTCTTTGCCATTCGAGATCAGTAAACCCGCACTGGGTACGATACGGACGAGATGATGAAATTGACGCTCGATTGCCGCTAGATCTGGAAAGATATCGGCGTGGTCAAACTCAAGATTATTGAGAATGACTGTTCTAGGGCGGTAATGAATAAATTTAGAGCGTTTGTCAAAGAATGCAGTGTCATATTCATCCGCCTCGATGACAAAAAAAGGAGAGAGTTCACTAACGCTGCCGTCAGTTGATTTTGAGCTGATGGGTGCGTTGCCTATTCTTGCAGAAACACCAAAATTTTCGGGTATGCCACCAATCAAGAATCCTGGATTGAATCCTGCGTACTCAAGTATCCACGCCACCATTGAACTAGTTGTTGTTTTTCCATGCGTGCCAGAGACTGCCATAACCCAGCGATGGCGCAGAATATTTTCTGACAACCATTGGGGGCCAGAAATGTAGGGCAAGTTCTGATTCAGAATTTCCTCCATCAGAGGATTGCCGCGAGTAATTACGTTGCCAATTACGTATAGATCCGGTTGTAGCGCAATTTGATCTGGAGAATATCCTGAAATCAGTTCTATTCCTTGGGCCTCGAGTTGAGTGCTCATCGGTGGATAAACATTTTGGTCACAGCCCGTCACCTTGAATCCGGATTCGCGTGCAATAACGGCGATTCCGCCCATGAAGGTACCACAAATTCCAAGTATATGAATATGCATACGCAATTTAAAGAAATAAAAAACAGAATGAACAAATTCGCTATGAAACCATGCGTAATTAAATTATAGTCGATTTACTACATGCATAGCCGTAGCAATTTGTGTCATGCGATATTGCAGATTTTTAGTGCTTTTAATCAGAGATGCTTTGATAGGTAATACTTTTTGGGAAATAAAGTTAAGATCGCTAAATCCACATACTGTGGGCGATTTGCGCCTTCACCTACAGGGCCTCTGCATTTTGGATCGTTGGTTGCGGCAGTGGGAAGCTATCTGGATGCGAAATTTAATGATGGTCAATGGGTCGTGAGAATTGAAGATTTGGATTGGCAACGTGAAATTAAAGGAGCGGCGAGTCATATATTGCATATACTTGAAGCATTAGGAATGGAGTGGGATGGTCAAATTATTTACCAAAGTCAGCGTTTGGCGCACTATCAAGCGGCATTGGATGAATTAAATCAACGAGATCTAATCTATTCTTGTGTGTGTTCACGAAAGGAAATCGCGGACTCTAGCATCGTTGGTATCAATGGCTCCATTTATCCAGGTACTTGCAGTAGAGCCCCGATATTCACTAAAGATGTACGTGCTTTACGAGTTCGAACGCATCATGGGCCAATTGTATTTGAAGATTTCTTGCGAGGACTATGCACACAAAATCTCAAGCAGGAAATTGGCGATTTTATTTTACGTCGTGCTGATGGTATTTATGCGTATCAACTGGCCGTGGTTGTTGATGATGCGCAACAGGGTATCACGCATGTGGTACGAGGCGCTGATTTGCTCGATTCTACGCCGCGCCAGATTTTTCTACAGCAATTGCTGGGTTATGACATTCCTCACTATATGCATTTGCCTGTGGTAATCAATGCAGCAGGTGAAAAGTTGAGTAAACAAACTCGTGCGCCAGCAATCGAGTTATCTTACGCATTAACGTATTTGGTTCAAGCAATACGGTTTCTTGGGCAGAATCCTCCAGTGGAAATTGCGCAAGGTGATATTGCTTCATTCTGGCGATGGGCAAAGAAAAATTGGCGAATACAACAGATTCCTCGAGATCCTACCCAAGGAATCAATAGTTGTGCTTGACGATGAATTGAAGAAGAATTTTGAATCAGGGAGATGATGTGGCTCTGCTGCCATTTAACATAGCGAAACAAAAAAAAATCAAAGTAGTGATTGTCGGCGGAGGATACGCCGGCATGGCTACGTTAACAACACTTGCGCGTTATGCGCAGGATATCAGTATTACGATCATTGATCCGAGAGAGCAACATATCAAGACGACCCATTTGCATGAGACATTTCGTTATCCCTTAGAAGATATGCTGGTACCTTTTCGTGACATAGAAAACCGTTTTGGTTGCCGCCATGTTAAAGCATCTGTTGATTTCACATGCCAAGATTTTCATCATTTTCAGGAGCATAGACAGCTCATTGTTGACGAAGAAGTATTTGATTTTGATTATCTTGTCATTACTATGGGTTGCCAGGATCGAGTAGTGGAGGAGTCGAATGAGAAATTATTGTTAAAAGATTTTGAAACAACATCTGGTTCTGAATTGATTACTGGAATATTGAATAACAGTAATCAATCGAACCCATCAATTTCAGTCGTGGGGGGTGGTGCAACAGGTATTCAATTCCTATTTGAATTACAATACTTTCTTAATCGAATCAAAAGTAAAGCAACGTTAAGCTTGATACACTCGAAGGGGAGTGTGCTGGAGTCGTTCCCCGCAGGTTTTAATAACTATGTTCAGTCCCGCATGCAAGACCTAGAGATCACTTTTCATCCACATTGCTATTTTTATCAGCAACAATCGGGTCAGATTCAATTAACGAATAAGCTAACGCAACAGCAATTTGCATTGCCATCGACAGTATCCTTGGTGTTTTTAGGTAAGCAAGCACAAAACAATTTATCAGCTAATGCGTTTGGGCAAGTAATCGCTCATTATAAAGTGTTGCCAAATGTTCTCACGGCGGGTGATAATTCTAATTTTGAATCAATCGGAACCAATGCGCGTAGTGCGCAATCCGCAGTAAGAAAAGGTAAATTGGTCGCTCGTAATATATTGCGGCATGCTGGTTTTCCAGGATTGCTCGAACCGTATATGCATCAAGATTTAGGGTATGTCATTAATTTAGGTCCACATGATGCAGTAGGTTGGCTAGGAACTAGAAATAACTTAATGACGGGAATTCCGGCTTTAGCAATAAAAGAAATTGTTGAGGCGCAATATGATTTAATGCTATCTGGCATTGATACCTATCTGCTTTAATGAGTAAAAGATTTAATCGAGGAGGTTTGTATGCTTGGATTGTTTAAAGATACACCTGTGATTGGGAAAACCAGTACAATTATTCAGGTTTCCAATGAGAAATTGTTTGATTTTATTGGTGTTAATTTGCTTGATAACTATCCAAGATGGTCCCCAGAAGTCAAGGAACTTGAAAAGATGATTGATGGCCCGATTATGCTAGGTACGATTTGCCGTCAGGTACGTATCGACCAAGGTAATCGTACGGAATCTACGTTTAAAGTAAAGTTTTTTGATTTGGGCGCACGCATTTGCTTTGAAGGTGTTTCTAATCCTTATAGATGTGACTATGTAATTGAATCAATAAGCGTTAGCAGCAGCCGGTTGACTTTTGTTTTTGAATTATTGAGTCTTGATTTACACGTCAGACCGTTTGAGAAGCTTGTGCGTATTGCTGTACAAGATGGAACTGAAAGAACAGTAAGAAATATCAAGAAGCTTGTTGAAGTAGAATAATGCAATTTAGAAGGAATCGATTTTTCATAACTATTAGTAACCTAATTTCGGAGATGCATTATCATGGATTTTATCGTTGAGAAAGACCCAGGGTTAATTCCGCAGGTATTGTCCAAAATTCTTGACTCCTGTGTGAATGGCGTGTCGCTGGCAGACCCTGATCAGGAGGATCTGCCGCTCGTGTATGTGAACAAAGCTTTTGAAACGATGACGGGTTACACTTTAGCCGAGTCAATTGGAAAGAATTGCCGTTTTCTGCAAGGAAATGAACGAAATCAAGAGAGCATTGACCGCTTGCGCGAAGCAATCAAAAATAAAACGGTTGTAGAAGTGACGCTGAGAAATTTTCGTAAGAATGGTGAAATGTTTTATAACCATCTTTTGATACAGCCACTTTTTGATTCTCAGGGGAGGTTGCTTTATTTTTTAGGTGTACAGCTAGATGTTACTAGACTGGTGCAAGCAGAAGAAGAAATTAACCAACTAAGAAAGCGATTTAATAATGTGAAATAAAGCATCAACGGTACTTGGTTTCTGGTTCGTTGCATGTTTTATGCCAGAGAGAGTATCTCTTGGCGGTATTTCCTGGTTCTGGTTTTTTATTTTGGTGTTCTTATTCAAATGTAGGTTTATCCGAAAAGAACTTCTCTTGTCGCTTTTGATCATCAAAGTATAAGGGTTCGTTCGGTTCGAGCCGATTGCCCAGGGCTTGTATTTGTGTCCAGATATCAGGAAATTCATTCAATCTTTTGAAACGCCGGGCATTCTTTTTGAAATCAGCTTTATCACCTACCTGATATAGCAATTCGAATAGTTGCAACCATCCATAAACATCAAGGCGATCGACTGCCAATTGCTTTTGTAAAAATTGAATCGCCGATTCTGTCGCTTCTCCTTGCTTGATCATCTGACGCGCTTGCGCTGCCATCTCTGAAGTTTGTGTTGCGATACTATCGGATGGTCGAGTGTCGGATGATTTGCTTTTGTTATTGAAAAGTCCTTGAAAACGATGGCGGTCGATAGGTTCAATGATTGCTACATCATACTCATCTCGGCGGGATTTCCTTCTCGACTTAGACTTACGATAAGCGTTCAATAGTGCGATGGTGATGAACAGTGTCAATAATAAACCTGCTATCAAAAGCAGGTCGATATCAGCGAAATATTCTATTGCGACATCATCGCCTTGTGCGTTGTTCAAAATTGCTACTGTTGAAGGAGCGTCATTTTCTGGTTGCTGAGACGAATCTGTGATGACATTCGTGTCAGGATTTTTAATCGCAATCGATTCAATGATTGAATCGATGTTGATTGCCTGTGCAGCTGTTTGGATATTGGCGATTTGTGCAGCGAGTGTGTCAATTTGTTGGTTGAGTTTATGTAAATCATTGGTGCTATTGTCGGCGTCTTGTTCCAATTGCGTCATGCGTTGCGCATATTCGTCGATAGGTTCAGCGCTAGGTATTGAATCATCGTCTTTATTTTGGGGTGTGGTCAGATCGGAATTTTCAGCGGCAATTTTCTTTCGTTTCTTATTATGCGAGGATTCGGCATACCGATAAATGGTCCTTAAATCCGGTATGCGGATGATAGTGCCATCCGGAATTGATTGATTTACTCCATTGGGAAAGTGCTCTGGATTAGCGAGAATGATAGCGCGGACAAGTTGATTGCTTGAAGCTGGGTCATTCGGAAATATTTGGTGGGCGATTTGAGGAATGTCTTCACCCGATCTTATTTGCCAATCCTGTCCGGAAAATGATGAAGGCATTTTCTCGCGCTGAGGTGTTAAGGCATTGTCGGCTACAGGAGACAAAACCGGTGTTTCGACGGTTGCTCCCAAGTGACCAAAATTTCCTAGTGACAACAACAAAACAACTGCTAGACCAAACGATTTTATGTGGATTGTCATTAGTTTTTTTTAATTGTATTAAATTTATTTTTTACAGTATGTTGCAAGATCTTTGTTCGTTTGATCGATTTTCTTTTGCCGTTCGTTATCATCCACATACGCAATGCCACCCGCTCCATCCGGTACGGTTAAACGTGGAGATTCAGTATACATGCGCAATCGGGTCTGCGCCTCAACGCATTTTCTTTTGTTCTCTTCTGCTTTAGCCTGTTGTTTGGTTTGTTCTTCTTTTCGTTCTACTTGACGTTTGTCGAGCGCCTCTCTGGCTTCAGATAAGCTTTGCGGTTGATTGGTGCCACTCGCATTAGAGGATGAGGGAGCTGCTCCTTTGGTATTAAAATGTTTTTTCTCGGTTGTCATCCCGGGTGGTGGCGGACGATCTGTATATTGCGTTTTGCCGTTTTCATCGACCCATTTGTATACTTGCGCGGACAGGTGGGAATTCATTATAAGGATGAACGTTACGAATCCTGTTAATACAAGAAATCTCACTGGTTTCTCCTAAAAGAGTATGGTTAATCAGTTCAACTGTATTTACGAAAGATTGATGACATTACATCATGATACCTGGAAATATGCTGTATGCTAAACGCGAATTAACCTATTTTTTGGCTATAATATCGCTTTGCCAAGGATTGACATGCTATGCAGTTGACTGAAAAAGCTCTTACTTTTGATGATGTACTACTCATTCCTGCTCACTCAACAGTTTTGCCGCGTGATGTGAGTCTGGCGACGCAATTGACCTCGATCATCACGCTCAATATACCGTTGCTATCAGCGGCGATGGATACCGTAACAGAGGCTCCACTTGCGATTGCGTTAGCACAAGAGGGGGGCATTGGCATCATTCACAAAAATATGACGATCGAAGCACAGGCAATGCAGGTTGCGCAAGTTAAACGTTTTGAGAGTGGCGTTGTTAAGGATCCGATCACTATTCATCCAGATATGACTGTGCGCGAAGTATTGGAAATGATACGTCGACACAAGATATCCGGATTGCCGGTGGTGAAAGGGAAAAAAGTGGTGGGTATTGTGACAAACCGTGATTTGCGTTTTGAAAGCAATCTGGATCAAGCGATTAAGCATATTATGACGCCCAAAACGCGCTTAGTGACGGTCAAGGAAGATACAGCGCGCGAACAAGTGCTAGCGTTATTGCATAAGTATCGATTGGAGCGTTTATTGGTTGTCAACGATCAGTTTGAATTGTGCGGCTTGATTACGGTGAAGGACATTGTTAAAACTTCTGAATATCCTTCAGCCAACAAAGATGAACAAGGACGTTTGCGTGTTGGCGCTGCAATTGGCGTGGGCGAGGGTAGCGATGAACGTGCAATTGCTCTGGTGGAGGCGGGCGTTGATGTGATTATCGTCGATACGGCGCACGGTCATTCACAAGGTGTGTTGGATCGCATTACGTGGCTGAAAAAGAAGTTTCCTAAACTACAAGTGATTGGTGGCAACATCGCCACTGCGGACGGAGCGAGGGCTCTGGTCGATAGTGGCGCTGATGCAGTGAAAGTCGGTATTGGCCCCGGATCTATTTGTACTACACGTATTGTTGCGGGCGTGGGCGTGCCGCAAATCACCGCAATCCATAACGTATCAGAAGCGCTCAAGGGCAGTGGGGTTCCAACCATCGCCGATGGTGGTATTCGTTATTCCGGTGATATTGCAAAAGCATTAGCGGCCGGCGCGAGTACTGTCATGTTAGGCGGATTATTTGCTGGCACGGCGGAAGCACCAGGTGAAATTGAGCTTTTTCAAGGACGTGCTTATAAAACTTATCGCGGTATGGGTTCTTTATCAGCGATGCAACAAGGTTCAAGCGATCGTTATTTTCAAGAAAAAGAACAAAAAAATAATGATAAGTTAGTGCCCGAAGGAGTAGAAGGTCGAGTACCTTTCAAAGGGAATATTGCTTCCGTCATTCATCAACTCATTGGGGGCGTGCGTTCAAGCATGGGTTACTTGGGTTGTGAAACAATTGCAGATATGCATGATAAAGCGAAATTTGTCGAAATCACTTCCGCAGGGATTCGTGAATCGCATGTACATGATGTGCAAATCACCAAAGAAGCGCCTAACTACCAAATCAAATAACGATTAATCCCTAATCCTGATGCATCAGAAAATTCTCATTCTTGATTTTGGTTCTCAATATACGCAATTGATTGCCCGACGTATCCGCGAAACTAATGTGTACTGTGAGTTGCACCCTTATGATGTGAGCGCAGAGTTTATCACCGCATTCGCGCCCAAAGGTATCATACTCTCCGGCGGGCCTGCTTCGGTTAATGTTGAAGAAACACCGCGTGCACCTCAAATCGTATTTGAACTCAATGTTCCAGTGTTGGGTATATGTTATGGGATGCAAACCATGGCGGCACAGTTGGGTGGTGTGGTTGAAAATGCTAAAATTCGTGAGTTTGGTTATGCTGAGATTGAAACCTCCAGAGATGGATTGTTATTTCGTGAGATTGGAGACCGTGCTAACACTAAAGGCGGTCATCTCTTAGACGTGTGGATGAGTCATGGCGATTCAGTGGTTTCGCTTCCGACCGGGTTTTCTGTCATGGCGCACAATGCGGCCACGCCTATTGCGGCAATGGCAGACGATCAACGCCGCTTTTATGGTGTCCAATTCCACCCCGAGGTGACGCATACATTACAAGGAAAGGCCATTCTTGAACGATTTGTGCACGACATTTGTGAGATTGGTTACGATTGGAAAATGTCGGATTATGTCGATGAGGCAGTCGGTAAGATACGTGCAACGGTAGGTAATGATCGTGTTATTTTGGGGTTATCCGGCGGTGTGGATTCATCCGTTGCGGCGGTGCTGATTCATCGCGCAATTGGTGATCAATTGACTTGTGTGTTTGTGGATAATGGATTGCTACGAGCCAATGAAGCTAAGCAAGTGATGGAAACCTTTACCCATCATTTAGCGGTAAAAGTGATTCATATCGATGCCAGTCGAGATTTCTATCGTAGCCTTAAAGGTATTACTGATCCAGAGGCCAAGCGTCGCGTGATTGGTCGTGAATTTGTGGATGTTTTTCAGCGCGAAGCAGGAAAAATCAATGAAGCCAAATGGCTTGCGCAAGGCACTATTTATCCAGATGTGATTGAATCAGCGAGCAGCAAAACCCAAAAAGCGCATAAAATTAAATCGCATCATAACGTTGGCGGATTGCCTGAGTCATTGCATTTACAATTACTTGAGCCTTTGCGTGAATTGTTCAAGGATGAAGTGCGTGAATTGGGGTTGGCACTGGGTTTGCCGCGGGAAATGGTATTTCGGCACCCATTTCCAGGCCCAGGCCTGGGCGTGCGCATCCTGGGTGAAGTCAAGTATGAATACGCTGAGCTACTTAGGCAAGCTGATCAAATTTTTATTGAAGAATTGCAGTATACGGGTTGGTATGAAAAAACTTCCCAGGCATTTGCGGTTTTTCTGCCGGTCAAATCCGTTGGCGTGATGGGGGATGGCCGTACTTATGAATACGTCATTGCCTTGCGGGCTGTGCAAACCCAGGATTTTATGACGGCCAACTGGGCGGAATTGCCGTATTCGCTACTCAGTAAGGTTTCCAATCGTATTATTAATGAAATTCGCGGCATTAACCGTGTGGTTTATGACATCTCAGGCAAGCCACCGGCAACGATAGAGTGGGAGTAGGCTTTTATGATTCTTGACATTGTGCTATTCATATAATAGTGGCGACTAAGTTATAATCGCTGATTTTTCAATACTATTGAATGGTTGGTGGTGTCTATGCCTATATACGAATATCTTTGTAACGCATGTGGTGCTGAGAAAGAGCATTTACAAAAGATTAGCGATGCACCTATTGCTGCATGCCCCGATTGTGGTAGCAGTAGCTATGTTAAACGCATATCTGCAGCGGGATTCCAACTGAAAGGCAGCGGATGGTATGTAACAGATTTTAAAAATAATAAAGCCAAACCGTCAAATGCGCAATCGACTGAGAAGAGCACAAAGAATGATACGGTCCAATCCGAAGAAACAAAGCAATCAACACCTGCAACATCCTCGGAATCGAGTCCAAGTAAAGCAAGCAATGCGACTTCTACATCTGAAGAATAGCGCTGGTAAACAATCATTAGGCGGTCTAAAAGCTGGCTTGAATCACTCAACAACAATCAAAAAATTATCAATTTCAGATGATCAAAAATATGCGTACCAATTACTGCGGCGCCATTAATACGAACTATCTCGACACATCCGTTACACTCTTTGGTTGGGTGCATCGGCGCCGGGATCATGGTGGTGTGATTTTTATTGATTTACGCGACCGTGAAGGGCTGGTGCAGATTGTTTGCGATCCTGACAACGCGGCGACCTTTCAGATTGCTGAGAAGATACGTAATGAATATGTTTTGAAAATTTCCGGCAAAGTTCGTAGACGCCCGGAAGGGACGGTCAATTCTGCATTGTATAGTGGTGAGATCGAGGTATTGGTTGCAGAGATTGAAGTGCTTAATACTTCCATGACACCACCTTTTTTAATGGATGATGACAACATCAGTGAAGTGGTGCGGCTGGAGCATCGCTATCTGGATTTGCGACGTCCTGTGATGCAATCCAATTTGCGGTTGCGCCATCGAGTGGCAATGGCGGTGCGTGTGTTTCTCGATCAACATGGATTTCTGGACATTGAAACGCCGATGTTGACTAAATCGACGCCGGAAGGCGCACGCGATTATCTGGTGCCATCCCGGGTGAATGCGGGACATTTTTTTGCACTTCCGCAATCCCCTCAATTGTTTAAGCAATTACTGATGATCTCAGGATTTGATCGTTACTATCAGATTACGCGCTGTTTTCGCGATGAAGATTTACGTGCCGACCGGCAGCCAGAATTTACGCAAATCGATATCGAGACATCTTTTTTATCCGCTGATGAGATTATGCAGTTGATGGAGGAAATGATCCGCAGCTTATTCAAAAATGTGATCAATGTCGATTTGCCGAATCCCTTTCCACGCATCACTTACGCTGAAGCAATGTTTCGGTATGGTTCGGACAAGCCCGATTTACGCGTGCCATTGGAGTTTACCGAGCTAACGGATCTCATGAAAGAGGTATCGTTTAAGGTGTTTCGTGAGGCGGCGGAGAAACCGGGTGGCCGCGTTGCGGCGTTGCGCGTACCTAGGGGCGCAGAGTTGTCCCGTAAAGAGATTGATGACTACACCAGTTTTGTGGCTATTTATGGCGCAAAAGGCTTGGCGTATATTAAAGTGAACAGCATTGAAAACGGTGTGGAAGGATTGCAGTCGCCGATTCTCAAATTCCTGCCGGAAGAAACTATTAAAACTATTCTTGCACGCACGAACGCAAAAGATGGTGATTTGATATTCTTTGGTGCGGATAAAGCTAAAGTCGTCAACGAATCACTGGGTGCATTGCGCATCAAAATTGGCCATCAACATGGACATGCAGAATTGGGCTGGAAACCTTTGTGGGTAGTCGATTTTCCTATGTTTGAACGCGATGAAGAAGAAAATCGCTGGCAAGCATTGCACCATCCATTTACATCTCCGATGGATGGCCATGAAGATTTTCTGGAAAATGATCCTGGCAAAGCGCTTTCAAAGGCATATGACATGGTGTTGAACGGTTCCGAGATCGGCGGCGGATCGGTGCGGATCCATCGTCAGGATACTCAATCCAAAGTATTTCGTGCGTTGAATATTTCAGAACAAGAAGCACAAGAAAAATTTGGTTTTCTGCTACAAGCACTGCAATATGGTGCCCCGCCTCATGGTGGTATTGCTTTTGGGTTGGACCGTATTTTAACCATGATGACCGGATCAGAATCGATCCGAGATGTGATTGCGTTTCCTAAAACACAACGTGCGCAGTGTCTATTGACACAAGCGCCTAGCGCAGTAGACGAAAAACAGTTGCGTGAATTGAATATTCGTTTGCGACAAGTAGAAGCTAAGCCGGGAGTGAATGGTTAATTCTTTGTACGAACATGTACAAAACTCCCATTTCGGTTTTAGTTGTTATTTACACCAACGATTTACAAGTTTTGTTATTGGAGCGCGCTGACCATCCGGGCTACTGGCAATCGATAACCGGTAGCCAAGATCCGGGCGAGACGTTATATCAAACAGCCGTGCGTGAAGTTTTTGAAGAAACGGGATTGAATGCGCTTGCCTATGAATTGCAGGATTGGCAAATAGCCAATCAATATGAAATTTACGAAGAATGGCGTTGGCGCTATGCACCAGGGGTTACAGTCAATACGGAGCATGTATTTGGTTTGTGTTTGCCTGAAGCATTGTCCATAAAAATTGCTGCTCGAGAGCATCTCAGCTACCAATGGTTGCCTTGGCAGCAAGCGCGAGAAAAAGTTTTCTCTGACAGTAATGAAAAAGCCATCCTTGGTTTACCAAAGATGGTGATATGAATGTATTTCTAGTTATTTCATTTTGCTGCTAAAAACCTGCTGATCGCATTGGGTATGAAATATTTTTATTTGATTTCTAACCTACTCCTCCACTGTCAGCAAATTAACTCCTAAGCGTTGGTAGTGGCTCGTCTTTTGGCACAAATTTTAGTGCAATGCCATTGTTGCACCAACGTTCTCCACGTGGAGGCGGGCCATCGCTAAATACATGACCTTGGTGACCTCCACAGCGTGCACAGTGATATTCCCTGCGGGGCCAAATCGCCTTGAAGTCGATTTTGGTTGCCATGTGTCCGGCAATCGGCTGGGTGAAACTGGGCCAACCCGTCCAACTTTCATATTTATGCGAGCTTTCAAACAATGGCAAATAGCAGGCGGCGCATATAAAGGTGCCTTCACGTTCCTCATAAACCAGATTACTGGATTCCGGGCGCTCGGTGGCTTCTTCAAACAGGATTTGATAAGCCCTGGGTGAAAGTAATTTGCGCCACTCTTCATGGGGTTTGTTAAGGGGTGTTATAGGGCTGTCCGCTTTGCCAACCACTGGTGAGCGCAAGCATGCGGAAATCAGCGGAAACACCGTGGCCACGGCGAGCGCTTGTAACACAGTGCGTCTTTTCATGAAATCTTCTCCAAATTTCCGAGGATGGTCGTTACCGTCTCAAGCAGCGGCATTGGTCATAATCGATAAATTCCATCGGCCGACTTTTGCGCCTCATTTGATCGTAACAGCATGGATTTGTTGATTGCCATTATAATAGTATCAACAGCGCTTCCACGGCAATTCTCAACTCAACCGGCCAACGCAATGACCCAACACCGTTTTGATCAAGCAATCGCCTTAATCGATGCGGCGAATCGTGAAGACCCGAGCCGGGAAATCTGCGAAGGGAAGGAGTGGTCGAAAGAACTGCTATACGCGCACCGCATGTCGCAGATGCTCGAACGCTTTGCACCCGATGCTGATGACGCGATGCAGCTGGCGGTGCGTGCTCAGCACATCCAACGCTGGAAATCACCACGTAGCGATTATCCGATGGATCGCAAAGGTTATCATCAATGGCGCGCTGCATTGAAACAATTTCACGCCAGCACTGTGGCTGATTTGCTTACAAAGGCCGGGTATGACGACGCATTCATCACGCGCGTAGCACAAACCGTCGGCAAAAAATCGCTGAAAACCAACCCCGATACTCAGCTACTGGAAGACATTGCTGGACTGGTTTTCCTCGAACATTACCTGCTTGATTTCGCGAATAAACACTCTGAATACGACGAACAGAAATGGATCGATATCATCGATAAAATCCAGAAAAAGATGTCCGCTCAAGCTCGGCGGTTTGTACTGGACGGGCATATTGCATTGCCGGACTCGATGGTTGAGCTGATCTGGAAAGTGATAGTCGAGTAATAGGTTAATTTTTGAAGTGTGTGGTAAGGACTTCTGAGGGAAATACATTGTGGACAGTGGTAGACATGAAATACTACCTTATCCTGATAATTCTGAATTTTTTATGCTACGCTAAATGAAATTCCCTTCCGTTCCGGATTATGAGATATTTTCTGATGTATATATTACGTTAGGACGCATACCATGGTCACCTTCCAGCGCGTCAAGTACGCTGACATCAACTCACGCTAGAAAGAGATTTTCAACTTTCAAAAAGTCTCTGCTCTTCTTGCCGATTTTGGCTTTGCCACTTATCGCCTCACGGATGACTGGAACGGCGCAGACTTCCTTGCCGTTCATTTTGATGGCTCTACTTTCCTTCGTGTCCAACTGAAAGGACGGCTAACCTTCGAGAAGAAATACCAGGACAAAGATTTGTGGGTGTGCTTTCGTCATGGTGGCCTTGTCTACCTCTATCCCCACGATGTACTGTTGGCCGAAGCAATCGCCTGGTGGGAGGAGCAGTTGAACGCTATCGGCAGAGAGGCAAGTGCGCCCTAACCATTCGCTCAGCTCAAATGTTATTTGCATATATACAATGAGATATCAAATTGAATTCTCAATAAACCAGTTACCAGATTTATCCGATTTGGTGAGCCATATATCTCTTAGAGTTACAACTATCGTGATACTCTCGGAATTTCTACCCCCCGGAGTTTTAATGATGAAATATAAAAACCTCTTACAGACCTTGTACCGGAATTACACAAAAAATAGGGTGTTAAGATTGATAGGAATTCTCAGTCTATTATTCATACTCAGCGGTTGTCAGACAATATTAAGTCCCGAACAAGCCACTGCAACATTCTGGAAAGCGATGACGAATGGCGAACTCGAATCAGCCAGAAAATATACAACCCTGGAGACCCAATATCTTGTGAATAAACAAGAAAATCTCATAGGAGCATCACTAGAGACCGGCGTGATCGTCATCAATGATCTCAATGCGAAGGTTGCAACTGTTATCGCGTTGAAAAATCACGAAAGCAGTAAGATTTTATCTTTCGATACTGTTTTATTGAAAGAAAACAATGTATGGAAAGTAGATTATCGACAAACCCTCAATAATCTTTCAATCCTGCCTTTCGGAGGGGTTATTAATAGCCTGCGGGCAATTGGTGATGTAATTAACAAGAAGCTGGAGCAGCAAATGCCGTTTTTTGAAAACCAAATTAGAACTTTTAGTGATGAACTGATACGGCAATTAGATGAATTTCGCCATCAGTTGGAAAAAGCTAATCCTACTGAAAAACAGTAGCTTTTTCCTCGCAGTGTCATTTAACTGTTATTAATATTTTCCCTGTATCATGTTAACAGTAAGCAACCAATCACTTTAGAGCTGATAAAGTAGCAAAAAGGTAGTAATGTTGATGTCAAATTATTAATTCTGGAAAGAGGAAACTAAAATGAACGAAAAAACAGTGGAAGAACAATTGCAAGTTGAGTTGGAAAACTTGCAGTCAATAGTCGATGAAGTCAAGTTACAGATGCACCTTGGAGCGAAAGAAGCGCAGGAAAAGATCCAGCCTCATCTTGAGGAATTGGAGCTAGAGTTAAGCCATGCTAAGAAAAACTGGGATCAGTTTGAAAGCAATTCAAAAGGCGCATGGGAAGATATTCAAACTGGACTTAGAATGTCCCTAAAATCTATGCAACAAGCCTTCGAAAAAGCGAAAAAGCATTTTCCAGAACAAGACAAATTGAGGTATGTTGTCAAAAATGGAGTCCATAGGTTTAAGCAGCGAGTAGATTTGCATAGTACTGCTGCGAAAATTGTGCAGGCGATAAATAACCTAATTTTTCTTGCTTGCGCTGTCGGTTATAGAATATTTCGATATATTCGGTAATCTCCTGAATGGCTTGTTGCCGTGTTTTGAATCTCCGATGATGCACCAGTTCGGTTTTAAGTATCCCCCAGAAGCTTTCCATCGGCGCATTATCATAGCAGTCGCCCTTGCGGCTCATGGAGGCGATCATGCCAAATTGTTGCAATAAATTCCGGTAATCGTGTGCACAGTATTGACTACCTTGATCTGAATGAGCAATGAGCCCCTTATCCGGATGTTTATTTGCAGTTGCGCGAAATAATGCCTGTATAACCAGGCTCTTTGTCATTTTCTCATTCATGGCATAGCCCACCAGTTCGCCATTAAATAGATCTTTTATTCCAGCCAAGTACAACCAGCCCTCATCTGTAGGAATATAAGTGATGTCACTGACCCACACTTTACCAGGTGCATTAACAGAAAATTCCCGTTTCAGAATATTGGGCGCAACCGGTAAATTATGTTTAGAATCGGTCGTCACCTTGAATTTTAGCTTTTGCTTACAACGCAAACCCAATTTCCTGCGCAATGTTCGAACACGGTATGGTGTGGCTTGTACTCCGTGATCCGCCAAATCATGATGCAAGCGCTTTGCACTGTAGGTCTCTCGTGTACGTTGGTGTGCGGCCAGTATTTCTATTTCCAGCCTTCTATTCTCCCGCTTACGTTTACAAAGCGGGCGCGTTCTTTGAGCATGAAAGCCGCTCTCGGAAACATTCAATACTCGACACATGAGCCCAATCGAATAGCTTCGTCGCATCGATTCAATCAAACCGTATCTCACCGCGACTCCTTGGCGAAATACGTCGCACACTTTTTTATAAAATCACGCTCCATCTTCACTTCTGCTAATTCACGTTTAACTCTGGATAGCTCTAACTCAAGTTCAGTCAGCGGCTTATGATGCTTGCCTACTGTAATGAGTTCTCCTCGTTTGTCAGCATAAACCCAATTCTTTAGTGTCCCCTGGGGTAACGACAGCCGTTTTGCTGCTTCAACCAGAGTCAATCCGCTTTCTTTGAAAAATTTAACTGATTCCTTCCGAAATTCCTGACTATATTGTGTGCGGGGTAATTCCATTTTCATCCTCCATTTCATGTCTTCATTTTATGAAACTTCGGACTCCTTGAAAATCAGCATACCTCAAATAGTAGTTCTTTTCTATAAAGAAAAATTGGTTCCTGAGGGTGTCCTAGACTTTGTGCAAACGGTGTTTTGAGGTATGGATTTTCTTGGAGTCCAAAGTTTCATGATTCATACCGCTCATGATTTCTCTCTTTTTAGTTGTATAACTACACCACAATATCAAATTGAATTCTCAATAAACCAGTTCAGATTTATCCGATTTGGTGAGCACAGAACTCAGCCTGTCGGATTGAGTTGTTCGCGTAAGTTCTCGATAGTGCCGGGTTCGCTACGCACCCGGAAGAAAGTCCCCTCATTGTCCGAGCGTTCTTCCAGTACCTGACAGCTCGTGAAGATTTGTCCGCGCAGTTGCTGGGCCGACCAAGGCAGGAAAAACTCGGTTTCAATCAGATGCTGTTGGAAAAATTCGACAATTTTCTGGCGAAGCTTTGCGACATCATCGGGGCGGCGTGCGCTCATGACGATGCAATCTGGATATCGTGTCCGTAAGGCCGTTTCACATTCGGCTTGCGCAGTTGCGTCGCCGACGTGGTCGATCTTGTTGAATACGCGGATGCGTGGGACGTCGTTCGCGCCGATTTCCTCAAGCACTTGTTGGGTGACTTCGAATTGACGCTCAAATCCGGGATCGCTGGCATCAATGACATGGAGTAGCAAAGATGCATCTAGTGCTTCATCCAGTGTTGATTTGAACGAGGCGACCAGTCCGTGCGGCAGGTTTTTGATGAATCCGACCGTGTCGCTGACAAGTACGCGTGGCACACTTTCCGGATGGAGCGCCCGCACGGTGGTATCCAGCGTGGCGAAGAGCTTATTGGCGACCAGTACTTCGCTACCGGTCAACGCCCGCATCAGGGTGGATTTGCCAGCGTTGGTATAGCCGACCAATGCCACGCTGGCGAGTCCCTGGCGTTCTTGCCGCCGCGCGCGCTGTATCTTGCGTTCGGCCTCCATCGCGACAATTTCCTGCTGAAGTTCGGCGATACGGTCACGGATCTTGCGTCGGTCTAACTCGGTATGTGATTCACCCGCGCCCCGCCCACCTGTGCCACTGCGTTGCCGTCCTTGCGGCCCGGCAAGTTTGGCTGCTTCGCGCAAGCGCGGCGCCATGTAACCGAGGTGCGCGATTTCTACTTGGGCACGTGCAGCACGAGAACGCGCATTACGGTGAAAAATCTTGAGAATGACCATGGTGCGATCCATTACTTCGCAACCGACCTCGTTTTCAAGGTTACGCGCCTGCGAGGGCGAGATCTCGTGATCGACCAGGAGGATATTAATATCCTGGCCGTCAGGATGGATGGGCGTTTCCTCGAATTCGGTAGGTTTGGGATCATGGTTTACGAAGCAGCGGATTTCCTCCCGCTTGCCAGCGCCAAGGTAAGCGGTCGTGTCGAAGCTGGAGCGTTTATGCACAAACGTGTGGACAACCTGATAACCCAGCGTTTTTGCCAGTTCGCGCAGCTCAGTCAGTGATGCTTCAAATTCAATATCATTTACATTGGACAGTTGGACGGCTGCCACGACAGCGAGCCTGGGTTTTTCTTTGATTTCTATTGGCATTAGAGAAAGTATTACTCGGATGATCGGAATCGAAGAGTGGCTGAAAAGACCCTTATTACATTGAATGAAATCGATGTCGATCGGGAAGATAAAAACTAAGATTCCGCTTGATGCGATCTTGGTTGATCTCGAACGGCGACGGTTGCTATCGAGCTAACAATATAACTTATACGTTAGTAAAGATATCATTGGTTAGTTGCCAAGCGATCCTATCGAAAATAATCTGGGTCATAGATAAGAGCTCGCTTAGAGATTATGGTTCGCAGTCATTCTACCATCAATAATTATTTCTATTGATGCATCTTATGTAGTCATACAAATCAGCTTATCCCATTGTGTAAGTATGTTATAGAAGCTGTTCACATCGATCAGCGCGATAGAGCAGTCGGACAAATCAATGCAGTAGCGATGATTTCAATGCTTTCGTTGCAGTATCTAAACCGACAACAACTGTTCACTTGAAACGACGGAACGATCCTGTTACCACACCAAAAATCTCAAACTGCGTATCGGGGCGAATGTAAATCGGTCTATAAGTACCTGATGAATTCGCTGGCATAAGCCTTGGCATTTTGTTCGCCCCGTAATCAAGGATTTTGATGGTGAATTCACGATCCACCACGGCAAGCACAATGTCACCGATGCTTGGTGTCTTTGATCTATCCACGATTACTTTATCATCCGGTAACAAACCCACATCAATCATCGAATCTCCTTTGATCGTAACGAAAAACGTTGATGCGGCGTGATCAATAAGAAATTCGCTGATATCGAGGTGTTTTTCGACATGATCATCTGCAGGGCTTGGAAGCCCTGCGGCTACCCTAGTAGAAAAAAGCGGTAATCTGGTTGGCTGGTCGCTAATAGTGGGTGTAAAAAACTCATCTACATTGGTTGCTTCATGATCCGAACCTGATCTTTTTTGCTGGTATGCATCCAGAAACATTTTGATGTTGTTTCCCTGACTTTCGGGTATGCGGATCGAAACCGTCGGCTCGCCATATTTACCCTGGCCGCGTGGCCTGCCTGCATTCTCTCTTTTTCCACCACGATTTGACATGACTGAGTGACTCCTTTTGATAAATGTAACAGTATTCAATCATACTGTATATAGTCGTGTCAAATGCATAATCAACCATATTAAATGATGCTAGATTGCAGATCGCTACGGCAAATTGATAATGACTTGGTCAAAACATATCAATAGCAATCGCTGCACAGAATTTCATTTATTGAGTTAACAAAAATAGCCTCCGGAAAATCCGGAGCGATGAGTAACAAAATACTCGTTGATTTCGCTAATCTGTTTTACATTCGCAGTCAAATGGCTGCTTAAATCGATGATTTGCCCGTACACAAATTCCATTCAGTCTTTCTGTTCTTTGATGCTTTATCCCGCAAGAGTGTGGTGGTAACATAACAGTCCCCTCTAATCGGGATAAAAAAATGGCAGGTCATAGTAAGTGGGCTAATATCAAACATAAGAAAGCTGCGCAGGACGCAAAGCGTGGCAAAGTTTTTACTCGTCTTATCAAAGAAATCACTGTAGCAGCCCGTATGGGTGGTGGCGATGCGGATAGCAATCCTCGTTTACGCCTAGCAGTTGACAAGGCGTACGATCAAAATATGCCTAAAGACAATGTTGAAAGGGCAATTAAACGCGGCAGCGGCGCTCTTGATGGTGTTGATTATGAGGAAATTCGTTACGAAGGATATGGTGTAGCAGGCGCTGCGGTGATGGTGGATTGCATGACTGACAATCGGGTGCGTACCGTTGCGGATGTGCGTCACGCGTTTTCTAAAAATGGCGGGAATCTAGGCACCGATGGGTCAGTCAGTTTCTTGTTTAAGCATTGTGGCCAGTTGGTTTTTGCACCCGGTACCAATGAAGAAAAGCTCATAGAAGCGGCATTGGAAGGTGGTGCTGAAGACGTTATCAGTAACGATGATGGCAGTATCGAAGTGATTACTGCACCGTATGAGTTTATTACGGTGAAGACTGCATTGGAAAAAGCGGGTTTTAAAGCAGAATTTGCCGAAGTGACCATGAAATCAAGCAATGAAGCATTGCTGGTCGGAGATGATGCGATAAAAATGCAAAAATTGTTGGATGCATTGGAAAATCTTGATGATGTTCAGAACGTATATACCACAGCAATAATAGATGCATAATTGTCGGACCGACAGGTGACAAAATCCGCATACTTGGCATAGATCCAGGTCTACGCATTACTGGTTTTGGTGTGATAGACAAAAATGGAAATCATCTTGCCTATGTCGGCAGTGGATGTGTTAAAACATCTGAAGGTGAGCTGCCGATTCGGCTCAAGTCAATTCTTGATCATTTGGGAGAAGTGATCGCTGAATACCAGCCGGATCAAGTTGCCATTGAACAGGTATTCGTCAACATTAACCCCAAATCAACTTTACTATTGGGCCAAGCGCGTGGCGCAGCAATTTGTGCGGCTATGATCAATGATCTGAAAGTAAGTGAATATACGGCACTACAAATTAAACAGGCCGTGGTCGGGAATGGACATGCGAAGAAGAATCAGGTGCAAGAAATGGTGATGCGATTGCTCAGTTTAGCCAGTTGTCCTAATACTGATGCGGCGGATGCACTGGCTTGTGCAATTTGTCATGCGCATGGTGGATTTGGTCTTGGGAAGGTTGCTGCGCTCGGAAGCTACCGCATGAAACGGGGCCGCTTGGTATGATCGGGAGACTTACGGGAATCTTGTTGGAAAAGCGACCACCCCAAGTGTTGCTGGACATTCAGGGGGTTAGTTATGAAGTCGATGTGCCAATGAGCACGTTTTATGACCTTCCTGCGATTGGTGCTCACGTGACGCTACATACCCATTTGATTATTCGTGAAGATGCCCATTTGCTATTCGGTTTTGCAACCGAAATGGAGCGACAAGTTTTTCGTCAGCTCATCAAAATTTCTGGAATCGGAGCAAGAACGGCTTTGTCACTTTTATCTGGTTTGAGTGTGCTTGATTTGCAGCAAGCGGTTGCTGCACAAGATGGAGCGCTTCTGACGAGAGTCCCAGGCATTGGTAAGAAAACTGCCGAACGTTTGCTGCTGGAACTACGCGATAAATTGAATCTAGCAGGAATGACGTTCGATCAATCTATCGCTATACCGCATAGCAGTGATGTATTAAATGCATTGTTATCATTAGGCTACAGCGAGCGTGAAGCAAACTGGGCAGTTAAACAAATTCCTGCCAATACAACCGTATCCGATGGCATACGCCAGGCTCTGCAGCTATTATCGAAAGAAAAAAAGAAGTAATGGGAAATTGATCGCATGATAGAAACAGACCGCCTCATTGCCACAGCAGCCTCCTCCTCACAGGAAGAAGTGCTAGAACGCGCGCTGCGTCCAAAGTATCTGGAAGAATATGTCGGTCAAGAGAAAATTCGCGAGCAGTTAGAAATTTTCATCCAAGCGGCAAGAAATCGCCGCGAAGCGCTTGATCATGTTCTGCTATTTGGTCCACCTGGTTTGGGCAAAACAACGCTTGCGCATATTATTGCCAAAGAGATGGGAGTTGGTTTGCGCCAAACATCGGGGCCGGTTTTGGAACGCGCTGGTGATTTAGCGGCACTGCTGACAAACTTGGAATCAAACGATATTTTGTTTATTGATGAGATTCATCGGCTTTCACCCGTGGTGGAAGAAATTCTTTATCCGGCGCTGGAAGATTATCAACTGGATATCATGATTGGCGAAGGACCTGCTGCTCGTTCCGTGAAGCTCGATTTGCCCCCGTTTACTTTGATTGGTGCAACGACTCGTGCAGGCATGCTGACGAATCCGCTACGGGATCGATTTGGTATTATTTCGCGTCTCGAATTTTATACCCCCGAAGAGCTAACCAAAATCGTGATACGTTCTGCAGGCTTATTGGACGTGAATATTTCACCCGATGGCGCATTCGAAATTGCGCGCAGATCACGAGGGACTCCCCGTATTGCCAATCGCTTGTTGCGCCGTGTACGGGATTTTGCTGAAGTTAAATCGGATGGTCATGTGACTTGCACGGTGGCCGATGCAGCGTTAGACATGCTCGATGTTGATAAAATAGGTTTGGATGTCATGGATCGGAAACTGCTACTCACCGTATTGGAAAAGTTCTCGGGTGGCCCGGTCGGTGTGGACAATCTTTCAGCGGCTATTAGTGAAGAACGCGATACCATCGAAGATGTATTGGAGCCTTATTTAATACAGCAGGGCTTCCTCAAACGAACTCCGCGAGGTCGAGTGGCTACATCTATAACTTACCAGCATTTCGGCATAGCGCCCCCCAAGGATTCACTGCATTATGATCTCTGGAAAGAAAATGAATTGTAGTCATTAATTTTATAATTGCCCTATTATGCCTATCCAAACATTAAGAATTATTATCGCTATTTTAGTGACTGCGATGGCGATGCTTTATTTTCATACCGGTCGCGAAAAAGATTTTTATGATAAAAGTGCGCAACCTGCGATTGCACAAATACTCAGTGAAATCTCTAATTGGCAAAAAGAGACGCTATTGATACATCTCGCACCCGAGGCTAAGCAAAATATCTTAGATGAACAGTTAGATAAGCTCATGGAGCAATACAAAAAATTAGGGCGCTTCCGGTCTATACAGGAAATAAACTTTTCTCGTACGGCCAGTGCATTTTCTTTAATCGGTGAGAAGCGCATTAATTACTCAGGGATTGCCAATTTTGACAACGCAGCAGCTAATTTAAATATGACCTTGGTTGAACGAGGAGGGTTTTTTTTAGTGTACAATTTTACCCTGACTCAAATTATAGAGAAATAACTTATAATAATAATCAGAAACTTGAAATGTTTTGTAGAAGGCTATACATTAACGAGGTAAGTTTGAACTATGGTTTGTAATGGCTGGTCATAGACCTGTTGGAATAGTTCGAAGTTTGTATAATTAATTTGGGAGGTTATTACAACATGAATCAACAATACTCAACAGTTGCACAAAGAACCTCATCGGTTCTGGAAACCAACAAGGTACTACGCAATACCTACATGTTACTGGCTTTGACGCTGTTATTTAGTGCTTTCACCGCGGCACTATCTATGTTTTTGAAAATGCCACCCATGACCTATTTGATTTCTGTAATTGGCGCAATGGTAATCGCTATGTTCATATTGCCACGCTTTGCTAACTCAACTGCAGGTATCGGGATCGTTTTTTTGGTTACCGGACTGCTTGGTTTCGGTTTGGGACCTATATTGAGCCTATATGCCGCATTGCCTAATGGTTCTAATATCATTACCTTGTCGCTAGCAGGTACAGGCGTAATATTCATCGGACTGTCTGCTTATGCATTGATTTCGAAGAAAGATTTCAGTTTCCTGGGTGGGTTCCTAATGGTGGGTTTTTTAATGGTGTTATTGGCTGCAGTAGCAAATATATTCTTGCAAATACCTGCGATGTCATTAGCCATTTCCGCAGTAGTTATCATGATCATGAGCGGTTTTATTTTGTATGACACCAGCCGAATCGTTAACGGTGGAGAAACTAATTATGTATTAGCAACAATTGGTCTTTATATGACCATATTTAATATCTTTGTTAGCTTGCTGCAAATACTTGGGATTATGGGCAACGATGATTGATTGTTAATCGGTTGTAACAATAAAAAACCCGGTTTAACCCGGGTTTTTTATTGAATATTCACGAAAGGAAAGATTAACATGGAATGGATGCAAATCGTTTCGGCATTGGCATTGGTTGTTTTTATTGTAGTATTGCTTCCGGGGGTGATCGATAGGGTAAAAAATAGCCCTAAAGGAACCTCTTCCGATTGGATGAATTTTGTTTTTATCATGTTGATTATTATTGGATTCATCATGATGTTAATTAAACTGGTATAGTTTGATCACGGTGAATCACCCCGAGTTTTCCAGAGGCTATTTTTCTTGATTCACATTGCATGAGCTGACTCTTCCTGTTGGTGATATATGTACTAGCTCAGACAGTTTGTCGGTTTAGATTTGATTTAAACGCTTTGGCAAATTTAACGATTCTGTTCCGATTTTTCATTGATGTGCTGTATTACTTCCGCTGCTGTAAGATACTGATTATTATCGCCATCCCAATTTGCATTAAATGGAAGTACATTCAATGTAGGTATTGCGCTATCAATATGTTTTTGTAGAGTGATATTCGAATTGCTAACAGGTATGGCTACACCTCTAGGATTAAGTGTTGCTTCTCGCAGTAATACCGTATTGATTTTGGTTTGTTTTCGACCACTGAGTTTCGCTTTCTG
Organism: Nitrosomonas sp.; assembly: GCA_024281675.1. Lineage (GTDB taxonomy): Bacteria > Pseudomonadota > Gammaproteobacteria > Burkholderiales > Nitrosomonadaceae > Nitrosomonas. The sequence continues at coordinate 286,082 of JAMXAG010000001.1, forward strand.
TGTCATAGGTATGCGCGTCAAAGATGCATTAAGTAGTGTATTGTGATTGCGTTTGTCATCTTCCAAGGCCGGATATACTTGAAGATAAAGTGTATGGTCTCGCCAGCCGAGTAGTCGAGGTTGATTAACGATACGAACAGGGGTGCCAACAGGAATTTCTTTAAAAATTCGTGCGATGTCTTCTGGATACATGCGTAGACAGCCATGACTACCTCGCAAGCCAACACTGGGTGGTTTGTTGGTACCATGAATGGCGTAACTTGGCCATCCCAATCTTAAAACATGTGTTCCCATCGGATTATCAGGGCCAGGTTTAACAACGGTAGGAAGTGGGTCTCCATTGGCAGCGTGTTCTTTACGGATGGATTCTGGAGGAATCCAAGAAGGATTAGCCTCCTTGGCTGTAACTCTTGTTAGGCCTTCCGGTGTTTTCCATTCGACACGACCGATACCAACCGGGTGTGTAATGACTTTTTGCGATTTACCCGATTTAGCTTTGGGAAAATAAAATAGGCGCATAGCCGCAAGATTTATTACGACACCTTCTCGTGGCGCATTGGGTAACACAAATTCGGTTGGAATAATAATGGGTGTACCTTCGCCGGGTAACCATGGATCTACATTAGGATTGGCATGCAGTATTTCTTCTAAACCCAAATTAAAGCGTCGTGCGATATCAGAAAGCGTATCTTCTTCTTTGGCTTGAACAATCTGTAATCTTCCTACAACATCATCACGGGTAGCGTCAAAAGTGAATTCATGAGTCGCCAAAGGCATTCGAGGCGATTGGGCTAGATGTTGTAATGGGGGTTTCGTTTTGGGAACAGGTAATCGAGATCCAGAAAAATAGCTTGGTAATATCGTTTGACAACCGCTGAGAAGCACAAAGATAGTGATTAAGAAGCATAGAAAGACAGAATGTAAAGAGGCTGGAAATATTTTATTTATCAAGGTCATGCATGCCTTAGAACTGGTTGGGTAGCTCACAACGATTTAATGTACAAGGTTTTACGCTATCTCTCAATACCTTAGAAATAATATAGCAATTTTTTCTAAATACTTGTTGTTTATTGATATGAGGGATTGTTAAGACAATATTGAGCTATTCAATCGATGCACTATATTACGATTCAGATGGTGCTGGTGGAATTGCTGCAATTCAAGTTGCTTCTAATCGGAACGGCTGTTCATGCAAACTTAAGAATAGCGATATTGAAATGATTTGATGGCATAGTTTTATGCGATAAGTGGCATGGTAGAATGCCCTCTTTGAAGGCATCAATTAGAAATTATCTATTGATTTTTCAAAACTTAGATTTTCTGATGATGCCTTTTTGTTTTATGGTTGATTTTTGATGATTGGTATTTCAATGTAATGGCAAATTTAGGTTTTATTGGTCTAGGAGTTATGGGTAAACCGATGGCCGAGCATTTGATGAAAGCCGGACACAAATTGTTTTTGCATTCGCGTAGTGGTGTACCGGAAGATTTGATTTGTCAAGGTGGTCAATTAATGGCGTCACCCAAAGAGGTGGCGGCATGTTCGGAAATCGTTTTTACCATGCTACCCGATACACGCGATGTAGAAATGGTTCTGTTTGGTAATCAGGGTATTGCTGAAGGATTGCAATCTCGCAAGGATTCAATCTGCATTGTGATCGACATGAGCTCGATTTCTCCTATAGAAACGCAAAAATTCGCTCAAAAAATAAAAATACTAGGGCATGACTATGTTGACGCGCCAGTTTCTGGCGGTGATATTGGCGCTAAAGATGCCACATTAACTATTATGGTGGGTTCCAGTGCGGAGACGTTTGCTGCAGTTAAACCACTATTCGAATTGATGGGTAAAACGATTACACATGTTGGTGAAAATGGTGCCGGGCAAATTTGCAAAGTTGCCAATCAGATTTTGGTATCGATTACCATTGAGGCGGTCGCTGAGGCGCTTTTATTTGCTTCCAAAGCAGGCGCTGATCCACATAAAGTACGTCAAGCGCTAATGGGTGGTTTTGCTGCTTCCAAAGCATTGGAAGTACACGGCGAACGTATGTTGAATCGGCAGTTTAGTCCGGGTTTTCGTGTTGAATTGCATCATAAAGATCTAAATATTGCGCTGGAAAGCGCATCATCATTGGGAGTGAGCTTACCCAATACAGCCACGGTTCGTGAACTATTTGCAGGCTGCCTCGCACATGGTGGTGCAAAATGGGATAATTCCGCGATAATAAAAATGTTGGAAATACTGTCCAATCATGAAATTCAGAAACCTTCAAAATAGTATTTATGTTACGTGAGCAACTGATTCTGGGTCTACAAGCTATCCTGCCGACTGAATCGGTGCTATATGGTGATGAAGATCTTAGGCCCTATGAGTGCGATGGTCTATCGGCTTACAAGCAATTACCTCGGGTAGTGGTATTGCCGCATACGGAAGCGCAAATCATTCAAGTTTTGCAACTGTGTCATGCAACCCAGACACCGGTTGTTGCAAGGGGTGCCGGTACAGGTCTATCCGGGGGAGCTTTGCCGCATACTGCGGGTGTGTTGCTGTCTTTGACGAAATTGAATCAAATTCGGTCGATTGATCCATTAGCCAGATTGGCCTATGTACAGCCGGGCGTTAGAAATCTTGCAATCAGCGAAGCGGCGAAACCTTATGGTTTGCATTATGCACCAGATCCTTCTTCACAAATTGCGTGCTCTATAGGTGGGAATGTAGCGGAAAATTCTGGCGGGGTGCATTGTTTGAAGTATGGTTTGACTGTGCATAATATTCTCAAATTGCGAGTGTTGACTATCACGGGCGAGGTGCTAGAAATCGGTGGTGAGAGTTTGGACAGTGCAGGTTACGATTTGCTTGCGTTGATGACGGGTAGCGAGGGAATGCTTGGGATTGTTACAGAAATTGTTGTGAAATTGATTCCGTTGCCGCAAAAAGCCCAATTGGTAATGTCGTCGTTTGATGATGTGCATAAAGCAGCCCAGGCAGTGGCCGATGTGATCGGTGCTGGAATAATTCCAGCAGGTATGGAAATGATGGATAAAATTACCATTCATGCGGTTGAGGAGTTTTTACACATAGGCTATGACTTAAATGCGGCGGCAATCTTGTTGTGTGAGTCAGATGGTAATGTTGAAGAAGTGGCGGATGAAATTGCATGCATTCAACGTATTATGAAACTGAGTGGTGCAACACGAATCAGTACATCCCAAAATGATCTTGACCGATTAAGTTTTTGGGCTGGGCGGAAAGCAGCTTTTCCCGCAGCTGGAAGGGTTTCGCCGGATTACTACTGTATGGACGGAACGATTCCACGTAAGCGACTGGCAGAAGTGCTGCAGGGGATCGAAAAATTGTCTCAGGAGTATGGATTACGCTGTATGAATGTATTTCATGCAGGTGATGGTAATTTACATCCATTGATTTTATATGATGCCAATCAGCCAGGGGAGTTGGAGAAAACAGAAGAGTTTGGCTCCAGGATACTTGAAATGTGTATTCATGCAGGGGGTACTATTACTGGAGAGCACGGCGTGGGAATAGAAAAAATTAATCAAATGTGCATGCAATTTGGTAATGCTGAGTTGGCGATGTTTCATGCTGTTAAAGCTGCATTTGATCCATTGGGGTTGCTGAATCCAGGGAAAGCTATCCCGACGTTGCATCGTTGTGCGGAATTGGGTGCAATGCATGTACACCAAGGTACGGATAAGTTTTCCTATTTACCCAGGTTTTAGGGGCTTTCTAAACCATGCAAGCTGTTATTAATCAATATCAAGAAATAATTTGTACTGCTGCCGAAAACAAAACACCGCTAAGTATTTATGGTGGAAATACCAAGCAATTTTATGGTAATGCAACGTCGATTCAATATACTACACCCGTGGATGCAACGTTTTATTGTGGCATTGTGGACTATGATCCGGCTGAATTGGTAGTGACCGCGCGAGCGGGTACTCGTTTGAGCGAGCTTGAAGCAGCATTGGAACAACAAGGACAAATGTTGGCGTTTGAACCGCCCCATTTTGGTGTACTTGCTACCTTGGGTGGATGCGTTGCGACTGGGTTGTCTGGCCCGAGACGCGCTACTGCCGGATCGGTACGTGATTTTGTACTGGGTGTCAGGATGCTCAACGGCAAAGGCGAGGATTTGCATTTTGGCGGACGAGTCATGAAGAATGTTGCTGGTTATGATGTGTCGCGCTTGATGGTGGGAGCACTGGGTACGTTGGGTTTATTGCTGGAAATATCTTTTAAAGTACTACCAAAGCCTGCTGCTGAGATGACATTTTGTATGTCGATTGACGAAAAGGCTGCGATAGATAAAATGAATCGGTGGGCAGGACAATCATTACCCATATCCGCAACTTGTTATCGAAACAATACATTGTTTTTCAGAATATCAGGTGTTGAATCTGCTGTTAAAGCGACCCGGTTGAAATTAGGCGGGGAAGAATTGCAAGGAGAAGAAGGTGCGTTATTTTGGCGATCGATTCGTGAGCAAACCGATCGCTTTTTTCAAATAGACAAAAATAAGAATTTGTGGCGCCTGTCAATTGCATCAAATACAGCTCCTTTGTCCCTTTTGGGTGATCAATTGATAGAATGGAATGGCGGTTTACGTTGGCTGGTATGTGATTCTGAAGACGATAGTCAGTTGATATATCGAGTTGCAGAAAAAGCCGGTGGGCATGCAACTTTGTTTCGTAGCCATTCAGTAAGCAATGGTGTTTTTCATCCACTCAGTCCAACAATTTTGAAAATACATCGCTCGTTAAAAGAAAAATTTGATCCGGCAGGGATTCTCAATCCCGGGAGATTCTATCTAGAACTGTAAATGCAAACAAAACTCTCTGATTTCATAAAAGATACACCGCAAGGTCAGGAAGCGGATGCGATATTACGTAGTTGTGTGCATTGCGGTTTTTGTCTCGCAACCTGCCCAACTTATCAAATTTTGGGCGATGAATTGGATAGTCCGCGTGGGCGTATTTATCTGATCAAGCAGATGCTGGAAGGGCAGCCGGTAACAAAAAAAACACTTTCGCATTTGGATCGTTGCTTGACATGCCGTGCTTGTGAAACAACCTGTCCATCAGGAGTGCGTTATGGTGCTCTGGTAGATATCGGTCGTGGCATTATTGAGAAACAAGTCAAACGAGATACACTTTCCAGTGTGATGCGTTATGCTTTGGTCAAAATATTACCCAATCCACGATTATTCAATACGTTATTAAAGACTGCGCAAATATTAAATCCACTGCTGCCCAGAAAATTGCAAGAAGCTGTGCCTATTTCCTCACGTTCAGATCATACATGGCCTGTAACAAATCATGCACGTAAGATGTTGATTTTGGATGGCTGTGTACAACCTGCATTAGCTCCTAATATCAACATTGCTACGGCGCGAGTATTGGATTATCTAGGAATTACTTTAATTAAAGCGGATCGAACGGGTTGTTGTGGCGCGGTTGTCTATCATTTGAATGCACAGTCAGATGGCTTGGATTATATGCGACGTAACATTGACGCATGGTGGCCTTGGGTGCAGCAAAACAATGTTGAAGCTATCGTAGTGAATGCCAGCGGTTGTGGGGTAACCGTGAAAGAATATGGTCATTTGCTACAGCATGATCCTGCTTATGCCCTGAAAGCGAAAACAATTTCAGGGATTTCGAGAGATATTAGTGAGATAGTGTATCTTGAGTTAGAGAAACTGAAAGAGAAATTTGTAACACAATCGCTTCCAGATCGTCAAAAAATGAAACTTGCTTTTCATTCACCCTGTACTTTGCAACATGGCATGCAGATTCGTGGTGTAGTCGAAGAGATCATGTGTGCTGCGGGATTTGATTTGTCATACGTTCCAGATGCACATTTATGTTGTGGTTCGGCCGGTACCTATTCAATTCTACAGCCACAGCTTTCACAAAAGCTATTGAGCAATAAAGTAACCGCTTTAGAGTCAGGTCAGCCTGAGCAGATTGCAACTGCCAATATTGGTTGCCTGATGCATTTACGCAATCAAGCGGCACGGCCGGTTAAGCATTGGATTGAATTATTGGATGAAAGGTTATCCTTATGTAATTAGCAGCAAATAGCAGGTGTTTTTTTTGCTGTAGGGGTTTGCATTTGAAAAAATTTAAATCACTTAAATTTTCATTTCGATATTCTTTTTTTTTTGGTATACAATCATTGGTTGATTTTGTTAGACAATATTTCATTTGCTTTGGTAATGTGTCATGAGTTTAGAAAAATTGTACTAATGAGAGATTATTGTAAATTGGAGAATATAAATAAATGAAGTTAGTTTCGAGAGACATAAAAGCTTGGGTGGTAAAAGTAGCGAGTGTGTTGTTAGTGCCTTCTTTTCTTGCATTGCCTGCTTATGCGCAATTAATGCTTGCGCATGAAGGTCATCACGATGCGGGTGGTTGTTCAATCAAAACTGGGGAGTTTCCTGTTACCTTCAGTGCTTATGAAGTACCAGAAGGTGATTTGCCGCCCATGCATTCGTTTTGTGAGAATTTGCCGAATCCTGGTAAGGTAAATTTGACCATTGAATTACCACATGAAGCGCGAGATATTCCATTAGCGATTCGGGTTGTAAAAGAAGGGCATGGAGCACACGGCGCCAGTAAACAAGGTGGCGGCGCTTCCGATCAGAAGAAAGTGGATGATAAGGATCATGCAGAGCATGAAGGAATGGATCATGGTTCACATGTCGGCGATAAACATGCTGATCCGACACATGGTGCGATGGAGCATGACAATTATTATTTGGCGCCTATGGTTCATAATTCCGGCATTATTGTAATCGCCACTAATCTGACTGAACGCGCGAAATACAATATTTTGTTAGAAAAAGATGATGGCTCCGGCAATATGAAAACGGTCGTGAGTATTCCTCTGAACGTTGGTAAAGGCGGAGGACATGGTAGTCATGGCGGAGGTTTCGGCATGATGGAAATTATTCTTGCGTTACTTGTGGTTGGCGGGGGTGGTTACTACTATTTTGTGCACCGAAAAAAAGCGACTCAGGCATCAGCTTGATTAATTTTTATCATATCTAAGTTTGCTGTTTTTGCGTAGCGATGTATTATAGTAATGCTTGGAAAAAGTATAAGTACAAGAAGAAGCGAAGTTGTAAGAATTAAGTGCCTTTTTTAGAAAGGGTTGGTAAGACAATTAAAACCACAAAGGAGAGAAGATGGCTATGAAGTTATGGCTGAGGATACAGGTGGTGTTGTTGGGTTGTATGTTAGTAGGGCTAGTACAAGCGAACAGCATGCCGAGTGTACCGAACGAGTTATTTGAGGCATTGAAGATAGATCGTGCGAAGGTAACGCCGAAGGAATTGCATGAGGCGTTAGTGAAGCGTTACAAGGATCCGGAGCAGGGTGCTGGCAGGGGTACGTTAGCGCAATATTGGGAACCGATACCGTATGGGATATATTTAGATCCGGCGACATTTTACAAATCACCGACGACGAACAAAGAAGTAGCGAGTCGTAAGGAATGCGTGGAATGTCATACAGACGAATCGCCGGTATGGGTGCAAGCGTGGAAGCGTAGCAGTCATTCGAACTTAGACAAGATACGGAATTTGAAGCCTACGGATCCTACGTATTACAAGAAAGGCAAGTTAGAAGACGTTGAAAAGAACTTGCGTTCGATGGGACGGTTGGGAGACGGCGAACAGTTGAAAGAAGTAGGCTGTATAGACTGTCACGTAGACATAGGCACGAAGAAGAAAGCGGATCATACCAAAGACATTCGTATGCCGACGGCAGACGTATGTGGCACCTGTCACTTACAAGAATTTGCTGAACGCGAATCGGAAAGAGACACGATGATATGGCCGCACGGGCAATGGCCGGATGGACGTCCATCACATGCACTGGACTACAAAGCGAACGTAGAAACCACGGTATGGGCTGCGATGCCGCAACGCGAAGTAGCGGAAGGCTGCTCGATGTGTCACACCAATCAAAACAAATGTGATTCATGTCACACACGGCATGAATTTTCAGCGGCTGAATCACGCAAACCGGAAGCCTGCGCAACCTGTCACAGTGGTGTAGACCACAACAACTGGGAAGCGTACTCGATGTCCAAGCACGGCAAGATGGTATCGATGTTGGGAGACAAATGGAACTGGGAAGCGCCACTGAAAGACGCGTATGCAGTAGGTGGCCAAAGTGCACCGACCTGTGCCAGCTGCCACATGGAATATGAAGGCGAATACAGTCACAACATGGTTAGAAAGATTCGCTGGGCAAACTATCCATTTGTGCCAGGCGTAGCTGAAAACATCAAAAGCGAATGGGCGGAAGGACGGTTAGACTCATGGGTTGTTACCTGTACGCAATGTCACTCAGAACGTTTTGCGCGCTCTTACCTTGAGCTGATGGACAAAGGCACCTTGGAAGGCTTGGCCAAATATCAAGAAGCCAATGACGTCGTGCACAAGCTATACGAAGAAGGCTTGTTGACTGGACAGAAGACCAATCGTCCGGCACCACCAGCGCCAGAAAAAGAAGGGTATGCATACTTTGCCCAATTATTCTGGTCGAAAGGCAACAGTCCTGCGGCACTGGAACTGAAAGTACTGGAAATGCATGAAAACGATCTGGCTAAAATGCACGTAGGGCTAGCCCACGTCAACCCGGGTGGATGGACTTACACAGAAGGTTGGGGACCGATGAATCGTGCGTATGTTGAAATTCAAGACGCAAACACGCGAATTCGTGAAATGGTAGCACTGCAAGAACGTGTTAAGAATCTTGAATCATCAAGCAAGCGGAGCCTGTTAGACCTAGACGGCACGACCGAGAAAATTTCTCTGGGTGGTTTAGGAGGCGGTATGTTGCTAGCAGGTACACTGGCCTTAGTAGGCTGGCGCAAACGTAAACAAAGCGAACAAGTTTGATAGACGCAAGCGCCACTACTGACCGCACGGGAAAAGCAGTGCGGTCAGGAGACAAATTTCTCCCGTCACTGGGGATTATTCTAGTGACGGGAGGTTTGCTTTTGCTGGGGTGGTTTTTTTATCTGTGGTTTAAACCGCTGCCAATTCTTTACAGTTATGAGCAGATACCATTAGATCAAGGCGACAAGAAGCGGATATCGAAAATAGACCTGAGTAGCTGGCCGGAACTAAAACTAGAGCGATACCAAGTCAAAACAATCGATGTAGACAAACCGATTGCAGAAATGATTGTTGCTCGTAGGGGTAACGATGCGCCGGTACTACTGGACTGGAAAAACAACACCGCAGAAGTACTCTACAATTTAGAAAAGAAACCCAGCGAGCTGATGGAATTAGCGTCAGTCATTGGCAAACACGCAGCACCGGAATCGCTGATACTGTCCTGGTGGGACACCGCGCGCCAAATCAAACTCCTGACGGGTCGAGATACACTGTTTACCAATCACCTAAACGAACCGCTGATACTGCCACTACCATGGCTTGAGCAAAGCAAGGTCATACAAGCCTACGAAGAAGCATTTTGGGGTAATACGGCCGACTCGCAAGAACAAGAACACTTCAAGCGCTTTAGTGCAGCTTTAGCGCTTCCTGCGGAACAAGGCATTCAGAAACTACGTGAACTGATTGGCAGTGACCGAGAAGCCTATCTGGTTATTCATGTAACCGACCTATACAAACTGGGTCTCATGTATCCGGATAAAATTGGCGTTGCGTATAAAAACTTCCCGTTGACTGGCAACATGCACGGCATGATCAACCACATGAAAGTGCAACTGAAAGAACACGACTTTCACACCTACACACTCCAATCGTTAGCGGACGACGAAATTCGCGCATTCTTTTTAAGCGATGAAGTGAGTAGCGAAACACTGATAGCGAGATTACTGCCCTTTGTTGACAAAAAGGCACCGACCGAGCAAGACATTGCACCAGTAGCCTACCAGCAAGGTGGTTACTGGGTTTACAAGATACCGTAAGGTACCGAAAGGCAACTGAAATAGCGACATAAATATTTACACAATCTGGCGATAGCGTACAATACGCGGCATAGTGGCAAATAGAAAACATAGAATAAGACAGGCAAACAAGGAGGAAAGATGAAGCACACAGTGATATATGGTTTTGTTGTACTAGCGCTGAGCGCATTTTTTACTGGCACAGCACTAGCCGACACATTTGAAGGACGTGCCAAATGTAGCTCTTGCCACAAATCGCAAGCCAAGTCATGGAAAGACACGGCGCATGCTAAAGCGATGGAATCGTTGAAACCGGGCACACGCAAAGAAGCCAAAGTGAAAGCCAAGCTTGATCCGGAGAAAGACTACACGCAAGATAAAGACTGTGTAGGTTGTCACGTAGACGGATTTGGCAAGAAAGGCGGTTACACCATTGAAGCCGCGAAGAAGCCACTTGCTGCGGTTGGTTGTGAATCCTGCCATGGACCTGGTAAGGCCTATCGTGGAGATCACCGCAAAGCGGGGCAAGCATTTGAAAGCAAAGGCACCACAATGCAACGCAAGGTACTGGCTGACAAAGGACAAGACTTTCAATTTGAAGAAGCGTGCAGCGCATGCCACTTAAACTACGAAGGCTCGCCATGGAAAGGGGCCAAAGCGCCGTACACACCGTTCACACCGGCAGTTGACAAGAAATACACCTTTGACTTTGAGAAGATGGTGAAAGACGTCAAGGCGATGCACGAACACTACAAACTGGACGGCACATTTGTAGGGGAACCGAAATTCAAGTTCCACGATGAATTCCAAGCGAACGCCAAGGAAAAGGTGGCGGACAAAAAAGATAAAAAAGGGAAAGAGTAATGACAGGATTACAGAAAGGTGCGATAGGTACGCTACTGACAGGGGGACTGTTAGGCATTGTACTGGTTGCGGTAGTATTTGGAGGGGAAGCGGCGTTATCGACGGAAGAGTTTTGTACCAGCTGTCACTCGATGACGTATACGCAGAAGGAATTGAAAGACTCGACCCACTATGGTGCATTAGGGGTAAATCCTGGGTGTAAGGACTGTCATATACCACAAGGATTCAAGAATTTCCACCTAGCGTTATACACGCACGCGGTAGATGGTGCGAGGGAACTCTACTTAGAGCTGGTCAATGATTACTCGACGCTAGAGAAATTTAATGAACGTCGGCTGATCATGGCGCATGATGCGCGGATGAACCTGAAGAAATGGGACAGTGTGACCTGCCGGGATTGTCATAGAGACCCGAATCCACCTGGAGCGGACGCACAAGAAGCGCACAAGAAGTTGAAGACGGAAGGAGCGACGTGTATAGACTGTCATCAGAACTTGGTACATGAAGAAGTGGCGAAGACGGACTTGAATGCGAGTTTAGCTGCTGGCAAGATGGTATTGGCGAAAGAGGAAGAGGGTGGTGGTGGAGAGGAAGGTGATGAGGAGGACGATGAGGAAGAGGAATCCGAATCTGAAGGAACATCTGATTCAAGCACTGATAAAGCCGAATCATCTGATGATGACAGCGACGAAGAGGAAGATGAGGAATAATTTAATGTCATCCTTCTTACAGGATAATTCTGTATTTATACTAAATCACCTGTAATAATGTTCCCCGTAAAATTCATTGAAGTTTTACGGGGAATTTGTTTTATAGCGATATCAGAAAAGTAGTTGAATAATTCAGTAATCGATACCAATTAAAGTAAGACACTATTAATAAAAACACTCCATACGATCCGAAGCTTTCTATCTGGGCATTCGCTTTCACTCCTCTGTTTTTTCTGTATATTTCTATTCTTGAGTTAATTAAATAAGCACAAATAAATAATATCTATGTCATTCGAGCATCTCGGTTTATCAAACCATTTATTACGAGCTATTTCTGATCAGGGCTATATAAAGCCTACCCCCATTCAAGAGCGTGCGATACCGGTCATATTGAGTGGGAAAGATGTGATGGGTGGGGCTCAGACGGGGACAGGAAAAACTGCTGGTTTTGTTCTTCCAACCCTACAAAAGTTGGAAATTCATGCCAATAGCAGCACATCCCCAGCTAAACATCCGATTCGTACCCTGATTCTTGTTCCAACGAGAGAACTTGCAGTACAAGTTTACGATAGCATTAAAGTCTATGGAAAGTATCTGTCGTTGAGATCAACGGTCATCTACGGCGGTGTGAGTATTGATTCACAAATAAGCGCATTGCGATCAGGTGTAGAGATTCTTGTCGCAACACCTGGACGTTTATTAGATCACATTCAGCAAAAAAACATTGCACTCAACAAAGTTGAAGTGTTCATTTTGGACGAGGCTGATCGTATGCTTGATATGGGATTTATGCCTGATATTAAGCAAATTATTCAATTGCTACCCAATCAACGACAAAACTTAATGTTCTCGGCGACGTTCTCTGAAGAGATCAAAAAGCTTGCTAATAAGATTCTTATCGAACCGGTTTTGGTTGAAGTTGCGAAGCAAAATGCTACAAGTGAATTGATTACTCATATTGTTTACCCGGTTGAATCCGGGATGAAAAAGGCATTACTGAATTTTCTAATTGAGAGCAGGCAATTAAATCAAGTGTTGGTTTTTACCAAAACAAAGAGAAACGCGGATCTTCTGACCAAGCATTTGAATAATTCCGGTATTACAAGCCTGGCGATACATGGTGATCGCAATCAATTGCAACGTATGCAGGCTTTAAATAGCTTTAAGGAAGGCCAGGTCAGAGTATTGGTTGCAACGGATGTGGCTGCAAGGGGGATTGATATTGATGCATTAGCCTGCGTGATTAATTTTGAGCTACCGAAAAATCCAGAAGATTATATACACCGAATTGGTCGCACAGGTCGTGCAGGCACCAAAGGATACGCGATTTCTTTAGTCAGCAAGGAAGACAATAATGAGCTAATCGGTATTGAGAAACTCCTGAATACTTCAATTCAAAAAGAAGAAGTAATCGGATTTGAAACCGATCAGAGCGCATCGACTCAGAATGCTTCATCAGAAAGCCAGCCTAGGAATAAACCTTCTAGAAATACAAGAAGTGCTGTTTCGAACGCTACTCATGCAAAATCAGAGGACTTGGCGCGGCAAGATAAACCTCGTCATTCAATGAATCGGGAAAAATCACCTAGAAAAAAACCTGAAGCTCATACCAGAAAGAACAGCGATGATGCGCTTTTTACGCAACCGTATGTCCCAAAAACTTCTGGAATAAAATCCACAGAGAATAACGAATCGACAGAGAAGTCACACAAACACTTTAACAGACCTGTTCCAGCCTTGCTGATTTCAAGGATAGCGAATAAAGAACAAAGCTGAGTGCAATCTTTTCGCAGTCGGGTAAAGAAGTCGTGCAGTGGACTACAAATCGCCCACAAAACTCACAAAATTAAATATCGGTTATTCAAGATGACCTCTGGGCTCGTCAGCTGGTGGTGAGTCCGCGTCATTCGTGTTTAGTCAAATCGTTTGATTTTGGGTTTTACTCAAAAGAAGCTGACACCTTTGACAAGCTGCTGAACGAACCCGAAGCTTAACAGCAAGTTTTAACCGCTGAATTGAGTTTTGCAAATCTACCTATCTCGTTCTGAAAATCACTATCAAGCGGGTTGCTTGATGCGATGTAACATATCAACGCAAATGAGGGAGAGTTTAATCCCATAGCAATTACAAAATTCGGTAGCGAAGCACTTGAAATTCATATGTGCACGGGAGATCATTGCCTATCGTGCCTCGTGCTAAAATAATTCAAAGTGCGATGCAACTTCTGAGTACTAAGGCAAATGAATTTGGGGATCAATTCCGATGAAAGATTTTTTTATTAGCTATAACAGTGCGGATAAAAATCGAGCGGAATGGATTGCGTGGCAGCTAGAAGAAGCTAGTTATACCACGATCATCCAAGCTTGGGATTTTGGCCCTGGTGAGAATTTTGTACTAGCCATGCAGAGAGCAGCCACAGAAGCCAAGCGAACGATTGCTGTGTTGTCGCCTGATTATCTGACAGCACAATTTACAGCGCCGGAGTGGGCTGCAGCATTTGTTCAAGATCCAACGGGGGAAAAACGGCTTTTGGTTCCTGTGCGCGTGCGGCCAGTCGACGTGACAGGACTGCTAACTGCTATTGTTTATATCGATCTGGTAGGTGCCAATAAAGACGAAGCACGTAATCGATTGCTAGAGGGCATTAAGAGCAAGAACGATCGTAAAAAACCCGATTCTGAGCCGGATTTCGATAATTTGTTTTAGCAATTTATATGTTTATGGAATCAACAATCGATTATTTCATTAGCTATACCTCAGCCGACAAACAAAAGGCAGAATGGATAGCATGGTGGATTGAGAAGATTGGTCATAAAATCAAAATTGATAGTTGGGATTTTAAACCTGGACAATCATTTCCCATTGAAATGCACAAAGCATTACGCGATGCAAAAAAAGTCATTGCAATTCTCTCCAATAAGTATCTCGACAATGATAAATTTGCAGGATCAGAATGGGCTTCTGCTTTTACCAGTGGGAAATTACTTCCAATCAAGATCGAGATGATTGATGAAGCTCGATCTGGTCTTTTCGGCTCGATCAAGTATATTGATCTGACCGGTTTGCAATCTAGAGATGAGTTTATTGAACGATTAAAAATAGGGATTGAAGCGAGTCAAGATGGTACAAGGCTGAAACCTGATGATGAGCCTCCCTTTACATTTTTGTCCTATGAGCCTAGCCAAATAGTTTCTCAATCAACCCAAGCAATTTCGAGAGATCCAGTAAACCAGGCGCATGCGTCCATCAATATTAGCCGTGAGAATCATCCGGAATTTAAAGCAGGTTTGGTTGATAAAGATGAGCAAGCTAGGCATATTTTTGATGCTATGGCAGGCAAATTTCATATTGACCAAGGTGGTGATACAGTGGTGAAGCCCCCCGTCTTTTTGCTATATGGCGCCGCATCACAATGGCCAGATGCATTACTTTATATTTTGTACTATGAAATAAAAAAGCGACTGGGATTCATGGGCATTAAATCACTTGAATTACTTTGTCCAGACCTCATGTTTCTAAAGGGAAAATCCTTCACAAGCAATATTTCGGAAAATTACTTATGGGATTTGCTGGCTGAAAAGCTTGTCTGTGCGCCTTCAAAAGAGGAGATTGAAAGAAATCTAGCTAGTAAAAAAGCTCCACACCTTTTTTATCGAGTGCTTACTGAAGCTGAATCCAAGAATCAGCAATTGGTGTGTAGCATGCTAGCGGCTTGGGAGAATCTTACACTGACTTGTAACGCACCGCGCCATATCTTGGTTTTATTCTATGACAAAATAAATCCAACTCAATCCAACTGGTCTTTTTGGAGAAGGAAAAATGACTCACTGATAGATCTAGTTCAAGAAACATTACGGGAAAGAAGTAATAGATACTTGTTGCCCGAAATTAAATCAGTCAACAGACGGTTAATCCATGAATGGATAGATTTACAATTTGATAATTCAAAATCCCAGAAAATTAAAGAAGTGGTTGAAAGCAAAATTAAAAATGGACTTGCTCATAAAATCAATCCTTCACATTTTATTCAACTATCAGAGGACGATTTTGAAATTCATCATGCGGATTTGAAAGACATACTCATTGAAACTTTAATGGAACATAATTGATTGGATCAAACGGAGTCTATCCATGACAACACTTTTCAGCGATCATTATTATTACTCTGGTAAAGGAGAGCAAACGGTACCATCCAAATGGCATGATTTGCCAAGCTTCCATCCTGACGAGCTTACGCACCCTAAAGACTATCTAGCACCGGCGGGGCTGGTTGCTGCTGTCAACGTGGCACTGGAATTAGGTTTGCCGCTACTATTAACGGGTGAGCCGGGTTGCGGTAAATCGCAGTTAGCCTATAGTCTCGCCTGGGAGCTTGGGTTTCCTGGCAGGCCA
This sequence comes from Nitrosomonas sp., assembly GCA_024281675.1. Lineage (GTDB taxonomy): Bacteria > Pseudomonadota > Gammaproteobacteria > Burkholderiales > Nitrosomonadaceae > Nitrosomonas. The sequence goes on from JAMXAG010000001.1 coordinate 302,000, forward strand.
GGTGATCAATGGGCTAAGCCATTGAGTTTTACTGTTAAATCTGATACGCAAAGCCGCGATTTGTTTTATCACTTCGATACATTGGGACGTTTCCGGGCGGCACGAGTTGGGGGTGATGATACAGAGGCATACCGTTACTTGCGTTTTGAAGCATTAGGGTTCGCTATTCTACGAGCACTAGGTGCGGAAGCTATTCGTGAATTAGGGTTGGCAGGATGTTTGGATAGCTTGCCAACCGAACCCGAACGTTCGGTTGTACTGATTGATGAAGTCGATAAGGCGCCACGCGAAATACCCAACGATATTTTGAATGAAATCGATCGCATGTCTTTTGATATTCCAGAAATCTTCCAAACTGGAAAAGCACGCACGGTAGTTTCGCTGGAAAGTAGTAAAGACAAATCAAGTGGGGCATTACGGCCAATTGTTATTATCACCAGTAACCGCGAACGGGAATTACCCGAGGCTTTTTTGCGTCGTTGTGTTTATTATCATTTGGATATACCGCCTTTCCGTCGTCAACTGAGCGGTACGGATCATGCTGCGGGTCATGATGTTACCATCGAGCAGATTGTTGAAAAACGCCTGGGTATCCAGATTAATTCTGAAAATTATTACGCTAATCATCAAAAAAGCTTGTGGGCGGCGGGTATTTCATTATTCGATTATCTGCGTAATGAAGTCCAATTACAAAAAAAGCCATCGACAGCAGAATTACTCAATTGGTTGCAATTGCTGCACAAACGAGGTGGAGATTCATCAGCGATAACATTACAAAATCCAGATTGGCGTGACTTATTTTGCACCAGTGCACGGGTAACGTTATTTAAGCATCAAGAAGATCAGGATCGCGCCCAGAAATTGATGGGCGATTGGTTGGTGAAACCACCTGCAGCCTAAGTGGGAAATCGAGTGACTGATTCCCAGGCAGCTTTTCAACAGCTCGATCGCTTGGCGGCACTGCTACGTGCAGAAGGCATGCCGTCAGGCCCCGATGTATGGTTATCGGTTTACCGATTGCTGGATCGTTTAAAGCAAAAAGACAACAACTTTCCTCAAGACGTCGATCAGTTCAGGTTAGTGTTGGGACCCTTATTTTGTCGCAACCCGGAAGAACAAGCCCGCTTCAAAGTGCTATTTGAATACTGGTGGGTGACCCAATCTGATCCAGTGGGCCTTACCAGTAAAGACGAACCACACAATGACCAATTTACACTTGCTGCACATAATCGGTTAGCCTCGCCGGCACATGCCGCGCTTCATGCATTACACGTTAAAATCAACAAAATTGGGCGCGCTTGGTTAGTAGGGGTGGTTGTACTCATTGCTATCCTCATGGTGGCGCTGTTTGTTTGGATGAGGCAACCTGATCCTATTCAACCTCCTCCTGTTCCGAAACCGCCCCCATCACCGGTTCTTCCTGAGCAAGTAGCGCAAGCAACGATGACTATCCCTATCGTTGATCATGTGCAACCACGACTACAACCTGAGCCACAGCTATTTTCCGAGGATTGGAAACAGTGGCTACCAATCTTATCTGGAATATTATTGCTATTACCCTGGGTCGTCGCCTTGGGGTGGATCCTAAAGCATTATCATCAACAATGGACGCTCAATCGTCAGGCGCCTTCAGGCGATGATTTATTCAATCAACTTCATTTTGAGCGTGTGCTGACTCCCATTTTTGGTGGCGCGCAAGCGGAGCAAGCCTTGCGCGATTTACGTGCTGCAAAAATTGAAACTTCAAATCGGTTGGATGTGAAGGCAACCATTGAAGCGACTGCACGCAGCGGGGATTATTTTTGTCCGGTCTACCGCCAACGGCGTATTGCACCTGAGCATTTGCTGCTGGTGCGCAGTATGCATCGTCATGATCAGCAGGCCGCACTCGCAGAAGAACTCGAAAAACGGCTTCTCACTCTTGGATTGCAAGTGCAAACTTACCGCTTTCGTGATGATCCACGCTGGTTAGTGCGTTGGGGTAATCACGATGAAAAAAATACTGGGTATTTTCGATTGGAGCAGTTGTTAGCGCGGCATGGAACAGCCCGTTTATTCGTGATCAGCGAAACCGATATCTTGTTTCATCCCTATAGCGGAGAGCCTCGTTCGTGGCTTCAAGCCTTTTCACCTTGGCAGGACAAGGTTTGGTTATATCCACATGATGCGCATTCCGGTCATGCTGGGTTACTTGCAAAAAATCGCTTCCTAATGTTGCCACTTGGGCGAGATAGTCTGCCGCAACTGGTCGAGCATCTGACTGCACCCCATCAATCGAAGCCGTTGGTTGTACAACCAGTATTCCCGCTCCAGCTGCCTGATCTGATTGCGAAGGAACCGGATAGTTGGTTAGAGGAGAAGCCGCCCTATGGAGCTGATCTATCGGAGTTAATCAAGCAATTAGAATATTTTCTAGGTAGTTATGGATTACGCTTATTACGCGCGGTGGCCGTATATCCCAAACCGCATTGGTCACTTACGCAAGCGCTAGATTACTTGTTATATGGTCATTTGAATTCAACTCAGCAGATCGTTGATCCACCAGAACGACGTGAACAACGATTGGCGCGCATTAGCCGTTTGCCATGGCTAACGCATGCTTATTTGCCCGACTGGTTGCGTGAGTACTTGTTATTAGGCATGGATCGAGAGGAAAGAGCGCGCATTACTTCAGTCTGGCAACGATTATTCAGTCAATTGACGGATCAAGAAGGAGTGGACACGCTAAAATTGGATGTTCGCACGTTGTCCAAGCGCCAACTCAAAATTCGCTTGAATGAATTTCGTGCGCAGTCTCATACAACAACATTAAACGATTCGATTTTTGCGCACATCTTGCTTGGTGGCAATTTTGGGCTGCTCGATTTCAGATTGCCGCGTGCCCTGGCTAGATTATTTCCGCAAGCCAGTCGATCATTGATTCTGCGTCCTGCTTTGATGGCCATCTTGCTAGCAATCGTTACGACTGCTGGGTTTCATGTAGCCTGGCGCGATTATGGTGAATCAGCATTAAGCCAATTCCGTCAGAACTTGGTTACATCAGGAAACCGAGATTGGCCGGTATCGATCCAGTATCAAGCCACGACTGAGGCTTTGGCAACAGCGCTGCGTGATGCCTTGCAGCACATCGAGTTTCCAGTTGAAACGAAGGCCGCAGATAGCAGCACATCGGATTTTCCTATCAATCGCATTCAGTACGCGCCTGGGGGGGAGGCGGTGGCTGAGCGTGTTGCACAGAGTTTACGTTGGTTGACTTACGGTGCCGAGATTGATTTAAAAGAATCATCTGCTTTGTCGACTAACACCCTATACGTCGAATTGGGCCAAACTTACCAACACCTCGGAGCCTTTAATGATGAACTGCGCCATCCCTATGTAACTAAACTGCCATTCGAGCCGGAAATGGTGCGCATCCCACCGGGTAAATTTTTGATGGGATCGGTGGATGGCAGCGATGTTGAAAAACCGCAACACGAAGTCACCATCGCCTACGCTTTTGAAATCAGCAAATATGAAGTCACGTTCGCTGAATATGATCATTTTGCCAAGGCAACCAACCGGACTTTGCCTGATGATCGTGGCTGGGGACGCGAAACAAGGCCAGTGATCAACGTCAGCTTTGGCGATGCACAGGCCTACACACAGTGGTTATCACAACAAACGGGTAAAAAATACCGCTTGCCGACCGAGGCCGAATGGGAGTACGTCGCCCGTGCGGGAGCGCAAACTGCCTATTGGTGGGGCGATGATATCGGCAACAACAATGCCGTATGCGCTGGCTGCGGTAGTTCATGGGATAATCAACAAACTGCACCGGTAGGTTCGTTTAAACCCAATGCCTTCGGTCTTTTTGATACTGCTGGTAATGTGTGGGAATGGACGCAAGATTGCTGGCACAGCAATTACGACAGTGCGCCGAAAGATGGCTCTGCGTGGTTGGAAAAGAGTGGTGGCGATTGCGGCATCCGGGTGGTTCGGGGCGGTTCTTGGGGCGACAGTCCACAGAACCTGCGGTCGGCTATCCGTTACTGGGACATCTCCGGTGGAGCCGGCGACAACCTCGGTTTTCGTATCTCCAGGGATTTTTGATACTTTGTTCTTTGTGCTTTGATGCTTTGTCGTTTATTTTTTCGGGAGGATAAGATGAAACAACCCAATGCAACGAAGGCGACAGTGCCTAAAGTGGTTGAGGATTGCCATGAATTGCTGGCGTGGATCATCCCCAAATTGGATCAATTTCCACGTAACCGGCGCTACACGTTGGGAGAACGGATCGAAAGCGGCTTGTTGCAGGTGTTGGAAAATTTGATCCAAGCCGCTTATCAGAAGCCACAATCCGGTTGCTTGCAGGAAGCCAATTTGCAGCTTGATGTGGTGCGTCATCTTTGGCGGTTAAGCCATACGTTACAATCGATTACACACCAAAGTTATGGTCAAGGTGCCGAGCGTTTGACGGAACTTGGGCGTCAGATTGGTGGTTGGCGTAAGCATAGAGAAAACGTGAACATATCATCGAGCGTTTCGTAAGTACTTCAATATGAAACCGTTACACAATCTATGGTATTCGATTCTCGATTGGGAAAATCTACTACTGGCTTTTCACAAAGCACGGCGCGGGAAACGCGATCAAGCAGAAATTCAGCATTTTGCTTTTAATTTGGAATATGAGTTAAGTGCTATTCGACAGCATTTGTTGCAGAAAACCTATCAACCCGGCAGTTTTCGACAGTTTCAAGTGTGTGATCGGAAAATTCGTTTAATTTCTGCTGCACCTTTCCGTGACCGGGTCGTGCAGCATGCCTTGATGAATCAGATTGAAAAGGAATTGGATCAGAGGTTTATTGAGGATAGTTATGCTAGCCGCAAAAATAAAGGTGTGCATGCGGCAGTGAAACAGTATCGTGTTTGGACAAACTGCTACGCATATGCTTTGAAAGTTGATGTCAGTCGGTATTTCGATAGCATAGACCATAGAATTTTGAAGGAAAAATTAACTTGCTTGATTGATGATCCTGATGTGTTGTGGTTGTTTGACGTGATTATCGATTCGAGCCCATGGCCACTCAATCCCGCGGTTGTGATGGATGCCAATGATGATCTGGTTGATCTGGCAGAGAGAGCGATCGGTTTGCCATTGGGTAACCTAACCAGCCAATTTTTAGGGAATGTCTATTTAAACGATTTGGATCATTTTATTCAAGACGTACTCCAGGTTCCAGCATATTTAAGATACGTGGACGATATGATTTTACTGGCCGATAGCAAATGGAAACTATGGCAATGGTGTCAGGAGATTGAGCAGTTTCTGGCACAGGAGCGGATCGGCATTCATCCACGCAAAAAAATTCTGGTGCCGGTTACTGTGGGATTGGATGTATTAGGATATCGTGTATTTCCACAATCAATTCGGCTAGGTCGCGGCAGTGGTTATAAATTTCGCCGCAAGTTGAAGCGCTTGGCCAAAGCTTATCGTGAGAATCGCATGACGTTAGCGGAAATTAAACCGCATGTTGCCGGCTGGTTGGGGCACGCCCGGCAGGCCAATAGCAGAGGGTTATGCCAAGCCATATTGTCACAGGTATACTTCGACAAAGGGGGTGCCGCTAAACGATCGCCGGGTGGTTCGGGGCGGTTCTTGGAACAACAATCCACAGAACCTGCGGTCGGCTAACCGTAACAGGAACAACACCGATGAAGCCAACAACAACCTCGGTTTTCGTATCTCCAGTACACCTGCAGTTATGCCAGAGCCGGGTGATTCAAGGATCTTCCGGGTGTGCAGCAGGTGCCCATACGCGGCATCTCCCGGTTGTGCGGTTATGCCAACCAAAGAGGGTGCTGTGTTCGGCGGGCAGTATTTTCGCGTTTCTGCGGAAATGCTGCCTTTTCCTATCGATGCTCGTGTTTATTTTCCTAAGCAGCGATTCGCTTTATGGGGCAGGAAATAACATGGCTCCCAATAATCCATCGGTTAGGAAACAAATTCAGCAGACTCAGGAAGAAGCAAAAAAAAGTAGCACGCCGATCACCCTTGATACGACCCCGCCACTAGGTGATCAAGCTGAGGCTGATATTGTGATTACCCAGAAACTCGCGCAAACTTGCCAGCAAGCGGGTAATAATCAAGCGCCCACCCTGGTAGCGATTCGTCCAGGACATTTTTTGATGGGGTCAGCAGATGATGAACCTGATCGTCAAGCCAATGAAGGCCCACAGCGCCTAGTTACGATACCCAAACCGTTTGCCATCAGCCGTTGTGAGATTACCGTGGGTCAGTTCCGGCAATTTGTTGAGGAAGCACAGTACTACACCACGGCTGAAAAAAACGGCAAAGGTTGCTTAATCTGGAATGCCGACAAAAAACAGGGTGAGCAAGTATCGGAGCGCAACTGGAAGAATCCGGGGTTTACACAAACCGATCAGCATCCGGTGGTGTGTGTTTCCTGGGATGATGCGCAAGCCTATGTGCACTGGTTATCCCGGAAAACTGATGCACCGTATCGTTTGCCGACCGAAGCCGAGTGGGAGTATGCGGCGCGCGGGGGAACCCGCACGACACGGTTTTATCGCGACAATCATCAATGCAGTTATGCTAATGGATTGGGACAGGAAGCGCAAACCATTGCCGCTAGTGACTGGGTTCTGGCGGATTGCCGTGACCCTTATGTCAACACGGCGCCCGTCGCCAGTTTTGCGGCAAATCCATTTGGATTGTTTGATCTATTGGGTAATGTTGCTGAATGGACGCAAGATTGCTGGCACAGCAATTACGACAATGCGCCAAAAGATGGCTCTGCGTGGTTGGAAAAGGATGAGGGAAATTGCGGCATCCGGGTGGTTCGGGGCGGTTCTTGGAACAACGATCCTCTGGACCTGCGGTCGGCTAACCGTGGCAGGCTCGGCACCGATGTTGCCGGCAACCTCCTTGGTTTTCGTATCTCCAGGGATTTTTGATACTTTGTTCTTTGTGCTTTGATGCTTTGTGGCTCAAAGGTTACGGGACGTGCTGTTAAAAACGGAGTACAGTGATTAAGCAGTGATTAGATTTGCATAGCATCGCTGCGAAAATTGTGCTGTGACAGACTTGCTATCAGTTATAAAAGATTGCTGTCGAGATTGCAGAATCTTCTGAAGCTGCTGCACAATTGATTGGCAGTGTTATGTTGCAGGAAGGTTGGGTTTAGCGCATAAAAGGCAATTGCAGCTCATACTCGATTGGGAAACGAAATTTCCAAGACCATACAGCCGATATCCGTTTTAAATGGGCCATGAATTTCATTAGGAGGTCGACTGGCGTAATGTCCAGCTTCCAACCATAAGTCAAACGCTTGGTCGTAAAGTCGGCCACTGACGATGAATACTTCTTCCGGATAAAGATGGCTTTTACTGCCGAATGTTGTCGTATCTGCACCAGCATGGAAGCGGGTGAGGCGGGTATATTCACCGGTTACCGGATCGCTGCTCAAAGTCAGCTCCTCAACCATTCCTTCCAATCCAGCAACGGGATTCCATTTGTTGAGATTTTCGGCAGCGAATGTGTTCCAATACTTCACTGTTGATTTCATCGTGTTTGCTTCGATATGATTGTTTATCGGCTACAATATTTGATGTGGCTTTGTTACAAAGGTTGAGAATCGAACGGCGACAGATGGTTGAGCGTGACATATTTTTTCGCATATGCGACGCCTACTCGCTGAATATCCTGAATGTGTTTGACCGAATCCATGACTTGAATTTTTTCAGCTTTCACATCGTTCAAACCCAGCGTATTGAGAGCAGATTGTGTCACCTCCGGATCGTAGCGAACATAGGTAAATTGTTTATTACCCGTCCAATTTGACTGAGATTCATCCCTGGTTTGTACCATATCGCCAAATTCTCGGTCAATGGAAGGGCCAAAGCGGCATGCGCCTATCGTTCGGCAAGTCATGTCCCAACCAGCGCTGGCAGCATTCATTAAGGCAGATGGGATATTTTTTGCGTGATCAAAAATAGTGAGTTCACTGGCATCTAATTCCGGCTGTATTTTCGCACTAAGACCGGTACCTACCGATACCATTAATAATTGATCCACGCCGGTTTTCCAATTGACATGATACGGTGCTGCCGTTGCCATTTGGAAAGCAAGAAATGACGGATTGTTATATGTGGTGGTGCCGCCATCAAGAAAAAGAAATTGTTTTCCAGAACCTAATGTTATGATTTCCGGAGGGAAGAAAGTCGGTGCTGCGGTGCTTGCGCGTACCACCTGCCATAAAGGCAGATTGAGATTGCAATCGGCGCGACTCCGAAGATTATATTTCGCATCGGGATTATTCCATACCGGCCACGGAGAGTCAGTATTATGGTTACGCAGCACGACCATTAGTAACGTACGTAGGCCTTCGTCACCCAATGTTGCTAACGGTTTACCTTTACTGTATTCGTATCCAAGCGCTTGGTTAAGCTCTTTTTTTAATGTTTCCGCCAAGGGTTCATCGTTATAACTATAATACAGGCGCTTAATAATGAATGCCTTGTCGAACATTTGGTTACCGCCGTCGACGTAGAATTTTCGGATAGTATCCATAGACATGCCAGTAGAAATGCAAGCCGCGATCATGGCGCCGGTACTGGTGCCACAAACAAAATCAAACCAATCGGCAAGCACCAGATCCGGTTTTTTATACTGTATACGTAGGTCAGCTTCTAATTTGGCCAGAATTTCCACACTGATCAGTCCCAAAATACCCCCACCATCACACGATAAGATTTTTTTGGGGCCTGGAGAAGTGATACGAATTTTCAATTTATCGCTCATAATATTCTCTTGTAAGTAAATTCTGCCTAAAATCACCTCTAAACATCAATGAATTGCTAAAGTTCTCGGGTATCAATCCAAGTAACATTTCCTGTTCTTTCTTTGACTTCCTGATACATATGCGCGGTGCCACCCACACCATCACCGCCGCTGCCATTCCAGAGACAAATAAAATGTACTTTTCTGATGCCGTATGACAAGGCTGTATAGAGTAACCACAAGTTGCAGCGCACATAGGGATCGATGCCTTTCGGCGGTGGCCCGAGTTGCCCAGGTGCTGAGCGAATGCCATGGGTAAGCTTTTCTTTCGCCGACCGATAGCGATCAAGCCAAATTTTATCTGGGTTGATGACGGATTTTTCTATGAATTGTGGTTCGTCAAATGGTTGCAGCCATTGCACTTTAACGCCGAGTTGCTGACAGACTTCTGTGAATAAAAGATCACCGCCATTTGCGCCTTGAGTAAGCGCAAAATCTTCCGGTCCGGCATCCAGTTGATGCAAGGCATTGGCGATTTTTTGAGCCGCTGTGGATACTTTTTCTGCTGGAAACCGTGGTATGGGCCTATCCGGAGCATCCATCATATGGCCACTGAATAGAAATACTTTTTTAGGCTTCCAATGATCGTCAGGTTTGTTCAATTTTTGCATTGCACGATCAAACGTTGCAATCCCCATTTCCACATTTTCTGGATGAAAGCCAAGATTCTTTAGGAGTATCAGTTGATCACGGCAAGAGTCAAGCGCAAACCAGTCTTTATTACTATGAACGATCGCTTCTTGGTATGCGATTTTTATACTGCCGGGTGTACCAGCAAGCACTTCTATATCTCCCAGTGTCGCTTTTGACCAGAACAATTCTGTTGGGTTGGTTGCATATTCAGCCGCATATCGGACGGCTCCGGATAAAATGGCAATTTCCCTGTCATAACGAAAATCGTTGGTTAAATGACGGTACAAATGCATTAATGTCAGTGCATTAATGCCTGAATAGAAGTGACTCTGGTCGTGACGATAACCGATTGCGTAATTTTCTATTGCGGCACGCAGTAGTGCTTCTTCGTAAGCAGCTTCTTGTCGCCACTGTTCGCTCGATTTGTTGTCCTGATACCAGGAAGCTATCCAGGCATCCTTATCCACGCGGCCTAATAATGACCAAGTTTCTGAATCGCTATTAAATTTTGAATTTTGCTTATCCAGGATCTTGTGATAATGCGCTCGTACATCATCCAGCGAATGAGTTGATTCGCCTTGAAGCGCCAATCGTTGCAGGCAGATACCCATCTCGCGCAAACCGCGTAAATTATCTGGATCAATGGCCAATCCACGTTGCAGTTGTTCAATGGCAAAGTTGAATCGTTTTGCTTTACGTAACGCAATACCGGCTTCAATCCAAGCTTCTGCTCGGAAAGCTGCAATCGGCGCTTCATCAGCCAGCACTAAGAGATCGCCGATTTGACTGGATTTTCTCGCTGAATCGATGCGCTGTTGCCATGCTTCATGTTGATCCCAGAATTCGCGCACGTCTCCAATACGTAAAGATTTCCAATCCGGTTCCTGAAGATTGGGTAGCGCATGATAAATCGGGCTGATCTTGCGCTCATGCCAGGATTCCATCGTACTCACGATCATATCCGTTAATGCTTTTTTATCTTGTTCCAGTGTTGCCGGATCAGGGCCGCCATCTTTAATGCTGTAGCGTAACTTACGATCCGGTTGAATATCAAACGCATTGGTGAGTTGCCCACCATTGATGAGCACGGTTCCTCGTGCGCGTAAGGCATGACGAACACCTAATTCATACCAGACATTGGGATTATCGACGGTGATATCAGCAACCACCAGATCTGCGACCAAAAGTTCTTGAAACATGTCGGTGATGATATTGCCCGCACGTATTTCTTCATCGGCCCTAAATGGTTCTAAATTTGCTGCTTCTAAAGCTGGTTTGATTAATTCTTCGTAAATGCGGTTGAAGTTGAGCTCGTTACCCTCACGGTTCTTTTTGATGCCGAACGGCATCGCTACAAAAGCATGGGGTTTCATTGGTTCTCCTTTTAATTGGGCCAGTGGTACACGAGGTGACTACTTAAAGTGGCCTCACTGTACTTGCCTAGGGATCGTGACTTAGTAGATCAAATAGTATTACAGGCAGGCTATAACTACAATCGATTGAAATATGGATGTCATTTTCCGGTTTTGTCTGTGTCATCATTTATTGCGGTGCCCATTATTCTTGTTTGCGATCAAAAGCTAATCTTATATCTACTATCTTAGATATTTTTTAGTTCCACGATGTGCTGGTGTAGAGTACAGCCAGTTACGGAGAGGTAATTTATGGGATAGATACTGCACAAGCGCCCGGACGACAGTAGTGGTGCGTCGAGCGATACGATGTGATTAAATGAGCTTGAGGGTTCTGGTTGCGCGCAGCTTACATTAAATGTTTGCCGAAAGAGATATTCGGGGAAAATATGTTTAACGAAGTTTTAAAATTCTGGTTTGAAGAAATTGACCCGAAAATGTGGTGGATTGCAGATCCAATTTTTGATGGCCGCATTAAAGATCGCTTTGTCCATCTTCTCAACCAGGCGGAAAAAGGTGAGTTATACGGTTGGCGTAAAGAACCAAAGGGACGACTGGCTGAGATTATTGTACTTGATCAGTTTTCGAGAAATATTTACCGAAATACACCCAAAGCGTTTTCAAATGATGCTATGGCATTAGTTTTAGCTCAAGAGGCCGTTCGTTTGGAAGTTCCCAAACTTTTATCAGCTACAGAGTGTACATTTCTATTAGTTCCATATATGCATAGTGAATCCAATAAAATTCATGAGATTGCGGAAATACTCTATCGTGAGTCGGTGCTACCATTGAGTTACGAATTTGAATTAAAGCATAAAGAGATTATTAATCGATTTGGTCGATATCCGCATAGAAATACCATATTAGGACGTATTTCAAGCACTGAAGAAACTGAATTCTTAAAGCAGCCGGGATCAAGTTTTTGAATATTTTGGCTGCTTGTGTGTAACAGCTTGTCTACCCCTTAACCTGGATTAAACAACCTTTCCGGTTTCTAAAAAATCTTATTTCTATCTGAGATGCGACAATTTGTCGCATTATCAGCCCCAGCGTTCTTCCCTACAATGGCAAGAAATAGTGGCAAAAGAGAAAAATCGGTGTCGTAGTTACAAGGCAATAAAGCGATTCTTTTCTTCCCTATGTTTCCAACATCATAAGCAATAAATGCAATTTCATAAGGAAAGAGGAATGATTCACAGAAAAACGTTAATGCCCATAACACAGTTAGTTGTAGTTTTGCTTTTAGGGCAGATACTAAGTTTTAATAGCTTTGCACAAAGCAACCATTGCCAAATATTGCATGCCGATCGAGTGTTTGATGGCTTTAATTTGTTGGCAAATGCGGCCATCCTGTTTAAAGATAATAAAATCGTGAAAGTAGGCGATCAATCAGAATTAACAGGACATTGCCATCGTACAATGGACTTGGGCGATGCGGCCATTCTACCCGGCTTCATTGAATCGCATGCACATTTGGCGATTCAAAATATCCCTCATGAAAAAGTTTTGAAGCATGGCATTACCACCGTCAGAGACACTGGTGGCCCCCTGCGAAAACCATCGGATAGCGCCGGTGCATTACGTGTTTTAAGCGCTGGCCCTATCATTCAGGCAATGGGTGGTTATCCATTGAATATTTTTGGCCACGGTCACAGTGCTCATAATAAATATGATGCTGTCGGGATTGCTGTTACTAACATAGAAGAAGCTGAGGCAGTAGTTAAAGACCTGGTTGATGGCGGCTCAACCATCATTAAAATCTCACTAGAGCCAGGGGGTGAGGCGGGTGCGCCTTGGATGTCCAGTCACGGTCATGGTGAACCACCCAAAACTCCCTGGCCGATTCTATCTTTGGATATTGTCAAGGCAATCGTCGCTAAAGCGCATTTTCTGAATAAACGGGTCATGGCGCATGTCGGTGAAAATACGGGTGTTGAGCTTGCACTGGAAGGTGGCGTTGACGAATGGGCACACATTCCTTGTGCTGAAATCCGCGAAGATTTACTGCATCGTGCAGTTGCTCAGAATGTTACCTTTGTAACGACCATCGATACACTTTCCGCTTGCACGGGTGTTCATACCAATATGCATAAACTTGCACATATCATGGCGCATAGTATGGATTCAAAATCGAAATTTATCTATGGCTCTGAAATCGGCCATGATAATGTACCTTGGGGCATCAATGGTGAAGAAATGCGATTGCTATTGCATTTAACGAGTGGTGAGACGATCGAATTTACTGATGTGCTGAATATTTTTAAGGCGGCAACTTCTGAAGCAGGTAAGAATTTAGGTAAACCATTATTGGGTACACTATTACAAGGTGAGCCTGCCGACATCATCGCTGTGCGTGGTAACCCATTCGAAAGATTTAAATTGTTGGAATACCCTGATTTAGTTATTTCGGGTGGTTATGTGATTGTGAATGAATTTAAAAATAACAAAAAACATCATTAGGCTTAGAAACTTTCATCGGTCGAGGTAAGCTATTGTTCATGTTGTAATCCCCCGATTATTAGTCGGGGTTAAAAGTTGAAGTTAATGTGTAAGAGCTGTGATGAAAATAACCTCGACTGACTCATTACTGAGTCCACCATTCCATCCATATACCTACTAACTAACAGAGTAAAGCCCGGGATAGGTAAGGTACCGTGGCGTCAGATGTGTATCCCACGTAATGCTGCTAACGAAAGTTTCTTCAGCACACTGAAAACGGAATTTTTCCGCTTCACCGAATTCGACAGTATTGAGCAGCTTGACGCAGGTTTGCATGAACATTCGTTATTACAACCATGAGCGGATAAAGCTCAAATTGAACGGATTGAGTCCGGTAGACTGTAGGTCACAGTTTGCAACGCAGTCAGCTATTTTGTAAACGTCCAACTTCTGGGGGTCAGTTCAAACCCCGTGTCGATTCATTTTGCTTGTTACTAATCTGGTCGCGGCATCCGATATTGATTCGAATCCGAGTTAACCAGCTTGCACGAATTGTGCGCGCAGCAGTTTGTCACATGATGGTTTTACAATCAAAACAAGTTTAATATGAGCTAAATAACTTTATTGACCCAAAATTTGCTGGAAGGAATTTTATGCAACAAGAAGAAGATTTGTTTACGCACCAGGACACGTTGGCTAATCTGCATGAAAACCTGCCACTGACAGAAAAATTGCGTTTCTTGCATCAAGTCATGCGCCAGGATTTTCCATTTATTGATCGCTTGGCTATTGCGTTGTTTGACGAAAAAACAGAAATGCTCAAAACTTATACTCACAGTACTGAAGGCAATGACAGTCCGGTAACCACTTACGACGCGCCGCTTAGTTCCGCGCCTTCATTACGAGCCATCATCGAGCATCGTCGCCCACGCTTGGTGCAGGATCTTGATATTTTTTCTCAAGGTACGCATGAGCATACCAAACGTGTCGCTGCCAAAGGTTATAAATCCAGTTACACCATGCCGCTTTATCAAAGCGGCACTTTCATAGGTTTTCTGTTTTTTAATTCCCATCAGGAGCATCCATTTACACCTAAAGTACTGCGTCAGATCGATATCTATGGTCATTTAATCGCACTGATGGTCATTAATGAACTCACTGCCATACGCACTCTGCTTGCTGCAGTTCGCGCCGCACGTAGCATGACGCATTATCGTGATCTTGAAACCGGCTCGCATATTGATCGTACTGCGCACTACGCGCGGCTCATTGCTCGCGACCTTTCTCCGAGCTATCAGATTACCGATGAGCAGATTGAGCATATTTTCCTGTTCTCGCCGATGCATGATGTCGGCAAGATTGGCATCCCGGACAGCATCCTGCGCAAACCCGGCAAACTGAATGCAGCAGAATTTGATGTGATGAAAACCCATCCGGCAAAAGGCCGTGAAATTATTGATTCCGTTCTTGAGGACTTTAGTCTGGGGACATTCGGTCACGCCAATATCTTACGTAATATTGCCGAGTATCATCACGAGGCAATTGATGGCAGTGGCTACCCCAATGGCTTGAAAGGCAATGAAATTCCAATTGAAGCACGTATCAGCGCCGTGGCCGATGTATTTGATGCGCTGACTTCACGTCGTTCATATAAGACACCATGGAGTAATGAAGAAGCTTTTGCGGTGCTGCAGCAAATGTCCAACTCCAAGCTTGATCGTGATTGTGTGGAGGCATTGATTAATAATGTCGATAAGGTATTGGAAGTACAGCAACGTTTCCGTGATAACGATCTCATTTAAAAAGAATAGTAAGAAGCGAATATCTTATTCGCTTGGTTTATCTTGTCTGATCCATTTCTGCACCACCAAGCTTCCCACCAGATCTCCTTCCACATTCACCGTGGTGCGAACAGTATCGAGTATCCGATCAATCGGTAACAAAATGGCAATCGCCTCAACGGGCAATCCAACCGATTGCAATACCACAACCATTGTAACCATGCCGGCACTGGGAATACCTGGCGCACCGATTGCTGCCAGCATGGCGGTGAGAAATACAATCACCTGTTGCAACAGGCTGAGTTCAATACCTACTAGATTGGCAATGAACAGGGCGGCGACTGCTTCATAGAGTGCAGTACCATCCATATTCATGGTAGCGCCCAGTGGAATTACAAACCCCGCCACATCCCGTTTGACGTGCAAATGCTGTTCAGCACAGCGCAATGTAACGGGTAGTGTTGCCGCGCTGGAGCTGGTCGCAAAAGCAGTAATGAGTGCTTCTCGCGCACCCAACCAGAATTTAATGGGTGTCATGCCAGTAATCAGATAGAGGATGAGCGGAAGAACCACCACGCCGTGCAACAATGTAGTGCCGATTACAATCGCCATAAACTTGGTCATGGTTGTCAGCAAACCGGTATCTTGTGTAGCAACTAGTTGCAGCAATAATGCCATGATACCGAAAGGCGCCAGACGCATGATCCATCCCACCAGCATCAATATCAATTCCAGGAATTCCTGCATGAGTGTCAGGATATTGCGATAACGCTCACCACCCACCACCAACGCAATGCCTAGCAATAGGGCAAATATCACCACCGCGAGCACGTTGCCTTGCGCCAGTGCGGCGATTGGATTTTGAAATAATGAATGCAGAAAATGGGCAAAGAAATCAGGCAATGACATCTGCGTTGCCTGAAATCCCTGCATGGCATCCTGAAACATCGCAATTTGCAGCCCACTACCGGGTTGCAGTAAATTGGCAGCCGTTAATCCCAGCACAACAGAAAGTGCCATGGTTGAAAAAAAGAAAAACAGTGTTCCCTGCCAAACACGATTCATTTGCTGATGTGAGCGTAAATTGGCCACACCAACCACAATTGATGTAAAGACTAGCGGAATCAGTACCATACGCAACAAATCAATGAATAATGTACTGACCAGTTTTGCTGCATACAAAGTGTTTTGTGTCACACTGGATTCCTGGCCCAACATGGCAAACCAGAGGCCCGACAAAATACCGAATAAAGTGCCCAACAAGATTTGAGTATTCAGTGATATCTTGCTCACCGATTGATTTCCATTTTTTTATCCTGAGGTAATAAACGAAGCAAACTACTACACCCAATCCTTTCCAATCAGAAAATCTGTATACAGCTTATCCTCGGCACTGCCCACGACTGGTTTCCAGTCATAGCGCCATTTCACAATCGGTGGTAGAGACATTAAGATTGATTCTGTGCGTCCGCCGGTTTGTAACCCAAATAACGTGCCACGATCCCATACCAGATTAAATTCTACATAGCGTCCACGACGGTAGGCCTGAAAATCACGTTCACGTTCACCGTAGGGAATATCTTTGCGTCTCTCCAATATTGGGCGGTACGCTGGTAAAAAATGCTCGCCAACACTACGCGTTAGATTGAAACAAGTGTCAAAATTAGGTTGATTTAAATCGTCAAAGAAAACACCACCAATACCTCGTGGTTCCTTGCGGTGCTTCAGGTAAAAATATTCATCACACCATTTCTTTAAGCGAGGATAACAATCGTCACCAAAAGGTTGTAAAGCGCTTTTACAAGCATGATGAAAATGAATCGCATCTTCTTCAAAACCATAGTACGGTGTTAAATCCATTCCACCACCAAACCACCAAACGGGCGCAGCGCCTTCCTTAAGTGCTTCAAAAAAACGTACATTCATGTGTACAGTAGGAGCATAAGGATTACGCGGATGCAATACTAATGATACACCCATCGCTTGAAACGAGCGGCCTGCTAATTCTGGACGTGCAGCCGTAGCGGATGCAGGCAATCCAGCGCCATATACATGCGAGAAATTAACACCACCACGTTCCAGCACGTTTCCTTCTTCGAGCACGCGACTAATACCACCTCCACCTTCCGGTCGATCCCATTGATCGCGTTTAAATGTTTTGCCGTCTACTGCTTCCAGTCCTTTTACGATATCATCTTGCAGTTTTACGAGAAATTCTTTTACTTGTGGTGTATTCATATAAGATCCTGATATTAATTTTGTTGATCACAGAGATATGGTTTTAAATGATAAGAAAATTTGTTTTTATGGAGTGTTAAAAAATAATCGTTTTTAGGATGATTTATTGCAGTAATTAATACTGGAAGTAAAAAATGTATTCTGCATTTTACTGGTATATAGAGATAACACGATAAGACAATTTCATCATTGATCTGAAACAATCTCAAGAAAATTAAACTATCTTTGTTTTAATAGAAAGCATCGACGATAGTTTCCCAATAAATTTGTTTAAGAGAACTTAGAATGTCTGGTAATACATTAGGAAAGCTTTTTTGTGTTTCTTCTTTTGGCGAATCACATGGTCCGGCGATTGGCTGCGTAGTGGATGGGTGTCCGCCCGGATTGGCAATCTCGACGGAAGACATTCAACAGGAATTGGATAGGCGTAAACCTGGCACATCACGACACGTGACACAGCGCCGCGAATCGGACCAAGTGGAAATTCTATCCGGTGTATTCGAGGGCTTCACTACCGGTACACCCATTGCATTATTGATTCGTAATGAAGATCAGCGCAGTAAAGATTACAGCAAGATCATGGATGTGTTTCGTCCCGGCCATGCGGATTATACCTATTGGCAAAAATACGGTATTCGCGATTATCGAGGTGGTGGGCGTGCATCAGCACGTGAAACTGCCGTGCGTGTAGCAGCGGGTGCCATTGCAAAAAAATGGCTACGGGAAAAATTTTCAATCAATATTCGGGGCTATTTGTCGCAACTGGGACCTATCGAAATACCCTTTAAACAATGGGATGATATCAATCATAATCCCTTTTTTGTGGCCGACAACAGCTACGTTACACAATTAGAAAACTTTATGGACCAATTGCGCAAATCGGGCGAATCGGTCGGGGCCAAGATTAGCGTTGTTGCGGAAGGAGTGCCTGTCGGGCTGGGAGAGCCTGTTTACGATCGCTTGGATGCAGAAATAGCTTATGCCATGATGAGTATCAATGCGGTGAAAGGCGTTGAAATAGGCGCAGGTTTTTCCTGCATCACACAAAAAGGTACAGAACATTCCGATGAAATAACACCGGATGGATTTTTGAGCAATAATGCCGGAGGTATACTGGGTGGCATTTCAACCGGACAAGACATTACTGTCAATATTGCGATCAAACCAACATCCAGTATACGTTTAGAAAGACGTTCAATCGACAAAAACGGTATGCCGGTGATTGTCGAAACGCACGGTCGACATGATCCCTGTGTCGGCATTCGTGCTACACCTATTGCCGAAGCCATGCTTGCATTGGTGTTAATAGATCATGTATTACGTCATCGCGCACAGAATACCGATGTGTGTTGCGCAACACCTAAAATACCCGGAAAAACGATGACCCATTATCAGAGTTCGAATATTCAGCCATCTGTGAAAGAAGATCCAAAACCGGAAGAAGATGTTTAAGGCATTACTACAATAAATGATGCATTAAAATTGACGTGATAGGCTATAAATAATAAGTCTCTAGACTAGCAGACACAATCTATTAGTCTATTAAGATGTTAAGAAACAGTAAATGAAATTTCAATATAATACTGTTCGATCGAATTATCCGTGTATACGGATTAGATTAGCCTGATGTAACGTAAAAAATATAACTTCGAATTCCGTTATTGCTGCAATCTGATATAATCTCCCCCGCTGGTTAAAAAACCGGAACGAAATGATTATATTGAGCGCCCGTAGCTCAGTTGGATAGAGTACTTGGCTACGAACCAAGGGGTCGTGGGTTCGAATCCTGCCGGGCGCGCCACGGGTACCATCATATAAAATATGTCAATGAGGGTTGGAAAAATTTTCATTGACATCATAACAAACAGTACTTAGTAAATGGCCAAGTAGCTCAGTCGGTAGAGCAGAGGACTGAAAATCCTTGTGTCGGTGGTTCGATTCCGCCCTTGGCCACCAATAAAAACAAGCACTTAGAGATCGATAATCTTAAGTGCTTTTTTATTTTCTGTGTTTGTGTAGCCATGGTGTAGGAAATTTAAATACAACTGAAAGGGACAGAACAGGTATAGAAATGGAGTAAATCGAACATAAAAAGGGTTTTCTCATTTTACTGATCAAGTGTCAATGGGTTGATCATTTGTCACAGTGCTAGATTTTCATTGCTTTTATCGAGAATTGTAGGGAACAAGAGACTTTGATTGACCTGTATAGACTAGCTTGTGTTATAATCCTCGTCCTGACGCGGGGTGGAGCAGTCTGGCAGCTCGTCGGGCTCATAACCCGAAGGTCGTAGGTTCAAATCCTGCCCCCGCAACCAATAAGAACAAGCAGTTAGTGACTAAAAATCCTAAGTGCTTTTTTCTTTTCGCGCATTCTGCATCAGTGCCAGTACAAGTTGCCTCATCTACACGGTCGACAGCTTTATTCGCATCGCGTTTTATGTCATTTTTAGTTGCTTCGCTTTTTTCAGGTAGTGTTTCTGTTGCATGTGCAGTTGAAAAAAACAAGCCTAATGTCACTATCATTAATAAATTAGATATTTTCATTTTTATATATTCCTTATTTAAAATTATTTATTTAGAGATTCTCAAAGTTACGCTGCTAATAATACCCATTATTCCTACACTCTTCTGTACGGTATAGAACATTGCTTCTGCTCCTCAATATAAGAAAGATCATAAGCTATGCTACAAGAAGGAGGAATTTGCTAATTAATTGATAATCAAATTGGATCTGAAAAAACCCCAATGCGTTCGTGAGAGAAGGGAGGAGAAAACGCACTGGGAGGGTTTAGATCTACTTCCTTGACGAATCCCGGCTATGCTAAACGCACTTCGTCATGCGGTCTTCACATCTAGAGAGTTATCAGCTGTGAGATAAGATTGTATTTATATTTTTGGATAAGTTCCGTGCGGTTGCTAACATAAGAACCATGACCGCCCCGCCGATATAAAAACACGGGTATAGTATGTTTTCTGCTGCGAGTTATTTGGCGGTCAATGTACGATTACCGTAAATATCCAGAATCTGAAAAACGCTAAGTGAGCAGCCAAGACTTTTGGTTTTTGCTTCAGCCTCTCCTTCGGTGGAGTACATGCCGATTAATTTATTTTTTGCGCCTAATTCGCATGATTTCAGAAGCTTGAGAGCGTAACCTTTCGGTAGTTTGTTTTCCATATTCTAATATACTTAATATTGTGAATAATCAATTATGTAGCTGATTTGCTGCGGTTCAGGTTGTTTTGAAGATAAGCCTTAAGTGTTAAAAAATAATAGCTTATTCGTCATTCTACTGGTTGTATTCACTTAATAATTGATCTAGTGCCGCAATTCGTGACTTATGCTCTTTAGTGTTAATACGCATCTCAAAAAGAGGCGGTAACTTGAAACTACCGTCAATCTCGAAATACCCGTAAACTATTTCATCCAAATATGTTGAAAATAACGTGTCCTGAATGTCAACCACTTGCCCACCAGTCACAGTAACCCCGGCTTCTTTCAAGGCGGCCACCAGCCAATCAACTCTTTCGAAATACCGATTCGGGATAATTTTAGTTAGGGTTCGTTCGTTAACAATGCGCTCAACCTCATGAGGTTGTATTGCTTTTATTGTTGTTGCGTTAACCTGTGAACCCGGTTTACTTTTTCCGCCGCCGGTGTTGCCCGTGATCCTGCCTTGTTTGGTCTGCGTTAAATCCAGATTCTTTGACCGCCAAAGAAGGGCAGATTCAAGGCTATCCGTTGGGCAGCCGCGTTTTATGTGCCTGTGAAGCAACTTGCGACTGATCCCGATCTGCTTTGCAAGTTGCGTAATATTCATTATTAATTTCCTCTAATTTGTTGTAAAGATGTGAACCCGTTTTCATTTCCGCTCCGCTAGGAAATTAACGAGGATCGAAATACCCGCGTGCTCGAAAAGTCCAGGGAGGAACCGTGATTTTTTAGGATGAACATCCAGCATGAAATTTTTTCCGTTTGCCAAATTTCATAAACCAACAAGAAAAACCGATGAAACCGATATAACCGACAAGATTCTCAAGTCTACTGAAGCGTTCTCTAGACACTTCCGCCCATCCCTTCAACAAATGTATCAATAAACGACTTGATCTTATCAGCCACCCGCTCAATGATCGGTTTGCGCTCCAATATCTTGGGCTTAAAGTTGAGCGTGTCGACAATTTCCTGATCACGTGGCAATCGATTAGCAAAGGTATAGTGGTTCAGTATTTTTTCCAGTTCTTGCGGTGACAGGTTTTCTTCTGCGCATAGCTTCTTGAGTGCTTCTTTTTTATTGGCCGTCCAATAATTCTCAAACGCTTGAATGACGTTTTCATTCGGCTTGAGTTTGGGCAGGTTTTCTTCAATGAAGGCTTCAATCAGTGCGCGTTTGCTGCGTAGTTGAATTTCACCGGCCACCAGGTCAATGATTTCCTTCTGGCGTTTCTTCGCTTCCTCAGGATTGAGTTTATTCAGGCTAACCAGCAGATTGAGAATATAAGCCACATTGATTTCATCGCGGTGGATCAGGCTCAATTCAAAGTCGACATCTTCAAGAATGGAGACTTTATCAGGATCAGTGTGTTTTTTTACCTTATCGTGTATATCCAGATATTTGCTTTTGTAGTCTTCAAACTGCTGCGGCTCCAGGTTTAAGTTTGCATCATCAAAATCGGCAAAAGTGGTAAGGATGTTCTTAATGCGCAGCAATTCCCTAAACTTGGTGACAAAGGCCAGCTCTGCTTTTTCATCGGGCAACACATCCACGCTGGCAACTGTAGGGGCAATGTCTAATAATTCTTCAGTTGCCTTGTTGAATTGCGCCACATAGCTTTCATACGGTTCCAGCAATACTGTTTCTTTGGCATCCTTGTTTGAGAATAAGGCAATGGCCTCATCGGTGGCGGCTTTCAGATTCCTGAAACACACGATATTGCCCTGCGATTTCTTTTCATTCAGGATGCGGTTGGTGCGCGAGAAAGCCTGCACCAGCCCATGAAATTTGAGGTTCTTGTCCACATACAAGGTATTTAAGCGCGGGCTGTCAAAGCCGGTCAGAAACATATTTACTACTAGCAGGATATCAATCTCACCGCTGCGCACCCGTTTGGCAATATCCTGATAATAGTTATAGAAGGATTGATTGTCGTTGGTGCTGTATTTGGTGCCGAACATCACATTGTAATCGTCAATAAACTCATCCAGCTTATCTCGGCTGCTTTGATTCACCCGTGCATCACTGGGCACATCAGGCGCTTCTTCCGGAATCATGCCATTGGCCAGCGGGCTGGGTTCATTCGCGGCATAACTGAATATCGTGGCAATTTTAAGCGGGCGTGCTATTCCAGCCTGTTTTTGTTTGAATAGCGCGTAATACTGGATCAGGTTGTCGATGCTGCTGACGCAAAACATTGCGGTAAAGCTGGGTGCTTTGGTCTTTTGTGCGTGGTGAGCCAGAATGTAATCGGTGATTTTCTCCAATCGCAGCGGGCTGTCGAATAATTCCTGCTTATTGATCGCCTCGACTTCAATATCCAGTTGATTGGCGCTGTCCTTGTATTGATATTTGCCGACATATTCCACGGCAAAGCGCAGCACATTTTCATCCTTGATGGCATCGACAATCACATATTTATGCAAACATTCACCAAATAAATCTTTGGTGGTCTTGATCTGCCCAAATCCATTGCTGGCGTTATCAGCAAAGATCGGTGTACCGGTAAAGCCAAACATCTGCGCATTACTGAAGAAGCGCTTGATGTTCTGGTGCGTTTCGCCAAACTGGCTGCGGTGACATTCATCAAAAATAAATACAAACTTGTGAGCTTGCAGGTGTGCAATCTTATCGAAGTAATAGGGTTTGATCAGTGCGTTATTGAGTTTCTGGATGGTCGTGACAATCAGCTTGGTGCTGTCATCGGTGAGCTGCTTTACCAAATTGTGTGTGTCGGTGGTGGCATCCACGCTGCCTTTGGAAAACGCATTGAATTCGCGTGTGGTTTGATAATCCAGGTCTTTGCGGTCGACCACAAACAGCACTTTATGCACCTTGGGCAGGCGCATGATGATCTGGCTGGCTTTGAAGGAAGTCAGCGTTTTGCCTGATCCGGTGGTATGCCAGATATACGCATTGTCATTGCTGTTCTTGACCCGATCCACCAGCGCTTCCGTGGCGTAAAACTGATAAGGGCGTAAAATCTTTAATACGCCTTCCTCAGTAATCACGGTGTAATGCGTGATCATCTTGGCGACATTGCAAGGCTTTAAAAACTCCTTAGCAAATTTACATAAGTCTGATAGGCGATTATTCCCTTTATCTGTCCAGAAAAAAGTCTGTTCAAACGATTGGAATTTATTGTTTGAAAAATACTTGGTATTCACGCCATTGCTGATGATGAAGAGCTGCACATATTGAAACAATCCAGCCCCAGCATCATACGATTCATGCTGATAGCGGTTCACCTGATGAAACGCCACTTTCAGCTCAGCACCGCGGCGCTTGAGTTCGATCTGCACCAACGGCAAGCCATTGATCAGGATAGTCACGTCATAGCGGTTGTTGCGTTTGCCTTCCATGCTGATCTGATTCGTTACCTGAAACTCATTCATGCACCAATCATCACAATTGAGGAAACTGATATAAAGCGTTTCAGCAGGTTGCCCATTGGCGGCTTCACGTTTCAATGCAAACTTGTCGCGCAGTATGCGGGCGCGTTCCACGATAGTGCCGGTGTTGAGATGATTCAGCACCCGGTCAAATTCGAGCTGGGTCAGCTGGATGTTATTGTTATGGATTTCAAGCTGGCGCTTGAGGTTGGCCAGCATGGCGGCCTCATTATCAATGCGCACGCGGCACTTGATCCGAGATCGCATAACCCAGCTTCAATGATTGAATTTAGCAGATTATCAGCTTTGGCCGGGTCGATGATTGGCTCTTCCAAAATAAAACCGATCTGGAAATTACCCGAGGAAGTCTCGATCTTCCAGCTTGGTTCGAGCGTGATGCGATCAAAATCAACCTTGACACCAACATCATCTAACATGACCGCATACAATGCGACAAATTGCTTTTTCTGCCGCCTGTATTTGCCTTCGTCATCAGGCTTGAAAGTAGCAAAGCTGGTGTAGTTGTTACTATCATCAGGCAGTGATGTCTTGCCAGCAATCCAGTGCTTGCCAAACCACGCGCTTTTCCCCACTTTGTTTGGATCACCGGAAAAACTGACTACAATTGGGCGTTCACTGCCAACAATATCTCCAAAGATACCAGTTATAAAACCAGCATTACTGATTTTAGATAAATCGGTTTCATCGGTTTTGTTGGTTTTGTTTCCTGCTGTTCCAAAATTTGGCGGTGATGAATTATTTTCTTCCGCATCTGGGTAAGTTATAATCAGGGCAGTGTTATTAGCTGTATCGAAAGTGCCCTGTTCCCGCAGGGCGTTTTCATTTTTCAGCATGGTTATACCTCCACACCTAATACTTTCTTAATCTCACTGACCGGCCATGCAAGGCGGTCATTAATACGGATAGGACGTATCGCACCGTTTTCTAGGCAAGCCCACGTTCTCAAAGTCTGAGGACGACGATTCAAATAGTGCGCGGCTTCTTCTGTCGTCAGAATCGTGCGCGTGATTTGTTCAAGTGGCGGGAAAATTTGCAGATTATGCGAAGCTAGTGCTTCTAATGATGCAGGGGTTGTTTTCATTTTGAACCATCCTTTGCCTTTTAGCGTTATTTAAGATGATTCATCATTGCAGGTATGATTTAGTGGTGAAAATCTGGCGGAATATCGGCGGGAGAATGGCGGAAATCCGGTGGAAGTTTGCAGAGTTCGCTTAATAGTACGTCGGAATTTTGGCGGTTAGTCTACGTCTCCGGTCAGTAGGTGCTTAGAGGCACGAGAACGTGCCGGCAGGTTATTTGCCAAAGTTCGATATAGACGAGCTTCATCCCATCCTTCCATCCCCTTGCGAATGAACCACACTCCGGCTTGGTAAGGATTAAACTTTGCTCTAGCTTTTCGGGCGCATATCAATCCTGTTGCTTTGGCCTTATCTGCCCATTGTTTCCATTTGCCATCAGAAGGAAACATTTTTTCCAGGAATTCCACTGGTACAGGATCAAACAAGGCTGCCAATTTTTCTTCAAAAGCATTTTCGTCTATCTCAGCCTTGGTTATTGATGCGGCGGATTGCGGCTCTGGTTGTTCGGTTTTCTTGTTCTTCTTTAAAAAATCACATAAGCTTTTTTCCGGAATTAAAGATTCGCTTCGGTTTGCCTCAAATGGGATGGGAATAGGCTCTTGTGCCAGTGGCTCCAATAAAATATTTAAAGTTGTTGCATCTTGCGGATGGAATGGAATTATTGAGGATGAATCCATCGGCTCGATTCTTCTGGCATACAACGTTGGAAAAAGTACTTTTTTTGCTGAAGGGTCAGTAAATATGCCATTACTTAATTCTTCTATGACCCTTGCATATGAGAATGGTGAGAAACTATCTCTATCTGGATGAATTGCATCTACAGGAATTTTAATGTACCCGCGGAAATTATTTGCTATGCAGAAAGATGGCCATAATCCGCCTTCTTCAGTATTTTCTTGTTGAAATTCAAGCGCACCATGAAAATATATACATAAGTCGAGTCCTGATTCTCTGCTTGCAGCAAACCTTAATACAGCATCAGGTGTGATTTTATCGCTCAGTTCTTCAGTTAAAAATGAAGCGGCTTCATCGAGAGTATAATAGTTTGTCTTCATAAGTATTTATTCGTCGACGTCTTCAAGAAAACCACTCCAGACCTTGAAGATTTCCGCTTTTCATCCCATCGAGTTAGAGGCTGCCATAGTTGTTCACTTGATGATTCCGCTTCTGTCGGATTCCGTCAGGTGGCAGTTATTGCTCGTAAATCAGTGTTGCTTGTTGACCCAATCTCGTAGTGCTTCATTAAGCCTGGTTTGCCAGCCGTTGCCTGTAGCTTTGAATTGTTCAAGTATTTCAGTATCTATTCGCAGCGTTACTTGTTCTTTTTTTCCGCTTCCCTGTGGCCTTCCTCGCCCCCGCTTGAATTGACTTAACTCTGCATCAGTTAGCGGTAAATTATCAGGATCGGTAAGCGCGGCTGCTGTAATCTGCGCATCTTCTTCCGGTGAAGGTAGTTCCAAAATACGACCTGATTTAGTCTTGATTTGCATATTGAATTACCTCTCTATAGTTTGCTTTACGTAAGCTGATTATTCGCCGGTTATCTTCACGGTCGACATAAACAGCGCAATATAATCTTTCTCTAATCGGTGCCAAGGCAATCATGCGGGTTTCCCCATAAGTCTGCCGTGTGTCTTGCCATATCAACGCAGCTTCCCAATCGATAAGCGCTGCATCGGTCAGTGATACGCCATGCTTTTCCTTGTTTATTGCATCCTTAGTGGCATCGCAAATCACTTTCATATATTAATGTAGTTATGTTTATTATAAGAGTCAAGAATTATTTGTAGTTATGTTTATTTCTTCACAACATGCAAGCCTGATTGTGTTGGTACAAAATTAACCCCAGCTTCTTGCAATATCCAAGCTTCATACTTACCGTGCCATACTGCTAGCAATTCAAGCGGGCGGTTAATGTAATGACGTTCAGCGGTTGCGCTAGGTGCGTGTCCCATGATCTGTGCCACAATACCGCGCGGCATTTCCACCCATTCGGCAAGACTGGCAAAAGTTCGGCGTAAACCATGTAGCGTCAATGGCGGTAATCCAGCCATTTGCTGCGGTAAGGCTACTAAAAACCCATTGATTGCGGCGTGGTAGGGTTGCCAATAAACTAGCAAAATAGGGCGATAGCGGGATTTTTCGGCCTTCTTCGCGTATTTTGTCTTTTATCCATATACTGCTCCATCGGAAGTCAACATCTTCCCAGCGTAAACCAGCCAATTCCTCGCGCCTACAACCAAGTAATAGCAATCCTTGCAAGTAAGCTGAAATGACTTGATTTTCTAACGATCGAACGGCTGCAAACCATGTGGGAAGGTGGGCCCGCTGCATAACATCAAACTGCTTACTTTTTCGACTTGGTACTTCGTCTCGTAGCTCTTTACTCTCGACTGCTTCAACATCAATAATATTGGTATATTCGGGACGTGACGCACACCAACGCCAGAATGCACGAAACATTTCATAACCTTGCCGGGCGTTATTTGCTCGGGTCTCAGCTTCTTGCTTTTGCCATTCTTTAAGTACATCAGCGTTAATATCAATCATGCGCATCTGTAGCAGCGGGTACAGTACGCCCGGTTTAGTCAATCCTTTGCCGCGTTGTTTTTCTATCCCGCCTGCCTGAGAAAGATTTTCATGGTCTTTTAAGTGGCGCGCACCCCATCGCTTACCGCGCTCAATGTGTGAGCGTTGCATTTTGTCTTTTTGGTATTCTAAATAATTTACCCATGCCGTACCCACTGTAGCAGTTTCGCGGGTTTCCTGCGCTTTTTTGGCAATGGCGGCGGCTGTCTTAGCGGCTGCTTGATCGGCCTTTACTTCGCGTGGGTCATTGCCTTGGTCAATGATGGTTTGAAGGCGGCGTGCTTCTATTTGGGCATCCCTAATGCTCCATATACTCACATCGCCAATGGTAATTCGCCTTGTTTGCTTGTTAACTTTTGATTGAAAAATATAGCGATTGCGACTTGATCCAGGTGTTGCACGTACTGCAAGACCGGGCACTTCATCGCACCATAAAAAGGCTTGTGTTGCATCATCAGGGCATTTGAAGCCAGTAACCCGCCCGAAAGTTAGTTTTACCTTTGCCATAATATCGCCCTTAATATTTGTAACCGATTTTGCGGTATACTGACGAATATTAATCAACACAACAATCAAGGGTAATGCTATTTAGTATATGATTATTAAGATAATTGTATTTCTAGGGAATGGCAATCAACACAGATAAATACTATTGCAATCGGGTTCATAACCCGAAGGTCGTAGGTTCAAATCCTGCCCCCGCAACCAAATAAAATAAGCACTTAAAGCGTGATTGCCCAAGTGCTTTTTTGTTATGGAAATTCATGTTACCAATATGTCACCGTAACAATTCAGTAATTGAAGTAAAAAAATCTAAAGACCATAGAATCAATATCGATATAAATATTGCGTTTTATGAGAACGCAATAGAAGTAATTTCTCTTAATTTGAAATGCCGGGAGGGTTCATTTGAGTCCTTCCGGCTATCCCAGCAATTTCTTCGCGTCTTGTTTCTGCTTTCTTGGCTCTAATTTCTTTAGCCGCTTGTAGTCTCTCCTTTTCACCGCGCGCAACAATTTCCACCTGCTCTTTTTTTGGTAATTCAGCTATTGCTGCTGCATTGTTGCCAACCTACTAGCAACCATTGCGCGCCGCGCTGTATATACCTTGTACCTGTAAGTCGATAAGCTACTCCCGGCAACCCCCTTCAATCTCAATTTGAAGTGTGGCGCTATGGTTCTTTAATGTATTTGGGGCTATTCCATCCTAGCATCACTGCTTAGATGGAATAGCCCCTTTTTCATTGTAAAAAATCAATGGCCTGGCAGCGGTCTACTCGATACCAAGTGCGAGTTTAGGTGAATCGACTGATTCCCAAGCGATCATTTCCTGAATACCATCACTCAATTTCTAAGCTGAAATATTCTCCATCATTTCCTATGGTTAAGCAGTAATAAGGCAGGGAATAGTTGCTTTATTTCTTTGATGATTATCTAAATTGAGAATGAATAATGCAAGTATTTAGATATTACAAAAGTATGTGGCAGGTTTCAGGAGGAAAAGCGAAATCAAAATGTTCCCGTTGACTAGGTTGGACCAATGTAAATCGATTCATGGAAATCATCAGAAATGTTGATATTTTTCTCGCCCAATAAAATTGGGCTCCCTGATGCTTATGCGAATTTATATCGCATCCATTACTGCAGCGATTTTTCGGAGTGGGAAGTCACAAAAACGGTTCCATTAGCATTCATCATTGATGGAAAGGATGCGCAGTACGTCAATAAGATGATCAACAAGATTCGCCGCGACGATGTGGTTTTTGCGTCACTTTGCTTTGTTACCGAATTACCTGCTGCTTTAGACAACCAATTATTGGATGGGCAATTGCCAGAGCCATCTGCGCTGCAGGAAAAAATCAGTGATGTTGAAGATCTATCAAAATCATTTAAAAATACTGAAACCTATATTACGCCACAGGGGCGATTGATCAAATACTTATGGTTGCGTACCGGCTTCATTATTCAACCGCAACGGGAATGGAAAAATTCCCGGTACTATCGCTATACATTATTAGAAGCATTCAATGAAGATACTGACGATTCCTTTGCCTGGTTAAGAAAATTAGCTGTTGCCAAAATATTGGAGCCGGTTTCACTTATTGACCGGCAAAGAGAATGTACGCATTGCCGTTCTGCACATTTAAGCTTTATCGATATTTGCCCCAATTGTTTCGAAATTGACATTGCGCTGCAACCCTCCTTGCATTGTTTTACCTGTGGCTGTGTCGATGCACAGGATAAGTTCCTACATGCAGGTATGTTGAAATGCCCCAAATGCAGCACGCATTTACGTCATATCGGCAGTGACTATGATAGGCCGTTGGAGAATTATCAGTGCCAATCCTGCAATCACGCGTTTAGCGAGGGCGAAATCCGGGTGCGTTGCGCGGTGTGTGAAAAATCCATGAAACCCGATGAATTGGTCATCAACGAAATTCAACATTGGCAGCTTAGCGATCGGGGTAGGGTGATTGCATTCCGTGGAGAAGTTTTTGATTTGTCTTCCGGATTCGATCAACTGGACTTTATTTCCAAAGAATTGTTCGTTCATGATTTGGATTGGATGATGGTGTTATCCCATCGCTATAAAAATATCAGTTTTAGCTTGTTTGGGATTTATTTTGTCAATCTTGTGGAGCTGGTCGATGAGATAGGTCATACCCGATTGCTGCAGGTGATGGAGTCATTTGCACAACGGTTGAGAAATCTATTGCGTATACCCGATCTTTCGGCGAGAACAGCCGAAAATATGCTGTGGTTGTTGTTGCCGAATACCGATAAGCAGGGGCTTGCTGGTTTTCATAAGCGGATAGAAGCTAGTATGAATCAGCTCATGCTAGAAAGTGATCATAAACTGATTTATCGGTTTGGTAGTATTAGTTCGGATCAATTATCCGATCAGGAAGATGCAGAATTACTATTGGCAAGGCTTTCCGGTGAGTTGCTCTAAATGGATCCGTTTTTAGAAGCCTGGTATGTTTTTCGCCTAACGATTGCACAATATAGTGAGCTGCAATACGTGCTCATGCTCATTCCCTTTGTGCTATTCCTGGAGTTACCGCTGTACTTGGTCAATTGGTTGGGGGTGTTACGGTATTTGTATCGAAAAAAAAACGATATCCCATGGATTGCTCTTTATTCTCCGCGTGTAACTTGCACGATCACCTGTTATTCAGAAGGTAAAGCAGTACAAAACACCGTGCTTTCCTTACTGGAACAAATTTATCCGGGGCACATCGAAATAATTGCTGCGGTTGATGGTGTGAAAAAAAACCTGCCAACCTATCAGGCACTCAAGGAATTACTACCTTTGGTGAAAAATTACGCCAATCGTTCTTTGACGATTCTTCCCAAGATCCAACGGGGGGGCAGGGTTTCTTCGCTCAATGCTGGTTTAAGTCGTGCGCAAGGTGAGGTTTTTTTTGCTTTGGATGGTGATACTTCGTTTGATAATCGAATGGTCAGTAGCGCGGTTTCCCATTTTGGGAATCCTAATACGGTTGCAGTAACTGGTCCGATGCGGGTACGTAATGCCAAAAGTACGCTGGTCACTCGGTTACAAAACCTTGAGTACATGCTTACCATGCAAGTGGGTAAGCTCGGTTTTACGCAACTCAGCGCGATTAACAATGTACCTGGTGCGTTTGGTGTTTTCCGCAAATCCTTCATTCAAAAAATTGGTGGATGGAATACAGGTACTGCTGAAGACCTCGATATGACTTTACGCATCAAGCAATATCATGTGCGTTATCCAGAGCTTAAATTCGTTTTTGAACCGAATGCTGTTTCTCACACCGACGTGCCTGAAAGTTTATTCGATTTTCTCAAGCAGCGTTTACGTTGGGATGGAGATACTTGGTACATCTATTCGAATAAGCATAAATCCGGCATTACAGCATCTGTGATGGGTTGGAAGAATTTCATTTTTCTGCTGTGGTACGGTGTTCTATTCCAAGTCATTATGCCGTTTTCCATCGTCATTTACACTTTCTATATGGCGGTTATGATTCCCACCCATATTTTCTTGCTAAGCATGGTGTTGGTATACGTATTCTATTTCTTATTGGTTTCCCTGCAATATGTTCTTTATTTGATCCTGCTCTCGGATCGAAAATTGGAAGATTGTCAGGCTTTCTGGGTTTTGCCGGTTTATCCAGGTTTTCAGTTTATCGGACGTGTCTGGAGTGCAGTGGCCATTCTCAATCAAATGTTCAATAAAGGTCACTTGGATTCTGCCATGGCGCCTCTGTGGGTGCTTAAAAAGGGCAAGCAATGAAAAGGCTTGCTTTTTTCCTATGGCTCTTGCTAATGCTACTGACTTTCAATGCGATTGCGCAAGTAAAGTTACTGAATGATTTTGGTTCTAAGCTCGATCAAGCCGCGATTGTGCTGAAAGCACAAGCAGATTTGGAAGCACAGCAATCTAACTTGTTGGCCCAAGAAGCTCAAAGAGGCTGGGAGGTATTTGGTGGCATTTCGGTCGGCTATCAAAAAAGTCCTTTTGCTAGAGAGCCTTTCGGAAGATTCTTCGATCCCATGGCGCGTATTGGGCTTCGCTATCCTTTACTGGGAAGCGCTGAGAGACAACAACGTGCAGTCAATGATGCGGCTACGCAAGTCAAAATTGAAGACATCCGGTTGGGATGGAGTAGGCGTTTAGCAGCTTCTTTTCTTGAGGAAAGCTATGCAGCTTACTGGAGTTCGCAAAAGATGTTGGCTTTGAGTGAGGCATACATTCGTTTGCGAGATGAAGGTTTTGAAAATGTTATCAGCAAGCGACGTGAAGCCGGGTTGTTGTTTATGTCCGACTATTTGGAATTTCTCTCGGCCTTTGATCGCGCCGAACGTACTCGGATTGAATATAGCAATAACCGGGAGCAAGCGCTGAATCGTTTATCCCATTTAACCAATTCAACTGTTATGCCTTTCGAGGCGGTAAAGCCTGTATTGGCTGAAATTACCAATAATTTTACGGCGGATTATGATCAACCGGATTTAAGAATTATTCGGACACAGATCGATAATTTGCAAAATACCCGGGAAACCGAAAAGTGGCAAGGTATTGAATCGGATGTTTCCACCACGGCTTTTGTTGGACCGGCCATTCCGCATCCTTCTGCGGAAGCGATGCAATACGGTTACGGTGGAGCTGTTGGCGTTAATTTTAGGATGCCGCTCGAGATTGTAAATTACAGAAAAAGTGAACGTTCTCGGCTGAATAGCCAGCTGATCAGCTTTCGAAGTGAATATACCCGGCGTGAGCAAGAGTTGCAGCATGAATTTCATACACTCTTTAATAACTACCAGCAAACGGTTCAACAAATCAAGTTCCTGCATACCCGTCTAGCAGCGGCGAAGGAGTTGATACGTGAAAGGAATCTACGCGTACGTGTCATGGATGGTGATGTATTGGAAAAATATTTGCAGGCGATTAATACTTATTATCGTATCGCGACAGAATATATCGAAGCCGAGTCTGAGCACTGGAAGATACATATCCGTTTGCGTCAATATCTTTCTGACTCACTTCCAGTTGCGGGTACTAAACCAAAAGGTCATGACTCTGAAGTAGATCTTGTTTCGCTGATTGAGCCATTGAATCAGGCAAAACGGTTTCTCCAAGGAGATAAAAAGAACACTCAGATGCAGCAATCCAATGGTTTTGTTTTACCGGTGAGCACACAGTCAGTGGATGTGAAGTTTGCGACTTATGTGTGGAATTTTGAGGATTTAATGGATCGTCCGTATTTTTGGCAACAAAAATCCATTGAAAAAATTGATCGCTTTTTAATTTCGTTAAACACGAAACAAATCTTGAACTTTTCGCTCAACCCAGGAAAGATCAATCAATTTATCGAAAATGCGCATCGCCATGGAAGGAGAGTGGAGTTGCTACTGGGTGATCCTGGTTGGATTTTGCCGCAATATCGAAGCAAGCTCATAACGATCATCCGTTCACTCACGGCTATCAATTTTGATGGAATGCATCTGGATATAGAGCCTGATCAGCTTGAAGATGCCTTAACTGGAAAGGCGCGATTAATCGCATTTATCGAAACCATTCGCCAAGCAACCGCTGTCTCACCTTGGCCGGTCGGGGTCAGTATGCATCACCGTTATTTGCATAACAACTTATCGTTTGATTTATGTGTTGTGTGCAAACTCAAGCAGGTAGGTATTCGAGAAATCGCCATTATGTATTACTCAATGAACACCAGTGTGATTGTTAAAACACTCAGAGCTGCTATGAATAAACATCCGAGTATGTTTTTTAGTCTCGCTCAAAGCTTGGAGCCGGTACTAGGACCAGAAAACAGTTACTTCCATCAATCACCCGCTGTTTTCAACAAGGCAATGCAGCGACTCGATACGCAGCTTCAAGATCATAATTTTAGTGGAATTGTAATTCAATCTTGGCAAGACTTTGAGAAATATCGCTATGAAAATTCGATTTAATCAGCCTGAAACTATGAGCCCGGATCATGATCGGGGATTGCTTGTTCAATACAGTCATGCCAAGCGTTTAGGTAAATCCTGGCGTTGGTATTTAATCGTATTGATAGTTAGTTTACCTTTGCTGTATCTATTAGGGCTGATTCTTTGGGGTGAAATTGCGATTGAAGCGAATGGACGGATCAGAGTCACGAATTTTGTGATGCGCGCGCCAATTGATGGCCATGTTCAGCAGATATTGGTGCGGCCGTTACAAAGTGTGGTGGAAGGTGAACCATTAGCGCAATTGGCGAATACATTGTTGCAAGAACAGCATGACCGCATACAAATAGAAGTTTCATCGTTAACAAAAGAAAAGCAAAAACTACTGGCTCAAGCCGGACAATCCAAATTGGCCTCCCTGCAACTATTGAAATTCTCCCAAGAACAAAAGGATTTCTTGCACAAACGCTTGCGCCAATACGAATCCTTATTTCAACAAGGTGCCGCAACACAGGCGGAAATAGCGACGATTCGCAGTCAATATCAAGCAGCCTTGGAAAATTCAGCGCTATTACAAAAGGTACAGTACAGTGCACAAAACTTAACGCCAGAAATGCTTCAGATCACCAATCATATGAATCAGAGGATGTCTGAGTTTGACAATATTCGCAATCAAGTAGAACAGCTAAAATTTGTTGCACCCACTGCAGGAATGGTGACTGAAATATTTGTACAACCAGGGGAATATCTAGGGAAAGGTCAACCGCTGATGGAAATTATTTTTCCGAATACGGTCTATATTGATGCATTTATTCCGCCGAAATACCAGGACTATGCTGTCGTTGGACAGGTTGCTCAAGTCAAATTTCCTAATGGCGAAATCACCAAGGCAAAAATTATTGCTGTTCCCGGCATCGTACAAAAATCCACTTCTGATGAAAATGGCCCGCTTGAAATTGTGCGTTCGGCGATCCTTGCACAGATGGAATTTATTGATCCGGTCAATAATCGTTTGATGAATGGAATGCCGGTTGAAATCTATTTCAGAGGTATCATGGGTGAATATTGATATCATTAAAACCTACCGCGAACCAGCGCGATTCAAATCTACTAAGTGCATACCGACCATCTCAACATCCCACGGGTAACCGTTCGAATACTAGCTACGCCTTTTTTCCAGCCAGAGCAGCATTTCACAAGCCATCGTAACCAGGATTAACAGGACACTACTCTAGTGCAATTTAGAGACGCCATTCGACACCAGCATAAACCCCTCTGGGTATATAGGTTGGTATTGATGGAATGAAATCAGATTGAGATTCCTGATGCTGCTGGCTCAACAAATTCTGACCAACAACAAAGACTTCGATGTTTCTAAGTGGTTTCCAGGCAAGCTTGGCATCCATCGTGACATAATTGGGAATATTGTAAAATGTCAAGCCACTGACATAACGCAACCAGAGATTGTGTTGCAATCTCTCTGAAAAATCATAGTTGGAACGCAAAGAGAATTGTTGATGCGGATTGGCTTTATCCGCACCACCCGAGGTTGAGTCCAATTGTTTGAATTCGACACTAGAATTCATATGAATATTCAGATAGGAATAGCTACCCTGCAGACGCCATTTTTCATATGGCCGCCAATCGACTGAGGCTTCCGCGCCGTAGGAATGTGCGGAAGCTTGATTGCCAAAAAAGATAGGTAAAATCATGTGAGGATGAATGCCAGAACCTGGCGTCATCTGGCCGAATCTGAAGTCCCGCAATTGACTATAATCGTTAAAGAAACCAGCAACGTCAATCGATGCATTCGATGCAAATTGATGGCGATAACCCAATTCATAAGCAATTAATTTCTCGGAGTTAAAGCGATTATTGCCTTGCACCACCATCATGATCGGAATTGGTGATGTGGGCATGCCTGGGAATGATTGCATCACTCTACCCGCAATCGTGACGTCATTCTCACCGCGGGAAGGTATGCGTACTGCACGTGATACTGACATCCAAAGTGAGTTCTGTTCATTGGGAGTCCACATCAAACGCCCGCTCGGTTGTACCTCCAAACCGGTGAAATCATTATGATCAATCCTTGTACCCAGTGACAAACGCAATTGATCAGGTAGTAAAGTGATCTCATCGCGAACAAATGCACTGATATTGTGATTGGTTTTCTGGTGTGGGGTAAAAACTGTAAGCTCTGTTGCTGGCACATTATTGTTATACAAACGATAATTAATGCCCCAAGTCACATCGTGATGCGTGAGAAGGGGCAAACGGTGCTGAAAATCCACATCAAAGCTTTCGGCGTATTTTGTCCATGGTGCTAGCTGGTTATGTACCCGGTCGTAATAGGTTTGTAGCATGATGGAAGATTTATCCGAAAAATTCCGATCCCAGCGCAAACGGATGTTGCCACCTATTTCCTTGGCATCTGCAATTTCGAGTCGTGTGAAAGGCGCTGCTAATGAAGGTTGCAGTAGACTATCACCGATCCGATTAATGAAAATATCACCCTGCACCGTCAGTTGATCAATTCCACGGCTATGATCCAATCTAAAACCTGCCCTGACAGACTGCCAATCATCCTTCACATTCGCCCCCGATAACGAACTCATAGGATCCCTGCTGAATGCTTTGGCATAAATGCGAAAGGGTGTTTCTTCGTTAAACTTGCCACCATAACGCACGCCCACAAAGCCACGTTCGAAACTACCACCACCACTTGTTAGCAAAATACCTTGTGTATCGGCAGCTTTCTTGGTGATGATATTGATCACTCCATTGACAGCGTTAGCCCCCCACACAGTTGCACCGGGGCCGCGAATTACTTCGATGCGCTCGATATCTTCCATGAAAGTATCTTGCTGACTCCATATCACCCCAGAAAACAGCGGTGTATAAACGCTGCGCCCATCCATCAGGACTTGTAATTTGTTAGCAAAACGTCCATTAAAGCCACGCACACTGATTGACCATTTGTCCGTACCTAAGCGAGCGACTTCGACACCTGGGGCCATACGTAAAGCCTCAGGAATACTGGTTGCACCCGAGCGGCGAATATCATCTTGTGTGATCACAAAAATTGCGGAAGATACCTCGGAGAGTTTCTGTGAGCGCCTTGATACAGAAGTTACTTCAATTTTCATCAACTCCTCGATACCAAGTGCTAACAAATCATTATCTTTAGGTTTAGTGCCACTCACAGTTTTACTCTCAGCCACTGCAAGATTTGCTAGGCAGCAAAAAATAATGAAGAGCAAATACTTCAGATGCAATAGCGTTTTTGAGCAGCGCAATAAGATCACGAGTAATTAGTATTTAGAAAGCAATGTCGCAGTTCGGGAATTGTTAATAGTAAAACGAATAAGACCACAGCTTATTCATTAGCATTATGGTAATGAATAAAAGGAACAATTAAAGCTCGGATTACAGTGAATTTCACCCTTTTTTTAGCAAAAGCAGACAAGAATTTCTCGATCACAATCGCTCCGATATTTCCGGAGATAAAATGATTTGAAAGGAGGGAGGGATGAAGAACTAGATTAGTTATTCAGCGGAAAGTACGAGAACGAGTAGTATGATTGATATTTGAGCAATAAAAGGCGCATATCACAATAGTCGACGATCAAATCGACCGCATCGAAAATTGAATGCATAGCGGAGGTGTTACGAACATGAAAGGTGGATAGAAACCGATTAGGAATTCGTGAGAGCATGTCGTTATCGGGGCGGGCTCAGCAACTGGAACAGGAAAATCGGAAATGTTATGTGTTGTAGTAGCCCAGACTTAATCTGGCAGCCGAGCCTGCCAGGTGATGGGTTTTTCCTGCGATACTTTTTATCGTTACCAGGGTGCCATGGAAGCAGGCGGCGTTGAGGTCCTTATTGATGCTAACCGGCGCAAGCCCACAACAGCAAGAATTGCGTCGAAGAGGCGACGGAAGCAGAGCACAGCACAGCACAGCTTCTGCTCTGGAGCGGTCGGCTTTTGGCCAGGTTCGTGTTTCTAACGAACCGCACAAACGAGGGATCTTTGTTTCCCCATCCAGTGTTCGTTGCCAGTATTTGCCTGTGGCGTTAATCAACAAATATAGTCCGGCCGGCCACCATTACCAATCTTGTAAGGTTTATCCTTAGCTTTGCCTTGACGAATTGCTACATCGTAAACATTTGATGGCATCAAATCTGTTTGGTAGTTTAACTACCAACAGAAATACCATTAAAATGTTGGTGTGTACAGATACTTGATACAGTCTGAAATTATCAATTCCAATTAGAGCTATTTAATTCAAGGAATCTGATACTATTTGAAACTTGAATTTGGGACGGCGGGAATCGAACCCGTGTTCATTTCAAAAAAATCAGTCATTTGTCGTTTACCTGTGCATATTTTGTGTCAAACTATGGAATCTATTAGTACTATTAGTAATATTGTGAGTAATTAAGTCTAAATATATTTACTAAATTTTTCATTTTAATTACTACCTCAGTATCCACCAAAAGTCTGTTAATTAATCGTGCTATGATGATGTTTTATGAATATCCCTTATTCGAGCAATATACCCTTAATGCTCTATGAATAATCACGCCTTGACTCTTGTTAAAATCATAGATATCTGTGCTTGGTTCTCTATGCTTAAAGTACACAAATCCATTATCGCCCATACCACCAATTAAAGACCGATTAAACATATCTTCTAATAAGTCAGCAGCGGATACATCATGACAATTAGACTGAATAATACTCATTGCATCATTATACGGTAAGAACTTAGCACTTGGGTCGCGAAGCTTAGAACTTATTTGACCAAATGCGTTAAAAATCATTGTTATTTGATCGGAAGTATAGAAACAGGAAAATTCATTTTTTAATTCATTTACTACTTCTTCGCAATAACGTCCAATGAGATGATTGATGTCTTGCTTTGATAATGGGAGTGCATATTTGTGCGTTGAAAGTGGCTTAAAAAAAAGAAGCAGGTCTCTAGGTCTAAAAAGCGTGTGATCAAGCACATATTTAAAGCTGCTCTTTAAGCTATCTTCAGCACTTTTAAATGGCTCCTCTACAAGTGATCGCCAAGGATCAGCATTATCTACGACCAGATTTTCTGCATTGAAGGCGTATCTTATTCTGTCATTCAAAAATTTTCTTATATTAAGTGAGACTTCCTCATCTTTTAGATGGTATTCATCTTGGTACCAATTGATATTGACTGAATAAGAAGAAAATATCTTTGCTGTATCAGAAGCCATAGAGGAAACGGATTTACTTATATCATCCCTGAGTAGTATTACAACTTTGGATGCTAAATGATTTTTTGCAAAAAAATCATTATTAAGCTCTTTTGACACTCTAAGTAGAGATATAAGAGAATCTACTGTTGATTTGTCTTTCGCGTCAAAAGTTATATCAAGGTCATCAAAAAATAAAATATAACTATTCTCATTATTCTTTTCTTCAGGGCTTGTCAATACTCTTAAAATTACTTCTTTTAAGTGAGGTATAAGCTTATAAAATGGAGCTCGTTCCTGTCGGATTTCCAAGTTTTTATTCATGCCACTTGAAAAAAATCGTTTTAAATAATTGATCTCTACATTAAATCCTTGTCTTTTTATAAGCTCTTTAGTTTCTGACTCTTTAATATCAATATACCCTGAGTTTTTATTTAAAAAATATTTTAATAAATTGTAATCTTTGTTACCAGCAACAGCTTGATTATCTGAGAACAACTTAAGTATATTTGTGAGAATAAGCCATTTGTAAAGATTTTCTTTTTCAAGCTCATGCCCGGCTTGTAATCCAAATTGAATTATTTGTTCAAGATTGGCTTCGCCTTGTTTAATAAATTTAGCAAAAATATTTGCTTCTGATTTCGCGAGCATACAAACATGTTCAGCAAAAGCACTCTTTCCCGATCCTTTCCTGCCGACAATTATAAACTTTTCGTGTGCCAAGCCTTCCATGAGACCCGAATAATCTTTATAAACCTTTTCTAAAGGCATTCGAGAATTAGGCAGTGCTTCAGCTTCTGCTTCTGGTGACCCAAGAAAAATTGAATCATTATTCTTTCGGGGTTTTTTAATAAATTTATCAAATACCATTATCCAAGCCTCATTTTTGCTTCTGAGAATAAATTAACTCATAATTAAATACGACAATGGGGTTACCTCTTACAATCACGCCTAATGTGAAAACCTAAATATGATCTGTTCATACCGGGTGCGTTTCAACAGATTGTTTTATCAAAGACTCAGCAGGAATACCTAATTCCTGATGCAATTTTCGGATCATTTTGAGTGTCAATGATCGCTTGCGGTTTAGTACTTCATAAACGCGGTTACTTTTTCCGATCATCGGTTCAAGGTCTTTGATTGTTAGACCTTTCTGTTCCATTTCAAATTTGATTGCTTCAACGGGATCGGGAAGATCAAGCAGAAAATGTGTGCGTTCATAGGCTTCCATCAGTGTTGCCAGAATATCCAGTTTTTCACCTTCCGGTGTGTTGGATTCAGCTGTCATCAGTGATTCTACTTCCTTAAGTGCTTCGCGGTAATCGATATCAGTTTTGATAGATTTGATGTTCATTTCAGTTTAATCCTAGTACTAAATCGTTTGTGCGTCGATTCGGTCGTATTGGGTATGTGTGCCAATGAATCGGATATATACAATGCCGTATACATAGTTAATCCATACCACTAACCAGTATTTATTCCCGGCAATATTGAATACGACTCTGCCGCCTTTCAGGATACTGACATTTTTGAAATCTCCCTTCACCTCTGCGGGTGTTGTCCAGTTGGCCTTTAATGCATGTCTGTACCATGAGAGCGTGGGCTGAATTGCATCGGCGTAAGATGGATCATTTTCCCAGAATGCCTTTAAAGTAGACAGAGCGATGATTCTCATGGGCGAAATATTAGTCCCATTATGGGACTTTGGCAACTATTTTGATGGAGGAATCCATTGTCCATAAATCTTTATGATCTGTCCCCAATCTTTATGCCCCATTTGCTGGGCAACCCAAAGTGGGTTTTCACCTCTTGAAAGCAGTGTTGATGCGAAAGTGTGCCGGGTTTGATAGGGGTTTCGGTATTTAATGCCAGCTCTTTTCAGTGCGGGAGTCCAAACATTCTTGCGAATGGGCTGATCGTTTTTCCACGGTTTGTTAGTATGGGGATCATGAAAAACGGTTTCATTGAGCTTTCCAGTAAAGTTTAATTGATCGAGAAGGGCTTCTCTGGCTTGTGGCTGAAGCGTGACTTCTCGTTTACCTGATTTTGTTTTGGGTTTCTTTCCTTTCACCACGAACACAAGCGCTTTTTACGAATACCCGGTTATGCTGAAAGTCAACATCCTGCCATCGTAAGGCGATCAGTTCAGAAGTACGCAAACCTGACCAGAAGGCAAATTGAATCAGATTTTTTGCTTGACCTGTCAGTTCATTCAAAATTTTGGTGACTTCTTCTTGTGTGAAAGGTTTCGGCTCTCGGGATTGTGTCGGGAGGTTCTTGACTCTTGCCAGCGGATTCTTATCAATAATTTCATCATGGTACATTTCTTCATACATTTGACGCAGCGGGGTAAGAACGTT
Source organism: Nitrosomonas sp. (assembly GCA_024281675.1). Lineage (GTDB taxonomy): Bacteria > Pseudomonadota > Gammaproteobacteria > Burkholderiales > Nitrosomonadaceae > Nitrosomonas. Next base: position 343,666 of record JAMXAG010000001.1, read on the forward strand.
GCTTTTGCGCTTATTGGAGCAGGGAAGTTCTGATAACCATTCTTTGATCTTGCTGGCAGTTAGCTCAGCAATGGTTAGATCACCAAAGGTTGGAATCAAGTGATGATAGATAGCACTGTTATAATCTTGTAGCGTGCTTGTCTGAAATTTAGCCTGATTGCGTTGTAACCAGCTTTTTAAACCTTCGCCGATGGTGTAACGATCCGGACGGTTTTTGCGAAACTCTTTCGCTTTCTTGCTCTCTGGAAAATGCTCGCCATAATCGAAAATTCCCATACTGATTTCGAAAAGGATTGTTTGCCGTTTCAGTACCAATTGTTTTTGTGCGGCTTTAGTTGGTGGTATAGGAATAGTTTCCCGGCAGCGCACACCCTGATAAGTGAAAGCAATCTGGGCACTGTTGCCGCGAAACGTTATGCCCCGATTCCCTCGATCCATGAGTAAGCTGCCTTTGTGTTGATGAAGATTCTGCCGTTTGGTGCTTTTCTCCAGTGAATTTTCTCCCTCCACAGGCCTTTCTTTATATATTGACGGATGGCTTCTTCAGTTAAGCCGGTTAATTCAGCGAACTTCTTGATGGTGACCAAAATATGTTCGGAGTGATTCATTTCTTCTCCTCCTTATCCATACCGGCCACATGATCAGCTACATGCTGCTCAACTTCAGATTGATTCCCAATCTTGCCCTTGTCAGCTACCTTGCGCTTACCCATCACAACCGCCCAGAAGCTACCGAGTTTTTGAGTGATGGCATAACCAACGCTTTTAGTTTCGCTGTACTCAGTTTTTTCCGGGCAGACATCTTGAAATTTAAGACCAAGAATTTTTTCATAGCTGCGATAGGTCAATGGATTATGAAGTATTTTAAGTACACGCCAACCGAAGTATTGCCCCATGATTAGGGCGCCTAACGCGCTTTCAAGGGTAGTGCCAACGCCCCTGAATTCCTTAATGTTCTTTAAAATAATTTGCTCTTGCTCTTCACTGAGGTTTAGATCAAACAATTTTCTTTGATTGGTTTCCATAACAAGTAGTGCCTCTCATAATTAATACTGCTGATGATCGTACACTATTATTTATGTCAGTCAATATGTCATTTGTCCTACTTATCTAAAAGTTTGACCTGCGCATAAAATTCCTCTTTGGTGAATTGCCGCATTTCATCATGAAACTTGATGACAATCTCAATCTGGTCATTCAGTGTCAATACGCCGCAGATATGGCCGATTTGCGTGATGCTGGGTTTTTGACCTAATTTTGGTGCGTTCTTTTTCAGAACGGCAAGCTGGTAAATTAAGGAAACCGCTTCTTCAAGATCGAATGTATTCATCATGTTTTTTCTTATGTCTTTTTTAGTGTTGAGTTGGGTATTCATGGATGATCTCCTGGTGATGAAATGAGGTTGGTATAGTTATTGATACAAGTCCAAGAGAAACAGCTCCGGCGCGACATTGCGTGCGCTCGGCTTGTGCCTCGCTCCTTAATGTCACGTCCTCGCTGTCGACTTTGAAAAGCATCCAAACATGTTTGCGTGTGCTATAGATCGATCCTTTCCAAAGTATTCCGGATACGCGCAATGGAGCAGAATCGCCATAACGTCCAGTTGCCGGGGAATATATTTCACCATTCATTGGATTTAATCGCTTGCTCTCATCGTAGAATGGTTTGATAGCATGTGAACGATGCGGAGCTTCAGGGTTTCCCATCGCCAGCATGAAAGCTGCCCAATCGCTGGCAGTTACAGATTGACGGATGGATTCAAGCTCCGGATCGTTGGATTTGTCGAGTTTTCTTAATTGACGCCATACGGTCACACTCGGGCCGCCGATTTGCTGAAACTGACGAATGCCCCAAGTATTTGCCCATGCGGTAATGCGCTCGGCTGCTTTTGCAGAATCATTCCCATACAAGTCTTGATCTAACGCATAACCGTCAATATTCTTAGCGATGTACTTGGCAATGTAACCTGCGGCTGTGCCTTTTTCTGGATCAATGGCAACGGCTTTGAAGCGATGTTCTTGTGCGCCAGGTTCATCACCATTATCCATCAAGGCGTAATGGCTCATAATTTTACGCATGGTTTCGCGATGCTTGTGTGGCATGAATAACAGCAAATGCCAATGCGGGGTGCCGTCGTGGTGCGGCTCTACGACACGGAATCCGTAAGCTCGTATGTCTTTTCTATCCAGTTCGGCACGGATCAACGCCCAAAGGTGCGTCAAGTATTCATGAGCCTGAAGTGTGGTCGTGCCGTCATGGCGTGGATTACTTGCGCCGTTGTGCAAGCAGGCATGCATGCGGGAAGGGGTGGTAAGAGTATAGAACTCTCCCACATGCCCCAGATGATCAGCGACCATTTCAAACCCTCGGATACGAACCATCAATTCAGCACGACGAATAGCTGGATTGGATACCGAACGATCGGCTAGGTTTTGCAGGGAAAAAAGCTCACCATTTTCATTACCTACAAAGGTAGAGGCCAGATAGAGCCGGTTTTTCTCCTTTTGCTTGCGTTTTACATGAATGGTGTAATCGCTGGCATAAGTGCCACGTAGTCGGCTGACCAACTCGATATTTCTGGAAATGGTTTCTATCTTGCGCAGTCGAAGAATCTGGATTCTGCGATACCACCAGCGATGGCAACACATCCGGTTCAGAGCCGGTTCCAGATTATCACCTTTGATGGATGGTCGTTTGACTTGGTAGTGATCGACGATCCGCAAACAGGCTTGATAGGCTTCCAGTGGTATTTCTGTGCGATGCCGTGCCAGATAGCATTTTTCAGCGAACCGTTTAGCGGCAGTGAGCAGTTCTTCATGATCAGCGCATAGATTCAGGTCTTCAATGCGTAGCTGGTTATGAATATCGATTAATGCATGGTTTGCCTGCTCGAAACTGGATCGTTCAGCTGTTTTGACATAGTAGCTCGCCAAATCTCCCGCAATTGGGGAAAGCTCAGTGAAAATGTGTTGCCGAATGCGGCGACATTTTTCAGTTCCATAGGCTTTAGTGTAATTATCGGCATAAATGACTTGTGGCAAATTTGTGTCATTTTTGTGCCACAACCGAGGCCTTTGGAGACCTACTGAGACTAATGGGGGATTTGTGAGACTGGAACTAAGACCCTGTTTTATATGGGTCTTAGTTGGTCTTGAGTGGTCTGGATTAGACCGCTTATTGGTGGAGACGGCGGGAATCGAACCCGCGTCCGCAAGTCCTCTACAGACAGTTCTACATACTTAGCCATATTATTTGTTTTAACCTGACAACCGCCAACTGGCAAGCTGATGACAGGCGAGCCACCTATTGTTTAACGTTCTGTAAAGTGACCCTACGGAACGCGATCCTCGTTAGTGACTCTGCTGTCTGTTGCCAGACCCGGCGTTGAGGCCCACCGGTACAGAGGCTAGCCGAATTAAGCGGCTAAAGCGTAGTTTTCGTCGTTTGCGACTATTGTTTTCAGATGGATTTACGAGGTAATCTGATCCTCGGTATGCCCTGCGCTGCTTTGCAACCCACGTCGAAACCAGATCGTCCCCGGTGTTCGCTTTGATAATGTATCTGATAATGATGAAACTGAAAAGTTCAAGCTCCCATTAGTATTCTAGCATGCTTATAAATATATAAGCCTATAAATAGGCGAGTAATTCGTGAGGATGGTCGATCAAATATTTTGCACCCCACTTTTCTGGTGGTTCGTTACTTCCTAGGTAACCATAGCGAGCAACGATCGGAAGAATGCCTGCAGCTAGGCTGGCGTGAACATCTCGTATGTCATCCCCCAGGTACAGGCATTCTTCTGGGATGATATTAATATATTTGCTGGCTTTAAGTAGGGATTCAGGATGTGGCTTGGTGTGGTTGACTTCATCGCCACAAATGACGCAGGCAGTTTGCTGGTCGAGCCCTAGTATTTTTAAGAGTGGTCGAGTAAAACGTGCTGGTTTGTTGGTGACAATGCCCCAGGGAAGATTACGGAGTCGTAATTGTTCTAATAATTCACTGACACCTGGAAATAGGCGTGTATCGTGGCATAGTCGTTGTGTATAGAAATCCAGGAATTCATCACACATGGTTTCGTAATTATGATGACCCGGTTTAATGTTAAAGCCGAGTTCAAGAAGTCCGCGTGATCCGGCTGATGCAATTGGGCGAATTTGTTCAATGGTTAGCTCAGGCAATCCACGTATGATACGTTGTTGATTAAGTGCGTGGCCGAGATCGAGAGCGGTATCGGCTAGAGTTCCGTCAAAATCAAACAGAACAGCTTTAATCATTGTGGCGGAGTTTGGTAATGAAACTGAATTTAACCGCGATAAGCCATGATGTAATTAACATGGGTATCATTTTCCAGTGCATAAGTTTTGCTGATTGGGTTGTAGGTCATGCCGATTAATTTTCCATCGATTAAGTTTGCATTACGTGCCATGCGCGCAAGCTCGGAGGGTTTGATGAATTTTGCATAGTCATGCGTGCCGCGCGGCAATAGCTTTAGCAGGTATTCTGCGCCAATGATGGCAAACAAGTAGGACTTAGGATTACGGTTGATAGTCGAAAAGAATACCCAACCACCTGGCTTGACAAGCTCGGCACAAGCACGAATCACACTCATTGGATCTGGTACGTGTTCAAGCATTTCCATACAGGTCACTACATCGAATTGATGTGGTTGTTCTTTTGCTAAAGACTCGACAGCGACTTTACGGTAGTCGATTTGATATTTGCTTTCTAGTAAATGGAGTTTTGCGACTTTAAGTGCTTTCTCGCCGAGATCGATACCGGTAACGTGAGCACCTTTGGATGCCATGCCTTCCGATAAAATACCTCCGCCACAACCTACATCAAGTACTTTTTTTTCAGAGAGCCCTACCAATTCATCAATGTAATTGAGGCGAAGTGGATTGATTTCATGCAGTGGTTTGAATTCACTGTTTGGATCCCACCAGCGGTGAGCTAACTGACTAAATTTTTCTAGTTCGAGTGGATCAGCGTTAGTGCTACCGCCATCGTAATGATTCATGTATTTTTGTTCCTAAAATCGACAAACGATTCGAATGATATCATTATTGATGTTGATGGAGCGCTGATTTATGAGGTCTTTTCTGAGTGTAAGCAAGGGGCCGATTTGATTTGTATGAGACCTCCAATAGCCTATCTTGAGGTTATTCGCATAGCTCCGTATAAATAAAAAAACCCTGTATAGACAGGGTTTTTTTATTTAAGGAATTTATTTATTGCTGCATGCCAATTGTTTCAATGTCAACTCGACGATCAGGTGCAAGACATTGTTTTAGCTCTTTACTATTTTTAATGTGATTACATGTATTGCCGGTTACTGGATCTACTTCACCTTTACCGTCAATTGAGATTTTTGCTGGATCAATTCCTTTAGATACTAAATGTGCTTTTACTGCTTGAGCGCGTCTTAAAGAAAGACGTTTGTTATAGTCATCTGAACCAATTCGGTCTGCATGACCTTCTACATGTATGCGTTCATATGTAACTGTTTGAATCCCACTTGAAAATTCATCAAGTGAACGAATACCCTCAGGCTTTAGAGTCGCTTTATCAAAATCAAACAAAGCATCTGCTGAAAAAGTGACCTTTTTAGCTACTGGAGCTGGTGGAGGCGGTGCTGCTGCAACTACAGGCTTTTTAAATAACTCGGGGTCACATTCTGGAATAGCCATGGCAGGTGTCCAATAACCGGTACGCCAGCATAAACCAGTAGTATTTCTGGAGACTATACCGCGATCATCAACCGCATATGCTTCGATTTTGTTTAAGGAAGGATCCTGGTCGACACCCGATTGCATGGCAGCTTGCGCTACAATGGCTCCGGAAAGTAGCATTGGTATGAAAGCCATTCCAATGAGTGTTTTTGGGGTAGACATTTTCTTCATGCTGTTGTCCTTTAAAATAAAAATACGATTCTAAAATTACTGTTAATGTGTGTGAAGAAGCTGCACTGAGTATTTTAGTGTCAATCCAATTGTACTACTCCATGCTTTTCATTGTTCAATTATACAATAATTTGTTGTTTTTTCTAGATAGGGTGTTGTTAAATTGCAACGAGTTTGCTTGTTTGTGTCGATTTGGAAACTACTCGAATTTTTTATTCGATAAGATGAAGAGCATCATATGCGGGGTAGCAGGGGGATATTAATTAGTTTTTTGCAAGCTTCCAATATTACGATCTTTGTATAACTAATTGATTTGGTTTGTTCTGGAAAATTAGTAAGTGTTTATTTCTAAAGTGATTGAAAAGCATTAAAAATATGCAGAAGCCTTATATTTATTATCAATATGAGTTTTGTTATGTATGAGCAGTTTTGTTCTAATATCTATAGCTACTCTAATTCTCTGTTCGGGGGTAAGTAATTTATTCATTTATCAAATTCCAGATTTTAGTGTGATCGAAATATATGCCAGAACTTCCTGAAGTTGAGGTTACTCGGCTAGGTATTGCACCTTATTTGGAAGGGCGCTCTATCGAGCAGATTGTTATAAGAAATCCGCGATTGCGTTGGCCGATACCCGATAATCTTCCGTCAATATTACCTCGAGTAACTATTCAGAGTGTTTCAAGACGAGCAAAATTTTTACTGTTCGATTGTTGTATAGGAACATTACTGATTCATTTGGGAATGTCAGGAAGTTTACGGATATTACAAGGTAAAAAGAAAGCCTCTGTTGATTTACCGGAAAAGCATGATCACTTTGATATAGTATTGCACGATCAAACGGTACTGAGATTGCGGGATCCTAGACGTTTCGGAGCAGTATTGTGGCATGAGGGGGATGATATCTTCCAACATCCGCTTTTGAGGAACCTGGGACCTGAGCCACTCACGGAAAACTTCAATGCGAGCTATTTGCTTAGACAAACTCGAGGATCACGTGTAAATATCAAGCAAACGCTAATGAATAATCAAATTGTTGTTGGTGTTGGGAATATTTATGCGAATGAAGCGTTGTTTTTGGCAGGAATTAATCCCAAAATAGCAGCGGGAAGAATTGGTTTGAAACGTTATGAAAAATTGGTTGGTACGATTAAAACACTTCTAAAGCAGGCTATTGCAGCTGGTGGCAGTTCTTTGCGTAATTTTGTTAATAGCAATGGTAATAAAGGATATTTTCAGTATCAATATTGGGTGTATGCGCGTGGCAATCAGAGCTGCAAAAAGTGTGCTCATGTAATTAAGCAAATCAAACAAGGCCAGCGTTCCAGTTTTTATTGTGCAGAGTGCCAACATTAAAATAATCATGATGTTTCATTTGCTATCTTAGAATGAAAAGGAAATCCTGATAATTATGAATATTACATTCATTGGAGGCGGTAATATGGCTTCTGCGTTAATCAATGGGCTGTTGCAACAGGGCTATTTGGCAAAACAGCTTCATGTGGTAGAAATAAATGCAGAAAGTCGTGAAAAGATTAAAGATATATTTGGTGTATCAGCACTGGCTGATCTTGAAAGTGGTGTGATTGATACGGACGTGATTGTGCTGTCCGTTAAACCACAGCACTTGCATGATTTGACACAACAACTTTCTCCTTTTTTAAAACGCCAACTCATTATTTCAATTGTTGCGGGAATTCGCGTTGGTGATATTGCACGTTGGTTGGGAGGATATTTGCGAATAGTTCGTACAATGCCAAATACTCCCTCGTCCATACAATGTGGAGTGACAGGATTGTATGCTGCTGCAAGTGTGAGCGAAGAAGATAGAAAAATTGCAGAATCAATACTGACCGCAGTAGGCCTAACGCTCTGGGTTGAAGATGAAGAGATGTTGCACGCTGTAACAGCGATTTCCGGCAGTGGGCCTGCTTATGTTTTTTATTTTATTGAATCTTTGCAAAAAGCCGCTGCTGCTTTGGGTTTGTCATCTGAAGAGGCCAAGCAGCTAAGTTTGCAGACTTTTGTTGGTGCGAGTAAATTGGCGAGTTTGAGCGATAAGGATATCGCTATTTTGCGCGAGCAGGTGACTTCAAAAGGTGGAACAACAGAGCAAGCAATCAGAACAATGGAGCAAGAGAATATTCAAGAAAAAATTTTAATGGCTGTTCGTTCTGCTGCGCAACGTTCTTGTCAAATAAGTGATGAATATAGCAATTTATGAAGGAATGCAGCGTTAGAGACTATGTAATATAAATAAGTAGTATTGTTCTTTGCTGGATATTATTTTTTCAGGAAACGCTTATGTCTAATCAAATTTTTATTTTTTTGCTGAACACAGTAATCGGTTTCTTTTCATTAGCTTTGCTGCTGCGTTTTTATTTTCAGTTTTTTCGTCTTCCATACCGTCATCCGATCTCACAATTTCTTGTTGCCGTTACCGGTTTCATGGTGCGACCGGTGCGAAGATTTGTTCCCGGGTGGGGAGGCGTCGATCTGTCATCATTATTACTAGCATGGTTACTGGAGTGCGCTATTTTGTTCGGCACCTTTATGCTACGAGGTTATGATTTTAGCGTTAATATGGAAGCATCGCTGCCCGGTGTGCTGTTATTGGGTACGGTGGAAATTGTTAAGATGTCGCTGTACATCGTTTTGGTTTCCGTTATTCTGCAAGCTATCTTGTCATGGGTTAATCCGCATACTCCATTGGCACCTTTATTGGATGGCCTTACTCGCCCGTTTTTGAATATCTTTCGTAATCGTATTCCACTCGTGGCGAATGTGGATTTGTCGCCCCTTTTTGTTCTTCTTGTGATTCAAGTCTTATTGATGATAATTATGGAAGTGCATCGGGAAATTGCTACAATGCTTTGATTTGAGTATTTAAACTACAATGGGTTGGTATCATTACGACAATTCAAACAATTTAGTTCTGAAGTTGTATATACAGCCCGGTGCTAAAAATACTGCTGTTGTTGGATTGCATGCTGAAGCTTTGAAGATAAAGCTTGCGGTTTTGCCGATTAATGGAAAGGCAAATAAATATCTAATGAGGTTTCTTGCGGATTGCTTTCAAGTTCCTATTAGTCAGATTGAAATAAAGGAGGGCGATAAATCCAGGCAAAAATTATTGCTGATTCGCAAATCTGGGTTAAATCCTGATGTACTGTATGGTGAGAAAAATAACAGCTTGATAAATGTATAGGCATTAGCATATTTTTGTAACTAATTTATGGATCTAATTTTATGGCGTCATGCTGAAGCTGAAGAAGGTTTTCCTGATTCTGCGAGACAGTTAACTGTAAGGGGGAGAGCTCAGGCAAAACAAATGGCTATCTGGCTTAGAGCTAGGCTACCGGAAAACACAGAAGTGCTTGTTAGTCCAACCAGTCGTACGCAGCAAACCGCTTCAACGCTTGAGTTTGATTTTAAAACCATCGATATCATAGCGCCAGGTGCAACTGTTCAAGATATTCTTACGGCGGCTGATTGGCCAAATAAGCAAGGCGCGGTAATAATCGTTGGTCATCAGCCAACGTTAGGAGAAGTCATTCATCATTTGATTCGTGATGTGCCAACCAGGCTGAAAGTGAAGAAATCTTCAGTATGGTGGATAAAAAAAGATAAAAATGATATCGAGCCGCTGCTAAAAGTGGTGATATATCCAGACGTGTTGTAATTCATATTCACTGGATTTTACATTTAATCAGTGATTTTTAATCCTAACGATTTTTTCTATAAAGAGAAAGATCAATGTAGAATAGTTCGGTTAAAATTTATCAGCTTGTAAGTAAGCGAGTGATTTTATTCATAAAGCGTTATTTATGATAAACGGATTGAAAAAAATATTATTGTGCATACTCAATAATAGCTTAGAGTTTCTACAGAGTTCTTGTAGAGTAAATGTAGTTTATGGGGATGACTCTGGTGGCTTTGGTTTATACAAAGCGGGGTCAGTTTATTAAGTATTAAGAATTCTTTAAAAGGATTTTCGTGAAATGATTTCGGATTTTCTTAATTTAGTGTCTGGTGTTACAGATATGCCTTGGTGGGGGTATGTTGTCGTTACGCTGGTTATGACGCATATAACAATTGCGAGTATCACGATTTATCTACACCGCCATTCTGCGCACCGTGCGCTTGAATTGCATCCAATAGTGAGTCATTTTTTTCGTTTTTGGCTGTGGCTCACGACAGGAATGGTGACAAAAGAGTGGACAGCAGTCCACCGTAAACATCATGCCAAGTGCGAAACTAAAGCTGACCCGCATAGCCCGGTGACTGTTGGCATCAAAAAAGTGTTGCTGGAAGGCTCTGAGCTATATAGAACGGAAGCAAAAAACCAAGAAACCTTGGATCGATATGGATATGGTACTCCTGATGATTGGGTGGAACGTAATGTCTATACTAAGCATAGTGCAAAAGGTGTTGCATTAATGCTGATCATTGATGTGATTCTATTTGGTCCAATTGGTATTACTATCTGGGCAGTACAAATGTTATGGGCACCAATTTTTGCTGCTGGCATTATTAATGGTGTTGGGCATTACTGGGGTTACCGTAATTTTCAAGCGGAAGATGCGAGTAGAAACATAGTTCCTTGGGGTATTTTGATAGGGGGCGAGGAATTGCATAACAATCATCATGCTTTTGCGACATCTGCTCGATTGTCTAACAAGTGGTATGAATTTGACATTGGTTGGCTTTATATTTGTATTTTGCAAGTGTTCGGTTTGGCAAAAGTCAAGAAAACGGCACCTAAGCTACGAATGAATAAACAAAAAGATTGCTGTGACTTAGATACATTACAGGCAGTTATCTCTCACCGCTACGAAGTACTTGCAAAATATACTAAATCGTTGCAACAAGCTTTTACAAAAGAAATGGATGGGTTGAAAGGAGCTATTGCAGAGTACGATATTGATAAATCAACATTAAAGCGTTGGGTAATGGCTGATTCCAGAACATTGCAAGCACATGAAAAGGAAAAATTGAGTCAAGTTTTGAGTAGTGCGCAAGCGAGAGAGCTGGATAAGATGTATGTAATGCGCGAGGAATTGATTGGAATTTGGCAACGTTCAACCGCATCGACTGAGGAATTGGTAAAACAATTGGAAGATTGGTGCAAACGTGCAGAGGAGAGTGGAATTGAAGTATTGAGGACATTCTCGCAAAGTTTGCGTTGCTATGCTTAGCTCTTCTTGAGTTAATTTCTTTTAGTAAATAAAAAAAGACCCGTTTTTAACGGGTCTTTTTTTATTTACTGGTTGGTAAGGTAATCAGATAGTTATTTTAATTTTGTTTCTTTATAAATGACATGTTTGCGAACTACGGGATCAAATTTTTTGATTTCCAATTTTTCTGGCTTAGCTCGTTTGTTTTTTGTCGTTGTATAAAAATGTCCCGTTCCTGCAGAAGACTCAAGTTTTATTTTTTCACGCATCGCAAATTCCTTTAGTTACATTGTTCTTTCAAGAAGAAAAAATTAAAATAAACAGTAACTGTATAAACAATTACTTATCTGAACGTAATTTGGCTAGTACCGCGTCGATGCCATTTTTGTCTATCGTGCGTAGTGCGGCATTCGATAAACGAAGGCTAATCCAACGATTCTCGCTCTCAACCCAAAATCTACGGTGCTGAAGGTTGGGTAGAAATCGTCTCTTGGTTTTATTGTTTGCATGAGAAACATTGTGACCAGACATTGGTTTTTTTTGGGTTACTTCACATATTCTTGCCATTTTAACTTTTGATCCGTATGAAAATCCTCGAACTCGTTAGTGTACCATATTCCAGATGAATTGTTGTAATGACTCATTCAAGTTTTTCTAGGGGGGGTGTTCGCTCGATTTTAGTCAATAAAAGGTTTGTTGGTGTTGTCTGATTTTGCTGGGCTTCTTGCAGATACTTCAATGGCGATGTCAATGATAAGAGTGAAATCATGAAATTGGTATGTTATTGGTATTGGAGTGATTTCGTAATGCTAACACCAGAAAATTAAAGGCGAGAGCTATAGCATAGAAAAGTTATGAAAATGGATGCTGAGTCAAGCTAAAAAATTTTGGCTCTAAACGTGGAGATAATGATTGGCAATACCATTTTATAATCATGGATTATTGCTATAAAAATCATGATTTTCCCTTGTTAGGGTAGCGTCAGCATGCTAAAATTTCGGCTCGATTAATTAGAATATGGATGATATCCATAGCTAAGAAAATCTAAGTTGCGGATAATAATGAAATTGAGCCAAAGAAATTTAATAACCGTCAATCCTAATAGTTGTAAAGCAAGATTGTTATGTATGGCTTCCGTATACTGGCTACGACAGATGAGCGTTAGAAATGAACAAACGCCGTAGTTGAGCCTAGGGTCTGTAAATCAGTAATCATGTGGGGGAAAATATGAGAAGTAAATCGGTAGTAGCCCTGACCGGGGTGTTCGCTCTCGCTTTGTACTCAAGCATGGCGGTAGGGTCTAAATATAATTTACCCGAGCCTCAGAGTGTCATTGCGAAAGATATCTATGATCAGCATATTATGCTGATGTGGATTTGTTTGGCTATTTTTGTTGCAGTGTTTGGAGTTATGTTTTATTCGATTCTGAAACACCGTAAGTCTCTAGGTTATAAAGCAGCAAATTTCCATCATAGTACCGTTGTGGAAATTATTTGGACTGCAATCCCAGTCGCTATTCTTGTTGTGATGGCTCTACCTGCAACGAAGACAGTCATAGCGATGAAAGATACATCAAGTCCTGATATGACCATAAAGGCCACCGGTTATCAGTGGATGTGGGGTTATGACTACCTTCAAGGGGAAGGTGAGGGTATTAGTTTCTTTAGTAAACTGTCAACGCCTAAATCTCAAGTCGAAAATAAGGAACCCAAGGGTGAAAATTATTTGTTAGAAGTTGACAATCGCGTTGTGGTTCCAGTGGGTAAAAAAGTTCGTATTATTTTGACAGCAAATGATGTGCTTCATGCTTGGTGGGTACCTGCACTAGGCATTAAACAAGATGCTATTCCAGGTTTTATTCGTGACACTTGGTTCACGGCCGACAAGCCCGGTATCTATCGTGGTCAATGCGCTGAATTGTGTGGTAAGGATCACGGATTTATGCCGATTGTGGTGGAGGTGATGGAGGCAGGTGATTATACGAAATGGGTGAGTACCCAAAACACATCAGCAATTAAAACATCAATGCATGTGGAAAAATAGGTAATTAGGTTAAAAGGAGATAGCTATGGCAGCAGTACACGGTGACGCACATAGTCACGGACACGATGATCATCATCCCAGTGGAATAATGCGTTGGGTTACTACGACTAACCATAAAGATATTGGTACGATGTATTTATGGTTCAGTTTTACAATGTTTCTGGTGGGCGGTTTTCTGGCGATGGGAATTCGCGCAGAGTTATATCAACCAGGTATTCAAATACTGGAACCGGAATTATTTAATCAGTTTACAACGCTGCACGGATTGATTATGGTTTTTGGCGCAATTATGCCTGCATTTGTGGGGTTTGCTAACTGGCAAGTGCCCATGATGATTGGTGCTCCAGATATGGCATTTGCCCGGATGAATAACTGGAGTTTCTGGTTGTTGCCAGTAGCGGCGACATTGTTAGTTAGTTCTTTCTTCGTACCTGGTGGTGCAGCAGCAGGTGGGTGGACATTCTATCCACCGCTTTCTGTGCAGGGTGGCCTAGGAGTGGATCTGATGATATTTTCAGTACATATCTTAGGTGCTTCTTCGATCATGGGATCTATCAATATTATTACAACCATTTTGAATATGCGTGCACCTGGCATGACATTAATGAAAATGCCGATGTTTGTATGGACATGGTTGATCACCGCATATCTGTTAGTGTTGGTAATGCCTGTGCTGGCAGGAACCGTAACAATGTTGTTAACTGATCGACACTTCGGTACTAGTTTCTTTAATGCTGCAGGAGGTGGAGATCCAGTATTATTTCAGCATGTCTTCTGGTTCTTCGGACATCCTGAGGTTTATATTATGATATTGCCAGCGTTTGGGATCGTTTCGGAAATTATCCCAACGTTTTCGCGCAAACCCCTTTTTGGCTATTCATCGATGGTTTATGCGACCGCTTCAATTGCAATTTTATCTTGTGTCGTTTGGGCGCATCACATGTTTACAGCTGGCATGCCTACGGTAGGTCAATTGTTTTTTATGTACGCAACCATGTTAATTGCTGTGCCAACGGGTGTTAAGGTATTCAACTGGACTGCTACGATGTGGCAAGGTTCGATGACATTTGAAACGCCTATGTTGTTTTCGATAGGATTTATATTCTTATTTGTGCTCGGTGGGTTTAGCGGTGTGATTTGCGCAATCGTGCCAATTGATATTCAAGTTCAAGATACCTATTATGTAATCGCGCATTTCCATTATGTGTTGGTATCGGGCGCATTATTTGCATTATTTGCTGGTGCATATTACTGGATACCAAAATGGTCTGGTCGTATGTACAACGAAACATTGGGTAAATGGCATTTTTGGTTATCCATGTTCTTCTTTAACTTGACCTTCTTTGTACAGCACTTCTTGGGCTTGGCAGGTATGCCGCGTAGGATTCCTGATTACAATTTGCAATTTGCAGATTTCAATATGGTTTCTAGCATTGGAGCATTTGGATTTGGTTTAACGCAGCTTCTTTTTCTCTATATTATGATTAGTTGTATTCGCAGTGGGGAAAAAGCGCCTCAAAAACCATGGGATGGCGCTACAACACTGGAATGGACACATTTGCCATCACCAGCACCTTATCACAGTTTTGAGAAACCACCTGTTGTGAACTAAAGAGATAAGAAAGAGAAAAGGTAATGATGTCACAAGAAACAGAAACAGAAACAGAAACGGGAAGAGGTCGTGGGAAGTATAAAACGGCGATCTTTTTGTTGATTATGGTTGCAGCGATTTATTTGACGGTGATATTGAAAGAATGGTAAGCAATACTGATACAAAAGCAAATAATTTGATGAAGAAAAAGTTGTTAATTTTCGCATTGATTATGTTTGTATTTGGTTTTGCGTTGGTACCGTTTTATGAGAAATTTTGTGAAGTGACCGGAGTGAATAATTTGCTGCAACCGGATGTTCGGGTTAAAGAAAATCGGGTGGATGAGGCGCGTTGGATAACTGTGGAGCTTGATGCCAATACGCGAGGTTTGCCATGGCAATTCAAACCACTTCAATCTAGTGTGAAGATTCATCCCGGTGAACCTGTCGATGTGATGTATGAAATTACTAATAATTCAGATCGCGAAATCAACGGGCAAGCAATACCGAGTTATAGTCCACGCAATCTGGAAAAATACTTGAAGAAATTTGAGTGTTTTTGTTTTACAAAACAGGTGCTAAAGCCAAATGAAACAAGGCAAATGCCGGTTCAGTTTGTTATTGAACCGGATTTGCCTCCAGAGATACACACGGTAACGATCTCTTATACTTTTTTTGAATTGCCGGATGGCGCTAGTGCAATTAGAAAATGACGAATAATAATATTGAGCAGAAGAAAAAAAAGATAGATATCTGGAAAATCGCTAAAGCTGTAATGTTCGCTTTTATGGGCATCAGAAAAAAAAGCGACCTGGAATCTGATGCAGAATCATTGACTCCTGCGCAAGTTATTATTGGTGGAATTATTGGGGCTATATTGTTTGTTTTGTGTGTAATGCTGGTAGTTAGATTGGTTGTTAGTTAGAAATTGAATAATCATAAGTAGGAGGAGATAAAGAATGAGTCACGAATCTGGACATGGGCATTATTTCGTTCCAGCTCCATCGATGTATCCAATCATTGGATCAACAGCAATCTTATTCATGGGATCAGGTGCAGCATTAACTATGAATAAGATGGAGTTAGGATACGGATTGTTAGCAATAGGTTTTGCTATTCTGATTTATATGTTGTTTGGTTGGTTTGGAACAGTAGCCAGAGAAAGTGAAGCCGGGAAATATGGTGAGCAAGTGGATCTTTCTTTCCGCTGGGGAATGAGTTGGTTCATTTTTACCGAAGTAATGTTTTTCTGTGCGTTCTTTGGCGCGTTATGGTACATGCGTAACTTGTCCATACCTTGGCTAGCAGAAGAAAGCACAGTATTAGGCAATTCATTTTGGGCTGCATATAATGGTATTTGGCCAACTGCAGGCCCAGGAACGCATGCTGAATTTACATCAATGGGCGCATGGGGGTTGCCAGCTTTTAATACATTCTTGCTGTTGACTTCAGGTGTAACCGTTACTTATGCACATTGGGCTTTGAAAAAGAATGACCGTGCAGGACTTAAAAAATGGTTATTAGCTACTGTATTTCTTGGCGCACTGTTTATTGCATGCCAAGCATATGAATACGTACACGCTTATAATGATTTGAATCTGAAACTGACAACAGGGGCTTATGGTTCAACTTTTTTCATGTTGACTGGCTTTCATGGATTCCATGTAACAATTGGTACTATCATGTTAACAGTAATTTATTTTCGGAGTGCTGCTGGTCATTTTACGCCAGAACATCATTTTGGATTTGAAGGTGTGGCATGGTACTGGCACTTTGTTGACGTGGTATGGCTAGGATTATTTATTTTTGTGTATTTAATGTAGTCCATAAGAATTCCAGTTCTTACACCATCTCTTTCTGTAAGATTCTTAAAAGAATGGCAGTTTTAATGTGAGAACTGGAATTAAAAGAAGGTGGTATAGTAAAAAAGCCTGGGGGAAATTAGTAGTCTCGTATGAAATTTGCACTTAAATAATACTGTTTCTTATAAATGGTTTTTGCGATATCACTAATGAGCGGACTAGAATGAGTATATTGGGATATCGTTTTGAGCCAAAAATTTGGGCAATTATCCTGATGGTTGTTTTTGTTTTAATTTTTAGTTCTTTAGGACGATGGCAGCTAAATCGGGCGGAAGAAAAGACAACAAAATATGAACAAATTCAGCTGTACACAAAACAATCCCCAATAAATTTGCCGACAGTATTAGTTAAACTCAAAGATTTTGAATACCGCGAAGTTGAGATACGTGGCGAATTTGCGAATGATAAAACTATATTATTAGATAATAAAACTTATCAACGCCGCGCTGGATATCATGTTATAACGCCGATTAAAATTTCAAATAGTACATTATATGTTCCCATAAACAGAGGCTGGATTGAATTGGGCAAAGATAGATTAACTTTGCCAAAGATACAACCTATTGAGGGCGAGGTTACATTAATCGGAATGGTGATATCGCCAGAAATAAGAGCTTTGACGCTTGCAGAAGAATTTGTTAGGGGAATAGTTTGGGATAAATTTGATCTGCAACGTTATCAGGATGAAACAGGATTGAATATGCAACCAATTTTAGTGTTGCAGAAGAATGATATAAATGACGGCTTATTGAGAGATTGGGATAAACCAGATTCTGGAGCGAGTAAAAATATCGGCTACGCGATTCAGTGGTTTTCATTGGCTATTGCAACATTAATTATTTTTATAGTACTGAATGTCAAACGAAGTTATACAAAGAGCGAAATCAAATCGTCGTAAGTTTTTATTGCTGCTTGCTTTAATGAGTGCGCCAATATTGATATCTTATGCTTTATTCTTTATAGATTATAGACCACAAAGTAAGCATTATGGGGATTTGATACCCATCGTTAAGGTTTCTGGAAAAGGAACAAACGTGGCTGATAATACGATTATTCGCATGAAGGATTTACATGGAAAATGGGTTTTGCTGACAGTAGATTCTGGTAATTGTGATGAAATCTGTAAAAATAAACTATATTTTATGCGGCAAGTTCGCATGGTTCAAGGCAAGGAAAAGCACCGTATTGAGAGGCTTTTTCTCGTTAATGACAAAATCCAACCCGATTCAGAATTGGTGAAGCAGTATGAAGGAACCTATTTTGTGAACGCTGCAGAAAGTGAAATTCTTGATTTGATAGAAACCAAAGATGTGCAAACGAAGCATATCTATCTGATCGACCCAATAGGCAATCTAATGATGAGGTTTCCAGAGAATATCGATGGTACCAAAATGGGTCACGATATTAAGCGGTTATTACATGTATCACAGCTGGAACACTAAACTAAAATTCAGCTGGATCTTTATTTAGAATTGAATTTAATCAAGTAGAGCGTTTTACTTGAAACGGACAAAGGAGATCAACAGCAATGGCAACAAGTATTACTTGGCATGATACTGCAACTCGTATCAATCAATTTTATCGATTAACAAAACCACGTGTTGTATCTCTAATTGTTTTCACCGCTGTAATTGGAATGTTTTTGGCGGTACCAGGTGCAGTTCCATTAGACACGTTATTTTTAGGGACTATCGGAATAGCTTTGGTTGCTGGTGCTGCCGCCGCATTAAACTGCTTAGTAGAACAAAAAATGGATGCTGTGATGGCAAGAACGAAAGGTAGACCGTTGCCTCTTGGAAAAGTGAGTGTTCCTGAAACACTATTTTTCTTGATGCTAGTTGGCGGTACGGGGCTTTTTATTTTATATCACTGGATCAATGAATTGACGATGTGGCTGACTCTTGCGACTTTTGTAGGTTATGCCATTATTTATACCGTTATTCTGAAACCCTTGACACCTCAGAATATCGTTATTGGCGGGGCATCTGGAGCTATGCCACCTGTGTTAGGCTGGACAGCGGTTACCGGAGAGATTACGAGTGATGCGCTGCTTCTATTTTTAATTATATTTGCATGGACGCCGCCACATTTCTGGGCTCTAGCGTTGTACAGAAAGAAAGAATACGCTTCTATTGGTATGCCAATGCTTCCAGTTACACATGGTGATCAGTTTACACGGTTACATGTTTTATTATATACAGTGATTTTGTGTATTGTGACCGTTCTTCCTTACATTACCCAAATGAGCGGTTTGATTTATCTGGTTGGTTCTACTGCCTTAAATGTAGTATTTATGTATTATGCGATTGAGATCTATCGCAACTACAGCGATCAATTGGCACGGAATGCATTCCGCTACTCGATCCTTTATTTGGCTCTTTTGTTCGTGGCGCTGTTAGTTGACCATTATTACTTTTTCTAATAATTAGCAACATCAGACTATTATTAATTGAACTACCATTTGTAATAGCATAACTAGAGGTATTATGCTATTACAAGTAGATTTATGATTTCACAGTGTTTCCTGCAACTAATTTTGAGGAAATAATTTACCTGGATTTAGAATGTTAGCAGGATCAAAAACCTTCTTGATTCCTTTCATTAAGTCTAAAGTCGCAAAATCAATCTCTTTAGTGATAAAGGCTCGTTTTTCACTTCCGATACCATGTTCACCCGATAGGGTGCCACGTAACTTAATTACTAAATTAAAAATTTCATCAAGACAACATGCAGCACGACTAACTTCGTCAGGATCATCAGGATTTATTAAGAGATTAACGTGAATATTACCGTTTCCGGCATGGCCAAAATTGACATTGTTGATTTTGTAATGAGTGCTCAGCTGTGTAACATTATCTAAAAATTGCGGTAGCGTATTAACGGGAACGACAACGTCCTCATTGATTTTTTTCGGGGCAATTTCACGCAGCAAAGGAGACAAAGCTTTACGAGCTTTCCATAGGTTTGCAATGTCGTCTGTTCGCGTAGCCGAAATCAATCCATCATTTTGGCATGCTTTAATGATCGCGCAAATTGAATCCGGGACGTCAATATGTGAACCATCGACTTCAATCATTAACATAGCACGGCTCTCTTTCGGCAACATCTCAGGATAGTGATGGCGAATTAAATCTAATGATCTGGCATCAAGAAATTCAAGGGCACTCGGTAGTTGAGATAATGCCATAATATTGACTATAGCAGTTGTACAACTGGATAAGTGGCTAAAGTGTGCGGTAATTCCAGCGATAAGCGAAGGTAATGCTGACAGCTTAAGTGTTGCTTCAGTAATTACTGCCAAAGTGCCTTCTGAACCGATCAATAGCCGGGTCAAATCATATCCGACGACACCTTTTGTCGTGTAACAGCCTGTGGTAATGAGTTGACCAGAGCCTGTTATTGCTTTTAAACCCAAAACATGTTCCCGGGTGGTGCCATACTTCACGGCATGCGGCCCGCCTGCGCCAGTAGCAATATTTCCACCAACAGTTGAGAATGCGGCACTGGAAGGATCAGGTGGCCAAAAAAAACCATGAGGTTTAGCAGCGTTTTGAACGCTTTGATTAAGCACACCTGGTTCGGTAACAATGACACGATTGGCTGGATCGACGGAAATAATGTTAAGCATGCGTTCCATGGATAAAGCAATGCCGCCTTGCTCGGGCAAACTTCCTCCCGCTGTACCAGTACCTCTTCCACGGGGAATGAGCGGTACTTGATGATAATTGCACAGTGTAATGGTGCGTTGTACTTCTTTACTTGTTAAAGGAAATACAACAGCGTCGGGTGGAAAAATTTTCCGGCTGTTGTCATAAGCGTATGCATAACAGTCAGTAGGATCGCTATAAAAACGTTCGGGCGGGAAAATATCCTGCAATGCGGTAATTAATTCTGCAGACAGCATGAATGAATATCGTTGTAACAATCAGTTGATATACTCGAACACCTTGACAACTTTCCTTACACCAGAAGTTCCACTCGCAATTTGGGCTGCATTATCTCCTTCTTGACGGGTGACCATTCCCATCAGATAGACCACTGCATTTTCCGAAACGATTTTGACGTGATTGATTTGAAATTTACGCTCTGTAAGAAATCGTGTTTTTACTTTGGAAGTTAATAATGTATCGTTGCTTCGTGATGCTAATGAGGTAGCATTCGCAACAGCGATTTCATTGTAAATCTTTCGGACATTATCCACGCCCATAATTAATTTCTCGATATCGGCTTTAATTTCTGCGGTAGGTGCTTCTCCCGTTAATAAAACCAATCGGTTATAGCTGGTAACATTGATATGCACATTACTGCCAAATTGCTGAGTGATACGTTTTGAGCTTTTTAGTTCAATGCCTTCGTCCTCAATGAACATGCCGCTCGTTCTGCGATCTTCTGAAATATACGCCCCCGTTCCTGCTGCGGTACCTATTGCGAACATTGGAACACATCCGATCAAAGAAGGGAGAATTACAAGAAAAGATAGCCAGGAAAAATTAAGATGTTTCATTTAATTAAAAACTCCTCAGAAAGCAAAATTTTAAATAAGATAATACAGTAAAATAGCCTGTCAACGAGAATTCAATCGCATAAAATGGCAAATACTAAAGCATACTTTGGTTAACTTGATAAACAAACGAGGATGTTAATAGTGCAAGCTGAACATTATGCAAATAAGTTTGAAAATTCATCACCTGTATTAGGTGTTGCCGTAGGTGAAACTCGCTATCTAATACCGATGAGCGAAGTCAGCGAAGTAATCGATATGTCAAAAGTAGTTGCTGTTCCTCTGACGCAATCTTGGTTCTTGGGTTTAACTAATATACGCGGAAATCTATATGGCGTTACTGATTTGGGCGCTTATCTTGGTGACGGAGCAACACTTTTTAATTTAAAGTCACGAATCCTGCTGACTTCACTCGATAAAAAATTATCCGGTGGTTTTGTGGTGGATAGTATGCTGGGTATTCGGGAGCAGTCTGAATTTACTTTGTTGGAAGAAAATAAAAAAATGAAAGAGACTATGCGCAGACAATATAGGGATACTGAAGAACGTATTTGGGAGGAGTTAAGTTTGTTTGCATTGATGCGTGAAGAGAAATTTCTGCAAATCGCTTTGTAGCGAATGTACTCTAAACTATTGAAGTAAGGCGCAAGATTTTATGAAAAATTTGTTTGATCAGTGATGCCAGTATGACTGAAATTTCTGCAATGGTGGCTAAGAATAAAGCGAAAATTCTTGCTGAAGCGCTTCCTTATATTCGCCGGTTCCACGACAAAACCATTGTGATTAAATATGGTGGCAATGCAATGGTCGAACCGCACTTGCAACAAGGATTTGCGAGTGATGTGGTGCTGTTAAAATTAGTCGGTATGAATCCAGTGGTGGTTCATGGTGGAGGACCACAAATTGATGAGATGTTAAGGCGTGTAGGTAAGCAAGGAGAGTTTATTCAAGGTATGCGCGTGACTGACGCTGAAACAATGGATGTGGTCGAAATGGTATTGGGTGGAGCGGTGAACAAGGATATCGTGAACCTGATTAACAGTCAAGGTGGCAAAGCTGTGGGGTTAACCGGTGTGGATGGCGCTTTCATTCGAGCCAAAAAAATGCTGATGGCTGACCGTGAAACAGCCGGAAAATGGATCAATATTGGTCAAGTTGGGGAAATCGAGTCGATCGATCCTGCTTTAATTGCCTTGCTCGATACGCAAGATTTTATTCCGGTGATTGCACCGATTGGTGTTGGTGTTGAGGGAGAATCCTATAATATTAATGCCGATCTAGTGGCAGGTAAATTAGCGGAAATTCTCAAGGCAGAAAAACTAATCTTATTAACCAATACGCCAGGTGTGTTGGATAAGAATGGTAATCTTCTAACCGGTCTGACGGCACAAAAAGTTGATGAGCTATTTGCAGATGGCACCATTTCTGGCGGTATGCTACCCAAAATTGGCTCGGCTTTGGATGCAGTTAAGAGTGGTGTTAAATCGTGCCACATAATCGATGGACGAGTGGAGCACGCATTGCTGTTGGAAATTTTAACCGATCAAGGTGTAGGTACGTTGATTAAGCACAATTAAGGAAGTGTCGGATAAGTTACGATGTTCGATGATTTTTTGTGGTGTTCTTAATAATTGATTGGGAACCAAAAAATGAAAGATCAGTTGCTATGCTTGGCTAAGGCCGATAAGATGCCCCGAAGTATTTGTACTTCTTCTTTCTCTAGTCGTGCGCGTGAAAATAACCTACGGATTCGTTGCATTAGCAGTTTGGGTTTCTGTGGATCCAGGAAGTCACTGTCAATCATTAACTCTTCTAGGTGTGTATAAAGAGCTTCGATCTCGTTGAAGTTAGCAGGTGAATTGTTAGTGCGGGTGAAAGCTGAGTTTTCAGATAAACCCATGCGTAACTCATAAGCCATAATTTGCACTGCACTCGCTAAGTTTAAAGAAGAGCAATCCGGATCAGATGGAATTCGAATAATGATTTGACACTTACTGACTTCTTCTGAGGTTAACCCGGAATTCTCACGCCCAAATAATAGAGCAACGGGTTGCTGCCGCAGTGCATAGTATAGTAATTCTTTGGCACCTTGCCGAGCATCAAAAACATCATGTGATAGCCCTCTTGGTCTAGCCGTAATAGCGGCAATAAAAACCGTATCTATCAATGACTGGTCTAGTGATTCACAAGTAATTGCGTGCTGCAGAATGTCCATTGCATTTGATGCACGAGCATTTGCTTCTTCATTCGGAAAATGTTTAGGATTCACAAGATACAATGTGTGTAATCCCATTGTTTTCATTGCTCGTGCCGTTGCCCCAATATTGCCTGGATGGCTGGTGTGACTCAGAACGATGCGAACAAAATCAAGGATGGTCATATTTGCGAAGAGAGAAATTTATGCCATGCTGTCGATAATCAATTCTACCGAATTAAGTTGCGAGTAGATTGCATCTTAGTTCCGCTGCATAAACTATGTTGGAAATAAGCTACATGGTTTTATCTATTTATCACGCCGATTTATAAGAGTTATCGAAATGATGGGTATTCTCCTTAACGACTCTTAGAAGTAATCATGTTGAATTATTGAAATAAACTCCTGGTAAGTTCTAAGTGTGGCATTGATTACCCTAGGCTAAGTCGATAAATAGCCTATAAAGTCAGGCCTATTTTTCAATTCTATTAAAATCCGCATATCTTATCATTCAATTTTGCTCGAGTTCCGGATGATTGAGGAACTGTGAATGGGGTGTGAATAATATATTGCCATTCTCTAGGATTTTTATAAAGTCGGGTTATACGATAGTTTCAAAAAGATAAAAACTTTAAATAATCTAATTCAACTAAAGGAGTTAACAGTAATGAAAACGAGTCAAATATTTGCTATTTCTGCACTAATCATAAGTGGTGTGTTTTTTAGTGTTCTGTCGCTTTTCGAGTTGTCATTTATAGAGTGGTTCATTTCTGATGTTATTCTTGGAGTAATCCTCTATTTCAGTTATCTTGTTATCGCTTCGGTTTGGGGTGGATCAGAATTGAGCTATAGCCGTTTTCTTAAAAAAGCAACTGTTCAAGAATAAATTTCTCATTTTTTTTGAAACAAAAAAGGAACAATATTAGTCCTTTTTTGTTTCATATCTCAAGGATTCCTATACAACCCTGAATATTTTGCTGTAGTGATAAGGGAAGGTTTCCAGATGGCACTTGTTGAGGTCTTTGCCAAATTCGATCCATTCGGACTTATTCCAGGTTATTGTTTCAGAATGATGTTGTTTCTAACTGCTCGAACACCATCGACACTTTTGGCCAAGCTTTCTGCTTTACTGATTTCATCTTTGGAATTTGCAAAACCGCTTAACTGCACAGTTCCTTTGAAAGTTTCAACACTGATAGCAGTGGCTCTTACTATTGAATCATCAAACAGTTTAGCTTTTACTTTCGCTGTAATTGCTGAATCATCAATAAGTTGACCGGTACTGGGCTGCGTTTGAGTTGAACTGCAGCTGATTAGCACTGCACTGAAAAGAATTACCAGCGTAGTGATAATGCGGCGCAAAATATTTGAAACATATTGATTGTTGTTCATAAATTCCTCTCTTAGAAAATGTTCATAGCACTTTACTTGAACTGGTTGTTAAAAAACTATTTGTTGTCGCTGCAGTGTTTAAAACAGATGCAGATTACTCGTTGATTAAGCATAAAATGTACTTCACCCGTTTCTTCTTTGCATGGATTATCTCCGATATGTTTTTTAACGGCTTATTAGCACGGGTTTTCTGATTTTACTTGGAAAAGCAGGCTGTCCCAATCCCATCTGTTGTATTTATGATTTTTTTGTAAGGTCATTATTTATTCGATTGAGTCCATATTAGGATGAGGCATATCGTCAATAATGCCGCCTCCCAAACACACTTTGCTTTCATAAATGACGACCGACTGCCCGGGTGTAACCGCCCATTGGTGCTGCGCAAAATCTACCTGACAATGGTGGTGTGTCAATTTTGTAATAGTGCAAGGAGCGTCAGTTTGTCGATAACGTGTTTTGCCTGCATAAACCCAATGACAATGGGGAAGATCACCACTGATCCAGGTTAAGTTTGTTGCTCGTAGCGTTGAATGCAACAAATCTGGATGATCATGTCCTTGTACTGCGATGAGTACGTTGCGTTGCATATCCTTATTCGATACAAACCAAGGAGCATCACTACCTTCCCGTGTTCCACCGATGCCCAAACCTTGCCGCTGACCTATGGTGTAATACATTAAACCGATATGTTGTCCGATCACTTTGCCATCAGGCGTTTGTATTTCTCCCGGTTGTTGCGGTAGGTAGCGATTAAGAAATTCACGAAAAGGGCGTTCGCCGATAAAGCAAATACCGGTACTATCTTTCTTAGCAAAATTAGCAAGCGCAATTTCCTCGGCTATCTTGCGTACCTCACGCTTATATAAATGACCGATCGGAAAAAGTGCTTTAGTTAATTGCGCTTGATTTAAGCGATACAAAAAATAACTTTGATCTTTGGTGCCGTCTTCTGCTTTGAGCAATTGGAGAAGTTTTCCTGTTTTTCTGATCTGTGCATAGTGCCCTGTGGCGATGTAATCAGCATCCAACTGAATCGCATGTTCCAAGAATGCTTTGAACTTGATTTCCGCATTGCAGATTATGTCAGGGTTGGGTGTCCGACCTGCCTGGTATTCCACCAAGAAATTAGAAAAAACTCGATCTTTGTATTCCGTCGAAAAATTCACGACTTCAATCGGGATATCCAACACATCGGCGACGGATACCGCATCCAAAAAATCCTGGCGCGAAGAACAATATTCATCCGTATCGTCATCTTCCCAATTTTTCATGAATACGCCTACTACGTCAAATCCTTGTTGTTTTAATAGGTAGGCAGCCACAGATGAATCCACCCCACCTGACATGCCTACAACGACACGTTGTTTTTTTAAGGTGTTAGTCATAATGCTTAATCAAGTCAAGTGGAAATTGCCTTCCATTACGGTGATCTAAGATGCATTGCATAACCAATGGGCTGCGGTGCCGATTGATTTGCTGTGAAATTTCACTAAAATCAAACCAGGTTGCACGTACGATTCCATCATCCAATGTACGATGTGGATCATGTTGCGTAATGGATCCGGCAAATGCAAAGCGAATATAGGTGGTATCAGCGCGTTTGGAGTGCCACTGATAAATGCCAATCAAATATTCGGGTACGAAAGTGTAAGCAGTTTCTTCTAAGGTTTCACGGATAGCGCCTTGTAGCAGTGATTCTCCTGGGTCCAGGTGGCCAGCCGGTTGGTTTAAGAACAAACCTGAATCGGGTTCTTGCTTTTCTTCGACCAGCAAGTATTTTCCGTTTTGCTCAATAACAGCTGCGACGGTTGTACTAGGTTTCCAAATCATAATGTAAGGTAATAAGTCTATGCTATTGATACAAAGAGTATGCTTGCATCATTAGGTTAAAATAAAACTACACGGACACGCTGGAGTAAATCACATTGTGTCAAATAGAACAAAGAATGATACCAATCAGTACTCGCCGCGGGGGAAATTTCTTCTTAAATAAGAACGGGAGCATCTGCTCCCGTTCCTATTTAAAGTATGCAATCTGAGAATCAATGCACTGCAGATCTCCGACGTCGGACAAACCAACCGATAAAGCCCAATCCTGCTAATAGCATCATATAGGTTTCCGGTTCTGGCACGGGGGGAATATAAATGGGTTGCGGATCAAATACGGTGTCAGCCGTATAAGACAATAAGAAAGCTTCGGTGCCACCCTCTTTATTGGTGCCAAATCCCACCATTTGACCATGATTGTTAATATCCACGATGAAAAGATCCCTCCACCCAGAACCAGTCACCACATCTAATGCTGATAAATCCGTCATTCCTCCATGGCTATATAAAAAAAGCCGATTATCATCCAAATTCGTGGTGGAATGCCCTATGACTTCACCTATATCATTAATGCCTACCGCAAAAGAAGAAGTGTCTCCTTTTAATGCACCTAGATCCATCATATTATTTCCATCTACTCCAGTTAAAAAGGCATGCGATAGACTACCTTCGGAGTTTGTCAGAAAATCAACAGCTCCGACTGCCTGCCCTGCATTATTGATACCAAAAGCAGTAACGCCATCGCTATTGGATAGCCCTTTAATCTCGCGCATATCCATGCCATTGGAACCTGTAATCACACTGAATTTGGGCATAGACCAATCACCGGCCCATCCAACTATTTGGCCATCTTCGTTAATGCCGGTAGGAATAATCGATTTGTCCTTAAAGGTATCCAAAATATGGACATCTTTGCCATCAGCCCCTGTAATAAAGGTTGAAGTAGAGCCATCTATGCTGAAGATTCGTCCTAAAACCTGTCCAGCATCGTTGATCGAAAGACCCGAATTGAGCTTGCCGCCCGCATCTAAATCAACAATACCTTGGCCATTTGCACCGGTAACAAAGGCATGAAAGGGTGATTCACCTTGTCCGGGGAGTGTTGGTAAATAGTAAGCCCCGGTAACTTGTCCGGCGTTATTAATATCTTGAGCATAACTGGTACTAATTGATGGAAATAAATCCGTTATTCCTATTCCGTCGGGTTGAGTAAAAAAAGCTTTCGTTTCACCTGCGGCATTGAGCGATTGGCCGACAATTTGACCAGAATCGTTAATTGCACTTGCTTTACTATAATTTCCTCCCAGCGATCCTAGCCCTATAAAAGACCAATCTGCATATAAGCCTGTACTAAAAAATGAAAATATAATTAAGAACAATGGCTTGAATGATATTTTAGGTTTTAAGCATTTCGACTGGAAATTCATTATCTCTCCTAAATTTGAATAGCATGATTTACGGCAAGCCATATTTTTTGATCGATTGTTATAAAAAAACAATGCTAGGCCGAAGGCGTACCAGTCATATCATGGATACGTTTTACCGCATCTGCATCTAAACTAAGTGCTTGAGCCAATTCTTTTAAATATTGTCTTTCCGCATTGGTATTGACATCGATGGCAAATAATGAAGCTGCATAAACTTGCGCAGCCACCAGAGAATTAGGAATGCCTGAAACAAGATTTTGTATATTGAGTGGCTTATTAATCTCACTGCGAATGAAATTTTGTTCTTCTGCGGTAATACCATTCTCACCCACTTTCCCCATGATTCTGTCCATTTCCTGGTCATCCAATTGACCATCGGCTTTGGCTGCACTGATCATCGCACACAACATCAGTTTTTCAGTGTCCTCAGACTTCATGGATTCGATCTGGTCTTCATTGAGGATTTTTTCCAATGGTTCTGAAGCTAGCGCAGCAGGTTGGATGTTCAATTTATTTTGCAACGCATTGATGGCAAGTGTCCCTAGCATCGCTAATGCACCGCCACCCAACGCACCTTTGATCGAGGAACTGCCTCCCCCTAGTATAGCTCCAGCAATAGCACCGATACTGCCGATTTGGCCCGATGTCATATTATTGGTAGCATTTGCCGCTGTATTAACAGCGTTTGTAACTTCTTTTGAGCCAAATAATTTTTTAAAAATTCCCGTGATGCCTTCTTCTTCAGCATTTGCATGAGTACTCCCACTGATACTGCCCCCCGAATTTATTGAATTTCTTGCCATATGCTCAAGTCTTGTTTTACCTTCTTTTGCCAGCGCTTTTATTAGATTTTCGACAATAGATCCGTATGCCATTTTATACTCCTTTGAATTAGAAACTTAATATTCCGGAACGCAAATACTGCAATTATTTTCATTCTTTTTGTATCAAATACCCGCCTCACAATCGTTTAAATTTTTTGCCTGAAGTCCCTGATTTAACCAGTTCATTCGATCTTTGGCAGAACCATGTGTAAATGCTTCGCGGCGAGGTGGGATACCAGCTTGACGCATAATATTATCATCGCCAACGGCCGCAGCAGCTTGCATAGCTTCTGCTAGATCTCCATTTTCTAGGAACTGCGTCCTTTTTTGCGTGTATTGTATCCACACGCCAGCTAAACAATCAGCTTGCAGCTCCATTTTAACCTGAATTGCATTCGCGCCAACCCGGGTCGACTGACTTTGTAAATCTCTCACTTTGTGAGAAACACCTGTCAAAGTTTGCACATGATGTCCTACTTCATGTGCAATGACATAGGCCACTGCGAGGTCGCCACTGGCACCCATGCGTTGCAGCTGTTTTAGGAAACTCAAATCGAGATAAATTTTTTGATCGCCTGGGCAATAAAATGGGCCAGATGCGGCTTGCCCCGTCCCACATGCAGTAGGAGTCATATCGGTAAAGACGACTAAGCTTGGTGGTTTATAGATTTGCCCAGTTTTTTGGAAAATTTGACCCCAGGTATCTTCTGTATCTGCCAAAACGACACTGACGAAGTTGAAAATTTCTTGTTCTTGATCACTGGGTTGGTAGGGCTCTGATCTTGAAATCGATCCATTTTGCTGTTGCAAACTTTGCAGCACCACGAGAGGATCTTGTCCAAAAATAAATACTGCAATCAATGCTATGATAATACCACCGCTACCAATCGCAGTTCCACCACGCACAAACTGACCACGCCTGTCTTCAACGTTGTTACTTTGTCTTCTTCCACGCCAAAGCATACATCTCCCACAGCAATTATTGCTTAATAATTTTGGATTATCATATCAGATTGAAATGTTTGTGTGGTTTAATTAAACCTTGTAGCCTGTGGCGGTAAATTCTTTTGATTGGTGTATATCCCCCACATTCGCGAATTCATTATTTATGGAGGTATCATGCGTATTCTTTTGGCACTCATAGCGACTTTTCTGTCCTTTTCTGTCTGGGGTTGCAAAAGCAATTTGCTCGATCAAAATTTTCGACGTCTTGCGTCATCGGAAACGGTCAATCTATGTCAGGAATTTTCGGGTAAAGTATTATTGATCGTCAATACAGCCAGCAAATGCGGTTATACACCCCAATACGAAGGATTAGAGCGGCTGCATGAAAAATATCAGCAACAAGGTTTGGTGGTTCTGGGTTTTCCATCTAATGACTTTATGGGACAAGAACCAGGTACCGAAGCAGAAATACAAGATTTCTGTCGTTTGACTTATGATGTCAAATTTCCAATGTTTGAAAAAACCCCCGTAAAAAAAGAACATGCGCACCCGTTTTATGTGCAGCTTGCACAATTATCCGGGACCTATCCGAAGTGGAATTTTCACAAATACCTAATCGGGCGCGATGGTCAATTAATCACGCAATTTAGTCCCCATACTAAGCCATTTGATAGTGAAGTGATTGCGATCATTGAGCGTGCTTTACAGCAGTAAAATTCAAACCATTATGGGATGTTTGATTACAGAATTCGTATGAGTCTGCTAGCTATTTTTGGATTATCGTTATCAATGGGATTGATTGCAGGAGCGGGTATCAATGAGACTTTCATTGTGCCTGCAACTGTCTGTGCTGCGGCCATTCTTTATTTTTCAAAAAATAAAATCGCCACCCAGGAGGTATCGTGGCAAGGCAATCAGCGCATGGATCATTGCGTTACAATTGATCAAACAAAAACTTATTTTGCATGGCCGGAAAGAAAAAAATTTGATTGCCAAGTATCCGGAGAGCTTTATTCAGATCATATCCATCAATTGATACATGACATTCAAACTGATCATGAATCTTTCCAAATTCGCAGTGAAGGACACATTGAAATTTTTTTGTTAACAGCTTATCTCATGCCATTTGATAGTAAAGTTCGAATCATAATCCGAAATAAGATTCTGGGGGCGTTAACGCAGGAAAATAGCGAGGCATTTTGTCTGCGGTTGGAAAAACAGAATTTACAACAGCAGATAACAACATGCCAAGCCATCATTCAAAAGAACGTTCTGGTTGAAGAAGAAGCACTTATTTTTCGTGTGCTGCTTGATATTGAACCATTTAGCGATCAAATGGATAGAATTTAACCTAATCCAGGCCAATAATGACTATCTGGCAATGGTCGTTTGCCAAAGATCGCTTGGCCGACGCGAACCACGGTCGCACCTTCTTCAATGGCTAATTCATAATCGCCGGACATGCCCATCGACAGTTCATCAAATGATAAGCCGCTAGGTGCTTCTTGGCGAAGCATCGCTTGAATTTCGCGCATTTTGATAAAGCATTCCCGTACCCGATCGTGATCGGAAGAAAAAATCGCCAACGTCATAAGACCTTTGATGCGTAACGACGAATAGCTGGGTAGTTCTTTGACAAAATCCCGTACCGCCTCTGGCGGTAAACCGAATTTACTTTCTTCACCTGAACTGTTGACTTGCACATAGACATCAATTGCGCGTCCTTCATTTTGTAATCTTTTATCGAGTTCTGCTGCAACTTTAAGGCTATCTAATGCTTGGAATTCATTGGCAAAGCGTGCCAGATATTTGGCTTTATTTGTTTGCAAATGTCCGATCACGGCCCATTTGATGTCGAGATCATTTAGTGCCTCGGATTTTTCACGTGCTTCTTGAATTTTATTTTCACCCATTTCATGGCAGCCTGCGGCATAAGCAAGCCGCAATTTTTCCGCAGGGACTGTTTTAGTTACTGGAAGCAATCGTACGCTGGCAGGATTGCGACCCATTCTTTGGCAGGTATCTACAATGCGCTGTTTGACAGTCGCCAAATTATTCTTGATTTCATTAAGTTGCTGTTCTTGAGTCGTATCCATTAAAATTTCTCCTGTTCTGAACTCCTGGGTTTTTGCCTAACTTTTCCTAGATGCTTGATGAAATGTCATTTTCCATTGCTGATCTTGATACTGCCAAATCGATGACCGGATTGATTCATTTCTGATATAGGCTGGGTCATGGTGCTTGGATGCAGTATAAATCGCTAACACGCAATCATGTGTTAACAATTTGATTCGAAAATTAACCAAAAACCATCGAATGGTTTTATCTTTGTGTAATAACCACTGGATAACATCATTTCTTGAGTGAGCGATACCGTTGGTATCGATTTCTTCAAAATCGGCAGATAGCAGTTGATCGATCGATTCGGGATTTTCTGTCCAATCATGATGCAATAGTTTAAGTTCAAGTTGTTGAATGCACTCTGTAATATCGCGAGACTTCATGAGGTGTTATTTTATACGCATTCCGGGTTGTGCACCGGAGTCTGGCGAAAGAATAAACAATTCCCCCGAATGACTTCCTCCTGCAGCTAATACCATGCCTTCCGATAAGCCGAATTTCATTTGACGCGGTGCAAGATTTGCGACCATAACGGTTAAACGTCCTTTGAGTTGCTGCGGATCATAGGCCGATTTGATGCCGGCAAAAACGGTACGTTGTTCATGGCCAAGATCAAGTGTCAGCTTCAAGAGCTTTTCCGCTCCTTGGACGTGTTCGGCATCAGCAATTCTCGCAACGCGTAAATCAATTTTGCTAAAGTCATCGATGGAAATGGTCTCAGCGATTGGTGCAAAAGTTTGTGGTGTTTTCGCGGATTGCTCGATATTCCCTGGTTTATCACTGGAAAATAGGCTTTGTTTATTGGCCGCAATCAAAGCATCGATTTGTTTGACGTCAATACGGGTCATCAGGTGTTGATAGGGGTTAATCATGTGTCCAGAAGGCAACAATAATTCGGAGACCGGTTGCTCCTCTGATAAGGCTGGCCAAGTCAGTGGTTCGCAATTAAGAAAATATTCAATTTTTTCTATGGTGCCGGGTATGACGGGCTTCATATAGCGCGATAGCAGGTAAAATAGTTGAATTCCTAAGCTGCATGCACGATGCAATTCATCATCTTGTCCTGGTTTTTTGGCAATTTCCCACGGTGTAAGCTGATGGATCATTTCGTTGGCTGCATCGACGAATTTCATAATTTGCCGCATTGCGGCGGCATAATCCCGCTCTTCAAATGCATTTTCGATTTGCGTTGGTCGCCAAGTAGCAAAATGTTCGTCAATGATCGTTCGCAACTGCTGATATTGCGTGCCATCGACTAATTTACCGTTAAAGCGTTTGGTAATAAAACCGGCACAGCGGCTCGCAATGTTGATAAATTTACCGATCAAATCGGAGTTTACACGTGCAATAAAATCTCCCAAATTCAAATCGATATCTTCCATCGTGCCATTCAGTTTTGCTGCGTAATAATAGCGCAGCCATTCGGGGTTCAAATCTTGTTTCAGGTAGCTTTCAGCGGTAATAAAAGTGCCGCGTGACTTGCTCATTTTTTCTCCGTTAACCGTGAGAAAACCGTGTGCAAAAATTTTTGTTGGCGTGCGATAACCTGAGTTTTCCAGCATGGCAGGCCAGAATAGCGCATGAAAATATAAGATGTCTTTGCCGATGAAATGATACAGTTCGGTCGTGGTGTCTTTCTGCCAGAACTGCTCAAAATCAATTTTTTTTTGCTCGCATAAATACTTGAAACTACCCATATAGCCGATCGGTGCATCCAACCAAACATAAAAATATTTACCAGGTGCATCAGGAATTTCAAAACCGAAATAAGGGGCATCGCGTGAAATATCCCAGTCAGAAAGTTTGTTTTCTCCCGCATTCCCCAGCCATTCGCGCATCTTATTCGCAGCTTCGGATTGCAAGTGATCAGCTTCGCGCGTCCAGCGACGCAAAAAATCCGCGCAGCGAGAATCTGATAAATTGAAGAAATAATGCTCGGAAGATTTTTGTATTGGTTTAGTGCCCGAAACGGCCGAATAAGGATTTTTTAATTCCGTTGGGGCATACGCCGCACCACACGCTTCACATGAATCGCCATACTGATCTTTAGCGCCGCACTTGGGGCATTCGCCTTTAACAAACCGGTCGGGCAGAAACATGTTTTTGACTGGATCGTACAATTGTTCAATCGCACGAATCGAAATCAAATTTGCTTGTTTGAGCTTGTGATAGATATCCTCGGAGAAAGATCGAGTTTCGGATGAATGTGTGCTGTGATAATGGTCGAATTGGATATGAAATCCATTGAAATCGCTCAAATGTTCCTTCTGAACGCGCGCAATAAGTGCTTCGGGTGTAATTCCTTCTTTTTCCGCTCGTAACATCACGGGTGTACCATGCGTATCATCCGCACATACATAATAAACCGTGTGCCCACGCATTTTCTGGAAGCGCACCCAGATGTCTGTTTGAATATATTCCACCAAATGGCCCAGATGGATACTGCCATTGGCATATGGGAGCGCTGAAGTGACCAGAATCTTTCGTTCGTTCATTACTTCTACCTACGCAACAATAAAAACCTTCATTGTAACAAACTGTGTAAGCCATTCCCGATATTTGTTACCATCAACTATTTCATTATTTACGTGCATAAAAGATGCAAAGAGGTTTGTTATGGCAATTTCTGAACAGGATATATTATCGATTCTTAATCAAACAATTGATCCAACGATTGGTAAAGACTATGTAACAACAAAAACTGTCCGCAATATTCGCATTGATCAAAACAATGTTTGGGTTGAAATAGAATTGGGTTATCCCGCCAACTGTGTTCGAAGCGATGTTGAGCAGCAGATTGTAGGCGCACTGAAGTTACTAGCAGGTATTGGTAATGTCCAGGTCGCCGTGAGCAGCAAGATTGTTTCTCACAGTGTGCAACAAGGCGTGAAACTGATCTCAGGTGTAAAAAATATCATTGCGGTGGCTTCGGGCAAAGGAGGGGTGGGAAAATCCGCTACGGCTGTCAATTTGGCGTTGGCATTGGCAGCCGAAGGTGCCTCGGTGGGAATTCTGGATGCTGATATTTATGGCCCATCGCAACCACAAATGCTGGGAATTACGGGGCACCCTGATTCTTTGGATGGAAAAACGATGGAGCCGGTTCGAGCGCACGGTATTCAGGCTATTTCCATCGGATTGTTGATCGATGTCGAAACGCCGATGGTTTGGCGCGGCCCAATGGTTACTCAAGCATTGCAACAATTACTCCATGACACTAACTGGAAAGATGTGGATTACTTAATCATTGATTTACCTCCAGGAACGGGTGACATTCAGTTAACGTTGGCGCAAAAGATTCCGGTTACCGGTGCTGTGATTGTCACGACCCCACAAGATATTGCTCTGCTTGATGCCCGTAAGGGACTTAAAATGTTTGAGAAAGTAGGTATTCCGATTTTAGGTATCGTGGAAAACATGAGTACGCATACGTGTTCGCAATGCGGACATACGGAACCTATTTTCGGTACCGGCGGCGGTGAAAAAATGTGCCGCGATTACAACGTAGAATTACTCGGCTCATTGCCGCTTGATATCAAAATCCGGCAACATACTGATGAAGGAATTCCCACTGTTGTTGCAGAACCCGATGGAACAATCGCGGCGACTTATCGACTGATAGCTCGACGCATCGCAGCCAAAGTAGCGGAATCCGCTGAAGACCATTCGGCATTGTTTGCGAAAATTATTATGGAAAATGATTAGCTAGGATCATTGCGAAGAATAGGAAGAAAATGAGCATAAAATCAGATAAATGGATACGCAGAATGGCGCTTGAACACGGCATGATCGCACCTTTCGAGCCTGATCAAATTCGACAAAATAATGGCCAACGCATCGTTTCCTATGGCACTTCAAGCTATGGTTACGATATTCGCTGCTCTGACGAATTTAAGTTATTTACCAATATCAACTCTACCATTGTAGATCCAAAAAATTTTGATTCCAATTCATTTGTAGACGTCAAAAGTGATGTTTGTATCATTCCGCCTAACTCTTTTGCATTAGCACGCACTGTGGAGTATTTTCGTATTCCACGCAATGTACTCACGATTTGCCTTGGCAAATCCACGTATGCACGCTGTGGAATTATCGTCAATGTCACACCATTTGAGCCTGAATGGGAAGGATATGTCACACTGGAATTTTCCAATACAACACCATTACCCGCCAAAATATATGCCAATGAAGGTGTTGCACAAGTGATATTTTTTGAATCGGACGAAGTATGCGAGATATCTTATAAAGATCGTGGTGGAAAATATCAAGGACAACACGGTGTTACGCTGCCGAAGATATAGTTCTGGCAAAATTGACCGCTGCGGAAATTTTGAAATGGTTTATGGAAGAATTTGCATTTGCTGTGGGACTATTTAAATCAACTTCCAGGTAATAAAAATAAAGCTATAACGTAAACAGAATGAAGGAATATTACGTTAATACCAATGTCGGAATTAAATGTAACATGTCTGGGTAGAAGGCTTTGGTATCATTTTCTACCAAAGTTTTCCGTTAAGAGGAACGTCAACTAGTGGGACTCTGTTTTTTTAAAGGTTGTTTGTGTTGAATCTTGTGCTCAGAGTTAAAAGCATTTGATTTGCATTTAACGGAGACTATAATGCGCGCGAACAAAAGTAGTGTTATCTATTTTGAAATAAGGAGGTCATCATGAGAAATATCAAGAGCTTTTTTGCTTCAGCAGATTTAGTCAATATCCATATTCCTGAAACGTAGTCATTCTTAAAAGGAAGACCTCAATGTACGCATTTTCATCTACGCTGCAAAAAACAAGCTCATCTACCGAAGTTTTATTTGATACGCACCCCGAAATTACCCTGGACTTTAAATACGTTCAGGATGAATTAAAAAAAGGTTATCAAAAACCATTCTTGCTGGTTGACAGCAATATTATTCGCAATAAAACGCAACGATTTAAAGCCGCAATGCCACGGGTACACCCGCATTATGCGGTAAAAGCCAATCCTGATCGACGCGTGCTAGAAGCATTAATTGAAGAAGGAACAGGATTTGAAATTGCTTCAATCGCTGAGCTTGATTTGTTATTGGAGCTCGGTGTGCTCGCCCACGAAATCTTCTATAGCAATCCGATGAAATCTCGCGCGTATCTTGAATATGCAGCTGCCAAAGGCGTCGAATGGTTTGTGATTGATAGTGTCGAAGAGTTGCGCAAAATTGTGAGTGTCAAAGCAGATGCAAAAATGTATTTGCGCATAGACACGCCAAATATTGGTAGTGATTGGCCATTAGCTGGAAAATTTGGAACGCACCTCGGCGATATCTATGAAATCATCCAAGAGGCCTCGGAACTCGGAGCAGATCTGGCCGGGGTAACGTTTCATGTGGGCTCGCAGTGCCGTAATCCCCAGAACTGGCGAGTTGGCATTGAGCGTGCAAAAAAAGTTTTTGACGACATGCGAGCTATGGGATTGAAGCCAAGGTTACTTAATATCGGTGGAGGTTATCCAGTACGTCATACTAAACCTATTCCTTCGATTGAAATCATCGCCAATGTTATTAATGAAGCCATTGCTGATTTGCCTGACAGTATTCGTATTATGGCAGAACCCGGCCGCTATCTGGTGTCGGATTCGGCCTATTTCGTTTGCCGCATTGTAGGAACCGCCACTCGAAATGGTAAGAAATGGATGTATTGGGATGCGGGTATGTTTGGTGGCGTAATTGAAATTACTGAAGGCTTGCGCTATGAAATTATTACAGATCGTAGTGGAAATCCTACTCCTTGGTCAGTTGCGGGACCCACATGCGATTCCGTGGATGTGCTCGTTCACGATATGATGTTACCAAGCGATATGCAAGAGGGTGATTTTATTTACATTCCTAATGCTGGCGCCTACACAACCGCCTATGCGAGTAATTTCAATGGGTTTCCATTACCTGATGTAAAAGTCATCTGAAAACGTATGAAAAACAGAGCGATAATATCATTGTCGTTCTGTTGTCTTTTGATAAAAGATAAACGGATATTGTTTAAGTTGAAGAGGGTGTTTTTCGATCGAGAATTACCAAATGATATTCTAGCTGTTCGATACCCTCAGAAAAATGTATGGTACGCTCGGCTTCACGCCATTCTTGTGAATTCAATGCTGGGAAAAAAGTATCGCCATCAAATGTTTTTTGTATCTCAGTGAGATAAATGCGTTGACTGAATGTTAAAGCTTGATGAAAAATTTCTTCGCCACCAATCACAAAAGCTTCATTTTTCGCTGAGTTTTCTTCGAGCCCTGCAGCAAAAGCACTTTGAATCGAATCGACTACAATCGCACTTGGGATAACATAGTTTTTTTGTCGAGTGACAATAATATTGGTCCTGCCAGGCAATACTTTTCCAATCGATTCATAGGTTTTTCGGCCCATGATGATAGGATGTCCCATGGTAAGTGCTTTGAAGTGTTTGAGGTCTTCGGGTAGATGCCACGGAAGTTGGTTGTTTTTACCAATGACCCGGTTTTTGGACATTGCCACCAGCAAAGATAGAAACGGTAATTTCATACGGCGATTGGTGCTTTGATTGCCGGATGTGGGCGATAATTTTCTAAAACAAAATCTTCAAAATTGAACTTTAGAATATCTCGTCGATCAGGATTTAATGTCATGATCGGCAATGATCTTGGTTCTCTCGTCAACTGTTCCCTAGCTTGATCTAAATGATTGAGGTATAAATGCGCATCACCGAAGGTATGCACAAAATCCCCGGGTTGTAAATCACAGACCTGCGCAATCATGAGCGTCAATAAAGCATAGGATGCAATATTGAAAGGCACGCCCAGAAGTACGTCTGCGCTGCGTTGGTAAAGCTGGCAGGATAATCTGCCTTCGACAACATAGAATTGGAAAAGCGCATGGCATGGTGCCAGTTTCATTAGATGTAATTCACCTACGTTCCAGGCAGAAACTAGCATGCGCCTTGAGTCCGGTGTATTTTTTATTTGCTCGATGAGCAATTGGATTTGATCAATTTCGTTCTTGTTTGCAGTACCCCAGGATCGCCATTGATGTCCATAGATTGGCCCTAAATCCCCATTTTCATCAGCCCACTCGTCCCAAATTGTCACGCCATGCTCATTTAAATATCGGATATTCGTGTCGCCGCGCAGAAACCAGAGCAATTCATAAATGATTGATTTAACGTGACACTTCTTGGTGGTTACTAAAGGAAAACCATTGCTCAAGTTAAAGCGCATTTGGTAACCAAAAATTGACAACGTGCCAGTGCCGGTACGATCAGATTTTGTGTGACCATGATCAAGAATGTGTTGCATTAACTCTAGATATTGTCGCATGTAATGTGTGGCTTTCTTTTTATAAAAGATTAGGAAGTTGGCAGATTGGCTTTCAATTTTAGCCTAAATTTCTATATTTTTTCAGAGTTGCTTAATTACTTGTGAGCAACCCCTATCTAAAAGAGCGGTAATGTTTATGCTGATGTAGTACTTGGGTTATGACGGAATTGTCAGAACGATCTTGCCAATAGGATGATTTTGCTCTAAATACTGTTGTGCGTCAGCTGCTTCCGATAAGTTGAAAACCCTCGCTACTTCGATGGTTAATTGATTGGCATCAAACAACTGCGCACACTGACGTAGTATTTCAGCTTGATGTGATTTTCCTTCCGGCAGTTCCAGCAAAACAGGTGATAACATCATTTCCATGCTGAACCGCGTATTGCGCAATCGTGCATCACTCCAATTCATATCGCTGGTGGGTTGTAGAATCGTCACGACATCGCCATACGGTTTGATACAACTAAAACAGCTTTGTAGTGTATTCGATCCAACTGTATCGAATGCAATATCAACGCCTTTGCCATTTGTCCAGTCTAGTACAGCAGTAATGACGTCTTGACTGCAATAATTGATTACATGGTCTGCACCTAAGTGCTTAGCGAAGTTCGCTTTTTGTTCATTGCTCACAGTCGTGATCACCTGGGCACCGACCAATTTGGCTAATTGAATCGCCACGTGTCCGACGCCACCAGCACCGGCGTGGATCAAAATGGTTTGGCCGCTGCATAGGTTGGTGCGGTCGTGCAGCGCTTCCCACGCCGTGATCAAAACCAGTGGTGCTGCTGCGGCTTGTTCAAATGACAGGCTACGTGGCTTGAGTGCAAGCAAATCATCATCGACCAATACATATTCAGCATAGCTACCTTGGCGACCATTAAATCCAGGTTGAGAAAAATACACTTCATCGCCCGGTTTGAAATGCTGCACTTGCGTGCCGACTGATTCAACGGTTCCAGCGCCATCGCAGCCGGGGATGACCGGGAAAGTCACCGGAAATCGATCAGGTGCTGTCCGTATTTTGATATCAATTGGATTGATGCCGATAGCTTTGATGCGAACGAGGACCTGGTGATCAGTGCAATATTGGGGAGAGGGCATCTCGCCATATTGCAAAACATCGCTACGGCCACC
Source organism: Nitrosomonas sp. (assembly GCA_024281675.1). GTDB lineage: Bacteria > Pseudomonadota > Gammaproteobacteria > Burkholderiales > Nitrosomonadaceae > Nitrosomonas. The sequence continues at coordinate 383,927 of JAMXAG010000001.1, forward strand.
ACTGTGAAAAAAGATAGCTTGCATGCTTGTGTGCTTTAGTTGGTGTGAGTGATTTTACAAATAAACTTCTTGCTTACTAACGGTACGGTTAGTTCGAAGGCTTTATTGCAGATTGCATCAAAAATATTTGAATGGCAATCTATCGATATACCTATTTTCAAAAACTCAAAGAGTGTGAGTATTACAATAAAGATCAGAAAGTGTGTGCATGATTTTTATCGCTTGAGGGCTTGCTAAGCTGTAATAGATATATTTACCTTTGCGTTCCGTTGTGACCAAATTTTCTTCTCGTAGGACGGTGAGCTGCTGAGAAAGTGTCGGTTGATGTATGTTTAAAAGTTCTTCGAGTTCTCCTACATTTCGTGTGCCTTGGTTGAGTTCACATAAGATTAGCAATCGGTCTTCATTAGCTAGAATTTTTAATAAAGCACATGCATCTGATGCAGCTGATCGCAATGATGAAATTTCATGTACCGTCGTATTCATGATTTGTTTTGATGGGTCAGTAAGGTGCCTAAAATATAATAGATTATAGGTTTATTCTATGGATATCTTTAATTCTAATTTATTCTCTAATGGCTTTGTTGGTTATTTATCTGTCTTTGTCAGCGTAGGAACTGATTTTTAGCTTTTTTTCTTCATTGTAGCTGCGACATTTTGTCGCATTACTAATGCTACCGTTTTTACATACAATTCTCTAATGTGCGTTAAGCCTCTTGTTAGAGGCATTTGTCATTGTTAAATACCTTGGTTTGTTATCAATATCTCGAATCATTCTAGTATGAATTCATTCTCTACAAAAAAGTTAAATAAATTTTGGCTGTATGGTACGGTGTTTTTTACTGGTGCGGCGGTGATGGTCATTGAGCTTCTAGGAACGCGCCTGATTGCACCATTTTATGGCGCTAGCCTTTATGTTTGGACATCGCTCATATCGGTTACGCTGATTGCATTGGCTTTGGGGTATTATCTTGGGGGAATCTGGGCTGATCGTACTCGTTTCGGCTTATCATTGATTATCGCTTTGTCTGGTTTGCTCACGCTGATTATTCCTGGGCTGGTTGGTCCGGTATTGCTAGCGACTGATCCCTTGGGCTTGCGATTGGGTAGCTTTATCAGTACGTTAATTTTGTTTTCTCCCAGTTTAATCATGTTGGGTATGGTGGGACCCTTTGCAGTTAAATTAGCAACTTCTACTTTATCAGATGTAGGGACGAGTACCGGCTCTATTTATGCGGTCAGCACGGTGGGCAGCGTGGTGGGTACATTATTTCTGGGGTTTTATCTATTTCCAATAATCGGGTCACGTGAAATTTTTGTGGGTGTCGGTATTGCGCTGTTGTTATTGTCCTTGGTGGTAATTCTAATTGAGCGCCGTCATTTGAAATCAACCAAAACGCTTGTTGCAACCGTTGTTGTAATTGTTACCGGTATCGGCTTGTCTCTTGTGGTGATTACTTCCAGTAAAATGGTACCGAGTGACCAACTGCATACACAGTTTGAGCAAGAAAGTTTATATGGTTGGGTAAGAGTGATCGATAAGCCGAAAGAAAACATTCGCTTGTTGACGGTAGACGCATCGACCATTGGTGCAGCAAGTATCAGCCATGGGGATAATTTATTAACTTACCAAAAGATTGTGGCACTGATTCCACAATTGTTGCCGGATATCAAAAGAGCTTTATTGATTGGTCAAGGTGCTGGGCATATGGCAATGACGCTGAAGCAATATGACGTGGTGACAGACACCTTGGAAATTGATCCAGCAGTTGCTGAGGCTGCCCGGAAATACTTCGGTTTTACATCGAATGGCAACACAATTATCGGTGATGCACGTTATGAAATTCGCCAGTTACAGCAGCCGTATGACCTTATCATTATGGACGTTTTTACCGGTGGCTCAGAACCTTCGCATTTATTGACGGTTGAAACACTTCAACAACTTCGCAATTTACTGGCAGAGAGCGGAATGTTGGCATTGAATTTTGTTGCATTTTCGGACAATGGTACGAATCCAGCGCTTGCCTCGGTTGCAAAAACGTTATCGCGGGTTTTCCCTCATCAACAAGTTTTTATTTCAAATCCTGGCGAAGATTTTAACGATTTTATTTTTCTTGCGACTCACGAAGCATTTGATATTGAAAAAGCAAAGCTTTCAAATGACAGTTATCATTGGTTAAAGCAGCGCCTGCTGACACTTGATCTAACGCAAGGCGTTGTCTTAACCGATAATCTTAGCCAACTTGAACGTTTGCAAATCCGAAAATCAGAGCATTATCGACGCATGATCGTGGATTCACTAGGCGTCAATCATTTCATTCGTTAGTGACGAATGCCTTTCTAATTACCTGCACCAAGTGTAAGGAGCAGCGGCCTTGTTGTATGCTGCTCAATGGAATAGTTTGTGAGAAATTTCACAGAATCCTTTTTCCTAACGAGATAACCTTTTTGCAGCAAGTGTAAACAGCAAGTTCAATGAACACTTGTAACAATATGCATACAGTTCAATCAGAAAGCGGGTGATGAATAGCTCTTACTCAGAATTCAAGTAGTGTGAACTGAAATTATGCTATGAAATACCAAAAAGGCAGGAAATAAGCTAACGCACAGGGGATGTGGTTACTATTTCTGGTCCTATCACTGCTAACGTAGCAGGTACATTTTTATGATAGAGAGGTAACTACTAATATGGCAATTATTAATGGTACACAATTTAATGATAACAATACATTCAATGGTGGTGCTTTCCGCTTTGGTTTAATCGGCACTCCTGATTCTGACATCATCAACGGCTTGGCAGGCAATGACATATTAGACGGTGGGGATGGAGATGATCAATTAAAAGGTGGAATTGGCAACGACACTTTACGGGGTGGTGATGGTAACGACTCACTGGATGGCGGTGCAGGTGGGGATAACATGGATGGCGGTGATGGAACCGACACCTACTTTGTCAGTAATGTCGGAGACGTTGCCGCTGAAACCAATAATACAGCTACCGGAGGATTCGATACGGTTATTGCAACGGTTTCACATACTCTGGGTTTCGCTATCGAAGATCTTTTCCTATCTGGCAATGCATCAATCAACGGTAAAGGCAACGACAAAGACAACCATATTGTTGGCAATGGCGCTGCCAATATACTCAATGGTGTTGCCGGCGCTGATCGCATGATCGGGGGCAACGGCAATGACACCTATATTGTCGATAATATTGGTGATGTCGTGATCGAAGATTTTGAGGATCCTATCGCTGGCATTGATACCGTCAATGCATCAGTCGATTTTTCACTAAGCTTCGGCATCAATAATCTTAAACTGACCGGTATTGGCGCTATTGATGGTTTCGGTAACGAACTCAATAACATAATTTCTGGAAATGCTGCCGCTAATTTTATTGATGCTGGATTAGGTAACGATACCATTAATAGTGGTGTCGGAAATGACATATTGAGAGGCAGTGATGGTAACGACACGCTTAATGGTGGTTCTGGAGCGGATAACATGGATGGAGGCGATCAGAATGATACTTACATCGTCGATAATGCAGGTGATGTCGCGGCGGAGCAATCTATTGGCAATCAATCGGGCTATGATGTGGTTCAGTCATCCGTAAGCCATACTTTAGGCTTTGGAATTGAAAAGCTTCTTTTGACAGGAAGTGCGGTCATTACTGGCATCGGTAACGATCTTAACAATTTGATTGAGGGTAACGGAGCAGCAAATGTATTACATGGTGAAACGGGTAATGATCAGCTTTATGGAAGGGGTGGCAACGATAGGCTTTTGGGCGGCGATGGAAATGATTTTTTGAGTGGCGAGTCAGGTAACGATACACTTACTGGTGGCAATGGGAATGATCGGCTGAGTGGTGGATTAGGTAACGATACGCTTTTTGGTGATCTAGGTGAGGATGAATATGGATTTTTCGGTCCATTAGGTGTGTCGAATGTCGATCAAATCAATGGATTTTCTTCGGCATCTGATGCGATTGCATTAATCGATACGACCTTCTCTAAATTACCATCTGGCATCGTTGCTCCTCAATATTTCCGTGCGAATGCTACTGGTACTGCAGTCGATGCCAATGATTTTCTGCTCTACAACACGACCACCGGCGGATTATTTTATGATTCCAATGGTAATGGTGCCGGAGGGGCGGTTCAATTTGCCATTTTAAGTGGAGCACCGATAATATCGGCTGCCGATTTCAGCGTTATGGGGCTTTAAACTGGCGTAATAAGCTCCGCATTTAATGTCGGGGTTTATTACCTAGCGTTTTGCAAAATGTTACACAATGACCGAAACGACTATCCCGTTAAACTATTCCAGCGCACTATGGAATTAAACAATGTAACCAGCATTTGATTGATTTTAATTGCTTTGCTTAGAGTTATGAGTGTTTAATTTTAATCGATGAAACACTGCGCAGCATTTCCGCTGCATGCTGACGTGTGGTTTCTGTGATTGTAATGCCTCCCAGCATACGTGCAATTTCTTCTATGCGTTGCTGCTGGTTCAGGACACTAATCTCACTCAGAACGGGTTGATTGTTCTTCTGGCTTTGCACTTTTATGACTTGCCATTGTTGATCGCCTGCCGCTGCAACTTGTGGCAAGTGCGTAATGCATAAAACCTGTCGTTCTTGTCCCAGTTTTTTAAGTAAATTGCCAACGATTTCCGCGACCTTGCCTCCGATACCGACATCGACTTCGTCAAAAATTAATGTGGGTATTTTAATGGTTTTACTGGCGATGACTTGTAAGGCTAAGCTGATGCGCGATAATTCGCCGCCTGATGCAACTTTACTCAATGGTTGTAGTGGTAGGTTTTTATGTGCGGCGATATGAAATTCAATGTGTTCCAAACCAGTCGCGTTGCCAGCTGGTAAAGGGGTCAAAACTACTTCGAATTGCCCACCATTCATAGCTAGTGTTTGCATAGCGGTCGTGACATTGTTCGACAGTAATTCAGCTGCCTTGGCGCGAACAGCACTCAGCATTTTTGCTTGTTGATGGTAGATCGATTGCGCCTCCATTTCCAGTGCCTTTAGTTTTTCGATATTCGATTTGGCATCAAGTGTTTCAAGCTTCTTTTCAAGTGTGGTTTTGAATTGAGGTAATTCTTCGGGTGGTAAGCGGAACTTTCGAGCCAGATTGTGAATTGTAGATAAGCGCTGTTCGGCATCCAGTAGCAGTTGTGGATCAAGATCCAGCGATTGGCGGTAATCGCTTAAAGCGTAGATGCTTTCTTGTAGTTGAATGGTGGTTGAATCAAGTAAATCAACGATTTCTTTCAGTTGCGGATCATACTCCAGCAATTGTTGTAATTGGCTATGTACGGCATTAATCTGTGAAAATGCGGCGTGCTCGCTCTCGGAGAGTTGCTCGATACCATTTTCAGCGGCTGCCAGTAAAGCGGCGGCATGAGAAAGCCGTGTATGATCAGATTGTAAGTTTTGCCACTCTTCGACAGCCAGGTTTAATGCAGATAATTCTTGTAATTGCCATTCGATTTGTTCATGTATGGTTTGAGACTCTATGATTGACTGTTCCGCAGAGATTCTTTGCTGCAAGATGGTTTGCCAGTTTTGGTAAGTATCTCGAACAGTTTTTGGTAGATCTTCGCATTGCGCATACGCATCCAATAGCTCACGTTGTGCGTCACGGTGCAACAGTGATTGATGCGCATGTTGACTGTGGATGGCGACAAGAAAATTTCCGGCTACACGTAATTGTTGTTGGGTGACACTATGCCCATTGATATAGTTGCGGGAGCGTCCATTGACATCAATGATTCGCCGCATCAGGCATACTCCCGGATCACCTTGTAAATCATTGTTGTTCAGCCAGTCGATGAGATTTTGCTGTGACTGAATATCAAAAGCTGCATTGATTTCCGAACGTTCGCAGCCTGGGCGTATTTGCTGAATGTCACTGCGCTCGCCAAGTGCGAGCATCAATGCATCCATCAGAATAGATTTGCCAGCACCGGTTTCACCGGTTAGTACGGTGAAACCTGGTAAAAATTCCAGTTCGATGTGATCGACAATAACGAAGTCGCGAATGCTGAGATGTTTAAGCATACGATTGCGATCAAAGATAGATCAAGGAAATTCACCCCAGCCGAGTTTTTCTCTGAGCATGCGATAGTAACTATGATTGATCGAATGTAGCAATCGGGCCGTTTGAGGATGGCGCTTAATCACGATGTGATCAGTTTGTTCTAGATCAAAATAGGCATGGCTATCGCAATTGATACCCACGTTGACCGAACTGCGCATGTTGATTTCTATATTAGCATCAGCGCCGACCACAATCGGGCGATTACTCAGCGTATGTGGGCACACTGGTACCAATGCGATGAGATTCAGGCTTGGAAACAAAATCGGGCCGCCTGCAGACAATGCGTATGCGGTGGACCCAGTTGGCGTTGCGATAATCAAGCCATCCGAGCGTAAAGTGTTCATGTATTCGCCGTCGATTCTGACCTCAAGCTCAATCATGCCGCTACTAACACCGCGGTGCAGCACCACATCGTTAAAAGCAAGGCTATTAAATTTGCTGATTCCTGCACGAGAGACTTGTGCTGAAAGTAACATGCGTTCTTCAGTTTCAAATTGACCTGCCAATATTTCATTTAATATCTCAAACATATTGTCTAGGGATAAGTCGGTCAGAAACCCCAATCTTCCCTGGTTGATTCCAATTAAAGGTACATCGTATGACACCAGCTTGCGAGCGATATTTAACATGGTGCCATCGCCACCTATTACAATGGCGAGATCAGCCCGCTGAGCGATTTCTTCGAGCGGCAAAGTTGAATAGGTTTCGGCTACAATCTGCGAGGCAGTTAGTTGATCAATGAGAATTTGATGCCCTTTTTTCGCTAAATATTCAGCGAGCTTCAACAGCGGAACTGTAATTTCCGGTTTCTTAAACTTACCGATTAACGCAATGGTTTCAAATGTGGAGTTCATGTGCCGAGCACTGTATCAGATACAGGTTTATTTTTGTTTTTACTAGCTTTAATGAATTTTCCGTTACCATGAAACTCGTAGTTTCGGTTGTGATTACGAAATTAGAATATAGGATTGTTTTTTGGATATAGATGCCCATATCAGTGATTCCATCAAATAGATGATTTTATTTTTAAAAGTCTAACATAGAAAGATTAAAAGCCTGTATTCATAAGCTACATCAGAGTAATAAAACAGTCTTGTTGGTGTAAAATGGCCATATGTTAAATGAACGTGCGCAAATACTACTAAAAACATTGATCGAGCGATATATCCACGAGGGGCAGCCGGTGGGTTCACGTACCTTGTCTAAATTTTCAGGCTTAGATTTGAGTTCTGCAACAATCCGAAATGTTATGGCTGATCTTGAAGAAATGGGCTTAGTTGCTAGTCCGCATACTTCAGCTGGTCGTGTTCCAACAGTCCAAGGTTATCGTTTCTTTGTGGATACGTTGCTAGTCGTGCAGACTTTAGATAGAACCGAACTGAATCATTTGGAAAGTCATTTGCATCCTGATAATCCGTCTCGTCTCATTAATGTTGCATCGCATCTGCTTTCCGAACTAACACAATTTGCTGGCTTGGTGATTACGCCCAAGCATAAAGGCGCGGTATTTCGTTATATCGAATTCATGGCGCTGTCTGAGAAACGTATATTATTGATTATTGTAACCCCGGAGGGGGATGTACAAAACAAAATTATCTTTACCCAGACACCTTATAGCCAGGCAGATCTGATCGAAGCTGGAAATTTTATCAATCAGCATTATGCGGGTTGTACGTTGGATGAGATTCGCGGTCGTTTAGATAATGAACTCAAACAATTGCGCGGTGAGTTGTTTAGTTTAATGAGTGCAGCAATTGAGGTGAGTGGTAGCGCAGTGAATGAAAATAGTGAAGCTGTTGTAGTTGCCGGCGAGCGAAATCTACTTCAAGTAAATGATTTGACAGAAAACTTATTGGGATTAAAGAAGCTCTTTGAATTGTTCGAACGTAAGACAAAGTTATTGCAATTGCTCGAATTAAGCCGAAAAGCTCATGGCGTAAAAGTGTTTATCGGTGGCGAGTCGGATGTCGCGTCTCTGGAAGAGTTCAGTGTGATCGCTGCACCCTATGAAATCGATGGGGAAGTTGTCGGTACTGTTGGTGTCATTGGTCCAAGGCGTATGGCTTATGAACGTGTAATTCCGATCGTTGATATTACTGCGAAGCTTCTATCGAGCGGATTATCGCAACACTAAACCTGCTTCTGGCAGGTTGTTCTAAAACGAATACGGGTCGTTCAACGATGACCGCCTTTTATATGATTAACCTATAATTTATCCATGAACTCAAAATCGATTTACTGTCACGGCGATGCTTCCCAAATAGGTATTTTGTTGATCAATTTGGGAACACCGAATGCACCAACCGCAGAAGCATTGCGGCCTTATTTAAAAGAATTTCTCAGTAACCCACGCGTGATTGAAGTGCCTAGGGTAATTTGGTGGCCAATATTGTATGGATTCATCCTGCCATTTAGACCCAAAAAATCCGCTGAAAAGTATGCCAAAATCTGGTTGCCCGAAGGCTCGCCATTGAAAGTGCATACCGAGCGTCAAGCTAAGCTTTTGCGCGAAGCACTGCAAGTGCATTACAAAAATGCTCCTTTGGTTGAATATGCCATGAATATTGGTGAACCTTCGATTGCAACAGTACTGGAGAAAATGCAACAGCAAGGTTGTGACCGTATACTGGTTTTGCCATTATTTCCGCAATATGCCGCCAGCAGCACGGCTGCAGCGATCGATGGCGTCTTTGCTGTATTGGCGCGCATGCGCAATCAACCTGCTCTTCGTACGATTAAGCATTATCATGATCATCCAGGTTATATTGCTGCTTTAGCGCAAAATATTCGTGATTATTGGGCATCATATGATCGGCCTAATAAACTGATTATCAGCTTTCATGGCACCCCCCGTGCCAATCTAGATAAAGGTGATCCCTATCATTGCTATTGTCAAAAGACGGGTCGGTTATTAGCAGAAGCATTGCAATTAGCGGGTGATCAATATCAGATCTGCTTTCAATCGCGCTTTGGCAAAGCGCAATGGTTGATGCCTTACACGTCTGACACTTTAATCGCGCTTGGGAAGCATGGAGTCGAGCGAGTTGATGTGGTGTGCCCTGGATTTGTTTCGGATTGCCTGGAAACGCTTGAGGAAATTGCGATAGAAGGTAAGGATCTTTTTATTCGGGCTGGCGGACAAGAGTTTCACTACATTCCGTGTCTCAATGAGCGCGTAGACTGGATTCAAGCACTGGTCGATATAACGCGAGAGCACTTAGCTGGTTGGGACAATCTGGAACCATCGCAGGAATCGTTACAATTATCACGCAAGCTTGCATTGCAACTGGGCGCCAAAGATTGAATGTTTCGCAATCTATTTTTATGTAAGATCTCAATTTAAGATTTGAACAGTTCGATTGACGGGTTTATTAAATTAGGCTAACATCGCGCTCCATATTTTAAGCAACAAAAAAGACACGAAAATATGACTGACCGAGCTATTTCTATTAAGCAATGAAATAGAATATAGAATATGCTTGAGATTAAGAATAAACCTCTTGCGGTTGTATTAAGAATACAATTTCTTTTCATCCTGGCAACAGCAATTATTTTTGGATATTGGCTTGGGGTGCATGGAGCAATATCTGCGATTTTGGGTGGTGGGGTTAGTTTTGTATCGGGTATGGTATTTGGTTTAATCATCTCTCGTCATCAGGGATTTTTACCGGATGAAGTAATTAAAACAGCCCTAAAAGCAGAAATACTCAAAATTAGTATTATTGTAATATTGTTGTGGTTAATATTTAAGTTCTACGTGAGTGTTATTCCAACTGTATTCATCGGAGTTTTTGTGTTGACGGTACTGTTGCATAGCGTGGCATTATTTGTGGTTAATGAGAAATAATTTTTCTAAAATTTAGTATCGAGCAAATTGTTTTTATGGCATCAAATACAGAACTAACTCCAACATCGTACATAGATCATCACCTTACTAATCTTACCTTCCAAATTAAGGAGGGAGCTTTCTGGGTATTGCATGTTGATACGTTGATTACATCGGTAATACTGGGTGTTGTAAGTTTGGGATTCATGTGGTTAATCGTGCGTAAAGCAACCCCGGGAATCCCTTCTAAACGACAAGCGTTTGTTGAGCTTGCGGTCGAATTTATCGATAACGAAGTCAAGAATACCTTTCATGGGGATCGTAATGCGTTTGTTGCACCCACTGCTTTGACAATCTTCATTTGGGTATTAATGATGAATGCCATGGATATTTTGCCTATTGATATTATGGCGTGGATTTACGAACATGTATTTGGATTGCATAACTGGAGGACGGTGCCGACAACTGATGTCAATACAACTTTTGCACTGGCATTATCAGTTTGGTTTCTGATGATTTTCTTTAATGTCAAAGTAAAAGGGCTTGGCGGATGGTTGCATGAGTTGTTTTGTACGCCTTTTGGAAAGAACCCACTTCTCTGGATATTGAATTTACTATTTAATTTCATTGAATATGTATCCAAACCTTTGTCGCACTCATTGCGTTTATTTGGTAACATTTATGCGGGTGAAATCATTTTCCTATTGCTCGGCATGTGGGCTGCAACTGGGATAAGCGGAACAATCTTTGGCACTTTACTTGGAGCTGGTTGGGCAATATTCCACATTTTAATTGTTACACTACAAGCATTCATCTTCATGATGTTAACTGTTGTGTATATATCTATGGCGCATGAATCACATTAATTTTTAAAGTTCAATCGTTACAAATTATTATTAATCTTAATTACTAAAGGAAATTAAAATGGAGAATTTGCAGTATTTGGCAATGATTCAGGCATATACAGGTATAGGTATCGGTTTAATGATCGGACTCGGGGCAGCAGGTGCTTGTATCGGAGTGGGAGTGATGTGTAGTCGATTTTTAGAAGGAGCAGCACGTCAACCAGAAATGATACCGACGCTGCAAGGAAAGGTTTTTCTATTACTAGGTTTGACTGACGCGTCTTTCATTATCGCTGTGGGTTTGGCAATGCTTTTTGCATTTGGTAATCCATTATTGGCAGTCATTCAGTCTGCTGCTCAGTAGTTGTATATTGTTTGCTACAGGTATTAGATATCATAAAGGCTTGTTATGAATATTAATTTTACTTTAATTTCGCAAGCAATAGCCTTCGCAATATTTATCTGGTTTACAGTTAAGTATGTGTGGCCGCCATTGCTGCGCGCTATTGAAGAGCGTCAAAAAACAATTGCTGATGGATTAGCGGCAGGGGAGCGTGGGCGACATGAATTGGAATTGGCGAATCAGCGCTCTTCAGATGTTTTGAAAGATGCAAAACAACGTGCTACAGAAATAATATTGCAAGCTGAAAAACGCGCTACAGAAATTGTTGAAGAAGCGAAGAAAATTGCGAAAGAAGAAGGTGATCGAATAATTGTTGGAGCGAAGGCAGATATAGAACATGAGGTTTATAGTGCTAAAGAAGCCTTACGCAAGCATGTGGCAGAATTAGCTGTTGCAGGTGCTGCAAAAATACTTCGTCGCGAAGTGGATATTAGAGTTCATGCTGATATGCTCAGTTCGCTAGAAAAAGATTTGAGAAAATAATGGCTGAAGCGATTACAGTTGCGCGACCATACGCAGAAGCAGTTTATAAACTGTCACTGAAAAGTAAAAATCTATCGCAATGGTCTAAAATGTTGCAATTAGCTGCGGATATTGCTGAGGAAAAGCAAATTAAGATGCTTATTGGTAATCCAAAAGTATCAGCAGAGCAACTTAGTCAATTATTCTTCGATATCGGTAAAAACAATTTTGATAGCGAAGCACGTAATTTCCTTACGCTGCTGGCCGAAAATAAGCGAATAATGATATTGCCACAAATTAGTCAATTATATGAACAATTGAAGGCGCAGTACGAAGGTGTTTTAGAAGCTAAAATTGCCAGTGCCTTTGAGATAGATACGAAGCAGTTAAAAAAATTAATCGATGACCTTGAACAGAAATTTAATTGCAAGATTGAACCGAAAGTAAGTATTGATCCAGAGTTAATTGGTGGTATCAAGGTTGAAATTGGCGATGAAATTTTTGATGCATCTGTTCGAGGTAAACTTGAAGCTATGACTGTTGCCCTTAAAAGCTAGGAGTTAATGAAATGCAGTTAAACCCATCCGAAATCAGTGAGCTGATTAAAAAAAGGATTGAAGGACTTGCCGATACAGCAGAGATCCGCACACAGGGAACGGTAGTATCTGTTACAGATGGTATCGTCAGAATTCATGGTCTTTCTGACGTGATGCAAGGAGAGATGATAGAGTTCCCAGGAAATACTTATGGTTTGGCACTTAACCTTGAACGTGATTCTGTGGGTGCAGTTATCATGGGTGCCTATGAACATATACGTGAAGGTGATGTTGTTAAATGTACTGGGCGTATTTTAGAGGTTCCAGTAGGAGAAGGTTTGTTGGGGCGAGTTGTTAACGCTTTAGGGCAGCCTATAGATGGAAAAGGTCCAATAACGGCGGTAAAATCTGAGCCAATTGAAAAAATTGCTCCCGGCGTAATATGGAGAAAATCGGTTGATCAACCCGTGCAAACAGGATTGAAGTCTGTCGATTCGATGGTGCCGGTTGGACGTGGACAACGGGAATTAATTATTGGTGATCGGCAGACAGGAAAAACTGCGGTGGCGATTGATGCGATTATTAATCAAAAAGGCCAAAACATGTTATGTATCTATGTTGCGGTCGGTCAAAAGGCTTCATCAATTGCGAATGTGGTTCGTAAGCTTGAAGAGCATGGCGCTATGGAATATACCATTGTAGTAGCAGCAACAGCATCTGAGTCTGCTGCGATGCAATTTATAGCACCTTATTCGGGTTGTACGATGGGTGAATATTTTCGCGATATAGGCCAAGATGCACTGATTGTGTATGATGATTTGACTAAGCAAGCCTGGGCTTATCGCCAAATTTCATTATTATTAAGACGTCCACCTGGACGAGAAGCTTATCCTGGTGATGTTTTCTATTTGCATTCACGTTTACTTGAAAGGGCTGCACGTGTAAGCGCCGATTATGTTGAAAAGGCGACGAATGGCAAAGTACAAGGTAAAACAGGATCGCTTACAGCTTTACCTATTATTGAAACGCAAGCCGGGGACGTAACCGCATTTGTACCTACTAATGTTATTTCGATTACCGATGGACAAATATTTTTAGAAACAGATTTATTTAATGCAGGCATACGCCCTGCAATTAATGCGGGGGTATCAGTTTCTCGTGTGGGTGGTGCTGCGCAGACTAAGGTTATTAAAAAGCTCGGTGGAGGTATTCGCTTGGCATTAGCGCAATATAGAGAATTGGCAGCATTTGCACAATTTGCTTCGGATTTGGATGAGGCGACCAGAAAACAACTTGAGCGTGGAAAAATGGCAACCGAGCTGATGAAACAGCCGCAGTACGCTACTCTAAGTGTATCGGAGATGGCACTTACATTGTTTACTATCAATAATGGTTATTATGATGATGTTGAAGTGAAACGTGCCTTGGCTTTTGAATCTGCATTGAAAAGCTATATTCGTAATCAGCACGGTGCAATTTTAGAAAAAATCGAAAAAAATAAAGAACTGGATACAGAAACAGAAAAGCAATTAAGTGCGGCAATTCAAGAATTCAAGCAAAACGGAACATACTAAGTCATGGCTGGCAGTAGAGAAATACGCAATAAGATTAAGAGTGTAAAGAATACGCAAAAAATTACGCGCGCTATGGAAATGGTAGCAGCGTCAAAAATGCGAAAGGCTCAAGATCGCATGAAAAAGGCGAGACCTTATGGAGAAAAAATTCGTAACGTTGCCGCACACATGAGCGGTGCTAATACCGAATATCGCCATCCGTTCTTGATAGAAAGGGATACCGTTAAACGAGTAGGAATTATTGTTGTTACTTCTGATAAAGGGCTTTGTGGTGGCTTGAATACTAATGTTTTGCGTAAGGCCCTAAATCAAATGAAAATTTGGCAATCAGAGGGCGAGCAAATCGAGGTCTGTTGTATAGGTAATAAAGGTTTTGGATTTATGAGTCGTATCAATGCGACTGTTATTTCGCAGGTTGTTGGCCTAGGTGATACGCCCGATATGGCAAAACTTATTGGGGCAGTCAAAGTAATGCTGGATGGTTATACACAAGATCATTTTGATCGTGTTTTCATTTATTATAATCGCTTTATTAATACCATGAAGCAAGAGCCTGTTATGGAACAGCTTCTTCCTTTGACTAATGAACGTATTCATGGCGATAAAAAAGAAGATGATACATCAAGGGTTACGTGGGACTATCTTTATGAGCCTGAAGCAAAGCCGGTTATCGATGATCTTATGATCCGATATATTGAAGCTCTTGTTTACCAAGCAGTTACTGAAAATATGGCTTCAGAGCAATCTGCGAGAATGGTAGCTATGAAGGCTGCTTCGGATAACGCCGGAAACGTTATAGATGAGTTGACATTAATTTATAACAAGTCTCGACAAGCAGCCATTACAAAAGAATTGTCCGAAATTGTCGGTGGCGCTGCCGCTGTTTAAAAATATTTTTGTAATTTTAGGAAACAATAATGAGTCAAGGAAAAATTGTTCAGTGTATAGGTGCTGTGATTGATGTGGAGTTTTCGCGTGAATCGATTCCCAAAGTTTATGATGCGCTGGTAATGGAAGGGTCCGAACTCACATTGGAAGTACAGCAGCAACTGGGTGATGGTGTCGTGCGTACTATTGCACTAGGTTCCTCTGACGGTTTGCGTCGCGGTATGATAGTTGAGAATACAGGTAAACAAATTTCAGTTCCAGTCGGTACTAAAACACTTGGTCGTATCATGGATGTTTTGGGTCGCCCAATTGATGAAATGGGGGATATCGGTGCTGAACATAGTATGTCGATTCACCGTCCGGCTCCTGCCTTTGATGAATTATCCGCATCGACTGAGTTGTTAGAGACAGGTATTAAAGTGATTGATTTAATTTGTCCTTTTGCCAAAGGCGGTAAAGTTGGTTTATTTGGTGGCGCGGGCGTTGGCAAGACTGTAAACATGATGGAGTTGATTCGAAACATTGCTATTGAGCATAGTGGTTATTCTGTGTTTGCTGGTGTTGGAGAACGAACACGGGAAGGAAATGATTTTTATCATGAAATGAAAGATTCTAAAGTTCTTGACAAAGTAGCGTTGGTATATGGGCAGATGAATGAACCACCTGGAAACCGCTTGCGTGTGGCGTTGACAGGTTTAACGATGGCAGAATCTTTTCGTGATGAAGGTCGCGATGTTTTATTCTTTGTGGATAATATCTATCGCTATACGCTTGCAGGAACAGAGGTATCAGCGTTACTGGGTCGTATGCCCTCCGCTGTTGGTTATCAACCAACATTGGCCGAGGAAATGGGGCGCTTGCAAGAACGAATTACTTCAACCAAAACTGGATCGATTACATCCATACAAGCAGTTTATGTGCCTGCCGATGACTTAACGGATCCATCTCCAGCAACAACTTTTGGACACTTGGATGCAACTGTTGTATTGTCGCGCGACATCGCTTCTTTGGGAATTTATCCTGCTGTTGATCCATTAGATTCGACATCACGGCAACTTGATCCACAAGTGGTAGGCGAGGAGCACTATAATACGGCTCGCTCCGTACAGCAGACGCTCCAGCGTTATAAAGAATTGCGAGATATTATTGCTATTTTAGGTATGGATGAATTGTCGGCTGAAGATAAATTAGCTGTTAGTCGTGCTCGTAAGATTCAGCGTTTCTTATCTCAACCTTTTAACGTGGCTGAGGTCTTTACCGGATCGCCAGGGAAATATGTTTCACTTAAAGATACTATTAAAGGCTTTAAAGGTATCGTCGAAGGTGAATACGATGAGCTTCCAGAGCAGGCATTCTATATGGTTGGTAGCATTGAAGAAGCAGTAGAGAAAGCTAAAACACTTCAATAATTAAGGAAGGAGTGCGCCAATGGGTACCGTTTTTCATCTTGATATTGTAAGTGCAGAGGAGTCAATTTATTCTGGACCAGTTGAGTTTGTGGTAGCTCCTGCCCAAATGGGTGAGATAGGAGTTTATCCGAGACATACTCCACTGTTGACTCGAATTAAATCTGGAATGGTGCGTATCAAAGCACAATTGAAAGAAGAAGAACTCGTTTATGTCTCTGGTGGTATGCTTGAAGTGCAACCAGATGTTGTGACAATATTGGCTGATACTGCAGTTCGTAGCCATGATTTGGATGAGACAAAGGCAATTGAGGCGAAGAAAGCCGCTGAAGAGGCTTTAAAAAACCGTGAGTCTGATATAGATTATGCTAAAGCGCAGGCGGAATTGATGGAAGCTATGGCACAATTAGCGGCAATTGATAAATTAAGAAAGCGTAAGCATTAAAGTTGAATTGCTTTTTATTTAATAAAAAAGCGACTTAAGTCGCTTTTTTTTATGCCTTAATTAATCTGCTAGTAAGATTACAATATCTTCTATTAGGCAAATGTTTTTTAATTTCTCTAAGTATTCAATTTCCCGTTGCTTGCGATGGGGTGCCTTATTCCATAAGTAATTTATTGAGATCGATCATATGAAATCTACACCTATTTCGAACAAACTCAATATTGTAATTCTAGCGGCTGGAGCTGGAAAACGAATGCAATCCACGCTTCCAAAGGTGTTGCATACCTTGGCAGGTTACCCATTACTACGACATGTGATTAATACTGCTAGATTGCTATTCCCTAATAAAATTTGTATTGTAATTGGCCACGGTGGTGGAATGGTTAGAGAAGCGATTCCAGACGATGATTTAATTTGGATAACCCAAGAGCAGCAACTAGGTACAGGGCATGCAGTAATGCAAGCTTTACCACATCTCGATAAAGTTGAGCAAACACTGGTACTCTACGGGGATGTACCCTTAATTAACATAGTCACGTTAAAAAAATTAATACATGCTACAAACAACAAGCAATGTGCACTAATGACTGCAATATTGCTTGACGCAACAGGCTATGGACGTATTGTGCGGGAAATGAAATCAAAAACTATTATGGCTATCGTAGAACAAAAAGAAGCCAATAGTGAACAATTGGCCATTTGTGAAATTAATACTGGGATTATGTTGCTTCCCAATCAATATTTACATGAATGGTTACCTAAACTTAAAAATAGTAATGCACAAGAAGAATATTATTTGACCGATGTTATCGGTATGGCTGCAAAACTAGGTATTGAAATAGCATCTGCTCAACCCATCAACACTTGGGAAGTGATGGGTGTCAATAATAAACGACAACTGGCTGAATTAGAGCGAATTTATCAAAAAGGACGAGCCAATGAATTACTTGAACAAGGTGTGAAACTGATCGATCCAGATCGAATTGATGTACGTGGGAGCCTTTCCTGTGAATCTGATGTAGAGATTGATGCAAACTGTATTTTTGAGGGTACTGTAGCCCTTGGTAAAGGTGTAAAGATTGGTGCCAACTGTATACTAAAAAATGTCACTGTTGCCGCTGATACCCTTATTCATCCATATAGTTTGATTGAAGATGCTGAAATCGCTGATAATTGTAGAATTGGTCCTTACGCACGAATTCGTCCTGGTACTAGACTTTCTAGTAAAGTTCATATTGGCAATTTTGTCGAAGTAAAAAATAGCCAAATTGCGTTAGGAACTAAAGCGAATCATCTTAGTTATATCGGTGATTCGATTATAGGAAAAGGTGTCAATATTGGTGCCGGAACCATTACGTGTAACTATGATGGTGCCAATAAATATCAAACCATCATAGAAGATGATGTTTTTGTAGGATCAGATACGCAGCTTGTTGCACCCGTTAGGATCTCGAAAGGTTCTACAATTGGTGCTGGATCAACAATCACTAAAGACACCCCTGAGAATGCATTGACTTTAGCAAGATCGAAGCAAATCAGTATTTCTGGATGGAAGCGTCCTACAAAAAGAACTAATAAGTAGAGAACAAGCATTTTCGTTTTTTCAATAGAAGTAATTGGAACAAGGAGAAACAAGGCATGTGTGGAATAGTTGGTGCAATTGCTAAAGTAAATGTCGTGCCAATATTATTAGAAGGATTATCACGTCTTGAATACCGCGGCTATGATTCGGCTGGACTCGTTGTAACAAAAAATGGCTTGTTGGATAGAGTCCGTACCCAGGGTCGCGTGGCTGAGTTGAGTAAGCTTGCAGCAAATAGTGACAAGCAAGGTTTTGCTGGTATTGCGCATACCCGTTGGGCAACGCATGGAGAGCCTTCTGAGCGTAACGCGCATCCACATTTCTCTGAAAGAAAATCCAAGATTGCGGTAGTACATAACGGAATTATCGAGAATCATGAAGATATACGTACTGAACTCAAAAAACATGGCTATGAATTTTTATCTGATACCGATACCGAAGTCATTGTTCATTTGATCGCCTTTAAGCTTGAACAAGAAAAGGATTTATTCAAAGCGGTTTGCTTATCACTTACTGAATTACATGGCGCTTATGCGATTGCAGTGATGGAAGAAACTAATCCGGAACGGATTATCGTTGCGCGAAACGGCGCTCCTTTATTGATAGGAGTGGGGGAGAGTGGCAATTATATTGCTTCGGATACTTCTGCTTTGTTGCAGGCGACACGTAAAATTATTTATTTGGAAGAAGGCGATGTAGCTGAAATCAGCACGCATGGTTATCGTATTGTAAATTGTTTAAACAATCATTTGGGCGATCCAGTTGAACGTTCGATTCATGAAAGTCATTTATCGAACGAAGCACTTGAGTTAGGTCCCTATGCGCATTTCATGCAAAAAGAAATATTTGAACAACCAAGTGCTGTGGGTAATACCCTAGAGATGGTATTCAATGCACAATCAATTTCTCCTAATTTATTTGGCAGTGAAGCAAAGGAAATATTTTCTCAAACAAAAGGCATTCTGATTTTAGCTTGTGGCACCAGTTATCATGCTGGTTTAGTAGCGCGATATTGGCTTGAGACGGTAGCTGGAATGCCTTGTAACGTTGAGATTGCCAGTGAATATCGCTATCGAGATCCCATTGCAGATCCGAATACATTGGTTATTGGTATTTCGCAATCCGGAGAGACCGCGGATACTTTGGCAGCATTGAATTATGCCAAAAAATTGGGGCATCGATATAGTCTTGCGATTTGTAATGTGCCTGAAAGTGCACTTGTGCGGCAAGCCGATTTGCGTTTCTTAACGCGTGCAGGACCAGAAATTGGTGTGGCATCGACGAAAGCGTTTACCACACAACTTGCATCACTGTTGTTATTAACCATAACCTTGGCAAAACTCCATCGCAGCTTATCCGCAGACACTGAGCAGCAAATGATCGCAGCGTTACGACATTTACCGGTAGCATTGCAGCATGCTTTACAAGTTGAACCACAAGTAAAAGCTTGGGCAAAGAAATTTTCAGAAAAGCGCCATGCCTTGTTTCTCGGACGAGGTGTCCACTATCCCATTGCGATGGAGGGTGCATTAAAGCTCAAGGAAATTTCTTATATTCATGCCGAAGCATATGCAGCAGGGGAATTGAAGCATGGTCCGCTCGCTTTGGTAGATAACGAAATGCCAATCGTCGCAATTGCACCTAATGATCAATTACTCGGTAAGCTTAAATCAAATTTGCAAGAAGTTCATGCACGCGGCGGGGAACTCTACGTGTTTGCTGATGCCGATTCGCAAATTGAAGAAAGCAAGAATGTTCATGTGATCCGGTTATCTGAGCATGCGGGTTTGCTGAGCCCTATACTTCACACGATTCCACTACAAATGCTGGCTTATCATGTGGCTTTAGAAAAAGGGACTGACGTTGATAAACCGCGTAATCTGGCGAAAGCAGTAACGGTTGAGTAATGCTTTCAGGATTCTGAGCAAGCTCCTGAAGAAAATAATGTAAAGCCAGTTTCTTAGAAATTATCTGATGAAAATGGATGGCTTGATTTTTAATCTATTTCTGAGATGGAGAATTCAATTGAATTAATAGGCAATTGAGTTTTTGAGAAAAAATCACTGCTGATTTTCGATATTGGAATATTTTGAGACTCCCAATAAACAATCTAGCATTTGTTTTTTCTCAACCGTAACATCATCCTTTGCTCTCAAATCTTCAACAATCTTTACCTATCGTTGAGTAAATTATGTAGTGGTTGGTCCATTCGTAAATCGTAACCAACATCCGTTGTCTCCTAAAAATTAGCTAAATTATCAGGAAAATTTCTTGGCGGAATAATTTAAATTTTCTCCTTCCAGATAGATACCCTGGGTACTTGGATATATCATGCTGAAGCGATAGCAATTCATTGGCAGTAATTCCAAAAGAGTTACGTGAATTTGGGTTCATAAAACTGTCTGTGCATTAATTCACATTGTTGTTTTTAGTTTGGGGTTATACTAAAACCTGAAAAGAGTGGTTTGTACGACCCAAGTAATACTAACTAACCATATTCTTTTGATAAGTATACTCAATACAACTTTATCTCAATGAAAGATAAAATAAAAAAGTGATCAATATTATTAGACGAAGAACAATTGAGATTTTTTAACATTGAATGCTGGTTTAATTACCGGAGTAAGGGGGTTTGTAGCTATCAGTAAATGTAAGATCTAATTAACCAGGCATTTTAATGCTGACCAAAGTTTGGCATTTGAATTTATAAGGGGTGATAAAAATGAATAGCACAGTAAAAACCTTGTTAAGCAAATCCCGTGAAGAACTCGATGAAATCTATCGTAATGCTACGCCGGGAGACATTCCATCTGGTGATACAAGTGGTACAGCGATTCTGGCAGGATCAATCTTCTCAAAAATTGTAGCGATTTTTGCGCGTCTCTTGGTGTGGCAAGGTAAAGTGTTCGATTTATTTTGCCCGGGTGGCCACGCGGGTTTGCTAGTCAATAAGATTACTCCGTTTGGTTTGACGTTTGTTGTCGCAAAGGTTTATCGTGACAAAAGCTGGCTCGATGGCAAAGACACCATCGTCATCGATTATTCTAAAACCTCATTTGTTGCCAAAGTGATCCGCGATGAAATTCGTGAGATCGAACCGGGTGTTTATCTTGGAAAGGTATGGTGGGGCAAAACACGTATATTGGATTTTGCTTTGACACAGAATAAATCTGAGTAAAAGTCGTCTAATTTTTGTGAGATAGAATTATGACACCTCAATCGACTTTCATGATTGTCGCGACCGTAAGTGTTGGGCAATTAAAAAAACTAAGAGATTTATTAGGGGCCATGAATAAAATTCCCGGCCACGCTGATCCAGAAAATGCATTGATTCCGTTTTGTAAGTTTGATCAATTGCATTTTGCACGTTTTGTCATCATTGAAGCAAATACTGCGCATGAAATTCGTGAGTTTGGTGTAAATCCAAGACCTTGGAGGCCTGCTCTTGCTTTCCTGGGGGATGTTGATGGTGATATGCATGCTTTTCTTGCCGATCTTGTTAACAACGCCGAACCAGGATTGAAAGCAATCTTTTCGCATTGCGAAGATTTCTCGGAAGAAAATCTGGATATGCTGCAATGGTTGCAGGCACATGACATCAGGCCTAATGCTAACTACGTTAACTGGTTAGGCCGGACTGTTAAGCAAATTCGTGAAGAAGTAATCTTGCATCAAACCTTATCCCGCTATTTGCAAGAAATTGCTCATGATGTTGACTGGGAAGATATTCGTACAGTACGGCAAAAACTCCTATCCCATGTTGAAATGGAAAAACATAAAGGTAGGCTTACGTTGTCACTACCGGAACCGACATCCAGAGAATGGAAAATCAGAAATCTATTCCACTTGTTAGGGGTGCCACTGATCTTATTGATTTTATCTCCACTTTTATTAATCGCTCTTCCTTTTTTTGCATTGCGTTTACGAATGTTGGAGCGTTCCGACCCAGAGCTCTTTATCCGGCCTAGTTACGAGCATGTCAAGGTGCTTTCGGTACAGGAAGACTGGGACGTTAGTAATCAATATAGTGTGTTTGGAGACGTAAAGCCGGGTTTATTCCGCCTATTAACGTTTAAATTCATCCTGATGCTGACTAACTACTTTGCGAGACATGTCTACAATCGTGGATTTCTTGCACGAATAAAAACAATTCATTTTGCTCGCTGGGTATTTATGGACAATAACCATAGAGTTTTCTTTGCCAGCAATTATGATGGTAGCCATGAAAGTTATATGGATGACTTTATCAATAAAGTTGGCTGGGGTCTAAATCTTACTTTTAGTAATGCTGTTGGTTATCCCACCACGACATGGATGATTAAAGAAGGTGCGCAGCGTGAACATGCATTCAAGTATACGCAACGGCGCCATCAAATACCTACCGAAGTTTGGTACAAAGCTTATCCTGGATTAACAGCCGTTGATTTGGCACGTAATAGCCGTATTCGGCAAGGCATTGAAATCCGTCAAGAAAATGATGCTGAAATCCGTGAGTGGCTGAGGTTGATCTGAGTTAGGAGTATAGGGAATGAAAAAAACTAGTGACTTTGAATTCAATGACCTGCAAGGGCTATTGCGCTTTGGATATGGCGGTTTAACCGACACTTGTTTCATGCTGCTCGATGTTGTCAATGTCGATATGGCTAGAGAATGGCTTTCTACAGCGCCAATCAGTAGTGGAATTAAAGCATCATCCTTACCTGATACTGCAATGCAAATTGCTTTCTCAAAGGAAGGATTGAGTGCATTGGAAATCAGTAAAACGATTATTGATGGATTTTCTGATGAATTCATTTACGGCATGGTTAGGAGTGACAATTGTTCTCGTCGGCTCGGAGATGTTGGGCATAATGCGCCAAAATCATGGAAATGGGGTAACAATGCGGTACCGCATGTCCTATTGCTGCTTTATGCCAAACAAGGGGGTATCGATGCCTGGAGAAAAACTGTAGAAGATGAGCTGTTTAAGAAAGCTTTCCGGTTGATTAGACTTTTACCTACTACGGACACCGGTGGTAACCGAATGGAACCTTTTGGATTCGAAGATGGTATTAGCCAACCGACAATTGATTGGGCACTTCGCCAAGGTACTGATCCACATGAGCGTGATCGTTATTCCAATCTATTGGCCGCTGGAGAAATGGTGCTAGGTTACAAAAATGAATATGGTCAATATACAGAACGACCACTGATTGATCCCGCAAAAGATCCATTAGCAGAACATTTGCCGAATGCTGAAGATGATCCGACTTTAAAAGATTTTGCTCGTAATGGTACCTATTTAATTCTTCGGGAATTAGGCCAAGATGTTCCAGGCTTTTGGCAATTTCTTGATAAAGTGTCAGACTCAGAACCCAATAAGCGCGAAAAACTGGCAGCATTTATGGTTGGTAGAGAACGTGATGGAACACCATTAATTGCCGAACACATCCCAGGAGTTTCACGAAAAGATCATGGTAATAATTTTACCTATGATCTTGACGCTAATGGGGTTCATTGTCCCATTAGCGCACACGTTCGTCGAGCGAACCCACGTACAGGTGATCTGCCATCAGGTGTAACTGGTTTTATCAGTCAATTGATCAGAATCCTTGGTTTTGGACAAAAGAATCATGATGCCGACCTTGTGGCATCATCTCGTTTTCATCGCATATTGCGTCGCGGCCGTAGCTATGGCCCGACACTTTCTCCGGAAGAAGCTATTCAACCGGATGCGCCAATTGCTGAGCGTGGGCTACAGTTTATTTGTCTTGCTGCCAATATTTCAAGGCAGTTTGAGTTCGTTCAAAACTCCTGGATTATCAATAGTAAATTTGGTGGGTTACAACAAGAAAGTGATCCCTTGCTGGGGGATCGAGAGCCATTACTGAGTGGCGAAAATACAGACCAATTTAACCATCTTGATTCATTAGGAGCAAAGCAAAAAGTTTGTCATCTACCGAATTTTGTTACTGTTCATGGCGGTGGGTATTTTTTTATGCCGGGGCTGCGCGCATTGAAATATATCTCATCCTTAACTACTAAGGGGAGTCATAACGAGTCATGAGGAAAATTAAGGATCGTATACTAAAAAGTATTCACAACTTTTTAATTCAATTGCTGCGCATTGAACGTCGATTAGAACCATGGTTTCGTCCGCAGTGGGATTTTCTATTCCGTGAACCCGGTTCAAGATTTATCCAGTTTCTTATCAATCGGCGACGTAAAAACGAAGGCTTGAAATTAGCCGAGGAAAGATTCGATCCAGATGAAGAAGAGAGCCTCAATAAAATTATCGACCAGATGATGGATCAGATGCGCGGCCGTTTCAAACCAAGCGGATATGAGCGAGGGGGTAATACCAAAACACATGGTATCGTGCGAGCAACAGTAACCATACGAGATGATCTTCCAGAGCACTGTCGTAAAGGTATTTTTGCAACTCCCGGAACCTATCCTGCCTATGTACGCTACTCTGGTCCTGGCCCCAATGTGCCCGCTGATATCAATGATGTGGGTTTTATGAGTATGGCGGTTAAATTGATGGGGGTTCCCGGTACAAAACTCATGAGCGAAGAGAAGTATACGCAAGACTTTATAGCCACAAGTGGCGGGGCAACATTTGTTACGCCTAATACGCGAGAAAATGCCAAATTACAGTATTGGAGTTTGGTGGATATGACACTCTACTATTTTCTTAATCCTAAGGATTCTCACTTACTTGATTTTTTCATGCAGAGTCTGTGGAATGCAACGCAATATAATCCTTTAGGACAGCGTTATTGGAGCTGCACGCCTTATCTATTGGGTGAAGGACAAGCCATGATGTATTCATTTGTGCCGAAATCAGCATCGGAAGTGGAGACGCATATTCCTGAACTGCCGTTTGGCACTCCCCCATTTAATTATCTACGAGAGAATATGATCAAAACGCTGAATGAGAAAGATGTCGAGTTTGATCTTATGATTCAAGTACAAACGGATCCTCATTTAATGCCTATTGAAGACAGTTCAGTACGTTGGCCAGAAAAGCTTTCTTCATTTATTCCAGCTGCTACTGTGCATATCCCGAAACAGAAATTCGATTCTGATGCACAGTTTGGATTTGGTAAGCAATTGAAAATGAATCCTTGGCATTGCCTTTCCGAGCACCGGCCATTGGGCAACATTAACAGGGCGCGTTTTAGGCTGTACTTTGAGTTATCCAAATTCCGTCAAGAGATGAATGAAACGACACACGTTGAGCCAACAGGTGATGAAAAATTTGAATAACTAAATGAATTCATTAGAGAACCTTAATGCTTAGTATTTTCTAGGCTTGGTGATAAACATACATGTTCTTTAAGTTTCTCGTGCATTACAAAACAATATTCTAGTGGCAATTTTTAGGAGGCTATCATGAAGAAATTTAACAAAATAATTGTTTTTCTCGGATTCAGTATGGGGGTCTTTCTCACCGGTTGTTTTGAAAAGCCGACTTTAAAAATTGCCAGTGAGTGTATTAAAGGTGGTACTCCGAAGACAGGATCAATTCTCGATGAGGCGTTATGCGTTAATCGAACAGCGGATAGTTTTCCTGGAGCGGATGAAGATTACTTTAAAGAGATGGACAATAAAATTTCTCAGCAGCCTGATAAAGTGGTTGCTGCTTTAGAGCCATTTATTCCGGGTATTTCGGGTAATCCGGATGAAGCTATCAAGTCATTAGTGAGGGGGCGTAATAACTGGATTGTCTGGACTGGCGGCAATGATAAGTTTTGGGATTTTATGAATGTTAAAAGCCTGGGCAGTTTTGATCTGTTAAAAGTCTTGTCAAATCACCCTGGACTTCAAAAAGAACCGGGATATAGCCGCGATAATAGGTGGAATTGGTTCGGTATTGTCAATGAGCCATGTTTTATGAAAAACACAGATGCTCAAGGTAAATTGGTGGGTCACCCCGATCGCTTTGGGTTGTACTTGGATATCCGTGACTCAAATTGTGCTTCCGATCCTTTTGAAGATGAGAAAAAATATCCTGGTGTTCAGATTGGGTCACGTGGAAAGACTGTACCTGTGGGTTCTTACTACGGATATGCAAGTGGTGTGATAGGTCTACGGTTGTTCCCTAATCCTGATTTCGATGAAGCTGCAAAGAAACATTGGAATCCTGAAAAATATTACAACGATCCTGCGTACTATACCAATCCCAAATTGGTTAGACCTTATCGGGTAGGTATGTCGTGTGCGTTTTGTCATGTTGGACCTAATCCCACTAATCCACCTAAGGATCCAGAAAATCCTGAGTGGGCTAATCTGACATCTAATCCAGGTGCGCAATATTTCTGGTTCGATAAAGTATTTGCTTATGAAGCGGACAAATCAAGCTTCGCCTATCAACATCTTCATACCAACCGTCCTGGTGCTTTAGATACTTCATTGATTTCAACAGACTACATCAATAATCCTCGCACTATGAATGCAGTTTATAACCTTCCTGCTCGTATGTTGAATGCACTACGCTGGGGTCAAGAAGAAATAAATGGCGGTGAAAGAGATAATAGACAATTTAATCATTATGAAAAAATACCGGCGAATAGTCCTTTGAGAGATTTTTTTATTGAACCGGATAAGGTGCTTACACCGAGAGTTCTTAAAGATGGCTCGGATTCAGTAGGCGGATTAGGTGCTTTAAATCGTGTTTTTGTTAACATAGGTTTATTCAGTGAGGAATGGTTACAGCACATTAATCCATTAGTGGGAGGAAAGCCCTTTACGCCTTTCCCGATTAAGGTAGCCAAACAAAATTCTAGCTATTGGAATGCCACTGAATTGCAAACCCTCGATACAGCGGTGTTTTTCCTGGCAGCTACTCCACCAGACCATCTGAGAGATACTTCGGTTGGTGATCAATATCTAACTCAAGATGAGGGAGTGTTAAAACGAGGAAAAGAGGTGTTTGCAGAAAACTGCGCAGCCTGTCATTCCAGCAAACTTCCAGAAGAAGCAACCAAATTCTTTCCAAATAAAGGATGCGTTGGGCCTAATTATCTGAGTTGCTGGAGTGAATATTGGACTTGGACCAACTCAGCTGAATTTAAGGAAAGCATGAAGAAAATCGTATTAGAAGAAGATTTTCTCAAAGAAAACTACCTTTCGACTGAGTTGCGTGTTCCAGTCACCTTACTGGAAACCAACATTTGTGCTTCTATAGCGACTAATGCAATCAAGGGGGATACCTGGGATAACTTTTCATCAACTTCCTATAAAAAATTACCTCCAGTTGGAAGTGCTCTCATACATCATCCTGTTACTCGCAAGCCGCAAGAATATAAGATGCCGGATGGTGGTAGAGGTTACATTCGTCCGCCTTCCCTTACTAGTATCTGGTCAACGGCCCCTTTCCTATTGAACAATACCTTAGGTAAGTTTTATCCGTCAGGGTCCATAGAAGACCGCATGAAATCATTTGATATCAGTATTGAACAACTGCTATGGCCAGAGAAGCGCTACTGCGATCAAAGTGATTTATACGCTGAGTACGATAGTGGTCAATATGCGAAAAAATATGCATCAGGTGGTGCAGTAAACAGTTGTGAAGGAAAAACTTATCTGACTCGGTCAGGTAAAGAAATACCCGGTATCGTTGATCGTACAACAGAAAGAAGTTGGTTAAAGGTTCCGGAAAATTATTTACCTTGGTATGTAAGAATGCTTCCGATTGGAGATGGGCTAGAACTCGGGCCTTTCCCTAAAGGTACGCCAGTAAATCTAATTTCGAATATAAATATAGAAATGGGTTGGGGCGATCGGCTATCACTTGCAGCAGATTTCTTGAAAATTCTACCGTGGCATATATTGGATATGTGGAAAGCAAAAGAATATCCGGATAGTATTTCAGACGAAGAGCTACATCAGATTTTCGGAACGCTGGCGGATCCTTTACTGGAAGTAAACAAATGCCCGGACTTTGTTACCAATCGAGGACACTATTTTGGCACAGATTATTTACCGGTGTCAGAAGGCAGGGGAGTGCTTAACGATGGTGACAAACGTGCGCTCATCGAGTTTTTGAAAACGATGTAAATGTGGATCAATCAAGTACTCTATGACACGTGTTGTAGAGTACTTGTCAACGAGCTTTTTCTCTTAGCGATGGTAGTGTCATTGATTGAAATTCAGAAAGCTTCTTGTTTTTGTGGGTAACAAATTTGTTTCTTTTCAATTGACTTACCTTGCTCTTTGAAGTACTTGCTAATTATTTTGAAATGATTTAATAAAGGTAATTATGGCGATGTCAGACTCTTTGAACACTGATCGGAATGAAAACAGAGTGCACGAAAAGTATGATTTTATTGTTATAGGTTCCGGTGCGGGCGGGGGGCCGGTTGCCTGCAATTTGGCATTAAAAGGTTTTCGTGTGCTTCTGTTGGAAGCAGGAGGCGAAGATGAGCCCCTTGATTACCAAGTTCCAGCATTCCATGCACGCGCCTCAGAAAACGAAGCGCTTCGTTGGGACTACTTTGTTCGTCATTATGGCGATATCGATCAGCAAGAAAAAGATGAAAAATTCCGCAAGGAACAGGATGGAGTACTCTATCCGCGTTCTGGCACGCTGGGAGGATGCACTGCCCATAATGCGATGGTCATGATGTATCCCCACAACAGTGATTGGGACTACATTGCCAAGTTAATGAATGATCCGACTTGGCATAGTAAAAATATGCACAAGTATTTTAAGCGTCTAGAGCGTTGTGAATACATACCGAAATGGAAGTTTTGGAGCCGTTTGTGGAGCCGACATGGATTTGATGGCTGGTTACCAACCAGCATTGGAGATTCCACTATGTTACGCCAGGATAAGGTGTTGAAAAAGCTTATTGGTGCAGCGTTTAAAGAATCAATTTCGGAGTCATGGCATACGACTCCGAACCCTATTAAAAGAATTTTCCGGATCATTTTAAAACTCAGGTCGCGCCTTGATCCTAACCACTGGCGTTTAATCCGTAGAAATCTAGAAGGATTGAGCTCTATTCCCGTTACGATCCATCAAGGTAGAAGGGCAGGAACAAGAGAATACCTACAGCGGGTTCGTAAAGAATTTCCTGATAATTTAGTAATTAAGGCCAATACCTTGGTGCAGCGAGTGTTATTAGATGAGCATAACAAAGCTTATGGCGTCGAATATAGTATTGGCCCTCATCAATATCGCGCTGACCCAAAGCACAGGAAAGCAGATACTTTCAAAGCAGAGAAAGCTTTTGTAGAGAGAGAAGTAATCATTTCAGCAGGCGCCTTCAATACCCCTCAGTTGTTGATGCTGTCGGGAATTGGGCCTCGCGATGAACTAGAAAAACATCACATTGAAACTAAAGTCAATTTACCGGGTGTAGGGAAAAATCTACAAGACAGGTATGAAGTTGGCATTGTATCGAAACTCAAAGAAAATATACCCTTGATCAAAGGGATGAAATTACGACCACCCGAGGCCGGAGAAGAGGCCGATCCGCAATTTTCGTTATGGCTTCAGGGTGAAGGTCCGTACACAACCAATGGAGCCACAGTCGCACTCATAAAACGCTCTAAGCCTGACTTGCCAGATCCTGATCTACTCATCTTCGGATTGTTGGGTAATTTTCGGGGCTACTATCCAACATACTCACAAGATATTGGTAAAGAAGAAAACATCTTTACTTGGGCTATTCTTAAAGCTCATACCAATAATACTAATGGGTGTGTCAAATTAAGATCTAGTGATCCATGTGATACTCCCGACATTAATTTTCATTATTTTTTTGAGGGAGCAAACACAGAAGATGATCTTGAATCTGTTATCAATGGCGTTGAGACTGTAAGAAGAATTATTGATCGCTGTGGAGATTTGATAGAAAAAGAAATTTATCCTGGTGAAGCAATCAAAAATCGGGAAGATATCCGCAGCTTTGTTATGAACCAGGCATGGGGACACCACGCTTCCTGTACATGTAAAATGGGACCATCCAGTGATCTTATGTCAGTCGTTGACAATCGATTCCGTGTCCATGGTACAAAAAACTTACGCATTGTAGATGCTTCTATTTTCCCCAAAATACCCGGCTTCTTTATTGTATCGGCTGTCTACATGATTAGCGAGAAAGCAAGCGATGATATTATTGAGGATGCCATGCAAGACGATTTGTAAAAAAATACTGAGTATGAGCACGCCCTATGGCTTGATTCATCGTACTGGTTGTTCTAATCGGTTATTGTCCGTTCCTTGTTCGCGCATTCGCATCGTGTTGTTGTGTGTGATAGCTGGTTTTTCACTGCTCACTGGATGCAATGAATGGAAATCGGAGCAGCTATCCTGCCTCGAAGTACTCATGCAAGGCAATATTCAACAAGTTGCAAAAATAAGAGAGCAAAGATTTCTTGGGAAAATTCCGCCAAAAAGAGCCCATTGTTTGGGTGGAGATCATGCAGTAGCGCTTAATAGTAATCCTTGGTCTGATTGGCCAAATTATTGGGCTGCTGGAGATAAGACCTCACTGTCAATGGATGCGCCATTATTCGATACTATTTTTTTTAATTCTAATAAACGCGGGATCTTCGGGGCGCTCTACGAATTGGAATTACAGCGAATAGAACTGATCAAGTTTAATCTTTTTGACAATAACGGAACCTACGAAGCCTATATCAAAGGTTTCAACGATAAGCCTGGCCCAACGATACAAACTTGGCCAGAAATGCAGCTACCCCCAACGCACCCACATTTTAGCGAGATTGAAAATAACTCAGATGGGGTCTGTTCGGGAGAGTTGATTCGCTCCCGAACGATGACTGGAATTTGCAATGATATCTATAATCCATTGATGGGCTCAACCCATCAGCTTTTTGCGCGCAATGTGCAATTTGAGTCTACTTTTCCTGAATTGGGATTGGATGAGTTAGCTAGAAATAGGCATGGAGAGCGGTTGGGTCTATTGAAGCCGGATCCACAAGTGATTAGCCGGAAATTATTCTCTCGCTTGCAATTGCAGCCCGAGAAATGTTTGAATGGTTATGGCTTGGATAGCAATACAAACGAAGCGGTATGTGATTACAGAGCGGTATCATCCTTTAATGTATTGGCAGCTTTCTGGATTCAGTTCATGACTCATGATTGGTTTTCGCACTTGGATGAAGAAGCCAATCAAACGGAGTGGATCAGTACGGGGTGTCATTCACAGCTAGAAAATGGAACTGACCAACCGTTAACAGCCGCCATGATCGACAGCATCGGTTGTCGATCGGATGATAGGATCAATGCGGCGCCTGTTGCTGAAACTATATTTCCTGGCATGTTTACGCATGAAGGTAAACGTTATTTAAAACAAGCCCCGAAAACGACTCGAAACAATGTCACAGCTTGGTGGGATGCGTCGCAAATGTATGGATATGATGAACGATCGACTCAGCGCGTGAAGCGAGATTCTGGCGATGCGGCTAAGCTATTGTTAGAGGGTATTGAAAACAATGCTGATGAGAGGAAGTCATTGGGTTATCTGCCCATTTTTGAATCAAATGATGCCATTAAACCAGAATGGTCGGGCCAAGAAGCAACGGCTTTTCCTGACAACTGGTCCATAGGGTTAAGTTTATTTCATACCGTTTTTGCAAGAGAACATAATATTTTTGTTGATGCGTTCCGAAAGCAAGCAACTAGCACTCCACATGCGGATAGTGGCCTGAGAAATCCTTTGCAACCTGAAACTGTTATTCGCTATAGGGATGTGACGCCCAACGAGTTATTCAATATTGCGCGGTTGGTTATTTCTGCTGAAATAGCCAAGATCCATACGATTGAATGGACAACACAGCTACTTTATAACGAGCCTTTATACCAAGGAATGAATGCTAACTGGTATGGTCTTTTTAAGGAACATGAAGGAATTACTGAAGCACTCAAAGAAATTACTCATCAACTGAATGATACTGGTGATGCTTATAAATCAAATAGCCTGTATTCAGTTTTTGCCAGTGGATCTGGTATTTTTGGACTAGGTAATCACCGTTACAAAGAAATACCCTTTTATTCGCTCACGAAGCAAACTCGCGAAGATTTATGGTCACTCAGAAATAATCATGATATTAATGGAGGAATCAATCATTTCGGTTCTCCCTTTAATTTTCCTGAAGAATTTGTATCCGTATACAGATTGCATCCTTTGTTGCCCGATTTGATCGAGTATCGCGAGTGGAATCACGATCCGAATGTTATTCAACAAAAAATACCCATTGTGGGTACTTTCCGAGACAAAGCAACCGAAGCGATGCGACAAAAAGGCCTGGCGAACTGGGCGTTGAGTATGGGGCGCCAGCGAGCAGGGGAATTAACGTTACGCAATCACCCATTGTTTTTGCAAAATTTGAAAATGCCGCATTTGCGCTCATTAACGCAGCAAATTGATGTGGCTGCCCTGGATCTGATTCGTGATCGAGAACGAGGAATTCCTCGCTATAATGAATTTCGCAGACAATATGGGTTAAAACAACTCACTAGTTTTGAGGATTTCATTGATCCGAGATTATCCAAAGATTCTCCTGTACGACATGAGCAAGAGCAACTGGTAGAGACATTACGTGAACTCTATGGACAGCATCAGTGTGATGCATCTAAAAAGATTACCAATGCTCAGTTGAACGATGATCAATCTCCGATTAACGATTGTTTAGGGCACGAGCATGGTAGCGTCATCGACAACATCGAAGATGTTGATACCATGGTAGGATGGCTTGCCGAATTCAAGAGACCACATGGATTTGCTATTTCGGAAACACAATTTGTGGTGTTTATTCTCAATGCATCTCGAAGACTTTTTAGTGACCGGTTTTTTACTTCAAGTTTTCGCCCAGAGTTTTATTCAAACCTTGGAATCGAGTGGGTCATGAACGATGGGCCAGATCCACAAATGATGGAACAAAGACCGTCCAATGGTCATCAGCAGCCAGTATCTCCGCTCAAACGTGTTTTTCTAAGGGTAATGCCAGAATTAACACATGAGTTACAGCATGTAATCAATGTATTCGATCCATGGAGAAGGGATCGTGGCGAGTATTACAGCACTCAATGGAAAATTAGATCTGAAATACAAAAGGATGACGTCGTGGACAAGTAATTTGTATTATTCAGATCTAATCGTATTGAACACTTGAAGTAAGGCGTTACCAAGTTTGATATGGGTACTGAGTCCTTAAATCAAACTACAGAGAGATAACGCTTATGTTGCATAGTAACAATTCAAATTATTAAACACAAAGCAGGATTACTCAATCTTTTCGAAGGACTTGTCTGCGGCATTCTTCGAGCTACGATTATCCAAACTGCAAGCACCTGCGCCATAAACAGCCAACAGCATTAATCCACCGGAAATCGCAATGTTTTTCATAAACATGATGGTTTGCATTTGATCAGAAAAATTGTGATGAAAGAGTACGGCCGAGGCGATGGTAAATAGCGCGAGTGAGGCTGCAGCCAGCTTGGTTTGCCATCCGATGATAATGGCCAATCCTGCTCCAAGTTCCAGTAGTATTACCAGTGGCAGTAGCATGCCCGGCACTCCTACCGATTCCATGTAGCCTTGCGTGCCTTCATAGCCGCCTATTTTCTGCCACCCGGCGATTAAAAATAGGTGACCCAACATCATCCTTGCGATAACTTGTGTAATTTTTTCCATTTTGAATTCCTTTTTTAAGCAGTGATAAAATTGTTGCAATAAATATCATGATTTCCGATTAACCCAGGCACGATTACGCACAAAATCATTGGCTTGGAAATCACGCATGGCTTGATCAATTTGTTCCTGTGTATTCATGACAAACGGGCCATGACGCGCAATGGGTTCATCAATCGGTTTACCGCTCCCAACAATCATGCGTGCGCCCTTTGGCCCAGCGACAAAATTCAGTGTGTTTTCCTCAGAATCAAGAATCATCAACGAATGTGTTGGTATATGTTGAGTGTTGGTGTGTCCAATCCCCTCAAAGACATACACAAAACTGTTATTGCCTACTGGAAAAACATGGTGAAACTGTTTGCCAGGTTTAACTTGGATGTCAAAATGAACTACTTCTGTCAAATTATCCTCAATCGGTGCTTGGGCTTTGGCATATTGGCCGATTAAAACTTTCAAGCGGTAATCCGAAGTTTCCACAATGGGAAACGCATTTTCGGGAAACTCTTGATATTCCGGTTGATCCATTTTGTGTAAGGCAGGTAGGTTAATCCACAACTGGAAGCCACGCAGCAAGCCATTTTGTTGTTCCGGCATTTCAGAATGAATAATACCGCTTGCCGCTTTCATCCACTGCGCCGATCCAGGCCCGAGGATACCGCTATTGCCCATGCTGTCCTGATGTTTCATCAAACCATCGATCATGTAGGTAAAAGTGCTAAATCCCCGGTGTGGATGAGATGGGAATCCAGCAATATAGTCGTTTGGATTATCGCTACTGATATGATCCAGTAATAAAAATGGATCAAAATTGCGCAATGTAGGTCCACCAATGGTGCGATGTACGGTAACACCGGCGCCTTCCCGTACCGCTTCGGCGGGAATCAATCGTGCTGTGCTGATGACTGCTGTATCCATAATGATCTCCTTGAAAAAGTGGTTTGTCCTGACAGATGTGTCTGGAAGTATTATCATGGTTCTGTTTATAGGAATAAACTGTTTTTATAACAAATAATTGTTCTTGAATTTGCAACAAAAGGGGTTCAATGGATCGGCTTGAAAATATGAATGCCTTTGTGCACGTGGTTGAAGCTGGCAGCATCAGTGCTGCGGCAGATCGCATGAATGTAGCGAAATCTGTAGTCAGTCGCCGTTTAAAAGAGTTGGAAGAACACCTTGGCGTTGAATTATTTCATCGCACCACTCGGCAGATGAATCTGACTGACACCGGACGCGCATTTTATCAACAGTGTGTGCGTATTCTCGAAGATGTTCTCGAAGCCGAGCATGCCATGTCGCAGTTCCACGGTGCTTTAAAAGGCAACTTGAAGGTGGCTGTGCCCCTGAGTTTTGGTTTGATGCATCTGGGACCGGCCATCCATGAATTTTTACACCTGCATCCGGACATCGAATTCAATTTGGATTTAAATGACCGTCAAGTTGATCTGCTGGCCGAAGGTTTCGATCTGGCCATTCGTATCGCCAACCTATCGGACTCTAGCCTGATTGCACGTCGGTTGTCGCCGATTCAAGCCGTTATGTGCGCCAGCCCTGCTTATCTCGAACGTATGGGGATGCCACAAACACCGCAACAACTCATCCATCACCGTTGTCTGGTGTATAACCTAGTTAGCAATTTTGATCATTGGGATTTATATGATGACGATGGGCAGTTGACTAGCATCAAAATTGTTCCGTACTTAAAAGCCAGCAATGGCGAATTTCTCCGAGATGCCGCCGTTGCCGGACTAGGGATCGTATTGATGCCGACGTTTATCGTCTACCAGGAAATCGAGCGCGGTGCACTGATCCCACTGCTGACTGAATTTCATGCGCCACAACTGACCGCTTATGCCATTTATCCACAAACTAGGCACCTGTCGCAACGCGTCAGGGCATTGGTCGATTTTCTGGTTAAACGATTTGAGGGTACACCGTACTGGGATGTGTGTTTACAAGACGAAAAAAAGACCTGAGATGATGTTGCTTAAATTACACTAAGAAGTCAGGGTGAAGTATTGAGATCACTGGCCTTTTCGGCGCAACATTGGTGATCCGCTGGTCGGAGAACCTGATTTGGCAATATTTCAGCGCAGGAATTACACATCGAAGTTGCCGTGTCATGCTACGCAGATAGGTCGCTTTCGTACTGCCATTGGGGAGCTTGGCGTTAGATGCATTGCTGATTTCATTCTCTTTTGTTTCTGATTTCTGAGAAATCACATGGAATGGAAGCCAATCATATTGCCTTCGGTATCCTTAGCGAGAACGATAAAACCGTGTTCGCCAATAGACATTTTTTCCTTGAAAATACTGCCACCATTCTCGGCAATTCGAGCGGCTTCCACCGCGCAATCCTCACAAGCAAAATAAACGAGTGTGCCGCCACAGCCAGAGGGAACACCTTCCATTTTGACCAACATGCCGCATGCACCGTAGGTAGTTTGAGCGGTGTCCTTATCTGCGGGAAAACTCCACATTTCCATATTCATTTCCGCTGTTGGTGCTGGCATTTTCTCCAACTTTATTGCGAGTACAGACTCATAGAAGGCTTTAGCGCGCTCCATGTCTTGTACGTAAATTTCAAACCAAACGACTGGATTATTTTTCATGGTGTTTTTCCTATAACGAATCAGATTTAAAGCTTAGCGTAATCATAAGCTATTTATTAGCTTATAAGTCGTATCAATATTCGTGATTCTGTTGGTCTCAATTCTTAAGAATTGATTCTAACAGTCAGGCAATGTTTTGTGCACAGGTTTTCTTTTTGAAACAGTATCAAATCGACTCATCACGATAGTGATAAATTTCTCGAATGGCCCAATCACTGCATGATAAAATTCATCTAATTTTTGATTGTTTATTGAGCCAACCTAAAATATTGATTCCAGCTTTATCATCCATGATACAACTTACCATTAATGGTCAATCTCAGCAATTTGAAGCACCGATTAACGTCACGCAACTGATTGATCATCTTGCTTTGCACGGCAAACGCTTTGCCATTGAACGTAATGGTGAAATTGTGCCGCGTAGCCAATTCTCCGAACAATTGTTGGTGCATGGCGATCAATTGGAGGTCGTTGTGGCAGTCGGTGGCGGTTAGGTGCTTGGTTTATTTTGCTTGTTCACAATTTAATTGCACGCAGTATAGGATTTTATGGATAACTTAGTGATCGCCGGCAAATCGTACATTTCCCGCTTGCTGGTTGGCACAGGTAAGTACAAGGATTTCAATGAAACGCGCACAGCGGTCGAGACCAGTGGCGCAGAGATTATCACCGTGGCGATCCGCCGTACCAATATCGGGCAAACAGCGGGTCAGCCGAATTTATTGGATGTTTTGCCGCCGTCACAATATACCTTATTACCGAATACCGCAGGTTGTTACACGGTTGACGATGCTGTGCGCACCTTGCGCCTGGCAAGGGAGTTATTAGACGGCCACAGTTTAGTCAAGCTGGAAGTGCTGGGTGATCCGAAAACGTTGTTTCCAAATGTGGTGGAAACCCTGAAGGCTGCAGAAATTTTGATCAAGGAAGGCTTTGAAGTGATGGTGTATACCTCGGATGATCCTATTCTTGCCAAGCAATTGGAAGAGATAGGGTGTGTTGCCATTATGCCATTAGCGTCATTGATTGGTTCCGGCATGGGGATTCTGAATCCTTGGAATTTACAGATCATCATCGACAACGCAAAAGTGCCGGTGATCGTCGACGCGGGTGTCGGTACGGCATCGGATGCGACCATCGCGATGGAATTGGGGTGTGATGGTGTGTTGATGAATACCGCCATTGCGGCAGCGAAAAATCCGGTACTGATGGCATCGGCGATGCGCAAAGCGGTGGAGTCAGGACGTGAAGCGTTTTTGGCCGGGCGTATGGCGAAAAAGCTTTATAGCGCCAGCCCTAGTTCTCCTGTTGATGGCGTGATTGCGAGAACCTCTGACGATAAAAAAGTCAATCAAAAATCTGCCTGATTTTCAATGACGGGTATTTATCCAGCGACACAACAAGCGATTCGCAGTTTTGTTCTGCGTCAAGGCCGTTTGTCTAACGCGCAGCGCCGCGCTTGTGACACACTGTTGCCGCGTTTCGGTATTGTTTTTCAGCAAAATATTCTCGATCTTGAAAAAGTGTTTGGCCGTCAAGCGCCGAAAATATTGGAGATTGGATTTGGTATGGGAGAAAGCACTGCCACCATTGCGCATTCAAATCCACACAACGATTATTTGGGGCTTGAAGTACATACACCGGGTGTGGGCAGTTTGCTGAATAAAATTGAGGACTTAGGTTTGACCAATATGCGCATAATTCAACACGATGCGGTTGAGATTTTGCGCTACATGTTGCCTTCGGAATCTTTGGATGGCGTTCATATTTTTTTCCCCGATCCCTGGCCCAAAGCCAGACACCACAAGCGTCGCTTGATTCAACCTGGCTTGGTAAGCCGTTTGTGTGAATGCTTGAAGCCGGGTGGGTATATTCACATTGCAACCGATTGGGAAGATTATGCGATACATATCCTGCAAGTGTTGCAGCAAGAATCTTGTTTGCGAAACAGCGCGGATGATTTTTCGCCACGTCCTGATTACCGGCCGGTCACCAAATTTGAACAACGCGGTGTTAGGCTAGGCCACAACGTTTGGGATTTGATTTTTTTGAAGAAATAAGACTAAATCGATATGGCTATTAACAGAGTGTCTTTGATTGCTTACTATGGTCGCGCCATGAAAATCCCTTCCGTATTAATTCTGTTCGGTGTGTTCAT
Organism: Nitrosomonas sp.; assembly: GCA_024281675.1. Taxonomy (GTDB): domain Bacteria; phylum Pseudomonadota; class Gammaproteobacteria; order Burkholderiales; family Nitrosomonadaceae; genus Nitrosomonas. The sequence continues at coordinate 422,439 of JAMXAG010000001.1, forward strand.
GTCATTTTCCGCATCTGCACATGAACATATTCGTGTTGGATTGTGGGAGGTTATCACGCGATCTGATTTGCTGGCCCTGGTGCCGCATATCCCGGCTGAGAATATGCAACAGCTACAAAAGCTTGCTAACCAGTATGGCATTAAAATGCCAAAAATTGATAACGGTGCGGCCATCTCGCACGTTTGTATCACGGCAGAAATGGCGCAGCAGGAAGTTCCCACGTATTTCTATGAGAATCGCTCAGGGTGTATCGTGCAAAATGCTACGCGCATCGGCAATGATTACAAAATGGATTTGCACTGTAAAAATACCCATTTCCAAGGCAATGGAACGGCCCAAGGTACTTTTACTACACCGGAAAATTTTACTGGTAGCACCGAATTTGATAGTACGGTTAAAGGTAGTCCAATCTTTGCATCGGCACAAATCACGGCACATTGGATTGCCGAACACTGTGTGGCAGTGAATCCGCTAAAATGATTTCTAAGATTTTTAATTAAATATGGAGAAACAAATAGTTAACGTTTTTGAGTCAATTCTTGATAAATCCTTTGCATGACGTTGTTGTTATAGGCTTTTACAATTTGTTGCGCTTGAAACAGTGCGCCTAATTCAACCGCGCTGATCGCAATAATAAACGCTATGCCAACGGTTAGGTAACCGGCGATAATCCATGCTATACCAATCAAGAAAATCATAATATTGATTGTGCCACGAACCCTTTTTCCTAGATAGAAATGGTGCAATCCAGCAATAAAAATGAAATTGAGTACAGCGTACGTATCGGGATCTTTCAAATTTTCTTCGACTTGGTTATAAAAAATGGATCGTTGTTCATCGGGTAGTCCGCGCACTAGAATCCTGATTTCTTCTTCATCTTGTTCAAGTTGTTGTTTTGATTTCATAACAATTAATTTGATGTTGAATGTTGAAGTGGATGAGGAAAACCGATTGAGGTGTTCATGCAATCTTGCAACCCTGCTAGGTTCCTATTCGCGCGCCAGTGTTACGATGACAGCTTCTCTTTCCCAGAAAAGTAGAAAACGTTTCTTTTCAACAAACTGAAAGACTAACGTCCAACCGTTTGCAGCTTCTTTGTTCAAAGTTGTTTCTAGCTGCTTGATGGGGATTCCGGATGAACCTAGAAACAGTGTGCCAATGCCGCCTTCAATGATGTGCAATACTTTATATTCTTTATACACTATGATCATTTCCCTTTTTTAAGTGTGTTGATAAAATCAAGTTATATTTCAGATTCGGGCGATTTGCAATGTAAAATCTTAACAATTAAAAAAATGATGTTTGTAGTACTATTTAACCAATTACGTTGCTAATCTTGAATGACGCTTTATCGTAAGGAGTTTCATGCCAACACAATCAATATCATCCTCACACAAAAATCAGATAATGGTGGGGATCTCAGTTTTCTTGCTTTTTATAACTTTTGGTGCATTGTATCAGGCCAGTTCTCAGGGAGATTTTTCGGATACCTATCCTAAAGGTTTTCGTGGCGGTGCTTGCACAATAGAAACCAGCTCGGCAACAATTGGTTATTCTGGTTACTACCTTTCAAGTGATTACGAAATACCTGAAAATGCCATTCATACACCTAATCTTGCGATTCAATGCGGCAAAATGCCGGATCCAGGTATATTAGACATTAGTATCGATTTGCTCTATCCAGAATCCATCCGTGATATTCCTTTGGCCTTGCGCCTAGTAAAAATCGATGATGAGAGCGAAAATGCGGGTGGCAATCAAGACAAGGCGTTTGTCAAGGAAGTGGAAATGTTGGATATTCCGGCACAAAAACATGCATCCGGTGTGATGACGCATACATTGAAACTCACAGATCTGGGGTATTATGCGATTTATCTTATTGGGAAAGGTGCGGACGATAAGGAATTTACTATAAAAATCCCACTAAAAGTTGGGCAGGATTGGAAAGATCACTTTAAGAAAGCCGTATCGACATTCCTTAAAAAAGAGTAATAAGCTAGCTACTCAAATATTGGTGTATTGTTCCGTTAAGTTTATTACATTCCTAAAGTAAGGAGAATATAATGGACGTTACCGGCATTGCCAACATTGCAACCGCAATGAATGATGTAAAAACTGATCAGGCAATTAGTATTGCAGTGCTTAAAAAGTCTATGGATATTAATGCGGCAGGTGCGCTTGCTTTGATTGAAGCCATGCCTGAGAATTTGCCCATACAAAGCTTACCACCACATCTAGGGCAGAATATTAATACGACCGCCTAAATAAATGCTGTTTCTCACCGATAGCACTGACGGCATATTGTTACAAATAAGTAACATTCACTGCTTGTGGTAGTGACATTTGTCACAAAATTCGTTTATTTCGCAGAAAAAATCAGATAAGATTCCAGCAGGTTACTGATATCCGTGAAAATATCAGTGGCTAGTGAAATAGCGGATATTATGTATCTTATGTATCTTGGAAATAGAATCAATCACTGAGGAGATCGGAATGAAAGTAAATACCCAGCATTCAATTCGCATGTTAACACTGGCGGTAGTATCAAGTGCTTTTATTGGGCTCACAGGTTGTGCTACTACTGCGCAATTTGAAGAATTACAAACTAAAATCAATGCTGTTGCGTCTGATGCGTCTTCTGCTAAAGCAGATGCAGCGGCAGCAAATTCTAAAGCAAGCGAAGCACTGAATATTGCGGATGAAGCTAACAAAAGATCACTTGCGACTGAAGAAAGACTTGGTCGCGCATTTAACAAATCAATGTACAAATAAGTTAATTTTTTTGTTTTATGAAAGAAGGCTCTATGAAATAATGGGGCCTTTTTTATTTACGGATTAATTGCTAAAGTATTTTCAATATCGGGGAGTGAGACTAAAACAGGTATTCCACTTTTTTCGTGTATGGCTTGCTTTAGAACTTCCTGATCAATCTCGATATCTTGCATTCTTTTATCACCTTGTGAAGCAAGAAAATCATTAATAAAAGCGATGACTTTTCGTTCATAATCTTGATATTTTTCTTGATCTTCTTCCAATGGAGGGTGTAATTCGATGAAAAGTGAATCGAATAACCAGCCAAGTTTTATGGGTTCATTAATGACGCGTACTTGAGTCCCGACAGGAATTTTGTTGAATAATGCTTCAATATCTTCAGGATACATACGAATACATCCTGCTGAAACGCGCATTCCTACTCCAAATGGTTTAATGGTTCCATGTATCAAGTAACTCCCTCCTGCTATGCTTAAACGCATGGCGTGTTTTCCTAAAGGGTTGGTTGGTCCTGGGGGTACAATACTCGGGTAGGGCTGCTCGCCATTGGCAATTCGATCCAGCTGAAGTGATTTGGGTGGTATCCAAGTAGGGTCTTTCTTTTTTTCTATGATCTTGGATGTTCCTAACGGCGTTATCCAATCCATTCTGCCAATACCAACGGGGTGGGTAATAACAACAGGCTTATTACCATTTTGGGTTTCAGGAAAATAATAAACTCGCATTTCTGCTAAATTGATCACCAATCCTTTGCGATCAACGTTGGGAATAATGTAGCGACTCGGTAGAATTACTTCATCATTATCTTCAGGCAGCCAACGATCAACGTTGGGATTTGCCAATAGGATTTCGGCTTGCCCTATATCATATTGTCGTGCAATGTCCAATAAAGTATCTTTGCTACTAACTTTTATCGTTTTAGTTTGACCAAATATGTCTACCCCGCTAGGTGGTAGAGTCCACGTTTCTGCGTAAGTAGATTTAATAAAAAAATTTGACGAAAGCAGAAAGAAAATAATAAGTAATTTATTCATAAATACAGGACTACTATAAATATTTAGAATGGAGTATGGTGATGATAGCCGAATTTATTTCTGATAAAGAAATGAAATGATAGCGAATATGGGAGTTAATTGGTTAAATGAATTGAATATTTATGAATGTTTTATAGTAAAGATTTAGGGGCTGTAGTAGATTAGGTTAAATTTGAGTCCAATTTTTCAATATTTTCAACTGTTGTTTAGGTGTTCCATAATTGAATCTAAATTCACATTCTTTGAGAAACAATGGAAATGATTCTTTGAGGATTCCATTGTATTTTCTTAAGACTCGTTTAGCCTGATTCCAAAAGTTTTCAATACCATTAATGTGATTCTTACCCTGCGCAAATAGCGTAGAGTGATTGATTCGTTCATGATAGAAGTGGCTCACATCAAGTGCATTGTAACTACGATAACAGTCTGTATAAACTATGCTGTCTGGCGCGATTTTTCTCGTTATCAAAGGTATTAACGTTTCCGACTTCGTATCTCCTACAACCTTGGTGTAGACTTTGCCGCCTCGCTTCAATATGCCAAATACAGCAACTTTACCTGCAGCACCGCGACCAGGTTTACCTTTACGAACACCACCAAAATAGCTTTCATCCAATTCAACTACACCATCAAAGATTTCATGATGTCACCGACAATGTAAAACTGACCCACTAACGACAAATTAAAATTGACCCACCTGGGGAAAAATAGCTGCTTTTGATGTTTTCAAAGGCGGTGTGATTGAATGTTGACTCAGGAGTTATTAGTGGAAATTCATGTACTACACCGACAAGGGCGAAGTATTCGCCAGATTGCAAAAACCTTAGGGGTTTCACGTAACACGGTTCGCCGTTATTTACGGGATGTTGCCAAGACGCCCGTTTATCACCGCTCCAAGCGGATATCCAAGCTCGAACCCTTTAAATCTTACCTGCTCGAGCGGATCAATGCGGCAAAACCTGAGTGGATACCGGCGACAGTACTATTTCGCGAACTGCAGGAGCGCGGTTATCAAGGCAAGGAAGGCATTCTGAAGAATTGGTTGCGTCCCTACAAGACAGTTGCACAAGAACCCGTGGTGCGGTTTGAAACCGAGCCAGGGCAACAACTGCAATTGGACTTCACCACCATCAGCCGTGGCCGCCGCAAGATCAAGGCGCTGGTTGCAACAATGGGGTATAGCCGAGCCAGTTTCGTGCGCTTTAGTGAATCTGAGCGCCAGGAGGATTGGTTGCGTGGCATTGAAGCGGCTTTGCATTACTTTGGGGGTGTACCCAAAGAGCTGTTATTCGATAATGCAAAATGCATCATGATTGAGCGCGATGCTTATGGCGTTGGACAGCATCGCTGGAACAGTCAGTTGCTTCAAATGGCGCGGGATTAAGGCTTTGTGCCGAAAGCATGCCGGCCGTATCGCGCCAGAACCAAAGGCAAAGTAGAACGTTTCAATGGTTATCTCAAACGCAGCTTTATCGTGCCGCTGGCTGCCACGCTCAAACAGGCAGGGCTTGAGCTTGATGTCGATACAGCCAATGCACGCATTGGTGCTTGGCTACATGACGTGGCCCATCAGCGCATACACGGCACGACAGGTGAGCAGCCCCAGGTGCGATTGAGCAAAGAGCGGTGGTGCCTGCAGCCGCTACCATCCGGCAAAGATCGGGTTGAGTCACTGCCAACTGCGCGTCATGCGTGCGCTATGCCGGTGGAAAGTCTCCAGCACCCGCTGATGGTTTATGACGCACTTCTGGGAGCCTTGCCATGAACTTGCAAATGCAGCGCATCCAGGCAGCATGTCTTGAACTGAAATTACCGGCCATGGCGCTTGAGTGGTCGGCCATTGCCGATCGCTGCGCGGGTCAAAATGCCAGCTTGGCAGAGTTTCTTGAACAGTTGTTACAGCTTGAAGTCGACGCCAGAATGCTACGCACGCAAGAGACATTGCTCAAGCTAGCGGGCTTGCCCGGCATCAAGCACTTCGCTGATTATGATTTCCGCTTTGCAACCGGCGCGCCACGCAAACAATTGCAAGAACTGACCAGTCTGGCATTTATTGAACGCGGTGAAAATATTGTATTGCTTGGCCCAAGCGGCGTCGGTAAAAGTCATTTGGCCATCAGTCTTGCTTATCAGGCTATTCAACGAGGCATCAAAGTGCGATTCATCACCGCGGCAGATTTGATGCTGCAACTGGCAATCGCAAAAAAACAGGATCGCCTGGATACTTATCTCAAGCGCAGTATCCTGTCGCCCAAATTGCTAGTGATCGATGAGATAGGCTATCTGCCATTCGGCCGTGCTGAAGCGAATCTGTTCTTCAATGTGATCACCAAACGATATGAAGTAAGCAGCGTCATTGTCACGAGCAATCTGCCTTTCTCTCAGTGGTCAAGTGCATTCGCCGATGATCAGACCCTGACTGCAGCATTGCTCGACCGCTTGTTACATCATGCGCATATCGTGCAAATCAGCGGACAGAGCTATCGTTTAAAAGGAAAAAAAACTGCTGGAATAGCCCCAGCAACAGAACCTGAACAGGCCCCAGTTTAGGTCTAAATTGTAAGAGGTGGGTCAATTTTAAATTATCATTTTAGATAACTTAGTGGGTCAAAATTCAATTGCCGTTGACAATGAGATTCTTGTTCCAGATGGTACGCAATAACCTCCCGTATTTTGCGATAAAACAGCGCTGCACTATTAGGCTGAATCCCCAATATATCTGCTGCTGATCTCGCTGTAACTTCCAGCACAAAAAATTCCAGTAACCTTAACTGCATTTTCTTCAATAATCTACAATGACTTATCTTCATTTGATTAGCCTAACATCTAAGCTAATCTACTACAGCCCCAAGATTTAATATTGAAATGGGTATTCGGTTCTTAATTTTAATGGCTAACGACTTCCTTAAGTAATTAAGAATTAAGAAAATCTGTTGATGGTAAGTATTGACGTCGATGTAATGCCAGTTACGGGGGGATTATGGAACAGATACTGTATGGAAGTGCCCGTACAATAGAGTTGTGTATCGAGTGATACAACATAGTCAAAGATTGAATGTTCTGGTGCAGCGGTACGGGATTAATCCTGAAGCCGTAGCGAAGTAGAAAAAAACAGCAGTTTGTCCACGATGCACCGATGGGTCTTAAGGATCTTGCTAAGCGATCTTGAAGTACGTAAAGAAGAATGATGGTTATAGTGTTCCGCAAGCATACGTTCCTATCGCTAAACGACTTGCTTGTGCACTTTGTAACTGAGTAGTATTCCGCACTAAACCGGTTCAAGTTTGCACCGCTGCTTTCAACGCCACGAAATTAGTCGCTTACATAACAGTCGTTGATAAGTATGACTGGTATATGATTACCGCGGACAGATCCGAAGAATGACACAAATAATAGTCGATCATGCGATGTGAGCGCAAATCAATAACAATGCCAAGTATAAACAGCTTTGTAATGTTCAGATGTAGGTAATATCAGTTGCCTATATCTGATAGGTTCTCCGGATCAAGCTTTCTATCTAGCATGTTAAGCGCAATTCGCAATTGAGCATGAATGCCCGTAGTCACAGCCAAAAGAAATTGAATATTGTTTTGCTTTTCATTGTAATCGTCATTGTCATGGGGCTTTCTGATTGTGGCATTTGAGTCTAATTTTATTCCAGTTTTTTAGAGTTTTGAGTTTCTTCTATGAGAATAACATGATTAGTATGGGTAATCTTTATTTATCAATATGTTATTGTTTATTGGTGCTCGCTAATTGATATAAATCAAATGCTGGCATAGTCATAAAAACAACAATCATGTTGCTTGAATACAACAAAAAGAGTGTTTTTTTGGAAAAAAGAGCTAATTTTTCTTGCAGTACATGGCTGGGTTGTGCACAATCTGATCAAACCTTCCGAGATGTGAATTAAGTGTGGGGGGTCTGGATTAATGTTGTGCATTCTACTTTTTGATTTTTAGTGGAATTGAACATCCCAATCGTTTTAACATTAAAGGAGAACTTCGTATGAAGAAGAAACTTATCTCATTGGCGGTAGCTGGCGCGCTGGCAACTCCAATGGTTGCATCAGCTCAAGGCACCAACGTAACAATGTTTGGTAGTGTGCAAGCTGAATATGCAACAGTTAATAAAGATGGACAAAGTAGCCAAGCACATATTGGTGACGACACGGGGCGTTCAAAATTTGGCGCCCAAGTTACTGAAGAATTGGGTGGCGGATTGAAAGCTAAAGCGCGTGTTGAGTATGGTTTTAGTACAGGTAGTGGTGCGTTAGGTATTGCCCGTGAACGCTGGGTTGGGTTAGCTAATGATCAATGGGGTGAAATTAAATTTGGTCGTGTTCAATCGCCCTTTAAAGATTTCGCTGGTGGTATGACGATTGATCCATTTGCATATACGACGTTGCAATCATCTGGTAGCGGTGGTGTTATGACTGCTTCAGCGAATGGTTTAGGTGCTGGTGCGAATGGCTTTGTTAACAGTGCGATCCGCTATGATTCACCGCGTGTTGAAGGCTTTAGTATGGCAGGTATTTTGATGCCTGGTGATTCAAATCGCTTGGATCCAGCTAATACTTTCGGACCAAACGGTGGTCATTCTGGTAGTCAAAGTAATTCAGGGGGTGAGGATGGCGAATGGGACTTCCAGGTAGCCGGTAAGTATGATGCCAAAGTACAAGATCACAATTTTGGTGTTTTCGGCGGCTACTCCCGTGACAACGTCAGCACTCGCCAAAGAACTACTTTGGGTTTGAGCAACAATGAGCATGTATGGCGCGGTGGTGCATTTTGGAATTTTCAAAACTTTAGATTGGCTGGGCAATATGAACGTGTAAGTAACGCAGTGGGTGCGGCAACTTGTACCAATTCAGCAGCTCTGGGAAATCCAGCAACAGGCTTGCAGGACACTCATGGACAGTGTAATTCTGCAATGCACTTAGGTGGTGATGGGCAACTGTGGTTTGTCGGTGGTCAATACGATTGGGGTAACACCAGTCTTGTTGCGCAAGGTGGTATGTCACAGGCTAACGCGACTAACAATACTTTTGGTGCTTTTGGAAAACGTGAATTTAGTCAATTCACTGTGGGTTTAATCCATAATTTAAGCAAACGCTCAAGCTTGTTTGGTGGTTATCAACGCGGTATGGTTGATGATAAAAACACTGGTGGTTTATTCAGAGACAGCAATACTTACACAGTAGGTATGCGTCACAATTTCTAATCAAGTTTGATTGAATAAAAGAGGCACCTTCGGGTGCCTTTTTTATTCATGTGAAACGAAGTATGGTAGATTATCCAAATAAGATGAATCACACGGTTTGATTCAAACATTTTGTGTAATAACTATCATAATAAATAGAGAGGATAGAGTGTTATGAGTATGAAAAAATGGACAGACGAAGAGCTGATTGCAACACGGGATAACATGGAAGCATTAAAAAAACGTCAGGAGAATGGAGCAAACTCGAAATTAGGTTTATTGACCGCATTGATAGGTGCTTTGGCTATTTCTACCGGTGTGGCATTTATTTTTCTCGACGGCGTTGATGTTTTGAGTATGATTTTGATCATAATGGGCGCCATTACATGCGTATCGTGGTTTAAAAACGATAAAGTGCGTCGAGACAATATTACTTTCTTATTTGAAATCAATAAAGAAATCAAATCGCGTAAATTGGATAAATCTGTAAAGAATGCAAATAAAGAGGATAAGCAAGATTCGGATACTGCACTAAAATTTCAATTAAATGAAGGTGCATCGGAAGTTGAAGAGAAAAAATAGGATAGACACTTCTAAAAAGTTAACGTTGGTAAATCAAGTATAGTCAGTGGGTTTTTGTGTATAAGATGTACCGAAATTAATTCAATGGTGTCTCAGTTCTGAATTCAGTGCAAAATTCAAATTACTTTCAATTGTTTTTTAATTATGAGTAACTTTGCCAAGAAATTAATCTTGTGCCGGTATTATTTTAATACAGCATGATTGATAGGGTTTTCAGCAATCAACATACGCATATCTATTTCCCAGCCTTTTAACTTGTCATGAGCATGACGGCGTTGGTGCGGGGTGGTCAGGTTATGCATACGGGCGATAAAATTACAAGTATATTCAGTTAATTTTAGTTGATAAGCGCGGTATTCAGGGTCGTTGGAACGGTGAGTGTGTTCAATCAGTTTCCGTAATGAAGCAATCGGTTGCTCAGAAGAGGTGGTTTCACTGATGAGTTGGCGTAGTGTTCGTAAGGTATCTTGCTGCCGACGTTGGCGCTCAATCATCCAGGCTTCGGGATTGAAAGGTGAGTTTTCAATGCTGGTAGCGATTAAATGCTGCTGTCGTTTATCGATGTCACCATACAGATTTTCAATACGTTTGATAGTTCGCTTGACGGATGCCTGTTTGCGCTCGTTCAGATCAGGTTGTAGAAAATCGCTTCGGAATTCGCTATTGCTCTTGCTGTAGCGTTGTTCGAGATGGTGTAATTGGGCGGCTTTTAGTTGCGGAATCAGTGGTGTTCCGAGTTGAACAGCTTGATCGAAAGCAGGTATGAGCATGTTTTGTAGTTGCTCCGACCAATTGCAAACTTGTGTTGATGTCAACGAACCGTCGATTTGACTGCGCACAGAAGCTAACCAGTCGGCATATTCAGGTAATTGAGTCGTACGATGCCAGCTAAACCAATTGTGGATTACTTGCTTGGCATGCGGAGTTTGCTCCTGGTTAAAATCGAGATAACTATCAATCCACCACCAAGCCAACTGCGGCCCCTGGTTATACCCCAATCGCATCAAACTACAGCCATTCAGTAGCAATAACAAGGCAAGTAACATTATTGTTCGACGGATATCCAGCATAAAGTCACTTATTAATCCGGTGTGAGAAAATAGCATGTTACACAATCCTATATGCATGAGCCAAGAATTTCTCAGAGCTGAGGTGTTCTGTCAAAAATAGAATCCATTGGTTTAAGCGGCGAGTAGATTTGTACGGTATCGCTGCGAAAATTATGCTGGTGACAAATAGCCTAATCTTTCTTGCTTGTTGTCGTATTTTGAATCTCCGATGATGCACCAATTCTGTTTTAAGTATATTCCGAAAAGCTTTTCACTGAAGCATTATCAAGGTATTAAGTGTAAATAGAGAAGATCCTATGACACTGTAGTGTTGACTACTCAACCAATTTTCTTCATAGCATCCTGACTATCAAGGATATTGCAGCGTATAATGGCTTACTGATTTAAATAAGTTGTTATCGTGCTATAAGAATAATTAAAAATATATTTTATGACTCAGGAAGATTCTTCACTCGTTATTCAGGACGAGAACCAAATTATTGCCGAGCGGCGTGCTAAGTTGACCGAGCTACGAGGAGTAGGCAATGCTTTTCCGAACACTTTTCGACGTGAGCATTTAGCGGCTAAGCTGCATCACCAGTTTGATGACTATGCTAAGGAACGACTTGAAGCAGAGGTTGTTGCGGTTAAAGTGGCGGGGCGCATGGTGCTTAAACGCGTGATGGGAAAAGCCAGTTTTGCAACGATCCAAGACATGAGCGGCAGGATTCAATTGTACATTTCCGATGACCATACTGGTGCAGGTGTGCATTTGGTTTTTAAACAGCATGATTTGGGTGATATTTTAGGTGCACAAGGCACTTTGTTTAAAACCAAAACCGGAGAATTGTCGATTCGTGTGACACACCTGGAGCTTCTGACAAAGTCATTACGTCCGTTACCAGAAAAATTCCACGGCTTGATTGATCAAGAGCAAAAGTACCGCCAGCGCTATCTGGATTTGATTACCAATGAAGCAGCACGTAAAACTTTCACGATACGCTCGAAAGTGATTCAAGTCATTCGTGAATTCTTGGTTGCGCGTGAATATCTGGAAGTCGAAACGCCGATGATGCATTCGATTCCGGGCGGTGCTTCAGCGCGACCTTTTGCTACGCACCATAATGCTTTAGATATGGAGCTTTATTTGCGTATTGCGCCTGAGTTATATCTCAAGCGCTTGGTGGTGGGTGGTATGGAGAAAGTGTTTGAAATCAACCGTAATTTTCGTAATGAAGGTATCTCTACCCGACATAATCCGGAATTTACGATGTTGGAATTCTATGAAGCCTATCAAGACTTTACTTACTTGATGGATTTGACTGAACAAATGTTTGCGGATGTCGCACAGAAAGTCCTGGGTACTCTGCAAATGACTTACCAAGGAAAAACCATCGACTTGTCAAAACGTTTTTTGCGGTTGACGATTACACAGGCGATTCAGAAATTTCATCCGAGTTATACCGATGCGCAGCTTTGCGATCGAGGTTTTTTAATCGACACATTGGAATCGCTGAGTGTTCATTACAATAGCAACGATGGCATTGGTGGGCTGCAACTGTCGTTGTTTGATGAGACTACTGAGCATTTGCTGTTTGAGCCGACGTTTATTGTTGATTATCCGGCAGAAGTCTCGCCGTTGGCGCGACGTAACGATAGCAATGCAGATATTACTGACCGTTTTGAACTGTATATTGCCGGACGTGAAATTGCCAATGGTTTCTCTGAATTGAACGATCCAGAGGATCAAGCCGCGCGTTTCCTAGAACAAGTGAAAGCTAAAGACGCCGGTGATACTGAAGCGATGCACTATGATTCTGATTACATCCGCGCGTTGGAATATGGTTTGCCACCAACGGCTGGAGAGGGTATTGGTATTGACCGTTTAGTAATGTTATTGACGGATAGCCCGAGTATTCGTGATGTCATTTTGTTTCCACAGTTACGACGTGAGGATGGATGATGTTGCTGTTACTAGCGTAAACTGATGATCGACCAATTATTTCTTTCCGCATGGTTTTTGAGTGTGACATCCGGATCCACTGCGACCGGATGTGTGACTTTACTCATGAGTGGCAAATCGTTGAGAGAATCGCTATAAAACCAACTACGCAGAAACGACAACCATGTTAGATTGTGCTCGTCGAGCCATTTTTCCAGTCGTTCGATTTTTCCTTCCCGAAACGAAGGTGTGCCTGTAATCCTACCGGTGAACTCGCCTTCTTTCTGTTCCGGCTCAGTTGCAATCAGATGATCGATTCCGAATAATTGCGCAATTGGTGCAGTGACAAAGCTGTTAGTAGCGGTAATGATAATGCACAGATCGCCATCCAATTGGTGCCTTTCGATCAAAGAACGTGCACCGGGAGCAATAATCGGCATAATTTTTTTCTGAACGAATTCGCTGCGCCAAGCTTCCAGTTGAGCGCGTGGATGACGTGCCAGTGGTTTGAGTTGAAAGTCTAGGAATTCATGGATGTCTAATGTGCCAGCTTTGTATTGCTCGTAAAACTCGATGTTTTTTGCTTCGTGTAATTCGCGATCTAGTACTTTTTTTGTAATCAGGAATTGTGCCCATTGAAAATCGCTATCTCCCGCAATAAGGGTGTTATCCAAATCAAATAATGCTAAGTTCATGAAGATACCTGTAATAATTCTCGTAATAAAGGAACTGTAATATGGCGCTGGTTCGCAAGTGAGTAGCGATCCAATGCATCAATAATCATCATCAGCGATGATAGATCACGCCGACCATGCTGCAACAAGTATAGGCAAACGTCTTGCGATAAATTGAAGCCGCTATTTGTAGCGTGCTTTTTCAATGCGTGTATTTTTTCCTCTTCATTCAGATCGTGCACTTGATAGACTAAGCCCCATCCCAGGCGCGTTACCAAGTCTTGTCGCATATCCAAATATTTTGGCGCAGCAGAACCGCTTACTAAGAAAATAGCTTCGCTTTCGTCGCGTAATTGATTATACAATCTAAACAATTCTGCTTGGCCGGAAGTATTCAAAGCATCGATATCGTCAATTGCTACACAATCGATGTCGTTTGATGTTAAAAAATCATGTTGTTTGTCGGCAGAAAAGAACACAGCATTTTGACCGGTAGCAGCGAATTCAGTAATCATGGCTTGCAGTAAATGGCTTTTGCCGCATCCAGGGTTACCCCATAAATAAATGAAGCGTTCTTTTTCCTGCTGTAAAAGAACATTTTTAAGTAATTGCAGTAATTCAACATTGCGCCCAGGTAGAAAATTGTCCAGTGTAGGCACAAATGGGGCATGAATATCCAGCAGTAATTGTTTATTAAAATCAGCGTGCACAGAACCCATCAGTATGATTGATCTCGTTTGTCGGTATACAGATTACTTCCCAGATAGTGCTGATGCAAGTGGCGCAACCATACCAGTAGCACGGCGCTAACGGGTAAAGCTAATAAAATTCCAAGAAAACCAAATAATTGTCCAAACGCTAGCAAGGCAAAGATGACCATGACCGGATGAAGTCCAATACGATCGCCAACCAACCAAGGTGTAATGAGCATGCCTTCAAGCAGTTGGCCAATAGCAAATACAGATCCTACATAAATGAGCCCCGTCCAGTCTTGAAACTGCATCAAGGCAGCGAGCGTCGCTAGAGTTAAACCGACGATCATGCCGAGATAGGGTACAAATACTAGAATACCAGCCACCAAGCCTATCGGTAGGGCAAACTCTAATCCCACCAGCCATAAGCCGGTGATATAAAAAAAACTCATTAACACGATTACTGCGAGTTGCCCGCGTAAAAATTCTGCCAATATGGCATCGGTCTCAAACGCCAATACGGAAATCTTCTTATGCCAATATCGGGGAATCATTTCATCGATTAGTTTTATTAATTGATCCCAATCCCGCAGCATATAAAATAAGACAACAGGAACCAGCAGTAAATTAACTAAGAATTCTACAATTGCCATGCCGCCAATGGTCAATGACGGTAAAATTTTTGCGGCAAAGCTACCTGCGCTTTTCCAATGTTCAGTAAAAGCCTGTTTTAATGCAATCATGTCGAGTTGTAAATTTACATCCAACTTGGCTTCGATCAGAGGAATGACACTGGTTTTAATGAGATCCAGATAAATCGGTACTTTATCGAAGAAATGACTGGTTTCTTTCTGTATTAGCGGAATCATGATGAATACCAATGCTGCAAGTAATCCTGTTAACACAATCAAGACGAGCACTGTGCCACCTGTGCGGGGAAATTTTTTATCTGCTAAGTAGGTGACGATCGGATTGCAGATATAAGCAATCACCGCAGCGAATAAAAAGGGAGTCAAAATCGGGCTGAGCAGATAGATTAAGCCACCGGTTACGCACGAGAGTAGTAACCACCAGAGATAATTCAAATTATCCGTGCGCGTATTATTCTCCATGATGCTATATTTTAGCCTGCTTTGGCTTTTAATGCATGGGCCGCAAGATTTTTGCCTAACTCCCAAATGGAACCCGGAACTTGGTGGGTATCGGCAATCGTTTTGCTGAATGCCGCGATGATGTGATCCAGGTCTTTTTGTTGCAGTATCAGCGGTGGTAGTAGTTTAACCACATTCATTCCATGTCCGGCTACTTGCGTCAAGATTCGGTGTTCTTTAAACAAAGGAATGGTAATCATCTGGCAGAACAACCCTTTGTTCGCAGTTTCGAGCATCATCCAAGCGGCTTTTAGCGATAAGCTACTGGGGGATTTAAATTCGACCGCGATCATGGAGCCTTTTCCTCTGGCTTCTTTGAAAAATTCAAACTGTCCTTTCAAGGCATTTAAGCGGTTGATGATTTCCGAACCGATTCTAGCGCTGTTTTCTACCAATTTTTCTGCTTTGATAATTTCTAAGCTGGCTAAACCGGCTGCCATCGCCATGTTGTTTTTTGAGAAAGTCGAGCCATGCACCACCGCGCGATCCATGCGATTAAATACACTGTCCATAATTTTCTGCGTCATGGCGACTGCACCAACCGGTACAAAACCACCCGATAACGCTTTTGCCATGCAAATCATGTCGGGTTTGACCTGCCAATGTTCGATTGCCCAGAATTTTCCGGTACGTCCGATACCGGTTTGTATTTCATCAGCGACGAATAGCGTACCATACTGCTTGCATAATCTTTCTACCTCAGGTAGATAATTATCGTCGGGAATATTCACCCCTTTACCTTGCACCGGTTCCACAATAAAAGCGGCTACATCCTTATTGCACAATGCTTTTTCCAAGGCGGCAAGATCATTAAAGGGTACAGAGCCACAGTCGAGTAGCAGCGGGCCAAAACCATCCCGGAAGATTTGTTCGCCATTCAATGACAATGCACCCATCGTTAAACCGTGGTAGGCATGATCGCAACAGATGATGCGGTTACGCTTGGTCACATAGCGGGCAAATTTTATGGATGCTTCGACCGCTTCTGTACCGGAATTACAAAAGAAAACGCGTGATAAATTATCAGGCGTGGTGGTCAATATTTCTTGTGCCAGTAAGCCGCTTAGAGTGGATACATCGAGTTGCACCAGATCCGGCATTTCTAAAGTCAGTACTTCCTTCAGCGCATTAATCATTGTCGGATGGTTACGTCCGAATGCATAAACACCGAAACCGCTTAACAGATCGAGGTATTCATTACCGTGTTCGTCATATAGATATTGACCGACGGCACGTTGATAATTGCGATCATAGCCAATGGTTTTGAGAACTCTAACCATCTGGGCATTTAAATACCGATCATGTAAGTCAAATTTATCGGAGCGATGTTGTGATAACAGACTGGCTATACTGAAAGACATGAACGACCTCTACATGTAAAAAAAACGCCACCGACAAAGCCGGAGGCTGGAATCCAAGAGCTCCCGAAAATAGAAAAACCCGATACCGCCGTTCGGCGGTATCGCTGTAAGTAAAATCAGTGCAAATCATACCATTCATTCCCTTCTTTATGCTGCTAGAAGTGTGGTGTCTCACGTAAAGGTTTGCTATCGAATCGAATGCTGTAGTTATATGCAGCATGGATAAATGTGGCAAAGTTTTGCCGGAGATACTACACTAGATAGCCAATCGCGCAGCAAATATACCTAAGCAGGGAGCGAGGATTGAACGAAAACAGTGATGAATTGCTACAGCCAGATTTATCCCAAATCTTTCTAGCTTCCTTAAGCATCAATAGAATGGGTGTAGTCTTAATGACTTTCATAAGCGTAGATAAACAATGAACGAAAGAAGCTGGGACCGTTTGCTGAAATCAATTGAGGATGGGCTAGTGGTACCTGTATTGGGCCCTCAGGTACTCATCGATCAAGATAACAAGGGTTCCCTGCAAGCGCAAATTGCGCACCAGCTTTTGAAGTTTTATAACGATGATATCGGTAGTGATGCGCTGCCACCGTGTCATGAATTAAATGCAGTTGTCACGCGGCTTAAGCAGAATCACCCCATTCAGGATCTTTATGGAGATATTCATGACGCCATTGAGAAACTCATGCCTAAAAATGAGATTGATATTCCGCAATCTGTCAGACAAATTGCAGCCATTACGCATTTTCGTCTCTTTGTTACGCTCACACCAGATGATTTACTCGCTCGCAGCCTAAGGACACGCTGTGCAGTCAATGAGGTTATTCATTCACCTTATTTACCCACGAGCGAGGGATCCGATCTGCCGACTGACTGGTTGTCGCGTCCAGGGGAAGTGTATCTGCTCTATTTGTTTGGGAAATCAAGGCCGGCTCCGATGTATGCAATCCACGATGAGGATATTTTGGAGTATGTACACAATATCATTGCGCGTGGTAGTCATGTGCCGGTCAAGTTCTTTGATGAATTGCAACAGCGTAATCTTTTACTGATTGGTTGCAATTTTCCTGAGTGGTTAAGCCGATTTTTTCTGCGTCTGACCAATCAGAGGCGGCTTTCGGATATGCAGAGAAAACGGGAATGGTTGGTTGAGGCTTTACGCCCGGAAGAAGATCTCATTTATTTTCTCAGGAGCTATAGCGAAGGCACTGAGGTTTTGCCGGATATTTCGCCTACCACGTTTATTGCTGAACTTCATCAGCGTTGGCTGGCGCGCAATGGCGCGGTGGCGGAAGGTGAGGTTACACCTGCGCAAGCTGAGATTATTCCTCGCAACACACTATTTTTTGTCAGTTACTGTCGAGCACCTGATTTTCCGGTTGCAGCGAAACTGGTGGCGTCATTGAAGTCACTAGGCGTGGCAGAAAATGAAATCTGGTTTGACAAATCCGAAATTGAACCCGGGCAGGATTTCCGCGAGCGTATTCTGGATGGTATCCGGTCTTGCCGCTATTTCGTGCCATTGATTTCCAATGCGGCCGATCAATTGGATGAAAAATTTTTCCGGCGTGAATGGCATGAAGCCATTGATCGCGGCAAATCGATTCAGGGACGCACGTTTGTTGTTCCCATGATCGTAGATCAGGCTTACGATCCGGAAAGTTATACGCGAGTACCTCGTGAATGGAAAGACGAATTGCATTTCGGCCATGCGCCGATAGGTCAGCCCGATGAACAAACTAGCGCATTATTAAAAAAACTCATCCGTGCCGAGAGGCAGCACGGGAGCTGAGCGATGAATACAACACCTGCTCCTTACATATCAATGGTAAGTAACGAGACACAAACGCATGTAACACTCACCGCCCAGTCACCCTGGCCGGGGCTTGCTGCCTATGATGAGCGTGCGAGTGATTTCTTTTTCGGCCGCAAGGAAGAAGCTGCCGAGTTGGTGCGCATGATTCGCTTGGCGCCATTGACTGTGCTGTATGGCAAATCTGGGCTCGGCAAAACTTCATTATTACAAGCTGGGCTTTATCCATTGTTGCGTGCCGAGCATTATTTTCCTGTTCATTTGCGGCTTGATTTCAGTTCGTCAGCAATACTTGCGCCGCTGGATCAAGCCATGCAGAAATTATTGCAGGCATTTGCCGGAGCAGGTGTTGAATTTTCACCAACCGCGGCAGGTGAAAGTCTATGGCACTATCTGCACCGACGTGATTTGGAAATATGGAATCAGGATAATTATCCGCTTACACCGGTATTGATTTTTGATCAGTTCGAAGAAATTTTTTCCCAGGGAGAATGGAATCCCGAGCGAATTCAGCCTAGCCTCAATGCCTTGGCCGATCTGATTGAGAATCGTATTCCGGATGAGTTTATCGCGGGAGATACCAGTCGGCATGCTCTGTCTGAACTGGATGTACGAGCACAGCACTATCGTATTGTGTTGTCTTTCCGAGAAGATTTTCTTGCCGAAATCGAGGGCTGGAAGGAACAAGTACCCTCTTTGTTGCGCAACCGCTTGCGCTTACTCCCGATGTCACGTGAGCGCGCTATTCAGGCCGTTACCTCAGCAGGCTCAGCCGTGCTTGCAGCAGGTGTTGCAGAACCGCTGGTTGATTTTGTCGGTAATCTGGATTCATCCACGGCAAGTATCTTGCCAGTAATTGAGCCCGTTTTGCTAAGTCTTTGCTGCTATCAACTGAATCAGCGCCGCTCACCTGGCAGCAAGATAGACATCGATCTATTGCATCAGGTTGGACAGGACATTCTGCAGGATTTCTATCATGAAGCATTGGCCGGGATGCCTGCAACGGTATCAGAGTTTATTGAAACTTACTTGATTCAAGGCAATCGCTATCGCAGCAGTTACCCTGTCGATCAGGCATTGCAGGATGAGTTTCTGACCAGGGAACAGCTTTCGCTTCTGGCCAGCAAGCACCGACTGCTACGTATTGACCAGCAATTAGGTGTGAATCGGATTGAGCTGATTCACGACCGCTTAGTTACTGTCGTGAGCAAAGCACGCGATGAGCGTTTGCGGCAGGCTGAACTGCAGCGCTTGCGCGCTGAAGACGAAGCACGTAGGCGTCAGATGGAGTTGGCCAATGCCTTGGAGAAGCAGGTTGCCGCAGAAGCACTGGCGGAAGAGCGATTACGCGCGACGGAAAGGGTGCAAGCCGATGCGACACGCTTGCGTAAACAGACAAGGCAATTGCAAGGGGCGTTGCTGGGCGTCATCATACTAGCGGGTGTGGCGGGTTACGGCTTATACGATGCCCATTCTGAAAAGAAAGTACGCAAGCTGGCGCAGCGGGAAGCAATTAGCTTGCGCTTAGTATCAGAAAGTCTGGATATCTCCAGCGGTGTTCGTCCCGGTGGAGATGAGCGCGCGATTCTACAATTGCTCGCCGCGCAGCAGCTATCTCCCGGCAATAAAAAGGTTGATGCGGCCCTCATTACTACGCTGAGCAGAAAATACTCCACGCAAAAAATCTGGTCTGTGGGTAGCAAAATCAATGCCATTGCCTTCAGTCCTGATGGCACACGCCTTGTTTCAGCTGATAGCGATGGCATGCTGCAGGAGTGGGATATTAATACCGGCCAGCTGATTGGTGATCGATTGCCGGGAGTTATAGAGGGGGTATCGAATGTGGCTACTTCCCCAGACGGTCAGATTAGCGTGCTAAGCAGTCAGGATAATACTTTGCGCCTGTTGAATGTCCGCACCGGCCAACCGATTGGTGAACCTCTGCGTGGACATGAGGGAAAAGTTGTCAGTGTTGCGTTTTCACCTGACGGTAAGCGGATTGCTTCGGCTAGTCGGGATGCAACTGTGCGGTTATGGACAGCCAGTAATATTCAGCTTATCGATGCGCCGCTGCAGGGGCACGAAGATATGGTGACGAGTGTTGTCTTCAGTCCAGATGGTACACGCATTCTTTCCGCCAGCGACGATAAAACGCTGCGGTTATGGCATGCTGACACCGGTCAATCGATTGGCGAACCGATGCGCGGCCATGAAGGCACACTCAATGGCGCGGTATTCAGTCCGGATGGCGCACGTATAGTCTCGGCTGCGAGTGACGAAACGCTGCGGCTATGGGATGCCAATACGGGGCAACCGATCGGCGAACCGCTGCAGGGACATGAAGCAAGTGTAGAGAGCGTCGCGTTCAGCCCGGATGGTGCATGGATCGCGTCAGGGGGTAAGGACAGCATGGTGCGTGTATGGAATGCTCATACCGGTCAACCGCTGGGTGAACCCTTGCGGCGGCATCAGAAAATGGTGCGCAGTGTTGCTTTCAGCCCAGATAGTGCATCTATTGTTTCAGGCAGTTACGACAATACGTTGCAGCGCTGGAATGTCAAGACGGGCCAACCCATTGACGAACCGATGACAGGGCACACCGGGCCCGTGGTGAATGTAGCCTACAGTCCGAATGGCCAGTATATTGTATCAGGCAGTAAAGATAGAACAGTGCGGTTGTGGAATGCCCATACCGGCCAACTGATCGGCGAAGCACTGCAAGGGCATGAGGAGCGCGTGAACGGCGTGGCTTTCAGCCCCGATAGCCGCCGTATTGTCTCCGGTAGTCACGATATGATGCTGCGATTATGGGATGTGGAAAGAGGGCTGCCACTTGGCGATCCGTTACCGGGGCATGTGGGTGCTGTATTGAGCGTGGCCTTTAGTCCGGATGGCGCGCGTATCGTTTCGGGTAGCGCTGATAAAACCCTCCGGCTGTGGCCGGCCAACACCGAGTGGGTGACCGAGCTTTGTAGTAAGCTGACTCGCAATATGAGCCCAACGGAATGGCGTACATGGGTATCGCCTGATGTCAAATACCGTAAACAATGCGCTAATTTGCCTATTCCTGAGGATACTGCTGCGGCCGCAGAATCGTCCTCAGGTGACCGGGAATCGGGCTCATGATAGGCATATTGAATATCAAGCCCAACTTTTGATGGCAATTCATTTATGTAATCTGCTCATTTAAGTTATTGCACTGACCCATTGCTGGTGGCATTCTTAATCTGTTTCGTTATGGCGTGCAGGAAAAAACAACGAGGAGGTTGAATGAACATATTTCTCGCATTCGCATTCAGGGATGTCGACAAACCTTTAGTCGGTTATATGGACCGGCTACTTGCTAGCCAATTCGTGCAAAGCAAGACAGGCGAGAATCTTGGCGGTGAGATGCTAACACCTGTAGTGCAAAAGCGCATTGAAGACAGTGATGCACTGATAGCGTTGCTTACCAGACGTGACCAACTTGCTTCAGGCGGTTGGACTACCCATGCATGGGTCAAGGACGAGTTGGCATGGGCACGTGCAAAAGGTAAGCCGGCTGTCGCACTGATTGAAGAGGGTGTAACCGTGGATGGCATGTTTCAGCCGCATGAGTATATCCCGTTGCAACGGGATAATCCGCTGGAGGCTATTTTGAGGCTTGCAGAGACAGTGGCAGGCTGGAAGCAGGATGTCGGTCGATTGATCAAGGTACAACTTGCCCCTGAAGATCTTGCAGCGAAATTGGGAGAGGGTGAAATTCCATGCCGGCACCGGCTTTGGCAAAAGGGCAAGTTCACTGACTGGAGAGACGTGACACCGGTACCCGAAACAGGCGGCACGTTTATATATATTGATGGAGTCAGGGAGGATCAGCTTATCCAGATACGAGTAGAAGAACCAGGCAAGGTTTGGCAATCACCCGCCACTTCGCAGTGGATGTTGATTCAACTCAAGACGGGGGGTGCTGGCAAATGAGTATTCGTATTGAACAGAGCTCGGCTTATGTAGGCGAAAATCGATGGAATTGGTCGGTATGGATTACCGGTCCTGCGGCAGAGCTGGATCAAATAGATCATGTCACATATACCTTACATCCAACATTTCCTAATCCGGTGAGAGAAATTCGCGCCAGAAAAGGTGGATTCCGGTTAAAGTCCAATGGCTGGGGTGAATTTACCATTTATCTGGATATTGCCTACAAGGATGGCAAGCATCAACAACTCAGTCATGACCTGCAATTGACGTCAGAGATTAGTGCTAAAGATAATAATACAGAGCAAAGCAATGATACAGAGATTGCTTTGCATATGAATGAGTTCGTGCCAGACCTTAAAAATACTGCGCAAGAATTTTTGCGCAAAGCGATAGATGCCGCAGTAAAGCATATTCCCCAAAAAATAATATTCATTTCAGGAGGCGCTGCTGATGCCGAGGTTCTTAGACGTCTGCGTGAATCCCTGAAAAAGCTGAATTTGTGCATTAAGGATGCGACAGATGTTCCCGCCGGCGTCCCAGTGCAAGCATACATCGATAGCCTTATCACCAAAGCAGATGTTGTCATCTTCCTGATATCTGGACGTCCCAGCTTATGGCTTAGTCAAGAAATTGATTCTGCCAAGCGCAGTCAAAAGCCTTTGGTGCCGATCCTTGTCGGGCAAGATAGTCACTTACCTGTAAGTTTGAGTGAATATCAATATTACCGCATAGACAATCTCAGCAATATTGCTGACTTAGCGCAGAAACTATTGAAGTATCTCTAGCTTATGCTTCCATTAACACAATGCCGAATCAATTACTGGTATAAAAGGTATCCTCATGAATCTCTCACCATTATTAACCGCTATTTACACAAAATCTAGGGTATCCTCTCGGTTATTCCAATTGCCGCTATAAAATCTCGTGTGCTTTTTAGTTTATAGGTTAAAGCACGCCTTAATCATTTCCACACCCAGTATGTCGCTGATTTGCGGTAAAATGACGCTTTGTGTGTATTTTTCATTTTGCAATTGCGCGAGAATCCATTTTGACTTCATCCAGTTGTAATGCCTCTGATGCAACACCACTTTCCTATCGCGATGCTGGCGTAGATATAGATGCCGGCGATCGGTTGGTGGAAAATATTAAGCCACTGGCGAAAAGAACATTGCGCCCGGAAGTGTTGACGGGTATTGGCGGATTTGGTGCGTTGTTTGAGATTTCTAAAAAGTACCGTGATCCCGTATTGGTTTCTGGTACTGATGGCGTGGGTACTAAGCTTAAACTGGCCTTTGAGCTCGATCAACATGATACGATTGGCATCGATCTGGTAGCCATGAGTGTCAATGATATCCTGGTGCAAGGTGCGGAGCCGCTATTTTTTCTGGACTATTTTGCGTGTGGCCAATTGAATGTGGCGACTGCAACCAAAGTCATTGGCGGGATTGCAAAAGGATGTGAGCTAGCGGGTTGTGCATTGATTGGTGGAGAAACTGCCGAAATGCCGGGTATGTATCCTGCAGGAGAATATGATTTGGCCGGTTTTGCCGTGGGCGCTGTGGAAAAGGAACAGATTATCAGTGGTGCTACTATTGAGAATGGTGATATCGTTCTCGGTCTTGCGTCGAGTGGCGCGCATTCCAATGGCTATTCGCTGATTCGCAAGATCATCAGCGCACATCAAGTTGATTTGCAACAATCATTCGACGGGCGGACACTGGCAGCGTGTATTATGGCGCCGACGCGAATTTATGTGAAACCGGTGTTGGAGTTGATCAGGCAAATTCCGATTAAAGGTTTGGCGCATATTACTGGGGGTGGATTGATAGAGAATGTGCCGCGAATTCTGCCCGATTCAATGGCGGCGGTACTCCAGAAAAATGCATGGGCGATGCCCGCTTTGTTTGAATGGTTGCAACAAACCGGTCATGTGACGGATCATGAAATGGCGCGAGTTTTTAATTGTGGCATAGGTATGGTGATTGTGGTTGCACCTGAGCAGGTGGCAAAGGCTATGCAATTATTACAGGACTTGGGTGAAACGGTTTGGCAAATTGGTAGTATTGAACCGCGCGGATCACATCCAGCGACGCGATTCGTATAGTGCTTACGAGGCATGATGAAAACGCTGGTGATCTTAATCTCCGGTCGCGGTAGCAATATGCAAGCATTGTTGAATGCGGATCTCAATGTGGATCGCATGGTTGTGATCAGCAATAATCCACGAGCAGAAGGTTTGCAGATTGCGCAGCAACAGGGAGTTGAAACATGTGTTGTTGATCACCGCGATTTTAAGGATAGACAAGGTTTCGATGAAGTACTGGCGGAAAAAATTGCTGAATTTCAACCTAAATTAGTGGCTTTGGCGGGATTCATGCGCATTCTGAGCGACAATTTCGTGCGTCGCTACCAAGATCGGTTGATCAATATCCATCCATCGTTGTTGCCTGCATTTCCGGGTTTGGCTACGCACGCTCGTGCATTGCATGAGGGGGTGAAGATTCACGGCTGTACGGTACATTTTGTGACGCCGCAATTGGATCATGGACCGATTATCATTCAAGCTGCTGTTGCGGTATTGCCAGAAGACACGGAAGCTTCGCTGGCGTATCGTGTTTTACAACAGGAGCATCGCATTTTTCCTCAGGCGGTGCGGTGGTTTATGAATGATCAAGTTAAAGTAACTGGCGATGTGGTTCAAATAGCCCATGCCAGTGTGAGTCAAATAACGCTTTATTCTCCAGGATTAGCTGAATGAGGTTTTTTGCATTCTTTTTGGTGTTTTCAGTATTAAGTTTTTCAGCATGGGCAGCCAATATTCCTGTCCGTATCGAAATGAGTTATCAGGTTTCTACCGATATCGGTGATGGCGAGATTCAAGAGGTAATGGATGTTAAGCACACGAAGAAGGGTAGCAACTACGTAATCAATAGTGAAGCGCAGGCGATAGGTATTTTTAAAATTATCGAGCCGAGCAGTTTAGTGCGTCACAGCGAAGGAATGGTTACCAAGCACGGATTACGCCCTTTACGTGCGTATGAAAAGCGCGGCAAAAAAGAACCTAGTTTGATCTTATTCGATTGGGATAGCATGCACGTTACCTTACAACACAAAGGCGTGGAGACGATAGAAAAACTTCCACCCGATACCATGGATCGTTTAAGTATGTCTTATAGCTTTATTTTTGTGCCACCCCCGAAAGGGTCGTTGGATCGGCATGTGGCGCATAACGACCAAATTCGGTTATCGCAGTATAAAATTACTGAAGAACATTTAAAAACCGCGCTTGGAGAACTTAATACGATCGTCATAACGCGCCAGGAAGAAAAGGGCTCAAAGCTGAAAAGAAAGATTTGGCTCGCCCCAGATTATCACATGGTGCCTGTGCGTATCGTCTCGGTTGAGGAAAATGGTCGGGAAATCGATAAAATCGTGACGAGCATTCATATGCGCTACAGTAATGGCCGGTGTTCCAGCAGATCGTCGAAACCTGAAACGGCGAACGAAGACCGATGCCATTAATTTTATCTCAATTAAATGCAGCCATTGCTGCGATGCGCGCGCTGTTGCCGCTGGAATTTCCCGCCGATGCGATCATACGGCGTTTCTTTCGTGATAATGCGATACTCGGTGTGCAAGATCGCGCTTTTATTGCCGAAGTAGTGTTTGGCATTTTGCGGCATCGTTTTTTTCTTGAGAGTTTGGCCCATCCGGTTACGCCGCGCGCATTGGTGTTGGCCTATCTGGTCAAATATCACGGGTTGAATTTAAGAGAATTTGATACCTTTATCAGTGAATCCGAGAAAAAGTGGCTCACCGAAATCAAAGCAATCAAGATCGATGAATTATCGCTATCGATTCGTGCTGAGCTTCCAGATTGGTTGATTGAAAAACTCAGAATTAATTTATCTGATGAACAAATCCTAACGTTGGGGCTCGCACTGCAAAAGACAGCACCGCTGGATTTGCGTGTGAATACGTTGCTGGCAAAACGTGATGAAGTTATTGCGATACTGCAGGAAGAAGGTATTGATGCGCAAATCACGCCTTACTCACCGTGTGGTATAAGGCTTGCTGGAAAACCGATGATTAACCGTCACGAATTGTTTTTGTCCGGAAAAATTGAAGTCCAAGACGAAGGAAGCCAATTGTTAGGTTATTTGCTGGCACCTAAACGCGGTGAAATGGTCGTTGATTTCTGCGCGGGCGCGGGTGGCAAAGCCTTATTACTGGGTGCGCTGATGAACTCAAAAGGGCGTTTGTATGCGTTTGATGTATCTGAGAAGCGGCTGAACAATTTAATACCGCGTTTCAAGCGCTCGGGCTTATCCAACTTGCACATCCAACGCATCAATGATGAGAATGACAGTAAAGTGAAGCGTTTGTCAGGAAAAATTGATCGTGTGTTGGTTGATGCACCCTGCAGTGGTATTGGAACACTGCGCCGTAATCCTGATTTAAAATGGCGCCAATCCTCTCAAAGTATCGAAGAATTGAAAACCAAGCAAGGCGCAATTCTCGCCGCTGCAGCCAAGTTACTCAAACCCGGTGGGCGCTTGGTTTATGCCACCTGTAGCTTCTTGGACGAAGAAAACCAAGACATCATCTTCCATTTTTTAAACAGCCACCCGCAATTTACGGTATTGAATTCCACAGAATTGCTGGCACAACAGAAGATCACGCTGGATACCGGAGAATTTCTGCAAATCAATCCACAGCAGCATCAAACCGATGGATTCTTTGCAGCTGCTTTGGTGCGAAGTGGTTAGACCTAACAACCATACTTTGTCGAATCAAAGATTCTAGTATTAAATTCTTACAGATAAAGATTCAAGAAATGAGCGTATCGTTATAGCTCTGGTATCGATATCGTATTGTAGTGCACAGCAGGAATTAGTAGTGAGGCTTTCTGGATCTCGTGCCCTGTAATTCGTTTTATTTTTATCTGGAATTGTTATGAAATGTTAAGAACTCTTGCGCAGCAATGGATGCACCAAGGTAGCTTAGTAATACTGATAAAGCATTACCGATTAGAAATAAATTATATGTGTTGCGTCGATTTTTATGGTTCCAGACACTCCATCGCACAGCAACTTTCAAGGCAAGCCATATACTAATAATCTCTGGCAATCCGATTAAAAATCCTGTTGTATACAAAGCTCTTTCGGCAATTCCTAAAGGCACTGTAAGGGGCTTGGCATTTTTTTGCACCATTTTTAGGTAGTATTTCCATGCAATACAGTTAATAAGAATGTACATTACGGCTGTTGAAATGACCGTGGAAAATAAAAAACCATAAATCAAGTATTCAGCTTCAGTGCTCATTCGTATTCAGAGGCATCGCTTGAATGATTCATTAGGGTTGAGTCATAGCAATTATAGGGAGTTTAAGCATTCGTTGATTTATCGATATCATTCCACTGCAACAGTGCCGGGAGTATGATGAGTACGCACACCAACGTGATTGATAAACCGATTGTCAGTAACAATCCCATGCTGGCAGTGCCTTGATGTGATGAGAAAAACAGGCTGCCAAAGCCAACCAGTGTTGTGAGGGCACTGTAAAAAACTGCACGCGCGGTATTGGAGTGCAGGAGATTGTTGTTGGATTGACTGCGCCTTCTGTGCACAATGTGTAAGCTGCTATCGATACCGGTTCCAAGCAGTAACGGTAGCGCGATAATGTTAGCAAAGTTAAAGGGCAAATCGAACAAAACCATGCATGCGCCGGTAAATAAGGTTGCTAATAGTAGCGGTGCCAGTGCTAGCAATGTGTATTTTACGCTACGCAACATCAACAACAACGTTACAATAACGCCGATCAATGCCAGTGAAAACGCGTGAATAAAGGCATCTACAACCGCTTCGCCAGCTTCTAAGCTAATTACTGGAACGCCTGTCGCGGTCGGGGCTATTTGTTGCACGGTCCGGACAAAGCGCCGTAATGCATCGTTATCATTGATATTCTCTGATGGATACACTGAAATTCGGTAAAAGTCATCGCGACTGTACCAGTGTGAACTGAAAGTTTCCGGTAGCGTTTCCTGTGTGAATGGTTTTGCGCCCAATGCTAACTGCAAACGCTGAATTGATTCCGGTAGCAAGCTTAGTAAGTCGTTTTCGAGTGACTGCAATAGTTGATCATTTTTATGACTCGAATGGTTATCCAGTAGCAGTTGCGCTTTAAGCTTAGACAACGATTCCAATAGGGCGTGTATCGAAGCGTTAGCAGAATGATCATGTCGTTCTTGAAGAAAGTCGTTTATTTTGGTGATTAATTTTTCGAGCGCAGCCATTGGTTGCATTTGCGAACGATTCGAATCATGCGATGGTGTTGCGAAAGAAATGGGGCCGAGCGTCATTGACATTTCAGCAATTAACTGGCTTTTGGTTTCTTGGTCTTCTGGTACTAAATCCAAGAGACTGACGACTGTTTTTACTTCAGGAAGCGCTTCGAGGCGTTCTTTTAATTGCTTCAACGCGGTTAGATCATCTGCGAGAATTTCGATATGCCACGGTGAATCCTCAGGATGATTCAACAGTTCCTGAAAGGTTATCACCGATTCGGCACGTGGATTATTCATGTTCAACAGGTTGTAATCAAATCGGATTTGCGGTGTGATGATTACTGCCACAATGACTGCTATGACCGTTCCTGTCAGAATCAGTTTTTGTGAACGACCGGCAAAGTCGAGAATTCTATTGATCGGTTTTAAAGTACTCGTTGGAGAAATTTGCTTGGTGGTGGGTATTGGGAAAAATTTTTGTAGCGCCGGAAGAAGTGTCATGGTGACAACAAAGCTAATCAGCATACCGGTGCCAGAAATGATCCCCAATTCCGCTACGCCGCGATAAGTGGTTGGTATGAAAGCATAAAAACCGATCGCGGTGGTAATGGCACAAATCAGAAGCGCTTGTCCTACATCGCTACCCGCATTGGATATGGTTTTTGCATCGGGGTCGCGGGTATTTTTCAATTCTTCAAAGCGAAACAGAAAATGAATGGCATAATCGACACCCAGTCCAATATATAGCACAGCGAAGGCAATCGAGATCAGATTCAGGTGACCGACTGCAAGGGTGGCAAATGCAGCCGTCAATATCAATCCGACGATTAAACTGATCACCACGGCAATAGAAGTTCCAACTGAACGCAGTGCGAGATACAACACAATCGCTACCAGTACCAATGCCAATAAGCCGGATTCTTGCGCACCGTGCATGGCGCTATCAATTTCATCATGCGCAAGTGCGACTTCACCGGTGATGCGTAATGTAATGCCTGTTTCTGGGGAGAATCCCAATTCTGCCGCTGCATCCCGTATCATTTCGATGGATTCTTTCGCAGCAAATATCTGTGAATAATCTAGCTTTGGTTTAACGACGATAAACTCTTGATAATTGTCTTTTTGTGTTTCGCCGCTGAGTAATGCTTGCCATGAGAGTGCATTGGATTTTCCAGCCAAGCGTGCATGGATGGTGTTGCTGATCCCATTAAATACTGAGCTGAGTTCTAATGTTTGGCCTGTTCGTAATGCTTCTACAGCTTCGGTTAGAATGGAGAAGAAAGTAGCTAGACTCGGATCTTCGGCTATGCGGGCAACCAGTGGCTGAGCGGAAGCTAACTGATCGGTGATGCGGCCTAATTCATCGATGCTTTTGAATAGCAATCCATTTTGTTGAAAAAACAATTCACCGCTTAAATAATAAATTTCCGGGAATTGCTCGCGATTTTCGCGTAGATAAACGTTGAGCCGTTTGGCTGCTGAATGTACTTGTTCTTGTGTGGGAGCGTCAATTACCAGCAGTAGTGTATCTTCATATTGAGAAAACGATTGCTTATAACGGATGTGGTTTGCACGAAACGGAACATCTTCCGAAAGCATATCGGTGGTATCCGTATCTACCCCGAGATTATCAGCGATATACCCTATGCTGAAAGCCGTAAGGAACAATAAAGCGAGAATAACCCAGATTGCATATCGGTATGTGGCACCAGCCCAGCATGCAAAAATACGCTGACCCGAAGGATTGGGGTTTTCCACGATTAAGAAAGCGTATTAAGAAGTTCGAAGTTTACGGATTAGTTTTGTCGTGCTAACGCGATTTTTTCTTTGAGTGATTCAATCAAGGCTTGAAATCCGTCACGTTGCATCACTGCGCGGTACTCGCCACGTTTGATAGCTAAATCGCTGACGCCATCAAATAGAATATTGACAATGCGCCATCCTTGCTCGGTTTTATGCAACACATAATCAAAATTAACCGTTCCGCCATCCGATTTTATCAATTGACTGCGTACAAGCTTTTGTTCGTGTGGCAGGTCGCGTTGTTCGATGACTTCGAATTGCTCGCCTTCATATTGCGTAAATCGACTTGCATAGGTCGCAATACTCAGTTCCCGGAAAGTTTTTATAATCAGTTGTTTTTGCTCATGATCCAATTGTGACCAATAGGTTGAACCCAGAATCGTTTTGATAATCAGTTCAATGTCGTGTGATTGATCAATGACAGGCTCAAGAAACTTGAAGCGACCCTCATAGCCCAGTTTTTCACCGTTTTTCATCACTTGGATGAGAGACGATTGCATTTGAACGATGACTTGTTCCGGATTTTCATTAGGTGAATTGTTGTCAGCGATAACCGTTATGCTGATCAATAGTAATAACACCGCAAGCTTGAATTTGATGATTAGTTTCATATTAATTATTTGCTTTGCTTTCATAGCGACGATCTTTCCAATGAGCACGTTCTCCATTCCAATACCGGAGTACTGATGTCCAAGTCATGGCAAGATACAGTGTGCCAATAAGAGGTAATGCTAGCACCCATAATATTGACCGTTGATAATAAACCAAAGTGGGGGTATAGGCAAAAAACATCGCAATCCAAGTGAATATGCCGGTCAGCAATAAAAGTTGTGTGCTAGAAAATAGGAAAGCCATTGGCCCTATCCAGAACATTGCGACCATGATAAAAGTACATAAGGTTAGCAAAATCGATGAATAGCGCAGTTGTGTGAATGCTGTACGCGCCACCATATTCCATATTTGCATTAATTCAGAGTATCCTCGGTGACTGTGGGCAGCATGACTTAAGCCAATCCATGTGCGTTGCCCTGCGCGTTTTACGTGCGCAGCCAAAGTGCAATCATCAATCAATGCCGTATGTAAACTCGAAAAGGCATTAATGGCGTGCAGTGTTTCCGTTTTTATTAAAATACACCCTCCTGCCGCTGCTGCAACGGGTGAGGTCGTTTTATTGGCTAAATTAAAAGGGTATAGTAGCTTAAAGAAGAAGATAAAAGCAGGCATTAAAAGCCGTTCGATAAAATTCCTCATCGGCGGTTCTGCCATTAATGATACTAAAGCAAGATTTTCTGCCAAAGCTTTTTTGCGCAGTTCAGCAACAGTCCCCGGCGCTAATTCGATGTCAGCATCTAATAGTAACGTAAAAGGTGTTTTGACATGCTGTAATCCTTGTTGAAGTGCCCATAGTTTCCCACTCCAACCCGGCGGCGGTGTTGTTCCAGCGATCACCTGAGCATTGCCAGCACGAGCTTGTTCAGCCGTATCATCAGACGACTGATCATCAATGACGATGACTTGCGTTTCTGCGCTTTGTTGTTTAACTCCTGCTAGTGTGCGCTGAATATAGAGACCTTCATTGCGAGCAGGAATTAAAATGGTAATATCATTTAATGGCGATTCACTTACAGAAACAGGGCGTTCGAGTTTCTCGCGAACTTCACAAGGGCGCCATGGCAAAAGTATCACCGCATACCAGCAAGCGGCACCAAAAATTGCTAAATATTCGACTAATTCCAAGATTTCTAACATGCCAATAAAATTCTAGAATTAAATTGGATGTTGTCAGTGCGATATTATTTATTGATGACTGTTACTGGAATTTCATTAAGCTTTTTAAAGGCTTTTTCTTCTTCCATTGTCCACTTTGGTGTGGGTTCCTCAACCATAGGGCCCGTTGTGCGTGGTCCTCTTAAAGAGGTGATGAAAGCTTTCCATGGGTTATGCAGGGTATCTTCCACAGCTGTCGCTTCATAACCGCAGTGTGCCATACATTGCGCGCACTTGGGGTTATTCGCCGTACCATATTTTTCCCAAGGGGTATCTTCAAGCAATTCTTTGAAAGTTTTTGCATAACCTTCGTCCGATAACAGGTAGCAAGGTTTTTGCCAACCGAAGACATTCCGGGTTGGATTGCCCCAAGGTGTGCAGTTGTAATTTTGATTGCCTGCTAGATAATCCAAATAGAGTGCGGAATGATTTAGGCGCCATTTGCGTTTTAATTTTTTACCCAGCTCAAAAATACCGCGGAACAGAGCTTTGGTATCTTTGCTTTTGATGAATACATCTTGCTTGGGTGCTTTTTCATAGCTAAATCCGGGAGCAATCGTAGCGGCTTCAACGCCTAACTCCATCGCGTAATCAAGAAATTCAGCGACATCTTCTGGAGTTTCACCTTGAAATAGTGTGCAATTGACGGTCACTCTGAATCCTTTACTCAAAGCCAGTTGAATGGCTTCAACGGCACGATCAAATACACCATCTTGGCATACCGACGCATCATGACGTTCTTTCATGCCATCTAGATGAATAGAAAACGTGAGATAGGGAGAGGGTTTGTAATCGTTAATGCGCTTTTTCAATAGCAACGCATTAGTACATAAATAGACATATTTTTTGCGCCGGATGATGCCTTCAACGATTTGTGGCATTTCTTTATGGAGCAATGGTTCACCGCCTGGAATTGAAACCATAGGCGCGCCGCATTCATCAACGGCATGCATGCATTCATCGTAGGAGAGTCTTTGGTCCAGTATATCTTCAGAATGCGCAATTTTTCCACAACCTGCACACGCAAGGTTACAACGGAACAAAGGTTCCAACATGAGAACTAGTGGATATTTTTTGACGCCTTTTAATTTTTGTTTGATTAAGTAAGTGCCAACTGCGATTTGTTGGCGTAATGGAACTCCCATCAGAAACCTCCTTGAATTTTTTTAAATAAGGGCATGCTTGATAAATATTGGTTCTTCGATTGAACAGATTCATAGAATGAACGAGGAAATTTCGCGCACAGATCATTTTTCAATCAATTTATTAGCCAGCACTATAAAACATGCTTTTTATGATGGCAAATTTAAATCAATGAAAAGCATTAAATATAAGATGGTTATGCTGAAAAGTGAAATGAATACAACAAATCGAAAGACTGCAGCTTTAATGATTGCAGCAAAGTGAAGAAGAGAAATACACCAGGAAAATTCGTACTTTCCTGGTGTATTGATGAAAATAAGGTATAACTTTATACCGACATTTTCTATTGCAATTAGAAATTAATGCCTAGTAAGCGTAGTGTTTTTTTAGTCAATTTGCCGGGAGGAATATCATGTTGGTCTTGGAAATTGTTAAGCGCGGCCTTTGTTCTTGCACCGCCTCTGCCATCTATCGGTCCTGGATTAAAGCCACGATCGGTCAATGCTTGTTGTATTTGGCGCATCAACTTGGGCGATGAGAGCACCACATCATCGTCATCATCTGCAGCATTTGTATTGCTAGCGTCTTTTGTTAATTGTGTAGCTGCAGCTACATTTTCTGCGGCTTCTTCGACCATCATTTCAGCATCATTGATTGCGCTATCAACTGCTCCTGAGCCTGGCAGAATTGGTACATTTTTAACATCTTCAATTGTGTTGGCTGTAGGGGCTGGCGCCACTGTGGTTATAGGTGCTGGCGTTGCATCTGCTGCTTTAGCAGGTTCGGCTGCTGCATCTTTATCTTGCTTGTGTTTAGGTTCAATAATCGGTTTGCAAGCGAATAATGTGACTGTGGCGGATAAAAGAATAATAGCCGTAAATGTTTTGTTGTTGGTAAATCTCATTGTTTCTCTCCATAAGAAAAAAATTTATCACTCATTGTGAAGATCTCCTGCGTAAATGACAAACCAAATAATTGATCTTACTTAGCTAAACGCAGAAACACAGAAATTATATTTAGATTTATCGAAATTGATACCACTAATTTCTAATTTTGCGATGTGAGTTACCACATTTTTCTGATCATAACGCAATCTGAGCGAGTCAATGATACGCGATGATTTATAAATAATTTGTGTATGGTCATTTTTTGATACCAAATGTTAAGCTTAGAAGCTCCAATTAACTACCCGAGTGGGTATTAGTATTATGAATTTATATATGATTCCAGTATTTCAGGTTGAATGGATATGCGATTCTTGCAAAGAAAACACCAAGAGTGCCACCCATTGTATCGATTAAAACATCACTTACGAGCGGTGTTCGTCCATCGACATAAATTTGAACCAATTCAGTGCCGCATGCCATCATGATGATTATTGTCAAAACTTTCCATGTGCTGGTATTACTGGCGGTCAATCGTAGTACTAATCCAAATCCCAGAAAAAAAACAAAGTGCCCGACTTTGGATAAATCCCACGGTAAAGCACTAATAGGGCTAAATAGTGGATTGGCGTTGTCAATTTGAATGTCAATGTTTTCAAATATAAATGTTTTGATATCACCAGGTAAACTTACGCCAATGATAATGGCAGCAAAAAAAGAAATCAGTAAGAAGCGTAGCAATATTTTTTTTTGCTGGGTATAGAAACAAGAGCCGATTAGTATCATAAAAAAACCGCCCCATGCATACAAAATAATATCCCTACTCCATGAATACAGCGTCAGTTGTATGACGGGATATAAACGCCAATTCCTGATCTCAAGTGATCCGGTTGCATGGTGCAATTCCACTGAGAAACGGACAATCTTTGCATCTGGAGGAATATAAAAATGCTCTTGATAGGTTTTCCATTCATTTGTGCCAATCACTGATTGGATTGCTAGTGGTAGGTATTGATCGTGTATTCCATCAATTTTTTGTGTTATCGCGATTCTGGCGGTATTCCAAGGGTGTGCTCCCTTGATAACATTATGGCTTTTTATTTCTGCTGAGAACATCGCTAACTGACCATAGGGGACCTGCTGTAGATATTGAAACGCGGAAGTTACCATTTTCGGATCATTCGAGGAAATACGAATAAAGTCTTTGCTGATATCGATCTGACTCTTTCCGGAAGTGCGGGTAGACCATGAGGTGGTTAATAATTCAGCACCTGTAGATTGGAATCGTTCGATATGAAAGTGCGCTAAGAGAGTAACAACCGCAAGTAATATAAAAAATATGCAGTTGAATTTGAATAATGGCATACAGTGAACTTGAAATGATGGGTTTAAAGTTAAAAAAAATCACGCAATGCGAAATATAAACCTGCTTTTCTGTATGTCATTGATATGAAAATAGAGTTTTTGTTTTAAAAATGCTGCACCATTAAAGTGATGTAACCTGCAATAAAAATGACTAGCACAATGATGATTAATGTACGCATAAATGATTTCTCCCTAGTTAATAAAGGTTTTTGAGATTTGATTAATTAGTATGGCGTGCTCTCATTGAGACAGCGTAAATGTAATTGGTTGCAATGTGTTTTTGTGGAGTGAAGCGATGTAACGCTATGGGGTTTGTGCTCACTCTAAAAAAACTATTACAACGTATACAAGGGAAAAGTATATGTTGATTTTTTGTATTTTATCAATAACGTTATTTAAACTTATCTTATGCAAAGCGATTGATGCCTTTGTGCTGTGTAGTAAGATGCAAAAGCATGCTCATTTCAAGTATAATCATTGCCTATAAGCAAGTTATTGTCTTAAACAAACTTGCAATATCAATATTCCTATATCTCGTTGATTTCCAAGGAGCTTTTTTTGTTACACTATCAGCGCGCCATCTTAGTACTTGCGGATGGGACCATTTTTCATGGCGTGTCTATTGGGGCTCCAGGAATTACTGTTGGTGAGGTTGCTTTTAATACGGCAATGACAGGGTATCAGGAAATATTGACGGATCCTTCTTATTGCCAGCAGATCATTACCTTGACCTATCCGCATATTGGGAATACCGGTACAAATTCGCATGATATTGAATCAGGGAATATTGAAAAGGTATATGCCGCTGGCCTGGTGATACGGGATCTTTCTTTGGTTGCCAGTAATCATCGCAAAACACAAACGCTGCAGGAGTTTTTGAAATTTCAGAATGTTGTGGCGATTGCTGAGATTGATACGAGAAAACTGACGCGAATTGTGCGCGAAAAAGGTGCTCAATCCGGTTGCATAATGGCGGGTGAGTTCGTTAATGAACAACAAGCTTTGCAGGCTGCGAGAACATTTCCGGGCTTATCCGGAATGGATCTTGCCAAGGCGGTTAGTTGCCAAAAGCCTTACAGTTGGAGTGAGGGAGAGTGGTCGCTTGGCGAAACTTATATGACTCGGGAGGACCACCGATATCATGTTGCGGCGTATGATTTTGGAATTAAGCGCACCATGTTGCGTAAGTTGGCGCAACGAGGGTGCAGAGTTACCGTGCTACCGGCTCAGACTGCTGCGCAGGAGGTTTTGGCGTTGCACCCAGATGGCATATTCCTTTCTAATGGTCCTGGAGATCCGGAGCCCTGTGATTATGCGATTTCTGCTGCGCGAACGTTATTGGAAAGTAAGATACCTGTTTTTGGTATCTGCTTAGGGCATCAAGTGCTGGGTTTGGCCGTTGGCGCACGAACTGTAAAAATGAAATTTGGGCATCGAGGCGCCAATCATCCGGTTCAGGATGTCATGAGTGGTAAGGTGATGATCACTAGTCAGAATCATGGTTTCGCAGTGGATGCTGAATCGTTGCCAGAAAATATACGGATTACTCACAAATCATTGTTTGATGGGAGCTTGCAGGGTTTTGAATTTATCGATAAGGCGGTATTTTGCTTTCAGGGTCATCCCGAAGCTAGCCCTGGGCCTCACGAGGCTGATTATCTATTTGATCGTTTCATTAAAGCCATGGAAAGTTACAAAGCTTCAATTTCATAATGGTTTTTCTATCGTAGAAAATTTGGACTAATTGATTCGTTTTTAGAAAAAGCATGCCTAAACGTACCGACATAAAATCTATTCTCATCATTGGTGCTGGACCGATTATCATCGGTCAGGCCTGTGAGTTTGATTACTCTGGTGTGCAAGCCTGTAAGGCCTTGCGGGAAGAAGGTTATCGGATTGTTTTGGTTAATTCCAATCCGGCGACTATCATGACCGATCCGGAAATGGCTGATGCGACCTATATTGAACCAATCACCTGGGCTATGGTGGAAAAAATCATTGCGATAGAGCGGCCCGAAGCTTTGCTGCCTACCATGGGCGGACAAACGGCACTCAATTGTGCTTTGGATCTAGTAAAGCATGGTGTTTTGAAGAAATATGGTGTTGAACTCATCGGTGCTTCGAGAGAAGCCATTGACATGGCCGAGGACCGTGAAAAATTCAAGCAAGCCATGACCCGTATCGGTTTGAGTTCTGCTCGTTCTGCCGTGGCGCAT
The DNA here is from genome assembly GCA_024281675.1 of Nitrosomonas sp. GTDB lineage: Bacteria > Pseudomonadota > Gammaproteobacteria > Burkholderiales > Nitrosomonadaceae > Nitrosomonas. The sequence continues at coordinate 460,141 of JAMXAG010000001.1, forward strand.
AGCATGGAAGAGGCCGTGCAGGTGCAAGCGATGGTGGGCTATCCGGTCATTATCCGACCTTCATTTACTATGGGAGGGAGCGGCGGAGGAATTGCTTATAACCGGGAAGAGTTTTTGTCGATTTGTGAACGCGGTCTAGATGCTTCTCCAACCAAGGAATTGCTGATCGAGGAATCGGTAATCGGTTGGAAAGAATTTGAAATGGAAGTGGTTAGGGATAAGCGAGATAATTGCATTATTGTATGTTCCATTGAAAATGTCGATGCGATGGGAGTGCATACCGGTGATTCGATTACCGTGGCGCCTGCTCAAACGCTGACTGATAAAGAATACCAATTGATGCGTAATGCAGCGATTGCGGTATTACGTGAAATTGGCGTAGAAACTGGCGGTTCAAATGTTCAGTTTGCCATCAATCCTGATGATGGTCGTATGTTGGTGATAGAAATGAATCCGCGCGTATCTCGTTCCTCTGCTCTTGCTTCTAAAGCGACTGGATTTCCTATCGCAAAAGTGGCGGCAAAGCTTGCTGTGGGTTATACCTTAGACGAGCTTGGTAATGATATTACGGGTGGCGTTACACCGGTTTCGTTTGAACCGACCATAGATTATGTTGTGACAAAAGTGCCGCGGTTTGCTTTTGAAAAATTTCCACAAACTAATGATCGTTTGACTACTCAAATGAAATCCGTCGGTGAGGTTATGGCGATTGGCCGCACGTTTCAAGAATCCTTGCAGAAAGCATTAAGGGGTTTGGAGACGGGGGTTGATGGTTTGGATGAAAAAACTACGGATCTGGATCTTATTCGCAGTGAATTGGCGAATCCCGGTCCCGAAAGAATTTGGTTCATTGCGGATGCTTTCCGCTGTGATATGTCAATAGAAGAGATCCATCAATTGACGCATATCGATATCTGGTTTCTCGCGCAAATAGAAGATCTGGTGAAACAGGAACAAGCGCTTAAAGGGATTGGCTTATCTTTGCTGGATCAGCAAGCTTTACGTAAGTTGAAACGCGGTGGTTTTTCCGATCGGCGTTTAGCAAAATTGCTCAACACACATCAAACCATGATACGGGAGCGTCGTCATAGCTTTGGATTGCATCCGGTCTATAAGCGAATTGATACGTGTGCGGCCGAGTTTGCAACCAATACAGCGTATATGTATTCAACGTACGAAGATGAATGTGAATCGCGTCCTACTCATAATAGAAAAGTGATGGTGTTGGGAGGTGGTCCAAACCGGATCGGGCAAGGCATTGAGTTTGATTATTGTTGTGTGCATGCGGCTCTGGCTTTACGCGAAGATGGTTTTGAAACCATCATGATTAACTGTAATCCGGAAACCGTTTCGACTGATTACGATATTTCTGATCGACTTTATTTCGAACCCCTTACTCTAGAAGATGTGCTTGAAATTGCAGCAGTCGAAAAACCTGAAGGTGTAATCGTACAGTATGGCGGGCAAACACCTTTAAAACTTGCCCGTGATTTGCAAGCCTACGGCGTGCCTATTATCGGTACTAGTCCAGATATGATCGATTGCGCCGAAGATCGAGAGCGTTTTCAACGTACACTTCAGCAGTTGGGGCTCGAACAACCGCCTAACCGAACAGCTCGCAGTCCTGATGAGGCTTTGCTCGCAGCTGAAGAAATTGGTTATCCGCTGGTGGTGCGTCCAAGCTATGTGTTAGGCGGCCGTGCGATGGAAATTGTGCATGAAAAGGCTGATTTAGAGCGCTATATGCGAGAAGCGGTAAAGGTTTCTAATGATTCCCCAGTTTTGTTGGATCATTTTTTGAATAATGCTACTGAAGTGGATGTTGATGCAATTTATGATGGTGAAACCGTTTTAATCGGTGGAATCATGGAACACATTGAACAAGCAGGGGTGCACTCTGGAGATTCGGCGTGTGCCTTGCCAACATTTAATTTATCACAGGAGTTGTTGGCTGAGTTGCGGCGTCAAACGCGAGAGATGGCGCGTGCGCTGCAAGTCGTGGGATTGATGAACGTGCAGTTTGCGATCCAAGATAACACGGTGTATGTACTTGAAGTGAATCCTAGAGCTTCTCGTACTGTGCCGTTTATTTCGAAAGCGACTGGGCTGCAGTTGGCCAAAATCGCGGCCCGCTGTATGACAGGTAGAACATTAATTGAACAAGGGATAACTAAAGAAATTGTGCCTCACTATTATTCGATTAAAGAAGCTGTCTTTCCATTTATCAAGCTTTCCGGGGTTGATACCATACTTGGGCCAGAAATGAAATCAACGGGTGAAGTAATGGGAATGGGCATGACTTTTGCAGAGGCTTTTGTTAAATCTCAATTAGCTGCCGATGTGCGATTGCCGACCACTGGTAAAATTTTTATCAGTGTAAAGCGCTCAGATAAACTGGATGCGGTAGAAATCGCTCGAACGCTTGCGGAACTTGGATTCACCGTTTATGCTACCCGTGGCACTGCGGCAGTCATCAAAGAAGCTGGTATTAGCGTGGTTGCTATTAATAAAGTTGCAGAGGGGCGACCGCATATTGTTGATATGATTAAGAATGGTGAAATTAGTTTGATTATTAATACGGTAAAAAATCAACCCAGCGCAATTCGTGATTCCTATTCCATTCGTCGCGCTGCACTGCAAGGTAAAGTTACTTATTACACGACTTTGGCAGGAGCGCGTGCTGCTTGTGTTGGTATAACCAATAATAGGCATGAATTACAAACATATAACTTACAAAAATTACATGCCCAGCTAAAGCTGTGTGCCACTCCTTTAGCTACCGCTAATTAATGATAAAACCAGTTATTGTAAAAGGTAAAAATTACAATGAGTACTATCCCAATCACAGTCGTAGGTGCAGAGGCGCTACGCAAAGAATTGCATGAAATGAAAACGGTGCATCGTCCCGCAGTAATCGCTGCAATTGCTGAAGCTCGCTCGCATGGTGATCTCTCAGAAAATGCTGAGTACGATGCAGCGAAGGAAAGGCAAGGATTCATTGAAGGGCGAATAGCTGAATTAGAAAACAAACTTTCTAGCGCACAAATTATTAACCCGGCGTTGATTAATGCGGATGGGGCTTGTGTATTCGGTGCTACCATTGAGCTGGAAGACTTGCAAAGTGGTGATATGGTTACTTATCAAATAGTAGGTGACGATGAGGCGAATATTAAAGAAGGAAAGATATCGATTAGTTCGCCGGTATCTCGTGCTTTAATTGGTAAGTACTCAGGTGACGTTGCCGAGGTACAGGCGCCAGGTGGTCTTCGTGAATACGAAATATTGAATGTAAAGTATATTTGATGTTTGGATAAACTGGTAAATTATGAAGATTAGCTTTGAAAGCTACGTTTTGTTCGATGGACTGAGCGCTTGTTTTTTTCGGAACGCTGTCTTATTAATTTGATATTCGAATCTTCAGGTTTAGGGCGGTAGATCACAAAAATTTTACCAATATGCTGTACAGGTGCCGCATCAAGTTGTTGACAGGTTTCTTCAAAAAGCGCATTTCTAATTGTGCGATCGTCCACCTGAGCTCTAACTTTAATCAGCTCATGACTTAGAAGAGCACAATTAAGCTCTTTAATGACATTCGTTGTTAATCCTGTTTTGCCAATGGTTACGACAGGATTGATAGGGTGAGCACGTGCTTTGAGTTCTCGCTTTTGAGCAATAGTCAGTGTTAACATAAATTCCATCAAAAATATTTCATTTTACTGGATGAAGCAAGGGAAAACCAGCAAAGTTTGGATGCGAGAGCACGTGAGTGATTTCTATGTCAAGCAAGCAAAGAAGCAGGGCTATCGCTCGCGTGCGGCTTACAAGTTACTTGAAATTGCCGAGCGAGACCAATTAATTAAGCCAAACATGACTGTTGTTGATTTAGGTGCTGCGCCTGGAAGCTGGTCCCAAGTCGTCCGTCGTATCATGGGTGACCATGGTTTGGTCGTCGCGTTAGATATTTTGGATATGGCACCGCTACCTGGCGTCGAATTTATACAAGACGATTTTCGTGAGGAGAGCGCAGTTTCTAAACTTAAGGAAAAGTTAGGTAACAATCAACCCGATCTTGTAATTTCTGACATGGCACCAAATATTAGTGGTATCGTGACGAACGATCAGGCAAAAAGTATGTATCTAGCAGAATTGGCATTACTTTTTGCCGTAGAGCAACTGAACTTAGATGGGAATTTTTTGGTCAAAGTTTTTCAAGGGAGTGAGTTTGATTCTTATTTGTGCGAGATGCGCTCACTCTTTAAGAATGTACTAATAAGAAAACCTAAAGCTTCGCGTAACCGTAGTAATGAATTGTATTTGTTGGGAATGAAGAAAATAAATAAATTGTGACTGAGATTAAATAGATAATTAAATTTCTGAATAATGGAACAGAAATAAATAAAGTAAGTGGGTTTTTTTACTGTTTCAGAGAGAGATGAGTGGAGTATAACTCTGTTGTATTATATTTTTAAAAATAGAGTTAGAATAATTAATCGATGTTTAAGGTGCAAACCAAGGAGCTATTTTGAATAACTTAATAAAAAATATGGCCATTTGGCTAGTGATTGCACTTGTGTTGATGACAGTATTTAATCAATTTAGCGTACGTCAACCGACGCAAGTACCGATGGAATACTCTCAATTTATCACCGAATTGAATCAAGGCAGAATTGCTAAAGTAGTTATTGAAGGACGTACCCTTAAAGGCACAAAGTCCGATGGGCGTCGCTTTACGACCTATGCGCCATCTGATCCTTGGATGGTGAGTGATTTGTTAAAAGCCGGTGTTATTGTGGAAGCTAAACCAGAAGAAGAACCCTCAATGTTGATGAGTATTTTTATTTCATGGTTTCCAATGTTGTTGCTCATTGGAGTCTGGATCTTCTTTATGCGGCAAATGCAAGGAGGTGGACGTAATGGCGGCGCTTTTTCTTTTGGTAAAAGCAAAGCGCGTATGCTCGATAAATCAACCAATACAGTAACTTTCAACGATGTTGCAGGTTGTGAAGAGGCAAAAGAGGAAGTTGCTGAATTAGTCGAATTTTTACGAGATCCGTCTAAGTTCCAGAAATTAGGTGGGCGTATTCCGCGTGGTGTATTGATGGTAGGTAGCCCAGGAACCGGTAAAACACTGCTTGCTCGTGCGATTGCTGGTGAAGCACAAGTTCCTTTTTTTAGTATCTCTGGATCTGATTTCGTTGAGATGTTTGTTGGTGTAGGTGCTTCCAGAGTGCGTGACATGTTTGAGCAAGCTAAAAAACATGCACCTTGTATTATTTTTATTGACGAAATTGATGCGGTTGGCCGTCAGCGTGGTGCAGGTTTGGGTGGTGGTAACGATGAGCGGGAGCAAACTCTGAATCAATTGCTGGTTGAGATGGATGGATTTGAGGGGGCTATGGGAGTAATTGTAATTGCTGCAACCAATCGACCCGATGTACTGGACCCTGCATTGTTGCGCCCTGGTCGTTTCGATCGCCAGGTCACAGTACCATTGCCTGACATCCGTGGACGTGAACAAATTCTTCATGTGCATATGCGCAAAGTACCACTTTCACCCGATGTAAAAGCGGATATTCTGGCTCGTGGCACACCCGGCATGTCGGGGGCAGATCTTGCAAATTTGGTTAATGAAGCAGCGTTGTTTGCTGCCAGAAGTAATAAACGTTTGGTTGATATGGATGATTTTGAACGTGCAAAAGACAAAATTTTCATGGGTGCAGAACGACGTTCAATGGTGATGCCAGAACATGAGCGCAGGAATACTGCTTATCATGAATCAGGGCATGCTGTAGTGGCCCAATTGTTACCTAAGACTGATCCAGTTCATAAAGTAACGATTATTCCAAGAGGCCGTGCTTTGGGTGTAACTATGCAGTTGCCTACAGAAGATCGGTTTAGTATGGAACGTGAAGAAATTCTACAAAGAATTTCGGTAATGTTTGGTGGCCGTATTGCCGAGGAAGTTTTCATGAAGCAAATGACTACGGGAGCATCGAATGATTTTGAGCGTGCAACTGAATTGGCTCGACAAATGGTAACTCAGTGGGGAATGTCAGATATTCTTGGCCCAATGGTCTATGGTGAGAATGAAGGTGAAGTTTTTCTCGGTCGTTCAGTGACTACTCATAAAAATATGAGTGAAGCAACTATGCAAAAAGTTGATGCAGAAGTACGCCGTATTGTTGACGAGCAATATGCATTGGCGCGTAAGTTGATTGAAGCTAATAAAGACAAGATTGAAGCAATGACTAAAGCTTTATTGGAATGGGAAACGATTGATAGTGACCAGATCAAGGATATTATGGAAGGTCGTGAACCTCGACCACCGAAGCCGCCTCAATCAATCTCTTCAACAACCAGTGGTGATTCTTCGTTGCCTGTGTCAGATGCTAAAGAAGAGCCTAAATCAACACCGCAGGAAATAGTCAAGGAAATTGAGTAAGTTTTACGCTAAAATGCGGGATGCGATTTTAAATCGCATCCCGCATTTTAGCTTGTAGAACTCAATTTTTTGCAATTGACTTTACTACCATACAGCCAACTATTTTTACTTAACCGTCCGCTCATTATGGGTGTTGTTAATGTGACACCCGACTCTTTTTCGGATGGAGGGCGTTATCAGTCGACTCAGCAAGCCATCGCGCATGCAATGAGTCTTATTGATGAAGGTGTGGATATACTAGACATTGGTGGTGAATCGACTCGTCCTGGTAGTCAGTCTGTCAGTATTGATGAGGAATTACGTCGTGTAATTCCAGTGTTGGAAGGTCTTTCGGGCCAAAATACAGCTATTTCTGTCGATACTTCAAAACCTGAGGTCATGAAACAAGCGATTAATGCAGGCGCTTTTATGATTAATGATGTTAATGCATTACGCAATACGGGGGCATTGGAAGTAGTTGCGCAATATCGTCATGTGCGTGTCTGCTTAATGCATATGCAAGGCATTCCTATTGACATGCAAAGTAATCCTCAGTATCAGGATATTGTTTCTGAGATAAAAGTTTTTTTGCAGCATCGAATTGACGCAGTAAAGCTTGTGGGTATTTCACAAGAACAACTTATTATTGATCCAGGTTTTGGTTTTGGTAAGACATTGCAACACAACTACAAATTATTACAGCAACTTGACCGATTGACTACACTGAATGTTCCGATACTTGTAGGGATATCGAGAAAGTCTATGCTTGGCGGTATCACTGGAAATAGTGTTGATCGAAGGATTCATGAAAGCATAGCTGCCGCCTTGCTAGCCATTATCAAAGGTGCCAAAATTGTCAGAGTGCACGATGTTAAGGCTACAAAAGATGCTATAGCGGTCTATTCGGCAATGAAGCATGCAGTATAAAGATTATCAATAGCTTGTACGTTACCTCTTATTTTTCATTTTATCTAACTACTAAATACTGGAAATATGACTAAAAAATATTTTGGAACAGATGGTATACGAGGAAGAGTTGGAAAAGGACCCATAACACCACAATTTATCATGCATTTGGGATATGCTGCTGGTAAAGCCCTAGCGGATGCAGACTGGCATCTCATGGAGGGAAAACGTCCTACGGTAGTCATCGGTAAAGATACAAGAGTGTCCGGGTATATGTTTGAATCTGCTTTAGAAGCTGGATTATGTGCAGCCGGTGTAGATGTGTTCTTGTCTGGCCCAATGCCGACACCTGCAATTGCCTATTTGATCCGAGCATTACGTTTGCAAGCAGGGATTGTGATTTCAGCTTCACACAACACGTTTGAAGATAACGGTGTCAAGTTTTTTTCCGCTGAAGGAACCAAACTTCCTGACGACATGGAGCACAAAATTGAAGCGGAATTAGATAAGCCAATAGAAACTAAGCCGTCTGCGCAGCTCGGAAAGGTTCGTAGATTGCGTGATGCTGATGCGCGCTATATCGAATTTTGTAAAAGCACTTTCCCTTATCCACTTGATTTACATGGATTAAGAATAGTGGTTGATAGTGCGCATGGCGCAACTTATCACATTGCTAGACATGTGATGCACGAATTAGGTGCTGACGAGGTTATCGCCATTGGTGTAGATCCGGATGGATTGAATATTAACCATGAATGTGGTGCTACGCACTGTGCAGCATTACAACATGCTGTTAAACAACATGGTGCTCATTTAGGAATTGCACTAGACGGTGATGGTGATCGTTTGATGATGGTAGATGAGACAGGCAAAATATACGATGGCGATCAACTGGTGTATATCATCGCAAAACACCGACAAATGCGAAAAGTACTTTCTGGAGGTGTGGTGGGTACTTTAATGACAAATCTAGCGATTGAAAATCATTTTAAAGAACGTAAAATTCCTTTCTTGCGCGCTAATGTCGGCGATCGATACGTATTAGAGTTGCTACAAGAAAAAAATTGGCAGATAGGGGGGGAAGGTTCTGGTCACATTATATGCAGGGATAAGCATACTACTGGCGATGGTATTATTTCAGCTCTACAAGTGTTATATGCATTGAGAGATTCACAAAAAACATTGGCTGAATTTACACAAGAGGTGGTACTTTATCCTCAACGGCTTATTAATGTAAAAGTGCCTCCATCTTATCAATGGAATTCCGACAATGAACTCAAGGAATTGGTCAAAGAAGCAGAATCTGAACTTAAGAATAGCGGTCGAATTTTGATTCGTTCTTCCGGCACAGAACCATTGATACGAGTCATGGTAGAGGGTGAATCCGAAAGTCGTATCAATTTTTGGGCTGAACATATCGCTGAAACGATAAAAAAACACCAACAACATTAAAATCATCAACACATCTTCGGGTGTATCTTTTTGTGACCAGTGCTATAAATTGGATCTAATTTATAAAAAATCCTTAAGATTGTCTGAGATAGATGTGGGAACAAATATGGAGGCGGGGGTCGGAATTGAACCGGCGTAGACGGCTTTGCAGGCCGCTGCATGACCACTCTGCCACCCCGCCTTAATGTGTAGATCACCAATAATGTGCAAATTTGTTTTCTGATTGGTGATATGGAGCGGGAAACGAGGCTCGAACTCGCGACCCCAACCTTGGCAAGGTTGTGCTCTACCACTGAGCTATTCCCGCGTTGTAAAGCTTCGCTACGATTTGGCTAAGAAGCTTCAGAAACAAAGGGTGGATTATAGTGATGCTGTATGTTTTGTCAAGGAATTACCACGAATGCTTAGTTCGTTCGTTGCTGAAATCTTGTTTAGGTACAGTGTAATTCATCGATTAGTCATATTTTTCTGGTTGATTTCATAGAATAGCCATTGATCGCAGAATTCTAAAATCCTGCTATGTGAATTTAGTTTATTATTAGGAATCAGATTGTATGTCTTTGCTTCAACTGACTCACCATATGCCTTTATTGCCTTATTGGCGACTCTCTGGTTTTTATTTCTTTTACTTCGCTTTGATAGGGGCTTTTTCACCTTACTGGACTTTATATCTGCAGTCATTAAATTTTGATTCATTGCAAATTGGCTTGCTGATGTCATTGTTACTCGTTACACGGATATTTTCTCCGGCATTTTGGGGGTGGGTGGCTGATTACACAGGAAAACGTGCTCGAGTTGTTCAAGCTGCTGCAGTGATGGGATTGGCTACTTTTTGTGGTTTTTTTGTAGGCGATTCTTTTGGTTGGATATTTTTGTTTATGTTGTTGGTGAGTATTTTTTGGAGTGCTTCATTACCATTGATGGAAGCTATTACGCTATCGCATTTAGGTGAGCGTACGATGCATTATGGCCGTATTCGCTCATGGGGCTCAGTAGGGTTTGTTATGACAGTCATTGGGGTGGGCTATGTTCTGGATAAGATAGAAATTTTTTGGTTACTTTGGATTGTGTTGGGTTTGAAGATTTTTATTGTGATCTTTTCTTATCAAGTTCGCGAGAAAGAAATAATCGGAGAAGTTGCAACGTTTCATCATTCAGTACGACAAATTTGTTTACGTCCAGAAGTGATGCTGTTTTTATGTACTAGCCTGTTTATGTTATTCGCACATGGGGTTTATTATACTTTTTTTTCAATTTATTTGGTTGAGAATGGCTATACCAAAGGATTTGTGGGGTGGGCTTGGGCTATTGGTGTGATTTGCGAAATAGGAATTTTTTTTCTGATGCCCTGGCTACTGAAACATTTTAGTCTAAAGCTTATACTTGTTTTTAGTTTTGTTTGTGCCATTGTTCGTTTTTTATTGATTGGTTGGTGTATTGAATGGCCGTTGGTGATAGTGTTTGCGCAAATATTACACGCAGCAACCTATGGTGCGCACCATATAACGGCGATGATGATTATTCATCATTTTTTTCGAGGTCGCCACCAAGCTAAAGGGCAGGCGATATATTCTAGTGTAGTCTATGGATTAGGGGGGGCGGCTGGTGCAGTATTTAGTGGTTATACGTGGAAAGAGTTAGGCCCTGATATCACTTTTTCAATTAGCGCTGCGGTTGTAGGTATCAGTTTAATTTTGACCCTATGGAAAATGAAATCTATTCATACATCAATTAACACACCTGTTTAGTTTGTTTGATTTTAAAACTTTATGGGATAATTGCATCCTGATGTGAATTTTGAGTAGATAGGATGCAAACGTTATACGATAAACTTTGGAATCAACATGTAGTTCCTACTGAATCAACTGATGTGGGAGGCATGTCACTGATATACATTGATCGTCATCTAGTGCATGAGGTGACGAGTCCACAAGCATTCGAGAGTCTAAAGCTCGCCGGGCGTAAACCATGGCGTCTGAGCTCTATTCTAGCCGTTGCCGATCATAATGTGCCGACGACTGATCGTAGTCAGGGAATTCATGATCCACTTTCGCGTTTACAAGTGGATACGCTTGATCAAAATTGTGATGAGTTGGGTATTACCCAATTTAAAATGCATGATTTACGTCAAGGTATCGTGCATGTTATTGGCCCAGAGCAGGGGGCAACAATACCAGGTATGACGGTGGTGTGCGGTGATTCGCATACCAGTACGCACGGCGCTTTTGCATGTTTAGCGTTTGGTATTGGTACTTCTGAAGTTGAGCATGTTCTGGCAACACAATGCTTGTTGATGAAAAAATCTAAAACCCTACGCATTCTTGTTGAAGGCCAGTTGGGTCTGGGTGTTACCGCAAAAGATATCGCATTAGCTATTATCGGTAAAATTGGTACGGCCGGCGGTAATGGACATGCGATTGAATTTGCTGGTAGTGCCATTCGGGCGTTATCAATGGAAGGGCGAATGACATTGTGCAATATGGCAATTGAAGCGGGTGCACGTGCAGGCATGGTGGCGGTGGATGATGTTACGATTGATTATATCAAGGGCCGTCCTTTTGCTCCTCAAGGAGAGATGTGGGAGCGCGCAGTTGTTTACTGGAGAACTTTACATAGTGATCCTGGTGCTGTTTTTGATCAAACGGTAATGCTGGATGCCGCACAAATCAAGCCTCAAGTTACCTGGGGAACTTCACCCGAAATGGTTGTCGACATTGATGGTAGAGTGCCAGATCCTGCGCATGTTACTGATGAGTTGAAACGTAAAGACATACAACTTGCGTTAAATTATATGGGATTGAAAGCTAACACCCCAATTCAACAAATTACTATTGATAAGGTTTTTATCGGTTCATGTACAAATTCGCGTATCGAGGATTTACGATCTGCCGCGCAGGTAGTGAAAGATAAGAGAATTGCCTCAAACGTAAAGCTGGCACTGGTGGTTCCTGGTTCTGGGTTGGTTAAACAACAAGCTGAACAGGAAGGGTTGGATAAGGTTTTTACGGCGGCCGGATTTGAATGGCGTGAACCTGGATGCTCGATGTGTTTGGCCATGAATGATGATCGTTTAGGTCCTGGGGAGCGTTGTGCCTCGACTTCTAATCGAAATTTTGAAGGACGGCAAGGACCCGGTGGAAGAACGCATCTGGTGAGTCCGGCTATGGCAGCAGCAGCGGCTATCGCCGGGCACTTTGTGGATGTGCGCGAGTTAAAAGATAGCTTGTCCTAAAAATAGAAAAGTCTTGATCCTTTCTCAGTATATAAAATAATTAAATGGAAAAATTCCACACACTTACTGGCTTAGTTGCACCTCTTGATCGTGCTAATGTCGATACCGACGCGATTATTCCAAAACAGTTTCTCAAATCGATCAAGCGTTCGGGTTTCGGTCAATATTTATTTGATGAGTGGCGTTTTTTGGATCATGGCGAATCGGGTATGGATTCATCAAAACGCCAATCCGACCCGGGGTTTGTGTTAAATCAACCCAGATACCAGGGGGCACAGATTTTATTGGCACGTGCCAATTTTGGTTGTGGATCAAGTCGCGAGCATGCCCCGTGGGCGCTACAAGATTATGGTTTTCGAGTTATTATTGCGCCGAGCTTTGCTGATATATTTTTTAATAACTGTTTTAAGATAGGCTTGTTGCCTATTGTGCTGGATACGGCGATATTGGATTTGCTTTTTGTCTCGGTTGCAATGCATCCAGGCTATCAATTGACTGTGGATCTTCAAAATCAGAGTGTTCGCACACCAGATAACAGCAGCTTTGAATTTGAAGTAGACACTTTTCGCAAGCATTGTTTGTTGCATGGATTGGATGAGATCGGGCTTACCCTGCAGCATGCGGATAAAATCAAAGTTTTTGAAAGTAAAAGGCGCCAAGAACAGCCTTGGTTATTCTAATAAGTGAAGTGATTTTTCAAACATTATGAAATTAGCAGTATTAGCAGGTGATGGCATAGGGCCAGAAATCGTGGCGCAAGCTGTTCGTGTGTTGGAGGCATTAAAAGCTGACGGCCTACCAATTGAATTAGAATATGGATTAATCGGTGGTTGTGCCGTCGATGTAACAGGTGAACCTTATCCTGAGGTAACCCATCGCTTGGCTAGTCAGGCTGATGCGATTCTACTGGGTGCGGTGGGAGGGCCAAAATATGATGTGCTGCCACGTCATCAGCGTCCAGAAAGAGGTTTGCTTGCAATTCGTAAGGAATTGAATTTATTTGCTAATCTGCGTCCGGCAATTTTGTACCCTGAGTTGGCAAGTGCATCTAGTCTGAAATTTGATGTTGTTGCTGGTTTGGATATTTTGATCGTACGTGAACTGACTGGTGATATTTATTTTGGTGAGCCACGTGGTATTGATATACGCGATGGTCAGCGCGTTGGTTTTAACACTATGATCTACAGTGAGTCAGAGATTCGTCGTATTGCGCATGTGGCTTTTCAAGCAGCCAGAAAACGCCAGAAAAAATTGTGTTCTGTAGATAAAATGAATGTGTTGGAATGTACGCAGTTGTGGCGTGATGTTGTAACAGAAGTAGCCAAAGATTACCCAGATGTTACGGTTTCGCATATGCTCGTAGATAATGCAGCAATGCAACTGGTACGAAACCCCAAGCAATTTGATGTGATCGTTACAGGCAATATGTTTGGCGATATTTTGTCTGATGAAGCTTCGATGCTGACAGGCTCGATTGGTATGCTTCCTTCTGCTTCTTTGGATCAGAATAATAAAGGGTTATATGAACCGATTCATGGTTCAGCACCGGATATTGCTGGTAAAGACCTGGCCAACCCATTGGCGACGATTCTGTCGGTGGCCATGATGTTACGTTATACGTTTAATCATGAAGAATCTGCATGTCGGATTGAACAAGCCATAAAAAAGGTGCTGGCATCGGGATTGAGAACAAAAGATATAGCCGAATCCAATATGCCTTCGGTTGGGACTAAAGCCATGGGTGACGCGGTACTGTCATCATTGTAGCTCAAGAATTTAAATTACATGAAAATGTTACAAATAATTAAATTAAACAGTAACACCCTGCTAAATCATTTGTTGTAACTTTATAAAATAAGTTAATATTTATCAAATATTTTTAGTGGTTCATGATTTTGTTAATTTTTAGGATGTAAATAGGGTAATGAAACAAGTTGGTTTTGTTGGCTGGCGCGGCATGGTAGGTTCTGTGCTTATGCAACGCATGCGTGAAGAAGATGATTTTTCGCTGATTGATCCGGTTTTTTTTACTACGTCACAAAAAGGCGGGGTGGGTCCAGATGTCGGAAAAGAAATTCCGGTGTTGCAAGACGCGTGCGATATTAAACAGCTCAGCGCTATGGATATCATAGTTTCGTGCCAAGGTGGTGATTATACCAATGAGATTGTCAGTCAATTGCGCCAATCGGGTTGGCAGGGCTATTGGGTCGATGCAGCTTCGGCACTGCGTATGGAAAAGGACGCCGTGATTATTCTTGATCCAATCAATAAGCCTGTGATTGAGCAAGCATTACAAGATGGCGTAAAAAATTATATCGGCGGCAACTGTACCGTGAGCTTGATGCTGATGGCAGTTGGAGGATTGTTTGAAAAAGGTTTGGTGGAATGGATGAGTGCCATGACTTATCAGGCGGCGTCTGGGGCAGGTGCCAAAAATATGCGCGAACTGATACAACAAATGGGAGAAACGCATCGTGCGGCTAAGGATTTGTTGGATGATCCCGCCTCAAACATACTAGATATCGATCGTGAGGTAGCTGGAACGTTGCGCGATAAAAAATTCCCGACAGAAAATTTTGGTGTGCCATTGGCAGGTAGCCTGATTCCTTGGATTGATAAAGAAATTGCAAATGGACAAAGTCGAGAAGAATGGAAAGGGCAAGCAGAGACGAACAAAATTCTTGGTCGATTTGATCATCAAATTCCTGTTGATGGTATTTGTGTACGTGTCGGTGCAATGCGTTGCCATAGCCAAGCACTAACCATTAAATTGAAGCAAGACATTCCTTTGGAAGAGATTGAAGAAATTATTGCGAATTCCAATGAATGGGTCCATGTTGTACCTAATCATCGTGAAGAAACGACCGCAGAACTGACGCCTGCTGCCGTGACGGGTACCTTGTCGATTAATGTCGGTCGACTTCGTAAATTGGCAATGGGGGGTGAGTATCTATCTGCTTTTACTGTGGGCGATCAGTTATTATGGGGGGCTGCGGAACCTTTACGCAGAATGTTGCGGATATTGATTCAGCACTGAACGGTCATATCGCGTTATTAAATTAAAATTTTAAATGAGTTGCCTATGTGATTGAATAAAAGTTTACTAAATGAATCGGTTTATATCCAAAACGTAGCACATTTGAGCATCTACGTTGTAATGCTGGCCTCGTAATATTTATTTTTTAAAAGAAAGAGGGTATCTCAGTGTATAAAACTTCCTTTAGAGTAAGCTTGTTCTTAATCATTCTGTTACTTCCGTATACAGTACTTTTTGCAGCAGGGTTGGGTAAACTATCACTCATGTCTGCTTTAGGACAACCACTGAGTGCTGAAATCGATATTGTTACTGCAAATAAAGATGAGATTCCCTCACTGAGAGCGAGTATTGCATCACAAGAGGCATTTGCTCAGGCGGGTATTCAATATGAGCCTTTTTTTTCAGCGGTTAAAGTTTCTGTCGAATCCAGAGTAAATGGTAATCCTTATATAAAACTCAGTTCACCACAAGCGATCAACGACCCCTTTCTGAATTTATTAGTAGAATTGAATTGGGCATCTGGTCGGATTCTGCGCGAATATGCAGTGTTGTTGGATCCAGCAGAGTCTTCTCCGCAGCAAGTTGCCACACCAAGTGTTGCAGCGCCTGTCGTAGTGGCACCTCAACAAAATAAACCTACAGAACCAGAGGTACCTAAAAAAATACCACCTAAGGCCAAGCAAGTTCCTCTAACTGAAAATAATCCTTCAGCATACAGAACAACGGGAACTTATGGCCCTGTAGTTTCAGGTGATAATTTGTCAGCGATTGCACGTCAAGTGTTGCCTACAGGTGTTGATTTGAATCAGATGTTAGTCGCGCTTTATCGTGCCAATCGTGATGCATTTATTGCTGGCAATATGAATTTGCTGAGAGTTGGAGCAGTTCTGAAAATACCTGAGAAAAGTGAAGCTGATGCGATCGACAAAAAATCGGCGAGCTCAGAAATTCGTGTGCAAGTGATTGACTGGCATAACTATCGCTCAAAATTGGCTTCCTCTTCCCGTGAGGAATCTTCTCGGAGAACGATACGTCAATCAGACCAAGGTAAAATTACCACTCGAATCGAGAAACAAGCAATTAGCTCGAATGCGGAACCTAAAGAAGTGTTGCGTTTATCTAGTGCGCTACAAACGGATGGTAATAAAGATTCTGTCACGCCATCGAACGTGGCAGATCGCTTGCGTATGATGGAAGAAGATGCTATTGCAAAAAACCTTTCGCTCAAAGAAGCTAATGAGCGTGTGGCGATGCTTGAAAAAAGCGTTGAGAATTTAAAAAAACTATTAGAGTTAAAGGATGCCGCGCTTGCTCAAGCACAAGTTAGGGCGGAATCCAATGATAAAATAGCAGCTAAACCAGAAGTTAAACCTGAGACCGTGATTACACAACCTCAGCAACCATCTGTACAGTCGCAACAAGACGTTGCGTTGATAACCGAAGGCGACGATCAAGTAGATGTAACAATTCCAGATCTGGTGGTAGCACCTCCTACCGAACAGTCGATACCCACGGAAGCAGTAACACCGCTACCATTACCTGTATCAGAGACGAATGATGGAGAGACATCATTAACTGACCAGATTTTCGCCAATATTGAGTATGTGGGTGCTTTTTTAATGGTGATTTTGTTATCCACATTATTGTGGGTGCGTAAGCGCCGGCAACGACAAGAAGATGTTAGTGAAAATGATAAAGCAGCAGAGGGTTTTTCTTCTAGAATGAAATCAAGAATGGCGGCCATGGCTAGTGCACAACAAGTCGTTGCAGCCGGTAGCCATGCTGAACCAGATGATGAAGACTCAACTTATCAGAGTGCTGCGAGTGTTGAGCAATCTAATGAAGAAGAGCAAGATTTTGAACAGAGCACTATTTTATACGCAAATTTTTCAGAGAAATCGGATGAGGCCGAGTTTGATTCTCATCCGCAGGTAGATTCGGAAGACGATGAAACAAAGTATTCTGCTCGATTAACAGATGAATCGAACGATATTGATTTGACCGATGATGGTGTCAGCACTCATGTGCATCCTGTTCAAGAGAGTTACGAAACTGAATTTGATTTATCGGATGCCAATGAAGCTGTTCAAAGTGATCAAATCAAGATCGATTCTTCGGATTACGAATCAGTGAAAGATTTGGAGGCGGGAGAAACGGTATTAGATTTTGATAATACGGTAGAGTCGAATGCTGACCAAGACAACACGATCGATTTTGATTTATCTGAAGACGCAATCAATTTAGCAGATGATGCCATTAAGAATTCAAAACTTGCAAAAAACGGTGAAGCAAGCGCCTCAACACATGATCATCCGAGCGCACTTGAATTAATGGATGAACCAAGCATTACAGAGCAACTGGATTCTGATGAAGTAGATACTACTTCAAAAATCATTCCGATTGTTCCTGAATTGGGTTTGGAAAGCATAAATTTGGATATTGAAAATGCTGATTCTGTTGTTCAAAAAGATAAGGAATCAGATTCAAGCGAGAATAGTGAGCAATGGCAAGAAGTTGAAACTAAGCTTGATTTGGCAAAAGCGTATCAAGAGATGGATGATAAAGAAGGTGCTAAAGAAATGTTGGAAGAAGTTATTCGCGATGGAGATTCAAAACAAAAAAGAGCCGCTAAAAAGTTAATGAAAAGCTTGTAACAATCTGGTATTGATGATTAAGAATTCTTGTCAAAATACGCAACAAAAGTAGTGTCGGTTCGTGCGAATCGTTTTAGTATTGGAGTATGACGGAAGTCATTATTGTGGTTGGCAGAGTCAACCTGGGAGCTGTGCAATTCAGGATGCTCTTGAGCTTGCACTGTCATTGATTGCACAAGAAAAAATCCGTGTTACTACAGCAGGTCGTACTGATGCAGGTGTGCATGCACTCTATCAGGTTGTGCACTTCGATACTGAATCGAGGCGTCCTATTAATGCGTGGATACGCGGAGTGAATGCAAGATTACCGAATGACATTGCAATTCGTTGGGCGATTGAGGTTTTGCCAGATTTTCACGCAAGATACAGTGCACTTGAGCGGCGTTACCTTTATTTGCTTCTGAATCAACCCACACGCCCAGGGCTGCAGGTAGGAAAGGTAGGATGGTTTCATCAAGCGTTGGCATTGGAGAAAATGCAAATTGCAGGAAATCTGCTGCTGGGTGAACATGATTTTTCTTCCTTCCGGGCGGCTGAATGTCAAGCAAAGTCGCCTATACGAACCATTACATACTTACAAATACAACGCTATGGTAATTTAATCGTTTTTGATTTGCGTGCGAATGCATTTTTGCAGCATATGGTCAGAAATATTATCGGTAATCTGGTATACATCGGTAAAGGCAAATATCCACCAGAATGGATGCAAGACTTATTACAAGGCGGCGACCGCATGCTAGCAGCACCAACATTTTCACCAGCGGGTTTATATCTGGCAAAAGTATCTTATCCCAATCAATGGGCATTACCGGATTTCTCTGTAATGCCTGAGATACTATATAATCAATAATATTTATTATGTCGGTACGTGTAAAAGTATGCGGGATTACTCGCTGTGAAGATGCTATGTCAGCCGTTAAGGCTGGTGTAGATGCGATTGGTTTTGTGTTCTGGCCGCAAAGCTCCCGTTATATTAATACTGATTCAGCCTACTCTATTGCTTGTCGGATACCTTCTTTTGTCACTGTTGTCGGTGTTTATGTTGATCCGGATGTGTCTTGGGTTGAGCAAACCATAAAAACGGTTAAATTAAATCTGTTGCAATTTCATGGTAATGAATCGCCTGAGTTTTGTGCACAATTCTCTGTGCCTTATATCAAAGCGATAAGGATTAAAGAAGATACGGATTTGCTACAATATGCACAGCAATATAAGACTGCCAAAGGTCTGCTTGTCGATACGTATACACCCGGCATACCCGGAGGAACTGGGCATACTTTTGATTGGAATCTTATTCCGCAACAATTGCCGTTGCCATTGATACTTTCGGGGGGACTAAACCCGCAGAATGTGTCAAATGCCATTCGGGAAACGCGGCCTTGGGCTGTTGATGTTTCCAGTGGGGTAGAAGTTTCTAAAGGAATTAAAAACGAAGAAAAAATTTTTGCTTTTATGCAAGGGGTTAAGCGATAGTGAATACTTATGATCTTCCTGGTCGGGACGGCCATTTTGGTCCCTATGGTGGAATTTTTGTGGCTGAAACATTGATTTCAGCGCTGGAAGATTTGCGCCAGAAATATGAATACTATCGCACCGATCCTGAATTTCAGGCCGAGTTTGCTTATGAATTAAAACATTATGTTGGCAGGCCAAGCCCGATTTATCACGCGAAAAGATGGTCAGAGCATTTAGGTGGCGCCCAAATTCTATTGAAACGGGAAGATTTAAACCATACCGGAGCGCATAAAATCAATAATACTATTGGTCAGGCTCTGTTAGCACGGCGTTTAGGTAAAAAAAGGGTAATTGCGGAAACGGGAGCAGGTCAGCATGGTGTGGCGAGCGCTACTGTGGCCGCACGATATGGCATGGAATGTGTCGTATATATGGGATCTGAGGACGTGAAACGGCAAGCAACCAATGTGTATCGTATGAAACTTCTGGGTGCTACGGTCGTACCTGTTGAGTCTGGATCTCGCACATTGAAAGATGCACTGAACGAGGCGATGCGAGACTGGGTGACTAATGTTGAAAATACCTTTTATATCATTGGTACAGTAGCCGGACCCCATCCTTATCCGATGATGGTAAGGGATTTTCAGGCGATTATAGGTATGGAAGCTAAGACACAAATGCAAGAGTTTTTCGGTCGTCAACCCGATGCTCTGATTGCCTGTGTTGGTGGTGGATCTAATGCGATTGGTTTGTTTTATCCTTATATTGATGATAGCGGTGTCCGCTTGATTGGCGTTGAAGCCGCAGGTAAAGGTATTGAGACCCAACAACACGCTGCTACTTTGTCTACAGGGAGACCTGGTGTATTGCATGGGAACCGCACTTATCTTATTCAGGATGAGAACGGTCAAATTGTCGAAACACATTCAATATCGGCTGGATTGGATTATCCTGGTGTTGGGCCGGAGCATGCTTGGCTTAAAGATTGCGGAAGAGCAGAATATGTTGCAATTACTGATAATGAAGCATTGCAGGCTTTCCATGATTTATGCCGATATGAAGGCATTATGCCTGCATTAGAATCAAGCCATGCATTGGCTTATGCAGCTAAATATGCACCAACTCTACCTAAGGACAGATTATTGTTGGTGAATTTATCTGGGCGTGGTGATAAAGACATGGCAACCGTGGCACAAATGTCCGGTTTGTCGCTTTAGGTTTTATAAGATTATGAATCGAATTGCTCAAACATTTGCAAATCTGAAGAAGCAAAATCGCAAGGCACTTATTCCATTTATCACTGCGGGCGATCCATATCCAGAAGTGACCGTCCAACTGATGCATCAATTGGTGCAATCGGGTGCTGATATCATTGAACTGGGGGTCCCTTTTTCCGATCCTATGGCAGATGGTCCAACAATACAAAGATCAACCGAGCGTGCTTTGAAACATCAAGTTAGCCTTAATAAGGTGCTAGATCTTGTTGGGGAATTTAGAAAAATAGATGTTAATACACCAGTTGTTTTGATGGGTTACGCCAATCCAGTCGAAGCATTGGGGTACGAGGCTTTTGCAAGCAAAGCAAAAAAATGCGGTGTTGATGGAATATTGATTGTGGACTATCCTCCGGAAGAGTCAGGAGAGTGGGTAGAATGCCTTAATGAATATGGCATCGACGCCATTTTCTTGTTATCTCCAACTACACCGAAATCGCGGATTGAGCATGTGGCTAAACTCGCCAAGGGCTATGTATATTATGTTTCATTAAAAGGGGTGACCGGTGCATCGCATCTCGATCTTGAAAATGTAAACATGATGTTGAAAGAGTTACGCCAACATATTGCGATTCCTATTGGTGTTGGGTTTGGTATACGCGATGGTGCTACGGCTCGGGTTGTAGCTAACTTGGCTGATGCGGTGGTGATAGGGAGTCGAATTATTGAAGAAATTGAGCATGCGAAGCAAGACGACTTATTAGCAAAAGTAGGGTTACTACTGACGAGTTTTCGTAAGGCAATGGACGAACATTAACAGAATGATGAACGAATTTTTCCGCATAACATACGTATGAGTTGGTTTCAAAAAATAATTCCACCTAAAATCAAGAAAAAGGGAACCGGTGAAAAGAAAATTGTACCGGAAGGTTTGTGGAGCAAATGTAAAAATTGTGAGGCCGTACTTTACTATTCGGATCTTGCAAAGAATCTGAACGTTTGTCCGAGGTGCGGTTACCATAATCGTATTTCTGCGCGTAACCGAATTGATTGGTTATTGGATCCTGATCATCGTATAGAAATCGGTGCTGAAGTAATTGCCATTGATGCGCTGAAGTTTAAAGATAGCAAGCGGTATGTTGATCGTTTAACGCAAGCGAAAGAAAGTACTGAAGAGAATGATTCCTTGGTGGTCATGCAAGGAAAAATTAAAGATCTTCCGATTGTTGTGGCTGTGTTTGAATTTGGTTTTATGGGCGGATCGATGGGCTCAGTGGTGGGCGAGCGCTTTGTTAGAGGTATACAAGCGTGTATTGATCAGCATATGCCTTTTGTATGTTTTAGTGCCAGCGGCGGTGCTCGTATGCAGGAGGGTTTATTTTCATTGATGCAGATGGCAAAAACATCTGCAGCGTTAACGCGCTTAAGTCATCGTAAGTTGCCTTTTATCTCTGTTCTGACAGATCCTACTATGGGCGGTGTTTCAGCTAGTTTTGCTTTCATCGGCGATATCGTGATAGCTGAGCCTGGTGCATTGATCGGTTTTGCAGGGCCGCGCGTAATCGAGCAAACAGTTCGTCAGACGCTTCCAGAAGGTTTTCAGCGCTCAGAATTTTTATTGGAACACGGTGCAATTGATATGATTGTTGATCGCCGGCAAATGCGCGAGAAGATCGCCAATTTATGTATACAATTGATGTGCTGGTCGGATCCTGTGAACTAACTTAATGTTTTTTAGCGATTATAATCTGTATTGATTGGCCAGGAGTTCAGACATCCATTCTTCATTACGCTCATTGTCTGATTGGTTAGCCTATCTTGAGGCTATTCATCCAAAAATGATTGATATGGGTTTGGAGCGGGTTAGTCGCGTTAAGGAACAACTCAGTTTAAATCCTAAATTCCCTCTCATTATCGTCGCCGGTACAAACGGTAAAGGCTCAGTATGCGTCATACTTGAGGCTATCCTAACGAGAGCGGGTTATCGCGTAGGATGCTATACTTCGCCCCATTTGTTGCGGTATAACGAACGAATGCGCATCAACAAAGTAGAAGTTGATGATGAAAGCTTATGTCGAGTATTTGGGCGAATCAATGAAGCTAGAGAAGCCTGTCAAGCATCGCTGACCTTTTTTGAATTTGGTACCCTAGCGGCAATGGATTGGTTTATTCGATCCGAGGTAGAGGTAGCAATTTTAGAGATTGGATTAGGTGGTCGCTTGGATGCAGTTAATGTATTTTCTCCAGATTGTTCTATTGTAACGAGTATCGATTTTGATCATATGGAGTATCTCGGTAATAGCCGTGAAAAAATAGGCTGTGAAAAGGTCGCTATCTTTAGAAACGGAAAACCTGCGATTTGCGCTGAGACCGATTTGCCAAGTGCGGTATGGCAACAAATCAACCAAATCGATCCTGATTTGTTGTTGCTGAATAAACAATTCGGTTATGTTGATAAGTCGTCGCAATGGGATTATTGGGGGCCAAAAGATTGTCGGTATTCTCTTCCTTTTCCTGCACTCCGGGGTCAGAAGCAATTACAAAATGCTAGTACTTGCTTAGCTGCCTTGGATACACTTCAGACCCAATTGCCGGTGACGATGCAAAATATTCGTGATGGATTGAATGAGGCTGTCATACCGGGAAGATTTCAAGTCATATCTACACATCCGATGATTATTCTCGATGTGGCGCATAATCCAGCTGCGGCTGAAGTGCTATCGGATAACTTGGCAGCAACTAGACCGACTGGAAAAACTTATGCGGTTTTTGCTATGCTTGCAGATAAAGATATATCGGGTGTCGTTTCACACATAAAACAGCAGGTTGATGTCTGGCTGGTTTCATCCGTTCATTCCGAACGTGCAGCAACGACGGATTATATTTGTAGCCGGCTATATGATGCCGGTATTAGCACTGACAAAAATGTTGTCTTGTCATTTTTAAATGTGATTGATGCGTTCGTTTTTGCCTGTGGACGGGCGACTAAAAATGATAGAATTTGTGTGTTTGGATCCTTCTATACGGTGGGTGATGTACTGAGGCACTGGAAGACGCTTTGAAAGATATTTTCATTGGATTATAAATGAACAAAAATATTAGTGAAGAAGAGTTATTGCTGCGAAAACGCGCAAGAAGGCGACTGGTTGGGGCGATTGTTTTGGTGATAGTTTCGATCATCGTGCTGCCGGCTATTTTTGATGAGCCCAAAATAGGTAATGGACAGCAGGAAGTCGTTATTAATTTGCCTGATGCAGAGAGGGATAACAGCAATGTTCAAATTCATTTGCCTAAACAACCTGTTTCATCGAGTGATCTGACTCAAAAAGCAAATCAGCTTCCTGATTCAATTCCTACTCATGATCCGAGCAAAGAGAATACTTCATTCGTAGACGATTTTGAAGCAATTCATGACGAGCAAAAACGTCTTCCTATACCTGGTATCAAGCCAAAAATAGATGCTAAGCGTGTAACGGTTGTAATGGAAGCAAAGTCTTCGGCAGCCTCCACAATCCATATTTCAAATAGCGCGGCAAATCACTCAAATACTACTGCCAATACTACTGGCGATGTCATTGGTACGACTGAAATTCCTAAAGGGGGTGTAGTGATACAGTTGGGGGCTTTTTCTGATCAATCAAAAGCTAAACAGCAATTAGAAAATTTGATTATGAGTGGTTTCCGAGCTTACACAGAGGTTGTTAAAACCAGTAGCGGCGAAGTGACTCGCGTACGGATTGGACCGTTAGCTTCAAGAAGTGTTGCTGAGAATGAATTAAAGAAACTGAACAAATTGGGTTTTGATGGTGTGATCACTTCCAAATAATGAAGTGATTATTGGCATTTAAGCATTTGTTGTTAGAAACATAGGATTTTGATATACGAGAACGATTTCTTGGCAATGACTGTTTTTGACTATGTTGTTTGCGTTATTTTTTTTGTATCGGTTATTTTAGGCATCACCCGAGGATTCGTTCGTGAGGTGCTGTCAATTGCCGGCTGGGTTGCGGCATTTGTTGTAGCAGGTGCGTATACATCCTATTTTGTACAGTTTCTTCCAGATGCTGTAGTAGGTGAGACATTGCGGTTTTTAGTTACTTTTGTGCTGGTATTTCTCACGGTATTAGTGAATACTGCATTACTTACGATGTTACTGACTGCTTTGATCAAAAATATCGGATTGGGATTTATTGATCGACTATTCGGTTCTCTGTTTGGTTTTTTAAGGGCATTGATTATCGTGACTGTCATTGTGATCATAGCTGGATTGACAAAGATTCCGACTCAATCGTTTTGGCAACAGGCCTATTTCAGTATGCCATTAGAAATGGTGGCAAGTCGGGTTGTGACTTGGTTGCCAGAAGATCTAGCAAAACATATTAATTTCGATAGAAAAGAGAGTTATTGATTTTTAAAATTTATTTGTACTTTTTTGGTAATTTTGTTTGTTATTGACGAGTGCAAGTAAGCGAAACGAATGAGGTTTCTTTATGTGCGGAATTTTGGGTGTGGTTGCGCAATCACCTGTTAATCAATTGCTCTATGATGGATTGCTAACACTACAGCATCGTGGACAAGATGCGAGTGGTATTGTTACAGCGCAACACAATACCTTTCATATGCATAAAGGTCTTGGTATGGTGCGAGATGTGTTTCGTACCCGGAATATGCGTGCTCTCGTTGGTAATATGGGAATTGGTCATGTGCGCTATCCGACAGCCGGATCTGCAAGTTCATCAGCCGAAGCGCAACCATTCTATGTCAACTCGCCATTTGGTGTAGTTTTAGGTCACAATGGAAATCTCACGAATGCGGTGGAGTTGAATGAAGAGTTATTCCGAGCCGATCTGCGTCATGTCAATACCAATTCCGATTCTGAAGTGTTACTCAATGTTTTAGCGCATGAATTACAAGCGAGTACGCGTAATTATCAATTGGATCCCGAGACTATTTTTGCTGCTGTAGCGGGCGTGCATAAACGCTGTCGAGGTGCGTATGCCGTAGTCGCCATGATTGCGGGGTATGGATTATTGGCGTTTCGAGATCCATTTGGTATCAGGCCACTGGTTTTTGGCTCGATAGAAAATGAATATGGAACAGAATTTTTGGTATCGTCAGAAAGTGCCGCATTAGATACACTTGGTTTTAAGCTGATTCGAGATGTTAAGCCGGGAGAGGCAATTTTTATTGATGAAGGCGGCAATTTTTATAGTAAACAATGCGCGATGGAGCATTCTTCGAATCCCTGCATATTCGAATATGTTTATATGGCGCGCCCCGATTCCGTGATGGATGGTATTTCAGTGTATGAGACACGATTGAATATGGGTGAGCATCTGGCTGAGAAAATTAAGAAATCCATGCATCATTTGGATATTGATGTAGTGATCCCGATACCGGATTCTAGTCGTCCGAGTGCATTACAGCTGGCTTATCAATTGGGTGTTAACTTTCGCGAAGGGTTTGTAAAGAATCGTTATGTTGGGCGAACTTTCATCATGCCCGGTCAGCAATTACGCCGCAAATCTGTCAAACAAAAACTTAATGCAATTAGCGTGGAATTTCGTGGGAAAAATGTTTTGCTGGTTGATGATTCTATTGTGCGCGGTACGACTAGCCGTGAAATTGTGCAGATGGGCAGGGAAGCGGGCGCTAACAAAATCTATTTTGCTTCTGCGGCGCCACCGGTTAGATTCCCTAATGTGTATGGAATCGATATGCCGACAAGGCAGGAATTGATCGCAACAGACCGCAGTACGGATGAGATCTGCCAAGAAATTGGTGCCGATTATCTGGTATTTCAGGATTTAGATGCACTTAAATTGGCTGTTTCAAAGGCATTGCCTAAAGTAGATAGATTTGAAACCTCTTGTTTTGATGGAGTTTATTTAACTAGAGATGTGACTGCGGAATACCTAAAACGGATTGAGTTACAGCGAGCTTGTCCGCCATTAACACGTTCTCATTCTAATACGCAGCTAGATTTGAGTCTGGTGGTTTCTGATTGATTTTCCCAAAATTTCAATGTATCCATAGTAGAGTTATTAATTGATATAGCACGTATCACAATCTGATGTCGGGTTTCTAATTATTTATTTGGGGCGCTATCTATATGTCTGATCATTTGCAACCGGAAACGCTCGCGCTGCATACCGGTATTCATCGCAGCCAATTTAACGAACATTCCGAAGCAATGTATCTGACGTCGAGTTACATTTTTGATAGCGCAGCGCAAGCAGCAGCCCGTTTTTCCGGGAGCGAACCAGGAAATATTTATTCACGATTTACCAATCCTACTGTGACGGCATTTGAGGAACGCCTTGCTGTGCTTGAAGGAGCAGAGACATGTATTGCCACTTCGTCGGGTATGTCTGCGATACTTTCATGCGTGATGGGTTTGCTTGCTGCGGGTGATCACATCGTTGCATCCAGGAGCTTGTTCGGTTCTACGGTTAATCTGTTTAATAATATTCTGAAGAAATTTAACATCGACACCACCTTTGTATCGGCCACTGATGTTTCTTCCTGGCAAGCCGCGATTCAACCGAATACTAAACTTTTTTTTCTTGAAACTCCTTCCAATCCGTTGACGGAAATATCGGATATTGCCGCATTATCAGCCGTCGCTCGGAAGTCAGGGATTTTGTTGGCTGTCGATAATTGTTTTTGTACACCTGTGCTACAGAAACCTCTTGAATTGGGCGCCGATATTGTTATCCATTCTGCTACTAAATATCTGGAAGGGCAAGGTAGAGTATTGGGTGGGGCTGTATTAGGTAAACGAGATTTGTTGATGGATGGTGGTGTTTTTGGTTTTTTGCGCACGGCTGGTCCTACGCTCAGTGCATTTAATGCCTGGGTGATCATGAAGGGACTTGAAACGCTCAAAGTACGTATGGAAGCACATTCGGCTCATGCATTGGAAATGGCAAAATGGTTGGAATCTCAACCGAATGTGATGAGGGTGTTTTATCCAGGATTGGTATCACATGCTCAGCATGAACTTGCAAAGAAACAACAAAAAACAGGTGGCGGCGTTGTTGCTTTTGAAGTAAAAGGTGGAAAGGAAGCGGCGTGGCGAGTAATTGATTCAACTCAGTTGATTTCGATAACAGCCAATCTGGGAGATACTAAAAGTACGCTAACTCACCCGGCGACCACCACGCATGCGAGAATTAGCCAAGATGCTCGTGATGCTGCAGGTATTTCTGATGGGTTGTTGCGGATTGCTGTTGGATTAGAGGCTGTCCAAGACCTGCAGGGCGATCTCGCGCGTGGTCTCTGCTAGAGTTGTAAGAACCCTAATAGTTATTTTCTGAAAGTACAATCGGGTTTTTCAATTTTCTTTTAAGAAAAACTTTATAGAAAGTGGGTTCATTTGCTTTTACTAAAAAATTAAAAATATCCTGGTTAGACAGTTTGCCATTCTTTTGTAACAATAAAGCAGCTAATCCAGAAACATGGGCGGTAGCAAGCGAGTTTCCGGAAACGAAATCATAAGTGCCATTTGGTAATGTGGTTAAAATTTCATCCCCTGGCGCTGATACTGAAAAAATTAAATTGTTCTCCAACGTAGAATGTAGCGAGCGATTTTTGATGCTGCGTACTCCGATGACGCCGGATTGCCGTGCCGGAAATCCAGATTTACTATCGTCTTTATCCGCTTCAGAAGCGATCACAATAATACCTTCTTGAACAGCTTTTTGGATTAATCTAGCTAGAAGTGGGTCATGTGGTCCGGTCAGGCTTAGATTCAGAATGTTCACTTTCATTTCAATAGCGGTATTGATTGCTAATGCCAACGTAAAGGTATTACAAATCGCATCCATGTTTCCCGGTTTTAATTGCCAGCACGCTTTTAACGAGGTAATGCGACTATCGGGAGCAATACCGACGATTCCTTGTCCGTTGTTGGCTTTAGCAGCAATCACTCCTGCTACTGCTGTGCCATGAATATCAGCAGCTAAATCTGCCGATTTTTGAGTAACAAAATCTTTGCGTACTTGAATCTGGCCTTCTAAGTCAGGATGTTTTGCATCTACACCTGTATCGACAATTGCAATTGATATATTTTTTCCAGTAGTTTGATCATGTATTTTGTCGAGATTGATTCCGTGAATATTACTTTGCAGACGGTAATAGGTGTCTGTAAAGTTATTGGCCATAATGGTAAAGGTACCCATGCTTTGAACATTACCGATCCGGTTATCTTTACTTAAGGAACTGATGATCTCGTTTATTGAATGATTTTCACTGATCAGATAAACGACGCAGTGTTCACCAATCTCCTTAATAGGCCATTGAGAAAGGATTTTTAGTTGATATTCACGTTCGATATCGGAAGCGACGCGTTTGCTCCAGGTTGAACTGTCGTATTCACCTCTACGGCGATAATATTGTTGAGATATTGATCCTACAGAAATACGATTAATGTGGCTATCAGCATAGGTTACTAAAATAATCCGATCAGCTTGTTTGTGATCAAATAGCTGAGGATCAATGAGTAACTTTTCGTCAGCGCTTAGCGCGGCAGAAGAAAACAATGATACTATCAAGCAAAACAAGCAAATTGACAGTGCGCGGCTGGTAAGTATCATACGATCTCCTAGTCAGATGCGGATCCCTGTGTTAGCCCAGCAAAAATGACCAAATTATGATTTTGCAGACGGGTAATGGATTCGTTAATCTCTTGCATACTTGCTTGATGATTACCGATTGCAACTTCGTAAACGCCATTTCTCGATGGTCCGTTGATGATATGGCCGGAAATACTGATCAGGATATCCTTTATTTGTTGTGATGTTGCGTGCTCCGAAAAAACAACTCGAGCCAAGTTGTTTTCTCTGCCGATTCCTTCTGGGGAAGTGGCCAGTGTACGATAAACATTTGTCGATTCATGCATTTTAAATGGTGAGAAAATAAAAGGTACCGTTAGCATGATTATACCCGCCACTACCGCCGCATATTTAAGATAATTGAAACTAAAAAAGTTCGAACAAAAGAACTCAAACCTTTGTATCATTTTTCTTTGCTTGTTATGCTCGGAAATAACAGAAACTTTAGGTTGTTTCTCAATACGTTGTTTTAATTGCGCAAATGAAATCTGAGCAGTTTGTTGCAGCAAATTTACTTGATTTACTTTCTCGAATATTTGTTGCTGCTGAGTTAACTCAATTTTGCAAGCAATACAATTCTTGGCATGAATTCTAACTCTGTGTTCTTCAGTAGTATCCAAAGAATGATTAATATACCAAGGCAAAAGCTCCCATACTTCTTGGTGTTCACTTTTATGAATCATTTTGTTGTCGGTAAGTGACATGTTTAACTCCTGCCGTTATGATCATTATACAACTTTGTGAGAATTTTTCTTGCATGAAACATTCTTGTTTTTACCGTGTTTTCAGGACACTGCATGATTTCCGATATTTCCTGATAATGCAATCCTTGATAATAAGTCATTTCTACCACAGCACGTTGCTCGGTAGAGAGCTTGTCAAACGCAACCTCAAGCCAATTATTGATTTCAATTTCTGTTATCCAACTAGCGCTGCTATCAGGAAAATAATCTTGTTCATCCGTGAATTCGTCAGATTGTTCTTCCCTAATCCAGTTCTGACGTGAGCTTTTTAATGCTTTTAAATAAGCAATTCCCAAAATCCACGTTGAAGGACGGCATACCTGATCATAGCTCGAGGCTTTTTCCCAAACAACATACATCACATCATTGATGACTTCCTCTATGCCATTTAACCGTCGTGTTACATGAAAAATAAATTGATATAGCCGATTAAAATAAATTTTATAGAGTTGTTCAAATGCTTTTTCATCACCACCAGCAGTTTCTGCGATCAAATTCCGTTCAAGCGCATGCTGCTCTTTTGAGTGATAGGATGGTTGCGATTTTAGTCCTGATGAATCGCGCATATTGTCTGTAAAATCAATCTCCATTATTTAGTTTGCACTAATAAGATACATCACTTAATTATTGTTTTGTGACCGTGTATTCCTTATGCAACGCAAATAGTTCAATTTTTTTTGTAAATTGAAAAAAACTAAAATCCGAAAGTAAGAGAAAACACAATGCGATGATCCACGACATGGGGTTCAAATCCCCAATGTGGGACAACATTGAGATGCTGATGTGCTGTTTCAATACCCCCAAAATATCGCACATCGGCACCAATATTACGAGAAAAGCGCAGCGTCATTCCGGCATTCCAATAGAGATAATCATAAGTTAGCACCTTCTTTTGGTTGTTATATCCCAATAGGGTTGATAATTCTAAAGCATTGGAAATGGGGTAGCGTCCCGTTACTTCAAAACTATAGGACATGTGATTTTGCTGATAACTGTTTTCTGAGAAATTGACATTAGCAGTCAATAAATCACGAAAATGCGTGTAGAAATAAAAAAGATTATAGTCAACTACTTGCCCGAAGATCTTGCCATCATAGATATAGCGCGCCCACTCGGCATTAAAACGCCAGTCGTTCGATAGTTTATACGCATAACCTGCATAGGGTATGAATTCCAAATTCGAGCGATCTTGATATCCTTGATCAGCAAAATTAACGGTTGATCCATAGGCGCCTACGTATAAGCCTTTGCTAAATGTATAGTCGATATTGGCTTGAAAAGCCGGTTTGCCATCACTTTTAGAATATCCACGCCAAATGTAATCTGTAGTGCCGGTTACGCTACCACTCAATTGTGCGTATGAATTGATTGAATAAACCAAAAACAGCAAAAAAACAGCATATCGAGTACTTGTTAGGTATCGTCTGAAAGTTATCTTGAGCAATTGCGCAATAAACTGTGTTGCATTGTTGTTAGCACTAATATTCCTCCCGACTTTTTTGAATAAAAAATTGCCTTCGCACAGTAGATCGCACCACCAAATCATTCGAGCCAGGAAACTCTCAATCATATTAATATGTATATAAAACAATTGGTTGTAATGATAGTAAGTCGTGTCGTTGAATTTCTTTAAAGAGATTTTGAACCTTTTATTATTTTGTGGAAATTAACGGGGTGTATAGAAGAGAAATAACACATTTTCTCATCATACTAAATAAAGCTTACATGTAGAAATTTGCTTGTATTCTTTTTTATGTAAATTTTTATATGTGAAATTTCACAAAAAATCAAATCCAATCAATGGAGGATAACAGTAATGAAATTAACAATAATGAAAGCATCAACAGCCTTGACGGTAGTATTTGCAATTTTCGCAACATCATTACCAGCATCGGATGCTGATGCTGCAAGTATTTTAGTCAAGTGCGAAAAACGCTCTAATCGCTCTAAAGTTTCTGTAGATGGCAATGATTTGGTACCCGGTACTTATACTGCAAAAATTATCTCTGGTGATAATACCAAACGATCTGCTCCAAAATCATCTACAGGTGATGAAGTGGAATTTGATTTTGACAGCGACGCAGGTGATGTGGCTGCAGGTGCAACACGCATCAGCCGCAACTTTATCCAAGGTGGAAAAGTTACCGGACAACTGATCAATGCCAAAGGATTTACCGTTGCCCAAACCACAAGAACCTGCACGGTGAAACAGTAGTAAAAACATTTAATTGCCTTGACAGCCCTTAAGCACAATTTTACATCCCTCGGTTGCTTTTGGGCTGTTTTTCTTGCAAATACTGACAGCGAATAGAATATAGGGGGTATCGTTCCCATCAAATTGACTGACAGTAAACCTATGCCTACCTATTTTGTTTTGTGATAAATAAAAACTAAAAAAACACTAATCATAATCAAAGCCTATTCCAATTGAATAAGCTTTTCTGCGCAACAATATAATTATAAAAATGAATTCAAGTTGTTCTAATCTTAAATATACAAAACTTACCGCTCAGATTTTATCTGTAAGTCATTCATATATTTCATACGAACACGGTTAACTCATTAGGAGGGTTATTTAATGCTTCGTTATTTTTTTAACAGGATCTTCAATGCAACGGTTTCATTATCGATACTGCTGGCTATGTCAACTGTTGGAAGCGCTTTTGCTGGAGACAATGAGATCAAATTTGAATTGACTGATAACCCAGGACGCTGGTTCGATAGAGGGGTGGCTGTCGCTGGGAATCGATCGATTGCCATTGCTACGCCAGGAGTTCGGGTTAAATTTTCTGGCAATTCAAATACCGTGCATACCAGAACCAGTTTGATTTATCCTACTGGCGCTGCGAATATGCCATTCAATACCGAACCGACCAAAGGCGGCGATGAGGTGGTTCTAAATACACCTGGTTTATACGTTTTTACCTGCAGCATTCACCCCTATATGTTTGGTGCTGTGATTGTTGATAATCCTAATACCAGTGGCCTGGATCTGGGCTCGTCCATTAGTTTAATCAATGGTATTACTGTTCCAACCAGTAGCGATTTGGCGACACGCTTGTTGCGCACTTTCTTTATCGCAACCAACCCTGCCAATTGGCAGAATTATGCAAGTAGTACTCCTTGGCATATTAATTATCCTAATGTCGATGTGCGGGTAGATATTGGTGTGGTGAATTTGCCTCAGGTTCTCAATGCGCGTTATAAAAACGACATTTCTTTAGAAGCATTGGAAAACCCTAAAACACCTGCAGTGGGGGAAATTTGGGTTGCCACGCAGTTTGAAACAACCCAAAGAAAAAACAAACCCGGTACAGTGTCTTCTGTCGATGGCACTTCATGGCAAGTGACCCGAAAAGTAGCATTGCCATCCATACAAATGAACAATCCTCACAATATGTGGACTGACAAGAACCAGACAGTCATTTATGTCACCCAATGGTTTGACAAAAAACTGACTGTTTATGATCGTAAGACGGGTGCATTGATTCGTAACATATCGGTGGGTGAAGCGCCCGCTCATGTCATGACATTGACCGACTCTGATCGCATCCATATTACCAATAATGGCGATACCCGGACAGATTCGGTGATGGAACTTAGTCCCCTGGCAACCAATGTATTACGCCGAGTTGATATTGGTCGGGGCAATCCTCATGCGCATTGGATGAGCCATGACGGCAAAATGATGGTGACTCCCAATGTATTGACGGGTGATACCACACAGTACAATTTTAGGAGTAATAGCATCGAAGCGATATTGCCTGTGAGCGGACCACTGAGTCATCCTTTAGCGACCGGCAT
Organism: Nitrosomonas sp.; assembly: GCA_024281675.1. Taxonomy (GTDB): domain Bacteria; phylum Pseudomonadota; class Gammaproteobacteria; order Burkholderiales; family Nitrosomonadaceae; genus Nitrosomonas. Next base: position 493,674 of record JAMXAG010000001.1, read on the forward strand.
GATGCCCGATGCCAGTAAGTACTATGTAGCTAATTTATTGGATAGCACTATTACCGTAGTAGACATGAAGACACATCATGTCATTAAACATATTAATCTGATCGAGCATTACGATCCAATCAAAGGTACTGTTTCTGGTCCAGTTGGCGCATTACCTATCCAAACACCAGTATCTCCCGATGGTAAAAATATGGTAACAGCCAACACTCTGACAGGTACGATAACCATTGTGGACACCAGACCTGGTCTTGCCACAACGGATGAAATAGTGGCCATGCTGCCTTGCGATCCAGGTTGTCATGGTGTGCAATACGGAGCTAAAAAAGGTGGCGGTTATTATGCTTATGTTTCCAGTAAATTTTCTAACCGTATGCTAGTTGTTGACCCCGATCCAAACGGTGACGGAGACCCCGCCGATGCTGCTGTGGTTGGTAAAATCGGTTTGTTTGCCAAAAGCACTACGGCTCGTGATGATGTAATCGCAACTAATGCAGGTATGGGTGGGCAAGGGATATTACCGATTCCGTTAGTCTATAACGGTTGGGTACAAAATTTACCTGCAGATTGGAGCAATCAACTCACTGCAGCACAACGTAATCCAATCAAACAATAAGTGAGTATGTGACAAGTATCACCGCATATCGGGTATTTGTACCATTGTTTTTCTCGGTATGCTGTAATTTAATTGGGTTTAAATAATTAGCTAGGAGAAAAAAATGAGTTCAGGAAGTGATGATTTTAATGATGACTCTCCTCAATCAGGGAGTCATAAACAATTCAAGTTTACTATCAGTAATGGTGTAGTTACTCAGGTTCACGAATTTAAAGATGGTTCGTACGAATCGAAATCAATTGATGCAGATGATATCTACACAGTTGGTGCGAATGGTGTGGTGGAGCATCGTGAATTGAAGCTATTGGGAACGGAAATTACACGTTATGCTGATGTCGATAGTGACGGTGTATACAATCGGATTTCCGAGCAATGGATTGGTAGCCGCTTTGTACTGAAAGATGACCTCAAGTATTCACCAACCGATGGTAATGATTTCATTGCCGTTCGTGGTGGCGAAGATTGTCATGGTGGAAAGGGATCTGATGATTTTGTAATTCGCGAGGCAAATCATCTGCGCATTGGGGATTTCTTTTCTGGTGACGATGATCTGGTATTCGATACAGGATTGGGCTTAACTTCAAGAGATCATTTGGTTAGTTTTATCCATGAGATTCGCCAGGAAGGTGACAATTTTGTTGTGGATTTTGGCCCTGGTATTTCTATCACGCTGGTTGGTGTGCATTCCAATCAGATTTCTTGGGATGATGTCAGTGTGCTGAGCTAGTGCAGCTTATATTCGCGTAACAGTAGCGGTTGGCAGAGGATGGTAGGTACACAAAACTTACTCTGCCATCACTGCTTGTTGTTCAGGTGAAAAGTTTAAGCTGCAGCTAGATTATTGCAGCGTTTAGGATTTGATTGCTGAATGACAAGCCGTCTTCCATTCTAATTCACCCATGCTTTCAGGTCGAATTTTCTCCCATTTTTGAGGTTGATTGTAAGAACGTACCAAGTCTCCCTTTTCCATGTTCCAACTAAAAAGGGAAAAAGACAGCACTCGCATTTGTTCTTCTTCGCAGTCATATTCGCGGCGTATTTTCTCAGACAAGAAATTAACACCAGAGACTTTTTGTTCAATTTTGTAATCAAAAAGTACCCACATTTTGACCCGATTGTTTGCTTTTCGAGCTGAGGTCAAATCTACATAGGCTGTGTAGCCGTCCCTTTTTTCACTTTCACCAATTTTTTTCCATTCAGCTACTGCATGGGTGTTGGCAAAAAATAAAATCAAAACCAAAGCAAGCAAATATTTCATAATAGTTTTATCGCATTCCTCGCAAGTAAGAACATTGTGAGCTAATTTTACTGAACGCATCCACTCTCAATAAATTGTAGGTTCAACTATGTTAACGCATTTAATGCATCTGTGTACGTTATACCAAGATCTCGTGCTACTGCAGCATGTGTCAGATGCCCACGACACACATTCAAACCATCACGAAAATACTTATCATTGGTAAGTGCTCTACGATAGCCTTTATTTGCCAGCGCCAGCACAAACGGCAAGGTGGCGTTATTCAAAGCAAAAGTTGAAGTGCGCGCGACTGCACCGGGCATATTGGAAACGCAATAATGCACCACTTCATCAACAGTAAAAATAGGATCAGCTAATGTGGTTGGCTTTGAAGTTTCAAAGCAACCGCCTTGGTCGATAGCTACATCAACCAATACCGAACCAAGTTTCATACGGCTCACCATTTCGCGATTGACCAATTTTGGCGCTGCGCCACCAGGGATCAATACCGAACCAATGACCAAATCTGCTGTGGTAACGTATTCTTCCAGCGCATCGGCGGTCGAAAATATGGTATTTAATCTTGATCCGTACAGAGAATCCAACTGTTGGAGGCGAGGAATCGATTTTTCGAGTAGTGTAACGTGTGCTTCCATGCCCATCGCAATCCTGGCTGCATTGGTTCCAACCACGCCACCGCCAATGATCACGACTTGTGCAGGAGGTACGCCTGAAACGCCACCGAGTAAAATACCGCGTCCGCCTTGATTGAGTTCCAATGCATGTGCGCCTGCTTGAATTGACATGCGGCCTGCAACCTCACTCATTGGCGCAAGCAGAGGTAGCCCCCCCGATTTATCTGTGACGGTTTCATAAGCGATTGCAATACAACCAGAGTTCAACAAGCCTTTTGCCTGAATTGGATCAGGTGCCAGATGCAGGTAAGTAAAAATCACCTGATCTTCACGTAACAACGGGATTTCAGATTTTTGCGGTTCTTTAACTTTAACGATTAGATCCGCTTGTGCAAAAATTTCTTCGGGTGTATCAACTATTTGTGCTCCAGCCTCGCGATACTTATCATTTCCCAGGTCGATTGGTAATCCGGCATTTTCTTGCACCATCACTTGATGTCCATTGGCAATTAGCTCACGTACCGTAGTGGGGGTCAACCCCACACGGGATTCATGAGTTTTAATTTCTTTGGGTACGCCAATACGCATTTATTTCTCCACAAGAATGTATTAGTTTCTAGATAATTCCGCCATTAATTGCGATATTTTGCCCATTTATCCATCGTGCTTCGTCACTGACGAGAAACAAAACTACTTGCGCAATGTCATCGACTTTTCCAAGTCGGCCCAATGCAGCCATCGCCGACATGCGCTCGATATCTTGAATTGTCTTTCCTACGCGGAATAATTCCGTATCGACCGGTCCTGGTGATACGATATTCGCAGTAATGCCGCGCGTACCCATTTCCCGAGCGAAAGTTCGCGTTAATTGTTCAACTGCAGCTTTAGTCGCAGCATAAGCCCCATACTTTGGTAACATCATACGCGTTACAGTGCTAGAAATCGTCACAACCCGACCATTATCAGAAATCTTGGTGGAGGCTTCTCGTAAGGCGTAGAAAACACTTTTGAAATTGATATCGATGATACGGTCAAATTCATCATCTTGAATATTTGTTATTTCTTTAAAAAGTAGAATTCCTGCATTATTAATGAGCAGATCAATTGAACCAAAATGCGAAATGGATTGAGCAAAAAGCATTTTGACTGCCGCTGGATCACTGACATTGGCTTGTACTGCAATGCATTCGCCGTGGTGCTTTAGAATTTCTGCGCACACGTTGTCGGCGGCTGATTGATTCTGCACATAATTGACCACCACTTTAGCGCCAACTCTGGCTAGCGCTAATGCAATTTCTGCACCGATGCCCCTGGAAGCGCCCGTTACGAGTGCAACTTTACCCTGCAGTGATTTCATTTTCTATCCGAATATATGATGATAATAATCAAGCTATTGTGTGGCGCCATGTTTCTTTAATAAACTTACAATACTGAAGTAGCCTGCTTTTTCCGCCCAGTTAAGCGAGTGTTCGCCATTTTCATTGCGAATATTGACATTAGCACCGCGCTCCAGCAATAATTCCGCCACTGCGTAGTGATTGCCCCTGACGGCCATCATTAACGCGGTTGTGCCATTCGGAGATGTTGCATTGATATCAACTTTGGCATCGAGTAAGAAACGAATAATATCCAAAAATCCATTGGTCGCAGCATAGATCAGTGGATTCCACCCTGCATGATGAATTTCCGCGCCTTTCGAATAAAGCTGTTTTACCATGTCGGTGCGACCATGATAGCTGGCCAGCATAATCGCTGTTTCACCATATTTATTGCGAAGGTTTGGATTTGCATTGAGCTTCAACAAAAAACTGGTTAGCCTCAAGTTGTCCGTTTGTGCTGCGATCATCAATGGCGTATAGCCTTGCTGATTGGGTTGGTCAGCATTTGCGCCGTTTTTAATAGCCTCAGAAGCTAACGATAGACTATCTTTATCAATGGCGCGAAAGAAATCGCTTTGGGCATCCGCTGCAGCATTGAGTGGTAATAAAAATGTGATTGTAGCAATTGGAATCGCCAGAAAATTGAGCTTAATGCGATTGCAATTCATTTTTGTCGAGTTTGAACAAATCAAAAAAATTGTGTGTTGTTGCGATGGCAATTTCATCTACAGTGACTTGGCGAAGTTTTGCAATCTCTTCGGCTACGTATCGTACAAATGCGGGTTGGTTGGTTTTGCCACGAAAAGGCACCGGTGCTAAATACGGGGAATCGGTTTCAATTAATATTCGGTGTAATGGAACATTCTTGGCGACTTCCTTAAGCGTCACAGCATTTTTGAAAGTCACGATACCCGAAAAGGAGATATAGAAATTCATTGCGATGGCTTGTTCAGCAACTTCCCAACTTTCGGTAAAACAGTGCATTACACCGCCTACCTCATGCGCGCCTTCCTCTTGCATAATGCGCAGTGTATCGGTTGCTGCCGAACGTGTGTGTATGATCAGCGGTTTGTTGATTTTTTTCGCTGCGCGGATGTGCTGGCGAAAGCGCTCCCGCTGCCATTCCAGATCGCCTTGCAAGCGGTAATAATCCAAACCCGTTTCACCAATAGCAATGATTTTGGGATGATCGGCTAATCCAGCCAATTCATCGGCACTGGGTTCACGTTGATCTTCATAATCAGGATGAATGCCCACAGAAGCAAACAAGTTTTGATGCTTCTCTGCTAAAGCAAGAACGCGGGGGAAATTCGGCAAATCGACGCTGACACAAAGTGCATGCGTGACTTGGTTCTCTTGCATGTTTCTTAGCAATACATCCAGATCTTTGGCCAGATCAGGAAAATCAAGATGGCAATGGGAATCGATAAACATACGAAAACGAATAGAGAATAGTATTAAGTCAGGTTAATCTTGAGTTTGATTGTTACTCATTTATGCATATTGCTGGCTTGTATTTCGGTTTTTAATGCGAGTGGTGTGTTATTCAGTCACCAGTAAATAAACTAATGATACCATCCAGTCCTACATAGTCGATGGCATAAGTGGCTTGTTGTTTGACGATCGGCTTGGCATGGTATGCGATACTGACTCCCGCTTCATGCATCATATCCAGATCATTGGCACCATCTCCGACCGCGATCGTTTGCGCACTGTGTATTCCGAGTTGCTGTTGGATTGTTCTGAGTTTCTCGGCTTTGCCTTCTCTGCCAAGAATTTTTCCTACTACTTTTCCAGTAAGTTTTTCATTTTCGATTTCTAATACGTTGGCGCTCGAAAAATCTAACCGTAGCTTTTCATGAATGCGATCTGTAAAAAACGTAAATCCTCCGGAAATGACCATAGTTTTTATACCATGCTTATTTGCTTGCTGCAGCATTCTTTCTGCGCCCGGACTGAGCTTGACGCGCTCATCATACACGCTTTGTAGCACGTCCTGATGCAGGCCTTGCAGAAGCGCGGTACGACGAGTCAGACTTTCTTCAAAGCTTATTTCACCACGCATGGTTTGTAATGTGATTTCAGAAACTTGGGGTTTGATATGCAGCATGTCTGCGATTTCATCTATGGTCTCAACCGCGAGGAGCGTGGAATCCATATCCATAGCGATAAGTTTGAAATCAGAAAGTTTACGGGCTGGATCGACGAAAGCAAAATCCAATTGCGCTTGTGCACAGTATTCTGCAATTTCTACGCTGCTTTCCGTATGTGTCGCATGCGTTAAGCGGAAAGCTTGTCCGGTAATTCTTTCAATACCATCGGCGAGTGATAGTTTTGCAATCGCACGTAAATCACTATTGTTGATGTCCAGACCTTGGATGATAAGATTCATGTAAAAGACAGAATGGGTGCGTTTAAAGCTTCAATGATGATAGCAAAGGGTGCCATTCGATAATGCGATTGCGACCAGAGTTTTTGGCCGCATAAAGTGCAGTGTCGGCGGCTTTTATCATATCCAGCGGAGTCAGAAAATTGTGCGTGTCTGCTTCATTCGAAGCTACGCCGATCGATGCCGTGATGTTAATAATTCGATCGTTGTCGACCTTGAAGTTAATGGTTGAAATGGAATCTTTTAGGCGTGAAATGAGATTTCTTGATGCAGCCAGCGTAGTTCCGGGTAAAATTAAAGCAAATTCTTCCCCGCCAAAACGACTGAGTGTGTCGTCTTGACGTATTTGTTCGAAGATCGCGCCTACTACTGCAGTAAGGAGCGCATCACCTGCTGTATGACCGTAGCTGTCGTTAATTTGCTTAAAGTAATCCAAGTCGATAATGGCTATGGTGAGAGGTAACTTATATTGTGCAGATAAGTGAAATTCACGAAGCAGAGTTTCATCAAAATAGAGGCGATTATAAGCGCCTGTCAATCCATCTCGCTGCGATTTTTCTTCCAACTCCTTAATTTTTGCTAAATTATGGACCACTAATAAGTCTTTTGCTTCGGACATGACATTTGCAGCATTCAGTGATCCATAGATGTTGATATCAAACAAATCTTCGATGGATTTCAAACCGGCTTCCATAATTTTGATGACTTCAATCAATGTTTCGCAATCCGTGCCTAACCAATCGTGAGCGGCTTCAACCACGTTATCAAGCTTGTCGGCTTCTTGTGGAAAGAGAAAATAATCAGCCAGATAACGGGATGCGGCAACACAGGCTTGCAGTGTAGGTCCGTGACTTTTGGGGCCGGGATGGCTGTGGCTAGCAATGCAGCATAATGCGATATAGTCAGGAATGTGCCACTTTTTAAGTAAGGCATAACCCAGCTCGTCGTGCCCAAACCCAAAAGCTTTACGCTCAGCTTTCAGTAAGGAGTCATGGTTTTTGTGCGCTGAATAGAGCGGTTCATATTCTTCGGGCATGATTGCTGAAAAAGCAAGGATGCCAATTTCCTGAATCAGTCCTGCGAGTAATAGGTCATCTAAGAAACTTAAGGTGAGTTTTTCTCCCAGTGCACGGCAGGCAAGTGCTGAGGTGATTGAGCGGCGCCAGAAGTGATCGTGATTAAAAGAGGCTGAATATCCAGCGCGCGATCCTTTCATCAATGAACTACTTAATGAGAAGGAGAGTGCTATTACGATAACAGAGTGGGTGCCAAGTATGCTAACAGCTTGCCGGATATTGGTAGCAACTCGCCGAGATTTGTATAAAGGCGCATTGGCTGTTTTAAGTAATTTGGCGGAAAGCACTGGATCCATTGAGATGTATTGGCATGCAGTGCCAATATCTGCGTCAGGATTATTGGCTAATTCGATAATCTTTACAGCAACTGCTGGCAGGCTAGGCAGTGTGGCACAAAAATTTAGGCGGCTTTTTATATTTTCATCAAGCACTTAATCATTCTCGCAGCTCAAATATATTGATTGGTTAATCAGTAATAATGTTCATTATAGTATAAAGGTTATTCAGATACTTGATTTGAGTAGGGTAGGAAAAAGAGGTTATTTTCCTTAGAAACATAACTGATTGTATGTTTGATGTTATTCTTTTTAATGTTGAAGTGTTATGCTACTTATTTTGAAAAATTAGGACAATTTCATAAAGGAGTCTGAGGTGGATTTTGTAATAAAAGTGGGAACTGCTGAAAAACAACGAGGCGCATGTATGGTAGTGGGTGTTTTTGAATCCAGGAAATTAACTAATTCCGCGAAGATTCTGGACAAAGCTTCTCAAGGGTATATTAAAAATCTACTGGCTTTGGGGGACATGGAAGGTAAAGTTGGAACTTGCCTGTTATTACACCATGTTCCAGGTACTTTATTTAAAAGAGTGTTATTAGTCGGATTGGGTAAGGAACAAGAATTCAATGAGAAATCCTTGCAAGGCGTGATGAGCTCGATTTTATCCACTTTGCAAAAAACAGGGGTAACCGATGTGGCTTTGTTTTTGTCTGATTTTTCGATGAAAAGAAGCACTAATGATTGGAAAGTTTGCCAGATTGTGATTCAAGCAATGAGTAGCAGTTATCGATTTGATCGACTTAAAAGTAATCCTGATCATGAAACAAGTAGCTTGCGGAAAGTGATTTGTTATATCGATAATCGTGCTGAACTCGAAGCGTGTGAACGTGCTATGCATCAAGGGCTAGCGATTGCACAAGGAATGAATTTAGCGAAAGATTTAGGTAATTTGGCGCCGAATATTTGTACGCCCACTTATCTTGCCAAGCAGGCGAAAGATTTGGCCAAGTCGCACAAAATTAAAGTCGATGTGCTTGATGAGAAAGATATGGAAAAGCTGGGTATGGGGTCACTTTTGTCCGTTGCCCAGGGTAGCCAGGAGCCGGCCAAATTGATTGTTTTGGAATATTACGGATTAGAGAAGAAAGATAATCCATACGTACTGGTGGGAAAAGGTGTCACTTTTGATACGGGGGGAATTTCACTGAAACCGGCGGCAGAAATGGATGAGATGAAATTCGATATGAGTGGAGCGGGTAGCGTATTGGGGACATTGCATGCTGTTGCAGCAATGAAATTACCCATTAATGTTGTCGGCATTATCCCTACAACGGAAAATATGCCCAGTGGAAAGGCGACCAAACCGGGTGATGTGGTTACCAGCATGTCGAGGCAGACAATCGAAATCTTAAATACCGATGCGGAAGGTAGGCTGATACTTTGTGATGCACTGACCTATGCCGAACGTTTTCATCCTAAAGCAGTGGTCGACATTGCCACATTGACAGGGGCGTGTGTCATTGCACTCGGTAATTTTACGAGTGGATTAATGGGGAATGATGATGATTTGGCGGAAGAATTATTAGCGGCTGGTGAGAAAATTGGTGACCGTGCATGGCGACTGCCTTTATGGGATGAATACCAAGACTTGCTGAAAAGTAATTTTGCCGATATGGCGAACATTGGTGGACGTGCTGCAGGAACAATTTCAGCTGCGTGCTTTTTATCGCGATTTACGAAGAAATATCGTTGGGCTCATTTGGATATTGCGGGAACTGCATGGAAATCAGGCAAAGATAAAGGTTCTACTGGACGTCCTGTTCCTTTATTATGCCAATTCTTGATGACGCAATCGCAAGTTAATAGTTAGTCGATGCTGTTTTCTGATGAGATTTGGTAGAGATAATTTAGGAATTTTAATGTGAATGGCACAGATTTATTTTTATTCTGGTGCACGTGATAAATTAGTCGCTGCTTGTCGTCTTTGCGCTAAAGCTTTGCAGCAAAATATGCGGGTGCTTATTTATACACCCGATATTGCTCTGATGGAAAAGATGGATGAATTGCTGTGGACTTTTTCCGCGACTAGCTTTGTACCGCATTGCTCAGCGATAGGTAAAGGCAACGAACAAATATATAGCGTGTCACCGGTGATTATTAGCAATCAAATTCATTCTGATCAAGGTTATGATGTTTTGTTGAATCTGCATGATCAATGTCCGCCATTATTTGAACAGTTTGGTCGATTAATCGAAATAGCCGATCTGTCCAATCAAGACAGTGAGAATGCTCGTGAGCGTTACCGCAACTATAAGCAAATGGGATTGCACATCCAGCATTATGATTTAAATGATTCGGTACTTTCTTAAAATTATTGATTTGATACATTATTATGTTTGAAAACAACTCTTCTACAGATCTTGATGATGCGGAGATACTTGAAAAATTTAGTAATCTACTGAATAAATATCAGAATCAGATTGAAGGCGGAGTTAATAACACGCAGCACGAAAATTCCGAATCAATAGGGCTTGTTGGAGGAGATCGATCAAAGTTAGACCAAAGCAATATACCGGTACTCTCAGAAATGGTAGTGCTTCATCAGTCTGTTATGCAATTGCACACTAGAAAAACCTCACCGATCCGATGTGTGTTGGATGTCGCTTTAAAAGATGTGGGTATCGAAATGAATAATCTTGACCGAAATGCTTTGGCAGATGCATTGGAGACTCGTCTTGCCGAGCCAAAAAAACCAAACCATCCTTAATAGTAGTAAATCTTGTCACCAGCTAATGGACTGTATATTGGTTTTGCGGAGCTGCTGAGGAAAATAGATACGGTTTAGCTAAACCAAATCCTTGCACATAGTCGATACCAATTTCTTCAAGTAACTGCAGTGTTTGAATGTCTTCAACCCATTCTGCGATGGTTTCTAATTTCATGTGATGCGCAATGTGATTGATCGATTCAATCATGGCTCGATCAACCGTATCATTGCGGAGGTTTCTAATGAGCTGGCCATTAATTTTTAAGTAATCGATGGGAATATTCTTTAAATAACTAAAAGAAGTTAGATTGCCACCAAAATCATCCATCGAAAAACGGCAACCTAAATTTTTGAGCGCAACAATAAACGTTACTACGCGTTGTAAATCAGCAAGCGCAATATTCTCAGTAATTTCAAAGCAAATGTTCGAAGGATGAAAAGCTTGTTGATTAAGATGATTGATAACATAATCTAGAAAATTTTCATTACTGAGGGCATGTGCAGATAGGTTGATAACATACATTCCTCTAGATTGTTGTTTAAGTCGGATATTGATGAGTTCCAGCGATTCTTTGATGACCCAACGGTCAATTTCTACCATTTGATGATAGCGTTCTGCTATGGGCAAAAAAGAATTCGGTAGGATTAATTGATTTTTCTCACCATATAACCGCACTAAAATCTCGCCATGTTCCTTCAGGTTGCTGGAATGAGAAATGGCAACAATTGGTTGAAAGTAAAGGCATAAATTCTGATTCGCTATGGCGTTCTGGATACGTGGCAGCCATTGAGTTTCATCATTGTCCTGTGCTGTAAAATCTTCTTCGTGATAGATTTGTACTTGATTGCGGCCTTGGTTTTTAGCAACCCTACAAGCATTATCAGCCGCATTCAAAACATCTTCTAATATTTGGTTGGCACGATTAATTGAATAGAGGCCGATGCTGACACCGATGGAAAAAGTTCTGTCGTGCCATTGAAAACGAAAATCTTGTACTAATTCGCGTAAAGTGTTTGCAACTTGTAAGGCTTCTTCTTCAGGGCAGTGTTCTAAAATAATACCGAACTCATCACCACCCAGACGTGCAAGTGTGTCTCTGGTGCGTAATTTAGAATTTAGCAGCGCGGTGACTTGTCGTAATAAATCATCACCTGCACCGTGTCCGCAAGTGTCATTGATGATCTTGAATTGATCCAAATCTAGAAATAGTAGTGTATGAACATCATACCGACGAAATGATTTGAGTATTTTTCTTAAGCGTTTCTCAAACTCATTGCGATTTAACAAACCGGTTAGAGAGTCATGTGTGGCTTGATAAGTAAGTTTTTCGGTCAGTTTGCGTTGTTCCGTTACATCGCGAAAAATTAATACGCTGCCGATGATTTGGTTTTGGTGATTACGTATTGGTGCTACTGAGTAATCAATGATGAATTCATGTTTGTCTCTCCGCGTCAGTATACATTCTAGATTTTTCTTGGATTTGCCAGCGCCGGCTGGAGGTAAGTCAATATAGAGTGGGTTTTCAATAATATTTTGATTGATGATATCTTTAACTCGAAAGATTTCTTGTATTGGAATACCGTGAACTTTATCACTATTCCAGCCGGTGTATATTTCTGCGATTGGATTGAGATAGGTGATTCGATCCATTGCATCTGTCGTGATGACGGCATCGCCAATACTGGCTAGAGTAACTTGGAACAATTCTTTTTCGCGATACAAGCGGTCATTTGATAAGGCCAATTCTGTTGTTCGCTCTAAAATGCGTTGTTCTAGTTCAAGTTTTGCGGTTTGTAATGCGCGTTGTGTAAGGTTTTTTTCGGTAATTTGGTTTTGTAATTCCAAGTTTACAGTGTTCTGTAAGTTATGTGCTTGTTGTAAATGAGTAATTAAATCATGATTTTCAAATCGAAGATTTAATGAATCAATAATAGTCTGATGCAGTTGGCGTGAGATGCACCACATCAAAAAAGTAAAAAGTAAGAATGTAGCGCCAATTATGATGCGCTCATGACTTGGATGAGTGAATATATGATAGATATAAGGTGCAATAGCAGGAATTGTAAATAGCGCAAAGGCACCGGGGTATGAAGATAAAGCTGCCATCGCACCCGCAATCATTCCTCCCAGGATGTAGGCAAGAAATAACTGATACTGCATATTGTCTGAAACAAAGAAAGCTCCGCCGGCGACACCCCAAAGAATTCCAGATAGGCCTATACCAACAAGAAAATAATGACCCCACTGAAGGGATGCTTCATTATCAGGATTCTTGCGAAAATAAGTAACTGCCAGTAAGAATCTGGCGAAAGTTAGTAAACAAATCGCGGAAAACCAACCCAGTAGTATCGGCTGAGAAATGTGATCCCATAAAATGAAAATGCAGGCAAAAGAAACCAATAAAGAGGCTATTAGCGCTTTGTTTGTTTGAAAATAGAGTAACCTGATTTGTTCTGCAAGCAATGCAATGGAATGATTGGATTGATCAGGTAAGTGATTTTTATCCAGGTGATTTAGATCTGATTGTTTTTCGTCAATCTTCATTTCAAGTCTGGATTGAATTTATATGGTACTTCCCGTAGGAATCTAAATATGCTTAATTGATCAAAATTTCTTTCAAATCATTTGATTGAGCGTTGAAATAGTTATCGTACCAATTGCATAATCAGATTATACTCGTAGAAAAAACAGATAATAAAAAAAACACTGACCTTTCTTCATTAGGTAGCGTTAAATTTTTATCAGGAATAGCAATGATTCAATCGCACCGCGTCATTATATATTATTGGCAAAGAATATTTAATTTCCTGGGGTTTATCTTGCTTTGGCTCGCAATGCCAACATTGGGTGGCGGTATTGCGTTGATGGAGCAAAGTGTTAAAGAGATGGGGCAAGCGTTTTCTGGTGCGCCGACTAATTTTAGTGATGCCAGTACGGTGTTTTTTAATCCTGCAGCGATGAGTCAAAGCGAGAACAGGTTACTTTCGGTTGCGGGCTATGTGATTGCGCCATCAGTTAATTTTCATAATGATAATTCACATTTTGGTTCCGCTTCTCGTGGTTTCCCGTTATTAGGCAATAATGGTGGGAATGCCGGGAATTGGGCTCTTATTCCCAATATTTATTATGTGCACCCACTGACTAATCGGATAACACTTGGGTTTGGAGTTAACACGCTATTTGGTATGAAGAATAGCTACGATTCGGATTGGAAAGGGCGTTATCAGGCGCTAGATTCCGAACTGAGGCACATTAATTTTAATCCTTCAGTTGCGTTTAAAGTGACAAAAAATTTTTCACTGGGTGCTGGCTTTAATGTGCAATACATGCAAACGACATTAACCAACGCAATAGATTTCGGCGCAATGTGTGTGCAATTCAGAAATCCTTCTGAGTGTTTCAGTCAAGGCGCATTGCCACAACTCAATGATGGGCATGCTTCTTTGAAAGGCGATAGCGTTGGTTTTGGTTATAACTTTGGCGTTTTTTATACGCTTACTCAGAATCTACGCCTGGGCGCTAGTTATCGTTCCCGAGTAACACATGATGTGCATAGCAAGGTAGATTTTTCAGTTCCCGATAATGCCGTCATATTTACACGGGGAAGTCAGTTCATTGATACTCACGCACAAACTTCCGTAACATTGCCAGATAATGTGTTATTTGGTTTTTCCTACCGTATTGCACCACGTTGGACTTTGTCAGCCGATGCTTTGTGGACTCATTGGAGTTTAATACGTGAGCTGAGAGCAGATTTTGCATCGTTACAGAGGGACGATACATTAACATTAAACTGGCGTGATACCTGGCGTTATGCATTTGGTGCTAATTATCAATCAGAATCGAATAAATGGGCGTTGCGCAGTGGTTTTGCATATGATCAAAGTCCGGTTTCTGGAGCTCAATTTCGATCCCCTAGGATTCCGGATGGTAATCGCTATTGGTTAACCTTTGGTTTTACCTATGCACTCTCTCAAAAGATTCATGTTCATGGTGCCTATGCACATTTGTTTGTAGATGATCTGGCAATAAATAAGCAAGGTGTGAGTGCGGATACTTTGGTTGGTCACTATTCGGAGCAATTTAATATCGGTGGTTTGCAGCTTGATTGGCGTTTTTAGTAAGCGGTGTCGATTGCAAAGCAATATTTTGCTAATGCTAATCTTTAAAGGCCACAGTATCGGTGCAACACATATTTAATTAGGCTCTAGACTATCAGAGTTAATAATATCTGATGATTTGCCATAGTTCATTAGCAAGTTCATCAGGTTGTTTTTTCCAACGCCACTCAGATTCTTTTAAATGCAGCGCAAAGTTAACCGACACACCGTTAAACTTTGCCAGCCGCCGCTTGGTAAAACTCCAAAACGATTCAATACCGTTAATATGGCAATGCCCATCCCGAGCAAATTCATTATCACCATGAGATACACGAAAATGCTTGGAATATCCTACATCTACCAAACCATTGTAACCGCGCCAACCATCACTATAAATGACACTTTCAATGGATACTTTACCCAGTATCACCGCTTGTAAAGTCAGTCGCTTACAGTCTGACACTATTTCGGTATATACCCTGCCATCTCGCTCAAACACACCAAATACAGGTTGCTTTAGTGTACCGCGACCGCGCTTGAGTTTGCCATGATAACCACGTTGCCGTTTTCCACCAAAATAGCTTTCATCAACTTCCACTTTGCCTAACAGCTTGTCTTTAAGGGCAGTCTGATGGTTATAGATTACTTGCCTGAAAATGCCATACCAACGATTAATCGTGTTACGATTTTTACCTATCAGCAGAGCTGTTTTGCTGGCAGGTATATCAATGCAAAAGCATTGAATTATTTTTTTAATGTAATAGTCGCTTAATTTACTGTTTCTTAACATCTTACTAGACTAACAGATCGTGTCTGCTAGTCTAGAGCCTTAATTAATAGCTTAGGTGGTGGATGGTAATCAATGTTTATTTCGAATTTTATGGTGTTTATATATTATGGCTGCTACAGGCTTATTAGCTCTTCTGGATGATATCGCCAGTGTGCTGGATGATGTGGCCGTATTGAGTAAGTTGGCTGTGAAAAAAACCACTGGTGTGTTGGGCGATGATCTTGCATTGAATGCGCAGCAAATTACAGGCGTGCAGGCCAACAGAGAATTGCCGGTGGTTTGGGCAGTTGCCAAGGGATCAATTTTAAATAAGGCGATTTTGGTTCCCGCTGCATTGTTAATTTGCGCGCTTATGCCGTGGCTGGTGACACCTTTGTTGATGATGGGAGGGGCTTTTTTATGCTATGAAGGCTTTGAGAAATTAGTACATCGTTTTTTACACAGTCAAAAAGAAATGGTAGAGGAAAAACGCCAATTGACGCATGCCTTGATTGATTCATCGATTGATTTAGTGGCTTTTGAACAGGAAAAAATCAAGGGCGCGATCCGGACAGATTTTATTTTATCGGCTGAAATTATTGTTATTAGCTTAGGTGTCGTAGCCGCTGAGGCTTTAATGATACGTATTGGCGTATTGAGTGCGATTGCATTGTTTATGACGGTGATAGTCTATGGATTTGTTGCCTTTATTATCAAAGTGGATGATTTTGGTTTGTGGTTGCAACATAGCAGTGCGACTATTTTCCAAACCATTGGAAGATCGATATTGCAGGCGACTCCCTGGTTAATGCGCTTCCTTTCGATTATTGGAACTGCAGCTATGTTTTTGGTCGGTGGCGGAATTTTAGTGCATGGAATACCCGATTTGGCAAATTGGCTGGATGTATTAGCACAAAATTCGAATAGCAGTTTTGTAAAGAGTCTAATTGAGATGCTGGGCAACGCGCTCGTCGGAATTATTGTGGGTGGTGTGATTTTACTGATAATAATATCCATCCAGAAGATTACGAGCAAAGAATCAGCTACTTTGCATTGATATAAGTGGGCTTTCTTTACAGGCTGTTGAAAAACTATTTGCGTTGCCGTTGTGGTGCTTAAAAAGGCTCAAAATATTCATGCGTTGAGCATAGAAGCTACGTTTCTGCCCATTTTTGTCTTACATCGGCTGCATTGAATGCGTTTTTCAACGGCCTATTAAAATATCTAAAACTAGAACAGTTTTTTAATTTTGTCGAGTAAGCTAGTGGCATCTGTAGATTTGATATCGAACAATTTACCGTCACTACTGAATTTATCGACTAAATCGGGAATGGCTTTTGCGAGCATCTCTTTTGCTTCAGTAATCTCCATTTTTAAAGAGTTTGCAAAAGCTTTTAATTTTTCGGTATCAAAAACTTCATCAATGTGTTCAGCAGTAATAGGCTTGTTTTCCCCATTGCTCAACCAAGATGAAACTGTATCGGATAAATTCGCTTTTTTAAACTTCTCTACCAAGCCATTTAGATCGAGCGAATCTGAAGTTTCAGAAACTAAGCCTTTAAATGCATTAGCAACATCCTGTGCATCAATCTTACCGTCATTGTTAGTATCGGTAACGAATTTACTGGCAATCTTTTCAAAAAGATCCATATTTGTATTCCTTTTCGATAAAAGTTTCTTTATTTCTAGTTGTTATAAAAATCTAATTTCCTCGATATGAAGTCATTAAATATGCAAGCGCTATAAACAGCTTAAACTACGGAAACTGATTTAGCTGCTGGTTAGTTTATCACAATCAATCCCGCTTGGTAATATCAGGGGAAAATAAATAATTATTATATTCAATGAGATATGTTGTTGTGCTGTGATTGGCGCCTAAATAATCGAATGCGAATTCTATTTTCTAGAGTGGCAAAGGTTTGTGATTGCGACGAAATTTTCTACCGATAAATTTTCCGCGCGTACCTTTGAATCGATGCCTATTCTATTGAAATCATCAGCAGTCAAATATTGCTGAAGCGTGTTTCTCAATGTTTTGCGGCGTTGAGAAAATGCAGCCAAAACAATTTGCGAGAGTAAGGCTTCATCATGAGCGCTTTTATTTTTTTGGGGTCGAGGGATCATTTCGATGATAGCGGAATCGACTTTAGGCGCTGGTGAAAATGATTGTGGTAAGACATTGAAAGCATGTGTCATATTAAAATGATATTGCATCATGACTGAAAGGCGACCATAGTCCGATATGCCCGGTTTTGCAGTTAAGCGCTGCACCACCTCTTTTTGTAACATGAAATGCATATCGAGAATGTTTTCTGAATATTGGCTCAGGTGGAATAGCAAAGGCGTCGAAATGTTATAAGGCAAGTTTCCAACGATGCGGAGCTGATTGCCTAGAGACGAAAAATCAAACTTGAGAGCATCGGTTGCATAAATGGTCAGTTTGTCCGGAGAAAATAGTATTTTGAGTTGCGCAACGATATCACGATCAATTTCGATGACAGCTAGATGATCAAGCTGTTGCAGCAGTGGCTTGGTCAGCGCGCCTAACCCTGGACCAATCTCAATCACACGGTCGTCTTTTTGTGGGCTAATCTCGGCAACGATTTTAGCGATGATGTAGGGGTCGATCAGAAAATTCTGACCAAAACGTTTGCGCGGGATGTGCCGCATTTAAGCAAACTGAATATTGGTAAGTTCGATGGCCATATTGATCGCAGCGATTAAACTGCCATGGTGCGCTTGTCCTGTTCCGGCTAAATCCAAAGCTGTGCCGTGATCTACTGATGTGCGGATAATCGGGAGCCCTAAAGTGACGTTAATGCCACCACCAAAGCTTGCGTGTTTGAGTACCGGTAATCCTTGATCATGGTACATGGTGAAAATGCAATCATATTGACTCAGTTGTGTGGGATTGAAAAGTGTATCTGCAGGAATAGGGCCGATTAAATGCATGCCTTCGGCATTTAATTTCTCTATTGCCGGGATAATGATATCAATTTCTTCGCGGCCCAAATGACCTGATTCCCCTGCATGTGGATTGAGTCCCGCGACAGCAATACGTGGTTTGCTGATTTTAAAGCGATTAATCAGGTCCTGATGAATGATACGTAGTTTATTTTCGATGAGTTGGGGCGTAATCGCAGCCGCTACATCTTTGAGAGGAATGTGGGTCGTTGCAATCGTGACACGCATATTGCCACCTACTAGCATCATCACGACTGGGCTTTGCGTAGCCTCCGCTAAATATTCGGTATGTCCGGTAAACGTAATGCCGGCATCATTGATGATACCTTTGTGAACGGGGGCGGTTACCATGGCATCGAATTGGCCGGATTGGCAACCCGCGATTGCGATATCGAGTGTTTTGATTACGTACTGTGCATTGCGCGAATTTAACCTTCCGGGTAATGCCGGCTCTGGCAATGGGGTGTGCAGTATATTCAAGCTACCTGGCTTGTGTATATCTTGGCAATGAATGGAAGCATCTTGAATCTGTATTGGTAACTTCAGTTGCTGTGCGCGAATTTGCAATAATTCCCGATCTGCGATGATTACTAACTTACACGCGATGGATTGTTGTGCAATTTGTATGCATAAATCAGGGCCTATACCGGCAGGTTCACCTGCAGTCAAAGCCAACGTTGGTAACTGGTTTGAGTTCACTAATCGTCGTCTTCCAGGCGTAACTCGATATACGCTTGATCGCGTAATTGCGTTATCCATTCTTGAATGACTACATCGGATTTGCGCGTACGTATTGCTTGGCGAGCTGCTTGCTTGCGCCGCTCGATACTGACGTCTTGAGTACGGCGCTCGATTACTTGGATCAAATGCCAACCAAATTGTGATTTAACCGGCTCGCTGACTTGACCTGGCGTTAAAGCGTTCATAGCTTGTTCAAAAGCGGGTACGGTGTCGCCTGGAGATAGCCAGCCAAGATTTCCACCGGTGCTATTACTGGCATCCTCCGAATAAAGCTTGGCAAGTTCTTCAAAATTCTCACCTTTGTCAAGACGTTCTTTTAGTTTTGTGATTTTAAGCTTGGCATCAGAATCAGAGGACAATTCATTGATTTTAATTAATATGTGCCGCGCTTGCGTTTGATCTATAACCACTGTAGGTACTTCTTGTATGCGGCGACCTATTAATTTAAAGATATGAAAGCCAGCTGGACTTTGGATTATTTGCGTCAAATCACCCGGTTGAAGTGTACCCAGCAGTTCAGCGAACTGTGGACCTAATTGTGATGCAGGGCGCCAATCGACAATTCCACCTTGTGCTGCATCAGCCGCATCTGAAAATTCTGACGCTACTATGGAAAAATCGGCTCCTTCTTTTAATTTTCCATAGGCTAAATCTGCGCGTTCTTTTTTTAGTTGAATTTGTGCATTGTTCATGTTTTCTGTTACTGCTACCAAGATATGCCCAAGGCGGTATTCATCACTGCCAATTGAGGAGGTATCTTGCGTTCGGAGAAAATTCTCAACTTCTCCATCAGTAACATTGACTTGTGCTTTTGTTTCGCGGTCTCTGAGACGTGAAATAATCATTTCATCACGTATTTCTTGCCGAAATTTTTCCATGCCAATACCGTCTTTCTCGAGTACGCTCGAGAACTCGGATAAAGTCATTTTATTTTCATCAGCAATGCGATTGACTGTCTCATCGACTTCATTGTCGTTGATGTCTAATCCTATTTCTTTCGCGTGTTGTAGTTGAATGCGTTTGGTAATGATCGTTTCGAGAACCTGGTTATGAAGTGGTTTCGGATCATCCGGTATTTGAACTCCTTGCGATTGCAGCCGTTTAGTGGCGGTTTTGATAGCTTCTGTGAATTCTTTTTCGGTAATGACATCTTCATTGACTACTGCAATAATGCGATTAAGCGGTTTACTGATCTGTGTATCGGTAGAAATGGCTTGTGTGACGGGTTCGGAGGGTGTTTCTTGTGCGCTCACCAAGTGGGGCGCTAACAATGCGACCAATAGAAGAATATAAAAATGATTTCTTTGACGCATGTTTGATGACGCTGGATAAATAAGCTTAATAAGAACGTGTCATTTAATTAATAAATGCTGGTATAACCAGGAATGGTATTTTGCAACACCTGTAACGGATTGTTGCCGATACCCATCAAACCTTTCAATTCTAGCTGCACAAAAAAAGCTGTGGTGGTGGTTTGTGTTGCGGTTGTTAAGCGTTGCATAACAACGCGAAAAGCCCAACAACACGAGTTATATTCAATGCCGGCAAGCCCAGCCAGAATCCTGTCGTCTTTCAGCGAGTAGTTGATGCGTGCGACGCCGTGCCAACCACCCACAATAGGCCATTGAAGCGATGAATCAACTTGTTCCAAAACATTACGTGTATACCGATAACCAAAATTGAGAACTTTTCCTGGTTCGGGTTGATAACTTAGACCTGAACGAATTTTCTCTATTTCAAGCCCCTTTTCGTTCATCTGGATATTGGAATCAGTACTTAGTTGCGGTGTTAATCGTCCAGAAACGGCAGCAACAAAATCAGATTTTCCACTTGTGACCTGAGGGTCCAAAAATTTTACTTTAGGGTCACTAAAATTAAATACTTGACCAACAGCGAGCCTGAGTCGTTCAATACCGGTTTCTTGTTCCACAAAACGAGATGTTAATGCCGCTGTCAAACGGTTTGCGTCATTAATACGGTCGCTTCCACTGAAGCGGTTTTCTTGCAGTATTTGCGCGAAATTAAAGTCATTGATTGCCGAATCAAAGACGGGAAGATGATTTTGATTGCGGTAGGGAACATACGCGTAGAATAATCGTGGTTCCAGTGTTTGTGTAAATTTGGTGCCACTCATTTGCATCGGCCGCTCAAACGTTGTGCCGCTGTCTATGCTAAAAATCGGCAGAGCACGATCATGATTTTGTCCCTTATCTTCATGGCCCTGAACTGCATTCGACAAGCTGTAATGCGTGTAGTGGAAGCCAATTTTCGGTGTGATGTAACCATATTCATTTCGTAGCGGCATGCTGACGTACGGGTTAATTACGAAGCGGTGTCCATCGGGTAGAAATTTGGTGTCGGGCACTGTTCGCAATGCATGATGCTGAAAATTGCCCCAACTGCTATTCAAGCCAAACTCAAGTAAACCGCCCAAACTGGGTTTGTTAATGTCCAAGGATACGTAAGGTAGGCGTGAATAGGGTGCGGTAAATAACTGTAATCGATCCTGAATGGTTTGAAAACGCTGAACCAGTGCATTGAAACTGATCGTGCCATCCAGACCTAAACGACCGTTATAGGATGTGGCCGCCATTTGAGAAAGGTTGGTCATACTGGTTTGAGAAAGGTTGGGTGTCAATTCACGAAAATATCGATCATCGGAAACTCGATTGTAGTTAAGTATCCCTTGCCAGCCTTTGCCAAAGTTTTGTGTATGCGTAAACAAAATGCCCCAGCGTGTTTTGTTGGTATTGATATCCGTCGGGAGAATATCAAAAAGCAAATGCCCATTCATTTTTTCCCCCATATAGCGCAGCTCGTTGCTTAACATAAAACCACGCATGGTCATTACACGGGGTGCTATGGTTGCGTCGATATTGGGTGCAATATTCAAATAAATGGGTAGCGCCGTATCAAATCCGGTGTGAACGTTATAACCCAATAAAGGGGCTAACAAACCTGTTTTACGTTTACCGCTATAGGAAAAATCTAGCCATGGGGTATATAGGATCGGCGTGTCCTTGAACATAATACTAACGTTACGGGCTGTACCAACCTCATTTTTGTTATCAATTTTTAAATCACTCGCACGAATGTACCAATCGTGATTGCCTTCAGGGCAGGTGGTATAGCTGGTTTTTTCGATGCGGTAGTGATCTTTGCCTTCAAAGAATAGCATCTCTCCAGACCCGCGACCTTTACCGTTTTTTATATAGTATTTTGGTTCGGACATTTGTCCTTCATTGGTTTGCAAGTTGAGTTTAAGATGATCGCCTTTAATAATTTCCTTCACTCTATCTAAGTGGATGTTTCCTTCGACTTCGGTTTCTTCCGTGTTTTGAAAATACTTCATGCGATCAGCAACTAGAATGTTGTCACCATGCCGCAATTCCGCATTTCCACTTGCTTCTACCTCTTGTTTGTAATATCCGGTAATATTGTCCGCTTCGATATAAACCGGTTTTCTTTGTGGTTTAACGATTGCTTTTGATTTTTCATCTGATTCGGAAGACTGTGTGGGCGACAGTTCGTCACTTAGTCCAGTCAGTGGAAGCAGGCACAATAACAGCAAAACGCAACTATTCTGGATAAGCTGCCTATTGAAGAATACAGAGAAAATAGGATGGCAATCAGATAGGTTTTCAGACTTGAACAAAGTAATTTTTCCTAATCCTGTTTTACTTTCAATCAAGGGGTTTTATCAGCGACTGAACAATTACACATTTGAGATGGAGTCCATCTAGTACCTTTATGAGCTGGAGAGAATACATCAAAATTGATTCACATTCTAATTGTGGCAACTGGTCATCATTATAATTATAAATCCATATGCATTCATTAGGATATTGTTTATTTACGCTTACTAATTATTAAGCTGTTTCTCTTTTGACGAATCGTCGGTTTTTCAACCATCAGTGTCCAGGATTAATCGCGTTATCGCACATCTATGTTTGATATGGAATCAATTTTCTCTGAGGGCGGTGTTCTCTCAAATTACATCAACGAATTTCACGTGCGCCGTCAGCAATTGGAAATGGCGAATGCTATTGCCAATGCGATTAACAAGCGGCAAATTCTGGTGGCAGAAGCGGGTACAGGAACGGGGAAAACACTCGCCTATCTAGTTCCTGCTTTGCTTAATGGCGGTAAAGTGATTATCTCCACAGGAACCAAAACACTACAAGACCAGCTTTTCAGAAGAGATATTCCAAACGTGCGAGCAGCACTAAAAATCCCAGTTACGATTGCCTTGTTGAAAGGTCGCGCTAATTATATCTGCCACTATCATTTGGAAAAGAGTTTACAGGATGATCGCGTCAGTTTTACGACACGTGAAGATATTCGACACTTGCAGTCCATCGAGCGTTATGCCCGTGTCAGCCAGACTGGCGATAAAAGTGAATTAAGTGAAATTCCGGAAAATGCTTCGATATGGCAGATGGTAACTTCAACGCGAGACAATTGTCTCGGCGCAGAATGTCCGAACTTCAAGGATTGTTTTGTCATGGAGGCACGAAAACAAGCTTTATTAGCAGATGTCGTGGTGGTCAATCATCATTTATTTTTTGCGGATGTGATGTTGCGTGATGAAGGCTTGAATGAATTACTACCGGCCTGCAATACGGTTATTTTTGATGAAGCGCACCAATTGCCAGAAACCGCCAGTCTATTTTTTGGTGAATCGGTTAGCACGGGTCAGTTATTAGAATTGGTACGTGACACTAAAATTGAAGCTGTTGAAGCAGCAAGAGATTTTCAAGCACTTCCACTGGTTAACGCAGCTTTTGAAAAAAGCGTGCGCGATTTTCGTTTAGCAATTCCGGAAGAAAACATCCGTCTATCACAGTCGATGATAGAAAAAAATAAGCGTTTCAACCACACGCTTAATGACGTCATTGATCAATTGCTTGAATTGGTTAAGCTTCTAGAAAATCAAGCCGAACGCTCAGAAGGATTGAAGAATTGCTGGCAGCGTGCGGCCGATCATTTGCATTTTATACAACGATGGCGTGACGAACAGTCATCACAAAACGAGATACGTTGGGTTGAGATTTTTCATCAGGCCTTACAATTAAACATAACGCCATTATCCGTTGCAGATATTTTCCAAAAGCAGCTCAGCGCGACGGCAAGAGCTTGGATTTTTGTTTCTGCTACCTTGTCCGTTAAGCAGAATTTTACACATTACACCGCAGAAATGGGTTTGGCTTCGGCACAAACTGCATACTGGGAGAGTCCTTACAATTACCCCGAACAAGCGCTATTGTACGTGCCAACTGGATTGCCAGAACCTAATCATCCAAGCTATATCGATCGAGTGGTCCAGGCAGCCTTGCCGGTATTGCGTGCCAGTAGTGGCCGGGCTTTCTTTTTGTGCACCAGTTTGCGTGCGATGCAGCGTATTTATGAATTGCTGCAAGCTGCTGAAGCATTAGATTATCCTTTGTTGTTGCAAGGCCAAGGTTCACGCTCCTATATTTTAGAGAAATTTCGGGAATTGAAGAACGCTATCCTGATTGGCAGCCAGTCTTTTTGGGAAGGCGTTGATGTGCGAGGAGAAGCACTTTCGCTGGTCATTATTGATAAATTGCCCTTTGCGCCGCCTGATGATCCCGTGTTATCAGCTCGAATTGAAAAAATCAATCTTGAAGGGCGAAACGCTTTTATTGAATACCAATTACCGCGTGCGGTGATTAATTTAAAGCAAGGTGCGGGGCGTTTGATTCGAGATGAAACAGATCGGGGGGTATTGATGATTTGTGACCCTCGTTTGATTACCAAAGCCTACGGCAAACAGATCTGGCAGAGCTTGCCACCCATGAGGCGTACACGCGAATTATCAGAAATTGAGAATTTTTTTGCCAAAAGGTGATTGTGTTACCATCATGGCTATTTAATGAGGCTGTTGGCAGATTAAACGGGAATAATTCGAATACTATAATGGATCAGAAAAATAAACCTCGGAAGAGGATGTTAATGCTGGATATGTTAAGCCTATTAGGGTTGCTGCTTTCCGTTACTTCTGCGGCCTATGCGCAGCAGCATCCTTTAGCAGGGGGTGGCAGTGCTAAGGATTTTATTGTGGCGAGTGTGTTGAATGCTGGAAGAATGCATCAATTCATTGAGCGATGTGGGGCTTCAAATGAGGTATTGTCCGCATACAAAGCCAGTTTTGATGCGAACATGGCAGGTGGTGAGAAAACCTATCGCGAGCTTGGCATCGATATTCAAGCTGAGTTTGATAAGGGGCGCGGGGAAGGGGATAGCGAGTTTGCTAAAATTGCCCATGATCAGAACCGCGCTGCAATGTGTAACGAAGCCATTGGTGCCGTTACACAGCTGGTTAATAAAAGCCAAAAATAAAAGCCAAAAATTCTGCTGCTGTTTTTTTATACCATTAAGAAATGCTTAAGGAAATTAAGGAAATCGAATGAAAGCGACTATTGCCGAGCTTTTAAATAAAATTCCAGGTAAAGCGAGCGCCGAATGGCCGATGGGTGAACCATTTGCGCTGGCATTTGCGCATGGTTCCATGTCTGTTGAGATTTATACCCCCAAAGCAACCGATATCCAAACGCCCCATGATCAGGATGAGTTATATTTTATTCACTCTGGCCAAGGTGAATTGGTTATTGCCGGAGAGCGGCATTCGTTTGCACCGGGAATGGTGTTTTTTGTTGCGGCACATGTTGAACATCGGTTTGAAAACTTTTCGGATGATTTCATCGCATGGGTAGTTTTTTGGGGGCCTAAGGGTGGCGAATAGCTTCGATCGATCAACGGATTCCTGATTGCTTACTAACTTCGCTATGATTATTCTGTTATACGGTTACAAAAAATGTACGACTTGTCGCAAAGCCGAGCAGCATTTGCAGCAACATAAGTTGGCGTACGAATTTATCGATATTACCGAATGTCCGCCCACGGCGGTTCAATTGGCTAAAATCGTAGCACTAGCCAATGTATTGCCGCAAAAAATGTTCAACACCAGCGGCGAGCAGTATCGCCAGCTCAATATTAAACAACTATTTCCTACACTGACCCATCAAGAAATGTTGAATCTGCTAGAAACGAATGGCCGTTTGATCAAACGACCATTGTTGACGGATGGAAAGCGTGCAACGGTAGGTTTTAATGCGGAACAGTTTTTAGCGACCTGGCGGTGACAGGCAATGCAGTATTATCTTGAATCTACATTGCCCACCCAATAAATCTTTTATAAAAGCGGAATTATCGTATGGCAAATAGCCACGATCGTTTATCGGTATCCAAATCTAGCGCATCCGAATCTGGCGTAACCAAACCTGTATTCATCAGTTACAGCCGTACCGATCGCATAGCCTGTATTGCCTTGCGCCAAGGATTAACCGGGGCGGGTTTGAATGTGTTTCAGGATGAAGAGCAAATCCGGGTGGGCGAGCAATGGCTTACGCGCTTAGAAGAAACATTGCAGCAATGCAGCGCGTTTGTGCTGTTGATCGGGCGCGATGGCGTTCAGCGTTGGGTCGGTGCTGAAGCACAGGTTGCATTGAGTCGGTATTTTTCGCCGCATGACGATGCACTGCGTCTGCCGATTTTTCCAATTTTATTGGATGAAGCCAAGCCCGAGTCGCTGCCTCCTTTTCTGGCGTTGTTTCAGGCCGAAAAATGGTCACCCGAATCGCCGATATCTGCAAAGCTGATTGAAGCGATCAAAGCACGCACGATTTGCATTGATGACCAACCATTGTTTGAAGGTTGTCCTTTCCTGGGACTCAGCGCTTTCGGTAAACAGGATGCAAAGTTATTTTTTGGGCGGCGCAAAGAGACGCTTGAAGCTCTCGCTACTTTGGGTAATCAGCGGCTAAACAATCCCGATAGCCCTCACCAACCTCGTGGATCGAACTATATTCGTTGGTTACAAATCGAAGGCAACAGCGGTTCGGGAAAATCGTCATTGGTCAATGCCGGTATGTTGCCCATGATCGAACAAGGCGCACTGTGGTCATGCACAGGTATCGAGCACTGGCGGATACTGGGACCGATGATGCCGGGTCAGAATCCGCTCGAGAAATTGGCCGAGATCCTTGAACAGGGGTTGATCGAAGACCCTGCCAAGCGGGATATGGGGACACGGTTTGAACGACTGGCGGCAAAAGAAACGGCGCTTGCTTCAACCCTGAAGAATTTCAAGCAACCAGGCGGCGCATTCTTGCTCGTCGTCGATCAGTTTGAAGAGTTGTTTACCTTTGCCGGAGATGCCGCACGAAAGCAATTCGATGCACTGTTGGCGTATGCACTTCAAGACCCGGAATGTCCGTTGTTTCTGATTAGCACCGTGCGTGCCGATTTTCTGGAACGGTTTGAATACCTACCTCGTTTGCAAGCCATTTACAATCACCGCTGTAAACGTTATTTTTTGCCACTCATCTCCGAGCAAGGCTTGCGTGAAATTATTGAACAACCTGCTCGCTTAGCCGGATTGGATGTCAGTGATGTGACGACAGCCATATTGGCGGATACCAAGGATGAAGTGGGGGCGCTGCCACTCGTAGAAAATGGTTTGTTTACCTTGTGGAAAGAATTGCAAGATCACCCGTCAGGCCGTAAAAAGCTCAGTGGTGATTTCTATCGTCAGCAAAACGGCATTGCCGGCATGCTCAGCCAACAAGCCGATGCGCTATTGGAACGCGTGGGGCAAAAGCACCCCAAAGGCAAGCATGCGGCTCTGGAATTGTTGTTGGCATTGACAAGCATCAATACGGATGGCCGCAACACGCGTCGGCGCATTACCCGTGAAGAAGCCATAGCCGTTGCGGGGGAGGGTGATGACAAACTGGGCGAACAAGTGGTACGCATGCTGTCGGGTGAACGTGCTGTGGATGTTCCGAGCGAGAGTCGCGACCCCGTACTACGGTTAGTTACACTCAAGCAAGAAGGTGAGCATCAGCAACAGTATGTCGACTTGATTCACGAAACGCTGATTCGGGCGCGCGCGCTGCAGGATCAAAAACTGGAAAAACTGACCGGTTACTGGCCAACGCTCTACGATTACATCGAGAAAAACCGCGATCGCGACCTTTATCGCCAAGAACTTGTACACGAAAGTAAACGCTGGCAGCAAAGCACAGGCTTAAAGCGTTTATGGCATTTGCGGTATGTCGATCTGAAAAAATATCGTGCATTGCGCATTCCTCCCAATACCACCGAAAGCCGCTTTTTGGCATGGAGCCGGCGTGCAAGAGTTATGCTGATGGGCCTGCTGGTAATGTTCGTTGCGTATGCCGCAGAATCCATTGTTTGGCTGCAGCAGCATGACCTGCCCTTTGATATGATCGTGACGCTACAACGTTTTCGCTTGGGCTATGCACCGCTTCCGGATTTGACAGAAAAGCCCATTCCTCCCGGCTCTTTCAATATGGGTGAGCAGGATGCAGCATTTATCGAACGCTTGGGTGAACTGGAAAAGCATTTTGGCGTGCCAGGTAAGCCGATCGAAATATCTCAGGCTTTTTACCTGGGAAAAACGGAAGTCACCTATGATCAGTATGATTATTATGTCTGGCAGCAACATCGTTCCGGCGACACAGACATTAAGTTTCCGAATACCGCCCAAGGCGGGCGCGGCAACCGTCCAGTGGTGAATGTCAACTTGTTTGATGCAATGGGCTATGTCGCCTGGCTGGGCAAACAAAACGGACTAAACTGCCGCCTGCCGAAGGAAACGGAATGGGAATATGCTGCCCGGGCGGGGACGGCTACAGCCTATTCCTGGGGCGATGAAGTCGGTAGCAACAAGGCTAATTGTAATGGTTGCGACAGCCCATGGGACACTAAAGAAGCAGCACCAGTGGGTAGTTTTGCCGCAAATCCGTTCGGTTTGTATGATATGTCGGGTAACGTTTGGGAGTGGACATGCTCAAGCTGGCGAGAGCGGTTTGATGGCAATGAGCAAGACTGTAATGATGATACGACAGACGAACAATTTCGCGTGCTGCGCGGTGGTTCCTGGTTCAATGATCCGGACTTCGTGCGTGCGTCGGCGCGTTACTACGCCCCTCCGGTCAATCGTAACTACTTTCTCGGTTTTCGGGTGTTGTGTTCGTCCCCCATCGAATAGCGGATCGCTGGCGCGCTGATCGCTGAAGCACTGGTTTGCTGTTCACTGATAGCGCCGCGTAGCGGCGCTTTTGTTTTTTGCATCTCATTCAGTAAGCTGGCATACTTTACTGGCAGAATGCAGTTTTCTGTGGGGTTCCCTGAGATGAGGTCCGCGTGCTGCGCGGTGGTTCCTGGAACAATAATCCAGACAACGTGCGTGCGTCGGCGCGTAACAACAACCATCCGGACAATCGTAACAACAATCTCGGTTTTCGGGTGTTGTGTTCGTCCCACATCGAAATCTGCTCCGCTGCCGGAATTGCCAGCCGGTTACGGCTTGCTGGCCGAGGCCGGAGATGGATAGATGGCGCAGGTGAATCCTGTCCGCATGTGGCAGTATCGCGTCGGGCGCATATTAAAACTGAGCGCCACCTGGATTCGCTCCCGTGGCGCTCACCTATCTTAGCGGCGGGTTTGTTTAATCCAACCACCCAACAATTTTCCGATTTCTGCAACCTGGGTGCTGACATGAATATACTGACCATCATTCAGCCAATGCCATTGATGTGCGAGTCGCAAATACAGCCGGAGGCAATTTAGCGCGGCATCTGCATCCTGTAAAGCGGTATTGCGACGGGCATCACGAGTGCTTTGTGCCGTAAAAACCGCTTCCTGGCAATCCAAAGTAGCATTCATCAAGCGTAATGTTATGCTTTGCCGGTATGCTTTTGGGAAATGTTCTACCTTTGGTAACAACCAACTCAATAAATCAAATAATCGTGTCAGTAATATGAGGTCTTGTGTCATCGATAATCTCCACGATTGTAGTCAATCTTTTCAGAAATTGTGTAGCTTGCCGCACCTGTTGCAGGCATTTCAGCGGGCAGCGATGGGGAAACGTCACAAGATTGATGTTGCTGCGTTTGAGTTTCAGCTCATTGATCATTTGTTGCAACTACATGAAGAACTGGAAAAAGGAAACTATATTCCTGGTCCTTATACGCATTTTTATATTCATGAACCGAAACGACGTAAAATCAGCGCAGCCATATTCCGGGATCGGGTGGTGCATCATGCATTGTGTGGTGTTATTGAACCGCGTTTTGAACAAGTATTTATTCCAGATAGCTATGCCAATCGGATAGGTAAAGGAACTCATCGTGCAATTGATCGCTTGCAGCATTTTTCTCGGAAATATCGCTATGTCCTGCGCTGCGATATTCGCCAACATTTTGCATCGATTGATCATGCCATATTGCTTGAAAGTCTACGCAAGCTTATCCCAGAACCTGATATCGTGGCGTTAATCGAAAAAGTAATTTCCGGTGGTTGCGATGCTTTGGCGGATGAGTACCAAATGGTGTGGTTCCCAGGTGATGATTTGCTTGCCGTTTGCAGGCCACGTGGATTACCGATTGGTAATTTGACATCGCAGTTTTGGTCGAATTGCTACCTGCATGGCTTTGATTTATTTGTTAAACGTGAGCTGGGCTGCAAGGCTTATCTACGTTATGTCGATGATTTTGCACTGTTCGCAGATCACAAGGAATTACTCTGGGAATGGAAGGCTGCATTAAAATCACGGCTGGCTAAGCTACGTTTGACTATTCATGATCAGAAAGCACAAGTGTTACCTTCGGCAAACGGTATTCCTTGGTTGGGTTTTATGATTTATCGTGAATTCCGTAAAATAAAAGCCCGTAAGGTTAGGTACGCCACACATCATTTGGATCATCGTTATGAAGCCTATCGTACAGGGAAAATTTCTTTTGCAGGGTTTGATGCCAGCATACAGGGTTGGATCAATCATGTACGTTTTGCTGATTCATGGGGGTTGCGTCGGCATGTGTTTTCATCTTTTCTACTCAAGCCAAGTGATATGAGGATAAAAGAGCCGTCAAATACGAAGAGATTTTTGCACGGGAAGAATCGCCTTGAGAGTCAAAGATGGTAAATTATCTTATTTATTTATGGTACTTACTTCACAAAATGAGATAGTTTGCAAAAAACTCAATTTGTTTATCTTGAAATGATGCTGATTTATAGACTATTTAAAGTCATCTGCGTCATTACGCGGCGTTAAAGCAGACGCAAAATGCGTATTGATTCTACAGAGCTGCACCTTTTTTTCAACACAACTGGCAGTATCGATCGCTTTACGCTATATTCCTAATCAAGATCATTGTCGGCAAGACGACATGCACTGTATGTATGTGTGGAGAATGCGCTATTCGCTGGTTTTGACTAGAATAGCCGCTTGTTCAATAACCGAATCAAGCAGGAGAAGCGAAATTGAATAATCAACGCTCTATTATCCGAAAGGTGGCCGTATTAGGCGCTGGTGTCATGGGCGCGCAAATCGCTGCACACTTGGTTAATGCCAATATTGAAACGCTCTTGTTTGAATTGCCGGGAGATGAAAAAAACCCGAATGCCAATGTGCTCAAGGCGATAGAAAAACTGAACAAGCAAGAGCCTGCGCCTTTATCGATCAAAAGCAAAGCAACGTTCATTCGTCCCGCCAACTATGAACAACATTTAGGATTACTTAAAGAGTGCGATTTGGTGATAGAAGCGATCGCCGAACGTATGGATTGGAAACGTGATCTTTATACTAAAGTCGCACCCCATTTAGGCGAGCAAACCATTTTTGCGTCCAACACTTCGGGACTTTCAATCAACCAATTGGCTGAAGCTTTCCCAGAAACGTTGCGGCATCGTTTTTGTGGTGTGCATTTTTTTAATCCGCCGCGTTATATGCATTTGGTGGAACTCATTCCGTGTCAGTCGAGTGATGCCATTATGCTGGATCATTTGGAAGCTTTTCTGGTGACTTACCTCGGGAAAGGCATTGTTCGCGCCAAAGATACGCCCAATTTTATTGCTAACCGCATTGGTGTGTTTTCATTATTGGCGACCATGCATCATGCGAAAGAGTTTGGTTTTGGCTTCGATGGAGTGGATGCGTTGACCGGCACTTTGATTGGGCGACCGAAAAGCGCTACGTTTCGCACCGCTGATGTGGTGGGGCTCGATACTTTGGCGCATGTGGTTAATACCATGCGCGATACGTTACCCCATGATCCTTGGCACCGTTATTTCACAGTACCCGACTGGATGCAAGGTTTGATTGATGCCGGTGCGCTGGGGGAAAAGGTTAAGCGCGGCGTTTATCAAAAAATAAACGGTGAGATTCATGTGCTTGATTTAGCCACACAAAGTTATCGATTGTCGGAAGGTAACGTGGATGAAGACATCAAGCACTTGTTGAAATTTAGTGGTTCAGTAGAAAAGTTTGTTGTATTACGGAGTGCAGAGAAGCAACAGGCTCAGTTTCTCTGGGCGGTTTTCCGGGATTTATTCCACTATTGTGCGGTACAACTGGAAGATATCGCAGATAACGCTAGAGATCTTGATTTGGCGGTGAGGTGGGGATTTGGTTGGAACCAAGGGCCTTTTGAAATATGGCAAGCGGCAGGTTGGAAGCAACTTGTTGAATGGATTGAGCAAGATATCGCCTCGGGCAAAAGCATGAGCTCTACACCGTTACCGCAATGGGTGCATAAGATCGCGCAAAGTAACATGCAAAGTATACATACGCCGCAAGGTTCTTATGCGCCGGCTTTCGATCAATTGCAGCCTCGTTCAAGATTATCGGTTTATCGGCGTCAGCTTTTTCCGGATCGCCTGATCGGGGAAACCGCGGAGTACGGTAAAACAATTTTTGAAAACGATGCGATTCGAATGTGGCATCTGGATGACGACGATCAAGTCGCCATTCTGAGTTTCAACACCAAAATGCATACCATCGGCATTGAAGTATTGCAAAGTGTGCAACAAGCCATTCAAGAAGCCGAGCAGAACTGGCGTGCCTTAGTGATCTGGCAAACAGAGCCGCCGTTTTCTGCGGGCGCTAATTTACAAAAAGCGACTGAAAAACCGAAGCCATCAGGCCACCGACCTGCGCCGCCGTCTGTGTTTCAACAGTTTCTCAGAAAATTCATGAAAACCACCCAGGCGACGGTACTAAAAGCTGCGCGTGAGCTAGACCTGGCCGATGCACTGATGGCCAGTAAGCTGGCTGAAGTCAATCACATGATTCAGCAGTTCCAGCAAACATCGCAAGCGTTGCGTTATTCTATGATCCCAACCGTTGCAGCCGTTGATGGATTGGCTTTGGGAGGCGGGTGCGAATTTGTCATGCATTGCGACCATGCCGTAGCAACGATGGAAAGTTATATCGGCTTGGTTGAGGCAGGTGTTGGTTTGTTGCCAGCCGGTGGTGGATGTAAGGAATTTGCCCTCAAGGCCGCACGGAATGCAAAAGATGGCGACCCTTTTCCGTTGTTAAAACACTATTTTCAAACGGTAGCGATGGCCGAATTAGCGAAAAGCGCGGAGCAAGCAAAAGAATTCGAATATTTGCGTCGCTCCGATACCATTGTGATGAATCGTTTTGAATTGCTACATGTCGCTAAAGCGCAAGCGTTAGCGATGGCAGAAGCTGGTTACCGTCCACCATTGCACGCACGCGAAATTCCGGTTGCAGGCAGTACTGGCATTGCAACCATCCAAGCACAGCTCGTTAACTTACTCGAAGGCCAGTTTATTTCCGAACACGATTATTTGATCGGTAAAAAGATTGCGCAGGTCATGTGTGGTGGTGATTTGACCCCTGGCAGCTTGGTGGATGAGGATTGGTTTCTTGAGTTGGAGCGTGCTGCCTTCATGGAGTTGATAGCAACCGAAAAAACACAGCAACGTATCGAACATACCCTCAAAACCGGTAAACCATTAAGAAATTGATTCATCTTCCCGATTCACGGAGACTTTCATGAGCAAACAAACTGAAGAAGCCTATATCGTAGCTGCTACCCGTACGCCGGTTGGTAAAGCGCCGCGAGGTATGTTTAAAAATGTACGCCCGGACGATATGCTGGTGCATGTGTTGCAAGCAGTCATGAAGCAATGTGAAGGGCTCGATCCGGCTGCAATTGATGATGTGATCGTCGGTTGCGCCATGCCGGAGGCTGAACAAGGAATCAATGTCGCGCGTGTTGCACTATTGTTGGCTGGTTTCCCGGATAGTGTTTCAGGTATGACCATTAACCGATTCTGTGCTTCAGGCTTGCAATCGGTGGCTTTGGCTGCGGATCGAATTCGCCTTGGGGAAGCCGATGTCATGATCGCAGCTGGTACCGAAAGTATGAGCATGGTACCTATGATGGGTAATAAAGTGGCCATTAACCCGGCTACTTTTACACACCAAGAGCATGTTGCAATTGCGTATGGTATGGGTATGACCGGTGAAAAAGTCGCCGAGCAATGGCATATCTCCCGCGAGGCCCAGGATGAATTTGCTTTGACAAGTCACAGGCGTGCATTGCAAGCCATCGATTCGGGTGAATTTAAGCAGGAAATATCTCCTTATCAAGTAGTGGAAAAAAGGCCAGATTTAGAAGCTGACAAAGTTCTCGAGCAAGTATCGTTGAAAGATACTGACGAAGGGCCGCGTGCGGATACCAGCCTTGAGGTGTTGGCGAAATTACGGCCGGTTTTTTCCGCCAAAGGTTCGGTGACGGCAGGAAACAGTTCGCAAATGTCCGATGGTGCGGGTGCGGTTGTACTGATGAACGAGAAAGCGATGCAACGTTTTAATTTATCACCTTTGGCCCGTTTTATTGGTTTTTCAGTGGCTGGCGTGCCACCTGAAATTATGGGTGTTGGCCCGATCAAAGCTATTCCTAAAGTGCTGGCGCAAACCAACATTAAACAGGATGACATAGATTGGATCGAACTGAATGAAGCGTTTGCAGCACAAAGTCTTGCGGTCATTCATGATTTAGCATTAGACCGTGAAAAAGTCAATCCTTTGGGGGGGGCAATTGCGTTAGGTCATCCATTGGGTGCGACGGGTGCTATCCGGGTGGCAACTTTATTGCATGGTTTGCGCCGTCATCATAAAAAATACGGCATGGTGACGATGTGTATTGGAAGTGGCATGGGTGCTGCTGGCGTGTTTGAATCGTTGTAGTTTTATATTCGTTTTTCAAGAATCTTGTGAGTATTGAAAATGAATGCTAATTTAATTTGTTTTGGTTCATTAGCCATGCTGTTATTCATCCTGTCAGGATGTGGAAGTATTCCATATAAGGCAAGCACGAACAGTAAAATATCGGAAGGGGAAAAATCAACGTCACAAGCAAGCTTTGAATTACGCAATGAGCGCATCAAGAAAGTAGGCGATGAGCGCCTTGAGGTGGATTGTAATCCCAAGCAACATAAAAAAAATCTGGTGCTATTAGCACTCTCAGGTGGCGGTTCACGGGCGGCATTGCTATCGGGTTTGTCGATGGACGAGATGAAGAATATCCAGGCCAATGGAAGTAGTTATGACATTTTATCAGAAGTGGATTTAATATCCTCAGTTTCCGGCGGATCATTGGCAGCGGCATATTATGCAAGCTCTGGAGAAACAGAAGCTAAAAATGAGTGCGACAAAGCGGTTTCCGAACGGGAATGGAGTAAAGAAAACGTTATCGAGTTAATGAGTAAGAATTACATTCTGCCGTGGATAGGAAATTGGTTTTGGCCTGATAATATATTCCATTATTGGCTCTCGACGTATGATCGTACTGACATCATGGCTCAAACATTCGCCGATAATCTATTTGACAGGAAGAGCAATGGGTTAGATCTTAAATTCTCAGAGCTCAATCCTGCGCGTCCAAATTTAATTATTAATGCTACCAAGGGAAGTTCCAATTTTACTCAAGAACAATTAAATGAAAGCTCATTTGGACAGGCTTTTACTTTTTCGGCTGAAGATTTTGGAAAAATTTGCTCATCAATAGATGAATACGATTTGTCTCGAGGAGTGATGGCATCGGCTACCTTTCCTGGTGTGTTTAATTTCATGACCTTAGAAAATCATTGCCTAGGAAATAAAAATCAATATGTGCACGTATTTGATGGGGGAAATGCAGACAATTTGGGGCTCACCAGCATCAAGCGTGCAATTTGGAGTCTACATAGAAACAAACAATTAAAAGATTATGAGAAAATCACAGTCATTTTAGTGGATGCTTATGTAAATTCGAGTGGTGTAGATGAAAAATACAATGACCCGCGTCCATGGTATGGCTTTATTGTTGATTTAAATTTTATTGTTGCCACAGATTCGTTATTGGGAAAAAATAGAGAAAGACTTCTAACGGAATTTGAAACAAAAAACATCTTTCCATATAGCAGAATGGAAAATCAGGGGATGGCAGATTCTAACAAAAGAAAAATAACAGCCTGTAACAGTTTTTTTAATTGGAAAGGGACTGTTGATGCGGCCAAATACTGCAATGATTCCGAATTTTGGAAAGATCTAAATAAAGACATTCATCAGAAAATGCAGTTTGTACACATTACATTTGATGAAACACCTAACCCCGATTTGCAGCGTCAATTGAACAATATTGCAACAAATTTTAGATTAAATGATGACAGGGATGATAAGACGCGTTTAACAAACAAAGAGGCAATTATCTGTGCAGTCCCGGCGCTATTTGGACGTGATAGCAAGTGTCCATATAATGAAGAAATTTATAGTGCATCAGAAAATCTTAAGGAAAAATGGGGCAATGTTGTAAAGGATTTTAATAGCTCCACTAATAAAAGATCACATTAAAAAACAACGCGTTTTGCAAATTTTCCACATTATTTCTTCAACAATGTGATTTTTCTCACAGATTTTGAAATGAGCGCTCTTTACAGTTGCATCGCAATCTAAGTTTAATTTGTGACTTGAATTGCTGCCTTTTTGGGCGGAAATTGTATTTCAAAAGGAGATAAATCATGGCAATAGTCAATGGAACAATTTTTAATGATGATGGAAATTTTTTTCTTCCATTATTGGGGACCAATCTGAGCGACGACATGAACGCCAATTGGTCGTTAGGCAACGACTTGATGTTGGGGTTTGCGGGTGATGATATTTATCGAATTAATTCAACATTAGACGATATTCGTGAAATCGCAGGGCAAGGCACCGATACGGTGATTACGCGATTAGCAAGTACGACTTTAAAAAACAATTTTGAAAACCTTACGTTAGATAATACCGCCGGTTTTCTGACGGCCGTCAATGGAACCGGAAACAGTGCGGCAAACACCATTACGGGAAATAGCCTCGCGAATACGCTTTCGGGTTTGGGCGGCAACGACATCATCAACGCCGGACTGGGTAATGACACGATTGTTGGCGGCTTGGGGACAGACACCATGACTGATGGCGGCGGCTTGGATGTCTATGATTTTAATGCGACCAATGAAAGTGTGGTAGGTGTTAATCGAGATATTTGTACGGATTTTACGCATGGGGTAGATAAGATTGATTTGTCAACGATCGATGCTAATGTGGGTGCGGGTAACCAGGCGTTTAATTTTATCGGTAATGTTGCTTTTGCCGGTGGCGCTGCTAATCAAGTCAGATATTTTACATCAGGGAATAACATTATTATTCAGGTTGATCTAGGTAATGATGGAAATGCAGCCGCTGACATGGAAATACAATTGACGGGCGCTGCCATTACAGGGATTAATGCAGCGGATTTTATACTTTGATTTTGATTGGTTTTTTATTGAAAAACGCCCAGATCACTGGGCGTTTTCTTTTGTAGAAGCGTAATGTTAGCGTGGTAACAAGTTATCGGTTTTTTACATTGTAATACTCTGCAATACGTGCAAGGAAGTTAGCAACTGATTGGATATTTCTGGCTCCGGTAAAGTATTTGCCATTTTCAACCATGTCACCCCACAAGAACGCGCCAAACCCAACAATCTTATCGGATGCTTGTAGAACCCAGGCATAAAATCCTAATTGCTTGAGTAGCTTATCGATATCGTTTAGACCTTCATCCATTAGGAAGGAACCGGGAACCAAGAATAACTTACGATCTATTGGCTTCTGAGATTCCAGTACAAGCATGGTATCCCATACCCATGTTCCGTATTCAATTTGGTTGCGATAGCCATATTCATGTGATCCGCAGGAGTCTATGTCGCCGTAACAATCAAAACCTAAATACTCTGCGTCATCAAGCATGATTACGTGATCATGAGGGCGTTGTTGTTTTTGTATGGCTAATTCGGCCCATGATTCTATGTGCATGATTCCTGAACCTGGAAATCTTTGTCGTAGCAATTCGCCGACTTTACGGAAGGTCGCTAATGTTTTTTTGTAGTTGTTAGTAATCTCATTACAAGCGGCGGGCAGGTTTTTTTCTCTACAGGCAGATCTGATCATCCATAGGGGTTCGTCTATCAGAAATAAAAATTCATGATTGTGAATATCAGCTTTTTCGATTGCTTGGATGATGTTATTTACGTCGTGTCGGTACAATCCTGTTTCTGAATTAAGCAGTAAGTGATTAATACTAATCACTGGTAGAAGTCGGTTGTTATTCACGTTGAGATATTCGGTAATGTCGTCGGTTGTGCTCGGTGCAAATCCAAATGCATTGCTATACGCAGCGACTTCATCGATTTGGGAACTATCTGTCAGGACTGTACCGAAAATTTTAAAATCTCGGTTGAAGTAATTTGCATGAACATTGATGGATGTCATCAATAAAATGGTGATTAACGCTACTATTTTTTTCATCATGACTCCTCATCATTTTTATCGGAAACTGTTTCAGTGATGAAGCATGATATTTTTATGGTGCAATATAATCTGTGAGAGATCTCACACCGATGGCAGAAATTAGGTTTTTATGCCCTGGATACTTTGTTTTGCTATATCCGAGTTATTTTCGTGAGTGGGATTGGAGTTTATCGATTTGGGGGGACAAAAAATGGATCACCTGCTGTGAAAGCTGGGAGGACAGGCAATCAAATGTTTGTATGGGATAACGCTTATTTAAACTGCGTAGCCAAGTTAATTGCCGTTTTGCTAACTGGCGTGTGGCAGCGATTCCCCTATCGTGCAGCTCAGTTCGGCTGATTTGATTATCCAGATAAAGCCAAGTTTGGCGATATCCAACACATCGCATGGAAGGGTAATGTGTGTCGAGCTCAGGATATCGCTCGCGAAGGGATGATACTTCTTCAATCAATCCAGTGCTTAGCATGGTTTGAAAACGTTCTGCGATGCGATGATGCAATTCACTTCTGTTGTCCGGTGCCAACGCAATCTGGATCGGATGGTAGGGGAGATCGGCTGAAGGCTGAGACGTTTGTATGACTTCGGATAGAGGTTTATCCGTCAATAAGCAAATTTCTAATGCGCGCTGGATGCGTTGACTATCAGTTGGTTGTATTCGCTTGGCGGTATCTGGGTCAAGTTGTAAAAGCCTTCGGTGCATGGCAGGCCAGCCAATCACTGATGCTTCTTTTTCAAGTATTGAGCGTAGATTCTTATCCGCCGATGGTAATTCAGAAAGGCCTTCCAACAACGCTTTAAAGTACAACATTGTGCCGCCTACTAATAGAGGTATTTTGTTTCGTGCAGTAATGTCTTGCATCAATTCTAATGCGTCCTGACGAAATTGAGCGGCTGAGTAGTGTTGCACCGGATCGATGATGTCGGTGAGATGATGCGGGATTTGCTGCAATATCAAAGAGCTAGGTTTGGCGGTACCTATATCCATGTAACGATAGATTTGTGCGGAATCAACATTAATAATTTCAATTGGGAAGTGCGCTGCAATCTCTAAGGCAATCTGGCT
Organism: Nitrosomonas sp.; assembly: GCA_024281675.1. GTDB lineage: Bacteria > Pseudomonadota > Gammaproteobacteria > Burkholderiales > Nitrosomonadaceae > Nitrosomonas. Next base: position 533,421 of record JAMXAG010000001.1, read on the forward strand.
TTTGCCGCTGGCGGTGGGGCCCATTAGAAAGATAGCGGGTGGTAAATGCATAAAGAGCGGATGGATTTTGGGAATCAATTCATTTGGATAACCGCAGATTGTACTATCGAACGGATGGCGTTCTCAGTACAAAATGCAATTTCGAAAATTAATTCTGTTGTGTTTTGAAATAAAAGTAGTCATTGGACAAATGATTAAACTCAGCTACACTTCAAGTGAGTGAATTTTGTTAGGGATCGAATTTTGAAAATTTTTGCTATTGTTGTTTTTCTGATTATTGTATATAGCATGGCTTCCGCACTTTATTATATGTACAAAGATAAGGGCCATTCCACACGCATGGTCAGATCATTGAGTATCCGTATCGGTTTGTCTTTTTTCTTGTTTATTGTCATGATGATAGCTTATCGATTGGAGATGACTTCCGGTTAATACTGATAAAGCTGTTGCAGTTGCCTTCTTTTTTATAAGCAAGCGTCTTTATCGTTGTGCGGTTCGGCATCGCTAACAGGATATCCAGAGATGTAGTCATCATAGGTGCAGGCGCTGCGGGTATGATGTGCGCAATCGAAGCAGGTCAGCGTGGGCGCCGTGTGATATTGATTGATCATGCGCATAAGTTGGCAGAAAAAATCCGGATTTCTGGTGGCGGCCGCTGTAATTTTACCAATCGGTACTGTACTCCAGAAAACTTTATTTCCAATAACCTGCATTTTTGCCGCTCTGCATTGGCGCGCTATACACCACAAGATTTCATTGCACGTATTGAGAAGCATGGTATTCACTATCATGAAAAAAAGCTTGGGCAATTATTTTGTGATGATAGCGCATTGCAAATTATTGCTATGTTGCAGAAAGAATGCGCGGCGGCTGGGGTTGAGTGGCAAATGCCGTCTTGTGTCGAGGAAGTGAAGTATCGTGCAGCGGATGAATCACGCTCCGTAACGCAACCGTTCTTGCTGACGACTGAACGCAATACCATCGAAACTGCTTCATTAGTAATTGCTACAGGAGGGTTATCGATTCCTCAAATTGGTGCGAGTGGCTACGGATATCAAATTGCCAACCAGTTTGGTATTGCTGTTGTGCCGCCAAGACCTGGATTGGTCGGTTTAACTTTCAATGCCGATGACTTTACGGAATTCAAGGATATCTCAGGACTTTCCATCGAGGCCGAAGTGGGTTGTAATGGCGCTGTATTTCGCGAGCAAATATTGTTCACGCATCGCGGTCTAAGCGGCCCCGCCATTTTGCAAATTTCATCTTATTGGCAACCTAACCAAGCTATTGATATCAATGTATTGCCTTGCCAGAATGCCATGAAGATATTTGCCGAGTTTCGGCATAGTTCCTTATTATTACATAACGTGCTATCGCGTTATTTGCCGAAGCGGTTTGTACAAATTTTATGCAAGTGTATTTGCAATGCGTTATCACTCGAAATTCAATCCATGCAGCAATATTCTGATGCTGAGTTGCAACGCATTGCAAACGGACTTCATGGTTGGCAGGTTTTTCCCAGCGGCACAGTTGGCTATAAAAAGGCTGAAGTGACGCTCGGTGGTGTGGACACGCATGAATTGTCTTCAAAAACCATGCAGGTCCATCGCGTACCTGGATTGTACTTTATCGGAGAAGTCGTTGATGTTACCGGGCATCTTGGTGGATTTAATTTTCAATGGGCATGGTCATCTGGATACGCAGCGGGGCAATTCGTATAAATTTTCGGAAAAATTCTTTTTCTAGAAACGCGGGGAAATCGATTCCTTTTGTTTTTGGTTACCCGATGGTTGGTTCTTGGTATTCGACCGAAAATCGATAACCCGTGCCTCGTACCGTTTGCACTAAACTTTCTTTACAGACGGCTTCTAAAACTTTACGTAACCGGCGGATATGTACGTCAACAGTACGATCTTCTATGAATACATGATCCCCCCACACCCGGTCCAATAGCTGCGCACGTGAATGAACGCGATCCTTGTAAGCCATCAAAAAATGCAGCAAGCGGAATTCAGTGGGGCCTAAATTAATTTCGGTCAGTTGCGATGGGCCGTTATTGTTTCTAACATGCACCCGATGTGTGGCCGGATCAAGCCTTAATCCGCCGAGTTCAATGATTTCTTCGGACATTTCCGGTAGGCGCCTGCGTAGCACCGCCTTAATGCGGGCCTGTAATTCTCGGGGTGAGAAAGGTTTGGTGATGTAATCATCAGCACCCGCTTCCAATCCGGAAATTTTGTCATTTTCCTGAGTGCGAGCGGTCAGCATAATAATGGGAATCGATTGGGTACGCTCTTCTTGCCTGAGCTTGCGTGCAAATTCCAGGCCGCTTACATCGGGCAACATCCAGTCTAATAGCACCAAATCAGGTAAAACATTGTTGATCAGTAACTTGGCTTGATCAGCTCTTTCGGCGCAGAGTACCGAATATCCAGCGCGTTTCAAATTTAGTGCGATAAGTTCTTGAATTGCGACTTCATCTTCAACAATCAGGATTGTTACAGCCAAGACTTATACTCCATTTATTCCCAAAAATAATATTTCAGATAGGTACCATTTTATTGGTAAATTGTTACACTTTTATGACAATTTGCTATGAGTTGTTTTTATGGTAATTTATTCTGTGATGAAATCAATCTTTGCTTACTAGCAATAATTTATTTTATCGTTAGTTGAAAGCTCCTGGTATTCTAGTAACAATGTTCCTGAACATGCGGTTATCTTTTTCAGGCTCATAGCATGCGAGTGTATTGTTGTTAGACGGATTATGACTAACTTTCAAGAATTGGAGCTGTCTTGGTATCTTCACGATCAGTCACAAAAAATGAACCAGAAGAACCAACGTTACGATTGGCCGTTTTAATTGACGCCGATAATGCTCGAGCAGCTGTGATCGAAGCTCTTCTAGCCGAAATCGCAAGATTTGGAGAAGCGACAGTGAAACGAATATATGGTGATTTCACAGCTTCAGCAAGTTCCTCCTGGAAGAAAGTGCTGCAAAAATATGCCATTAAACCAGTGCAACAGTTTGCTTATACCACTGGGAAGAATGCTACGGATAGCGCATTGATTATTGATGCGATGGATTTACTCTATACCCGAAAATTTGATGGGTTTTGTTTGATCACTAGTGATAGTGATTTTACCGGCCTTGCCATGCGTCTTCGTGAGGAGGGGCTTATGGTTCTTGGGTTTGGTGAAAAGAAAACACCCGATGCATTCCGCAATGCTTGTCATAAATTTGTATTCACCGAAATTCTGCATTCAAGCCTAACAAGTGAATCGGCCGAACAACTACCAGAAATCAAAGCTAAAAAGAAATCTACAAAAACCAAATCTGCTAATAAGGTAATAGAGCAAAAGCTGCAATTTCCAGAAGAATTTGTTTTGACCGCACTAGAGCAATCCGTTGATGATACTGGGTGGGCAAGTCTGGGTGTATTTGGGAGCTATTTGACCAAACTGCAACCTGATTTTGATTCAAGGTTATACGGCTTCAAGAAGCTTTCAGATCTCGTCAAAGACAAAAAAGATCTCTTCGTGGTAGAAGAGCGGCAAACATCGGGATCAAACAGGAAGGTTCTTTATCTTCGTGCCAAGACACAATAGATTTGTCAGCAATTAAGCAGGCAATTTATTGATAATCATTTTTGTCTGCTTGATTTCCTTGTTTTCCTATCTTATCTGCACATTTGGTATTTTATTTTTCCTTTCCTTTCTTTTTTGCTCATCGTATCCAATTCCGATGTAATTAATTTTCACGTGAATTGCCTTGCAGCTCACAATATTCTCAATTTCCTAGAAGGCTCATGTTATATAACTAATAGTTATTAGTTACTAAATAAACAATATTTCATATTATAAAAGAATGCTGTTATTGTTCGCAATCTTCATTATTCATATGATAAATAACGAGTTAAATGGATAAGCACTTACCACCTAAAGAAGAGAATACAAATACCGAAAATAAATTGCCTGCAATTATTGCGCAGGAAATTTTACGAGTTGTTTCTAGTATCGAGTATGGATCAGTTGAAGTAGTAGTTCATGACAGTAAAGTTGTACAAATCGAATATCGAGAAAAAATTCGGCTAAACGATCATGGAATTGTAAGACGCAAGTTATCTCATTCTTAATGATTGTTGCTTTAAGTTTCTGAATCAAAGTCAAAGTTTTTTGCATGTAGTAACAACATAAAAGCCGACCGAAAAAAGGAGGTTAAATAACTTAAAAACAAGTGAATCAACCGGATTACCGGAGAGGTCACTTAGGAGAATAACAAAATGAGGTTATTTGGTCTTTTTTTGAAGACTGCTTTATTGAGCACGCCTTTTATAAGCTCTAGCCATGCTGCATCCGATCAAAAAGCATCAATTGATTTTCAAGCGATGCAACAAAGTATTGTGCAAATTGTTCAGGCAAATAATGCAGACAAAAGCACAACCATCGACAATAAAACTTCACAAGATTCTAAATCTGCTGAGGTTGCAAAATCTCTGCCCACGATAGTCCCCCCTGCAAACAAACAAGCTACTACGAGCTATCATCAACGCTCGAATAGCTATGCCACTAATCCGGATTCCGATCCTCCTCGCTATGTGCGCCAGTTAAGCGATATTGGTATTGAAAGATTCAAAGATGTTAATTGGTTGGATATTGGTCTTGAGCATCGTACACGGTATGAATGGCGCAATAATGATGTGCGCCGCATAGAAGGCGGGGAAGATAATCCGATATTTTTACGGAATCGCGCCTGGATTGGTATAAAGAATATTTTGGACCCATTCCGTTTTGCTGTTGAATTTCAAGACTCTCGAGTTGTAAATAATAAACACGCCATTACCGACCAAGAAAGAAATGAATATGACCTTCTTAATGCATATGGAGAGTTGTACTTTAAAAAGGGATTGGGTGTAGATGATCGGAATCAGGATCGCCCGATTAGGTTTCGTGTTGGTCGTATGGCTTACGAAACGACAGATCGCCGTTTTATTGCTAGAAATGAATGGCGTAACACAACCAATACTTTTGAGGGTTTTCGGCTTAATTTAGGAAAAGAAGCCAATGACTGGGAGCTTGATTTATTTGGCATGCAACCCGTTCGACGACTGCAAACCAAGTTCGATGAAGCCAATGATCATCTATGGTTTTTTGGTGCCATCGGCACTTGGCGTAAGTGGTCGGATATAGCCACTATTCAGGCCTATTACCACGGGCAGAAACAAACAGCGGACCCCAATGGTTTTACAGCCACGAATCGGCTGGATCGGCAAATTCATATGCCAGGGTTCCGTATTTACGGCAAGGCAGGCAACATTGTTGATTTTGATGTCAGCTACAACCATCAGCTAGGGTTTTCCGGTCCCAATCGCGTGGATGCGCATGGTTATACCATCGAAGTAGGACGAACATTCGATCACGCTTGGAAACCTCGTTTGGGTTTATTTTACGGGTACGCCAGCGGTGACAAAGATCCTACTGATAATGTCGACAACCGTTTTGATCGCTTCTTTGGATTTGCACGACCTTGGTCAGCCGATCACTACGTGATTTATGAGAACCTTAAGGCTCCGAAAGTCAGGTTTGAATTTGCGCCAACTCAAAAACTCGGGTTTGAGCTTGGTTATGGTGCGTATTGGCTAGCTAGTAAAACCGATCGCATGTTCGATATTCTCGACGGCAACATCAGTAATACCGTCAAGGACCCTGGATTCAATCGTGACCGCACTGGGCAAAGTGGTGATTTTGCCGGTCATGCATTTGAAGGCCGCATACGCTATCAACCCACACCACGGATTAATACCATTCTCGGTTATACCCATTTCACGTCGGGAGAGTTCGTAAAAAACCGCATATCAGCGAACTCTTGCGCTGGTGGCCATGCGCATCCTTGCGTCGATCAACGCTCAGGCGACACGGATTTTCTGTACTTTGAAGTATTAATCAGTCTTTTATAAACATTTTCAAATTTTAATATAAGGAAAAATGATGAAAACTAAAATAGGGTTCGCAACAATTTTATTCACCGCAACTTTGTTTATTACGAGCAATGTGCTGGCGGAAAAAACGCTACTGAATGTTTCTTATGACCCTACTCGCTAGTTATATCAAGAGGTTAATGTAGCGTTTGCTAAATACTGGCAGACTAAAAAAAATGAAAAAATCTCGATTCAACAATCGCACGGTGGTTCAGGGAAACAAGCCAGATCGGTCATAGACGGCTTAGAAGCGGATGTGGTAACACTCGCTTTAGCAAATGACATTAACGCAATCGCCGAGAAAGCCAAATTGCTTCCGGAAGATTGGCAGAAGCGGTTGTCACTCAACAGCACGCCTTATACCTCGACGATCATTTTTCTGGTGCGCAAAGGCAATCCGAAAGGGATTAAAGATTGGGACGATCTAGCGCGATCCGGTGTTTCTGTCATTACACCCAATCCGAAAACCTCCGGTGGCGCACAATGGAATTACCTTGCTGCTTGGGAATTTGGCAAACGTCGCTATGGCGAGGATAAGGCAAAAGATTTTGTTGGATCTATTTATAAAAATGTCCCCGTTTTAGATTCAGGAGCACGTGGATCAACGACTACATTTGTCGAAAGAGGTGTGGGAGATGTTTTAATCTCTTGGGAAAATGAAGCCTTTCTGGCATTAAAAGAATACGGCGCAGACAAGTTCGAAATTGTAGTTCCATCACTGAGTATTCTTGCAGAACCACCGGTTGCGGTCGTCGATAAAGTCGTTGACAAAAGAGGCACACGCCAGATTGCGGAAGCTTATCTTCAGTATCTTTACTCCGAAGAGGGCCAGGAGATTGTTGCCAAGCATTTTTACCGCCCTACCGATGCAAAAATTGCTGAGAAATATGCCAACAAGTTTCCAAAAATCGAGTTGTTCAAAATCGATGACGTTTTTGGCGGCTCGAAAAATGCGCACAAAGCCCACTTTTCGGATGGTGCGACATTTGATCAGATTTACTTGAAGTAAAACACACTGTAGCGCGCTGCGGTGCGCTACGGCAAAGCCGAGCGGATCGTTTGCACTCTAATGGACGTGTGGCACAATCAAACTTGCTTTAAAGACAAAGCTAATCGCAGTACTCAACTGATATCCGTTTCATTAATCTCTACAATACCGCGAAGCTGCATAAGCATATTGGAAGAGTCTTTTCTATTGCCAAGTCAACTTCAGTCGGTGTAATCTCCAATTCGGATGCCTCTCTTTAGTAGTGGGTTTTATGCTGCACGACTACTATTACACTTCGATACCGTTCAGGGTAATAGAACTCCATTTCATTACGCCATAAATTTTTTATATTTATATCTTAGGTACATACCACTATGGATCGACGCAATAAAGCACTGACAGGAATTTCGGTTTCTTCGAGCTTTGGTCTGGAGATTGGGCCGCTTGCTAGCCCCTTTGTTCGTCGGACCGATGGTAGGATTCTGTATGCTGATCATGCGACGACAGATGAGCTTCGCCGCAAGTACATCGGACATGGTTGGGACACAAATTCGATCGTCGAAGTTGACATCGTTCTTTCCGACCAGCCCCTTCGAGATCATCTGAAGGACATACGAGTTGATTACATTGTCGCAAGTCATGTCATTGAGCATGTACCAGACCTTGTTTCATGGCTTATCGAGCTTGGAGAAGTTCTCCGGCCTGGCGGTGTGGTCTCGCTTGTGATCCCCGACAAGCGCTACTGTTTCGACGTGAAACGACCTGTTTCCACTACTGGCGAGTTAGTAGAAGCATTTTTGACCAAGCGAAGAACACCAATGGTGCGGCAAGTTTTCGACTTCTGGGCCTGTTATTGTCAGGTAGATTGTGCCGATATGTGGAATCGTTCTATTAACGTCGAAGACCTCCCGCTTAGCGGAACCCTACTTAATGCTTTGGAACACGCTGAAGCCGTGAGCAAAAGCACTGCTTATGCAGATGTTCATTGCTGGGTTTTTACTCCGACATCCTTCATGAATTGTATGGCAGACCTCACAGAACTTTCGATGCTCTCCTTTAAACCTAAACACGCTGTCGATACTGCCATCAACGAACTAGAATTTTTTGTAATGCTCGAACCTATGTGTAGTGAAGATGATCCATCGATTGTAGCAAATAGTTTCCGGTGTCTGGCTCAAGAATTCAGACTTCATCGGGCAACTTCGAGTCGTGCCGAATCGCAGCTTGTTAGGCTTGCAAAACCTCTATATCGAACATTGAAACGCTTTGTTCCAACATTAGCCACGTCGATTCGAAGGATTTTGAAAAGGTGATTTTCCCCTCTAAAACGTATTTCTTAACTGAGGTTACAATTCAAGCTAAGTAGACGAAGAAATGCCAGCAGAAAAAGTTAAGAGAGCATCGTATACACTGGAATACAAATTAGAGGTAGTTTGATTAGTTCAGGGTGGTCAATCTTACGTGATGACAGCCAAAGTGATGGGGATTCCCAATCAGACATTAGAGAATTGGAGCGAAAGGTCAGTTGATGGGTTCAGGAGTCAAGCCGGTGAGCGCAGAACAAATGGAGTTGGCGCGGCTGAGGGCAGAGCTTGCAAGGGTGAAGATGGAGCGACATCCTAAAAAAACGGTGCACTTTGCGTGGGAATCAGTGTGAAGTACGCCTGGATTGAACAGCGCAAAGGCTTGTTGGCCAGGCACACTACAATGCGGAGTGCTGAATGTCAGTGCCAGCAGTTACTTTGGACATCAACGGCGAAAGGTTACGGATCTTCCGGAGACATCTGGCAAGCACCTTAGTGATGCTGTTCTGCTGGTTTATTAAAGCAGAGCATACTTGCCCAGGGTGAATATGGTTGGTCGAGAGTTTGGCGAGAGCTTCGGGTCAATAGTGTGCGAATTTAGAAAGAACGAATTCGGCGGCTCATGAAGGAGCACGGTATCAAAGCGCACGGAAAGCGTAAATTCATCGTGATCGCCGATAGCAAACACAACCTACCAATTGCGCCGAATTTTCTCAACCACAACTTCCAGCCTGACGCACCCAAACAAGTGACATCACCATACCTTAATTTCAAGCTGTTGCACTTTTAACAGGTGACATAAAACAGTAAAAGACTCCTGCACAACCTCGCCTGCCCTTGCAATAACCCACTAAAATAGAGGTAGTTAAAAGAGAGTTGGAGCA
>JAMXAG010000022.1 GCA_024281675.1 Nitrosomonas sp.
CAATTTTCGCAGCAGTACTATGCAAATCTACTCGCTGCTTAAACCTATGGACTCCATTTTTGACAACATACCTCAGCGAACATTATCTACAAGATTACGTGCAGAGGATAAAATTTCTAAGCTGCCTGTGCGGCAGCGAACTAACAGATAAAACTTTCCCATTACAAGGGTTTTTTCTAAGCTGCCTGTGCGGCAGCGAACTCTAGCTAGAGTACCCTCTGCTATCGGCTTTGTTTCTAAGCTGCCTGTGCGGCAGCGAACAAGAGATGTAACAGAACAGGCTAAGCAACTTATTTCTAAGCTGCCTGTGCGGCAGCGAACGCAATGATATACTGGTGTTAGCAAGACAAACATTTCTAAGCTGCCTGTGCGGCAGCGAACACAGCCCTGTATCAATGAACAGAAAAGCAATATTTCTAAGCTGCCTGTGCGGCAGCGAACAATGATTTGATCTCTGCTAAGGCAGAAGGCAATTTCTAAGCTGCCTGTGCGGCAGCGAACTTACATCATCGACAAGAACGTATTTACCTTTATTTCTAAGCTGCCTGTGCGGCAGCGAACAGCAAGAACTTCAGAACATTATGCTTATTGCATTTCTAAGCTGCCTGTGCGGCAGCGAACGGTAGGATACTCTTTTGAAATCTCCGAGAGGCTTTCTAAGCTGCCTGTGCGGCAGCGAACCGGAATCTAGCAAGCCATCAACGTAAGAGTAATTTCTAAGCTGCCTGTGCGGCAGCGAACTTAACAGCTCTTTCCCACTCTGATTTGTTATCTTTCTAAGCTGCCTGTGCGGCAGCGAACATATTGCGCTTTCAGTCTTTCCAGCGCCTGTATTTCTAAGCTGCCTGTGCGGCAGCGAACGTAAAGTCTGTTAAACCCGGAATTATAATTGTTTTCTAAGCTGCCTGTGCGGCAGCGAACGTACAATGGCCACCATGTTATTATTAGTAGCTTTTCTAAGCTGCCTGTGCGGCAGCGAACTAATGTCGATGATGTAAGTAACACACCCATTATTTCTAAGCTGCCTGTGCGGCAGCGAACCATTGCTAAAAGTAGACTAGATCTAACAATTAGTTTCTAAGCTGCCTGTGCGGCAGCGAACTCAAACATGGCGTTATGAATCCAAATCTCATCTTTCTAAGCTGCCTGTGCGGCAGCGAACTCCAAGCGGCTGGTGCGAACCTGGCTAACGTCTTTCTAAGCTGCCTGTGCGGCAGCGAACTACAACTGGGGATTTGATTTTCTACCTCATGATTTCTAAGCTGCCTGTGCGGCAGCGAACAGCCGATTTAAAGATATTGCACAGCAAATAAATTTCTAAGCTGCCTGTGCGGCAGCGAACAAAAGCTTCTGTGAAAGCTTTATACTTAATCATTTCTAAGCTGCCTGTGCGGCAGCGAACTTATCTGTGTATTTACGTGTTTCCATTTTTCCTTTCTAAGCTGCCTGTGCGGCAGCGAACGTATTCAAGTGCGAGGGGTCAGATCCCGTAATTTTCTAAGCTGCCTGTGCGGCAGCGAACTGTGATCTCTACTGGTTGCCACTTTGTTACTCTTTCTAAGCTGCCTGTGCGGCAGCGAACCTGAGCGCCCTGTGGACCTTGAATCCCTTGAATTTCTAAGCTGCCTGTGCGGCAGCGAACTCATGCCGTCTACAATAGCTTGACCAAGTTCTTTTCTAAGCTGCCTGTGCGGCAGCGAACATAACATGGGCTTAAGTTCTATGCCTATGATATTTCTAAGCTGCCTGTGCGGCAGCGAACGAAGCGGTATGCTGGATTAACTTAAAAATATATTTCTAAGCTGCCTGTGCGGCAGCGAACTGTTGTGTCTCTACCACTCGTTGTATCTTCTCTTTCTAAGCTGCCTGTGCGGCAGCGAACTGTCCGTAATAAAACTTAAGACCAGCCACATAGCAGTTTACAAGGGATTGAGCTTAATTTACCTATCCCAAAACACAAATATGCAACTGGCTGATTTAATATTGAATTTTTAAAGAACGTAATAAATGGGTCAAAACTCTGGAACAGTGGATGTAGCGCTTAAACCATAGCTACTAAAAGTATTACTCGAAGGTTCTGTAACTGCTATTTTCCTAATCCACAGACAGAATGTGTTATCGCTACTTAGGCTTTTGAGGCGAATAAACGGTGTAGGGATCAATTTATGCGCCATTTCACTATAACGTAGCAAAGCCGAGTCATAATCGATACCATGTCGACTGGCATAGCGCCTGGCTAAGCGTTCTTTGCTGATTTTTGGTTGTTCGCGCTGAAAAATAGCATAGCCATTGAGTTTTTCAGGCACAGAGCGAATACCGGTACAGTGCACATAATCACTCAAGCGAGACAACCACTTTGGAGCATCCAATCGGGCAAGCGTAGTTTCCTCCTGAGCAAATAATCGTAGCTTGCCGCCAAGCACGCTATATTTTTCACCAATAATGTATTCAGGAAAAGAAACTCCAATTGGTACTCGCTTCTGATTATCTTGCATTTCAACCAAGCCTAGATGGATCTGTTGAAACACTTTTGACCAGAGGGTAAGCAGGTTAATGTCTGGATTGGGCAATAAGGTTATTTCAAGGTAGTATTTCATGATTTTCCCCTATATCCTAAGACTATCGACATACGCCAACCCTTTTTTACCCAGATAAAAGCTTGAAACGCCAGCAGCTTCGATCATATCCTTAAGTTGCTGTGCTTTTTCTTGGGAAATATTTAACTGAATTTCGAGTGTTCCATTAGCTTTGGTTAGCAGTGAGGTCACTTCACCTTCGCCTTTGCGTTTTTCTTTCAGCAGATAGGGATTACCCCAAATCAGCTTCTTTTTGCCAGTGGTATAACGAGCCATAAAGTCTTTTTCAGTAAAGCCTCGCTTAGAAATACCGCTTAACCCACCCCTATCCGTTAGAATTGGCAATAAATCATGTTCATTATTTTTATTTTTTAAACGCTCAATTTGCAAATAAAGTGCTGAACAATAGAATGTAATAGGTGTGATTTGCCCTTTGGCAGTTAATTTGTAATCGACGTCAGAATATTTTAATTTTAAAAAATCTAATGTAACCTCCACTTCTTCTGATACATCAATGGCTTTAAGACTGTTGAGCAATTTTAGTTGATTAATAACGCTTAAGGGATCAAAACTATCACTGTTATTAATCGTATAACTTGGGTCATTAATAAATTTCAGTACATCGTTTAACTCTAACTGAAGCACACTCCAAAGTTGACTTGAAAAAATAGAGGTAAAAGCAGGATCGGTTGCTTTAATCATACCGGTAAATGAGTTCTGATCTTCGTTGCCAGAAATATTGCGGATATACACCACTTCTGCATTACTGATTTTGCTGCGATTAATAATATCTGAGTCGGTTAATTCTTCTTCAATATCCTTAAAATAATAATTGGGTGACTGTCGCGCCTGATACAGTTTACGTTGATCACCAATTAACCGGTTTAAGATACCCATCACAGTATCTTTGCCTATGGCCCGGCGAATAAAGTTGCCATCACTCTTCATTGTGGTCATTGAGCCGACAAAGTTACGCCCGTTCTTTGGCAAAGGCTCATTGTTAGAGCCATCCAAGAAGGAATTTTGCCATGAAGCTTCGTATTTAATCGTAATACGCATAACCACTCCTATTTGGCGTAGAAGTAAACAGCGTAGTTCGTTTCTGGCGTCTCTGATATTTCGCTCTTGGATCGTTTAATACGCATCATTTTATGACTGTCGTTATAATCAACCAGTACATTGTCAACATACATATAACCTTTGGCCTGACGAATGCTTAATTCGCTAATCATACGGATGGTTTCTTGAATCAAAATATCAATGGCTTCGTTATCCAATAAAATGCCGACTTCGCCCTCTTCAAATATAGTGCCACCGCGAACATAGTTTTGATGAAACGTGGCTTTTGGATTTCGAGAAGAGTCAAGACTCTTGATAAAGTTTTGCACAGCTTCGGCGATTTTTTCACCTTCACCCTCTTTAATAATCATGGAAGCGCGATCAAACTTTTTATCCAACGAAATAAACTGTAATTGCTCAATGCTGATTGAGCCGTAGGCAAGGTATTCGGTTTCACCGAATGTGGTTTTGGAGAAAAAAGAATTGCTCGCGACATCCTCTCCTTTGTCATCCTTACCTTTTTCTTTTGAGCCGGAACGCCCCATTTGCTCAAAATTGCCGTTGCCCAATTGATCAACAAAATCCTCTAGCAGTAATGGGCTTGTGCGTTTGCACTGGCTTGAAGGCACAACATAGCCGCGTATTAGACCCGTAATTGAAGCCAACACGTTTTGCAGGTTTTTATCTTTGGCATAGTGCAAATCAAATGCTTGGTCTCTAAACAAATGATGGCGGATGCAATTCTGGCTGATATACATGGGGGTTTCTTTAAAATCTATGTCAGCAGCCTGTTTTTTGTATTTATAACCGGTTTCTTCTTTTATCTTGCCGGTTAAATTGCTATATCCCCTTAGTTTAGGCAGCGTATGGTTATCCACTGTTTTGCCATCATCGCCTGCAAGTGTTGTCGGTCCATTCCAGTTGACTACTCCATGACCCAACGCAACCACTTTAAAATCCACGCTTTTAATGCCAGTTATTTTTTGCATAATCAGTCCTCGTTTGAATTTAGTTGCTTAATTGAAATTGCACCAATAGGCTGTTTCTCGCACATGGCATAGTAGATGGCATGACTATGGCGTGCGCTTTCCCCTCCAACCTGAACTAAATCGTTTGGCGTATAACTCAGGTAAATAGGAAATTCCGGGTCTCTTGCTTCATTGAGCAGGATAAAATCTTTATAGGCTTTGGTGCCTCCCATGATGTTGTGGTGTTTATTTTTCATGTAGGCCAGCAAGTTTTTATCACTGTCGCCATAACCTTCGATTTCATCCTTAGAAGCTGTCAAATTATCAAAGTCATCTCGTTCATGGATTGGTGCTTGGTAAGCGTATTGATCGAGAAATTTTGGTTGATTGGGTTCATTAACATCGCATAACGCCATTTGCACAAAGCGATTTTCTCCGCGCAAGGAGTTCTTACTGATTTTGGTTCGGCCTTTCAGTAACACTTTCTTGGGTGAAATAGTGATGGGATCAATCACCTTTTGATTAATTAAATTCACGCTCGCCTTAAGCGATGCGGTCAGATCAGACTCTATGAATTTCCGGCCACTATCAGACTGATAGAACTGTTCATATAACTTGTATAGCTGCGGCAATGTAAAGGGTTGGTCGTTTAGCTCTGCTTTTAAAAATTGATACCAAGCTTTTGCAGAGCCAAAAGTATACATACGTGATAAAAAACGGGCGGCAGCTCCTGTTCCTTTGCCTTGGTCAATAGTTTCTGGAACCGCGATACAGTAAATGTTGACCTCCTTATTGACACCAAAACGATCCTGCCGACCTAAGCGCTGCAAACAATCTTCGGCATTGGTAATTTCAGCGATCATATGGTCACAAGTAATATTCAGGGAGGCTTGGACAATTGGGCCGCTGCGTAAAACATTAAATTTGAGTGTGCCGTCTTTTTTGAACGATTCATACACTTCTTCAAACCATCTTTGTTTATCACTTTTTTTAAACTTTGAGTGCAATAGCACGGCGTTTTCTTGATGCTGATTACGAATAAAGCTTTTTTGTGCAGTGAGCGCCGTGTTGCTGATAACAATGGTATTGGATTGATATGGTTGATACAAAGGATTAGTGTCATCTTGCTTAGTTTCATCAAATACCTTGAACTCAATGCGGTAGCGACTTGGATTAAATGAAGGCATAGCGACGATATCTTCTGGATCAATTTGCAATACCTGTTTCAGATAAAAATAATGTGGTGTGGCCGAAACCAATAAGGTGTTTGCTAATTGCTCCTGCTGTTGTTTGCAGGCTATCAATTCAGCAAATAGCAAATTGAAAGCAGGCATATTGACGTATTCGTGAAACTCATCAAACACCACATGTGCGTTCAGAAAATTAATTAAGGTATTAACTTTGTTGTGAGTGATGATGGCGCTAAATATCTGATCAATGGTGGTAATAAGAATATTTCCTGAAAACTCTTTGGAGGTTATTTTTCCCCACTGATTGGTAAATTTAAATTCTCCGGTATTAATTTCTATCTGCGCACTTGGAAGCAGCTCTTCAAAATAATCTCTAGATATTAAGTCATCAAATATGCCTTGACAGACTTGCACCCTCGGACAAATCCAAATTAGTTGCTGGGCATTTTTCAACTTAGCCCATTCCAGTGCAATTTTTGTTTTGCCACAACCCGCCGGACCTGCAAGCACAGCAACGGCCTTTGCGGTGGTTAGCTTGCTCGCAACTTCATTTTGTTTCTTACTGCGTTCGCTGGCCGGGAATTTCGCTAAACAGATTTCAATATGTGAGCAAAGCGTCGATTCTAAAAATAGAAGTTCATCTATTAGCGTATTGAACGTGTTATTTTTAATATGCGCATGTAAATCTGATGGGGTAAGTGCTGAGACCCAGCGATCCGCCGAGATAACGCAGGCACGCATGACGTTATTGTCAGCATTATGCTGAATTTGTGGGGGATACTTCTCAATACTTTCCTGAGCATCATATTTCTTGTAATACGGTAACAGTGACCCGTCTATTGTTTCGATGATGTCTAAATCAATTTCTTCACTGAAGATTTTCGAAATTACTGATTCTTCCACCGTCCGATACTTTGCATCGAGCGTGCATAAGCTTTTCAATAATTGAACTACTTTTGCTAAAAATTCAGTAAATGTTAGGTCTTTTAGGTTGTCATTCAATTTTTTGTGAATGTCGCCATAATTTACAAAATCTTTTTCTTTACGAAATGGTTTGGCATGGTGCCAATAAATAACGTGTTTAATGGATTTTTTGTTATCTGTGTTGATCTGTTTTAGCGCTATATGATCGAGTAAATGGTAAAGCAATACTGAAACTTCATTGTGCCGAGGATGTTTGTCAAAACTAAATTTTGTATCATCAATATGCTGCCCATCTTCTGCTACAAAATCCTTTTTCTTTGGATCTCTTACCCAATCTTGAAAGCACGGGTCAATTTTTCCTAGATCATGCAAACATCCCGCTACAAAAGTAGCGGTTGATTGCTTTGCATGATTCGGCATCAGCCTTTTGTATACTTGTTCTGCAACATAGCCAACGGCAAATAAATGTTCAGTTAGTAGTTGCAAATGAGTGTTGGCATACAAGAAATTGGGATTCGGTTTATTGCTTGGTATATCCATGATTAATTCTTTTAAAGTGGTGTTTACGGGTACGATGCCTTGCGGATTAAATTGATCTCGATTCCCCACAATCCAAACCAGCTCACTCCGGCTTCTGGAGCGTATCCAATGGCATGCCACGGCGGTATTTTTGGTGGCGGTTTTTCTTAGCAAAGTTTTGACAGCGATTAGGCCATCTTCAGTAATCACGGTTTGCCAAGTGCGGCTGCCAATGCGGTTGGCGAAGGCATCGAGAACTCTGCGGGTTCTGGCCAGTGCCTTTTTCTCGCATTCGGATACAAAAGTGACCATCATGATGCGCCACCACGTAGACTAACTTGTTTGATGGTATCAAACATAAAATCCAACGCCTTATGTTCAGTAAATTTTTGTAGGCATTGCTGACGGAATTCTTGCTCCGTCATTTTTTCTTTGGCACAAATAAACGCCCAAGGCAGAACTAAGGCATCTTTGACTAAATCCGCCACATCAAATACCAAAGCGCCTCGACGGGTTTTGCCATGCATCACGGCGAAACCATGTGGTATCCCCAAGACCCAGAGCGCGCTGGCTGCTAGGCCATAGGCTAGATAATTGCCATGATTCAGGAAAGCATTGGCATTGTCGGTGCTGTCGTAATTACGAACAAAATCTTTTTGCTGGGTTCGATTCACCGCGATTTTATAAAGATTCTTGGTGAGTTGGGCTTCGATCAACAATAATTCGGTGACAGTGCTAGCACTTTCCACTTTGCTTGAAGAACCTGAGAATGCTTGTGTAACATCTTGGTCGTCAATGAAGAAACCTTCATTCTTCAAATCTTTATCTTTGTTCCATATACTGTGCAGGTAATTGATGCGCAGCAATTGGAAATGCTTGGCAACCTGCAATCGTTTTGCTTCATCAAACCAGAACGATAGCCATCCCTGCACATATTCGGTAGGTCTGTATTCGCTTTGCGGTGTGAGCCATTCGATTTCACTGCCTGCTAGCAGTGGCGTACCGCCGCCGCCACTGAAGCCGATTAAAACACCTGCTGATGCAAGCATACGCACGGCGGCCTGAGTGATAGAAGTACCGGTGCCTAATAAAATAACGGTGGTATTGGCAATCGGGATATTCCAGTAAAATTGCTCGTCTTTAGCTTCTGTCAAATAGAGGACGCGACCATCTTTTTGCATGACCCGGCACTTTTCCAGGTAATAAATATTGGCTCGTTTGGAGTGTAGTATTGCTTTTAAGTCTGATAGTTGATCCATAAAAAACGTATCTTTATTTTTAGTAAAAGAATAACGTTTAGAGACCTTTGCAAAATACCGAAAATTTAGGTTCCATCTGCATCAAGGTACCAAAAGTCCAACAGGGTTTGTTTATTCTTGGATAAATTCTAACAAAGGTACGTAATGTGTCATTCGTTCCTAAGAGGGGTAATATTTCCTTAAATTTAATTGTAAAGAACAAGACTTAATCTGACAGACAGGCCGACTAAGTTGAGGCTGAAACAGACGTCAGCAAAGTCTGATTCAGTTGTTTGGCTAACGCCAAAGGAATGCTGTCTTTAAGCGTCTGCATGGGTGTTTTACCAAAGCAATGTTTTCCAGAATGCGTACGATCATGGTTGTAATGATGAATCCAGACATCGACATCGGATTGTAGCTTCTTGAAACCTTCCCGCAAATCATTACTAGTCAATCTCTTCAATAAACTGCTTTTGTTGTTTTAATAATTCCCGTAATTCCTTTTGCAATTTGCTGAATCCATGCTTATAAGCATTCTGGCTTGATCTGGCTTTACCCTCTGTTGTTTTAGCTCCCGTTGACTGTTTCCACGGCTGCCAATTCCTGATTAACTCTGCTTGTTTCAAGCGTTCCTCGGGTGTCCAACGTCGCATGATTAGTCTCGTTTAATAGTTCGTTTGATGAATTAATTGTTTTTCCTGCGTGCGTAGCTGGCTGATTGTTGTTTATTTGCTGGTGGCCATGTGCAATATTGGCTTGTTTGGCAATAACAATCGGCGGATTTTTCATAGCTGCCAATATTTCAACGGTACGAGCGCATTGGGCTTGGGCTTTCAATGCCAAACGCAAATGTGTTTCTGTTTGCTTCAAATATTCACAAGCGGTAGATTTTCTTGCCAATGTGGTAAAGATCGCATTGAGTGAAAACACTTGTGCGGTCAATGTCGATTCCAGTTCACTTAAATCACCGGCAATAATCTTTTCTGATTTCTCCTTCATCGCTGCAACGGCTTCAGTGAGATCAATTTCACCTAGCGCCGATTTAGTAAAGGCTTCTGTTGTCAGTGTGTTCAGAACATTGGATGATAACTTTATTTCGGCTAGCCTGCGGTGTTCACTCTTGCCCTTTTCATTTTCCACTATGAGCGCTTGTGGATTGTGCTTTTTAGGTTTCTTGCTGATTGCCATAAATTCCTTTGTTTAAGTATGTCTAAATTGAAACGCTATACACAGACTGTGTTTTGCCTTTTGTAGTCTTGAAGCGTTTCATCATTTCCAAATTTTGTTTCTAGTCGCCAATTCTCAATCTGCCACCCTATTGGCGGTGGATAATGCACCATATCAAACTTCCAAGTCCTGAGCGGTATATTGCTCATAGATTCTGGCTTGTAGCGTTCTCTTTGGGAGGGTATTGAAATTTTATCTTTCCATGCCATGCTCTCAGCCGTGGAGATGCCGCACGGTTCACCGATTGAACATTCCAGCGTGCAATAACCTGCTTGACGATGCGCCAAGAAATCAGCTTCCAGGTAATGAGCATTGCACCTGCGGCATTTTCGATAATTTACTATCAATTCTGCATAACCTCCTTCCGTGATTTGCCAACTATTCGCTTACTATCCCTGCTTGTTTTTGGTTGGGTGTATGGTATAGATACATTGTTTCCGACTACCGGAACAGCAAAGCGGGGTAAAAATGCTGCTCTCGTTCCGGTTATCGGAATAGTGGATTCTTTCGTTGTTCCGGTTATGGGAACTGAACTGTTCCGGCTACCGGAAGACTTTTTTTGTTTTTGTAAAGGTGGTTTCCGGCGTTCGGTCGGAGGTAATTTACAATCAGCCCAGCAACCTTGCTTGTAGGTATCAGCCGAAATATCCAACCAAACAAAATTGCTAATTGGTAACCAGGTCAATGCATACCAGTTACAGCCTGCATTTAATCCCCCCAATCTTGTCGAAACAATCAAGTTGCGTTCAATAAGTTCGGTTATCGATCTTTTGTTTATCGAAACCGACTTCCAGCCTTTTGTAGAAAGCCATTTATTGGTTAATTGTAGTCTCCCATTGTTGCTCCCATTGACTTGCCGCATCAAAGCAAACAAAAGCGATTTACCGTGATCAGTTAATCCCATGAATGCTTCACTATCCATTACGGCATGTGGAATGCGAGAAAATCCCCCAGTAAAATTTTCTAGGATTTTTTTATATTTTTTACTCATACAAATGTCAAGAGCTTGCAATACTAATTTTTGAAGCGCTGCTTTTTATCGCATTACAAATTAAATTCATTGTCATGGCTCATGCCTTGCCACCGATTGTACGGCGATCAAGGAATGCATCCAGTGCGGATTTGCGATATTTCACCAACCGCCCGACTTTCACGAATTGAATGTTATAGCGCCCCACACAACGCCAAACGCTGAGTGTGTTTCCGGTAACACCGATATACGCTGCTGCTTCGGATGGGGTTAGTAATGGATCGGTAGAGTGGTTCTTTAGGATTGGTGCGAGTGCGGTTGCTGCGTTCATGATATTCCCTTGTATTTTGATTAGTAATGTCCAACGAGGGAATTTTAGATGATGGCGTTAATACATTGTCCTAACTCAGATTCTAATAATCCGATTTCGGATAGCTCTGATTGATTTTATTCGGACTTCTCAATTAGAATTTTTTTAGCCTCTTTGAATTTACTGGCTATAGTGTCATCACTTATTTTGATGCCTAGCAGTTCGGCGGCTTCCTGAATTTCCTTGGCTAAGGGATATGGCTTGCTTAGATCATTCCCATAACCATCTTTTGCCATAAGGCCGATAATAGTTAGCAAAGAATTTCGTTCGGTGGTGGATAGCGGTTTTTCTACACCTTGCTCCGGTGTTTCGGTTACCTTCCGTTCAAAATCCCTCAAGGCTTCAGTGCGGACAACTAAAACACTATCTTTTGGTAACCCGCCCGCAGGAAAATATCTACTCGATTTAGGTCGCGATTCTCTTTCTTTAAGAAATACTTTTCTCGCTTCTTTGTGTTTGCTCAACAACTTCTCTGCCTCAGATTTTTCTATGTCTTCATTAACTATTTTGATCTTCAGTTGTTCTAGCTGGGCTGTCGAACCTGATTGATATACGTTAACGTCAAAATCCTCTTGCACCTGGTACATTTGCCTATCGGATTTATGTACAAATGCGCCATCCATACCTTGCAAAGTCACAGCCGGGCCGCCAGTTAGATTCTGATAGGCGTGTTCAATGTCGAGTTGCTCATTGCCAATCATGGACAAATCCCACACTCCCGTAATAGTCACAACTTTGTCGCTCAGGGTTAGGAAGCGTTCATCATCGATTTTTAGACTTCGCAGAATGGGAATTAATTCTCCTCTCTCATTTGGCGGGATTTCATTCCACAGTGCCTGCAATTTCGGAGGGCATTTTAAGACTTTATCTGGGGTGCTTCCCTGTTCTCGTTCTTTTGTTGGAGTTTTAATCAAAGGTGGAACCAGAAGCCATTCTGTCTCTTCCCAAGGAACAATTTGCCCACATCTTGCATGTGCATGATTAACAAAATTGACGGAAAGCTGTAAATGACCATCCAAAGCAAAACGCAGTACATCGGCTTCGATAACTTCTTCACCAAATGCGATTGTTAGATGCCGGGCTGAATCAGCAACAGTCAGCCACTCTTTCAGCTTAAACAACTTACTCATGAAAATGTCTTTTTTTCTTGAGTTGCATCACGTCTGCACCATCTTTCAATCCCGCTGCCTGCATCATCGCGCTTGTCGCCTTGTTGACGGAATCCCTAACCGGATCAAGATCAAGCCGTGCATAAATCGCTGTTGTATTCTGGTTTTTGTGATTGAGTGACTTTCCAATAATTGCTAATGAGGCGCCTGTTTTGGCTTGCCAGCTTCCCAACGTTCGTCGTAAATCATGAATGCGTAGATTGTCGATTCCGGCACGCTCTAGGATTCTTTTCCAGCCTTTCTTTGGTTCCATTAGATGGCCAGCCTTACCAGAACCAGGAAAAACAAATACTTCATTATCTGATGGTTTTCGGTTAAGCAATATTTCAACGGCTTCCGGTGATAGTGCGACTGTCTGCGGAGTACCATTTTTCGTCTCCTCTATTCGCCATTCTGCACGCTCGAAGTTAATATCTTGCCAGCGCATTGCCAAAACATTTGCGCGTCTTGCACCGGTCAATAAAGAAATCAACACATAATCCCGGATTGCCTCGTTTTCTTCTTTTGCGACCGCTTCAAAGAATCTCGGAAGCTCATCGCCTTGAATAAATCTATCCCGGCTTTTTTCTTTGTTTCGTTTAATTCCAATTGCTGGGTTTAATTCCCAAAGCCCGGCTGATATTCCCCAGCCAAAAATACTAGATGTTAATGCCAATACACGATTAGCCGTAATGTCATGTCCGTCCTTGGTTATGCCACTATGGATTAAAGCGATATCCCTACGATCAATAGTTGATAGTTTCTTTTTGCCAAGTGGTCTCTCAAGATAGGTTTTATATTTTGATTCGTCTTCACGCCAAGTTCTTTTATTTGGCTTGGAATGTCGTTCCAGATATTCATTGAATAAATTGCCAAAAGTTAATTCAGCTTTTTCCCCTCTTTTAATTTCCGCTGGATTCTTGCCTTCCGCAATATCATGGAGTACCTCCATTGTTTTGCGTCTTGCCTGTTCGATGGTCATTTCAGGATAGCGCCCCAAAGTAATCCGCTCAGGATCGCCGCTTTTAATACGTCGATTAACAAAAAAGGTCTTAACGCCAGTTACACGCAACTGTAAGCCCGGTGTTTTTGTATCGTGGTAAATATCTCTTTTCTTAGGTTCCGGTTCCGGTAATGTGTCAATAATTGCTTTAGTGAAATTAATCTTATTTATCATAATTTCTTTCTAATGGTGCCACACTGGTGCCACGTTATAGGTAAATTTTAGTTAGTTTTGGCATATTCACATTAATGTCAAATTAAGTATAACATACTGTTTTATATGTATACATTAATGTTCGTTAATCGATGTAAATATGTGGAATTTAGGACTGTTAATCCGCAGGTCCCAGGTTCGAGCCCTGGTCGGGGAGCCATTTAACTCAAAGAGTTAGCCGGCTTAAAGCTCTGGTTAGCATCTTTAGCGTGACAGAAACGTGACAGCGGAATAACTGTTCTGTCCTTTCCTGTCTCAATTCTTGACGCTGCAAACGCTAGATTTTCAGTCGCAAACTTGGCATAACGATCCACCATATTGCGTGATTTCCAGCCGCCCGGGTCTTTCAGTTCACCACAGCTCGTTCCAGCCTGCCGATGCCATGAAGCCCAGGTATGCCGCAAATTATGAAACCGGAAATCTTCCAGCCCTGCTTTCTTAACCGCATTCACCCAAGCCGTATTGGTTAAATCCCAAAGAATCGGCTAACTGCGATAAGTAAAACAAAACTGCTCATGCTTACCCATTTGTTCCTGTAAAACTGCCACTGCATCCGCATTTAACGGAACGCCTCTCGGTGTGCCATTTTTAGTGCGATTCAACCATGCAGTGCGTCGATCTAAATCGACTCGATTCCACTCCAATCCGGTTATCTCACGCACCCGGCAACCTGTTGCCAGTGCAAACCGGATCAAGGCTGCCAGATGAAGAGGTACAGCCGCAATGAGTCGATCTGCTTCTTCTCTGGTTAACCACCGATCCCGTTCTACTTCACCGGGCAGCAAACAGATTTTAGGGATGCTATCAATCCATTGCCATTCATCGCGTGCCATCTTCAGCAGATTGCGAATCAAGGCCAGATAACGATTCACCGTTGCCGGTGTATTGCCCTTCTTGAGTTGTCCCTGTAGCACTGACCAAATCACGTCACCGTTAATCTGATTCAGTGTCAGACTTCCCAAATAGGGATCAAGCATCCGGCAAATCCGGTTCACATCGCGAAAACTACGCAAACTCGCTTTGATTGTGAGATGAGGTAATGGAATGGACGTCCCTACCCAAAACGGCATCGAAGTGCCAAAGTAGTGGTGCAATAAAGCCCACCAAATAGAGAGGAGCGTCCGACATAAAGATTACAACGATAGGCGTTGATTTGGCAAAAGAAGTATTTCAGATTCACGGTGTGGATGCGTATGGTAAGGCCGTGCTGCGTAAGCAATTGCGCCGCAGTAGTAAGATGGCGAAGTTTCTCGCTAATCTGGAGCATTGCCTGATTGGCATGGAAGCCTGCGGTAGCTCACACCATTGGGCGAGAAAGCTGGGCGAATTTGGTCATACTGTCAAACTCATGTCACCCCAGTTCGTCAAACCTTATTTGAAGACCAACAAGCATGACATGGTAGATGCAGAAGAGATTTGTGAAGCAGTGAACCGACCCAACATGCGTTTTGTACCGATCAAAAACGTTGAGCAACAGGCCATTCTGTCGATACACCGTGCTAGACAAGGCTTTGTCAAAGCCAGAACCGCGCAGGCAAATCAGATGCGCGGTTTACTCTCTGAATTTGGTATTGTGATACCTCCGGACATCCGATCCATCCACAAACGTATGCCGGATATACTGGAAGATGCCGAGAATGGTTTACCAGGCACTCTGCGCAAGTTATTGGAAAGACTGAACGACCACCTCAAGGAATTGGATCGTCAGGTGGAAGAACTGGAGTTGCAGATCAAGCTGTGGCACAAAGAGAACGAAGCCAGTCAAAGACTGGAAACCATTCTCGGTATTGGTCCGATCACGGCAAGCGCCATTGTGGCAACCGTGGGGAATGCTGCGGAGTTCAAGAATGGCAGACAATTGGCGGCATGGCTGGTGCTGGTTCCCAAACAACACTTCAGTGGTGGCAAGCAGATATTGCTTGGCATCAGCAAACGTGGCGACACTTACCTACGTACATTGTTGATTCATGGGGCACGAGCAGTTATTCGCTTTGCCGAGAACAAGGCCGAGCCAGAAAGCTGGTTACGCAAGCTGATAACACGGTGCAAGAAGAATATCTCTGCTGTTGCTCTGGCGAACAAGAACGCACGTATCATCTGGGCGCTACTTGCCAGAGACACTAAGTCCACCCCAATCACACTTCGGCAGCGGATGCTGCCGAAGTGTGATTGGGGTGGATGAATAAAAACGTATTGGTAGAGACCTTTGCACGGTCAAAAGCAGATTTAGGTACACGAGATGATATAATTTATTCTTGAATCATGGTGTTGAACCAATCCAATGAGTTTCTCTGAATATGATGTAACCCGCCGAACCCGAAAAGGGAATTTCTTGAAGCAAATCGATGAATTGATAGACTGGGACTCGATAGAGAAGACGATCTCAGTTCATTATGCACCGACATCGGACGTAACAGGACGTCCTACCTATCCTGGGTTGCTGCTTTTCAAATGCTGTTAGTAGGAATCTGGAATGGTGGTTTAAGTGATGAAGCGGTTGAAGAAATGGCTAATTCTAATTTGCACGTGATGCGATTTCTGGGATTGTCACTGGAAGATGAAGTACCGGATCATTCTGTGCTGTCGCGCTCTCGAACCCGTTTGACGATAGCCGCATGGGTGGGATGGCTTATTGGAGCAAATCAATCACCAAATTCAGCGGCTCAATGTTACTGTAGCCAATGGGTGTCACGTTGACGCCAGCATCACGCATAGCCCACGTAAGCCAAAGACCAGGACTGCCTATGAAGTAGTGAGTGATCGCGAAGAGCGTGATGACGAAACAGACGCACAAACATCCATGCGGGTCATTGCAGTCACTCAACCTGGTGTCGATATTGAGGCGCGTTGGTTTGGTAGCAAGATCCTGCATTACTACGGTCGAGCCAAAGCACATGCCTGGCATATCCTGCAGGCTATGGCGTATAACCTGAAAAGGTTGCCAAGATTGTATGTTGAGAGGCTTCTACCACGACAACCACAAGCTAGTTGTGTCTTCTAACAAAGAAAGGGCGTAATAATGTCTTTATCTCTTGGTTTTTGCAAAAAATTCACCGAAATTCCCCAGAATTTCAACATTGAGTTGGATTTCTAAGAATCTGCAGCAGAACTGGATAGTTTTGCAAAGGTCTCAGACCGTATCTCACCGTGACTCCTTGGCGAAATACGTCGCACACTTTTTTATAAAGTCACGCTCCATCTTCACTTCTGCTAATTCGCGTTTAACTCTGGATAGCTCTAACTCAAGTTCAGTCAGCGGCTTCTGATGCTTGCCTACTGTAGCGAGTTCTCCTCGTTTGTCAGATAAACCCAGTTTTTTAATGTCCCCTTGGGTAACGACAGACGTTTTGCAGCTTCAACCAGAGTCAATCCACTTTCTTTAAAAAACTTAACTGATTGCCCCCTAAATTCCTGACTATATTGTGTGCGGGGTAATTCCATCTCCATTCTCCATTCTCCATTTCATGTCTTTATTTTATGAAACTTCGGACTCCATGAAAATCAGCATACCTCAATTGAGTGATAAACAGTCGACACAGTGCACGACGAAATAGTAAGCAATGTAATGCAAATTGTTTTGTTGCAACTGTAAATTCTTGTCTCATCCTATATCGAATGCCACATCGTAAGAAGCTTTAATACACTCAAGCCAACCTATTCACTCACATCTTCTCCAGCATCCTTTTTTGGCGCCAGATAGGGGCTGCAGTAGGGAAAAGCTGTATACCTGGATTAATCAAACATAAACAAAGCGCAGCAACAGTTCGTTGACGTTGAAATCCTTCTTTGAGTATCTGTGTGCAGTGTTCGCGAGAAATAAGTTTGCCCATGAAATAGCGTTCACCATTGGTGAAGCTACTCTTATTGGCATCCCACCACGCTTGAATTTTGGTGGGATCTGGCCAGGGTAAGTTGTCATCTTCGTCCATCTGCACATTATTGTTTTCTGGATCATCATTAGGTCCCAGTTCAATCCCTTCCGGCGCATCCCGCTCAAGATCAAGATAAGCCAAATCAAGACCAGTGATAAAACTAAACGATTCACCAGCCAATCGGGAAAACTTCGGTTCATCCATCTGCTTAATCAACCAGGGCACGTAATATGGATCACCTGAAATCCCAGCACCTTGAATTAAACAGCGCATATTGGAGGCATTTTGTGCCAATGTCTTTAATAAAGTGTGAATATCCGGTATCGCCAATACTTTTAGCACGAGCTGTAGCGCATATTCCTGAAACGAATTAATCGTCAGTGAATAGGCTTTAAGCACTTCAACAGCACTTGTTCGATTTCCTAGTAATACTGCCGACCACGCAGCCCAGAAACGGCACGTTACATCTTTATCCGTTAACAACTGTTCACAAGCAGAACGCAAATCGCGTCGCCCCAATTCACCTGCTGCACGCAAAGCACGTGCCCTTAACTGCGGTTGTTGATGATTAATTAACGAAGTGAGTACCACACCTGCATCAACTCGATGCGAAACACAAGCAGCAAGACCCACTTGCTGTTTAAATGGATCCGATGATGCAAGCAAACTGGCACCGATGTCCTGGAGATGTTGGGCTGAAATCCAACCAAAAGCGGAAATCAATCCGGGTTGCACTTCTGGTACGGCAACCGCCAAAGCAAACAATTTATCCAGCCATTGCTCATCTTTTTCTTCAATAGCACGAATTGCAGCCGTGAATATTTCCCCGATCCCCACGCTCTCCAATGCAGCTTCACAAACTTTTGAACCATACTCCCCGGCTACCGTCAGACCATCGATGTGCGCAGCAATGCGATCATCAATGCGACGAAGATGGTGAAGTTTTACATGTGGCGCGGAAACTTGGCGCAATCTAATATTGTGCAAGATTGCTGATTCCTCGGCATGTTGCTGAATGATGTGGGGTATCGGATTTGAGAAACTAGTTTGCATAGTAGATTAAGCTCAATTAGTCTATTGGTATCTCTGCCGCATAAATTTACTGATTTTTACTCAAAAATTTGTCATTCTTCCAAAAAAAGCATCATTGGCCATTTTTACGTCCAAGCTTCACGTGAAGACTCAAATTATTACATTGAAACGCAGCAGATATTTCTTCTTATTTGCGCAACTTGTCGATCCGTCAAAACTGGAATCTGGCCTGTGTTACGAGAATACGGGTACATAAGATTTCGTTGATGTTCACTTACATGAACTGGATTAAAAGAAGATGTCAAAAGCACGTGTCCAACTTCATGCGCGGTATCCCATCGGGATGCTGCTGCAGCAACAGTACAGGCTGGTCTATTTTTAGCATGGCCACCACACCCAAGAAGCGAATTGTTGCTAAAGCTCTTCACATAATAAACGCCTATATGATTTGACGGGAATGGGCTGCCAGTTGAGTGAAGTTGGTTTACTTCACCATCATCGATTTCCCATCTGCAAGACTCATCTACCTGATTGAATTGTTGCTCCTCTTCATTGCTCATCATTAACGACTCACCAGAGCCAAACACAATTTTAATTCCATACTGACCATAGACATTCTCAGTACTATTATATGTATCTGAAAATGAAACAGTAGTCAAAGATATACTTCGAAAATGAAGTGTCACGATATACTTATAGTTCCGACAAATTCGATCAAGAACTGTCATTGTATTTCGCCCAATCTCACCATCTGGTGTTAAATTGTTTGCTCTTTGGAATTCAGCGACTTTCTGTTTTGTTTCATCTCCATAGACGCCATCAGGACTGAATACGCCACCGATTGAACGGGGCATCAGATAACCCAAATCAATGAGAGTCATCTGAATTAAATGTACATGCCTGCCTCGTGCACCTTTTCGTATTACTGCACCATTAGAGGCTGCGACAAGCTTACTACTTGTTTTAAATCGCGGAGACATCAATGCCATTTTTTACTCCTCCAGAATTCCATTAACTTTTATTACCCTATCGACAAATATCAGAATATTTTTCTGACCTGGATACCAGCATCATATATTATGCAAACAACCAATTTATAGGCCTGTGATTTTTATCACAAATTAATTCAATTAATAATCTCTAGTTGTTAATGGTCTATTGAGGTAATGGAATGGGCGCCTACTACCCTAAACGGCATTGAAGTGCCAAAGTAGTGGCGCAGCAGAGCTCACTAAATAGTGTTACACATCAATTCAGTGTAACCCGTGAACGGCTACGATCATGAATTTATTCACTCAACAGACGTGCTTTTTTTCGTTGCGCTTTTAGAGTAGCTACAGCATTTCTATCAAACGACACAAACTCAGTTGCGCCAAGGCTTAGCCCCGCAAAAGCAATGACCCCATCGGCAAAATCACCGCCTTGCTCCAATATCGCCAATCCCATTTCAACGGCGGGCATATCGCATACCACATTTTTACTTCGAATAAGTAAACGAATAGCGTAAACAATATCAGCATCCACAAATTTATAAGCACGCTTGAGTACCCAAACGAATTCGCACAGGGTAACAGACGGCACTGCTACCAAACGCGCTTTGCGCAGAACCTCACTGGCAAGTTGTGCCTGCTGCGTATCATCTTGAACGCAGGCGCGTACCAACACATTAGTATCCGCAGTAATTTTCATCATTGAGCTGACCAGCCTTGTGCAATGGCTTCATTCATCTCATCAATACTGACGATAGGCGTATCGGGTTTACGCAGACACGCAATAAAATCACGTATATCACCATCCTGTAAATTAACCCCTATGGTCAGCGTGCCATCGGGTAATTTATGTACTTCAACTTTCTGACCGGGCACAACCCCAAGGTGCTTTAGCAAATCTTGCCGCAACGTAATTTGTCCTTTTGTAGTTACTGTTAATGTAGGCATAGCAAATCCTCATTTGAATAAAGTAAGGCAATTATGCCTTACAATGAATTCAAAAACAAACATGATTAGGTATTTCGTGAAGTGGCTTCTTTAGGCTGTACAACTTGAGAGCAGATTTAAGTGAGATGTTGCGTCAAATGTGGAGAATGATAGGGTATTAGCGGATTCAGAGCGGAACGGCAATCCACTAACACTAATAAATTCAGTAGCTAGCGGACAAATTGTGGCGGTTTGGTCATGGTGGTTTGCTTGCGCGAAACCACCTTACGGGCTATCGCGCCATACAGTCGTACTCATAAAAAGAGTCACACTGCCATATGAGGAGAAACCTCCTGTTCTATCGTGACCCCAAGCTCGCGCCGCGTGCGACGCAAATCATAAGCAATTTGCAAATTGAGCCAGAACTCTGCAGAAGTACCAAAATAGCGTGCTAAACGCAAAGCCGTATCTGGCGTAATGGCACGCCTCTCCCGTACAATATCATTAACACGCGGCGCAGGCACTCTAAGCGCCATGGCCAACGCATGTGCACTCATGTTAAGTGGCACAAGAAATTCTTCCAGCAGAATTTCACTTGGATGAATTGGGCGCATATCGTTAGTTATCACAATCAATCTCCTTAATGGTAATCGACAACCTCAACATCATAGGCATTTCCGTTCTCAAAGCGAAAGCAAATACGCCATTGGTTGTTAATTCGAATACTCCATCTCCCCAACCGATCACCTGATAACTTCTCCAGGCGGTTACCTGGAGGGCTGCGTAGATCATCGATAGTATCAGCAGAATCAAGCATCTGTAGCTTATACATTCGGCTTGCGCCTGAAATGCACGAAACCGATCATGGCGACTACCACCATACAACGCTTCGGTATCTTTACAGCAAAACGTCAGAATCATCGATTCAGGGCATAATGCCAGGCGTTAAATGTCAATCGTCAAACAAACCATTGCAATACAATCCATATTTTATAGAAATGAGCGCAAAAAGATTGAAGCCTATTCACATAAATATGACTTATTTAAATGGGGCACGACCCCTTTTTTCCTTCTTTTTTCCTCGTATGAACGCATACGGAGCGTATTTCTTGACAATAGAAACTACTTTAGGGTATCAAGTGCCATTGAGAAAACATAAAAGGAAATTAACATGCAATCACTAAAACAAGAACAAATATTGATAAAGCTAAAACGCCTTTCCCCTAGCCGTTTGGCAGAAGTAGCAGACTTTATCGATTTTCTACAACAACGTGACCAGGAAAGGCAACTACAACAAGATTACGCGAAGACTTCTGAGGCAGCTTTTAACAAAGTATGGGATAACGACGACGATACCGTATATGACAACCTGTAGATATGGCGATGTGGTACTGGTAGCTTTTCCATTCACCAATCTGCAAGCCATCAAGAAACGTCCTGCCGTTATCATTAGTAGTTTGTCCTACCAACAAACCAAGCCTGATTTTATTCTCATGGCAATCACCAGCCAGCTTAAAAAAGAACTCTCAATTGGTGAATATATTTTGCAAGACTGGCAGTATGCCGGACTGCTCAAACCTTCGATGATCAAGCCACTGATTACGACTCTCGAACAAAACAAGATCGTCAGGAACATGGGGCAGTTATCGAACACTGATCGAAAAATGTTGGACACAATCATTCAAACAATATTAGGTAACTAACGGCACATCAACTATTCTACATACGGTCGATACAGCGCACACCCGCTTTCTTTGTTCGCGACCTGACCCCGGCATACATCTTCATTCCCTCGTAAGGCGGATGCCCACAGGGCGATCCGCCAATTTCACATCATTCACATCCATGCACAACCAGAATCATGACCGGTTTCATTTGATGGAAATATTTCATTCGGCGGAATCCATTTCATGGTATCCGCCCTACGCGGGCTTGACATAAAAAGACTAATAGGTGACTCTTAGCGTTCAGCGAATTTCGTACTTTTTTTACGTCAGAAAAAATATACCCATCCCGTTAGATTACTACCCAATTGAGAGGAAAACGCTATGCAAACAGCAAAACAAGCAGCAAAACAAATTATTGATCAAGTATCAGACCAAGCGAGCTGGGATGACATTATGTATGAGCTTTATGTGAAGCAAAAGATCGAAAAAGGACTAAAAGCGGTTGAAAATGGACTTACCGTGTCCCATGAAGAGGCAAAAAAACGGCTGCTAGGTAATGCAGATTAAATGGACAGAACTGGCGCTGGATGACCTGGAAGCAATTCAAGCTTACATTTCCAAAGACTCTATATTTTATGCCAAGCAATTTATTGAACGACTCTTCGAGACAGTCAGCAAGCTGAAAGATTTTCCCGAGCTCGGAAGACGCGTACCAGAAGCCGAAGACAGAAAAGATGTGCGGGAATTAATTTTTCAAGGATACCGCATCATTTATCTGGCCCAAACCAGAAATATATCCATTATCACCGTTATTCATGGCAGCAGGAATTTGTCGGACACGGAAAGGCAACCATGGAGTAATGATCAATGAGAATTCTCTATCATCTAGGTTTCTTAGTTTATGAAACGCACCTTATACCACTCATGTCTCAACGTTCAGCCCTACTACACTCACACAATTTTTCGATTGACGTACCAGCAGATTCACGGTAAAAAAATACGTCCCACCCGGAACCCGGAACCGCCGATAATCCGGCATAAATCTTCATTCCCTCGTAAGGCGGATGCCCATAGGGCGATCCGCCAATTTCACATTATTCATATCCATGCACAAATTATGACCAGTTTCATTTGATGGGAATATTTCATTCGGCGGAATCCATTTCATGGTATCCGCCCTACGCGAGCTATAAACGCGCTGGAAATTTTGGAAGGAACAGTTGTTTCCAGGTTGAACCGTCAAACCAGCAAATATCACTTGACCCTACCGACCAAAGGATGTTTGAGGACGAGTAAAGATAGCTCGTAGTTGGTTTAATTCCCATGTCAACTTTCCTAAGTCGGTTATCATCAATCTTGTAAACCGCATTACTTCCTGCAATAAATACTGATCCCTTAAACCAAGAAATTCCCCATAAGTGATCATCTGTTTCATCGTTGTCAACTACAGTGCAGCTATTATTTGACAATCGAAGCACGACTCCGGCGGCACCACAGGCATAAGCAGTGCCATCATCACAACAAAGGACACCATGGAGAATGACATTAGTCGGACTCTCCATCTGCTGCCAGACACCGTTACAGCATTGCCAAATCTCCCCCTTTGTCCCAACGGCAATTAGATGATCGTCACTAAAGCCTGCAATACTCCGAAAGCAGGCCTCAATGTCCACTAAATCAGTGACTTCCGCCCCCCGGCCTAGTTGATTCCATGTGCCGCTTGAATCTTGTCTGTAGGCCATCCGAGACATTCCCACCGCGCAGAGCTGACCTCCGATCTGTTTTATGTCGTACATCCAACGTAACTTGCTGGGGCCGAATCGTGATCCATCAATGATCTCCTCGGATTCAGAATCCTGACTCGAGACATGGATTATGCCATTGTACCCAAGCGAGTGCAGTGTCCATCCATTGACGTTCGACGCATACTGCGAGGTGATCCCATTGTTGATTAAGAACGATTGCCAGCCTGATCCGTCGTACTTCAATACAACACAATGACGGACATCTTTATCATTAAGAGTCTTAATTACTGTGCGAACGAAAATGGTTCTACCGTCGTCTAGGCAAACTCCCCCGGTCAGCAGAAGTGGGTAGTCAGGTGCAATGTCGCCCGAAAGTGTATCGTGACTTGCAAGGACTGTCACAACCTTAGTCCTCCGTATGTTATATCAATGAATGCCTCGTAGGCTGAACGATCCTCCCCAATTCCCTGCCGGTCTTCGCTTTTCTCAAGCGGTCGAGATGGATTTGAATCTTTTCCGTAATGACTGTCAATTTGTTCTCCAAGACATCCAGACGTGCAGTTCTTATTAGGAAAAGCAATGTCATGCGCACGAAGTGATGCTTTCTTTCCCTTTGCATAATCCCATGTTTTTCCATGATTCACTTTACCAGGTCGAAAACTGTCTTCGTAAACACCCTGGATGCCATGCATTATCCCATGTGTTTTTTCTGTTCTTCCTCCTTCTACGCAAACACAAGGCGCTTTGCTATAACTCTGCTGCTTGGCGGTAAATGCAGAATTCCCTGATACCCAATGTTTTTCAATCATGTGATGACCTGTATTACCAGGCTGGCAACATGCCGCCTTGTCTTTGCCTTTAGGAACCAGCACGCATTGCATTGCCTTTTTGCAATCCTCCGAACACTCACGTTGCACCTGATCATTATCCTCTGACGTCTTAACAACAACCGGCCTAGAACCTCCAGGTTCTTGGCAATCTTTTTTTACTTTCTCTGCATCGTCCTTACACTTTGAACCAGGTACTGCCTTTGCGACTGAATCTATAAATGCCCAAGGCGCCCCCTCATTCGCCATAGGACTCGCATGATTATTCGTCGTCAAATCAAGATGACGATCAACGTTCTCCCCTTCAAACTTAACATCCATCGACCATTTAATAAAATAAACTTTACCCGTATTTTTACTATTTACAGCTCCCTTTTTTGCCGCACATCCCGCTTCATCCCCTGTCGATTTTTTAAAGTAAGACTTGTTTTTCAACATAATCTCTTTTCCGGAGATCTGCACGGTTTTGCTGCCCTCTGTGGTATCCGAGGCAAATCCCGTATTGGGATAAGGAACGGGTACTCCGGGAGGTGTCGCTGGATTCTCCGGCGGAGTAAAGCAGACATCCGGCATGGCACAAATCGTTTTTCCAGCCCCAGCTTTGCAGGCGATTTCCCTACCATTCGCATAAACTTCATTTGCCATGATTGAGGTATGCTGATTTTCAAGGAGTCCGAAGTTTCATAAAATGAAGACATGAAATGGAGGATGAAAATGGAATTA
>JAMXAG010000023.1 GCA_024281675.1 Nitrosomonas sp.
GACGTGCAATAACTCTCAGTTGGATATTTTTCTCTGTCACTACAGCTAAATTCTCGCGGTTGTGCAGAGGTCTTTAAAATGAAGAAATGAAATAACGGATGAAGAGGTAAAGTGTGTGATGTATTTCGCGAAGCTCAGTGGGTATATTTGGCGATGAAATAGGGTTTGATGATTGAATCGATGTGAGGAAGCTATCCGGTTGCGCTTATGTGTCGAGTGCTTGATGTTTCCAAGAGTGTTTCATACAGAGGGGGGGAGAGGATGCCCACTTTGTGAGCGTGAGAATGCACGGTTAGTCACGCTATATGTCAGTACTACTATACCAAGAAATAAACATGATCCTTATCCGTACTAATCTCTAAAAACTTCACTTGATAACGTTCTGACGTGCTCATCAAAGATTATCCGTCTATATTTTGCCAGAAAAATACATCAAAACCGTAATATTGTGGCTCTTATGAATATAATAGACGAGATTTTCGTCGATAATTACAAAACATCAACAGAACCTCAGAACCTAGAATTTACAAGTAATCACAATAAAACTAGATTATTCCTGTGTATCAATTCCGGCTCTGCTACGTACCCTAATATACTTTCGATTTCGTGCGTAGTTGTTTTTAAGATTCGTTGTGTTTCTACGGCACTGTAGTTGACTAATCCACGAGCGATTTCCTTACCCTCTTCGTTCAAACAAATCACCGCTTCACCACGCTCGAAATTTCCTTCGACTTGAGTGACACCGATTGGCAATAAACTTTTTCCTTCAAGAATCAGCGCATTCGCTGCACCCCGATCGAGCTGTACACTGCCACGAACCTGCAGATAATCAGCAAGCCACTGTTTACGCGCTGCCAGCACCGGAATTTTGGCTTGCAAGTGTGTACCGATCACTTCACCCTGATTGAGGCGAATGAGTATGTCTTTTTCATGTCCAGAAGCAATTAAGGTATCTGCACCGCTTCGTGCCGCACGCTTGGCAGCAATTACCTTACTTTGCATACCACCGCGACTGATATTACTACCCACCCCCCCTGCCATTTTCTCCAATAACGGATCCCCAGCAGTGGCTTGGTACAATAATTGCGCATCCGGATTTTTACGTGGATCACTGGTATATAACCCGGCCTGATCGGTGAGAATGACCAAGATATCGGCCTCAATCAGATTAGTCACTAAAGCAGCAAGTGTATCATTATCGCCAAAGCGGATTTCATCAGTGGCAACGGTATCATTTTCGTTGATAATTGGGATAATGTTAAGCTTTAGCAAGGTCGTCAGCGTTGAACGTGCGTTAAGATAACGCTTCCGATTGGATAGATCTTCGTGCGTCAGTAATACTTGTGCTGTTTGTAATCCGTAATGAGAAAAAACCGAAGCATACGCTTGCGCCAAACCCATTTGTCCCACTGCTGCTGCTGCTTGTAATTCATACAATGCAGTCGGTCGGCTATCCCAATTAAGACGTTGCATGCCTTCTGCAATTGCACCAGAAGAAACCAAAACAATTTCTTTAGCTTGATGTTTAAGTGTAGCGATTTGCCCAGCCCATTCCGCCAATGCTACATGGTCAAGTCCTTTTCCTTGATTGGTGACTAGGCTACTGCCTACCTTAATGACAATACGGCGTGCCTGTTTTAGCATACGTCATCCCCTTGATTGAGATTATCAAGAGTGGCTTCTGTGTTCACTGCCGACGCAAGTTGTTCGGGTGTTAATACGTTTTGTTCTAAATACTCCATAATGGCATATGTCAGTTGCTTACAGCCTTCTCCTGTAAGGGCTGATATCATAAAATAGTTTTCTTTCCAACCCAATGCTTGGGCGAATTTTTCGCAAGCTTCAGCTTGCTCCTGCAAGGGCAGCATATCGATCTTGTTCAATACCAACCAACGCGGTTTTTGATACAGCGATTCATCATATTTTTGCAGTTCCTTGACCAGCGCATGTGCTTCATGAACAAGATCGGTATTCTCATTTAATGGCGCCATATCAATGACATGTAACAGTAATCGAGTCCTCGACAAATGTTTCAAAAAACGATGCCCCAAGCCAATACCCTCGGCCGCACCTTCAATTAATCCAGGAATATCAGCCATTACAAAGCTGCGGTTAGCATCGATGCGTATGACTCCTAAATTGGGTTCCAATGTCGTAAAAGGATAATCCGCAACTTTCGGGCGAGCTGCCGAAACAGCACGAATCAATGTAGATTTACCCGCATTGGGCATACCCAGCAAACCAACATCGGCTAATACCTTTAATTCAAGCTTCAATTCAAACTCTTGACCCAGTTCACCATAAGTAAACTGACGCGGCGCACGATTGGTACTTGATTTAAAGTGAAGATTACCTGCCCCTCCTACTCCACCTTTAGCGAGTAACACTTTCTGCTGATCTTGTACTAAGTCCGCAACAATCTCTTCAGTATTCAGATTCTTGATCAGCGTTCCAACCGGCATGCGCAACACGATGTCCTCAGCACTGCGGCCATAGCGATCCGATCCCTGGCCGTTCTGACCGTTCTTGGCACGATGGATACGCGCAAAGCGATAATCGATCAAGGTATTGATGTTGCGATCAGCGATTGCATAAATACTTCCACCGCGGCCACCATCACCACCATCCGGCCCCCCACGAGGAATATATTTTTCCCGGCGAAAACTCGCTACACCATTACCACCCTTACCCGCTAATACTTGGATGACCGCTTCATCAATAAATTTCATAACAACCAATTTGTGTCTGAATACACATGTTTATACCATTTTCTAGCTACAAACAAAAAGCCCCATCGTTTAAGATAGGGCTTTCATGAGAATAGAAGGATAATTCTTTATGCAGGCAATATACTGACCGTTTTACGCTTAAGTGCACCTTTAATAGCAAAATTGACCTTTCCGGTAATTTTTGCAAATAAAGTATGATCTTTGCCCATCCCTACATTTTCACCCGCGTGAACTTGCGTACCCCGCTGCCTGACGATAATCGAACCGGCAGAAATTAATTCGCCACCGTAACGTTTTACACCAAGCCGCTTAGAATGTGAGTCGCGACCATTTCTTGAACTTCCACCTGCTTTCTTATGTGCCATTTATTTTTACTCCTAAGCCGAGATACCGGTAATCTGAATTTCGGTATAGTATTGTCTATGTCCTTGATGTTTCTGATAGTGTTTACGACGGCGCATTTTAAAGATGCGAATTTTATCATGGCGGCCTTGTGATAAAACTGTTGCATTCACCTTTGCACCGCTAACCAGTGGATTGCCAACAGATATTTGATCATTATTCGCAATCATCAACACTTGGTCAATGACTAATTCATTTCCTGCGTCAACGCACAGTTTTTCAACCTTGAGCTTCTCGCCCACTTGAACTCGATACTGCTTGCCACCGGTTTTTATCACCGCATACATAGTAAACTCCAAATCCACACACAACAAAACGCGCTATTATAACGATTTACCGACTGTTTGTGCATAAAAATATACCGTGTTATTCATTTATATTCATACTGCAATCTCTCTTTCTCTCTTTTATGCTTGACACTATGCCGTCGGCATTTCTAACATAGCGCTTTCTTTAAGGTTACATTTTGTGTCAATCGAATACATAAAAAGTTTTATCGCTCGGGATATGGACATTGTTGATGGCGTTATCCGGGAAAAACTCCATTCGCATGTTGCTCTCATCCGTCAGGTTAGCGAATATATTATCAACAGCGGCGGCAAACGTTTACGGCCAGCACTAGTCATTTTGTCAGCTGGAGCTTTTGGTTATTCTGGAAAATTTCACTATAGTCTTGCAGCCATTATCGAATTTATTCATACCGCCACGTTGTTACATGATGATGTAGTAGACGAATCCCAGCTGCGTCGCAATCAAGAAACAGCCAATGCTTTGTTTGGCAATGCTGCCAGTGTGTTAGTTGGAGATTTTCTTTATTCACGAGCGTTCCAGATGATGGTAGAAATCGATAACATGCGAGTCATGCAGGTTTTAGCCGATGCCACGAACACCATCGCCGAGGGTGAAGTTTTACAACTCCTCAATTGTCGCGATCCCAATGTTACAGAAGAGAGCTATTTACAGGTTATTCGCTACAAAACTGCCAAGCTTTTTGAAGCAGCCAGTTATCTTGGCGCAATATTAGGCAATGTATCCGCTAAAGAAGAAGAAGCCATGGCAGTGTATGGCATGCATTTGGGAACCGCATTTCAATTGATTGACGATATTCTCGATTATTCTGGGAATAACAGTGACATCGGCAAGAATCTTGGCGACGATCTAGCTGAAGGAAAACCAACATTACCGCTTATATATGCAATAAAAACTGGTACGCAACATCAGGCTGATATTATTCGAAAAGCGATAGAAGATGGCGGACAAGACGGTTTCCAACCCATCTTGGACATCATCCAACAAACAGATGCTTTGAATTATGCCAAAAATTGCGCTGAATCGGAGACCAAGGCAGCAATTGCAGCTATTCAATTCCTACCGGAATCCGA
Source organism: Nitrosomonas sp. (assembly GCA_024281675.1). Lineage (GTDB taxonomy): Bacteria > Pseudomonadota > Gammaproteobacteria > Burkholderiales > Nitrosomonadaceae > Nitrosomonas. The sequence goes on from JAMXAG010000023.1 coordinate 4,514, forward strand.
GAATAAAAAATGCCTACTCGATTTGGCAAATTTTGCAATTACCCGTAATTATTAAATTACACTTATTGCTTAACTTCAGAACAAAATAGTGCGGTTTCCCCACCGCACGAACAGTATGCTGTTTGTGATCAAAAATAAGATCAACCCAGCGTGCCTCATCAGCATCCACACCCGGTTGAATCACTTCAATAAGCTGCAAAATCACAAGAAGCATTCTAACAACCCCGCTACCTGTCGATAGCACACTCATCCAACAGGTGGAAAACCCTGTGTCAATTTCAATCTAATAAGCGAATACCTACTCGAGTAGTCAACTGAGATCTCTGGATTAAGTAATCAACACTCAATTGAACACACTTAGAGCCGATATAGTTCGATATCATCAAAAAAAGTAATAACTGAATTATTCATTACTGACTTGTTGTGTTAATACTTAACGATTCTTTTACAAATCCAAATGTTGTTTTTGATCATCTTCAAACTAACATGAATCAACGAAGCCAATATCGCAGACTGGTTGATTTTGAATTGCACAATCAAATGCAATTACTTTCAAATCAACTCCAGATTAAACAGCAAGAATTGGAAAAATCCCATAATTGCTATATCGATCTTTATGACCATGCACCCGTTGGTTATTTAACACTCGATAATAATGGAAAAATATTTTCAATTAATTTAACCGGAGCATCTCTCCTTAAAGCAGAGCGTCACACTCTCATCGGTAAGCTTTTTTCGGACTATTTTGCAAATATTGATAAACAAGCTTTTGTAACCTACTTACAAGAAACTTTTTCTTCATCAAGAAAAACTTCAATCGATCTTAAAATAGGCAACATAGATGACATTTTAAGCTATGTGCGGCTAGAAAGTACCGTGATTAATAGCAAAAATATGTGTCGCATGATGATGTCCGACATTAGTCAATTAAAAAAAACGATCAATCTTAATCGTGATTTACTAACTGAGAATCGACAACTGATGAAGGAATTGTTCCGTGTCCAAGAAAAAGAACGTCGCGTACTGGCTCGTGAATTACATGATGCCCTAGGTCAATGGCTTACTGCTATCCGCGCAGAAAATGAAGTTATTCTTAACTATACCGATAAAAATTCGATCATTTTCACCAGCGCTCAAGCAATTAAAGAATGCACAGAAAAAATGCATCAGGTCATTCGCACCATGTTGCATCGATTGCGACCGATATTACTGGATACACTCGGATTACCCGATGCACTTTGTGAACTTAAAAAGCAATGGATATCCCATAACACAGGGACCATTCTCAGACTTGAACTCAGCGGTAATTTATCATTACTTGGAGAAAGGCTTAATATCAATATATTTCGTCTTGTACAAGAAGGCCTAAACAATGCCTACAAGCACGCAAAAGCATCACAGATTGACGTATTCTTGGGCCGTGAAACTATTATGGGTAACTCGACTGCTGAATTCCTATTGCTGAAGATAAAAGACAACGGCAAAGGCTTTAACCTCCACGCAAACTCTACAGGACTTGGACTCGTTGGCATGCGTGAACGTGTCATTACATTGGATGGCAGAATGGTAATCGAAAGTGCTCAAAATCGCGGTACAGACATTACGATTCGGTTACCTTTTCCCGCAAAAAATTAACTTTATCTATCATGAACAAGAAAATCACCATCCTATTGATCGATGATCATCCTGTAGTTCGAACCGGCTATCGTAGATTGCTGGAAAGCAACTCTGAGATGCTTGTCATTGGTGAGGCCGATAATGGCGAAAGTGGTTACCAAATGTGGCAACAGTTTACACCTAACGTTACTATTCTTGATTTAAATATGCTCGGAATTTGCGGTTTTGAAACGATGCGCCGTATCTTGAGTTACGATGCTACGGCAAGAATTTTAATTTTCAGCATGCTAAACAACGTAACCATGGTTCATCGTGCGATAAAAGCGGGTGCTACAGGCTTTATCAGCAAACAAAGCGGTATTGGAGAAATGGTACATGCAGTACAACAAGTCAGTTTAGGAAAAACCTATATTGAGTCAGATTTGGCCACGGCACTTGTTATGCACGCAACACGCACAGAAAACCATGAAACACTACTAGATGCCCTTACCAATAGAGAGTTTCAAATATTTAAGTTAGTCGCCGAGGGATACTCCAATACTGCTATCGCAGAAAAAATCTCAATTAGCCCCAAAACAGTCAGTGTCCACCATCTCAATTTAATGCGGAAATTGGATTTGCAAAATACTACGCAACTTATTCGCATGGCTATTAACTACAGCATTATTCAAAAACAATAATTCTCTCTATATCTTTATAAAACATGATCTCGCTTTTTACTTTCTGTAAAAAGCGAGATCATATACTTTCGAGTTCTAATAAAAATTACAAAACAATATCAGTTGCTACTAACGCCGGTGCTCCCGTCAATTGAATTTGGAAATCAGCGGCAAGTACTCCATTAATATTTGCTTCTAACAGGCCACCTGAATAACGTATTTGAGCGGCTGCCGTAAAAGCAGCACCTCCAATAAATACAAACGCCTGATTACCTGTCACTCCTGAATTTGCATCAATAGTAAAAAAATCAATGACATCAAAGCCGCTTTGAAAATCTGTAATAGTATCTCTTCCAGTTGGTAATGATTCACTGACAAGAGAGTATCTAAAACTATCGTTACCGTTTCCACCCGTCAGTGAATCGATACCACCTCCACCAACCAGTATGTCATTTCCTTCGTCACCGATTAACGTATCATTGCCAGTCGAACCGTCCAATGTGTTATTAGCAGAATTTCCAATGATCAAGTTGCTTAACCCATTACCCGTACCGTTAATTGCATTTGTACCCGTTAGCGTCAATCGCTCAATATTACTAGCTAAGGTTAATGTCGCCGAGCTTTGCACAGTATCAACGCCTGAGTTGAGAGCTTCAGTAATCGTATCAGTATTGGTATCCACCACATAGGTATCATTACCTGTTCCTCCTATTAAAACATCAATGCCACCGCCACCTTCCAAAGTATCATTTCCGGCCAAACCATTTAGAGTATTATTATTACTGTTGCCGATAAGAATATTACTAATAGTATTCCCTGTACCATTGATAACGCCACTGTCAGTCAAGGTTAGATTTTCAAGATTTAATCCCAAGGTATACGTAACAGAACTTTCTACTATGTCGCCTATACCACCACCAGCAGTTTCGGTAATCGTATCGGTCGCAGTATCAACAATATATTTGTCATTGCCGTTACCGCCGACCAGTATATCTACCCCCCCTAGGCCATTGAGCGTATCGTTACCTACTAAGCCATAAAGTACATCATCATTAGCGGTACCAACTAGATTGTCATCAACGGATGTGCCAATGTAGGCTGTTTTGTCAAGGAACTGTATTCGTTCAATATTACGCAACGTATCGCTTCCATCATCCTGAGCACCACCGCCACCATTAGGTATAATGGCGTGATCAATAAAAATGGTACCTGGAGAGCTATTACTAAACGTCAGAATATAACTGGAGAAAAGATCCTGATAAACAGCGGTATCTATGTCCGTAGGTGCAGCAGTGTATTTAATCTCACGCACAATCTTGAGCTGATCGGGGCTATATGTTCCTTTCTGCATAGCACTTCTCAACGTGGTTGTCATATTTTCAAAGGACGTAATTTCAGTATTTGGATTGAACTTATCACGAACGCTGATCCTGACATTTAACCAAGCATCACCGTCGATGATATCGTCACCAGCACGACCTTGAATTAGATCGCTACCCCCGCCACCTAACAAAATGTTACCGGAATTAAAAGCAGTTGCGCCCCCCAAGATCGTGCTTAATCCATTAATCTGAGCAATTCTGTCCACAACACTATGCCCGCCACCTGTAGGATTATTCACATTATCCAGTGCATTGTTTTGCCCCGATATCGGATCGACAAATGTTAACTCTGTAGCAGTCAAATCATCGCCCAGTATTGTGTCGTTAAAATTCCACCCAGATGCAGCTTCGACAAAATTAAAGCGATCTTCGGTTGGAACAAATGGGCCCGGTAGAATGGCCAGCGCCAGATCGATATTGGCCGCAGCGTTCTTGCCATCACTGGACGCCCAATCAAATCCACTGCCCCCATCACTCCGATTGGCACCAAGCATGCCATTCATAACGTCGTCACCACCTTCCCCGACGAATCCATCCGCATTGCCACTACCAATAAATACGTCATTACCTCGAATTGGATCTCGCCCAAAAGGATCGTTATTATCGCCTACTTGATCGCCCGCTCCGCCATTTTCAATCCAATCGTCGCCTTCATTGCCCATTACGGCTCCATTAGCGATATTGCCGAAAATGAAATCATTGCCATCACCCGCAAAAAGTTCTGACGCATCGTTGCCGGTAACAACAAAATCTTGTCCTGATCCGCCAAAAATGATATTAAGACCGGGGCCAGCATTAATCACATCATGACCATCGCCGCCCTTGATAGTGTCATCGCCGGATGCATCGGTAATGATGTCATTACCGCGACCACCAAACAGAAAATCGTTATCAACGCCTCCTTCCAATCTATCGTCCCCATCATCTCCCCAAAGCGTGTCTGAACCCGCATCGGAACGCATTCTGTCATTGCCAGAAGTACCCCCCATGACAACATGTCCTTGACCGTTGTAGCGAATAGTTGGTCCACCTAAGGTATTATCGCGAACCAGTAATGAGGTCTCATTATAAGCAGTGCCCGGATCATTCAGAATAGGACCACTTGCTCCGATATTGGCCGCTTCGAATGTATAAGTAGGCGTTGAAAACACATTACCATGCAAATGCTTTGCACCTGGCAAGTTGTTCATAATCATTTCCGCAAAGGAATTTTGTTCCAACTCGGTCAAGAAATTTAAGCCAGCTACTCGATCAAGATAGTAGAAACGATCCGCATCTTGTAATTTCTCCATTTGTGTTTCAAACACGAAATTGAATGTAGACCCCAACAAACCACCAAATGGCGCTTGCTCTTCGGCCATACCACCAATCCAGAAATCCACATCATCAAGACCAGTGATTGTAGCGCCTGATGGCAAATTGGCCCAATCACCTGTACTATTCATGAAATCGTCACGATCAATTGGAGCATCATCTCCACCATTAACCAATAAATCTGCCGCAGCTCGTTTATCGCTCATGGTTATTGCACTCAGAATGGATGGATGTTGACCATACACAGCAATAAAATTCACCAGAGATTCCGGGTGTCTTAATCCTTGCTGAAAATCTGCCCAACTATCATAAGGCAATAAAGCACTGTTATGGCCGGTATCTTCATAAAACATACGCCGCGCTTCATTTAATGATGGGATACCTGTATCACGGCCACGTGTGATGTTAATGGCAGCCAAATCAAGTGGTAATCCGACCAAATTATTACGCAACGCTTCAGTGACAAACTCATCAATTTCATTTCCGACTTGTCGCGTCATACCGTTAACCACTGCTGCCGCAGCATCAAAATTATTGGCGTAGTCTGCGCCAAACTCAACTGGATTAAGAAATGCTTGTATCAGTCCAATATCATTACTATTCAACGTTCCATCCAAATTGGTCCGATCAACCGTCTCAGTCAGCATCGAATGGCCAAAGCGGTATACCACATGCGCGAACTCAGCCATGATAGCGGGATCTATCGTGCTGTTATAACCAGCAAACGCATCAACGTTAGGCTGAACACGGCGCGCAAATTCTTCAAATACCAAATGTTGGTATTGCATTTCCGTGGAAAACCGTGCCGCTTGGAACAAGCGCTCACCATTCCATGAGCCATCCGGGAATTTCCATTGCGCAATAAATGTGCTATCACCGCTTGCGGTGACCTGATCCTTGATGTTTTGAACAGTCCGGTTATGCTCCGCATGGAATACCGTATGAACCGCAGTCAGGCCGATATTTTCATTGCCACGACCATCACCCGTAATAAAGTGAGCATTCAGCAATTCATCATCGTATTCGCCCGATGTAACCGGTGTGGTATTAATGATGTCGTCCGTATCAGCGGTTTTCATTGTGCCATCACTGTTACGTGGCGCCGCATTGTGAGCAATATCGTCCAAGAATGCGTGACCGGTACGGATCACATTTGCCGGCACATCGACTCCCAATCCGCCGTTAACCAAAGGATCACCCTCAACCAAACTATCATCAGGCGTGTTTGCAATACCGTCTGTTCCCACACCAACGATCATTTGTGCAAAACCATTGGCACCTGGAATAAATTTGCCATAACTGTCGGTCAGGATTAATGGTAGATTGGTTACATCTGCATCGGTAAGATTAATTCCTAACAGTTGTTGCGCTTGAGCTTTAATATCTGCCCAAGTAGCAAGCCCATCTCCGGTCACGCTATTTTCGATCAATCGTCCTGTTGCAACGGGTTTACCTTCCTTCAGTTCATATTCACGCAAAAACACTTGATGCGAAGGATGCGAAGTATATGTTTGGTTTTGGTCGACGTAAGGCGTTGTTTGGTTGATATGTTGATGAATATCGTCAGCGCTTTCATCGACACCCAATGTTAAAGGGTCATCCCCAACAATACCATCAGGCCCTGGCAAATTAGTTGCGCGCGTCACGGCCATAAAATTGGCTGCCCCTGGGGTCGGATCATAAAGCGGATCATCAGGTTGCAAAGGTACAAATATCGTTCCGCTCTGACCTTTGTTTACCAGATCCAAACCGTGATCAAAGAATTGTCCAAATAAGGTAAACCAGGAGTTATAGGGTGCGTCCGCTCCGGCGTTGGGTGTTACGTTCGGAATAAAATGGGTTTGAAAAGGCGTGCCATCCATGCGGACACCATTCACCAGCCCTGAACCATCTGTTTGTGCCGCCGCAGCCACTGCTGCCGGATTGTTGGCTGTTTGGTCGGCTATCAAATTGCTCGCCAAGCGTGGTTTAGAATCAAATACCAAGCCACTGGTTTGTAAATAAGAAGTTGGACTGCCTTCGGGTTGATTCGGATTAAAACCGAAACCTACAGGGACTGCTTCACCGTTTTCAAACGATGGCGCCAACAACCGGGGGAAAACCTGATCAGCTGCTCCATATAAAGATTGTCCTGTTATTAAATTATTATAGGTACCATTTACATTTCTCAAACCGTTCGGTAACAATGGGCTTCCAACCAGTACAGGAAGCGTATCGAAGTTACCTGCTAATTGCGCAGCCGAATCACTTTCGGAAATAAGAATTTGTTGTAATAGAAAATCAAGATCTACTCTATTAAGATTTGCCATTTAATTGCCTCATATTTATTATTGTTATTGTCATCGATGCGTGCTAACTTACTCTTTCAGCAATTTTTAATATCTCAGCAATAACCGCATTGCTATCCGTTTCTGCCTTTACAATTTGATCGATGAACACATCCCTGCTCACCTGGATAACAAAAGCACTTATGCCACTTTGCTCAAATTCTTAAAAATCACATCCATCACTACACGTCACAGACTAAAGTAGCTGACGCTACAAATAAATAAGCGAAATGCCTGTTTTTATATAAGTAATGACTTAGTTTTTGTTTGTTTCTGATACGAATGCATTAACTAAGTAAATACTTATATAAAAACAGGCATTTCGCTTATTTACAGAAAAATTCTCTGCTTATAGGATTCTGCGATCGTCTATCTCACAATAATTTAAGGTATTTCAAATAACAAAAATTACAGCGTAACTCCATTGACTTACATTAATTTTGTTTATTGTAGAGACGAATTGCAGGTCAACAAAAAGAGAGGGATGAAATGAAACAAAAAGAAAAGGATCTTGGGCACAAAAATACCAATGATTTAAATGTAGATACATCAAGGCGCACATTTTTCAAGGCAACTGGAGCCACATTGCTAGCAGCCCCAGCTATTCTAACCACGCGAAAAGGCACAGCACAGGTTGCTCCGCCAGCGCCGCCGCCAAGCCCAGCCACAACGCCATGGTTAGTAACTTTGCCAGATGCAATAGAACCGCTACCACAAACGAGCCTTCTTACGGATACTAACCTTATTCCACAAGGAGAAGCCAATACTGATTTTGATGAATGTGGCCGGAACGATCATCAACGCTGGGGTGAGTTTTTCAACGGACCAATACTCGAACCCGATGAGGCTGACACTTATGAGCTAAAAGTTCAGGCCATTACGAATCATGTATTTCATCCAGACTACCCACCACAATTAAGCTGGAAATATATGGGCAAGGATGCAAATGGCAATCCTTATGCAAACCCGACTATTCATGCCCGCTACGGTCGTCCGATCATTGTCCGGTTACATAACCAGTTACCAACCAATCATACGGGATTTGGCACACCGGAAATCAGTTTGCATTTACATAATCTACATACACCTTCCGAGAGCGATGGATTTCCCGGCGATTATTTCAGTGAAACCAAAGCAGGGCCAACACTCAATAAACCAGGAAAATTTAAAGATCAATTTTATCCAAATATCTATGCCGGATTCGATGAATTTCCTAGAAACCCAAACAGCAATACCAATACTAGCAATCCGGTCGGCGGGGATAGACGTGAAGCGCTGGGTACGCTGTGGTACCACGATCATTGCTTAGATTTTACTGCCGCCAATGCAAGCCGCGGCATGGCCGGATTTTATTTAATCTATGATGACATTGATTCTGGAGATGAGCACGATACCAATCCTGCCGCATTGCGATTACCAAGCGGCCCTTATGACTATCCACTGGCATTCCAAGATAAACGTTTCGATGTCAATGGAATTCATATTTTTGATCAACTTGACCCTGAAGGCACTTTGGGCGACAAGGTTACAGTGAATGGCAAAATTGAACCGGTACTCAATGTTGCCAGACGTAAATATCGCCTTCGTTTATTGAATGCTGGGCCCAGTCGCTTTTATGAGTTTTATTTGGTTAATTCCGCAAACGTAGTGCAGCCATTTACCTATATCGCTAACGACGGCAACCTTTTACCTGCACCATTGCTGAATCAAACGCGAGTTCGATTAGGCGTCGCTGAACGGGGTGACATCGTGGTAGATTTTTCTCGTTTTGCGCTAAACACCGAGCTCTATCTCGTCAATCGTTTAACGCAAACTTCAACCCGTGGCCCTGGCGCAGTACAAGCTCCGGGTACCCGGGTAATGAAAATTGTTGTAAACCGCAATCCCCCGGTAGCAGATGTCAGTCGCGTTCCAACTGCGCTACGTGCCATCCGTCGCCCCACGGCAGCAGAAATTGCCGCTGCACCCGTTAGACGATGGGTATTTTCACGCAGAAATGGTTTTTGGAGCATCAACGATAAACTAATCAACGTTAATTCGGCTGCTGCGCGGATTGAATTGGGTGGGGCGGAAATATGGGATCTGGATAATCCCTCCGGTGGCTGGGCACACCCAGTTCATATTCATTTCGAAGAAGGGCACATTTTAAATCGATTCAGGGGTGGAACAGCAGTAGCCATACCGGCCCATGAAAGAGGACGAAAAGATGTCTATACATTAGGACCAGGTGAGAGAATAAGACTATTTATGAGATTCCGAGATTTCCCCGGTAAATACGTCATGCACTGCCACAATATGATCCATGAAGATCATGCCATGATGGTACGTTGGGATATCGTTGACTAAAGAGAGTTATATTATGAATAAAATAAAAAATACTATGCATTCCCGTAGAGAAATATTGGCCGGTATTGGTTTAGGCGCACTGGGCGTCATTGGCTTAAGCTCAATTGGGGATAAATTCAGCAACAACACGTTAACAAGCACATGGGATGGAGACACCTCTACACCGTTTCCAAACGTCACGATATATACCCATGAAGGGAAGGCCGTTCGTTTCTATGACGACTTGATTCGTGACAAAGTAGTTGCGATCAATATGATGTATGCGCAATGCGGCGATACTTGCCCCAAAACGACTGCCAATCTACTCGCGGTACAAAATATGCTCGGTGAACGTGCGGGGCGAGATGTTTTTATGTATTCGATCACGCTGCAACCCGAGTTGGATACACCCGCAGTGCTTAAACACTATGCTGAAAATTTCGGTATCCGAGGAAATTGGAAATTTCTCACAGGAGCTCCTGACGACATCGAATTACTGCGTCGCAAATTAGGATTCTTTGATTATGAAGCTGAACTTGATGCGGCCAAAGACAATCATACCGGCATGGTACGTATTGGCAATGCTGCATTGGATCGTTGGAGCATGGCGCCTTCTCTTGCTGATCCCGAGCAGATTATGGCAACCATCAACCATTTAGATCCCAAGGCGACACACACTTTCCATAATAATTACGCTTAACGTACACAAAACATTGCAATCTTGATACCAGAAAAGCACACTGCCATCAAGATTGCAGAAAAAAAATCCTTTTGAATCTGCTTGTTAATCTAAAATTTTTGAAAAATACCTACTTTTTAGCGGGACAACGATTTTTTGGCCTTTTAGTGTGATTGGAGTCAAAAATGCATAAATGGCAGCCTATTTTTTAGGCGGAAATGAAGCTCTTTTTATTATTAACTCAACTTAGCATCAGGGGCTTCTCAACAGACCTCCTGAGCCAGTACAACTAAGGTTACAAATCGTACAATCTTAATGATAAATCAATGGCTCGTATGTTTTTAGTTAAACTGCCAATCGAAATTCTATCGATACCTGTTTCAGCGATTTCACGCACGTTCTGTAACGTTACATTGCCTGATGTTTCTAAAATAATTTTTTTATCCCCTTGCTGCTGGTATCGAGTAATGACAACCGCTTCTCTTATCTGCTCCAAGGTAAAATTATCCAATAAAATCATTTCCGCCCCAGCCGTTAATGCTTGTTCCAATTCAGCCAATGACTCCACTTCGATTTGAACAAATGTACCTAAAGGCACGATAGCTTGCGCATTTTTTATTACCGTTGCGATCCCTCCTGCAGCCAAGATATGATTTTCTTTGATTAAGATACCATCATACAGACCTAAACGATGATTGGTACCACCGCCGCATTTGACAGCATATTTTTGTGCAATACGCAGCCCTGGCAAGGTTTTCCTCGTATCAACAATAGCCGCTGCAGTACCAGCAACAGCATCAACAAAGCACCTCGTCTGCGTAGCTACTGCAGATAACAATTGCAAGAAATTCAGCGCCGAACGTTCGGCAGTCAGCAATGCCCGCGCATTTCCTTGAATTTGACATAGTTTGTCGTTTGCCTGAACACGATCACCATCAACTGCAAACCAGTTGATTTCTATCTCGGGTGACAATGCTAAGAAACAGGACTCAAACCACTTTGTACCGCACAATACCGCATTTTCGCGAGAAATCACTTCAGCCCGCAATTGCTTATGATCTGGAACTAAAGAAGCTGTTATATCACCAATTAAGTCCAAATCTTCTCGCAAAGCGCTTTGCACATTACAATCAATTTCTTGCTGCAAATCTCTCAATTTCCCACACCTTAATCTTTGAATTAATTGATAAAATTATAGTATACACCCCACATAAATCTAATATTCAGTAGCCATTCGCGGAGGAGGATTCATAAAATTCTTTGTAACTATCCGTAAATAGTGGTCCAATTTTTGAGTAACTTTAAGTTACTCACATTTTGAAATGCACCTCTCAAAATTTTATGTATCTGCTAACTTAAATTTAGTTGTGGTAATTATTTTTCTGTCAATAACAACATTGAACAGGTGAATGCAACAAGAAGGCCAATTAATTCAAACGCCAAGACCCCACCATCACCGGTGAATGAGTAATACGCATGAAAAGCTATCGCAATTAGCAATGAAACGATTAATATTTTTTTTGTCATACAAATACCCTTGCTTTTGAGTTTACCTCGTTCAGAGGGTGTTAATTAAAATGATTTGGATAACTCTAATAGATTTTCCGTGCCCTTTGCGATGGTACAAGCCTTAGTATCAACCCATTCAGAACCTTAATCAAAGATTTTTTAGCAAATTGAACCTGAATTGGTAGAAATATTTAGTATTGGGACTGCTTCCGGTTGAGTTACCGAAATTACGGTTTTGAAATCCATACAGAGAAACTAACAAGAGCAAGAATAAATATAAAGCACCCCGCGCCGCAAGCAGCGGGGAATTGAACCCGTAGAGATTAAATTAATGTTATTCACAAAGTTACTCACATTTTGAAATGTACCCCCTCTTTTATGGACTCCAAAAACTTAATATACGCTTTCTTTACCCAATGAAAATAATACGCCTTTTAAAGGTGCCGTAATCTTGCCGTGGTTTTGATCAAGGAAACTTTATGAGATTCTTGCTATGCCCAGTGAGAATTAACCTATTCCCTTCACGCGCGTATTGGTCGCAAAATGGTTTTGTTATATGAGGTTCTTGAGTTATTGCTATATCTTTTTGCTGCTTAAACTTACCCCCTGGAACCCGCATCAATCCGTGTTCTATTTTTATCTATTTTAGATATTTTTTTGGTTTATTTTAAGCAACAAAAAAGCCCACACCATTTCTGGGGTGAGCTTTTCACAGTATTAATTAGGGACTATTTGGGAAATAATTTTCTAAGTTTCAGAAAATATTTAATATTTATATGTAAATCATGCTGCTTGAATATTTGATGCTTGTTTCCCTTTTTGACCTGGAGTGATATCAAAACGCACTTTTTGTCCTTCCGTAAGTGTCTTGAAACCATTCATATTGATTGATGAGAAGTGAGCAAATAAATCTTCACTGCCATCATCAGGGGTAACAAATCCGAAACCTTTCGCATCATTAAACCATTTTACTGTACCTGTTGCCATGTTTTATTCCTATTTATATTACGGGAAAACACCCGTAGTGCTATTTGCATCTAAGATTGCGCATGGAAACCAGTACTGCAAAACTTGAAACAAATTCTTTATGCCTATTAGGCTTTCATGTATTACTTTATATTAATAGTGTATTTTCATCTGTACGACACCGTACATATTACAAAATAATTTAATTTCATCATCTGTATCAACTTACAAAGCTAAGTGTGCAATATATTCCGATCTGGATTCACCTGCGGTTTTTGCTAATGCATTGATACATCTAAGCACACGTGAAGGCAATGAAATGTTGATACGTTCAGATTTGTCAGATGACTTAGCCACGCCTATTGTAACTATTGCCTATATTGATCCATCGTATTCAGAATCTGAGTGATGATCGGTGCGTGCTTTTCGTCTCCTGGTTCTATTGTCTCACATTATTTCAACCCTGCTTGTTTAATTAGTTTCTTTGCAAGAAGAAGTGACCCTGAATAGTTGGATACCAGAATGGGAGGTTAAGGAGTTATTTTCTGTATGATTATTTTTATCAAAAAGAGGAATACAGAAAATGAGCAAAAAGCACATATCATAGCTCACTGGTACTGACAAACGTTAAGGCCATCAATTGCAACGCCAGCCTGGTTAATAGTTGCCCGTCGTATTGATCAATCTTACGGAGTAGTTCAGGTAATTCTTTTTGATCCAACCTTGCGTAGTTGGTTTTCTTGGCAGGTTTCAGACATCGGAAGGCTTTATATCGGCCGCTGGATTGCGCTCTGGCAATATCTAAAGCGCCGTGTGATTCAATCTTCTTGATTGCCAGTAATAAGGTGTGGGGGCAGTTAATTCATTGATTGACTCGGCACCCGCCAAGAACAAAAACAAATCGCAGCAATAGCAGCCGGAAACAGCTTTGAATCGGCACCTGTAACACCACCATTTGGCGTCGAAAAGTTGCATCAGTAATACAAGTCCAATGACCATCAGGAAGTAAGTAAGGCTTCTCTTTTGGTTTTGCAGCTTTTATTACTGGGTCTGTCAGCTTCATATGAAGCTACCTCTGCAATGCTTAGATAAAAATATGGACAACTTATTAGTTACCCATAAAGTTACCCGTAATATTATCATGTTACCCGCATTTCACATGATTGGCTGTCATTAGCAAAAAACCCTACAAACTTATCATTTATGCGGGTCTAGTTGGTATTTCTGGGTGTTGTTAGGAGTATCTTTGGCGGAGAAGGCGGGATTCGAACCCGCGGTACGGTTTGAGCCGTACACACGCTTTCCAGGCGTGCACCTTCAGCCACTCGGTCACTTCTCCTTATAAATATCGCGTACAAATAACAAATTAAATCAATGCATTGCACAAATACGCTTGCAAGATAAAATACTAGCAGATATCAACAACGATCGCTATTAACAAGCCTACAACACATAGCGTGACAAATCTTCGCTTTGCGATAGATTTTTAAGTCTTTCATCAACATACGCTGCATCAATAGTGATAGTTTGCCCACTATGTTTGGTTGCGTTGAATGAAACATCTTCCAAGAGTTTCTCCATCACAGTATGAAGACGTCTTGCACCAATGTTTTCTGTTTTACTGTTCACCGAATAAGCAATTTCGGCCAAACGCCTAATGGCATCGCTACCAAATTCCAAGCGAACGCCTTCGGTAGCCAATAAGGCTTCGTATTGGCGTGTCAAGCAGGCATCGGTATTCGTCAGAATTTGCTCAAAATCACTCACACTGAGGCTGGTCAATTCAACACGGATTGGGAAACGTCCTTGCAATTCTGGAATGAGATCAGAAGGTTTGGACATATGAAAAGCGCCACTGGCCACAAACAAGATATGGTCAGTTTTGATCATGCCATATTTGGTTGATACAGTAGTTCCTTCCACTAAAGGTAGCAAATCTCGTTGTACACCTTGACGAGAAACATCACCGCCGGCATGACCAGAACGGCTGGCGATTTTATCGATTTCATCCAGAAATACGATACCGTTTTGCTCGATATTTTGTATCGCGTTGAGTTTCAATTCTTCATCATTGACCATTTTCCCTGCTTCTTCCTCCAACAACAGTTTTTTAGCCTCGCGAATGGTCAGTTTGCGGGTTTTCTTTTTCTCCCCGGTCATATTATGGAACATCCCTTGAATCTGAGAAGTCAGATCTTCCATTCCTGGTGGTGCAAAAATTTCCATGCTGGTACGCGGCGCTGCAATTTCGATCTCGATTTCTTTGTCGTCTAGTTCACCTTCACGCAATTTCTTACGAAACTTCTGCCGGGTGGAGCTATCACGGTCTTCAGTGGTAGATTGAAGATCAAAATCTCGCGCAACGGGCAATAATGCATCTAAAATTCGGTCTTCTGCGCGATCTTCCGCAAGCGGTTGTTTCTTTCTTGTTTCTCTTTCACGTGCTTCTTTGATAGCCGTTTCCACTAAATCGCGGATAATCGAATCAACATCGCGGCCAACATAACCGACTTCGGTAAACTTAGTAGCCTCAATTTTGATAAAAGGTGCATGAGCGAGCTTTGCCAAACGTCGTGCGATTTCAGTTTTTCCTACCCCGGTCGGGCCAATCATGAGAATATTCTTGGGCGTAATTTCCTGCCGCAACGGATCCGTAATTTGTTGTCTGCGCCATCTATTCCTCAACGCAATCGCGACAGCACGCTTGGCTGAATCTTGACCAATAATATGTTTGTCCAATTCATGGACAATTTCCTGGGGAGTCATTTGAGACATAGCTCTATGTTCTATAAAAATTCAACAAGAATAAATCGTTTGTCTTTCCGCCCAATAGCAGATAGTAGAAAAATCTTTGCAATGTTTAATCGATGGTTTCAATCACATGATCTTGATTGGTGTATATGCAGATGTCGCCAGCAATAGCTAGTGCTTTTCCGACAATTTCTTTAGGAGAAAAGTCAGTATTCTCTAATAATGCCCGTGCGGCAGCCAGTGCATATGATCCACCACTACCAATGGCTGCAAGACCTTGCTCTGGCTCAATAACATCACCTGCGCCCGTGATAATCAATGTGGCTTCTGCATTGGCAACAACCAACATGGCCTCCAATCTACGCAGGATGCGGTCTGTACGCCAGTCTTTTGCCAACTCCACCGCTGAACGCATAATATGCCCTTGGTGCGTCTCCAATTTATTTTCAAAACGCTCGAACAACGTAAACGCATCTGCTGTCCCCCCAGCAAATCCGGCCAAGATTTTTTCATGGTAAAGCCGACGAACCTTTCGTGCGCTCGATTTTGCCACGACCGCACCCAGCGTCACTTGTCCATCTCCACCCAATGCAACTTGCCGACCGCGCCTGACCGATACGATTGTTGTCATGAAATATACTTATTGAAAAAAAGCGCCATTATAGCGTATAAAACACCACACTTTCTGACAGAAAGACGACCCCACTAGCTTCTTTTTTTCGCCCGCGGGTGCGCTTTATCGTAAATTTTTGCCAAATGCTGATAATCCAAATGCGTATAAACTTGCGTCGATGTAATATGGGCATGACCCAGCATTTCTTGAACGGCGCGCAAATCACCGCTTGATTGCAATACATGGGATGCAAACGAATGCCGCAAAATATGCGGATGTATATTCTGATGTATACCTTGTTTTATGCCCCGACTTTTTAATCGATAACTGATAGTACGAGCACTCATCGCATCTCCACGACGAGATACAAATAATGCCCGGGTATCCGGTTTAGCGATACTTGGACGCTGCTCAAGCCAGCATCTGATAGCGCGGATTGCATAATCCCCGACTGGAACAATACGCATTTTTCCACCTTTCCCTAATACACGCACGGTGCCTTCGGAGAAGCGAATGTCGTCTTGTTTGAGATGCGTCAGCTCTGCTAAGCGCAAACCGGAAGAATAGAATAATTCAAATATGGCACTATCGCGCACGTTTAAAATATTATCTGACGGAAATGCGAGTAGCTGCATGGCTTGATCCGGTGATAGCACATTCGGCAATTTCTGTGCAGATTTTGGAACATGTAAACCAACACAGGGATTATGTTCACAATGCTGCTCGCGGATCAGGTACTTATAAAAACAACGCCAAGCAGATAGCATTCTAGCCAAGCTCCGGCCCGAAAGACCTTTACCATGGAGCCGCGCAATAACCAAGCGGATATCTTGCGCCTGAACCTGTTCTAATTCGTCTTTTTGTAACTGTGTAAATAACGCTCGGATATCTTTCGAATAACTCTCACCTGTGAGGACCGATAAACGCCGCACATAAATCATGTGATGAATAAAAGCATTGGCTAATGACTCACGTTTGCTGCTCATTCGATAAATTATCTAATGTTGGTGGAATGCTATTATTGGTTTGATTTGCTGCGGAATAACGGGTAATTGCGGCACAGATCAACTCACTCAAATGTTTTAAATGCAACGTACCCATTTCCGGATAAAACCTTTCTGCATCAGGGCTTCCCAAAACCAGCAAACCAATCGTTTGAGATGTATTGAGTGGAATCATCGCAAACGAATTCAAATGCTCCCCTCCTTCACCAAACCAATGTTTAATTTCATCCACAATATGGTTGCCGCAATACGGCTGCGCTAAGCTTTGAGCAATAACGTGAACATCTTCGCTGACCGGCGCAAATTCAATTCTAGATGAATCAGTACACGGCACATCCCAAAAACGAATTTCTACCAGCGGTACAGAAAAATCTTCTTTGAGGCTAAAATATAACGCGTTAAGTACTTCATTCATCGATGTCGTTGCAAGCAATGCAATCACCAATCGATGCATTTTCCCGCCAATCACATCATTTTCTTCACCAAAGCTTATCAGCTCGCGCAATTTATCTTGTAAAACACGATTTCTGTCCCTGAGTGAGATCACTTGACGCTCGTGTAATGAAACCACTTTATCATCTTGCGGGTGAGGAATTTCAATATCCGCGAGTAAATCCGGAAATTCATTGAAAAATTGCAGGTGTTCCTTTAAATACTGCGCGACTTCTTCCGATTTCATCGTATTTCCTTAATTGATTGCAAATTGATTTCGCCTTCAAATACCGTTACTGCAGGACCAGACATCCAAACTGGCGCATCGCCTTGTTGCCAATCGATGATTAATTCGCCTCCACGCATATTGACGGTCACTCGATGCTCCAACAATCCCAAATTGATTCCCGCAACCACCGCGGCGCAAGCTCCTGTGCCACAGGCCAATGTTTCGCCTGCACCACGTTCAAAAACGCGAAGCCGTATGCAATTTCGATCAACAATTTGCATGTAGCCCACATTGACTCTTTTCGGGAAAAAGCGATGTGACTCAATCAAAGCGCCTTCTGTGTCAACCGGAGCCGTTTCCACGTCTTCAACAATCCTCACAGCGTGTGGATTTCCCATTGACAACACGCTTATTGTAACGGGATTATCATTAATTTCAATCGGATAAGTTTTTGCAGCTTTCTCAGCTAAAAAAGGAATGTCTTCGAGCTTAAAAATAGGCCTTCCCATATTGACAGTAACATTCCCGTTATCTTCAAGCTTCGGCGAAATAATCCCACTCAGTGTTTCGATACGAATTTCATGCTGCTGCGTCAAAAAGTGATCGTGCACATAACGAACAAAGCAACGCGCACCGTTTCCGCATTGCTCGACCTCGCCACCGTCAGCATTAAAAATACGATAGCGGAAATCGGCATTACCCTGCGCTTTTTCAACCAATAAAATTTGATCGCAACCAATACCAAAATGACGGTCTGCAAGAAAGCGAATTTGCGGTTGTGTAAGCTGTATGGCTTGATCGATGCCATTGAGAACCACAAAGTCGTTACCCAGGCCATGCATTTTTGTAAATTTCAGTTTCATAAATTAATGGCTAGTTGTTTAGTCCCACGATATGCAGAAATGGCCGTATGGTTTTGTTTGTTAACAGTTAGCATAATGATTGCAAATTATTCTCGCACATAATGTTGATTGCTTCCGCCATCAACATAGCGCCATATACTTTCTGATGAGGATTATAGTGTATGTACAAACTTGTCAATTTTAAGTTCTTTAGGTTTATACGTAATCATACAGCAACAGAAACCAATTATTTCATCATTGAATGTCAACCTCTTCCACCAAATTCCGGAGATTGATAGCTTGCATTTGAATTAAATTCTGCTGATAGCGTTGTGCCAACATGTAGGCAATTTGCTCGGAAGAAATAATATTTTATGCGGAACTAATGAAACATTATTTTGCTTATCAACCGATCATTTCCAATCGCTAAAAATGAAAAAGCCCACTGTCTATACAACTGACAGTGGGCCGATCTAACAGCCTTCAATACTTATATATTACAACTTCATTAAGGAACGATGCGGTTATTCAGAATTTCTCTGCTAGCATTGTTCCAGGTTACATCGGTCAGGTTTGAGTAACGG
>JAMXAG010000006.1 GCA_024281675.1 Nitrosomonas sp.
AATGTAATAGTCGCTTAATTTACTGTTTCTTAACATCTTACTAGACTAACAGATCGTGTCTGCTAGTCTAGAGCCTTTGTATTTCTAATATCCTTTTTATCGGTTTGTTTCATTAGTTTTATTTTTCTTACTACTTTTCTCTTTAGTTATAGGGCTTTGTAGTGTGTAACCCTCTTTCTTCAAATAATATCCACCATATGCCCCCGCACCAGCTGCAGCCAAAACCCAACAACCTGAAAGTAGCGGCATCCCCACTATTAATAGACTCAACAATATAATTTTCTTATGGAAAGCATTCATATCTATATCTCCAACAAGCGTCTTTGTATTATTAAATAAATATCAGATAATTTATCTATTTAGATCAATTAGTAAGCGATGAAGTGCGACATTTTGTCGCATTGATTTTAGTTTGATTGCTATATAATATTAAAATGATAAAGTTATTTTAGAATAAGCAGTAAAGTTAAATGACATCAAAAATTATAGTATTCATACACTTATGTGCCACAATAGCTTCTGCCAACCCCGCTTCCGCTTTTACTAGTACTGACAAATTTAATCCATTACATCATGCTGTATGTATTGATCCGATTTCCACAATCAGTGCTGAATGGGGCATTTTTGATTTAATGCCTATTTCTCCATTAAATACCTATAACCAAAATCAAGAATGGTTAATTAAAAAACAATGCTCTTATAGTCATAAATTGGCTGATACTTTTTTAGCAACTTTTCCAACGCATTTATTTACTATAGAAGACCCTAGATCACCATTAATTGACCATTATAAAACCCCTAAATCTCTATCGAATCCATCAGTAACACCGCAACCTGAAAATTTTACGTTACTGTTTATATTTTTATGGTTGATCGGGCTTTCTGCTTTACGCACAAAATCTAAAATCTAATCAAATTCATATGGAGATTGTTACTGCAACAATTTCCCATCATTTTCTTTCACTGTAACACCACACCAATCGTCTCATTCAAAAGTGAGATAAATCCTATTGATATTTGACTTCTTCTTTAAGCCTTAGATATATAAAATGCTACTCCTTTCACTTACGCGATCCTAAAAATTGCAAGAAAGCTCAAGCCTAGACAACAAAACTCCGTATGTAATTAGATTGATTATCAACAAGAGGAGTTATATCACTATGAGAAAACGTATCAAACATTTGTTTTTATTGATCACCACACTCATTTTTCTTGGAAGTATCCAACCCTCTTTGGCAGATGCAATAACGGATGACACCAATAAGCTATTAAATTGGGCTCAAAACACATTTAAAGATTTATTTCCGAGTATCCAACCAACACAAACTTTGGAGCCTTGGCTTTATCGTTATTATCCAAAAACCGGTATCTATGCAGGTGTTAATAAGAACGATCAGGACGTCTATGTTCTCGGAGGTAGCTTTGGGGACAGTCCAAAACGGATTGACTCTCTGGCCAACCTAATTACTCAAATTGACAATTCGGGTGGAAACACTGACATTCCAGCATGCGACCCAACCAAAATCCCTGCGGGAATCACAGCAAGCCAAAGTGGTAATGTCGTAACTGTAACAACAAATAATCAATGTATCGCGATGCCAACTGATACCAATATCTGCCAAGTTCCACAGCAACCAGCCCCAACCAATATTTCATTACTTGGAACGAATAATCTTAATTCGTCAGAAATAAAAGGGATTACCGTCAATTCTGGCCCAAATCCATTCCAAGCAATAGTTGATGCTGCAGCAAACGTTAAAAACTGTACTATCCATGCTCCTGTAGGATCAGAAAACACGATTGTTAATTCGGATCTTTGCTTTGATATTACTTCGGCAATAGAGGATTTAGGCGGCAGTATACCAGGAGTCACAATCACTCCGCCCGTCACTTACCATATCAAGGGTACCTATGCCACACAAATGGTTGCAGATTGTTTTAAAACAGATGCCTCATTTGTCAATAATGTCGTCACCGGAGAAGCTTGGGCAAAACAAAATGGTACTTTTGTAAAAATCAAATAATGAAATTCACAGTGTAATACTATTAATTAGATTAATTCATAAAATCTGCGCTAGCCACATCCAGCTAATGAATCGATTCATTAGCTGGATTTGTCAATTATACGTACGAAAATTTCCTATCTGCTATGACAATAGCTCAACTATTCGTTACATTTAAGAATTTTTATCCTATTACATTTATACTAGATAAGCACCATGGAAGGTAAGCAAAATCAATAATAGACAGCAGAAAAAACACCGATGACGCAAAAAGAAAACAATAAACGCATTGCCAAGAATACACTACTGCTCTATTTCCGAATGCTCCTAACCATAGCCATTAGCCTTTACACCAGTCGCATAGTGCTAAGTACCTTGGGTGTCGAAGATTTTGGAATTTATCATGTGGTCGGTGGTGTTGTGGCAATGTTTTCTCTTCTATCTGGCTCACTCTCAGCCTCAGTCGGTCGCTTTCTTACTTTTGAATTGGGAAAAGAAAACTTTGAGCGATTAAAATTAATCTTCTCAACCGCAATCACAATTCATATCGGTATGGCGTTTATTATATTGATCTTGGCAGAACTGATCGGTGTATGGTTCTTGAATACCCAAATGAATATTCCTCCTGATCGGATGGCTGCCGCTAATTGGGTACTGCAATCTGCGATCGTTACTTTCATGATTAATTTGGTCAGTGTGCCCTATAACGCCGCCATCATTGCTCATGAACGTATGAAGTTTTTTGCTTATGTCAGCATCATCGAAGTCAGCTTAAAACTTCTGATTGTTTTCCTGCTCGTTATCTTTCCTTATGACAAATTGTCCACATATGCTGTCCTGATGCTTGCAGTATCTCTGATTATCCGATTGATTTATACCAGTTATTGCAAAAAACATTTTGCTGAGTGCCGGCATGAATTGGCCTTTGATAAGACATTACTGAAAGAAATGGGTAGCTTTACAGGATGGAATATGATTGGGTCCGGATCTACGGTGCTTCTGAATCAGGGCATCAATATATTACTGAATATATTCTGTGGGCCAGCAGTCAATGCCGCTCGTGGTATCGCATCACAGGTAAATTATGCGATTAACAGTTTTGTTACCAACTTTATGACCGCGCTTAATCCACAGATAACAAAAACTTACGCCTCAGGTGATCATGAATATATGTTCACCCTTATCCAACAAGGCACCCGACTCTCCTTTTATATGCTTCTATTGCTTTGTTTGCCTGTCATTATTGAAACCGAAACTATACTTAATTTCTGGCTTACAACTGTTCCGGAGCATACCGTAAACTTCATCCGCCTCATTTTAATTTTTACCATGAGCGAAGTTTTATCAAAAACATTGATCACGGCCATGCTTGCAACTGGAAAAATCAAAAAATATCAGATTCTAGTGGGCGGTCTTCAAATGATGAATTTTCCATTATCCTATCTATTTTTGGAACACGGATTTTTCCCAGAAATTACACTTATTATTGCGATCATGATCTCGCAACTCTGCCTCGTTACCAGACTATGGTTGCTTAAAGAAATGATAGGAATTTCGATTAAAAGCTATCTAACCGTTGTTTATGGTAATGCCTTAATTGTGACACTCCTCGCAATCATACTACCTAGCATCATCTACTTTGAAATAGAAAGTGGCATAACACGTTTTTTACTAGTCGGTGTGGGCAGTATCATTTCTACACTAACAGTAATTTTCTTTTTTGGCATGAGTAGCCGGGAGCGCCAACTTGTTTTTGATAAGTTACTTATTCTCAAGAATAAAATAAGTTGGTAATCTTCATTGATAACTAGTCTATTAGTAGCTTCGTTATGCTTGTTTAATATCAGTTCACACTCAATACAGTAATCGCGATAACATATGATGTCATGGTACTGATCTACTTAAGCTTAAAAAAACCATTACCTCCACAATTTGGAATAAACTGTGCAAGCCAGCCATAACAGAAAACTGAAAATCGGAATACTAACATTCCATAGAGCACTTAATAATGGCGCCGTATTACAATGTTTTGCTTTACAAGAAGCCATTAAGAAATTAGGTCATGATGTTGAGATCATTGATTACAGGCAAAACTTCATAGAAAAAAGATATCAATCTTTCAAAATAAATCCAGTTCTCATCACACAACCATTGGTTTTTATAAGGAGCCTCATACGTTCCCTCAAGCAATTACCTTATGCAATTCACAGAAAAAGACAATTTGAATTATTCGCTCAAAACTATCTACAAGTAAGTCATTCTATTGTAAACAAAAAAGATGAAATGCCTCAACAGTATGATATCTATATCATAGGCAGTGATCAGGTTTGGAACAGTAACCTTACCGGAGGGATAGATGAAATTTACTGGGGTGCTTTCTCCATTCCAATAAGTTCGAAGAAAATTTCGTATGCCGCCAGCACGCCTTATCAAAATTTAGCCTATATTGCAGAAGAACAGCTTGTCCGCCTTATTAATAATTTTGATGATATTTCGGTGCGTGAAAAAATTATTCAGGAGAAATTACAAAACTATACATCTAAATCCATAGAGCTGGTTTTAGATCCAACGCTCATTTTACCGAAAGATGTTTGGGAAAAAATTGTTACACCAAAATACAAAAACGAACGCTACATCGTCATCTATCAAGCACGACTCTTTAAAAAGAATCCTAAACTATTGCAAGAAAAAGCCAGAATCCTGGCAAATAAATTAAACTGTAAAATTATCGACATCAATAATCCTCTCGATAGGCAGTATTACTCACCCTCTGATTTCGTTAGCCTTATCAAATACGCCCAATATGTCATTACTTCTTCCTTCCATGGAGCGGCTTTCTCGGTAATTTTTAATACCCCCTTCTATTCAATTTGTTATGACGATGGACAAGATGATCGGTATGCGTATTTACTGACCAATATTGGATTAGAAAAACAACTTGTTCCACCTGATTTCGTACCTGAGAATACGCCCGTTGACTTTAATCATGCAAACAACTCCTTAATTCGTTTACAAAACGAGTCAATCTCCTTTCTCTCTAAAAATATTAACTCGATCGCGCTAAATTGAATATATGAAGCTCAAATCATTTAGGATTTATTGATTAAATAATCTAGTCGATTATATTATTTGTATCGCTTCGCTCGTATCTTCGAGAAATTGCAATCTTAAATCTCTCTGGTGGGATTCCACAAGCAATCATTGCAATAAAATTTTCTGAGTCTTTGATACCACATATATTTCTTAATAATTCATCCTTCTCGGGAGTATGGCTGCAATTTAAAATGCAAGCCGCTATCTGGTTATAATGAAGTGCATACAGAAGATTCATCGCATACATTCCCCCATCAATATATACTTGATACCTTTCAGCAATCCCACCAAACAATCCCATTTCTCCTGTAATTACGATTAGCTTATTCGTCAGATGACCAAATCCATTATTACCACCTTGGGCATCCAATATTCTTTTAATCCGTTCATGGTCACTGAATATATAAGTTCTCCATGATTGTCTGTTGCACGCCGATGGCGTATTTCTTGCCAACTCTAATGCCTGCTCGAGTTCTTCAATTGGAATATTTTGTTGCGTGAAATTTCTAATGCTAGATCGTGAATTAGAAAATAATTGGAAAGAGTCAAATGTGTGTTTGAAATAATCTTCTCGTGTTACCTCAATTTGTTGACTCGGCTCTATCTGGTTAGCAAAATCTAAAATATGATCAATGCATTCAATGACTGACTTGTCTAGTTTAAAATTATTACGTTTGTGAAAGTCGTTATATTCCAGAATCACTTGAATAGCATGTGTAACCTGATCATCATCTAAACCGTATTTGTCTCTATACTTCAGACATAAATCACACAGCCTGATAATACGTTGCTTTCCGAAACCCAAACGGGTCTCAGGCATGGTAAGACCCTTCTCGATAACATGATAAAGCAATATGATTTGCCCAATCAGTTTAACAGGGGATGACTCGAATCGGTTACGTCCAAATTTTAAGTATTTCTGATAATCATATCGATAAGCACGTTTTAGCTTAGTATTAAGAAGTGGATTTCTTATAAAAGCCTTTAAGTTTTGCGGCACTAATGTTTTTATCTTATTGTAAAACATTAAATAATTTTGTATTTTGGCGATATGAATATGATAGGTTAATTTTTATTACAAGTAGTAGTAGTGCAAAAGCGAAATACTCCATGCATTCAACATGGGGATTTTTTGTACACTACTCATTATATGTGATGAAAACAACCATCACTCACTACAAAACTTAAATTAACTAAGAAAAAAACCTTATTCAGAAAAAAACTCACGTGCCTTGTCCATCCAAGAT
Source organism: Nitrosomonas sp. (assembly GCA_024281675.1). Lineage (GTDB taxonomy): Bacteria > Pseudomonadota > Gammaproteobacteria > Burkholderiales > Nitrosomonadaceae > Nitrosomonas. The sequence goes on from JAMXAG010000006.1 coordinate 6,344, forward strand.
TTAGCACGAGGACTATGACGTGAACCATCTTCTAGATTGATTGATTCCAATTCTTCTAATAATTCTTTTTGACGTGGCTTCAATTTAACCGGTGTTTCAACTACCACATGACATAGCAAGTCACCCTTATCATGGCTTCGCACTCCTTTGATTCCCTTACCACGTAAACGAAAAATTTTTCCAGTTTGCGTTTCAGCAGGAACTTTAATTTTTGCATGTCCTTCTAGCGTAGGTACTTCAATTTCACCGCCTAGCGCTGCGACACTAAAACTAATAGGAATTTCACAGTGTAAATGATCCCCATCACGGCGAAAAACAGAATGCGCCAATAAATTGACCACCACATATAGATCACCTGGGGGTCCACCATTTATACCCGCTTCACCTTCACCGGAAATACGAATGCGATCACCATCGTCAACACCAGATGGAATTTTTACATTCAAGGTCTTATGCTGCTTGATACGCCCAGAACCATGACACGTCGTACATGGATTAGAAATGACCTTACCATTACCTTGGCACTTGGGGCATGTTTGCTGAATAGAAAAAAAACCCTGTTGCATTCTCACTTGCCCATGACCGTTACAAGTTGAACAAGTCTTAGGAGAGGAGCCTGGCTTTGAGCCATCTCCATGACACGTTTCACAGGTCTCCAGGGTAGGAATACGAATTTTTGTTTCTGCTCCACGCGCCGCCTGTTCCAAGCTAATTTCCATGTTATAGCGCAAATCAGAGCCACGATGCATATTTGATCGGCCACCACGAGAACCAAAAATGTCACCAAAAATATCACTAAATGCGTCAGTAAACCCCTGTGGTCCACCTCTACCCCCAGCGCTGGGATCTACTCCCGCGTGACCAAATTGATCATAAGCAGCTCGCTTATTCGCATCAGTCAATATTTCATATGCTTCCTTAGCTTCTTTAAACTTATCTTCGGATTTGGTATCACCAGCATTACGATCTGGATGATGCTTCATTGCCAGCTTGCGATAAGCTTTCTTGATTGTTTCTTCATCCGCATTGCGGTCGACCCCAAGTACATCGTAATAATCACGCTTAGTCATATTGATTCCAAACTATCATCTATATTTCCAATACCCGCAAAGACTCAAATAAAACTCTTCTTACATAATTAAAACGCAGAGCGCGCAAAAGACATAAAATCTTTTTCGCATCTGCGCCTTGAAAAATAACAACAATAAAATAATTTATTTCTTATCTTTTACTTCTTCAAATTCAGCATCAACAACTTCACCTTCAACAGGTTTCTCTTGCTGATTCGAGGATGAAGCACCTGCACCTGTCTGAGTTTGTGCCTGCTGATCACCTTCTTTCTGATACATTTTCTCAGCTAATTTATGAGAAGCTTCTGCCAAAGCTTGTGTTTTTGCATCAATATCTTCTTTTTTATCAGTTTTAAGTATGTCTTCTGCTTCTTTCAATGCAACTTCAATTTTAGATTTTTCCTCATTACTTAACTGCTCTCCATATTCCTTCAGCGACTTTTTAACGGAATGAATCATTGCATCACATTGATTGCGACTAGAAACTAGTTCTAAAATTTTATGATCTTCCTCAGCATGCGCTTCCGCATCTTTAACCATGCGGTCGATTTCCGCATCCGATAAACCAGAACTGGCCTGAATTTTGATTTTATTTTCCTTGCCAGTCGCTTTATCTTTTGCTGAAACATGAAGAATACCGTTTGCATCAATATCAAACGTTACTTCAATTTGCGGCATGCCTCGTACTGACGGAGGAATATCGCTTAAATTAAATTGCCCCAGACTTTTATTGCCCGAAGCCATTTCACGTTCGCCTTGCAAAACATGAATCGTTACCGCCGTCTGATTATCTTCTGCAGTAGAAAAAACTTGCTGTGCTTTGGTTGGAATCGTGGTGTTTTTCTGAATAAGTTTAGTCATCACACCGCCCAATGTCTCAATACCTAAAGACAATGGCGTTACGTCCAATAACAACACGTCTTTGACATCACCTTGCAAGACGCCACCTTGAATCGCAGCACCCACCGCAACCGCTTCATCAGGATTAACATCTTTACGAGGCTCTTTGCCGAAAATATCTTTAACTTTTTCCTGTACTTTCGGCATACGTGTTTGCCCACCGACCAAGATCACGTCATCAATATCGGATGCAGCCAAACCCGCATCTTTGATCGCTGTACGGCATGGTCCAACAGTACGATCAATCAGGTCCTCAACAAGACTTTCCAATTTTGCACGAGTTATTTTCACAGCCAAGTGTTTAGGTCCAGATGCATCTGCAGTGATATAAGGTAAATTCACTTCGGTTTGTTGACTGGAAGACAGTTCAATTTTGGTTTTTTCTGCAGCATCTTTCAGGCGTTGTAGCGCTAACATGTCTTTCTTCAGATCAATACCAGTTTCCTTCTTGAACTCATCCACCAAATATTCGATGACACGCAAGTCAAAATCTTCCCCCCCGAGGAAAGTATCTCCATTGGTGGCAAGTACTTCAAACTGGTGTTCACCATCAACCTCAGCGATTTCAATAATCGATATATCAAAAGTACCACCCCCCAAATCGTAAACCGCTATTTTTCGGTCGCCTTCTTTTTTGTCCAATCCAAACGCAAGAGCAGCGGCTGTTGGCTCATTAATAATCCGTTTGACCTCCAACCCAGCAATACGGCCAGCATCTTTCGTTGCTTGGCGTTGCGAATCATTAAAATAAGCAGGTACCGTAATGACAGCCTCGGTAACCGGTTCACCCAAATAATCTTCCGCAGTTTTCTTCATCTTCACTAACACTTGCGCGGAAACTTCTGGTGGTGCAATTTTCTTACCGCGTACCTCCACCCAGGCATCATTATTGTCAGCCTTGACAATACTGTAAGGTACCATCTTGATATCTCGTTGCACCATATCTTCGTTAAAACGGCGCCCAATAAGACGTTTTACTGCAAATAGTGTATTTTTAGGATTGGTGATGGCTTGCCGCTTGGCCGACGCACCGACTAAAATTTCACCATCTTCAGTATAAGCAACAATGGAAGGCGTAGTTCTCGCACCTTCAGAGTTTTCGATTACTTTGGGTTTTCCATTTTCCATTACGGATACACACGAGTTCGTTGTACCCAGATCAATGCCGATAATTTTTCCCATGTCTAGATCCTTATAAAAATAAATTCAATAAGCTGATGTGTAAATGGAGGTGCTTTTAAGAAATTCAAGCTCCTGCTGCTTTGGATACAGACACCAAAGCGGGGCGAAGAATGCGATCATGCAGTTTATAACCCTTTTGCATCACTTGAACCACCGTGTTAGGTGGAAGATCCGAGTCGACCATACACATCGCCTGGTGTTGGTGAGGATCAAACTTTTCTTCTTTGGGATTAATAATATTAATGCCAAATTTATCAAAAGCAGCATGCAATTGCTTATGCGTTAACTCCATTCCATTCTTATAATTCTCAACAGTAGCATTATCGATTGCTAGCGCTGCGTCCAAGCTGTCCATAACATCCAACAAAGCGCTTGAAAAACTTTCTACAGCGTATTTATGTGCATTTGCTACATCGCTTTGTGATCGTTTGCGAATATTCTCCGTTTCCGCTTTTGCACGTATCCAGGAATCATAATATTCTCCTGCTTTCGCTTCTGCTTCTTTTAATAATTGCTCAAAATTAGGTGCAGACGTTTTAATGCCTCCAGTTGGAATAGTTGTATCATTGGTAATTCCTGGCACTTTGGTTTCATCAGCATCGACTTTATAAGATGCTTCACCACTATCTGAATCTTTTGGATTTTCTGAACTTTGCATTGGGCCTCCTAATATCTAATCAAGGCAATATTAGGCCAGTCAAGTAAATTTCAAGGCCTCACATAAAAATTATTGATACTTTCTTTAAAAAAGTAATCCCTGATATATCAAATCAGGGTTTGCAAAAAATTACATCATGTTGTAATTCTTTTCGCTAATGTTAGCGATTGACCCAGATAATTCGAAGGACTCAAGGCAAGCAAACGAATTTTCTCAGCTTCTGGAATATCTAAGCTGGCAATAAATTGATGCAATGCTTCTTGGGTAATGCCCTCTTTACCTCGAGTAAGCGCTTTCAGTTGCTCATAGGGATTCGCGATTCGATAGCGACGCATCACGGTTTGAATGGGTTCAGCGAGAACTTCCCACGCATTATCCAAATCGCTATGTAATTTACTCAAGTTCACATCTAATTTATTTAATCCTTTTAAGCAGGAATCATAGGCCAATAATGTATGTCCGAGTGCAACGCCAATATTTCGCAGTACGGTAGAATCGGTTAAATCTCGTTGCCATCGTGAAATTGGTAATTTTTCACTGAAATGGCGTAATAAGGCATTGGCAATGCCCAAGTTCCCTTCAGAATTTTCAAAATCTATCGGATTGACTTTATGTGGCATGGTTGAAGAACCTATCTCATCCGCCTTGGTTTTTTGCTTGAAATAACCCAATGAAATATAACCCCAAATATCCCGATTTAAGTCCAGCAACACCGTATTGATTCTTGCATACGCATCAAATAATTCTGCCACCATATCATGGGGTTCAATTTGTGTCGTATAGGGATTGAATTGCAAACCAAGCTTCTCGACAAACTGCCGCGCAAACGCTTCCCAATCGACATCAGGATAGGCAGAGAGATGTGCATTGTAGTTACCAACCGCACCGTTGATTTTACCCAATATCGCAACTTCAGCCAGTTGTTTTCCCCCACGCTGTAGACGATAAACCACATTAGCAAGCTCTTTACCCAACGTTGTAGGAGTAGCCGGCTGGCCATGCGTTCGCGCAAGCATCGGAACATCAGCCAATTGATGGGCCAACTCCACTAGACGAATAATAATACTATCCAACGCCGGAAGCATCACGTGTTCTCGGCTTGACATGAGCATCAGTGCATAGGCAAGGTTATTGATGTCTTCTGATGTGCAAGCAAAATGAATGAACTCCATGCTTTGTGCAACCTCAGCATTCTTGATCAGCGCTTGTTTTAGCCAATATTCAACAGCTTTAACATCGTGATTGGTTGTTGCTTCAATTGCTTTTACGGCTTCTGCTTCAGCAACCGAAAAATCGCTTGCCAATCGATCAAGAAGTACCTGCGCTTGCATTGAGAAAGGAGAAACTTCAGTAATTTTTGTTTCATGGCTTAATGCCTTAAACCAAGCAATCTCTACCTGAACGCGATAACGTATCAAAGCAAATTCGCTGAAGTACTGCCGAAGGGATTCAACTTTATTGGAATAGCGACCATCCAATGGAGATAGTGCAGTAATTGCAGAAAAACTCATAGCGGTAATATTTGGTTAATACCGCATATTTTATCACGCCGTCTAACAAACAATGCAGTCAAATTTTCTACCGAAATTTAACTACATTGGCATTCATTTCCATGCAAATGGATTTTTAAATTTATCATCGGATGGTTTAGTCGCAGGAAATTTTTTATCGTGAATTTCTTGCAATAAATAAATTTCTTCCACCACCTCCAAAGAAAATCCCTGTCTACTACGTTCCTTCTCGACTACCAGTAATTTATCAATAAATGGATAAAACTCCTTGTATCCCCAATGCAATAAAATTTTTTCCGCAATTCTAGGATGATCCGTATCCAGAAGTGACACCCGATCACCAAGTTGCAAGTTAAATTCCTTAATTGATTTTTTAAGTATCATACCTCCCCTTTCCGCAACAAATTTAGAGATGACTTCATCCTTATTTACTATGACTACGAGGCAATCCTAGTTATATTTCCCAATGCGGATCCACTCAAACAAAATCCATGAAACGCATTGCTTCAATTAAAACTTAGCACACCAACCCATAGCGATCATGAATTATTCACGATACAAGATAAAGGGGTGCGACAATTTGTCGCATTGCTATTTTCATATCAGAAAAAGATAATCGAACGGTGGGCGCTGATTAATATGCGATTACTCAGTATTTCCACATCAAAAACAATAATTAACTTTTAATAAATGGCAATGTTTTTTGGCCAATTAAACACTATAATTTACAGGAAGTCATCATGTGTAAGAATCCCAAGCTAAATTTTATTGCGACATCGTTCGTCGCATCAACGATTGCCTTAATGAGTACAAGCTTATTGGCACACACCCGACTAGAAACTCCGGAAGTCACCGAAGGTATCAGAGTTACAAACAACGTTGTGATTGGTCACGGTTGTGGAGAAAAAAATATCATTGGCACCAGTGTCGTATTCCCTGATGGCGTTGATTCAACCATTACGGTTGATGGTGCGCCCTATACCGGAAAAATTACAGATTTCATCGAAAACTGGGGCAACCTCAATCAAAAAATATACAGCACGGCTGTTTTCAAATTTCAAGACGAAAAAGTGGATGACTTAGGAAATGTATTAGGATTTTGGGCAGGTGGCGGAGATTCACTGCCCCATAATCTAGCTGGATTCATACCTTTTAGAGTCAGCGCTGCTACGTTCAAAGCCGATTCGTGCGCGGCCAGTGTTAAAGTTTATGTATCGGTTGCAGATATTTGTGAAATAACACCAATTTCTGGATTTAGCGCAGACACCGTCAATCTCTGGACGCACAATAATCTCGGCACCCCTTACGACAGAGCTGTAGATCCTGCCAGCCCCACCGCGGATGACGGCCCCGCATCATTAACCTTTAAACGTGCCGCGCTACCAACATCTTGTGGCACAACCGGAAAAGTCGTTGAAGTAAAACCTTCTGCAGCGCAGATTAATCGTGATATGCCAATCAAACTCAATGGCACACAAGTATGGCCTGCACCTTAATGTAAAATATAGACCGATTCAAAAGAAATCCTTGCCCAAATGATTGTAAAATGGGCAAGGATTTAAGCAGGAAAGTACAATTCATAAGGAAAAAGCATCATGCAAAGATATCAAATCAAACAATCAACCAGAATGCTCTTGTTGGCGCTTTCACTCGGATATGCTGGCATGAGTCAAGCACATGAAGAAAGCGGTGTCATGGGAGAACAAGCCGACTTTTTAGGGTATGCATTAGTCAGTTGTGAATCTCCAAGCTCTTATTTTGAAGCGGCCATTAAAGACCTCTCAGGTGCAGTTGCGGGACTGTATGTTAATTTACAAATTATCAAAGGAAGTCAAGCAGATAGCACCACCGACCCTGTTTCAGGAGACAATGATTTTTCATCCTATGCGCGAGTGGATGGCGGCACTGGCACTTATCAACTTCTTGTCAATAAGACAGCAGCAGGATTGCGTGCTTTTGAAGTTTCATTTCATTGTAAAGTTGATAATGGTCTACCGGGTGGAGAACATACAGAAACCAGGATAACAGTTAAGCAGTTTAGTAGTTTGAATAATTAAAATGAATCTTGCAAAATGGCGTTTTAAAATTTAATACTCTGGCATTTTTTATGTTAGCACTTAGAAAAAGAACAAACTCTCTATTAATTACTAGTATTGTAGTCATTTTTGCCACTTTTTTTGCAACGGTGCAATCAGCCGTCGCCGATCATCTCGAAAAAATTTCTGCTTCTTGCACGTTGACTAATCTGGAAGGCGAACCGATACTGGAATTGAATGAACTCAAAGGAAAAGTGGTTTATGTAGATTTTTGGGCGTCTTGGTGTCCTCCGTGCATTAAATCGTTTCCTTTTCTCAATCAGTTGGAAGCAGAGCTAAAAAATCAGGGTTTGCATGTTATTGGTGTCAATTTGGATGAAAAATTAGCCGATGCGCAGGAGTTTCTTGCGAAATTTCCGGTGAATTTTTCTATCGCGGCCGATCCTAGCAAACAATGCGCAAAAGATTTCAATGTCATGGCGATGCCAACTTCCTACATTATCGACCGGAAAGGCAACATTCGCCACATCCATAAAGGATTCCGGCCTGATGAAACACAACAGTTACGTACACTGGTGACTGAATTACTGCTGGAAGATCCCAATAGTTCTGGCGCTATTAAAAATCCTTAATAGCAGCAATAGCTTGACCTTGAGAGATTTACCGAACGTATTTCGATGAAAACCTACTTGCTTCCAAAATTGCTGTTGATTGCTGTATGTATTGGGCTCATGGGTTGTGTTAATGTATCCCCTTGGGAACGTGGTAACCTAGCCAAACCTTCCATGGAAATTGATCCTAATCCTTTGCAAAGCGAATTCCAATCTCATAATTACAGCAGCCGTGAAGCAGCACCGAGCCATAAATCCTCATCAGGTGGAGGTGGTTGCGGTTGCTATTAGCAAAATCAGTTTACAATCACTCTGCACATAATAATGCTTCATCTACGAGGTATTTTCAGAATTGCAGCAACACACTCACAAAGCCCCACTTCAGCTAGTCAATAAGGATTGTTCGCAGACAATACCTGTAAAATCAAAAAATGTCTTACATGCTCTGACCTCTGCTGCATTGGTATTGCCTGGTTTATTGATACCATCTCCAGCACAGACAGCTCCTGGAGATCGAATCAATTTTCAATACGGCCGCTACGAAGAAGGCGCGCGCAATTTATATGGAGTACCCAGCAAATATAACCCCATCAGTGCAGATGTTTTGCATGGTAGCGGCATTTTCTCATTGACCGATCGCACTAAATTCTCGTTCGGCTATACACAAGATACTTGGTCAGGAGCCACGCCAATCACCACAACGCCATTGGCTACTGATGGAGGCAATCGCCCATTGACCCTTAATCAGGTAGTAGTAGGCGCATCCCCCTTGATCAATAGTAACGTACTGCTTGATCGTAATCTGGATCCGATCGGTCGCGATCCCCTAACCAAACAATCGACGGGTATTGTTGATCCACGTTCCGTACACGTCATGTCATCCGCTTCACCCGAAACACGCCGCCAAGCCAGTTTCGGCTTGAGCCACGAATGGAATGAGGCCGCCATTCATGTGTCAGGAGGGTTCTCCCGTGAGAAAGATTATAAATCCAGTTTTGGGAACATTGGCGGACGCTTAGATTTCAATCAAAAACTTACCGCGGTAAAGTTCAATGGAGGTTATACCAGCAGTGATATTGGTGCAATCCTGGATCACGATTCATTACCTTACATCACAAAAACCGCCTATCAAGACCAGATCATCAGAAAGGGTGGTGCAGCCGGCTCGGACGTACTTCAAGGCAACCGACACGATTGGGTCGCCAATCTAGGCGTCACGCAAATCTTAAGCAAGAATTCCTTACTCGATACAAGTATTGGCTACACGCATAGTAATGGCTTCATGGAAAATCCTTACAAAGCGATGTCAGTTATTTTCATTGATCCCGGTGACTTCAACAACCAGCAAACTGGATTCATCAATGGTCAAGTACGCGCACTCATTGAACAGCGCCCCGATATTCGCAATCAAGTCGCATTGAATACCAAATATATTCACCATATCAGTCCCTTCAATGCCGCATTACATCTAGGCTATCGATTGTCAATCGACGATTGGGGTGTTAATACCCACACCTTTGATGCTAGCTGGGTCCAACCATTGGGTAATAATTGGACGCTAACACCCCGCATTCGCTACTATTCGCAAGATACAGCAAATTTCTATAGTGATTACTTATTTTCTCGGCAAGCATTTAGCAAGCCACTCGTGGACGCACAAGGACGGCAAGTCTTTATCGATCGCAATAATCCAAACGTGCAATATTTCTCCTCAGATGGTTTTAGCTTCTTTGATCAAAATGGCAATTTAGTGGACGATACTATTGCACAGGCTGCACGACCACAATTTGTTACCTACGACGCTGGCTTACTCCCCAAGAATTTCTCTAGCGACCACCGACTCGCAGGATTTGGTGCGCTCAGTGGTGGATTCACGCTGACAAAGCGTTTATGGAAAGGCGTCGATTTAGAAACGGGGTTTGAATATTACACGCGCGCCAGTTCGATGCAAATCGGTAGCGGTGGCAGCAGTTTTGCCGATTTTGATTACTATGTCGCCAATGCAGCTATTAAGCTCGATATGGAAAGAATCGACACGCTCGGATCCCCTCTTGCGCTACCGCATGACAAGTCTCATGCATCCAAACACGCATTCCACAAAACACCACCGGCCGGCATCATGTTTGGCCACATGCTCGATAATAAAGGGGATTTCATGGTGGGCTATCGATTTATGCTAAACAAAACCAATGGTCAAATGCAACAGGGTACGCATGCTGTCATAGACCAGACGATCATTGATCAAGGCTGCAGCGATACGATACCTTGCCGGTTTACACCAACCCATATGAATATGCACATGCATATGATCGATATCATGTATGCCCCGACAAAATGGCTCAACGTCATGCTAATGCCAACATTCATGGATATGAATATGAATCTGCGCAACCTGTTTAAACTCGATGGCACTGTACCAGCCACACCTCCTGGATCGCATAGTCACAGCGGCATTGGAGGGCATGAAACAGGTGCAATTGGCGATACTTACTTGTCTGCTTTAGTCAAACTGTTTCAAATCCCCGGCCATCGTGCGCATATCAATATCGGCTTTAGTGCACCCACTGGCAGAGTTGACATCGAGCAACGGCGCGCCCATCGCATCGATCCCGGTCTGATTCACTTCGGTATGCAACTTGGTAGTGGTACCTGGGATTTTATGCCCAGCCTGACCTATACCGGAGAAAAAAAACGATTGTCATGGGGTGCCCAAATCGGCGGCACCAAACGTATGGAAGAGAAAAATAAATCCGGTTACCGTTTAGGCGATCTTTTCCAAGCTTCCGCCTGGGGAGGAATTGATCTAGCACCATGGTTAACCGCGTCGGCACGCGGTATCTATACCTGGCAGGGGGCTATTCAACGCGATTTCGATGCACCCAGTTCACGTATCGGCCCGATGGATTTTCCACAAAATTACGGTGGGCAATTCTGGGATATCGGTTTTGGATTAAATGCCACCATTCCGCGAGGACGTTTTGCAGGCAACCGTTTTGGCTTTGAGTGGATACAACCGGTGAGTAATGACTTCAATGGATTCCAACTGGATCGCAAAGGCTCGCTCGCAGCCACTTGGAGCTATCAATTTTAATAACACTCGATCCAAACTAATCATTGATCATGACTATACTTTGATTCAATTTAAAATGCTTAATGGTCAATAAGTTAACAAATTCATCATGGCATGTTTAAATTACTATCACTATGATTTTAAAGCAATGGGGTCGCCCTGCTCTATCCAGCTTTATGCTCACAACTCAAAAGCAGGTAACCATGCCGCAAAAATCGCTATGGATGATGTATATCGCTTAGAAGCCAAATACTCGCGCTATCGAGAAGATAGCTTGCTGTCAAAAATGAATCGTATCGCTGCACAAGGTAAATCTATTCATGTGGACGACGAAACTGCAGGATTATTGGATTATGCTGCAACTTGTTACCAACAAAGTGATGGGCTGTTTGATATCACATCCGGAATTTTGCGTCGGGCATGGAATTTCAAATCTGGCAATATACCAGAACCTGGAGCGATACAGGCTTTGCTCAATCTGATCGGATGGCATCACTTGCGTTGGGAAAAACCCAAGTTGACTTTTACCATCGCCGGAATGGAGATCGATTTTGGCGGCATTGTCAAAGAATATGCCGTCGACCGTGCGGCTTCATTATGTTGGCAAGATGGCATCCGTCATGGCGTCATCAATCTGGGAGGTGACATCAAAATTATCGGTCCGCATTTCGACCAAAGCCCATGGCTCGTAGCCATTCGCCATCCACGTGAATCGAATGGAAAACTGACCACCTTGGAATTGTATTCCGGTGCTGTCGCAAGCAGTGGCGATTACGAAAGGTGCATAGTACTTGATGGTATCCGCTACGGGCATGTATTGAACCCAAAAACTGGCTGGCCTGTTAACTACATGGCCGCTGTCAGTGTCATTGGTGATTTTTGCGTCGTGGCCGGAAGTGCTTCAACGATTGGTATGCTAAAAGAAGCGCAAGGTTCCGCATGGTTACAAGCGCTTGGTTTGCCACATTTATGGTTGAATGTACAGGGAGAATCTGGAGGATCAATTGTAATCAACTCAATGCAGCATTCGCCACAAGATCTTACTTAAATCATTCATAATTAGGATCTTAAAGCGGTTAATATCTCTCTTTTAATTTCCTTGATGACCTTCATTTCGTCATTAGTAATCCCTTCTAATGCCGCATGCTGACGATCAAAATAGTATAGACCGATCGGTTTGGATTCGACAATCAATGGAAGTATCATAAAGCTTCGTGTATTAGAGAATAGTTCCAAATGCCATACAGGTAACATGCTTTGTACTTTGCTATCTTTGGAATCGGTAATTGATAAATCAACATTCTTTTTCATGGATAAGCCAAATACATCGGAGGCCGTATCCGAGAAAACAAAGTTTCGTTGCACTTCTACACTATCTCTGTCACCGAGGCATTGACGAGCACGATATTGATTGGTTCTGATATCTTTAAGACAAATGGTCGCAAAACTGAATCCCAAGCTTTTATACAAGGTTTCAAGAATGAGTAAAATGAGCGCGTTAATTTTATAGCCTGGCGTGGATGTCAAAGTATTAACCATTTGCAATCCACAAGACAATAATTCGAGCGCTTGAGTGGGCTTGCCACTAGGATAGCATTCATCGCTCGATAGATCGGCATTTTTTGAATCGCCTTTTGCTTCAGTCTGTGTTGATTCAGACAGTTGTAAATCTATCTGACTACTAATCACTTGGGCTTCCTCAGTGATTTGTGAGACTAACGTATCTAGCTTGGTCTCATCCATATTTAAAGAATTACCAAAGCGTTTTAATAGCTTTTCATTAAAGGCTTCCTTCTCAGATTCTTGCGCATCTGAAATAAACTGCGCGGAAGCATCGCTAAATTCCGTAACCTGCCTCATCCATTCCTGGCGATTCTTGGGCGCTGCCAATGTTTTTGCTGGCACAAGTTTCATGGCATTGATGATGACTTCAGGAATCGACCACTGCTTCATGGCAAGCTCCGTTAAAGCATCAAAATTAATTCCAAGAACCTTTAAGGACGCTTGTGTTTGAGAATATTTCTTGGATTTAACGAGATCCATTACTTCTTTATACAAGGCGTGATCGAATGCAGCCACCAATAAACGGCCCATATTCTTGAACAATGCGGCGATGGCAACCTCTTCCGCGTTGGGAAAACAACTCTGCTTGGCCAGTTTGTGACTGATAAGACTAGCTGTCAAAGCGTACATCAATTCTTTACGAACAAAACGACTGTGCTTCCCCGGCATGCGATCAACCAGAATCATCGCCAAAGCACACCCCTTAACCGTATCCAAGCCTAACAACTGAACAGCTCTTGAAATACTTGTAACTACCTGATTTGATGTACCACGAAAAGTTACCGTATTAGCTAAACGAAGAATTTTTTGTGTCAATGCCACATCCGCGAGTATTAAATTCGCCAATTGATCGGTTGACTGATCGTCTGAAGAAGAAAGTTGTACGATACTGCCAATAGAATTACCCAACGTAGGTAAATCAGGGTTATTACCAATAAAGTTTAATAACCGGTTTTTAACCGACAATTCTTCTATCTTGTTATCAACTGAGCCGTCATCTACTTTTACTGTCGGTTGTGTAGTCATTTTATAAGAACTTATTAATATTCTTACCCTGAATCGCTTATAAAGGAATTTAAATTTATTTTAGGACATAGGTTACTACCATGAATAACCTGTATGAATATTCAAGTCAATAATGCATCTATTAACAGCGATTAACATTATAGCGAGGACATGTTTAACTTAAATGTTTATAAAAGCTATATTTCCTCTTTTTTTCTCAAAAAAACCCTTTAATTGTATTTTTTTATTTTGAAAAATTGCGTTAATACAGTTAATTTTAATTTAGTAAGCATTTTTTTAATTCCATGCAGGATTTTTTAATGCTATCCTTAAATGGGAAATCAGTTTGACTCGGTTTCTCAATGACTATAAGTATTACCCTATTATTTCGAGAAATGACTTAACAAGCATCACAATATTTACAATAAATTTACATTTGAAAGTGTATATTCGAGAGTGTTGTTTCAATTAATGTAATAATCGAAATAATTGGGATAGATTGTGTATTTTGATGTATATCCTGTAGTCAATGAAGTTAAAAAAATATTAATAAGTTCGTAGGTAGTTTTTGATTCTAAATAGAAAAGGAGCTTTTGAATGAAGTATTCAATATTTGCGATGATTTTAGTAGCGCTTTTCCTGACCGCCTGTGGTGATCCTAAACCTGGTTCAAAACCACCAAGCCTGTATCAAGATGAAAAAGGCGAAAGATTGGGTGCTCCTGCTGGCAAGGATTAAGGAATAATTGATTGATTAACTATCAAACGGCCCCTATCAGTTATCAGGGGCCGTTTTTTATTTCGGGTTATTTAGGGACAATTCTCTTAACCACAACTCCAATCTTCTCGTAGCAATCACATCATCACGGTTATAGTTCAAAATTGTTTCTTTAATACTATTTTTAACCGTCAAACGTTCTTCTGATTGAAAGCGCTTGAACTGCACTACCGACCATTGCGATCCCGATTCATCATTTTCCCATTGAAAATTGACAAGACCAGGATGCTTACAAATATCCTTCAATCCATATCGTTGCAAGGGTAAGATCAAGCTGTTTAGTATCGGCTTTTGCAAATCGAATAAGGGGCTTTCCTCACCCAATAGCCAAGATACCGTGTTATTGTTGGCCATGGAGTACCGTTCTGCATATTTCTTGATGGTTGATTTCTCGTGATTGGAATAATGGGCTATCACGATAGAATCATAGCGATTGCGATAGGCCTCAATTTTCTGCAAGAACCTCATCCATCCGTCATAATCTGCGCTTTCGTCGTCACTCCACACATACTCAAAACACGATTTGGTATATGAAGGAATCAGAAAACCCCAGAGATAAACATGACGATTCCTACTACTCGTCATCGGATCATCTTCTATATCGAAATGAATCCATGTACCCTCCGGCAAATCTATTTTATCGAGCTGAAATAACTTCCCGGTTAAATACGATCGCGCCTGCAAAATAGCCCGATTTTTCTTTTTCTCACTTTTTAAATGCGGAAGATCAGGTATTGATTCCGCATTACTATGAGCCAATTGAGAAATCGTTGAAATATTGATTTGTGCCAATTGATCTGCCACATTTCCATCAACACCATACAGTAACGATGGATCTTCTTCGCGTATAAACTCCGGCAAACATCGATTAACATAAGGACAAACCTCGCACCGACTATAACTGTACCGAACAATAGGTGGTTGATTATCAGCTAATACGGTTTGCATGCTATGAATAAATCGATCCACCAAAATATCGAGATCATCGCCGCTTAACTGCGCAATGCGACCATCTCCCAAATAAACCATCGCGGGCAGATTATTTTTCAGTAGGCGACGATAGATACCTAGCTGTATTTGGGTCGTTTTCTTATTTTCGCTCAACGAAAGCTTGGCATCCGCCGCTTGATAGGCTCCATTGTCATCGCGAATCAAGAAATCCGGATAGCCTATTAATCCGACTTCAGCATCCACCAAACGGGCTTGATAAATCACAGGTACTCCTTGTCGCATCAAATCGATTGTATGATCGATTGATTTGGCACGGCAAACCGGATGTTGCTGCGCAATTTTTTCCAGAATAGCTGTTTCATGTGCCAATCCAGCCTGAAATAGAAATTGCGTAAAATCATCCGGCTCCGATTCAGTCATAGGTTGGTGCTTATCAAACCATATGCGTCGAAGGCATGTTACCCAAGCACTTGCATCGCTGGCCTTAATAAGCAATCGATGAGATGATTGATTCATCAATGACTTAACCGTATCATGCCGACTCTCTTCCAAATAAAGCTCCTTTTAATTTTCTTGGGCAAACTTTGTACAACATGATGTTTCTGGATATTCAATTGTCGTAATTCATCTGCACCTGATATACTTCGATATCTTTTAAACTTTGTTTATATCAATGGCGGGCCTCCCCGCATTGCAAGGTAGTAAACCTGGTCAGGTCCGGAAGGAAGCAGCCACAGCTATTTATTGCGAGTGCCGGGGGTCTGGCTCGCCACCCAATTTATTTACCAATAATTATTCATTACCGATCATTGTCAAATTCCGTTCACTGAAGCGTGTCCCACATTCAAGCCCTTGCGCGCAAATGGCGCCCTAAAGACTTCTCACAGCTTACTGGACAAGAGCACATTGTAAAAGCGCTGTCCAACGCACTGCAACAAAATCGATTGCACCATGCTTACTTGCTGACGGGTACACGCGGTGTTGGAAAAACAACGATTGCACGAATTCTTGCTAAATCACTAAATTGCGAAACAGGCATTACAGCAGAACCGTGTGGTATTTGCTCAATCTGCACACAAATCGATTCCGGCAGTTTCATTGATCTTGTAGAACTGGATGCCGCTTCAAACACGCAAGTCGACAACATGCGCGAGCTTCTCGAAAGCGCAGTATATGCACCAACCAGCGGACGCTTCAAAATCTACTTGATCGATGAAGTACATATGCTCTCCAAATCCGCATTCAATGCGATGTTGAAGACACTGGAAGAACCACCGATGCATGTCAAGTTCGTACTTGCAACGACCGATCCGCAAAAAATCCCTATAACCGTTTTATCACGATGCCTACAATTTAATTTAAAACTTATTCCACAGCAGCAGATCGCCGATCATCTTAAATATATTCTCACCCAAGAAAACGTAACATATACTTTTCCGGCTCTGCAACTGATCGCTCATGCAGCACAAGGTAGCATGCGCGATGCATTAAGTTTACTAGACCAAGCCATTGCATATAGTGATGGGAATATCACTGAAGATGATATACAAAACATGCTAGGCATCACGAATCAAGATTATCTCATTAACTTACTGAAAGCCTTAACTCAATGCGATGGCGTTGAAATGTTATCGATCGCCGATGAAATTGAAGCACAATGCCTTTCATTCGATTTTGTTTTGCAAGACCTTGCCGCCCTTCTACATCGTATCGCATTGGCGCAAACAATACCGGACAAGCTCAATCGTGATACGCCTGAATATCCAGAAATCGCATTGCTAGCAAAAGCTTTTTCTGCAGAAGATATTCAGTTATTTTATCAAATCGCATTACATGGTCGCAGCGATTTAAGCTTGGCACCGGATGAATATGCTGGTTTTACTATGACGCTGATGCGTATGCTGGCTTTTAACTCGGATGAACTTGCAAAAAATGAGTGTGAAAAATCCAATCCACCCAAAGATGCCGTGAAGAATTCTGAAAACGTGATTGATAGGCAATCTTCCCCAATCACAGAAAAAAAAATAGCGCATCCTGCTCCCAGCCAGCGCGATACTTCTTTTTCGGATTTGAATTGGACGCTATTAGTATCTCGACTAAACTTGTCTGGGATGTCCAAAATGCTTGCTCAGCATAGTGAGGCAAAATTATCTCTACCAGAAAAAATAGAAGTTTACGTACCAGAACAACACAAGCATCTGCTAGAAAAAAAATATCAGGATAAAATTCAAGCTGCGCTCAATAACTACTTTAATAAACCCATAACACTCAATTTTTATATCGGCACACTAACAGGGATAACACCGCTTGAAGCACACAACCTCGAAGCTAAAGAAAAACAAGCGCAATCGATTGCCCATATTGAACAAGATCCAATCGTTCAGCAATTGATTGAAAATTTTGATGCGAAATTAGTCATTTCTTCGATTAAACCAATTAAAAAATAAAGGAGATTTAAAATGCGTGGCAATATTGGCAATATGATGAAACAAGCGCAAATGGTTCAGGAAAACATGAAACAGATGCAGGAAAAACTTGCCGCAATCGAAGTGGAAGGCCAATCCGGCGCTGGCATGGTCAAAGTAATCATGACTTGCCGCCATGACGTAAAAAAAGTGAACATTGATAACAGTCTCATAGGTGACGATAAAGAGATGCTCGAAGACCTTGTTGCAGCAGCGTTTAATGATGCTGTCCGCCGAGTGGAATCGACTACGCAAACCAAAATGGCGGAACTAACCAGTGGCCTGGGCTTACCGCCAGGTTTTAAACTGCCTTTTTAACAACTGTATACCCAACCTGATTCAAGTAACGTTTGTTGCAATTTTATAATCCAATCACACACGAAAACATTTTATGGCTGGACTTACTAACCAAACGCCCCGTCCCACCGAAATCAAGCTACATCAAAAATCCAAGGTATTGGATATATCATTCTCGGACGGTAAAATTTTTAACTTCCCTTGTGAATTTTTACGTGTTTACTCACCTTCCGCCGAAGTCTCCGGGCATGGCCCGGAACAAGAGGTGTTGCAAACAGGCAAAAACCTGGTCAACATTCATAAAATCGTACCCGTTGGCAATTATGCAATACAGCTATACTTTACCGATGACCATAATACTGGATTATATTCTTGGGATCTGCTTTACCGCTATGGATTGAATTATGAGCAAATGTGGCAACGCTATCTGCAACGGATGAATCAAGCGGGTGCAAGCCGAGAACCTGCAAACGCAGTACAATCACAATCGACAACCTATCCCTCTTGCGAATAACTATAAACAAACATGACTAAGACAACACATTTTGGTTTCAATACGGTTTCAGAAGGTGAAAAAGCAGGTAAGGTTGCAGAAGTCTTCCATTCTGTAGCAGACCGTTACAATTTAATGAATGATTTAATGTCAGCCGGGCTGCATCGGTTTTGGAAACGATTTGCAATTGAAGTCAGCGGTGTCAAGCCGGGTGATAAAGTGCTCGATATTGCCGGAGGAACCGGGGATCTCAGTGCTTTATTTCTACAAAAAGTTGGTGATTCAGGTGAAGTTTGGCTGACCGATATCAACAATTCAATGCTTTCAATCGGTCGTGATCGGTTGATCGACGAAGGTAATCCGACGCCTGTAGCACAATGCGATGCGGAAAAACTGCCTTACCCAGATAACTATTTTCACTGTGTTTGTGTCGCTTTTGGACTCAGGAACATGACGCATAAAGATGCTGCCTTGAAAGAAATGCTGCGAGTCATCAAACCGGGCGGTACTGTCATCGTGTTGGAATTTTCTAAAGTCATGAAACCCTTACAACCCGTATACGATGCTTATTCCTTCAAACTACTGCCATTGATGGGAAAGTTAGTCACAAATGATGCTGAAAGCTATCGTTATTTAGCGGAATCAATTCGTGTACATCCTTCCCAACAAGAATTAAAAGAATTAATGGAAGATGTCGGCTTTGAGCTTGTGGAGTATTTCAACTTATCAGCAGGTATTGTGGCATTGCATCGTGGATACAAGTTCTAGCGAGTCGTTGTGAAACGTATTCGAGACACCTGATGCAAGTAAAATGTAATGCGCAAGCGGTTATTTAACAAACTCCACTAGAGATAGAAGCATTTCTCCAGCTATCATCCGAATGGGTACTACAACAATCTAATTTAATTCTTTCATACCGATTGAGTTTTACAAAAAATTGATATCTATGCAAAAAATTCTAGCCATAGAATCAGTGACAATAGTCGTTTTCTTTAAACCAGCTCACGGCATCTTTAAGTGCATCATAGGCCGGACGGTATTGGTAGCCCAGTTGTTGCATAGCTTTGTCGCTAGAAAAATACATTTGTTTTTTTGCCATGCGAATACTATCCTGTGTTGCACGCGGTTCTGTATGGGTCAAAGTGGCAATTTTCTCCATACACCAAGCAATAGGAAGCATCAAATCGGTGGGTATTTTGATTCGTTTTTGGGATAAGCCATTAATTTCATCGATAGCTTGCAATATTTGAAACAGCGTCATATTGTCACCACCCAGAATATAACGTTCCCCTGCTTTGCCATGTTGAAGAGCCAATAAATGTCCGAAGGCAATATCGTCGACATGCGCAATATTTAATCCAGTATTAACATAAGCAGGCATACGTTCGGTCAATGCGTCAACAACGAGGCGACCAGTAGGTGTTGGGCGAACATCGCCAGGACCGATTGGGGTTGATGGATTAACAATGACTAAAGGTAAAGAAAGCTCTTGCGTTAATTGCTTCACTACTTGTTCGGCTAGAAATTTTGAGCGCTTATAGTTTCCAACAACAGACTCCAAGCTGCAGGGCGTTTCTTCATTAGCAGGCGTCCCATCCGCAGTTAATCCTAAGGTTGCAACACTACTGGTATAAACAATGTGCTCCAAACCAGCGTTAGAAGCCGCAGTAATTAAGGATCGAGTGCCCTCGACATTAATTGCATGCATCGTATCCGGATCAGGAACCCATAATCGATAATCGGCTGCCACATGAAACAAATTCTGACAGTCAGCCAAAGCGCGTTCCAATGACATGCGGTTACGTAAATCCCCTTCGAACACTTCGACAGGAAAATTACTAATATTCTTGAGGTTACTATTTTCTCTTACCAATACACGGACTTCATGCCCTGCTGTAAGTAAACAACGCATAACCGCAGAGCCTAGAAATCCGGTAGCACCGGTGACCAATGATCTCATTACCATAAAATCTGTAAGAAGTTACTCTATTACTAAACTATTCTTATTGTAAGTTTTAGGAGCTGATTCTTTGATCATGCACATATCATTCCGAATGACTTTGAATATCCGGTAAATTACGTGATGTCAAATTGAACAACCATTGTAATAGCCAATTATAATTAGCAGTTGCATTGGTAATCAGAATCGTAGAATGAACGCTGCGACGGCTAATTTTAACTTGACTGCCTTCGGAAAAATCTCGATGCGAATTAATTTTATTTAAAGTTAGAACTGCCATTCCTATTGCCCATAAGCAAAAACGCCGAATGCCTTTTTCCTTTGGGGGAATTAAATTTGTATACGTAAGAGCATTACGTAAATGCATCTTAGCGATTCCCAACAGTTCAACCAAACCAGCCTGAAATTTTTCATCTGAAATCCCTGGTTGCAAGTGATTCAAATCGAATCCATGTTGCAAAAATATGTCACGAGGTAACCAACAGGCCCCACGCTTACGATCGTCCCAAATGTCCTTGAGAATATTCGTCATTTGTAGTCCCTGACCGAAGGATACTGAAAGCTTCATGAGCTTAGATTTATGGCAGTTTATTTCATCAGAATAATCACAGAATAATTCTGTTAACATCTCACCTACTACTCCGGCAACATAATAACAATATTGATTTAATGCCGCCAAATCTGCGAGCCCCTCCAATGATTCAGATTCCTGGTAATCCGCCATTCCCTGTCCCATGATTTTTATACATCTTTCCAAAGCCTTGCGTTGTATTGTATTAAAGCTATGGGTAATGCGAATGACTGCAGGAGTATTTTTTATTAAATCATGTTCCGCTGGTATGGTGTGATCGGAAAGAAGAGGATAGAATTTTTGTGAAAATTCCTCCGCAGGGATCGTACCTTGTACCACTTCGATAAACATCTGCGACAGTTGTTTTGTTTGGGCAAAAGTCAGCGCGCTATCATCTTCTATCGTATCTGTAATACGACACAACAAATAAGCATTCCCGATAACCTGGCGCAAAGGTTCCGGCAATTGCGGAATTGTGAGCGCAAAAGTCCGGGATACCCCTTGCAGGATATCATCCTGATAGTGGAAGTCATTAATAGAAGGCAAGCTTGTATTCATGGAATACCAATTATGTGATGATGCAATGTTATAGTAGTTACTACGCTGATTCTCATTCACAATAGTTATTAATAGGCAATGATTTGTTCACCCGCAATGATTTGTTCGATACTTTCACGTTGACGAATAACGTGAGTTTGACTGCCTACTACCAATATTTCTGCGGCTCTTGGGCGTGTATTATAATTAGAACTCATACTCATGCCATAAGCACCGGCTGACATTATGGCCAATAAATCACCATTCATGATGCTTAATTTTCGGTCATGCCCCAAAAAATCTCCGGTCTCACAGATAGGGCCAACGATTTCGTAGTTTTTTGCTTCGATTGTACTTTTCTCAACAGGAAGAATCTCGTGATACGCATCATAAAGCGATGGACGAATAAGATCATTCATGGCGGCGTCCACGATGGCAAAATTACGTGCAGGTGTTTGCTTAAGATATTCGATACGCGTCAGCAAGATACCCGAATTCCCTACCAATGCTCGCCCAGGCTCAATTACAAGACGTTGCTTGATATTGCGCGTGATACTACATAATTTTGAAATATACTCTTTAATGGAAGGCGGCTTTTCATTGTTGTATCGAATACCGAGCCCACCTCCCAAGTCTATATGTTCAATATCCAATTTCTGTTTTTTTAAACCATCAAACAACTGTAACATTTTTTCTGAAGCCTCGACGAATGGCTCGATTAAACTCAACTGCGAACCAATGTGACAATCGATTCCCGTAAAGCGAATATACGGATACAAATGTGCAGACTGGTAGATTCGCATAGCTTCATCCACAGCGATACCAAATTTGTTTTCTTTGAGGCCAGTCGAAATGTAGGGATGTGTTTTTGCATCAACATCCGGATTTACTCTTAAGCTTACCGGAGCAACTTTATTCATATTTTGCGCTACATGATTCAGGGTAATCAGCTCAGCTTCAGACTCTACGTTAAAACAAAGAATGTTGAGATTGAGTGCCATACGCATTTCGTTGACACTTTTTCCGACACCTGAAAAAATAGTTTTCTGCGCATCACCACCCGCTCGAATAACACGCTGCAATTCTCCCCCGGACACAATATCAAAACCACTACCAAGTCGAGCTAATAAATTAAGAATGGCAAGATTCGAATTTGCCTTAACGGCGTAGCAAATCAAATGATCGCGATCTTCAAAAGCAGCATCAAACTCTTGATACGCATTAGTCAAGGCAGATTGCGAATAAATGTAACAAGGTGTACCGAATTTTTCTGCAATCTTTTTTAAGGATACATTTTCGACAAATAGCTCACCATTGTGGTATACGAATGCTTCAAAACCACTCATTTCTTTTCCGATTGTTGCGCAGATTTTTGATTTGTATCATCCGCTGGGGGAAGATAAAGCGGACCTTTTAAACCGCAGGCGGCTAAGGCATAAACAAAGATAACGGAAGTAAATAATAAGCGCACAACAAAAACCCTAAACGATTAATTGGAAATACTAACATAATGGAACAAGAAACAGCGCATTGGCGAATAAATTTAACAATATCAAGGTAAGCTACCACTGGGTAATTCAATAATCATCCACGCAATGAGCTTGTTAATAAGCTGATCGCTTGCAGCGCTTAACGCAGCCACGGCGCCGCTCGCATCCGATGATGGTGCGGCGGTTTGGGCGCTAAAGTAATTTTGTGCAATTACATCCCGTGTATTACGCTTGATCAAACTTGCGCGCAATGTAATCAACGCATGACTTTGTTGAGCAGAGTCGAATATTTGGGCAAATTCTTCTAGTTCGATGTGTAAAATATGATCGACTTTTGCAGTATTGTTATTTTTGATCACCTGACTACTCATTTCTTTGGCAATTCGATCTCGCATTTTTTGTGACAATAGCACCGCAGGCGATGCAATCCAGCGACTATTAGCGTATCGATGAAATTGCGCAGAATTATGATAAGCAAGGCGATAATAGATGGCCGTGTTATCTAGCCAGGGAGGTGCTGAAGCATCGGAAATGAGTATATTTCTTTTTGGCAATTGAGCTTGTTGCAAAGGCTGTTGAAGCAAATTCTGCGATTGTTGCGAACTCAAATCATAGAAAGTCACAGAATTCGAGTGTTTGTAAAACAACGAACAGCCCAATAGTAAGCCTGAAAATATGATTGATAAAGCAACTATTTTAATCAAGGATTGTTCTCTTTAGGTGGCGTAAAACCTTGCTCTCCGGGTCCTGGCAATGCTGAAGGACGGCCAAACAACAGGCTTTGCGGGTGTTCTTCCAGATGATGCAAAAAACGATCAAGATTACGTGTGCTATTAAAAATGCTATTGCTTGCATTTTGCAGCTCTGGTATTACATGAATTAACTCTTGAGCACTTTGAGACAAACTATCAAAAACGCCTTCTTTCTGATTCGCTTTTATGATCGCAACATTCATTTCGGCCAATAACTCATCCAACCGCTTGATTAGCGTAGCCGATTGTGCGGCAAGATTATGAAATGATTGCATCACCGGCTCCAACCGTCCTGTAATAGCACTAAAATTACTTGTTACATGCTCTACGTTTTTTAATGTATGGGAAATACTTTTGCGATTATCTTCATCAAGCAATTGGTGCATTTTGATGGTCAATTGGTTGACATTATTTAATAGATCTTGGCCAGAAACAGCGACTTCTTCGAACAATGAGCGCCGCATGGGAATCATTACAGAACTTGGCAAAGCCGAAACACCGATGCCGTCATCATTAAGTTGAATATAAGCAAGCCCAGTAACACCTTGATAACCCAATTGAGCATAAACCGTGTTTTTAAGAATAACATCCTCATCAATTGCAATATGAATCAGAATTTGCTGCGAATCATCGGGATCAAATTCAATATTTTCAACTTTGCCAATATTAACGCCGCGATAATGTACCGCAGATTGCACGCTGAGTCCGCTCACAGATTCATGGGTAGCGATTAAATATGTATTGAGTTGAATATTACTGCGACTGAACCACATTGCAGCCAATCCGATAGCAATGCCCAAAACGATAACAAAAACACCAGCGATTAGGGCATGAGCACGGTTTTCCACGATTGCTCCGAATAATGATAAGAATCCATTTTATGGCGAATATTTTTGAAAAAATTAACAATAAAGGGGTGATCAAGATGACTAATTTCATTCAATGTACCTACAGCAATAACGCGCTGCTCTGCCAATACGGCAACACGGTCAGACAATGCAATCAGTGTTTCTACATCATGTGTAACCATAACAATCGTTAAATTCATTTCACTGCGTAATGACCGGATTAAATTAACAAAACTCTCACTGAGTTCAGGATCAAGCCCAGCTGTTGGTTCATCTAAAAAAAGTAACTCTGGATCTAATGCAAGCGCTCGAGCCAGAGCAACACGTTTAATCATACCGCCTGATAAAGCAGCGGGCATTTTATTGGCGTGCTCGGGACCAATCGCAACCATGTTCAATTTCATCATAACAAGATCACGTATGGTATTTTCATCGAAAATGTGTAATTCCCGCAACGGTAGTGCCACATTATCAAACACCGTGAGCGAACTAAACAAAGCACCTTGCTGAAACAATACGCCCATTCGGTTGTAAATAGTCTTTCCTCTCGTGTTGACATAAGAATTTCTTACTTCACCAAATATTTTTACGCTACCGAGATAGGCTTTCTCGAGTCCGAGAATTTGCCGTAATAGTGTCGTTTTACCGCTGCCCGATCCGCCTACAAGTGTCAGTATTTCGCCACGACCAACCATCAAGTTTACATCTTTGTGAATAAAATGCTTACCAAATCGTGTATGCAATCCCTTTATTTCGATGACAACTTCAGTCGACTTGGTCATTGGATTAACGAATTCCAATATGTGAAAACATGACAGCAAAGATGGCATCGATGATGATGACAATCGTAATAGCTGTCACTACCGAAGAGGTTGTACCCATTCCCAAACTTTCCGTATTAGGTTTAATTTTTAGACCAAAATGACAGGCAATTAATCCAATCGTCATACCACACACCACACCTTTACTTAATCCCAGCCATAAATTGGCAATGGGTACCGAGTCTGGTAATGCCGACAAAAAATATTGATAACTTAAGCCCAATTGCACCTCAGCAGCTACAATGCCACCGATTAGCGCCATCGCACTCGTCCAAGCTACTAATAATGGCATGGCAATACCCAATCCCAATATTTTCGGCAATATCAAACGCTGGCTATGCGAAATTCCCATCACAGACAAAGCATCCAATTCCTGTGTAACGCGCATTACTCCTAGTTGAGCTGTCATCGCTGAACCCGAACGACCAGCAACAAGAATAGCCGCAAGCATGGGCCCTAATTCACGAATAATACTAATCCCCAACAAATTCACGATAAAGATATCAGCACCAAATAACTGTAATTGCTTAGAAGCCAAATAGCTAACCACAACACCAATCAAGAACCCAACCAGTGCGGTAATTCCTAAAGCTTGCGCACCGGCGCGATAGATATTGGCGGAAATTTCTCGCCAAGGAATATTCACGGGATGTCTAATCAAATAGAGCATATCCAAAAATAACTGACCAATCAGCGCGATAAGACCTATACTCAGCTGCCAAAATTGCATGGCTGCATTACCGAGGTCAACAACAGGCGATAAAACATCGACCGATTTTTTCCCATTGATAGCAGGCGCTAATTGCTCAAGCCGCACAAGCATCTGTTCTTGTTCAGGGCGGAGCTGAATGCACTTTGGCCGTTGTGCTTGCCAGACACGCCATAGGAGACTAATTCCAACAGAATCCATTTGCTGAATATTGGTTAAATCCCATTCTATATCTGTATGATTGACTTGGTGCTGAGTCAATTCAGCTGCCAAATCTGCCAGCACCTTGCGCAGTGCCGTGAGTGTATAGTCACCTGTTAATACTAGACGCTTGGTATCATGATCATTGATCAGTTCATACCATTGCGATAATGAAGAGCGAGTAAGCATTCATATGAGTGTAAGCGAAATTCACAAAATTGCGAGTATTTTTAGATTTTTACTACAAGCTTCCAAGTTAGCCGGTGCAGTTTTATGGTGTTATCTATTGCGATATCTCTGCCCGGGTCATTGCAGGATTGCTGGCAAAATATCCTTTAATACCTAAGAAAACAGCATTAGCCATTTTATTTTGATAATCCTGGCTACGCAATTTTTCTTCTTCTTTAGGATTGCTAAGAAACGCTGTTTCGACCAAAATTGATGGAATATCAGGTGATTTCAATACTGCAAAACCAGCTTGTTCAACATTTCTTTTGTGCAAGTGGTTAATTTTTCCAAGTTGCTTCAATACCTCATCGGCCAGCTTGGCACTATCATTGATTGCTGCATTCAGAGACAGATCTAGTAACAACTCTTTGATATCCCGTGATTTTGACATGATATCGATGCCGCCCATTAAATCGTTATCGACGCTGTTTTCTTTGTTTGCCAACCAGCTTGCGGTAGTCGATGAAGCGCCATGCTCGGAAAGTGTGAATACCGATGAGCCATGCGCATGCGATTTAGGATTGGCATCTGCATGAATCGAAACAAATAAATCCGCATTTGCGCGGCGCGCATTAATACGACGCTGTGGCAGCGAAATATAATAATCG
This sequence comes from Nitrosomonas sp., assembly GCA_024281675.1. Classification (GTDB taxonomy): domain Bacteria; phylum Pseudomonadota; class Gammaproteobacteria; order Burkholderiales; family Nitrosomonadaceae; genus Nitrosomonas. The sequence goes on from JAMXAG010000006.1 coordinate 33,658, forward strand.
CCACTTCGAGTCAAAACAGCTCGCATATTAGGCTCTTTATCAATTCTTTCTTTCAATTTTCGGGCAATGGCCAGGGTAACATCCTTCTCTTGTGTGCCTTGGTAACCAACTGCTCCAGGATCTTTACCTCCATGGCCAGCATCGATGGCAACAACAATGATTTTGGGGACCATGACTGTTTTACGATTTTGATTTTTTGTTGTTGAATGATTGCCAACTCGATTCGCATGGGAATCAATTTTTTCAGGCTTGGATTGCGGACGTTGGATTTGTGTTTGTGCTATTTTTTTCGGCGGTTCATTTAACAACAGGGCATTTACAAGTTCATCCAAACCATCCGATTCATAATCAGCTTTTCTATTGGAAAATTTCTCGTAAGGAGCGCTGGTATTTAATTTACTTGCTTTATCAGGATGATAAATATCGAGCACTAATCGATGCGAAAAACCACCTTGAGGCTTCAAAGCAAAAGTATGAGGTATTACATTAGCTTTTAAATCAAATACCAAGCGGACAATATCAGGTTTGAATTGTCCGATCCGAATCTTTTGCACCAGTGGATCGATCGCATTCACTTTTTGCGTGAGTGCCCCTAGCGTATTAGAAAGCTTGATGTTGCTGAGATCTAAAATAACTCGATGTGGATTCTCCAGTGTACTTAATTCATATTGAATTTGTTGCTTGGATTCCAAAGTGATGCGCGTATAGTCTGGCGTCAATCCAATATTAACCGATTTAAGGTTTTCATCGGCTGCAAGTACAGTTTGATGAATGCCTATCAGACTGAACAACAAAGTTAACAAAAAAACTGGCGCAAGGATCTTCTTTGCGAAGACAAAGCATCTCGCATACAAAAAATGATTCAAGTTTTTTTCTGATTTCGCCAATGTTCTAAACACTGTTTTCCAGTATCTGTACCCGTTTGAATTGCTATGTTACGACCCGTCTCAAGAATTTCTATAGAAAACTGCAAATCTGCGTTGGGCAAGAGATTTCCGATTTTTTCTGGCCATTCAACAAAACAAATTGATGTCGAATTAAAATATTCTCGAAAACCCGCCTCCTCCCATTCACGGCAATCATTGAATCTATAAAAATCAAAGTGATACAAGTATAACCTAGAAATTTTATAGATTTCAACTAAATTGTAGGTCGGACTCTTGACGATCCCTTGATAACCAAGTCCGTGTAAAATACCTCGCACAAGGGTTGTTTTGCCCGCGCCCAGATTACCTATTAAAGTGATGATTGAACCAATTTGTAGGAAAGATGCAAAACTGTTGCCAAAATCCAACATAGCAGCTTCATCAACAAGGTAATAAACTCCATCTCGATGATTCGAATCGGAATGCGTGGAATTTGATAACATCATATAAGATACAACTTCAAAAAATATCTCAGCAAAAAAATGATTGATTATGCCGCATTGGCTATTAGTATAAAAGATTGGGGCAAAGCGCTGGGTTTCCACGATGTACGTATTGCCAATGCACAAACCGATATGTTGAAGGTTGAGTCTGAGCTACAGGAATGGTTAAACAATGGCTTCCACGGTGACATGGATTATATGGCAAAACATGGCACCAAGCGCACGCGCCCAGCAGAACTAGAACCACGAACACAGCGCGTTATATCGGTTTATATGAATTATACTCCACCCGATGTGCACAATAGCTGGGATGTCATCAATGATACGCAAAAAGCTTTTGTTTCACGTTATGCGCTTGGACGCGATTATCACAAGGTATTGCGTGCGCGATTACAAAAACTAGCCGACAAAATCACCGATCAAATCGGTTCATTCAATTACCGTGTTTTTTCAGACAGTGCGCCAGTGATGGAAGTAGCTTGGGCGCAACAATCGGGTTTAGGTTGGCGTGGCAAACACACTTTACTGCTTTCACGTCAGGCAGGCTCAATGTTTTTCCTCGCAGAAATGTATACTGACTTACCGTTGCCTGTCGATGAAGCAACAACTAATCAGTATTGTGGCAGTTGTACTCGGTGTATCGATGTTTGCCCAACGCAAGCCATTGTAGCCCCCTACCAGGTCGATGCACGACGCTGCATTTCCTATTTGACAATTGAATTAGAAGGTAGCATTCCAGAGACTTTACGGCCTTTGATCGGTAACCGTATCTATGGATGCGATGATTGTCAGTTAGTGTGCCCATGGAACAAGTTTGCACATCTGACCGCAGAAAAAGATTTTCACGTACGCAATGGCTTGGACAATGCCTCATTGGTGGAATTATTTGCCTGGGATCAGCAGACATTTGAAGTACGATTGGCTGGCAGTCCTATTCGCCGCATCGGTTATTCACAATGGCTACGTAATATCGCGGTTGGTTTAGGTAACGCGCCTTATTCAAATGAAACAATTAAGGCATTACAAGCTCGGCAAGATGATCCGTCTGCATTGGTGCGCGAGCATGTGCAATGGGCGCTCAAGCAACAAGAAAACAAACAATTATTAGGAAAAATTCTCAATGAATCAACGATCTAGCATTGGAACACCCCTATCACCTTCAGCAACGAAAGTAATGCTATTAGGAAGTGGCGAATTAGGCAAAGAAGTCATCATTGCATTGCAACGCTTGGGCGTGGAAACCATCGCGGTCGACCGTTACGCGAATGCTCCAGGACATCAGGTAGCCCATCGTGCCCATGTGATCAACATGTCTGATGGACAAGCACTGAGAAAACTGATCGAGCAGGAACTACCCCACATTATCGTGCCAGAAATTGAAGCTATTGCGACCGATACCCTGATCGAATTGGAGAAAGATGGCATAGCCACAGTGATTCCAACAGCACGAGCCGTAAAACTAACCATGAATCGAGAAGGCATTCGTACGCTTGCTGCGGAAACATTGAGTTTACCAACCTCACCTTATGCATTTGCGAGCAGCCTGCAGGAATTACGAACAGCTACTGAGAATCGCATCGGTTACCCTTGTTTTGTCAAACCGGTAATGTCTTCTTCTGGTAAAGGCCAATCACGGGTCGATGATGCCGGGCAGATCGAAGCAGCTTGGAATTATGCCGCCAGTGGTGGGCGGGTTAATCAAGGGCGCGTAATCGTCGAAGGCATGATTGACTTTGAATACGAAATAACCCAACTCACTGTGCGAGCATTAGATAGCGACGGAGTGGTACAGACCCATTTCTGCGAACCAATCGGGCATATTCAAATTCATGGTGATTACGTCGAAAGCTGGCAACCTCAGGCGATGTCGGTACTGGCATTACAGCGCGCTCGGGAAATCGCGCGCAAGGTTACCGAGGAGCTCGGTGGATTGGGTATTTTCGGTGTGGAATTATTCGTCAGAGGCGATCAGGTTTGGTTCAGTGAAGTCAGTCCTAGACCCCATGATACGGGTATGGTAACGATGTGCAGTCAAAAACAAAACGAGTTTGAATTGCATGCACGTGCCATTTTAGGTTTACCCATCGATACCGCATTATTAAATCCAGGGGCCAGCGCAGTCATTTATGGTCAATTAGAAACGCAGGGTATTGCGTTTTCCGGCATCGCCGAAGCGCTCAACGTGCCACAAAGCGATTTGCGTTTGTTCGGCAAACCAGAATCTTTCCCGCGGCGCCGGATGGGCGTTGCTCTGGCCAATGGCATCGATATAAATCAGGCGCGCGAACGTGCTAAACTGGCAGCCAGTCAGGTAATCCCGATTACATCAATTTAGTAAAATTATTCTTAATTTCTATAATAGTAAGGAAAAATAATGACACTGGAGCAACTTAATAACCAATACAAAATTACCGGCCAATTAGAAATTATCGCGGGTAAAGGCGGATTGCCCATGATTCAGATTAAAAATGCAAAAGCTCAAGCATTGATTTCTATCCATGCAGGGCAAGTGTTGTCATTCCAGCCGAACGGAGAATCGGAAGATGTCCTATTTCTAAGCAGTAAGGCCTATTATCAGGATGGCAAAGCGATTAAAGGAGGGGCACCCATTTGTTGGCCTTGGTTTGGTGCCGACCCGGAAGGCAAAGGACGCCCAGGCCATGGCTTTGTACGCAATCGTCCGTGGAGTGTGGTGGCGACTGAGGCGTTGAGTAATGGCGATATTAAAGTGACCGTTGGACTCGACGATACGCCGGAAACACAAGCGATCTGGCCGCATGCGTTCAGCCTGCGGCAGGAAATCATCATTGGCGATTCGTTAAATCTATCCCTGATCACGCGCAACACCGGCAAGGAGAAATTTTCGATTACCCAAGCATTCCATACCTACTTCAAGGTCGGCGATATCACCCGTACGAAAGTATTGGGACTGGCCGGTTGCGATTACCTCGACAAAACCGGTGGTGGCAGCGTGCAAAAACATCAAACGGGAGACGTAATCATCGACGCCGAAGTCGATCGGATTTATCTGAACGTCGGTAACACTCTGACAATTGACGATAGCGCATTGAACCGCCGTATCCAGATTACTTCGCAAGGCAGCAAAACCGCGGTGGTGTGGAATCCCTGGGGGAAAATCGCCAAGGAAATGGCCGACTTGGAAGATGACGATTACAAACGCTTGTTGTGTGTTGAAACCACCAATGCGGCGAATGATGTGGTGGAAGTTTCCTCCGGAGAAGAGTGCAAGTTAAGCGCTAATTACCAAGTGATGCACGGCTGAAAAATGATTGATGTTGTAGCCCATACCACCGATTGCAAGTGAGGTTGATGCCTTGACACAAAACGTGTTGTCGCAAATAAATTGATCGACTTTTAATTTTTATGACAAGAGAATTCTCAAATGGCCACCCCCACGATTTTCATCAGTTATCGTCGCGAAGACTCCGCCGGTCAATCCGGGCGAATTTTTGACCGCCTCGTGCAGCAGTTTGGCAAAGGCCATGTTTACCGGGACATCGACACCATTACGGCCGGCGAGGATTTTGTGGAAGCCGTGCGTGAAAAAATCAATCAATCAGATATCTTACTTGCATTGATCGGCCCAAAATGGCTGACTGCCGCCGATGAGGAAGGACGCTGGCGATTGGCCGATGAAAACGACTTAGTAAGAATTGAAATCGCCACCGCACTGGAACGCAATATGCGCGTCATTCCAGTACTGCTGCAAGGAGCTGCTATTCCCAAGATCAAGGATCTCCCCGGGGAACTCGCAAAATTGGCGCAACGCAATGCAGTTGAAATCAGAGATACCAACTTTGACCTAGACACCGAGCAACTCATTGCCAAACTAGGTTCCTCCTGGCGTAACAAATTCATCAGAACGTTTGCCCGCTGGCCGGTGTATGGGGTGATTGCACTATTGCTGGCAAGTCCCCTGGGTTTCTGGATTTATCCTCAAGTTGCACTTACCCCGGAAAAAGCCCGTATCCAGATTGCGCAGATGGGAATGCAATACAATGCAAATACCTTCGTTGAGATCGCCCAGAGAGGCGATATTCATTCAGTTGAATTGTTCCTCAGAGCCGGAATGGATCCAAATGTGAAAAATAACGAGGGATATAGAGATAGACAATCTGCAGTGATGTGGGCTGCGGCAAAAGGCCATCTCGAATTAGTGAAATTGCTCCAAGCCAAAGGAGCCAATCTTGACGAGGCCATGTCTTGGGCAATCGGACACGAGCAGAAACAGGTATTGGATTTCATACTCGAGAGCAATCCGGGACAAAACGCGATTAATTCAGGCTTGCACGCAGCTGCTGGAAAAAAAGGCGCTATTGATATCGTACAAACTCTACTGGATAGAGGAGCTGACATCAACTTTATCGACAAAAACACAGATACTTCAGCGCTAATAGAAGCCGCTAGTACCTACTCCCCTAACATAGAGCTGATTCGTCTTTTACTTTCAAAGGGAGCAAACGTCAATCTAGTTACTAGGTACGGAAATACTGCACTATTGGGGGCTGCCAGACATCACAATGTGGAACTGGTGGATTTATTGCTTGCTCATGGTGCTGATGCTAATGTCAAAAATATAAACAATTCTACCCCAATGCATGAAACTATCTGGGGAACTGATAATGAACGTGAACAATTTAGCTTAGAAATTTGTTCGGAAGCTTCTTGATAGAGGTGCTGCTATTAATACTCGATCGACACAAGTCAATTCTACCCCAATAACACCCTTATCAGTGGCCATATACCAAGACCGTTCGCAAATTGCCTTATTGTTGACCGAACGGGGGGCTGATCCAAATGACCCGACGAATATAGATAATGATCTTAACTATACAGTCTTAATGCAAGCAGCTGGCCATGGCATGACTGATGTAGTGAAAGCCCTACTCGCCAAAGGAGCGGAGGTCAATGCCCGTAGTGGAAATGGCAGGTCACCTTTGTTAAGTGCTGCTGAAGGTTCTCGCGGGAATGAAATTATTCCAATACTTCTCGACAGCGGCGCCGATGCCCTCGCGACTGATAATAGTGGGCGAAATGTATTAATGAAAGCAGGTTATACATATTCGGGCTCTAGTCCATTAGAAGAAGAGGTTTTTAAAAGACTTATTAAAAGTGGCGTACAAGTCAACGCGACTGATAAAAATGGCTGGACTGCTTTGATGCATGCTGCTAATTCTCCATTTTACGAGAAACCTGATTTCATTCAGCAACTGCTTCGTTTCGGAGCCGATGCCACCATGAAAAATAACGAGGGTGATACTGCGTTAGATATTGCTACGAAAGAGAGCTATAGAGAAACTATGCACCTACTTGAAACGCATGCAACGAATCAACGCAAAAATAAAAAGAAATAATAGTTTGATGGAATCTTCTAAAATTGTATAAAAAACATATTCCCAATAAAAATACGGGCTATGTTCGCGTTAATTGTTGATGCCTCCAAACATAAGTAGGGGCAGAAACTTTTTGCTCAAACACCCGGGGCTAGCTAAATATGCAAAGCCCGATTATCGACACCCAGTGCAGCCTCGTGTAATACTTCTGATAAAGTCGGATGAGCGTGAACGATACCCGCAATATCCTCACTGCTGGCGGAAAATTTCATAGCAGCCACTGCCTCTGATATGAGTTCAGAAACATGAGGGCCGATCATATGAATCCCCAACACTCGATCTGTTTTCTCATCCGCCAAGACCTTAATAAATCCGGAAGAATCACCAATTGACCGCGCCCGACCATTGGCCATAAAAGGAAATTGTCCAATTTTATAGGCGATGCCAGCAGCCTTAAGTTCTTTTTCATTTTTCCCCACCCAGGCTATTTCTGGGGAGGTATAAATTACCCAAGGTATTACATTGAAATCAACGGGTTCATATTGCTCAATGGTTTGATTTTTTTCTAAATGTGCAATCATTTCTGCGACCGCCACACCTTCTTCAGATGCTTTGTGTGCCAGCATAGGTCCACGCACCACATCACCAAGCGCATAGACATGGGTAAGGTTAGTACGACAGTATTCATCCACCGCAATAAATCCTCTTTCATCCAATGCTAAGCCATTTTTATCCGCACCAAGCCCAGCTGTATTTGGAATTCGACCGATTGCAACAATTAACTTATCAACCTCAAGTGTTTGCTTTTGCTTGTCCGCATTTGTGTAGCGTAACGTTATCTTGTTTTTTGTCACTTTAACCGATTCGATTGCAACACCCGTATGAATCTGTAAGCCAAGTTCTTTACTAAAAATACTCTTGGCTTCTTTAGCGATTTGTTCGTCTGCTGCCATCATAAATTCAGGCATAGCTTCCAAAATCGTCACTTCCGAGCCAAGCCTTCGCCACACGCTCCCCATTTCAAGACCGATTACACCTGCGCCAATGACACCCAACCGTTTTGGTATTTCAGTTAAAGATAAAGCCCCGGTATTATCGAGAATTTTATCGTTGTCGATCACTGAAAACGGCAATGGTCTTGGTATTGAGCCGGTTGCTATGATGACATATTTGGCCTGGATCGTTTGTGTATTGCCCGCATCCTCCACAGCAATTGTCCATGCTTCCGCGGAGTTAGGTTGTTTTTGTAATGTCCCCTTGCCGTGCATCGATTTGATTTTATTCTTCTTAAACAGCGATGCGATGCCTACCGTAAAGGTCGTGACTATTTTGTCCTTGCGTGCAACCATCGTGGAAACATCTATAACAGCATTTTCACAACGTATACCGTGTGCCGAGAACTTATGCTGGAGCTGAAAGTAATTCTCTGAAGAATCGAGCAACGCTTTGGATGGAATGCAACCAACATTCAAACAAGTACCGCCAAGACTTGGTTTTCCCTTGGAATTTTTCCAATCATCAATGCACACGGTATTCAAACCCAATTGCGCACATCGAATTGCCGCAACATATCCACCAGGCCCTGCACCAATCACTGCCACATCAAAAATATCAGACATGATTCATCCTATAATCCTAAAAAATTTTCGCTAACGTATTCTAATTTAGAATAAAAGCTCTTTATTTCTGTTCTTCATGGAATCGATTTCATCAACAGCTTGCATATAATCTTTCTGTTCCCGTAATTTTAACATCGAACCGGTAAGGCGCTCGCCATGCATACGGGCCAAGCGCGAACGGCTGGCTACCGGCATATCCCATTGCAATGTCTGTAGAACCTCATCAACACCATCTGTATTATTACACACTAATATCATGTCGCAACCTGCAGACAGTGCGGCTTGAGCACGTTGCAGCATGGTCTCGCAATATTCAACCTCTGCGCCACGCATGCTTAAGTCATCCGTAAAAATACAACCATCAAATTGCAATTCAGTACGTAAAACCTGTTGTAACCAAACAGTAGAAAAACCAGCCGGCTTCTGATCGACTTTCGAGAAAATAACATGTGCAACCATTATTCCTGATACTCCGTAATCAACCATTCGGCGAAATGGTACTAAGTCTATCTTGTTGATATCATCCAAAGGCCGATCATCTACACAAGCTTGCAAGTGTGAATCGGCCTGAATATAACCGTGGCCGGGAAAATGTTTTGCAACCGCAAGCATGCCACTTTTTTTGAGGCCTTGTGTGATGCACTGCGCCAAATTTGTAACAACATCCGGATCATCATGAAAAGCGCGATCGCCAATCACGCTACTCGTGCCATGATCAATATCCAGAACTGGCGTAAAACTAAAATCGATTCCGCAAGCATTGAGTTCTGCTGCTAAAACATAGCCGACTTGAAAGGCTAAATGACGTGCGAGTTCAGGCTGTTGGTTCCAGATCAGACCTAATTCTCGCATCGCAGGTAATTTGGTAAACCCCTGTATAAAACGTTGCACACGCCCACCTTCATGATCAACTGCGATTAATAGCGGCGGTGTTCTGAGCGCATGGATGTGCTGGGTCAATTGTGATAATTGCTCGATATTCGAATAGTTTCGTGTGAAAAGAATCACTCCCCCAACCAGTGGATGTGAAAGCCTATCAATATCAATTTGCGTCAATTCTGTGCCAGCAATATCGAGCATTACCGGACCTAATTCGAGCGACAATGGCACGATTATTTTTCCAACACGACAAACGCGCAAACCATATTGACCTCATCGCTGATCGAGAGATGATGTTGCGTAATGCCTTTATCGTTGATCAACTGATTGAGTTCGGGGTGAAATTTGAAAAAGGGTTTTCCCAATTCATCGTGTGTGATGATTATGTAATTTAAGCTGACTGGATGACGTAATCCCGTGCCCATTGCTTTTGACAACGCTTCTTTTGCGGCAAAGCGGCTAGCAAGAAAAGAAACACGTTTGTTGCTAGCATGGTATTCCAACCATTCACTATCCGCCAAAATACGCCGCGCAAAACGATCACCATAGCGATTCAATGATTGCTCAATTCGGTAAGACTCTACAATATCGGTACCTATGCCATAGATCATTGCCGTGCTTTAAGCATCAATTGTTTCATTTCTTTTACTGCTTGTTCAAAACCAACGAAAATAGATCGAGCCACGATAGCGTGACCAATATTTAGTTCAGAAATAGCAGCAATGGCTGCGATCGATTGTACATTACTATAATGTAAACCATGCCCAGCATTCACCTTCAAACCAAGGCTGATACCTTGTTTGACGGCCCTTTCAATTTCGGTGAAATAAGTTTTTTGCAATTCCGATGTCGTTGCATCTGCATAACTACCTGTATGAATTTCAATAACGGGAGCACCTGCACGTGCAGCTGCATCAATTTGATATTCATTCGCATTAATGAATAGCGAAACACAAATATTTGCATCAGCGAGTCGGTGACATACCCGCTTGATTTGATCAAAATGTTTAATGACATCCAAACCACCTTCCGTGGTCAATTCTTCGCGTCTTTCGGGCACCAAACAAATATCATGCGGTTTTATTTTGAGTGCAATGGCAATCATCTCGTCAGTCACAGCGCTCTCAAGATTCATTCGGGTCGTCAAACGTTCACGTAAAATTGCAACATCTTGATCTTGGATATGACGCCTATCTTCCCGTAAATGCAACGTAATCGCATCTGCTCCCGCTGCTTCTGCGATCAAAGCAGCTTCGATTGGATCAGGATAGGTTGCTTTACGTGCCTGCCGCAATGTTGCAACATGATCTATATTGACACCCAATTCAATCATTCTTTTAGCTTTCCTAGGCCATCGAAATGAATTTTTACCTGTTGTTGCACACTATGATTCATATCCCAAGCTTTTTAAAACCGCCTCATTATTGACCCAATCTCTTTTAACTTTAACCCAAACTTGTAAGAATACTTTTTTTCCGAATAGTAACTCCATATCTTGGCGTGCTTTCATCGCAATTTGTTTAAGTTTTTCGCCATTCTTTCCAATGATAATCGCTTTTTGATTACTTTTTCCAACAAAAATTGTGGCATGAATCCGAATTAATTTTTCTTGATCCTTAAATTGATCAATCACGACTGCTGTTGAATAAGGCAGCTCGTCACCAGTTAAACGAAACATTTTTTCACGAATGAATTCACCAGCAATAAAATGTTGGCTGCGATTAGTAATTTCATCATTGTTATACAGCGGTTGCGAAATGGGCAAATAACTATAGATGGCGCTGAGAAGCTCAGTGAGCTGTATTTTTTGTGATGCACTAACCGGCACAATCGCGGCGAAATCAAACTCACCAGACATCTGTTGTGTGAATGGCAATAGGAGGTTTTTATCAGCCACCAGGTCTATTTTATTCATCACTAGAATGACAGGAACATCTTTAGGTAGCTCGCGCATCGCTGCGATATCACGTTCGCCAAATAGCATGACTTCAATAACAAACAATACTACATCTACGCCATGCATTGACTGCCTTACCACAAGATTCATCGCTGAATTTAGGCGGCTGGCAAACTGTGTTTGAAAACCAGGTGTATCAATAAAAATGTATTGCGCATTCGATTCAGTCAAAATTCCGTTAATTTGAAAACGAGTGGTCTGCGCTTTCTTAGAAGTAATGCTGATTTTTTGCTGCAACAATTGATTTAGCAAAGTCGATTTACCAACATTTGGGCGTCCGACAATGGCAATATGCCCAGTGCGAAAATTATCCATCGCCGACATACTATAATAACTCTGACATATAATTATATGCGTTCACAACATGTTTCTCATGTTTTATCGATTTTGTAATCTAGATAAGTTTTCATAGGCAAGCTTTGCTGCTTCCTGCTCAGCGCTTCGTCTACTGGTACCCTCACCAAAGGTTCGTAAGCTAAACTTAGGTACATTACATTCCACTTTAAATTTTTGTTTGTGCGCCTCGCCCGTCGTAGTAACGACCATATATTCTGGAGGAGTCATTTTCCTGCTTTGTAGAAACTCTTGTAACAAGGTTTTGGGATCTTTCTTTTGAACGCCTATATCAACTGTATTCATCAGGGGTTGATAGAGTGCAACCACAACGGCCTCCGCTTGCGCAAAATCACTGTCCAAGAAAATCCCCCCAACAATCGCTTCAAAAGCATCTGCAAGAATGGAAGGCCGCATGTATCCACCACTTTTAATTTCCCCTTCACCCAATCTGATTACATCATTCATCTGTAACTTTAATGCCAATTCACAGAGTGCTTGTTGATTAACAAAACTCGCGCGAATCCGTGATAAATGTCCTTCAGGTAATTGTGGAAAAAATTGGTAGAGCATGCTCGCAACAATACAATTTAAAATCGCATCTCCAAGAAACTCTAGGCGCTCATTATGCGAAGCACTATGACTTCGATGTGTAATTGCTTGGATAAGTAACTCAGACCGCTTAAAAGAATATCCAAGTCGACCACAGAATGCATGCAACGAGTGCAAACGGACATTACCCTGCATGATAGCAAAATACTAAGAGTGAAGCGGAATTGATCAGGCCATCACTCACTGGTAGCTTCAAAATCAATGTTCAAAGATATATTAGACACCAAAGGTATTTGTTTAGAATACTGAGCACTTAGAACAGTTCTTCCATTTACTTTGCTAATTTTTATATCTTGCACAGTAATAGATTTAATATTATCAATCTGGGCACGTTTAGAGAAAGCCAATTTAATTTGATTAAAATCAGAATCTTGTGTACCTGCCTCTTTTGCCGTTGCTACTAAATTTTTATGTATAGAAGAATATTCTAGATAGACAGGCACTAACTTCATACCTAACAGCGCCAAAATAATTAAAAAAAATGAAATAACTAATAAACCAGATAGACTAAAGCCTTTTTGCTGCTGTATTGCCGTGAAATAATGCATATCCCCTCCACAGAAAAACCCTATTGAATAGATAGACCAATACGACTTAAATCATTAAAGTTCCACCAAATCATAAAAGCTTTACCCACAATATTTTCTTCTGGAACAAATCCCCAATACCGACTATCACTGCTACTGTCGCGATTGTCACCTAGCGTAAAATAATTTCCTGCAGGAACTTCGCAAGTAAATCCTGTTCGATAGTATTTGCAATTTTCGCGAAAAGGATATTGCCGGATATTTGAATACTGCACCCCATTGGCATCTTGATTGATCAAAACAGAATGTTTTTCATCTCCTAAATGCTCCGAGAAGCGATCCGAGTAGATATAACCAAAACCCGATTCGATATATTTGTAATCCTCTTCGTATTCCGTCTTAATGGCTTCTCCATTAATTGTCAGTCGTTTATTGTGATATGTAATTACATCACCAGGAATACCGACGACTCTTTTAATATAGTCAATCGAAGGATCTTCTGGATATCGAAAAACCAAGACATCCCCCCGTTTTGGTTCATTGATATCCCACACTTTCTGATTGACCACAGGAAGACGAAGGCCGTACGTATATTTATTCACCAGAATAAAATCACCAACCAGTAAAGTTGGAATCATTGACCCTGAAGGAATTTTGAAAGGCTCAATTACAAAAGACCGCAGTGTAAATACGATCAGAATAATCGGGAAAAAACTTTTGGGATATTCTACCCACCAAGGTTCGCTTTGGTCAGACGCTCGTTGCTTTTTTAATAAGAAAATATCCAGTAGCCAAATAGCGCCGGTCAGCAGCAGCAAAACAAACAGAATTAAAGGAAAGTTCATTATGCTCCCTTTAAAAAATCCAAATGCAATCTAATCATCGTCATTGGATAATGATGTGTTAAATAAAATGCAAAGTTACATAAAAAACTTTTACAGCTATAGCGTATTGTCATTATTTATTATCAACCTGCAATATTGCCAAAAACGCCTCTTGTGGAACCTCCACATTGCCCACTTGCTTCATCCTTTTTTTACCTGCTTTTTGTTTTTCTAGCAATTTTCGTTTGCGTGTTATGTCACCACCGTAACATTTTGCCAACACATTCTTACGCAATGCTTTAACAGTCTCGCGCGCTATGATATGCGCACCAACCGCAGCTTGTATAGCAATATCAAACATCTGCCTCGGAATTAATTCACGCATTTTTTTTACCAATTCTCGCCCTCTATATTGGCTGCTGTTTCTATGGATAATGAGTGATAATGCATCGACCTTATCACCATTAATCAATATATCGAGTTTCACTAAATCAGAAACTCGAAATTCCTTAAATTCATAGTCTAATGAAGCATACCCTCGACTAACGGATTTCAATCGATCAAAAAAATCCATCACCACTTCGTTTAAAGGCATTTCATACGTCAACATGACTTGTTTGCCCATATATTGCATATTCATTTGATTACCACGTTTATTGACACACAAAGTAATCACTACACCCACATACTCTTCGGGAACAAGTATGGTTGAAGTAATAATCGGTTCGCGAATCTCAGCAATCTTCGAAAGATCGGGAATTTTAGAGGGATTTTCAATCTCGATTAAGGTTCCATCGCGTAACAGTAATTGGTAAACCACTGTGGGTGCAGTAGTAATTAAATCCATGTCGTATTCTCTTTCCAGACGCTCTTGCACAATATCCATATGCAGTAGCCCAAGAAATCCACAGCGAAAACCAAAACCCAAAGCTTGCGAGACCTCTGGTTCAAAATGCAAGGAAGAATCATTGAGTTTTAGCTTCTCTAATGCTGAGCGCAATGCATCGTATTGATTAGATTCAACCGGATATAACCCAGCAAATACCTGCGGTTTAATCTCCTTAAAACCTTGTAAAGGTTCCGTAGCGGGACGATTCAACAAAGTAACAGTATCGCCGACTTTGGCAGCGTGCAGCTCTTTGATACCCGAAATAATAAAACCCACCTCTCCCGCACTTAACGAATCTCGATAAACAGATTTCGGCATAAAAACACCGACTTGTTCACACAAATGCGCGGTCCGACTTGCCATCAATAGTATTTTATCACCTGGTTTTACCATGCCGTCCATCACTCTCACCAGAATAACAACCCCAACATAATTATCAAACCAAGAGTCAATGATTAGCGCCTTGAGTGGTGCACTTGGGTCTCCCTTTGGCTGTGGAATTTTGACGATCAAAGTTTCGAGAACTTCTATAATATTTTCACCTGTTTTAGCACTGATTCTGGCAGCATCTTGTGCATCAATACCAATGACTTCTTCAATATTTTGGATAACTCGCTCAGGATCAGCTGCGGGTAAATCAATTTTATTGAGTACTGGAATAACTTCGACACCTTGCTCAATCGCGGTATAACAATTAGCAACTGTTTGCGCTTCCACTCCCTGCGATGCATCGACTACTAACAACGCGCCTTCACATGCGGCCAGCGAACGTGAAACTTCATAAGAAAAATCGACATGTCCTGGTGTATCTATCAGGTTCAACAAATAAGTTTGTCCGTTTCTAGCTTTATAGCGTAGTGCAACAGTTTGCGCCTTAATCGTAATTCCCCGTTCTCTTTCAAGATCCATAGAATCGAGAACTTGCTCTTCCATTTCTCGATCCGACAATCCCCCGCATAAGTGAATAATACGATCGGCAAGCGTCGATTTGCCGTGATCAATGTGAGCAATAATAGAGAAATTACGAATATGTTGCATTAGCTCATTGTATACAAGGAATAAATACCGAGTGTGGAAATAGATTCAAAATAGCCGTCGTCAATCTTGCGTTGGGAAATAAGACTGCTCAACCAAATGAAATTAATAAGAAGGCAGCATTCTAGCGAATTTTGCTGAGATAATCACCTAAAGTGGAGGAATCAAAAAAATGATAACAGATCACCTGATGAGTTGGAGATACTAATACGGGTATTTTTTCTCCATACATAGCTACCAACTCAGGATCTGAATCAATATCTATCACTTGAAAATCAAATGATACTTGCCCAGGTAAATTATTTAGAGCAAGTATCATTTGTTGACAAAGATGACAATCCTCACGAACGTATACGATGAATTTTTCAGATCGTTCCATTCACTAATGTTGTATCGTTATTTTTTAAGATCGTCATTTAATTTCATCGTGATGAAATTGATCACATCGCCTCTTTTAACTAACAGCGCTATGTTTTTACCACTCGGCACTTGATTTAACATTTCATTGAAATGCTCAACGCTTTTTACATCTTTACTATTAAATCCAAGGATTACATCACCAACCCGAATTCCCAAACGACTTGCAATACCAGGTTGAATATTTTCCACTAGCAAACCATTCGTAACATCCAATTGTTTTTTCTGTTGTGATGTTAATTCACTTAATGCCAACCCAAGGCGATTGGTTATAGGTTCTTTTTTACTTTTTTGCTTTGATTTACGATTTTCAGTTACATCATCGTTAGGTGTTTCACCCACTTCGACTTTAACAGTTTTTATCAAACCATCCCGCCAAACTTGCATTGATACTTTTGAATTTGGTTTAGTATTGCCAACTATACGTGGCAAATCAGCTGAAATTGCAATATCTTTATCATCAAATTTTAAAATAATGTCCCGCGCTTTGATGCCAGCTCGATCTGCTGGACTATTTTTTTCAACCGACACAACCAATGCACCATTGTTATTGGTCAAACCAAAAGACTCGGCCAGGTCCTTTGTAACCTCCTGAATCATAACACCAATTCTTCCACGATTGATTTTTCCACTTGTTTTTAACTGGTCAGCGATTTCAGTTGCAACATTAATTGGTATTGCAAACGACAAGCCCATAAAACCACCCGTTCTGCTGTAAATCTGAGAATTAATTCCAACAACCTCGCCCTTCATATTAAACAAAGGCCCCCCGGAATTCCCAGGATTAATTGCAACGTCAGTTTGTATAAAAGGCACATAATTCTCCTGTGCAAGTGAACGTCCTTTTGCACTTACAATACCAGCAGTCACGCTATGTTCAAAACCAAAAGGTGAGCCAATTGCAATCACCCATTCGCCTACTTTAAGATTATCAGGGTTGCCTTGCATCACTTTTGGCAAATCGTTCGCGGCAATTTTGATCAACGCGATATCTGTTTTTCTATCAGTGCCAATTATTTCAGCAACAAATTCACGTTTATCATTCAACTTGACAGTAACCTCATCCGCTGTTTCTACAACATGCGCATTCGTCAAAATATAACCGTCTGAGCTTATGATAAATCCAGAACCTAAAGACCTAGGTTCAGATTTTCTGGGTGCAGAAAAGGGTTGCATATGACGCTTAAAGAATTCATAGAACGGAGAATCCTCAGGTATCCCAGGTATTTCAGGAAGCATTTGATGGTTTATGTCACT
Organism: Nitrosomonas sp.; assembly: GCA_024281675.1. GTDB lineage: Bacteria > Pseudomonadota > Gammaproteobacteria > Burkholderiales > Nitrosomonadaceae > Nitrosomonas. The sequence goes on from JAMXAG010000006.1 coordinate 50,730, forward strand.
GGTGCTTTGCGTTGCACTAATATTGACCACCGCAGCGCCATATTTTTCCACTAAACCTGTAAAATTAGGCAATTCATTAAGTTGCGCACCAACTGTACTGGCCCCAAAAAACAGAAAAAATAATAAGTATTTTAACATTACTGTGCTTACCTTATTTTTAAAGTCAAAATTTCAATAATCATATAAATGCCTTTCTCATATTTATAATATTCTTCGGAATTGTAACGAAAATAATCTAATGAAATTGCAACAGGATAATAATATAAAGCATCGGAGAAAAATAAATTGTTTTTCTTACGAATACTTGTAATTTAGTGGTAGATAGTAAGTAATGAAGGTACAGTATAAATAGAAATTCAATCTAACAAAAACAAAAAAAGTTCTTTCTTTTTTCTACATTGAATCAGTTTTCAGATTATTAGCAAGTAAAAAAATTTATACTATGCAATATGGTTCATTATTCATGGGACTTCGTTTTTGTGATACTCAGTAGATTGCGGCGTATTAGTATTTTGCCTTTGAGTATTTGCATAATTTGTATAGATGGGTTGTATTTCATTTTGCAAGAACAAAAAATCATTTCTCTCAAAAACAAGAGAACCATTTTTTATCGGTTGCAATTGTGAAGAAACGGTTATAGGGACAGCACTATAGCCAGTTTCTTGTGTCTTCTTCTCAGCAAAAATCTGTTTATCAGTTTCTTGTGAATATTGATTCAAGCCAAGCCATGTAGAAATACCCAACACAACAGATGCAGCTAACGCAAGCGTAGCAATTTTGCGTTTTTGTTTTTTAAATAATAGTAATTGCGATACGTTAGGGGAATAAATAATGGGCTCATCCTTAAGTTTGGTAGTTACAACTTCAGATAAATTCATAGAAAGCCGAGGTGACTGCCTAAGTGCGTCACTGATAAGATGGTAGGTTTCCCAATGTTGTTTCAATTCACTATTTCTATTAAGCATCTCAACTACCCGTGAGATATTTTCACTTTCTAGTTCCCCATCCATTAGGGCGGATACTTCATTTTCCAAAATCACCACCTCCTATCTTTACTAGTTCCCAAAAGAGGACGCAATTGCTCTGATATCGCTTCGCGTGCACGAAAAATTCGCGAACGTACTGTACCTACTGGGCAATTCATAATACTTGCGATTTCTTCGTAACTTAATCCATCAATTTCTCGTAATACTATTGCCGAACGTAACTCCTCTGGCAGTGCATCGAGTGACTTACTTACCGTTTGCGCAATTTGTTTGCTCATTAATTCGCTTTCAGGTGTATTAACTTCCTTTAGTAAACTATTATCTTCAAAATCTTCAGCATCCTCATTATTAATCCCTTCTATAGTCGGAACTTTACGCCCTTGTGATACTAAAAAATTCTTGGCAGTATTAATTCCAATTCGATATAACCACGTGTAGAAGGCACTATCTCCACGAAAGGAGGGCAATGCTCGATAAGCTTTGATGAAAGCCTCTTGTGTTACATCTTCAACCTCAGCCGCATCACGAATAAAATGAGACAATAATCGAGCTAATTTACGTTGATATTTAATAACGAGTAAATCAAATGCATGTTTATCCCCGTTTTGAACTCTTTCAACTAACTGCTGATCGACTTCTCGATCACCCATACCCCTTGTTCCTCGAACATTTTAGAAATCCCGACCAGACTTAATCTTATCCGGCCAAAAGTTCAGCATAATGACACAATCAGATCAGGATATCTACTCAAAAAATGCCAAGAATCAACAAATCACAATACTCACAACACAGACAATTGAATTATCCAATTAGTTCACAATTCCATCAATTGCTAAATGGTTAAAAAAACCCAACAGCACGCACCTTGAGCGTAAAGTCCTTACAGAGGTAGCTCTGGGACTAGGCAAAGCCGCTGACGTCCTCGGAGTGTTATAGAACTCCAATATCTGAAGCGGCAAAACCACCCACAACGACTTCCTGTGGATGTGATAGGTTTAATTCGTGCCTGAATGGGAAATACACCATGGCTAAACCTGTACATGCGGTTAGGCGGTTAGACTGTCACTCCGCCATGCGATAACTCACGCTTGTATAAACCTGTAAGCTTCAAACATAAATCCTACCAGTCAATCAGGGCACCAATCTTCATCAGCACACTGTCTCACTTTAATCGCTGTGTCAAATGTGAATTTATAATATGCCATATTATCGATCGTTGTGCGCCTACAGTGATTGCAATATGTAGCGATAACTGAGATCGTCAGTTTCTTGCTAATCCCAAATAACCATTTTGAAGCGTTCTTTAACGATACCAAAGTAATCGCACTTCCAGTCACTTTGCGCAAAGAAATCCAAGCAATGCCACTGATCCTTTAACTTCAGCATGTTGACTGCGGCATCATCCCAGTCAATCGAAGCGAATTTAATTTGCAATTGTTGCTTGCGATGCTCTACTTCTTCGTAGTTAAAACCATCGTATTCCCAATGCAATACTTCAAATACATTGCCCGACCGATCAACGTAATCCATACTAAAATCCAGCCCCCATTTAGGACGCATTCTAATTAATTTATATACCAGCGGATTGGTGTGTGCCCATTGCTGCAATTGCTCCAATGCTTCGCCACGGTATCCTTTACGTTCAAATAATAAGCTGTGGTTGAGAACAGCACCCTCTAGCTTGCTTTGTTGGGTAAACCATGCTGCTTTCAAAGCATGCCGATGATCTCGGTGAGCATGAAATGACGTTAAGTTGGTTTGTGCAAAACACTGCTCTAATCTCGTCAAATCGTAGCCATTCTGGTCGAAAAGTGCTAATTCAACCGCTAAGGGAGATGAAACCTTATCAACTGGATTATTCCAATATCCTTCAGGACTAAACTGATTATCGGTTAGAACGATATAAGACATGCCTTAAAGAAAAGTATACTGGTAAAAATAATTGGACAATAAGATTCAGTTATGCAGAACAGTCACCATGAAATACTATAAATCTATTGAACTTCATAAAAAACAAATCACGCTAAAATAATCAGCATCCTCGTTATTGTTCTCTATCATTCAAACATATAAGCAGGTGACGCTGATCATGTGGGTATTAGTTTTTGCTCGGGTTCCGTTTTTGAAAAAAGTAGTAAAAACCAATCCCGATGACACAAGCTGCAATGAGGAGCAGTATAATTTGATGAAGGTATTCCTTGATCAGAGCTTCATTTTCCCCAATAAAATAACCTAGCAAGGTTAAAATCACGACCCAAATTCCGGCACCAAGACTGGTATAAAAGCAAAAAACTGTTAAATTCATTCGTGCTAACCCGGCAGGCAAAGAAATGTACTGGCGTATTACCGGGATTAAGCGGCCAGTCAAAGTCGAAATATGGCCATGACGGGCAAAAAAACTTTCCATTTTTTGCATGTGCTTCTCTTCAAACATGACATATTTGCCATAACTGATTAATAATCGACGCCCTAATTGAACCGCCAGAAAATAATTAATCAAAGCGCCTGCCAAGCTTCCTAGTACGCCGCATAAAATGGCAATAACAATATTCATCTCACCTTTTGCTGCCAGATAACCCGCAGGTATCATGATGACTTCGCTCGGGAAAGGAATAAAGCTGGATTCAATCAGCATGAGCAGAAAAATACCGGGATATCCTAAACTGCCTACGGTATCGACAATCCAGTGAATAATGTCTGTAAACAAAGCCTGTGCCTTAATATGAATTAAAAAAAGCTAAACAATTAGCGGTTAATATTTGTTTAAACAACAGCCCCATCATTTTCCAGTGGTTTCTTTTCTAAAGCTACCAGATCTTCTCTTTTAACACCCAAAAGCATGATAATAGAGCTGCCTACCATGATCGATGAGTAAATTCCAAATAAAATGCCTATGGTTAAAGCAAGTGAAAAATAATAAAGCACTTCGCCACCAAACAATAACATGGCAATAACCACCATTTGTGTACTGCCATGCGTAATAACCGTGCGCGACATGGTTTGAGTAATAGCATTATCAATTACTTGGGTTACCGACGCCTTTCTTAATTTGCGAAAATTTTCTCGAATACGATCGAAAATGACTACTGACTCATTAACCGAATAACCAAGAATCGCGAGTACCGCAGCAAGCACTGTGAGTGAAAATTCCCATTGAAAGAAAGCAAAAAAGCCAACAATAATAATAACATCATGTAAGTTCGCGATCATGCCGGCGATACCAAATTTCCATTCGAACCGTATTGCCAAATAAATAACAATTCCAATTGAAACAAATAGCAGCGCCAATGCGCCATTTTCTAATAATTCTTCGCCAACTTGCGGTCCGACAAATTCGACACGTCGCATTTCTACGGAAGAATCAGCTTCTCTGAGAATTTCCAAAACATCTTCTGATAATTGTGCGCTCGATACTTCTGGTTTAACGGGCAAACGGATCAGAACATCTCGTGAAGTACCGAAATTTTGCACGCTGGCATCGGTAACACCTTTACCAGTTAATACAGTTCGTATTTTTTCCAGATCAGCGGCCTGTCGGTAATTGACCTCCAGAATTGTTCCGCCAGTAAAATCTATGCCTAGATTCAACCCCTTGGTTACAATAAAAAAAATGGCCAGAATAAATGTCGTGATTGAAATAACAGCACCTACCCGACGCCAACGCATGAACGGAATATCGCGATTAAATCTAAAAATTTCCATAGTTGAATTCCTTATAAATGATGGGCCGTCATATTGCTCAAGTAACGTTCGGTGATTTTTTGCGTTTGTTTTTGCCTTTGCTTCGTGATGCGCTGGTATTCCTGGCTATGCTATCTGGTTTGATTGTTGCTGTTTCGACCGCAATCTCACCTTGAGAATGGGGGGGATCATTACTGACTACAACTTGCTCTACTGATTGCTCAATAGTTGCTTCCGGTTCATTCGCAACCGCTAATTCGCGTCGCTTTGGTTCGATAGGTTGCTCGTCAGATGCATCAAAAGTATCTGGTACTTTGTCATTCCCTTTCGGCAGCCATATTTTCCCAATAGGCACGGTATCTAATCTACGATTTCCGTACATCAAATTGACTATGCCACGTGAAACAAAGGTTGCTGTAAACACCGAGGTCAAAATACCTAAACACAACACAACCGCAAAGCCTTTCACTGGGCCAGAGCCAAAAGCAAATAATGCGATGCCGGCAATCAAGGTAGTGATGTTTGAATCCAAGATAGTACCCAAAGCACGTTCATAACCACTTTGTATGGCTTGTTGCGGTGATGCACCTGTGCGTAATTCGTCTCGAATCCGTTCGTTAATCAACACATTGGCATCAATCGCCATACCCACGGTTAACGCCAGTGCAGCCATGCCTGGAAGGGTGAGTGTGGCTTGCATGATCGATAACAAACCGACCAGCAACAATAAATTAAGCGCCAGTGCAATGACCGAAATAACACCAAAAGCAGCATAGTAAGCCGCAACGAAAATAGCTACCGCTAAAAATCCATACAACGTCGAATTAAACCCACGGCTAATGTTTTCAGCACCTAAACTAGGACCAACAGTACGCTCTTCGATGATATCCATGGGTGCCGCAAGCGCGCCAGAACGAAGCAGTAACGCCACATCGCGCGCTTCCGTATTGGTCATGCGACCACTAATCTGCACGCGACCACCGCCAATCTCTTCGCGAATGACCGGAGCAGTAATGACTTCGGCTTGGTTCTTTTCAATCAAAAGAATGGCCATTCTTTTGCCAACATTGTCACGTGTCAACTGCTTAAAAATACGCGATCCACCGTTGTCAAGATTAATGTGCACGGCGGGTTGATTGTCTTTATCAAAACCCGGTTGCGCATCGGTTATGTGTTCGCCAGTTAGCAATACTTGTTTTTTTACTAGCAGTGGGCTGCCACCACGTTCTTCATACAATTCCAATCCAGCCGGAACTTGTCCGCGCATCGCTGCATCCAGATCGCGTTCGTCATCCACCATGCGAATTTCCAGCGTCGCCGTGCGTCCTAAAATATCCTTCGCCTTAGCAGTATCTTGCACACCGGGTAGTTGCACAATGACGCGATCTTTTCCTGCCTTCTGAATAATCGGTTCTGCTACTCCGAGTTCATTGACACGGTTACGTAGCGTGGTGATATTCTGCATCACAGCAGAATCTTGCATTCGAAGCATTGCTTCTTGCTTGATCGTGGCAACGAGATCGAAACGTTCTCCGACTTGTTCTTGTACAAACCCCAAATCAGGATAATTTGATTTTAATTCGGTTTCTGCTTGAGTGCGTGATTCAGCATCGCGAAATTTCAGAATTAACTTTTTGTTGAGTTTTTCAATGCCAGCATAGGGAATTTTCTTTCCCCGCAAAGTAGTCCGCACATCCGAACTGTAGCGCTCAAGGGATTTATCTAAAGCGCCTTGCATGTCAACTTCTAGCATGAAATGCACGCCACCCCGTAAATCCAATCCCAAATACATTGGCAAAGCACCTAAGCTGGTCAGCCATTGTGGTGAATTTGGCAGCAAATTCAATGCAGTAATATAATCTTTACCCAGCGCCGATTCGAATAAATCCTTGGCTTTAATTTGCGTATCGGTATCAGTAAAGCGTACTTTGACACTATTACCCTCGAGAAAAATACCTTCTGCCTTAATATTGGCTTGCGTCAGTGTTTCTTCAACTTGTTTCAATAATGCAGTATCAGCATTTAAGGATGCACGCAGTGGTGAAATTTGTACGGCAGGCGATTCACCATAAAAATTCGGCAAGGTATATAGCAGTCCAAGTACGATAGAGACTGCAATGATGAGGTATTGCCAAAGTGCATAGCGATTCATGGATGTCAGTATGTGTTGGTGGTTGGAGGGATGGAATCAAAAAATCAGAAAAAAGCGACGTTCAAGAAAACCTATTTGTTGGATTGTTGCGTGGTAGATTGATTGTTATCTTCCGTAGGGCTAGAGCTTGTGGTTTCTGGCGTTTCACTTGATTGAGACACTGTATTATTATTGCTGTCGGCTGGAATAGATTTTCCACCCTTAGTTTTTGCTGATGACTTTCCTTTAGGATCAATGCTTTTCAGTGAACCTTTAGGTAGTAAAGTTTGTATCGAAGATTTAAGTACGGTCACTTCAATAGCGGGCGCTATTTCTACGATCACATACGATTCGCTTACATTGATCACTAACCCCAATATACCGCCGTTGGTGATGACTTCGTCGCCACGTTGCAGCGCATCTATCATTTGTTTTTGTTCTTTGGCGCGTTTAGATTGCGGGCGTATTAACAAAAAGTAAAACAAAACAAAAATAGCAATCATCGGCAACAAGCTCATTAAACTTGCATCAGATTGCGCCGGTGCGGCCGTTTGCGCAAAAGCATCACTAATCAACATAAAGCTCTCCAAAAGCATTAAAAAAAGGCGTATTTTAGCATGTTGCATGCCCAGCCAGAAATTCTTGTGCAAATTCCTGAAATTGCTGTTTCTCGATAGCGCTACGAATTTCTGTCATCAATTGCTGATAGTAAAACAGATTGTGCACGGTATTGAGGTGTGCACCCAATATTTCATTGATACGCTGTAAATGGTGCAGATAGGCTAACGTGAAATGTTGACAGGTGTAGCAACCGCATTGTTCATCAGGTGGGGATTTGTCCAACCGGTATTGACTATTGCGCAATTTAATAATGCCATGGCGTGTATACAACCAACCATTGCGTGCATTACGTGTTGGCAGCACGCAATCAAACATATCAATACCCTGCGCAACCGCATGTACAATGTCGGCTGGAGTGCCTACCCCCATGAGGTAACGTGGTTTGTCTACGGGCAGCAGCGGAGCGGTATGATTCAAAATGCGCTGCAGGTCGGCTTTCGGCTCACCCACCGATAGGCCACCAATCGCATAGCCATCGAAACCAATCTGCTGTAGACCGGCCGATGATTCATTTCTGAGTTGTTCAAACATACCCCCTTGTACGATTCCAAAGAGTGCATTGGTATTATCGCCATGCGCTTGCTTGGAGCGCTCTGCCCAACGCAAGCTAAGCTCCATAGAAGTGCGAGCGGTTATTTCATCAGCTGGGTATGGCGTACATTCATCAAAAACCATGACAATATCGGAATTCAGTGTGCGTTGAATACGCATCGATTCTTCCGGTGATAAAAAACAACTGTCACCGTTGACGGGCGATTTGAAGTGCACGCCTTGCTCAGTGATTTTGCGTAAATCTCCCAAGCTGAAAACTTGAAAACCACCCGAATCAGTTAATATTGGCTTGTGCCAGCCCATAAAATCGTGCAATCCTTGGTGCATTTCAATCACTTCCAATCCCGGGCGGAGCCACAAATGAAACGTGTTGCCTAATATAATTTGTGCTTGGATTTGAAGAAGCGCTTCGGGTGACATACTTTTTACCGCGCCGTAAGTGCCCACTGGCATAAAAACAGGGGTTTCAATGGTTCCGTGCGCAAGTGTTACCGTGCCGCGACGTGCATGATGATCCGTGGTGTGTAGTTCAAATTTCATGATTTCTTTCGATTAACATCGCGTCACCATAACTAAAAAATTGATAGCGCTGATCGATTGCATGCTGATAACTGCGTTTAATGACATCGATGCCGGCAAAAGCAGCAACCAACATCAGCAACGTTGAGCGTGGCAGGTGAAAGTTAGTCAGTAAGCGTTCGACGATACGGAAGCGGTAACCAGGCGTAATAAACATATTCGTATCTCCATGACCCGCAACTAACCGGCCATCATGTTGCATTGCACAGGCTTCTAATGCACGCAACGAAGTCGTTCCTACCGCTAAAATGCGTCCGCCATTTTCCTTTGCTTGTTGAATAACATCAACCGTTGCTTGCGGAATATGAAACATTTCACTGTGCATGACGTGATCTTCAATTTGATTAACACGGACCGGTTGATAAGTTCCCGCCCCTACATGCAAAGTCAGGTAAGCAATGCTGACACCCAGATTACGCAACCGAGTCATAATACCCGCATCAAAATGTAGTCCGGCGGTAGGCGCAGCAACCGCACCTGGGTTTCTGGCATATACCGTTTGATAGCGTGATTCGTCAAACTCCGTAGACTCACGGGTAATATAAGGTGGCAAAGGCAGTTGTCCATAACAATTCAGCCAATCATCGACGGAACGCGTATCATCAAAATACAAGCGATAAAATTCACCGCCACGATCTACCACGGTTACTGGAATCACATCTTTTAAAATGAGCTTGGAATTTACCTTGGGCGCATGGCTGGCGCGAATCGATGCCAATACGTGATGATGATCGAGAATTCGTTCGATCATCACCTCCACTTGGCCACCACTTTCTTTTTTTCCGAATAACCGTGCCTTTAGCACCTGGGTATCGTTAAAAACCATCACATCACCTGGTTTGAGGTAACTTGGCAAATCAACAAACCAGGTATCTTGCCATTCTTGCAAGTTATTCAAATAGAGTAAACGACTACTGGTTCTTTCTTTGGCGGGGAATTGCGCGATCAGCTCTTTGGGCAAATCAAAATCAAAATCCTCAGTTTTCATGCACGTTATTATACCGAGGAAGTGAATTTTCGCCCATGCAGCTTGATGTGCTAGCGCTTTTCAGTGATAATTGCGCCTTACTTAATTTATGAAGAGTAGCAAAAAGTTAAGTAAGTTTTTTGCCGGGATGGCGGAATTGGTAGACGCACGGGACTCAAAATCCCGCGATGGTGACATCATGGGGGTTCGATTCCCCCTCCCGGCACCAAAACAACATTTCAAATAGTTTCATATCGTATCAAATTCCTTGAATTAACTGACTTTAACAGGAATTGATAGTTTCAGACTGTATCATAAGAAATCTGTACATACCATCACTTTGATGGTATTTTTGTTGGTACTTTTGATACCATCAAGTCAGATACCATCAGATGCTTACAGATATCGCAGCACGTCAAGCTAAGGCCAAAGAACTCCCCTACAAAATAAGTGATAGCGGCGGGCTGTATTTGTTGGTCAAATCCACTGGTAAATACTGGCGCATGAATTACCGCTTTGCAGGTAAGCAAAAAACACTAGCAATTGGTGTTTATCCAACAATATCTTTAACCCATGCCAGAAAAAAACGCGATGAAGCACGTGCATTGCTTGCAAAAGATATTGACCCTTCCCTCACCAAAGCCATCAACAAGCAGATTGTGCGCACTGCAGCAGAAAATACTTTTAAGGTGGTAGCGCTGGAATGGCACGCAAAAACCAGCCATACTTGGGCAGAAACAACAGCCACAAATATCAAGCGCTATCTGGAAAAAGATATTTTCCCTTGGCTGGGTAATCGGGTTATCAAAGATATTGCCGCACCGGAATTATTGGCTGTGCTTCGCAAAATAGAAAGCCGTGGCGCGCATGAGAAAGCGCAGCGTTGCCGTGAATATGCCGGACGGGTATTTCGTTATGCTATAGCCACCGGACGCGCTGAACGCGATCCCAGCACGGATTTAAGGGGTGCGCTAACACCTGTCAAAGTGAAACATCACGCCAGTATCATTGATCCCAAAGGCATCGGTGCGCTGCTACGTTCTATTCATGGATTTACTGGCTCATATATCACCAAGTGCGCTTTGCAGCTTGCCCCTTTGGTATTTGTACGCCCTGGCGAATTACGCCATGCAGAATGGATAGAGATTAATTTCGACAAAAAAGAATGGCGCATACCTGGTCACAAAATGAAAATGAGCGAGCCGCATATCATCCCACTCTCACCACAATCCATTGAAATCCTGCAATCAATCCATCCATTGACAGGTGACGATCAATATATTTTTCCGAGTATTCGTAGTAATGCCCGGCCAATGTCTGAAAATACCATCAACGCCGCACTTAGGCGACTAGGTTATGAAAAGAACGAAATGACAGGCCACGGCTTCCGCAGCATGGCAAGCACCCTACTACATGAACATGGCTGACCGCATGAAGCGATAGAACGACAGTTAGCTCATGCTGAACACCTACCTAAACGACGTGAAATGATGGACTGATGGGCAGATTATCTGGATGAATTGGCGAAGGGTACAAAAGTTGTACGCTTCGTTGGCAAAGAACTGGTTTAATTATGGGGAAATTTACTCCGACTGAGCAGATAGTGCGTGGATACAAGGTTCGTAACGTGCAACAGGTGACTGATGCAGAGGATGCTGCTTCAAGACGGAAGGCAATTTCGGAGGCTATTGCTAGATCGTTGCAGAAAAGAAAGAAGAAATAATTATTTTTTGATTCAATTTTTGCCAGATCATCCCATCTCAAAAAAATTTTGATCTAAATTCGTCATACCATTTCGGCTTACATACATAAAGACCTATACATAAAAACGCCACAAAACATAAAATGGGAGTTATTCCTTTTCCTAGTATCATGGAAAATAATAGTAAATAACAAAATAATAAACGCAATTCAAAGAGCTCGAAAACATTCAGATTTACACTATCACGCCAAATTAGTTGGGTAAAAAGCAATGCGATAATGGTTAAATGAGCGTATACAATTTTTGGTTCTGAATAAGGGGGCTCGTCTTGAGGAAAAAAACCAAGATAATAAAAACAAAGATACATTAAGAATACTTCAAAAATATCTATTAAGAACGAGAGCTTGCCATAGTTTTCTTTATTATATGTGGTAAGAAAAGAGGCACAAAAGAAGGCGGTAAATAAACTACCAATTAATAATCGTTCTACTATATATGGATCTTGGCACTTAAAATGCTGACCAACATGGTTCACTACGGAATAAAGTACTGAACCAAGAATAGCTGCATAGAGAAGCTCGTACATTAATTTATGGAGCAACTTATTGCACGTAACCACTGGTTCTTTATCGTCCAAGATCTTAAACTTGCTATCAAATTAGAATAAAACTAATCGTGTTAAACTACTATCTATATTGAAATAATACAAGTTCGTAGTATATAACTTCAACCTACTTTCATTTTCTCACCAACCACCCTCTCAGTAATCCTGAGTCTGTTTTAACACCGCAGCGGCAACGCAGATAGTTTTTCAACGCCTGTTAAACCCGGCAGAGATTAAGCAATATAAATGGTTTTAAGTGGTGGAAAACCGTTAAATTCAACCGAGGAATATGAGTTGGTGTAAGCCCCCGTCGTCAACCAGTAAAGTTTGTCCCCTATGGCTAGACTTTGTGGAAGTTTGTAACCTGATTGCTCATACATGATATCGGTCGAGTCACACGTGGGGCCTGCTAATATCACGGTCCCTTCGTCATTGTTGCGTTCCATTTTCGGTGTGTAAACCGGGTATTTGATTGCTTCACCTAAGGTTTCAATCAAACCTTGAAACAAACCGACATCGGAATAGACCCAGCGTGTCAGATCGGTACGGGATTTCCGAGAGATCAATACCACTTCGGAGACTAAAACTCCCGAACCTGCCACTAATGATCTGCCGGGTTCAAGAATAATCTCGGGGATATCGTCGCCATGGTCATCCTTAAGGTATCGAATGATTTCTTCAGCATACACTTTGAATGGATTAACCTCGGAAATATAGTTTGCAGGAAACCCCCCTCCCATATTAATCATCTTCAGAATAATATCTTCCTCATATTTCATCCAATCAAACATATATTTGACTTTTGATAGTGCGTCATCCCATACGGCAATATCTTTCTGTTGACTACCGACATGAAAAGAAATGCCATAGGGCTCCAGACCGAGTTTTTTGGCATTCACCAACAAATCAATCGCCATATCAGGATGACAACCAAATTTACGTGACAGCGGCCACTCAGCGGTATCTCCGCCTTCTACCAAAATACGAACAAAGACCCGTGAGCCCGGCGCATTCTCAGCAATCTTCTGAATATCAGCCTTTGAGTCGGTGGCATAAAGACGTACACCTTTGTCATAAGCGTATTTGATATGAGCTGCCTTTTTGATGGTGTTGCCATAAGAAACCCGATCAGGTGTAACCCCACTATCAAATACCCGATCTAGCTCAAATATGGACGCACAGTCAAAATTGGATCCCAAATCGCGTAATAAATTAATCACGGGAACCCCAGGATTCGCTTTCATGGCGTAGTGAATCTTTGCATTGGGAAAGTACATCACCATTTCTTCAAATTTTTGCTTAATCAGCGATAAATCTACGAGTAGAAAAGGTGTCTCATGCTCAACCGCGGCACTCAGGAATTTTTGCCATTGCGCTTCTGAGAAGTAATCTTGGATTTTGATCATGATGATGTCTCTCTGTGATCTATGTTGTGAATGAGTACCTTGTCGAATTAAAAAGCACAAATACTGCTATTACTAGCGATTGCTAGTTAATGCTATTTTGAAATTCAAATGAAATACTGCGAATTTTTCATGGACGGCAATTGAGGAAGATTATAGGGTAAGAATTGTACCTTAGCTTGCCAAATCCGGACCAGTGGCTTGTATCACACGGGACAAGGTCTTACAGGCTGCGCGCATACCCAGTCCCATTTGAAGAAGTGTTCCGATTGGAATCGATCGGTTAAGGATTAGTGCGAGGATGCGGAGCAGGTTGGCACTACCATCCGGTTTAACAGCACTCAACAATGCGCCAGGCGGCGAAAATTCGACGGGATCAACGATGGCGCGTATTGCAATGAAAGGAATCGCAGCATCCGCTGCAACTGTTGCCACCGCGCTGCTTTCCATATCCACAGCACAAGCACCGGTTATTTCCGCAAGTCTAAGTTTGGACTGCATTGTAGTAAGCGGTTCAACACTATTTGCCAACACACCATTAACGACTACCGTGTTGCTAGATAACCGATGTTGTAGATGATTACGCCAATCCAGTGCAACTGGTAATAAATTTTCACCGTAGACGGCATCCGGGAGTACGAGGTCGCCTGGTTTGAGCTGCCTATCCAACGCACCTGCCACACCCAAACTTGCCAGTCTCGTTACCCCAGCATGACATAGCTGCTCTGCAGCTTTCTTTGCAGATTCCGCGCCCATGCCGCTAAGCCATAGTACCGTATGCTGATTAATTGCGATTTTTTTGTTCATTGGAATATGCAGTGACGTTACACAGCGTGCTTCTGCACGTAAAGCCACCACCAAACCGGTTACATTCACCGAATTAATCTCGGGTCAGCACACGATAACGTGCAAGCGCCCATAATGGGAAAAACTTTGAGTACCCATAATAACGCAAGTAAAATACTCGTGGAAAACCAGGCGCAGTAAACCAAGGCTCGTCCCATAAGTGATTGTGATCTTGCTGAGTCAATATATAGTTAATTCCTCTGCGAACCGATTCACTTTTGACTTCACCGGCTGCCATGAGTCCCAATACTGCCCAAGCAGTTTGGAAAGCCGTACTGGTTTCAAGAAATTGCCCCGCTATTTTTTCATCCAGATAAGAATCATTCGTTTCACCCCATCCGCCATCAACACGCTGCACTGACTCTAACCACTGCACAGCACGACGCACAGATGCATGCTGCATATCAAATTTAGCCAAGCGAAAAGCTTCCAATACAGACCAGGTGCCATAAATATAATTGGTTCCCCAGCGGCCAAACCAGGAGCCATTAGATTCTTGCTCACGCAGTAAGAAACCGATACCGCGCCATACCTCTAACTGATGCTTGCCATATTTACCGAGCAATCCCACACATCGCGCTGTCACATCACTGGTAGGTGGATCGATTAGAGCGCCATGATCAGCAAAAGGAATTTCGTTTAAATAATGATGCACGTTATCAATATCGAAAGCGGCAAACCCGCCATTTTTCGATTGCATTCCGGCTAGCCAATTCGCTGCGCGTTCTAGCGCGTATTCATGTCGTTCCAAACCGCCTTGTTCTAATGCCCAAGCAACTGCGGCCGTATCATCCAAATCTGGATAATGTGGATTAGCATATTGAAAAGCCCATCCACCGCCCGCCAAACCTGGCTTCTTATCACGCCAATCACCGGGAGCCTCTAAAACTTGCTGCTTTACTAACCAATCCATCGCGCGGTGTACAGGCTCTTGATCAGTTTCAAGATCTTCTTGTAATGCAAGGCCCGTTAACACGGTATCCCAAACAGGTGATGTACAGGGTTGGCACCAAACCCGTTCTCCCTCATCCACCAATAAACCACGAAGTGCATTGCGACACTTTGCACGACTGGGATGATCATAACTGTAACCTAATAGAGCTAATGCTTCATGTGCATTGACTATGGCTGGAAAAATCGCGCCTATACCGCACTCCCCGTTCAAGCGCTCCAATATCCAATGTTCTGCGGAGCTAATCGCTTCCTGACGCAACGATTGCGGAAGTTTTGGCTCAAAACGCGACAATAAGCGTTCAACTGCCATAAATACTCGCTTCAATAAAGTATCCGGTTTTGGAAAATAATTTTGTTCTTCTTCAGGTGGGATGATAAACAATTCGCGAATATCCACTTTTCGTGGATTAATCGCTTTAGCTTTCAAGGTACAAAGAATTGACAGAGGCACCATAACAGTGCGTGACCAATAAGAAACCTTACTCAAATGAAACGGCGCCCATTTTGGCAAAAAAATAAGCTCGGCCGGCACTACAGGTACAGCCCGCCAAGGAATTTGCTGATACATAGCAAGCAGTAAGCGTGTAAATACATTCGCTTTTGCAGCACCGCCCCTTTGTAGAATCGCTTCACGCGCACATTTCATATGCGCATCCTCGGGGGAATCGCCAACCAATTTTAGTGCGTAATAAGATTTGATCGTGCAACTGATATCAAACGCTCCGCCATAATACAGTGGCCAACCTCCGTGATTCATATCTTGCTTGTCACGAATAAAGCGGGCAATTTTATTTTCCAGTGCAACATCCACTTCATCCATGAAATGCATCATCAGTATGTATTCAGCCGGGATTGTGCAATCGGCCTCGAGTGGAAAACACCAATGTCCATCTTTTTGTTGTAACGCCAATATGGCAGAACGGGCTTGAATAAATTTTTCCTCAAGTTCATTGAGATCAACTGTTTCTTGATTCATATGAGATATTTCAACAGATGTTAGATTATTTTTTCCCATCATCGTAACTGATTGTTGATATTGCGATATATCATGAATTGCTTGAGGTCTATTCATAGTTTTCTGGAAATCCTATTTAATACAAACATTAAAAAAATGATCAATTTCATTCGAATTGCCAAACTCCTGTAATACTGAACAAAAGTCACAGTTTCTACTTTTTACCATCTTTATCAAAGGGATTATCCTGGAAAGGCTCGTAATATAAATCTAATGGCAGTTTACCGTCATGCACCAAGAATTCACGTTGCTGCATAGAAGCCTCTCTCACGAATAGATAAGGATCAATAGCCGCTTCATCACGAATTCGCATCGGACCAACCAAACGAGCTCGTTTATCAATAGCACCCAGAAAACCTAATGGAACTGTGACAGGAGAACCAATGACGAGGCCCGCATAAAAAAGTGCATTGGTTAAAAGCCCAACCGGTATGCCCGTAACGTCACGTTGACTGCTTGGCCCAAGTAAAGGGATAAA
This sequence comes from Nitrosomonas sp., assembly GCA_024281675.1. Lineage (GTDB taxonomy): Bacteria > Pseudomonadota > Gammaproteobacteria > Burkholderiales > Nitrosomonadaceae > Nitrosomonas. The sequence goes on from JAMXAG010000006.1 coordinate 67,249, forward strand.
CAAATAGGATCCTGGTGTAACGCCCCACACTCCAAGCGTCTGGCCAAAATCCTCGTCGTGTTCCTGTAATCCCATATGTGTAGCCATATCAAACAAACCAAACAAGCCAATGGATGAATTAATGGCAAAACGTAGCGTATCTTGAAATCCCTGTTTAATTTTACCTTGCAAGAAATCATTCAATACCACATTTGGATATGATAAGTTATCATAAAAATTTCCAATGGAACGCTGCGCAGCATTCGGCACATAGTCAATGTAGGTATTGACAATCGGCATAAATACGGTGCGATCGATACGATCGGTAAAATCATACGCAGCACGATTGATGTCTTCATGGGGATCGACCGCATCCGCCTGTTGATCACTTGATTTTAGCGTTGAAGCACAGCCCTGAAAAAGCAAAGCAATGAACAAGACTAAAACACACAATAAAAAATGCTTCCTAAGAATACAATCCACTGCAGTTAAAATGGGGATATTTCTTTTCATTTATAAGTATTTTTTTCACACTTCTCTTACATCTTACAAAATGTATTGATCTTGTTATTAATCCGTTCTAAAGCCATCGACAGACTTTATCCACTAAGATTTTTCGTGCCGATTCTTGTAGAAAAACAAATTCATACTTCGCTTTGTCACTATTAAAAAGCATATGCATTTTTTCGAATTTACGAAATCTAAGCCAGTGCTCACCAACAAAGCTGCAGCCTGATAACCCTTTGTCCAAAGAAATGAAGCTGTTCAACAAGTTTTTTTTGCGCGACAATACAGGCTTGGTATTTCACTGATTGTGTGTTTTACGTTGGCATCTACGACACTCTTTTTATTCTCATTCTCGGTCATAATTGATTCAGTCGAAGTATACACGAGTACCTCAATATCATGTTTCGTTGCTTTGGTCAGAACGATTCATGCACCCGCAAAGTTGACTAGAAACAAATAACCCCGCCGCAAGCGGCGGGGAATACAACCCGAAGAGATTCAAATCGATTGGGAAAAATCAATTTTCTCGCTCACCATGCACCATTTCAATTAATTTTAATGCTTGCAATTCCATTTCAAGCACAAAGCCATCGACTTTTGCACGAAAATAGCGATAAAAAATCATACTGGGTATCGCTACTAATATACCAAACGCCGCATTATATAATGCCACCGAAATTCCATAGGCTAGTTGCGCTGGATTACTGCCAGTAGGAGAATTGGAGCCAAAAATTTCAATCATACCCACCAACGTACCAAATAATCCCATCAACGGACTTAATGCGGCAATCGTACCCAATGTTGTCAGATAACGATTCAAATCATAGGCAACAGCTCGACCAGATTCTTCTATGGATTCTTTCATAATCTCGCGCGATTTTTTGATATTTTTTAACCCAGCCGCCAAGATCTCTCCTAACGGAGAATGCTTCTTCAAACGCTCAATCATTTCTGAATTGGCGCCATTTCTCTGATACTCGTTAAACACCTTAGGAAGAAGATCTTGGGGTGAAATTATCTTCAAACGCAAGGCCCACATCCGTTCAATAATGATACCCACGGCAACAATAGATGCAATGATGATGGGCCAAATCGGCCAACCGGCTGCTTGAATCAAAGATAACATGCATAAATCTCCTTAATGGCAAATGAATTGGAATATGCTACAACAAGGAACTTTTTACCCAAATCGATCATTTTATAACTTTATCTGGGACTTTGACAGTTGATGATTAACTAAATCGGGCTACCCAATCCTAGGTCAATCAATATACTTTAATTTCCATCCATAATTTCTATAACTTGCTCAATGATTAACACGCTCATAAAAAATTGTAATCACTACCATTATAAGATTACCCAAATATCATCCTACCGCTAATTTTTCTATTTAATAAAAGGAAACGCTGTTATCCATGAATCTACCCTACTCACTAGAAAATTCGACATCTCGAATACTGACCGTTAGTGAATTAAACCGCAACACGAAGCAACTCTTAGAACAAAATATCCCTTTATTATGGGTGCAAGGAGAAATTTCCAACTTGAAACGGTATCCGTCTGGGCATTGGTATTTTTCTTTAAAAGATAGTGCTGCGCAGATACGCTGTGTTTTTTTCAATCATAAAAATTATGCGATAGATTGGCAACTCAAAGACGGCATGCACATCGAAGCTCTCGCGCTGGTAACTATTTATGAGTCTCGCGGGGATTATCAACTCAATATCGAAACCATGCGTCAAGCAGGTCTGGGAAAACTATATGAAGCATTTGAACGGTTAAAATCCAAGTTAGAAAATGCTGGATTATTTCGTGCCGAGAATAAAAAAACACTATCAAACTTTCCTAAACAAGTCGGCGTTATCACTTCACCCAATACCGCAGCATTACGCGATGTGCTCGCCACGATGCAACGCCGCACCCCATCTCTTCCTATCATCATCTATCCCACTTTAGTGCAAGGAAAAATGGCCGCCACTGAAATCGTCAATACCATAGAGATTGCATGTCAACGCAAGGAATGCGATGTATTGATTCTTTGCCGTGGAGGAGGCAGCATCGAAGATTTATGGGCATTTAATGAGGAAATTGTTGCACTTGCTATAGCGAATAGCTCCATTCCAATTGTCAGCGGTATCGGTCACGAAACAGATTTTACTATTGCTGATTTTGTCGCGGATCGACGCGCGCCAACCCCGACCGGCGCAGCCGAATTGATTGGCCAAGATCACTCCGAACTGAATCATCACCTGAAGAAGCTGTTTAACCATTTAAATCACAGCGTGCTTCGTCATGTAGAGCGGATTATGCAAAAAGTCGATACGTTCTCCTATCGACTCGTCTATCCGGGAAACAATATTCAGCGTCAAACGATACGCTTACACTACTTAACAAAACAATTAAGCAACATCTGGAGACATGCGATAGAAAAAAGAGCATGGAAGCTAAATCAGTCTAAAAAATATCTTCTAACGAATAGCCCCAATATCTCACAAACCTTAACACATACAGCAAAACTGGCAATGTCTCTAAGCAGCGGTTTTTCCCGTTATACCGAATTACGACTACAGCACATCAAGTCATTCGATTTACTATTAGCGCAATTGAATCCACAATTAGTATTAAAACGCGGTTATAGCATTACGTATAACGCCAGTGATGGCACATTGATACACGACAGTAAACAAATCAAACCTGGCGATAATATTCAGGTAAAATTCGCTCATGGATCCTGTGAAGCACATATCAAGAAGATCAATAATATCTGATGCTTTACTTGAGGGTACAAAACTCAAATACTCTTTTCTTGATCAAATAAAATCAATCCCCTTATGTCAAAAACATTTCTTATTCTAGGCACACTCAATACCTTTATTTGTATTTTATTAGGTGCCTTTGGCGCGCACGGTCTGAAAAAAATGTTATCCAGCGATATGCTGACAGTATATAACACCGCTGTGCAATATCATTTCTACCATGCTTTCGGTATTCTTGTAATTGGCCTATTATTACAGCATCTTCCCAACTCACGGCTGATTCCTATTGCCGGTTGGTTAATGCTCCTTGGTATTATTCTGTTCAGCTTCAGTCTTTATGCCATAAGTATCTCAGGAGGCATACCCGGTCTTGGTATTGTTACACCCTTTGGTGGCGTTTCATTTCTGAGCGCATGGTTGTTACTTACTTACGCAATATGGAAAGGAAAGTAACACATTGAATCACAAACTTTTAATACTTGAGTTCTCATCTTATTCATGCCCCAAGTGTGCAACAATCTTTTCCATGCTATGTTCGATCACTTTTTCGTACTGACCACAGTTCTCATGTTGTTTCGGTATTAATTCACATTTTAAGAAAACATCGAAAAATTAAATGAGATTAATCTTTTTATTAATTTTTTTAAGTTGCATTGGTCTTTTAGGCTATGCACAGTACTTACAGCACGTCCAAGGATTACTACCATGTCCATTGTGCGTAGCGCAGCGCGTTGCTTATTGGTTGATCGGCGTGACCGCCTTAATAGCTTTTCTGCATAACCCAAGTTTGACTGGAAACCGTTTCTATAGCATTTTTATAATGTTTTTCGCCTTCTTGGGAGGTATTGTCGCTGCCCGACACGCATGGCTCATACGCTATCCGGAATCATTTGAATGTGGCATCAGTCCTGAAGAAGCCTTTCTTAATTCTTTACCGATCGCAGAATGGTGGCCCGGAATGTTCGAGGCCAATGGTGATTGTGCCAATATAGATTGGGAATTTTTAAGCTTAACGATACCCGATTGGTCATTTCTGGCTTTTATTATATTGATTTGCATAGCATTCTTCCCCATATTGAAATACAGGAAAAATCCAAATAGCAAATCCATTTAAGCAGAGAATCGCTTAGGTTTTACCTATCCCCTTGGATGATGTACTGCATGGATTTGTTTTAATCTTTCACGCGCGATGTGTGTATAAATTTGTGTCGTTGATATATCAGCATGTCCGAGTAACAGCTGTACGACACGCAAATCCGCTCCATGGTTAAGCAAATGTGTGGCAAATGCATGTCGTAACGTATGTGGAGAAAGTTGCTTAGTAACACCGACTAACAATGCATAGCGCCTGATTAAATACCAAAATGCTTGGCGAGTCATTGCAGCACCACGCATCGTTACAAAAATGGTATCGGTTACCATGTCATCTAAAAGCTCCGGGCGAGCCTCTTTAGTGTAGCGTTTAAGCCAATCCAGCGATTCCTCACCCAAAGGCGAAAGACGCTCCTTTCGCCCCTTACCCATTACCCTGAGGACTCCAGCATCCATACTCACTTGCGAATACTTCAAATTGATTAGCTCAGAAACACGTAAGCCTGTTGCATAAAGCACTTCTAGCATTGCTCTATCTCTCAATCCAAGTGGTTGCTTTACATCAGGCATACTAAGTAACTTCTCAACCTCTTCTTCAGTAAGGCTCTCTGGCAAACTACGTACAAGCTTAGGTGTTTCAATGTTAAGGCTTGGATCTGACGCAATTCTTCCTTGACGCAACAAAAAACGATAAAAACGTTTTAGACTGGAAAGTTCCCGGCTAGTGGTGCTGGCTTTGATTCGAGCAGATACACGCGAAGCAAGGAATTCAAGCAAGTCGGAATGTGTGGCCCCAGTCAATACTTGAGTGTTATTCTGATTCCGTGTTCTTAGCCAATGGCTAAAAAGTCGCAAATCGTTTCGATAACTATCTAACGTGTTACGTGACAACCCATCCTCGAGCCACAAAGAATCAGAAAACTCGTCCAATAAGCTCGCGTCTAGATCAAGTACTTTCATGTTGCAATAACCACCTTTTAATTTCAAGAGGATTGCCATCACTTGCGTTCATAAAACCACCTAAACCACCATTTTTAGCTATAACACGATGACAAGGTATGATAATCGGTAGGCGATTTGCTCCACAGGCTCGCCCAACCGCTCTGGGTGCTGAATGCAGTTGTTTCGCTATTTCAGCGTAGCTTGTTGTTTCACCGGTCGGAATACCCTGGATCGCTTCCCACACGCGACGTTGATGAGTCGTCCCACCAATATGTAAATTCAAATCGAACAAAAAATGCGGCTCAGTTAAATACGCTTTCAACTGATTACAGACTTCTTTGGCTAGATGATTCGTGGGTGACAGAAGTTGAGTATCCAGAGGTAGATACTCAATATCTGTCAACCAGTCTTCTTCAATAAGAATCCCCAGAACTGCAAAAGGAGTAAGTAACTTAGCTTGGTAAAGTTTCACTAAATCAGCCATGTATTTTTATAATTGAAACCTAGCAAATCAAATTCAATCATTAAAATACGTTTAAATTTATCTGCAAATAATTCTTAAACATGTCCAATTAGACCAGAAAAACAGATCCAAGTTTCTACATATCTGATTTGATTTTATCGCTAACTTGCACAGAATCTAAAAATTTAAGGTATAACCTATATGTCCCTCAAGACTTAAGTAGCAATAATTCATTCAGTCTCTTCACGAAAGCTACTGGGTCTTCCAATTGCCCACCTTCTGCCAATAACGCCTGATCAAATAATAAATGGCTCCAATCAGTAAAATTCTCTTCTTCCGATTTCAAACGTTGGATCATAGGATGGTGCGGATTAATCTCGAGTATAGGCTTTGCATGTTGGATTTTTTGCCCTGCCGATTTCAACAATCTTTCAAGATTTCCCCCCATATCATAGGTATCGGCTACCAGGCAGGCTGGCGACTCGGTCAAACGAAAAGTCACACGTACATCTTTGACTTGTTCGCTCAACGTGGTTTTCATTTTTTCGATCAATTCTTGATAAACATCCGCCTCTTTCTTTTGTTCCTCTTTTTCAGCATCGTCTTCTAAGTTACCTAAATCTAACCCACCTTTTGCAACCGATTGCAAAGACTTTCCTTCAAATTCGCTTAGGTTAGTCACCAGCCACTCATCAATACGATCAGATAACAATAAAACCTCTATATTTTTTTTGCGGAACACTTCTAGATGAGGACTACTTCTTGCTGCTTTTAGGCTATCTGCAGTTACATAATAGATTTTTTCTTGCCCATCTTTCATACGCTGAATATAAGTATTCAATGCTATACTCGGCTCGTCTGAATCACTCTGTGTGGTAACAAATCGTAGTAGCTTTGCGATTCGATCACGGTTAGCAAAATCCTCGCCCACACCTTCTTTGAGAACCTGACCAAATTCACGATAGAATGTTTTAAATTTCTGATTTTCCGCGTCATCCTCGTTGTTTGCTAAATCTTCAATCAAACCTAATACTTTTTTTACCACCCCGGCACGAATAGAATCGATATCCTTTGATTCTTGTAGTATTTCACGCGAAACATTTAACGGTAAGTCATTCGAATCAATTACACCACGAATGAAGCGCAAATAATTCGGCAACAGTTTCTCGGCATCATCCATAATAAATACGCGTTGCACATACAATTTAACGCCGCGGCGATGATCACGATCAAATAAATCAAAAGGCGCACGTGAAGGAATATAAAGCAATTGAGTATATTCTTGCTTACCTTCAACCTTAGCATGCAAATAGGCTAATGGCGACTCAAAATCATGTGCCACATGCTTATAGAATTCCTGATATTGTTCGTCAGTAATATCATTTTTAGAGCGTGCCCATAATGCACTCGCTTGATTAATCGTTTCATCTTCATCGATTATCTGGTTTTTCTTATCTTCGTGAGACCACTCTTCTTTCTTCATCACGATCGGCAATGTAATGTGATCGGAATACTTTCGAATGATGTTGCGCAGTCGCATTCCATTGAGAAATTCATCCTCATCTTCACGCAAATGCAAAGTTATCTCAGTACCACGAGTAGGCTTTTCGATTGCTTCTAATGTGTAATCACCTTCACCTGCCGATTCCCATCGCACTCCTTGTTCTGCTGTTAAACCAGCTCGTCGTGTATTCAACGTGACTTTATTCGCAATAATGAATGCTGAATAGAAACCAACACCAAATTGCCCGATCAAGTGCGCATCTTTAGCTTGATCTCCTGTCAAAGAATCGAAAAATTCTCGGGTACCTGACTTGGCGATCGTTCCAATATGATCAATAACCTCCTGCCGTGACATACCAATACCATTGTCAGCAATCGTAATGGTCCTAGCTTCACTATCATAGCTTATGCGTATTTTTAATTCTGAATCAGATTCATACAACGAAGCATTGATCAAACCTTCGAAGCGCAACTTATCTGCAGCATCTGAGGCATTTGAAATTAATTCACGCATAACGATTTCCTTATTACTATATAAGGAGTGAATCATCAGCTTGAGTAATTGTTTTGCTTCTGTTTGAAAATTTAAATGTTCTTTGAATGTTTCGGCTTCCACATTAATCTCCTGATAAACTTAGTTTCTTTCACAATATAGCGTCAAGAACCAAAAATTCAAGTCAACACCGAGAATTCTTGCCATAATCTTCTAAAATACAAGAGGAGATTGTGAGGAAAAAAGGAAGAAATACAAAATACTCTAATGAGTATCATTGATACTATTACATAAAGTCTAAAATGAAGAACAGCCGATAAGGTACTTTAGCAAATAATTACTACCTCAGTAGAATAATTTGTACCGCACCGCGTAACAGCTACATAGAATTTTGTATGGCATATAAGCTAATTCCCATCAATGCCTGAGGAAAAATGCCCAGAATCAAAATTGCTAATCCATTAGCGCTCAACAAAATTTTCACATCATTATTTGGCAAAATAGGTTCATTGGTTTCAGGCTCATCAAAATACATGAACTTGATGATCCGTAAATAGTAAAAAGCGCCAATTAGTGAAAATAACACTGCCACAACAGCCAACCAAACAAAACCAGCATTAACCACCGCTTGCAACACCGCTAATTTCGCATAAAAACCAATCATTGGCGGAATACCTGCTAGGGAAAACATCAACAATAAGGTTATAAAAGCATACCACGCATTTCTTTTACTCAATCCTTTAAAGTCACTTATATTTTCGGCTTCAAAACCGTTCCGACACAACAACATGATCATTGCAAAAGTACCCAGAGTCATTAACACATAAGCAATGATATAAAACAACGCTGAGCTGTAACCATTGGCATCCGCGCTAATGAATCCTAACAATAAAAAACCCATATGAGAAATCGTTGAATATGCCAACATGCGTTTTATATTGGACTGCGCGATAGCTGCAATATTCCCTATTGCCATTGACATAACTGCCAGGATCACCAACATGCCCTGCCAATCAGATGCCATCGGTTCCAATCCTTCAATCAGAAGGCGCATTACAAACCCAAATGCAGCAAATTTCGGAGCAGAACCGATAAACAGGGTGACTGCGGTTGGAGCACCTTGGTAAACATCCGGAGCCCACATATGAAATGGTGCCGCACTTAATTTAAAGCTGATTCCTGCAACAATAAATACTAACCCTACTACCAAGACTTCTTTAGCATTCACTCCGTTTTGAATTGCCTTTGCTACTTCGGTTACTTGTAATGAGCCTGTTGCACCATATATCATTGACATTCCGTATAACAGAAATCCCGAAGCCAAAGCACCTAACACAAAAAATTTCATGGCCGCTTCAGTTGAAATAACCGAATCACGCCTTAGAGCAACCAATGCATACAAAGATAGCGAAAGAATCTCTAAACCTAGGTAGAGTGTCAGAAAATGACTGGCCGATATCATAACCATCATTCCCAATGTCGCAAACAAGATCAAGCTAAAAAATTCACCACGCAACATACCGCGATCAGTAATATAAGTGTGAGAATAAATTAACACTGCCGATACCGTTCCATAGGTCATCAGTTTCAGAGTATCCGCTAATGTGTCATCCACAAACATGCCCGAAAAGGTCAGTACTACTTCGTTTGAAAACGAACTAAACGTCAGCACTGCACAACCCAATAAAGTAGCCTGCGTCAGTAAATAGGTAACATAGCGCCTATTCTGACCCACGGTCAAGTCCGCCAACATCACCACACACACCATAATCAACATAAATATTTCAGATGATGCCGGTGCAAAATCGGGTGGCATAAAACTCATTCGTTCAAATCCTTTAATCGGAAAAATATCATTAACTCAACATTCATCATAACTTGCTACTGTTGACATGAACTAACAACTGGTCAACAGTTGCGTGCATTACTTCTGTCAATGGGAATGGATACACACCAAACCACAGTACCAATATAGCTAAAATCGCTAACAACACAAACTCTCGTTTGGAAATATCTTGCAATTCTTCGACAGCACTATTAGCCACTTGACCAAATATCACTCTTTTGTACATCCAGAGGGTATAAGCTGCCCCCAAAATTAAGGTCAGTGCAGCAAAAAATGCATACCAAAAACTAATTTTCATGGTACTCATAATCACCATAAATTCACCGACAAAACCACTGGTTCCTGGCAATCCTGCATTAGCCATCGCAAATAGCATAAAAAAAGCTGCAAAAATCGGCATTTTATTAACTACACCCCCATAATCTGCAATTTGCCGTGAATGCATACGATCGTACAACACGCCCACACAAAGAAACATGGCGCCAGAAATGAAGCCATGAGAAATCATCTGAACCATTGCACCTTCAACGCCATACGCATCAAACAGAAAAAAGCCCAAAGTGACAAACCCCATATGCGCAACCGAAGAATACGCAATCAGTTTCTTCATGTCCGCTTGCATAAGCGCGATCAAACCAATATAAACCACCGCAATAAGCGATAGCACAATCATCATATCCGCTAAATAATGACTGGCATCAGGTGCAATTGGCAAGGAAAATCTAAGAAAACCGTATCCACCCAATTTCAAAAGAATCGCGGCCAATACCACTGAACCACCCGTTGGTGCCTCAACATGCGCATCGGGTAGCCAAGTATGAACTGGCCACATGGGAACTTTGACTGCAAAGGCCAGCAGAAAAGCAATAAAAATTAAAATCTGTGGCGTCAAGGGTATGGCTAATTGATGATAGTCTTGTATGGAAAAGCTTCCTCCAGATGTTTTGTATAGATAAATAAATGCAACCAACATCAACAAAGAACCGAGTAAGGTATACAGAAAAAATTTAATGGCTGCATACACTCGATTTGGACCACCCCAAATTCCAATAATTAAAAACATTGGAATCAACGAAGCTTCCCAAAACACATAAAATAGCATGGCATCAAGCGATGAAAACACACCATTCACAATACCTGACATCACCAAAAATGCCCCCATGTACTGCGATACTCGTTCCTTAATGACTTCCCATCCGGCAATCACAACAAGTGGGGTAATCAAACAATTGAGCAGAATCAACGGCATTGATATACCGTCGACACCAATATGGTAATTTACATTAAACCGCTCAAACCACACATAATTTTCGACAAATTGCATGGCCGTTGAAGCCACGTTGAATTGGGTATAAAGCGGCAAAGCAACCATAAAACCAAGAATGGATCCCGCCAATGCAATATAGCGAGCGAGTTGTGCATTCCTGTCATGCCCTGTTGCGAATACAGCTACACCAAACAGGATAGGCAACCAGATAATCAAACTTAGCAATGGAAAGTCAAACGACATACTTATTCCGTTTATTTATTAGTTCTTATGAATTTCAAACGTAATTGATGAAAATTTGTTTTGAGGCAAACTTTAAATCATTCTAAAAATTGCCTATCGCACTCTTATTTCAACCATAACGTTAAAATAACAAATATCCCAACAATCATTGTAAAAGCGTAATGATAAATATAACCGGTTTGAAACCGACGTACCATCGAAGCCGTAAATGCAACGATGCGTGCAGCTCCATTTACAAAAAAGCCATCGATTAATTTGATATCACCGTACTTCCATAATGTATTACCTAACGTACGAGTTCCTCCGGCAAAAAGCCACGAATACAGTTCGTCGATATAATATTTACGGTCTAGCAATTGATATAAAGGGTATAGCATATATTTGATTTTTTCCGGTATTTCTGTTCTCGCGCTATATAAAAACCATGCCGTAAAGATACCTGCAACAGACAACCAGAATGGTGCTGTTGACAGAGCATGTATCATCATGCCGCCAATACCGGTAAATTCTACGCGTAGCTTTTCGATCGCATCATGTGCAGATGCAATATAAATCGCATTGGCAAAATAATCACCAAAGACAATTGAACCGATAAACCAACCAGATATGACAGTGGGTATGGCTAAAACAACCAAAGGCAGAGTTACAACCCAAGGCGATTCGTGCAAATGTTCTTTGGTATGAGAATCCATGCGCGGTTGACCGTGGAAAGTCATAAAAATCAGACGAAATGTATATAGTGCAGTCACAAATACAGTCGTCAAGACACAAAAATAAGCAAATTCAGCCCCAGGAATATTAGCGAAGTGCACGGCTTCAATAATCGCATCTTTAGAGAAAAAACCAGAAAAACCAGGCACACCGGAACTTGCTAACGCAGCAATAAACATAGTCCAATAGGTAATAGGCATATATTGCTTAAGCCCGCCCATCTTTTGCATATTTTGTTCATGATGCATGGCAATAATCACTGAGCCAGCTCCTAAAAACAATACTGCTTTGAAAAAAGCATGGGTCATTAAGTGAAAAACTGCAGCCGAATACGCGGAAGCGCCCAATGCAACTGTCATATAGCCCAGTTGTGACAAAGTGGAATACGCGACAACGCGTTTGATGTCTGTTTGCACCACAGCAATCAAAGCCATGAATAAGGTAGTTATACCTCCTATGACCAATATTACGGATAAGGCCGTGTCAGATAATTCGAATAATGGCGACATACGGGCAACCATAAAGATTCCTGCAGTAACCATCGTAGCTGCATGAATCAATGCCGAAATTGGGGTAGGACCTTCCATCGAATCGGGCAACCATACATGCAATGGAAATTGTGCTGACTTACCCATGGCGCCAATAAATAACAGGATGCAAATGACTGTAATAACAAGCCACTCAACACCTGGAATGAGTTCGATTTTTTTATCCGTAATATCTGATGCATGTTCAAAAACAAATCTATAGTCCAACGATTCAAAATGAAACAGAATCAATGCAATGCCTAACAGAAAACCGAAATCACCGACACGATTGACTAGAAATGCTTTCATATTGGCATAAATAGCCGTAGGTCGCGTGTACCAAAAGCCAATCAACAAATAAGACACTAATCCTACTGCTTCCCAGCCAAAAAATAACTGCAGGAAGTTGTTGGACATTACCAACATCATCATAGAAAAAGTGAATAGCGAAATATAACTAAAGAAACGTTGATAACCGGGATCATTATGCATATACCCGATGGTATAAACATGCACCATCAGCGAAACCAAACTGACAACAATCATCATCAATGCAGACAATTGATCAATTAAAAAACCCACTTCAAAACGCGTATCCCCTGAAACTAGCCAAGTATAGACAGTACCGTTAAAAACATTACCTTTCAGTACATCAAAGAAAATAACAATGGATGCGAGCAACGAAACGGAAACCAAAGCAATTGTTATGCGGTGACTCCACACACGACCAATGCGCCTACCAAATAGGCCTGCGATTATTGCTCCCAATAAAGGTGCTAATGGCACCAACAAATAGAGTGATTGCATATCAGATGAATTATTCAGATTTTTCTTCGACTTTGAAACACATAAAAAAGCATTAACCTTTCAGTTTATCCAGATCATCTACATTAATAGTCCGTTGATTGCGAAACAATACGACAAGTATCGCTAGGCCAATAGCTGATTCCGCTGCTGCTACAGTAAGGATGAAAAATACAAAAATCTGCCCTGAAATATCCTGCAAGTAATGAGAAAACGCCACAAAGTTCATATTGACTGCCAACAACATCAATTCGATTGACATCAATATGATAATGACGTTTTTTCGATTTAGAAAAATGCCAACAATACCAATTGAAAACAAAATTGCGCCGAGTACTAAATAATGTGATAACGATATCACGTTAACTTCCTTTTTCGTAAAAACACTTAAGCTTAGATGACTTTAATCTTATTATTGATTCTTTTTTTCTGCTGGTATTGATACGATACGCAAGCGATCTTTCTTTTGTACACTGATTTGTTTTGCAGGATCCACAATCTTCTTATCCTCACGATGACGCAGCGTCAATGCTATCGCAGCAACCATCGCAATCAGCAGTAACACAGCAGCCAGTTCAAATGCATAAACATACTCGGTATAGATTAAACGCCCCAATTCTTTGGTATTGCTGTAATCCGCAGCATGCGGTTTCGGCGTTGGCATTTCATCTAGCCCAAAATACTTACCCATTAATACAATCGAAATTTCACCAACCATAACTAACGCTATCAAACCACCAAAGGGAAACCACTTCCAGAATCCTTCCCGAAGCTGATCAAGATTGATATCCAACATCATCACAACAAACAAGAACAATACCATCACCGCACCGACATAAACCAATACTAAAGCGATGGCGAGAAACTCTGCTTCCAACAACAACCAAAGCCCTGCACATGTTATAAAAGAGAGCACCAATAATAACGCCGAATAGACTGGATTACGAAAAGTAATAACACCCAGTGCTGAGGCAATTAGAATCGCAGAAAAAGTGTAAAAAATAATATCTTGAAAACTCATTATGTATGACTACCGTTATTAGCGATAACGCGCATCTATTTGTCGATCTTTGGCAATTTGCTCTTCATAGCGATCGCCCACAGCTAACAACATTTCCTTGGTATATATAAAATCTTCTCTCTTCTCACAGTGATATTCTAGGATACGTGTCTCGACAATCGAATCTACTGGACACGATTCCTCACAAAAACCACAAAAAATACATTTGCTTAAATCAATATCGTAACGTGTCGTACGCCTTGTCCCATCTTCACGTTGCTCCGATTCTATCGTAATTGCCATTGCTGGACATACCGCTTCACATAATTTACATGCGATGCAACGTTCTTCTCCATTCGGATAGCGACGTAGTGCGTGCAATCCACGAAAACGTGGCGATTGAGGTGTTTTTTCTTCCGGGTAATGTACAGTAATCTTGGGCTTAAAAAGGTATTTACCCGTCACCGCCATTCCTTTAAGCAATTCAAACAACAAAAATGTACTAAAAAATTTCTTGATACGATTCATTGTATTTTCTCCATTCAGAACCAGATATTTAATGGAAATACACTTCGTACCGATTCGGGTAGCTGCATAATAAGACCTAGTACCACAATCCAGATTAAAGTGATTGGAATAAAAACTTTCCAACCTAACCGCATGATTTGATCATAACGATATCTCGGAAAAGTCGCGCGAAACCAGAGAAAAAAGAATAAGATAAATGCTATTTTCAACAATAACCAGACAAAACCAGGTATCAATGTGAAAGGCATGACATCGACAGGTGGTAACCATCCCCCCAGGAACATAATAGATGTCAACGTAGCAACCAATATCATGTTGGCGTATTCTGCCAAAAAGAATACGGTGAATGCCATACCTGAGTAATCTACATGGAAACCCGCAACAATTTCAGACTCTCCTTCTGCCACATCGAAGGGGGCGCGGTTGGTTTCTGCAACACCCGAAATCAGATACACCAAAAACATCGGAAAAAGCGGTATCAAATACCAATTCAATAAACTACCACCTTCTTGCCCACTAACAATATCGCCTATATTCAAACTCTGCGACAGCATCAATACACATACTAGCGCAAACCCCATAGCCAGCTCATATGATACCACTTGCGCTGCCGAACGCATTGCTCCCAAGAATGCATATTTCGAATTAGAGGCCCATCCAGCAATAATAACGCCGTATATCCCCATTGAAGTCATTGCCAGTATATAAAGCAATCCTGCGTTAATATCTGCAAGCACTAATTCTGGAGAAAATGGAATAACGGCCCAAGCTGCTAGAGCTGGCATAATTGTAAGTACCGGAGCCAAGACAAATAAGAACTTATTAGCCCCTGTCGGAATAATAATTTCTTTCATGATTGCCTTGACAGCATCGGCAATCGGCTGCCCCCATCCTCGCAACCAAGGAATACCAAAGAAAGTCACACGATTCGGGCCGACACGAATTTGCATATATGCAATGATTTTTCTTTCTGCAAAAGTAAGATAAGCAACACCTAGCAGTAAAGGTACAACAATGGCAAAAATAAATATCATGTTTGTTGCCAATGAAAACAGCATACTTCCCCACTGTGTTCCAAAAAACTGAACAAAATATTGTTGAATCGTTTCCATTAACTGCAAACCCCGTCTATTACCATTACACTTTCTCTACGTTTATTGCACCAAACAAATCACCTAATAACTGAGTATCAGGATGTGCACAAGCAATACGTACACAATTATTCGGCAATTTATCATCACAATCTGCTTGAAGCTGAATGACAACTTCACCCTGTTGCACTTTAACTGTACTTCCTACATCGACATTCAACTTTGACATTAACCCTAAAGACATCCATGCTTTAGGTGGTAACGCATCGTTTGTCTGTTGCAGCGATTCCGCACGTCTAACAATTGGATCTGCTCGATAAATAGGCACTTCTCCAATGCGCTGTAAATCCTGTTGATCAGTCCCATTTATTTTTAAATTAAAATCCTTCAACACATTATTTAAATGAATTGCGATATCAAACTCAGGTGGAAATATTTCCACACGAATCTGTTCCGGCGCGTCGTAATCAAATTTATCCAATGCCAGTAAATTTGCCAGCACACGCAAAATTTTCCATGCAGGACGTGCTTCACCAACTGGAGAAACAACACCATTAAAACTTTGAATTCGCCCTTCCGTGTTGACAAAAGTACCAAAAGTTTCCGTAAAGGGCGTCATAGGTAGCATCACATCAGCATAATCAAGTACATTACCTTTATACACACTCATTGACACTACAAATTGTGTCTTTTTCACAGTCTCTAGTGCTTTTTGTGAATTATACGCATCGAATTCCGGCTCAATGTTCATCAACAACAATGCACGACATGATTCTTCGGGAAGATCTGCAGAAAAACCTAACATTTGTGCTGCATTCAATCCAGGAGTATTAGGAAAACCATTCTGCTGAGTATTCCTCAGCGCAAATGCATTGGGTATTGGTATTGTACCTACTAAATAAGCACCAACACTATTTGCCGCCTCACCTAATATCCCAAAGTTTGCTCCAGTAACTTTTGCTATCAAACCAGTCAATAAGGTAATTTTTGAATAATCAGGATGATGTTGCGCCAAATTACCCAAGTAAACTGAAGCTGAAGTAGTGTTCTCAATAAGACTAGCGGCAATCGCAAAAGGACTCGAGTTCGTTTCAACAACTAATGAATCAATATATGGTTTAATTTCATCAGAAACCTGTAATCCACTAATCTGAATTGCTGCTTTTAGTATTTTTGCAAGCGACTCAATAATACCATTGGGTGCGACAATTATTTTATGAGCTACCTTGGTTAATAACTCGTCATCTATCGAATTGATGATGCTTAGCTGCATGCCGTTTTTTACCGCTTGGCGAAAACGTTGCGCAATTAATGGATGATCTTTTCTAAGGGTGCTACCAACCACTAACACAGATTTTAAATGTGACAATTGCGTAATACTATTTCCTAACCAGGGTGCACCTTGCATATACTTATCGCCGCGAAAATCAGATTGACGTACACGGTGATCGATATTATTGCTACCCACTGCTCGAATTAATTTTTGTAACAAATAAAGCTCTTCGCAAGTGCTATAAGATGACCCAATTGCACCGATACTTTTCGCGCCATATTCATTTTTTATAGCAAGCAGCTTAGTCGCTGTAAATTCTAATGCTTCTTGCCAATCGCATTCACTCCATTGACCATCACGTTTAATCATCGGTCGAGTCAAGCGGTCTTCAGAGTTCAAACCTTCATACGAAAAACGATCTTTATCCGATAGCCAACATTCGTTAACATCTTCATTTTCTCGCGGCAAAACACGCATTACTTTATTCTGCTTCACTTGCACAACTAGGTTCGAACCTAGCCCACAATGCGGACTGATAGATTTTCTACGTGACAATTCCCAAGTACGCGCAGAATAGCGAAATGGCTTACTGACTAATGCCCCCACTGGACAAAGATCAATAACATTACCGGACAATTCAGAATCAACCGTTTTTCCAACAAAGGCTAGAATCTCAGAATGCTCTCCACGACCAACCATCCCAAGCTCCATAATGCCAGCAATCTCTTGACCGAAACGAACACAACGTGTGCAATGAATGCAACGCGTCATGTCGGTTGAAATTAACGGCCCCAAATTTTTATTCGTGACCACACGCTTAGATTCCGTATAGCGTGATTCACTCGCACCATAACCAACGGCTAAATCTTGTAACTGACACTCACCACCTTGATCGCAAATCGGACAATCCAATGGATGATTAATCAATAAAAACTCCATCACACCTTTTTGTGCCGTTACCGCTTGCTGTGAGTGTGTGAAAACCTTCATACCGTCCATTACTGGGGTTGCACATGCAGGCAATGGTTTGGGTGCTTTCTCAACCTGCACTAGACACATACGACAATTAGCCGCAATGGATAATTTCTTGTGATAACAAAAATGTGGGATATAAATGCCAACTTGCTTTGCACCATCCATAATGGTGCTGCCTTTGGGAACGGATACTTGCTTACCGTCGATTTCTATATTGATCATCAGGTTAAACTTGTTGGATTGTGTTCAAATTTTATTCTTAGCAAAAAATCAGACCATGCATCTTTTATGCTCAACATGGTATATAAATTCATCACGGAAATGTTGAATCATGGCTCTCACCGGCATTGCTGCCGCATCGCCTAACGCACAAATGGTC
The DNA here is from genome assembly GCA_024281675.1 of Nitrosomonas sp. Taxonomy (GTDB): domain Bacteria; phylum Pseudomonadota; class Gammaproteobacteria; order Burkholderiales; family Nitrosomonadaceae; genus Nitrosomonas. The sequence goes on from JAMXAG010000006.1 coordinate 85,628, forward strand.
CGACCTTGTATGTTATCTGCCAAATTATTGAGTAAATCCATGTCTTCTGCACGCCCTTTTCCGTGTTCAATACGGTTTACGATTCGATACAACCACCCCGTACCTTCCCGACACGGCGTACATTGACCGCAAGATTCTTCATAATAAAAATACGATAATCGTTCAAGTGCTCTGACCATACAGGTCGTTTCATCCATGATGATAACAGCTCCAGAGCCCAACATCGATCCCGCTTTCGCGATAGAATCGTAGTCCATGTCAGTATTCATCATGATCTCACCTGGCAAAACTGGCATCGATGACCCCCCAGGAATACAGCCTTTTAATTTTCTTCCACCACGCATGCCGCCCGCCATTTCAAGCAATTTCGCAAAAGGTGTGCCCAGTGGAATTTCATAATTTCCTGGCTTATTTACATGACCCGATATGGAAAAAATCTTGGTACCACCATTATTAGGTTTACCTAATTCCAGGTATTTTTGCCCCCCATGTCGAATAATCCATGGAACCGAAGCAAATGTTTCTGTATTATTAATTGTAGTTGGTTTACCGTAAAGACCAAAATTTGCAGGAAAAGGGGGTTTAAAACGTGGCTGTCCTTTTTTACCTTCAATGGACTCCAATAAAGCAGTTTCTTCTCCACAAATATAAGCGCCATACCCATGGTGATTATATAGTTGAAAACTAAATGATGAACCCAGTATGTTATTCCCAAGAAAACCAGCTGCACAAGCCTCATCTACAGCCTCTTCCATACGCTCATAAACAGCCCAGATTTCACCGTGGATGTAGTTATAACCCACTTTGACGCCCATCGCGTAGGCAGCAATAATCATACCTTCAATCAACAAGTGAGGATTATATCGCATAATATCGCGATCTTTGAATGTTCCCGGCTCACCTTCATCTGAGTTACAAACAATATACTTGTCGCCTTCATACCCTTTTGGCATAAAGCTCCACTTCAAACCTGTGGGAAAACCTGCTCCACCGCGACCTCGAAGTGCTGATTTTTTAACTTCTTCTATAACTTGCTCTGGACTAATGTTCTCCGATAATATTTTTCTCAGTGCTACATAGCCTTCACGTTTTTCATAGCTTTTTAGGCGCCAGTTATCAGGTTCGGAACTATCAACACCATACATAAGCGTCAGTGGATACTGATTATTCATCGCTCAGATCCTTCAACAATTTATCAATCATCTCATTCGACATGAAACTGCACATTCGCTTATTATTTACCAACAAAACTGGCGCATCACCACATGCACCGAAGCACTCACCTTCTTTTAAAGTAAATTTTCCATCCGTGGTCGTTTGATTAAATTCAATACCAAGCTTTTTCTTGATATACGCAGCGGATTCATTACTCCCTGATAATGCACACGGCAGGTTAGTACAAACCGTAATCTTATATTTACCCACCGGCTCCAGGTCGTACATATTATAAAACGTCGCCACTTCATATACCGCTATGGAAGGCATATCCAGATACTCTGCAACGAAATTGATTGTTTCATTCGCCAACCAACCTTTTTCATCCTGCGCTATAGCAAGCGCAGACATCACCGCCGATTGCTTTCTATCACTTGGATATTTCGCAATCTCTCGATCTATTTTCTTAAGAGAATCAGCACTTAACATCTTTATCTATCAATTTCACCAAAAACTATATCTTGTGTACCAATAATTGCGACGACATCAGCAATCATATGTCCTCGAGACATTTCATCCAATGCCGCCAAATGTGCGAATCCTGGAGCACGTATTTTAAGTCGGTAAGGTTTATTCGCACCATTTGAAACCATATAAATACCAAACTCACCCTTAGGATGCTCTACTGCTGCATAAACCTCACCCGGTGGAACGTGAAAGCCCTCAGTAAACAATTTGAAATGATGAATCAATTCTTCCATATTCTGTTTCATCTTGACCCGAGATGGCGGTGCTACCTTATGATTATCGACTATTACTGGGCCTGGGTTTTTACGTAGCCAATCCACACACTGCTTAATGATACGATTAGATTGACGAAATTCTTCGATACGTACTAAGTAACGGTCATAACAATCACCGTTGACACCCACCGGAATGTCAAATTCAACTTGATCATACACTTCGTAGGGTTGTGTTTTTCTCAAATCCCACTCAACCCCCGAACCCCGCAACATTGGCCCAGTAAAACCAAGTGCCTTGGCTCGTTCAGGCGAAACAACACCAATATCTACCAGTCGTTGCTTCCAAATTCTATTATCCGTTAGCAAGGTTTCATATTCGTCTACATAGCCTGGAAAACGATTGGTAAAATCCTCAATAAAATCCAGCAAAGAACCTTCCCGGTTCATGTTGCGCAACTGCGTTACTTTTTCATTGTGAATCTTAGAAGGCTGATAACGCGGCATTGTATCCGGTAAATCACGATACACACCCCCAGGGCGATAATAAGCCGCGTGCAACCTAGCACCAGAAACAGCTTCATAACAATCCATCAGATCTTCGCGCTCACGAAATGCATAGAGAAACATTGTCATTGCCCCCACATCTAATGCATGCGCTCCAATCCACAGAAGATGGTTCAAAATTCTCGTGATTTCATCAAACATCACACGGATATACTGAGCTCGGATAGGTACTTCGATTCCTAATAATCTCTCAATAGCCATGACATATGCATGCTCATTCACCATCATTGAAACATAATCCAATCGATCCATATAAGGCACCGATTGCAAGTAGGTTTTATTTTCCGCTAACTTTTCAGTCGCCCTATGCAGTAATCCGATATGTGGATCAGCACGACGTACTACTTCACCGTCCAACTCAAGTACCAACCGCAAAACCCCATGCGCAGCAGGATGCTGAGGTCCAAAATTCATGGTGTAATTACGTATTTCAGCCATAAATCACTTAAAAGAATTATTATTGATGCACATTAACATTTTGAACAAGTATCAAAACTCTGTATCCCCGTAATGCTCTTCGCGTATCACATGAGGTGTAATTTCACGTGGCTCAATGCTGACGGGCTGATAAACCACCCTTTTTTGCTCTACATCATAACGCATCTCCACATAACCACTTATTGGAAAATCTTTGCGAAATGGATTTCCAACAAAACCATAATCCGTCAAAATCCGGCGTAAATCGGGATGCCCAGTAAAAACAACACCATAAAGATCAAATGCTTCTCGCTCAAACCAATTCGCAGCTGGCCAAATATTGCTAACCGAATCTACTACGGGCAATTCATTATCTTCTGCCAATACTCGAATGCGTACTCTATGATTGAGTTTCACCGATAATAGATGATAGATGACCGCAAAGCGTCGCTCACGCAATCCGTTTTTTACTGATAATTCATTGCCATAGGTAAAGTAATCGATTCCACATAAATCGATCAAGGTATCAAAACCAAGCGAAGGATGATCACGTAGTACTTCACACGCCTTAAGAAGATTACCGGCTTGAATGACAATTGTTATTTCATCGCGCTGCTTTTGTAGGCTAACCAGTTGGTCAGACAAAATGCTTTGTAAATTATTCTCGAGATCTTCGAGTCGAATACTGATAGACATGCTTTAAGCTAACGTGCAATGGTATTGGTACGATGAATTTTATTTTGCAATTGGATAATACCGTAAAGCAAAGCTTCTGCGGTGGGCGGACATCCCGGAACATATATATCAACCGGTACAATACGATCACATCCTCGAACCACCGAATATGAGTAATGATAATATCCACCACCATTTGCACAAGATCCCATAGATATTACCCAACGTGGTTCTGCCATCTGGTCGTAAACCTTTCGTAAAGCGGGTGCCATTTTATTACACAACGTGCCTGCTACAATCATGACATCCGATTGTCTTGGGCTAGGACGAAAAACGATACCAAATCGATCAAGATCATAACGCGATGCTCCCGTTTCCATCATTTCTACTGCGCAACACGCCAAGCCAAAAGTCATCGGCCACATCGATCCAGTTCTCCCCCAATTAATAACTGAATCTAAACTGGTAGTAATAAAACCCTTATCAAGCGCTCCCTCTATACTCATAACTTCAATCCCACTCTAACGCGCCTTTTTTCCATTCATAGATAAATCCGACGACTAAAATTCCCAAGAATACCATCATCGCAAGAAAACCAAACAATCCGATTTCGTCAAGAACCACCGCCCAAGGAAAAAGAAAAGCAATTTCCAAATCAAATAATATAAACAAAATGGCAATCAGATAATAACGCACATCAAATTTCATACGTGCATCTTCGAATGCTTCAAATCCACATTCATAGGGAGAAAGTTTCTCGCTATCAGGGCGATTTGGTGCCAACAACCAGCCACCAATCATACACCCAGCGCCCACTATGAAGCCAACTATTAAAAACAACAATATTGAAAAATAATCATCAAGCATTATTTAATATGAATACAAAAATCGTAAGAAATTTCATTTATAAAATTGTTTGGTGCCGACGGCGAGACTCGAACTCGCACAGCTTTCGCCACCGCCCCCTCAAGACGGCGTGTCTACCAATTCCACCACGTCGGCAGCAAAATCCTGGAGTTTCTATCTTACTTCGATGTTCGGTTACTTTAAATTTCCTCTAAATAATTACACAAACCTTAATTTGGTATTTGGTTAGCTTTTGAATTATTGTTATTATCAGATGATGATTCATCGACATCCTCTTGTTTTTCTTTTTTGCTTGTTCTATTTGATTTTAGATCACTTTCATTCATATCGATAACGCTATCCATAATACTGTCACCTTTAGTTTGATTAGCGGAAAGATAGGTTAAGCTCATGCTCGAAATAAAAAACAGTGTCGCCACAACAGCTGTCGAGCGACTCAAGAAATTAGCGGACCCACTTGCTCCAAATAGGCTTCCTGCCGACCCACTGCCAAAAGCAGCCCCCATGTCTGCACCTTTACCATGCTGCAACAAAACCAAAACAATCAACACGATCGCTAGTGTTACATGTGCTGCCCAAACCAAAATTTCCAATACATTACTCCTAATAATTATTGACTTGCAGCTCGACAAATTGCCACAAAATCATCAGCAACTAAAGATGCGCCACCGATCAATCCCCCATCGATATCCGGCATCATAAATAATTCTTGAGCATTGCTCGCTTTCACGCTTCCACCATATAGAATCAATAATTCATCAGCAATCGTACGATTTTGATTCGCAATCATTTTTCTTATGAACGCATGAACATCCTGAGCTTGTTGTGGAGATGCCGTTTTACCGGTACCAATAGCCCACACAGGTTCATATGCAATCACGGCTTTATTAAAAAAATCAATTCCAATTAATTTGATGATCGCATCCAATTGCGCTTTAATAATTTTCTCTGTAATACCTGCCTCACGCTGTTCATATGTTTCACCAACACACAAAATCGGCATAATCCCAGAGCGTTGCGCTGCTGCACATTTCTCTGCTACAACTTCATTAGTTTCACCATAGAGTGCACGACGTTCGGAATGACCAACGATCACAAAATCACATGCAAAATCATTAAGCATTCCCGATGAAACTTCACCCGTATACGCGCCTTTGTCAAATTGTGATAAATTTTGCGCTCCCCAGCTTATCGAAGTATTCTGCAACATAGCTTGTACAGACGGCAAATAGGGAAAAGGTGCGCACACAGCAAACTGTGCTTTCTCATGCATGTTAGAAACATTTGCAATAACTAATTCGAGTAATCGCTTATTTTCAAGCAAGTTACCATGCATTTTCCAATTACCAACAACAAGCTTTTTACGCATTTTCAATTTCGTTATTTCTCAAAATCGTCGATCCTACCTAGGATTCACTCTTGAGTCAATCTATCTTGTTAACTATTGGTTAAGCATTTCACTAAATATTTTTTTGCTTCACAAGGGAAATGATTTCAATTGCTTTAACCAAATCGACCAGTAATATAATCTTCTGTCTGCTTATTCTTTGGTTTTATAAAAATTGTATCCGTCACACCAAACTCGATTAATTCCCCTAAATACATGTACGCCGTATAGTCCGACACTCTCGCCGCCTGTTGCATGTTGTGTGTTACGATCAATATGGTAACTTTATTCTTCAGGTCTGTGATTAATTCTTCAATACTAGCTGTAGCAATGGGATCAAGCGCAGACGTTGGCTCGTCAAACAATAAAATTTCTGGCTCTGTTGCCAAAGCACGCGCAATACATAGCCTCTGTTGTTGCCCTCCAGAAAGATTAAAGGCTAAATCGTGTTGGCGATCTTTTACTTCCTCCCATAGCGCTGAATTCCGTAATGCCAGTTCTACACGCTCATCAAGAATTGCTCGTTGCTTAATTCCCCTGACACGTAACCCATAAGCTACGTTCTCATAAATTGATTTAGGAAAAGGATTCGGTTTTTGAAATACCATACTGATACGCATGCGTACTTCAATCGGGTCGACATTCTGAGCCAAAATATTTACATCGTCAGGATACAGAATAATCTCACCATCATAACGATTGCCTGGATACAGATCATGCATACGATTAAAGCAACGCAGAAACGTCGACTTTCCGCAACCAGAAGGTCCAATTAACGCAGTAATTTTTTTATCATGAAGCACCATGTTGATGCTTTTTAATGCGTTAAATGCCCCATAGTAAAAATTGAGATTCTTTACTTCAGATTTATACGTTATGGTTTCAATCTGTCCTTCTTGACCAATCTGCATTATTTCTTTTACCACTTTATTGTTTTTCGCATACGGTAGCGTAAATAAATTGCCAACCCATTCATTGCCAGAGTCATCACTACTAAAACAAGTCCAGCGGCAGCGGCATTGAATTGAAAAGCTTCTTCCGGACGCGAAACCCAGTTAAACATTTGAATCGGCATTACTGTGAATGGTGCTGTTAACCATTCAAATGATAAAAACGGAAATTCATTTTTTATAGGCGCCGGTGGTAAAAATGCTATAAACGTTAAGGCGCCAATTGTGATTACAGGAGCTGTTTCACCAATTGCACGTGCTAACCCTATAATAATACCGGTCAAAATACCCGCCGATGAATAAGGCAATAAATGATCAATTACAGTTTGCCATTTAGTCGCTCCGAGTGCATATGCCCCCTCACGAATCGCAACCGGTATAGCACGTATCGCTTCTCGTGTCGCAACAATGACCACAGGCAATATTAATAGAGCCAAAGCCAAACCAGCCGCTAAAATACTCTGACCAAATCCTAATTGATATACAAATAACCCTAGAGCCAGTAACCCATAAATAATCGAGGGAACCCCAGCCAAATTAGTCACATTAATCTCGATTATTTCAGTTAAAAGGTTTTTCGAAGCGTATTCTTCAAGATATACGCCAGCACCGATTCCAAGAGGTACGGCAGAAGCTGCCGTCACAATCATAACTAAAGTCGTTCCAACCCAAGCTGATAAGATCCCAGCCATCTCGGGACGTCGTGATGGAAAGGAGGTAAAGAAATCCCATGATAATCTGGGTGCACCATCTATCAGCATATGCGCAAACAGTACAATAAATGTCACAACTGCGATCATCAATGCAAGAACACCAGCAACAGTAAAAGCCAGATCCCACTTTCTATGCTGATCAATGATTTTTCTGATTTCTTCTAAGTTATTAATACTACTCATAGAGACTAATATTTTCTAGAATTACGTTTACCTTATCTCGTCTCAGAATCTTTTTTATAAGTAAATCTAACCATACCCTTAGATGATTGAGACTCTCTAATCTTAATAAACTTCCCGATATCTTTTACGCAAAACATGACCAATGATATTAAAAATGAGCGTTAGTATCAGTAAAGTCAAACCCGCAGCAAATATCGTTTGATACCCAATGCTACCATGAGGCAAATCCCCAAGACTCACCTGTACAATATACGCAGTAATTGTAGCTGCTGGCTCCATAGGATTCCAGGTTAAATTTGGCTGCATTCCAGCAGCAATTGCAACAACCATTGTTTCTCCAACCGCACGCGATATTCCCAATATATAAGCAGCTGCAATGCCAGAAAATGCTGCCGGCATGACGACACGAATCGCTGTTTGAAAACGCGTCGCTCCCATCGCATATGACCCTTCTCTTAAATTCATGGGTACGGCTCGCATTGCATCCTCCGTCATTGAACTGACATAAGGGATAATCATGATACCCATTACCAATCCCGCAGAAAGCAAGTTAAATCCCGGCAATTCTGGAAAAATTGCTTGCAATAGTGGGGTTACAAATAACAATGCAAAATAACCATACACTACAGTTGGCACTCCTCCCAATAACTCGAGAAAAGGTTTAGCTACTTCTCTCACAGCAAATGGAGCAAATTCAGAAAGGTAAACAGCAATAACAGTTCCCAATGGTAATGCCACTGCTAACGCTATGAATGAACTTACCAAAGTACCAGATACTAAGGGTAAAATTCCATAGTGCGCATCATCAAACAATGGCGTCCACTGAGTGTCTGTTAAGAAATCCCAAAGTGATACATGCTGAAAAAATACCCAGGATTCCTTCAGCAACATCACTATGATCGCGAACATAATCGCAATTGAAAGCACTGCGGACAAAAACAAAAGAAATTCTATAAATTTTTCGTGCAAGTGACGACGAAAACTAAAACCAAGCTTACCCACCCTGTCAGCTTTATTGCGTCGCCACTCTGTCACTTCTAAAAATCCTTTTGATTAGCTATTACTAGATCAAAATCTTAATCTAGGCTCATTAGTTCTTTATCCATATGATCAAAAATGGAAAACTTCACTAAACTAATTGGAGTATCTTTTTACTAACTTTAAATACAGAACTATCCTGTAAGAAGGATGACATTAAATTATTCCTCATCTTCCTCTTCGTCGCTGTCATCATCAGATGATTCGGCTTTATCAGTGCTTGAATCAGATGTTCCTTCAGATTCGGATTCCTCTTCCTCATCGTCCTCCTCATCACCTTCCTCTCCACCACCACCCTCTTCCTCTTTCGCCAATACCATCTTGCCAGCAGCTAAACTCGCATTCAAGTCCGTCTTCGCCACTTCTTCATGTACCAAGTTCTGATGACAGTCTATACACGTCGCTCCTTCCGTCTTCAACTTCTTGTGCGCTTCTTGTGCGTCCGCTCCAGGTGGATTCGGGTCTCTATGACAATCCCGGCAGGTCACACTGTCCCATTTCTTCAGGTTCATCCGCGCATCATGCGCCATGATCAGCCGACGTTCATTAAATTTCTCTAGCGTCGAGTAATCATTGACCAGCTCTAAGTAGAGTTCCCTCGCACCATCTACCGCGTGCGTGTATAACGCTAGGTGGAAATTCTTGAATCCTTGTGGTATATGACAGTCCTTACACCCAGGATTTACCCCTAATGCACCATAGTGGGTCGAGTCTTTCAATTCCTTCTGCGTATACGTCATCGAGTGACAGCTGGTACAAAACTCTTCCGTCGATAACGCCGCTTCCCCTCCAAATACTACCGCAACCAGTACAATGCCTAACAGTCCCCCTGTCAGTAGCGTACCTATCGCACCTTTCTGTAATCCTGTCATTACTCTTTCCCTTTTTTATCTTTTTTGTCCGCCACCTTTTCCTTGGCGTTCGCTTGGAATTCATCGTGGAACTTGAATTTCGGTTCCCCTACAAATGTGCCGTCCAGTTTGTAGTGTTCGTGCATCGCCTTGACGTCTTTCACCATCTTCTCAAAGTCAAAGGTGTATTTCTTGTCAACTGCCGGTGTGAACGGGTGTACGGCGCTTTGGCCCCTTTCCATGGCGAGCCTTCGTAGTTTAAGTGGCATGCGCTGCACGCTTCTTCAAATTGAAAGTCTTGTCCTTTGTCAGCCAGTACCTTGCGTTGCATTGTGGTGCCTTTGCTTTCAAATGCTTGCCCCGCTTTGCGGTGATCTCCACGATAGGCCTTACCAGGTCCATGGCAGGATTCACAACCAACCGCAGCAAGTGGCTTCTTCGCGGCTTCAATGGTGTAACCGCCTTTCTTGCCAAATCCGTCTACGTGACAACCTACACAGTCTTTATCTTGCGTGTAGTCTTTCTCCGGATCAAGCTTGGCTTTCACTTTGGCTTCTTTGCGTGTGCCCGGTTTCAACGATTCCATCGCTTTAGCATGCGCCGTGTCTTTCCATGACTTGGCTTGCGATTTGTGGCAAGAGCTACATTTGGCACGTCCTTCAAATGTGTCGGCTAGTGCTGTGCCAGTAAAAAATGCGCTCAGCGCTAGTACAACAAAACCATATATCACTGTGTGCTTCATCTTTCCTCCTTGTTTGCCTGTCTTATTCTATGTTTTCTATTTGCCACTATGCCGCGTATTGTACGCTATCGCCAGATTGTGTAAATATTTATGTCGCTATTTCAGTTGCCTTTCGGTACCTTACGGTATCTTGTAAACCCAGTAACCACCTTGCTGGTAGGCTACTGGTGCAATGTCTTGCTCGGTCGGTGCCTTTTTGTCAACAAAGGGCAGTAATCTCGCTATCAGTGTTTCGCTACTCACTTCATCGCTTAAAAAGAATGCGCGAATTTCGTCGTCCGCTAACGATTGGAGTGTGTAGGTGTGAAAGTCGTAGTTGTACTTTCATGTGATTGATCATGCCGTGCATGTTGCCAGTCAATGGGAAGTTTTTATAGGCAACGCCAATTTTATCCGGATACATGAGACCCAGTTTGTATAGGTCGGTTACATGAATAACCAGGTAGGCTTCTCGGTCACTGCCTATCAGTTCACGTAGTTTCTGAATGCCTTGTTCCGCAGGAAGCGCTAAAGCTGCACTAAAGCGCTTGAAGTGTTCTTGTTCTTGCGAGTTGCCGTATTACCCCAAAACGCTTCTTCGTAGGCTTGTATGACCTTGCTTTGCTCAAGCCATGGCAGTGGCAGTATCAGCGGTTCGTTTAGGTGATTGGTAAACAGTGTATTCTGACCCGTCAGGAGTTTGATTTGGCGCGCGGTGTCCCACCAGGACATATCAGCGATTCCGGTGCTGCGTGTTTGCCAATGACTGACGCTAATTCCATCAGCTCGCTGGGTTTCTTTTTTAAATTGTAGAGTACTTCTGCGGTGTTGTTTTTCCAGTCCAGTAGTACCGGCGCATCGTTACCCCTACGAGCAACAATCATTTCTGCAATCGGTTTGTCTACATCGATTGTTTTGACTTGGTATCGCTCTAGTTTTAGTTCCGGCCAGCTACTCAGGTCTATTTTCGATATCCGCTTCTTGTCGCCTTGATCTAATGGTATCTGCTCATAACTGTAGAATTGGCAGCGGTTTAAACCACAGATAAAAAAACCACCCCAGCAAAGCAAAACCTCCCGTCACTGAGAATAATCCCCAGTGACGGGAGGAAAATCCTCCTGACCGACTGCTTTTCCCGTGCGGTCAGTAGTGGCGCTTGCGTCTATCAAACTTGTTCGCTTTGTTTACGTTTGCGCCAGCCTACTAAGGCCAGTGTACCTGCTAGCAACATACCGCCTCTTGAAACCACCCAGAGAAATTTTCTCGTCGTGCCGTCTAGGTCTTAACAGGCTCCGCTTGCTTGATGATTCAAGATTCTTAACACGTTCTTGCAGTGCTACCATTTCACGAATTCGCGTGTTTGCGTCTTGAATTTCAACATACGCACGATTCATCGGTCCCCAACCTTCTGTGTAAGTCCATCCACCCGGGTTGACGTGGGCTAGCCCTACGTGCATTTTAGCCAGATCGTTTTCATGCATTTCCAGTACTTTCAGTTCCAGTGCCGCAGGACTGTTGCCTTTCGACCAGAATAATTGGGCAAAGTATGCATACCCTTCTTTTTCTGGCGCTGGTGGTGCCGGACGATTGGTCTTCTGTCCAGTCAACAAGCCTTCTTCGTATAGCTTGTGCACGACGTCATTGGCTTCTTGATATTTGGCCAAGCCTTCCAAGGTGCCTTTGTCCATCAGCTCAAGGTAAGAGCGCGCAAAACGTTCTGAGTGACATTGCGTACAGGTAACAACCCATGAGTCTAACCGTCCTTCCGCCCATTCGCTTTTGATGTTTTCAGCTACGCCTGGCACAAATGGATAGTTTGCCCAGCGAATCTTTCTAACCATGTTGTGACTGTATTCGCCTTCATATTCCATGTGGCAGCTGGCACAGGTCGGTGCACTTTGGCCACCTACTGCATACGCGTCTTTCAGTGGCGCTTCCCAGTTCCATTTGTCTCCCAACATCGATACCATCTTGCCGTGCTTGGACATCGAGTACGCTTCCCAGTTGTTGTGGTCTACACCACTGTGACAGGTTGCGCAGGCTTCCGGTTTGCGTGATTCAGCCGCTGAAAATTCATGCCGTGTGTGACATGAATCACATTTGTTTTGATTGGTGTGACACATCGAGCAGCCTTCCGCTACTTCGCGTTGCGGCATCGCAGCCCATACCGTGGTTTCTACGTTCGCTTTGTAGTCCAGTGCATGTGATGGACGTCCATCCGGCCATTGCCCGTGCGGCCATATCATCGTGTCTCTTTCCGATTCGCGTTCAGCAAATTCTTGTAAGTGACAGGTGCCACATACGTCTGCCGTCGGCATACGAATGTCTTTGGTATGATCCGCTTTCTTCTTCGTGCCTATGTCTACGTGACAGTCTATACAGCCTACTTCTTTCAACTGTTCGCCGTCTCCCAACCGTCCCATCGAACGCAAGTTCTTTTCAACGTCTTCTAACTTGCCTTTCTTGTAATACGTAGGATCCGTAGGCTTCAAATTCCGTATCTTGTCTAAGTTCGAATGACTGCTACGCTTCCACGCTTGCACCCATACCGGCGATTCGTCTGTATGACATTCCACGCATTCCTTACGACTCGCTACTTCTTTGTTCGTCGTCGGTGATTTGTAAAATGTCGCCGGATCTAAATATATCCCATACGGTATCGGTTCCCAATATTGCGCTAACGTACCCCTGCCAGCACCCTGCTCCGGATCCTTGTAACGCTTCACTAACGCTTCATGCAATTCCTTCGGCGTTACCTTCGACCTATCTATCTTCAATGCCTCAAATAACTCGTTCGGTACACTCGGCATGCTGTTCGCTTGTACTAGCCCTACTAACATACAACCCAACAACACCACCTGTATCCTCAGCCATAACTTCATAGCCATCTTACCCCCCCTTTTTAATTTCTTTGCTACATTAGTAGCTTCGGTAAAATTCGGCTAGCTTTATCCATATCAATAATGCAACTCAGATATTGCAATTTTAATACTTTAAGCCATCGACTTAATTGCGATTGACAATCGACTCTTATAACGCGCAGCCTTATTCTTGTGAATAATGCCCTTGCTTGCAATAGAATCAACTATACCGATGGAGGTATTAAATGCAACTTGTGCATTTGCCTTGTCTCCGGATTGTATTGTCTTTCTAATAGATTTAATCGCGGTACGTAATTTCGATCTTAAACTTACATTATGAATTCTTTTTTTGATTGCTTGTCTGGCACGCTTTCTCGCCTGAGCACTATTAGCCATAAACCTCAATTCCTATAATAAAACGGTCATGATCATACTTTTTTTTCAATGGTATTGCAACTTTGTCTAAGCAGTAGTTATTTCTTTTTGGTAAATTCTACGGTTGTTTTAGGAGTTGTCGTAGATTAATTCCAAATTTAATCCACTCTCCACTCTTAATCTTTTCAGGTACTAATTCCTCGCTCCCCTTAAGTCTATAGCTGATTGAAAATCAATAATTTGAGAAACATTCTTAATACCTCGCCATTTACGGCGAAATGCTTTATTTTTTAACCCGCACAACCACATAACTCAATAACTCGGATCGTACATCAGCGACTTCACATAACTATCGAGATCTTCGGGTAGTTTAGTCTTGACAAGACCTTCTTGAATGGCAACTCGGCAAATGGTTACTGCAATCGCATGTGATACTGCACGCACCCGAGTGAGAGAAGGATAAATTGCACCCGCATTTAATTCTTGATCAGTAACAGATTGTGCAAGAATTTCTGCTGCCTTTAAGAACATTCTTTGCGTCACAAGTCGTGCGGAACTGGCATAAACACCAAGCCCTACGCCAGGATAAATGTATGCATTATTCCCTTGTGCCGGCCGAAACCATTCACCTGCATAGCATACCGGTCCAAATGGGCTACCGCTAGCAAAAATCACTTGCCCCCCACTCCATTGATAGGCTTGCTCAGCAGTACATTCAGTATGCGAAGTTGGATTGGACAAAGCAATAATGACTGGGCGCTGATTGGCTTGAGTCATTTTTCGGATGATAGCTTCATTAAATGTTCCAGCAACGCCAGTAGCACCGATTAATACATCAGGTTTAATGTGATCAATAGCTTCCTCGAAGCTATATTCAGGATACTCCTGTGCAAATCGCTGAATACGTGGCTTGATACTTGCACTCTTAGTCGTTAACAACCCTTTTCGATCAATAAACCAAACACGACGAAGAGCCTGTAGCTCGCTTAAACCTGCTGCACAAAATGCGGCCACCAATAATTCCGCTGTTCCACTTGCAGCAGAACCCGTGCCCAAAAACATAACATTTAAATCAGCAAATTTCTTACCAGTAATTCGGCATGAAGCATAGATACCAGCCAACGTAACTGCGGCTGTCCCTTGTATGTCATCATTAAAACAACGCACTTTGGATCCATAGTAATCCAGGAATTCAAATGCATGTGGCGTTATAAAATCTTCAAAATGAATCAGTGCATCGGGAAATCTTGCTTGTATTCCTTCAATAAACTCATCAACCAATGACCGGTAAGCATCTCCATTGATTCTTGGATATGGATAACCCAAATAGAGTGGATCCTCACGTAATGCCACGTTATTGGTACCAACATCCAGCATTACTGGCATGCAATGTGCTGGATCTATACCTGCACAAGCCACATATAGCGCAGCTTTTCCTATCGATATTCCCATACCATTTGCACCGAGATCTCCCAATCCAAGGATACGTTCACCATCTGTTACGACCACAATACGTACATCTTTTTCAGGCCAATTTCTTAAAATCTCCGCAATACTCCCGCGATCTTCGGATGTTATATAAAACCCTTGAGGTTTTCTAAAAATATGCGCAAACTGCTTACATGCTTCGCCAACTGTAGGCGTGTAAACCAATGGCATAATTTCTTGGATATGATCAATTAGGGTACGGTAAAATAGTCGTTGATTACGTTCCAACAATGCATTTAAGAAAATATACTTCTCGATATCACTGTTTTTGCTGCGCATACTACCTAGAACACGTTCTTTTTGCTTATCCATACTTGCCACGTCATAAGGCAATAATCCGCGCAAACCATATTGTTCGCGCTCAGACCGTGTAAATGCAGTCGATTTGGTATGCACCGGATCAGTCAACAATGCTTTGCCAAGTGGCATGGTCATTATTTGTAACTCATAGTAGTGGTATCAAATGAAAGTTTCTTATGAAATTTATTTTGCAATTCGCCATTCGAATACAAAAAACATTATTACAATTCCTGCTATCTACTGACACTTTTCCTATCTCATCAAATTGGAAAACATCATCGACAGAGCAAGCCCCAATCATCGCATGTAAGACTATTTAAAATATTTCTTGTAAAAAGTTTTCGATTGATTGATAGGCTCGTTTTGCTGAAACCTTATTGTATAACGTTCCAAAGCTCTGGTTATTAGCATTCGTATTGGTAAAAGCATGCATCGTTCCGCCATAGATGTGCATTTGCCAATCCACATGAGCTTCGGTCATCTCGGTTTGAAAAGCCAATACTTGTTCCGGAGGCACCATTGGATCATCATGTCCATGCAAACAAAGTACTTTAGCTGTTATTTTTTCATTACTTATTTTTCCTGGTACAAAAATACCATGTATGCTGATAACTCCCATCACGTCAGCTCCAGACCGCGCCAGTTCTAATACGCACATACCACCAAAACAATATCCCATCGCAGCAATCTTATTGGCATCGATTTGTGGCAACTCCCTTACAGCATATAATGCAGCACCAATTCTGCGTCGAAGTAATGCTCTATCTTGTACAAACGGCGCCATTAATGCGCTATTTCTTTCTGCATCCCCATCTGCACCGAAAACACCTTTACCATACATATCCAGAGCAAAACCTATATACCCCATATCTGCAATTTTTTCGGCGCCTTTACAAGCTAGTTCTCTGCGCCCTCCCCAGTCATGCGCCACTAATACGATCGGTTTCTTCGCATTGCTTTCATAGTAAGCTAAGTAACCTTCCAATTGGACGCTACCGTCTTGATAATCCAGTGTTCTAATAATCATAGCCCCACTCTTTTTTGATTTCCATTAATAATATTCATGAAATTCTCACAGAAAAATTCAATAAATAAAAATCCGATTCGTTAACACTCCTGTCTTATTGCATTCCCACCGATACTAAAACCTTGAGCACACAGGTATCAACAATAAGAATACTTTGTTTTTAAGTTAAAAATAAATTTATACATCGTCAGCCATTCAGGAGGAGCTTTAATAATGAAATTTTCAAGAAGAATAGTACTTTCAACATCCCTAATAGTTACTTTATTATGCGTAAATAGCATAGTATTCGGCGATAGTATTGCAATCAAAGATGATCAAATATTTATTGCTGACAAAGGACTAACCGTTAAAAATCTGCTTACGGGACAATCCAATCAATGTCTTACACCTCCATTATTAGATCCCAATGGTAATGATGTTACCAGCTTATTATCAACCGCCACAGATGTCGTTATTAAACGTAATTTTGCCGTGGTGACAACGCATCCTGCTAATGATCAAGGTAACACGACCACGGATACCGTTATTGTCGATATAGCAAAATGCCTCGAGAAAAAAACCATTCCGGTTAAAGAGTGCATTTCAACAGTCGACATGGATAAAGGTGTGCTGACAATTCCTTGCGTAAAATTCAATGACAATTATCTTACTGTGAATATGGATCGACGTGGCAATTCCTCTAATTGGGAAGTCACTTTCCTGAAAGACAATACAACAATGACTGGCTACAAGCTTGAGGATGATGAATCCGATGATGACTCAAATGATAGTAACTCTCAAAATAAAGCAGTTAAAAAATAATAACATTGAATAATCAGTAGCTCACCTCATCGGAGCAGCAATCAAAATAGCGGTTCTGCTCCGTCAATTACCCTCCTTCAGGCAACTTCACCAACAAAAATCATTTTAACCTTAAGCCAAATTCGATGTACGATGTCAGTACATTATTCATTAGCCTAAAGGGGATTTTATTATGACGAATACCTTACAACGATTTTCATACATAGTTTCCGGCTTACTATTGCTCATAATAGATAATCCTGTCTTTTCACAGGATTTATCCACACAAAAATTATTACCGTTAGAACTATCCACACAAGCGGCGATGGCAGCCATTAAAAAATGCCACGACGATGGTTTTAGAGTCAGTGTAGCCATCGTCGACCAATCAGGATTACTCAAAGTGCAACTAAAAGCAGATGGCGCTGGACCTCACACTTTAGATAGCAGTCGGCGCAAAGCCTACACTGCAAACAGCTTACGAGATTCCACTCATAAATATGCAACCTTAGTCGCTCAACGACCTGAATTACAAAGCTTGTCGCATTTGAACGATCACATTCTGTTACTCGGTGGTGGGTTTCCCATCAAAATAGGTGGCGAAATCGTTGGTGGTATTGGAGTAGGTGGTGCACCCGGTATTGAATACGATGAAGCTTGCGCCAGCGCAGCGTTAAAAGTGCTAAAAGCGGATGAAACCTACGAAAAAAAATAACGTAACACTATTTACCACACAACATAAAACTGTATCGAATAAACATTTCTTCGAGAAATAACCGAGCATTCAACGGATGATGGGATAACTTTTGATGGGTATTCAATTCTCTGAGAAATGCCATATACGCAATCAGATCAATTTGCTTACTTAAAACCTGGATGACCGGTAATAGTTTCAGATAATAACGAATTCTACCAGTAACTCTACAGCTCACCAGGTCATAGCACCATTTTTGTAACCAACTCACTACCGTTGACAAATGGATTTGTTGCAGCGATAGCGCCAAAGCAAATGGATCGAAGTTTTGCCCCTGCTTTATTGAATCAACAAAATGCTGATGAGGTATTGTGAGTTGTTCCTGAACAAATGACCATGTCGACAAAGGTGAAAAATCATTCAACGGCAAAATCAGTTCTGGATCACTAATGCCATGCTGCTTTAGCCACACAATCGACGTTTCGACACTAGGCATCGGCATCACAATTTGTTGACAACGGCTACGGATGGTCGGCAACAGACGCTGCATTTGATGTACCACCAAAATAAATAAAACATCCGCCGGCGGCTCTTCGAGTTTTTTCAGCAACGCATTGGCCGCTGCATGTGTCATCGTCTCAGCAGGATAAATGAGAACAACTTTATATCCCTTTTGGTGACCGGTCAGATAAACGAAATCGTTTAAGTGACGGATTTGATCAATGCTGATCTGTTGGCTGAGATTTTTTTTAACCTTCGACAGCGAACTCGATTCCTTACTTTCTTGATCAGCTATAGCAATGCTATCCGTGGACAATGCTTCCGGAATCACGCAGTGAAGATTGGGATGTCCATTTTGCTCAAACCATCCGCAACTTAAGCAAGCACCACAAGCGATATGTTCAGCCGTAGCCGAATGACACAATAAAGATTTAGCCAATTGACGCGAAAACGTATATTTGCCAATTCCTTTTTTCCCTGTGAGCAATAAGGTATGACGCATATGTTGCTGATTTTGTAGCAATTTTTTCCAGATTCCTTGCTGCCATGGATAAAGTTCAAGCATGCTTTAACAAGGGTTGCAAAGCCTGTTCAACCGCAATTTTTACTGCTTCCAGACTGAGACTGCCATCAATCTTACGAATGCGTTGTGGATGTAACTTAGCGCGCTGCAGATAGGCTTGTCGCACACGTTGAAAAAAATCAAACTGTTCTTGTTCGAAACGGTCTGCGTGCTTGATTTGTTTAATACGCTGTTGTGCCAATTCCACGGGAACATCAAAATATAGCGTCAAATCAGGCTGTAAATCGCCTTGCACCCATTGCTCAAGAGTAACTAATTTACCGTTCTCCAGCTCCCTACCCCCACCTTGGTAAGCAAAACTTGCATCGGTAAATCGATCCGATATAACCCATTGTCCAGCCGCTAAAACCGGCAGAATGACTTTATCAAGATGCTCTCTCCGCGCCGCAAACATCAACAATGCCTCGGTTTCCGCATGCATCGAAATCGTTTTATCCAATAACAATTGACGTAACTGTTCACCCAGCGCGGTACCTCCAGGTTCCCTAGTTACAATAAAAGTTATACCATGACGTTGCAGAATCTCAGCAAGCCAAGCAAGCTGAGTGGTTTTTCCAGCGCCATCAATACCCTCTACTGTAATAAATTTACCTTGCATGTGTTGTTTTTCTGAATCGATTATCAATTTTGCTATTATAGGCTACCATACCAAGTATAGGCACTTAGCATTCATTTTGGCTTAAGAATTCTTAGGAATCCAACTTCAAATTAAAGGCGAGTTTAAGGGTAAACAATTGAGAGTTTCATGAAACAGGTTATCATGACAGCTAAAAACAGAATCCAAATTTTCTTCGGCTACTTACTCAAATCTAAATCTCAATAGGTTTGTACGAAATCTCGTAAGATTTTGGAGTAAGAAAACATCTTAAATATTTATTATGTACATTGATGCAGATGGTTGGTTGGATACCGCATATTTTATTTCCTCTCCCAACTATGATGATCGCCCCAATGGAGTAGATATCAACCTACTGGTTATCCATAACATCAGCTTACCTCCCGATGATTTCACCAGCAATGGTGTAATCGATCTATTTACCAATCAAATTGACCCACAAGCACACCCTTACTATCAGACACTTGTTGGTTTAAAAGTCTCATCGCATTTTTTTATTCGCCGCATGGGTACCGTACTCCAATTTGTCTCATGTAATAAACGTGCTTGGCATGCTGGCATCTCATGTTGGCAGGAAAAAGAATGTTGCAACGATTTCTCAATTGGTATTGAACTGGAAGGCAGCGACACGATTGCTTTTACTGACAGTCAATACACACAGTTAATAGCACTTACGCAATGTATATGTCAACGATACCCCATTCAAGATATCGTTGGGCACTGCCATATCGCACCCGGACGAAAAACTGATCCCGGCCCCTACTTCGAATGGCAACGATACCTGTCAGTACTTAAAAGTAACAATAAGGAATCTAAATAAACGATCAGAATTGCTTACATCATTCTGAGAAGATGTAAATATAAACACAAAAACACACTTAACACCGCTAATCGTGAAGAGATCTCACATCCGGCTTTCAGTGCGATACCTGCGCTAAGATTTCAATAAGATGTTTCGCGCGAAAAATCTTGCCAAATAAAATGTGGTGTTACGGAAGGTTTAGTCGGTATAAAGAAAGTCGCCGCATCCAATACTCCAACCAAACTACGACCTACCGTATGCATAACCCCCATCGCCAAACCAACAGTAGCGCCGTAAATTGGGCCTTCGTTTCGCGAAGTTAAAATAACATTCTTTGGCAACTCCATCCATCCTGTTAAAGCATTGGCAAAACCCGTCACCAGTTTTTCCGAAGCATTGCCAAAATAACTATCAGATGCCAACGCATTTGATGAAAATAATAAGAAAATAACAGTAATCAGAGAAAATTTAGTGAGTGTACGCATTAGCAATTCCTCATAAACGAATAGAACAGATACGATTGATTGAAAAATCCTCTAATATCTAATAGAGAAAGTAGCTTGATACTCAGAAAATTCTAACGGTTTACAATCAAAGTCTCAATTTCATTTGCATTAAAAATTAACGTTTAAGTTTTGAAGCACATTTTGTTGTAAAAAACAAACGCTTTTGTCACAAAAGCGACAAACAATATGTGATTTCTATTTGTGAGGTCATTAATCGCATGGCATCATTTTCATTGAAAAACTCCTGCCACGAATAAGGTTATCAGTTTCAATTCATACAAAGTAAGAAAAAAATATTATCTTATAGTTGATCTAAGAAAATACCATAAGATGCACAAATTGGTGCATGTCCCTAGGTCATTCAGTTAGTTGTTCAAATTTTCAAACAGGACTTCTCATGGAAATCGAACGCAATAAAAACAGTTTAAGAATTAGCATGGAATTATATTCCTCGCCAAACAAAGCATTAAAATATGAATCTGGTGATAATGTTATAAGTAGATCCCAACAGAAGCTCATGAAAATAATTTTCATGAGCTTCTTTGTTTTGGGTGCTTTAAATGTTGGCGCCATGGATGTTTCCATGAAACCCATTTCCGACAAATTGAATTTCAAAGCAGATGATAATAAATGGATTCGATTTGGAGCTGGTTATCGAGGAACTGGTATATGGAGCGAAAATATCGGCACAGGCAACATTAATGAAGGCCGATATAGTAATGATAATGCCCGTATTTATTTAAATGGACAATTTGGCCCTTATCTAAAGTTCGAAGTCAATACCGAATGTTATTTCTGTAATAACACAAAATCAGGCGATAACCCAAGAATGTCCTATAACATTTTGGATGCCATCGTAAAATTTGAATATAACCGTTACTTAAATGTTTGGGGTGGTCGTATGTTAGCTCCAACCGAACGGGGTGAATTGAATGGTCCCTTTTTCCATGCGACGCATGATGGCTTTAAAACACCTTTTTTCTCTCAAGACTTTAGTACCAGTTATAATAACAATAACGGCGCAGGCATGTATGGTCGTGATGATGGTGCAACTTTCTGGGGTAGCGCAGAACCTAAAGTAGTTCCTGGAACCTTTAGCTATGCTATGGGAATTTTCCGTGGCCTACGTTCCACAAGTGCCTTTGGTCCTAATCCGAATGACAGTGTTTTAATGGCTGCACGCTTTACTTATAATTTTTTAAATCCAGAAAAAAACCCCGGATACTATACAGCAGGTACTTACTACGGTAAGGCCGGCGACATTTTGGCTCTTGCGTTTGGTATGTCTCACCAAAAAAATGGTGCAGGATCTTCAACGCATCGGAGTGATTTTCTGGGTCTTGTAGGTGATCTATTGTTTGAAAAAGTACTGCCTAATAATATGGGTGTAGCGACTGTTAACGCAGAATACAAACAGTTTTATGCAAATTACGATGTTGCTGCATTTAATGACCGTGATTGTTTTTGTATGTTTGATGGTAAATCATGGACGGTAACCGGTCTTTATATGCTTCCAATGAAAATTGGTATCGGACATTTCCAACCTTATGGTCGCTATACCAGTGTTCAACCTAATAGCAGTAACAGCAGAAACCGTGATGAAATCGAAGCTGGCTTGAATTATATTATCGATGGTTTCAACGCACGTATCTCCGCATATTATCAACATGGTGATCTTGTAACGAGGGGACTAAATTACTCGCCTTTTGCAATAGGTGGTCCAGCGATTGATGTTTATAAACTTTCTTTCCAACTACAAATCTAGTGTTGGATAGATGCTTACTCAAACTTAAAATGCCAATATCCGCGTATAAAAAAACAGAAGTCTCAGAGCAACAACAGCGGGAAGAAATAGACACCTTAGGGTACTCGAAATCGAATCGATTGATTGTTCCGATTGATCCGAAATCAGATTCTGAGTACACACCCTTACAAGCTAAACTTTCACTGAAGTTTGCAGATGTAGATGGGACAACGCGATTGATTGAAAGAGATCGGTTTGGCCCCTTGCTGGTACAAAAACCACTCTATCCAGAAGGAAACGAAGTCTGTCACGTAGTAATCATACATCCCCCCGGTGGCGTTGTTAGTGGCGATCAACTCGAAATATCAGCAAAAATAGATCCTTCGGCAAAGGCTCAAATTACTACACCAGGTGCTGCCAAATGGTATAAGTCCAATGGTAGGACGGCTCGCCAAACGATCAAAATTGATGTTGCTAAAGGGGGTGTATTCGAATGGCTACCACAAGAAACTATTTTCTTTAACAACACCAATGTCGCGATTGATCATCAGGTGATGCTCCAAGATGATGCCATTTATCTCGGTTGTGAAATATTGTGTTTCGGCCGAACTGCCTCAGGAGAAGTTTTTAATAACGGTCAAATTAAACAACGTACCAGCATTAAGCGAAACGGTAAAACGATCTGGTTTGAACAAATCAGTTTAAATGGTGAAGATTCCGTGCAAAATAGATCATTAGCGCTTGGTAAGCACACTGTATGCGCTACCTTATTGTTATCCGGGAAAGTGATTCCTGCTGCCATCATTGATCAGACACGACAAGAGTGCGCAAGCATTATCAATGATAGGGGCCAAATGGGCGTATCCCAACTTAAATCGATATTAGCCGTGCGCTATCTGGGTCCTTCCAGTGAAGTAGCTCGTAACGTCATGCTTCGCTGTTGGGATTTATTTCGTCAAGAATTCTTTGGACGTGTTGGAACCGTTCCACGTATGTGGAACACATGAATAATCACTTTCAGTTTATAGGGAGGCAAGTAGTAACCTCAAGTATTGAATTAATACAACAAGACTAAAACTGTTATTTAACCCAGGAGAAAAACTATGGACTTAACCCCTAGAGAGAAAGACAAGCTAATGATATTTACTGCCGGATTATTGGCTGAAAGACGCAAAGCCCGCGGCCTGCGGCTCAACTATCCGGAAGCGGTTGCGCTGATCACTTGCGCCGTACTGGAAGGCGCCCGAGATGGCCGGACCGTAGCGGAATTGATGTCAGCAGGTCAGCGAATACTGAGTCGTTCGGATGTCATGGAAGGCGTCCCTGAAATGATTCCGGATATTCAAGTTGAAGCGACATTCCCGGACGGAACCAAACTGGTTACTGTGCACAATCCAATCGTTTAATTGATCACAAGAATAGGAGATCGCCATGAGAGTACCAATGATTCCAGGTGAAACATTTACTGAGCCAGGTGACATCGAGCTAAATGCCGGCAGAAGAACAAAGACGTTGACTGTTTCAAATGGAGGAGACCGCCCCATTCAAATTGGCTCCCACTTTCATTTTTATGAAGTGAATTCCGCCATGAAATTTGATCGTGAAGCCGCTTATGGCATGCGTTTGAATATTATGGCCGGCACGGCTGTCCGCTTTGAACCTGGACAAGAAAGAACCGTAGAACTCGTTGATCTAGCGGGAGACCGGATCGTTTATGGATTTAATCAAAAAGTGATGGGCAAACTGAAATAGTTTGTATCGCAATAATTTTACAGGAGTAAAAATAATGAGCGTCAAAATTTCCCGTCAAACCTACGCTGAGATGATGGGTCCAACGACCGGAGACCGGGTTCGTTTGGCCGATACGGAACTGATGATCGAAATTGAAAAAGACTTCACTACTTACGGCGAAGAAGTAAAATTCGGTGGTGGCAAAGTGATCCGCGATGGCATGGGTCAATCACAACGCAATCACGCAGATGTTATGGATACCGTCATTACCAATGCTGTCATTATCGATCACTGGGGAATTGTTAAAGCCGATATTGGCATTAAAAGTGGCAAGATCGCGAGTATTGGTAAAGCCGGAAATCCGGATATTCAGCCCAACGTAACGATGGCCATTGGCTCAGCAACCGAGATCATTGCCGGTGAAAACTTGATTGTCACTGCAGGCGGAGTAGATACGCACATTCACTTCATTTCACCGCAGCAAGCTGAAGACGCCATGATGAATGGTATCACCACCATGCTGGGCGGCGGTACTGGACCTGCGGTGGGAACAGCTGCAACCACCTGCACACCCGGCCCTTGGCATATTCATTCGATGCTCAGAGCATCGGATGGATTGGTTATGAATACCGGTTTCTTCGGTAAAGGCAATACCAGCCTGCCTACACCGCTTGAAGAACAAGTGTTAGCGGGCGCCTGTGGTCTGAAACTTCATGAGGACTGGGGTACCACTTTTGCTGCCATTGACAACTGTCTGGATGTTGCGGATAAATATGATGTGCAGGTTGCTATCCATACCGACACCATTAATGAAGGTGGATATCTAGAAAATACCATTGCTGCAATGAAAGACCGCACTATTCATACCTTCCATACCGAAGGTGCAGGTGGCGGTCACGCACCGGATATTATTGCTGTCGTCGGATTGGACAACGTACTGCCGTCATCGACCAATCCAACTCGCCCTTATACCGTCAATACGCTTGATGAGCATTTGGACATGCTAATGGTATGCCACCATTTACATGCCAACATCGCCGAAGATCTTGCTTTTGCCGAATCGCGCATTCGCAAGGAAACAATTGCTGCGGAAGATATTCTGCATGACATGGGCGCAATTTCGATGATGTCATCGGATTCCCAAGCGATGGGTCGTATTGGTGAAGTGGTATTACGCACTTGGCAAACCGCGCATAAAATGAAAGTGCAACGCGGAACATTGCAAGAAGATAACTCAAGAAGTGATAATTTCCGAGTCAAACGCTATGTTGCAAAATATACGATTAATCCCGCGATTACTCACGGTATTGCGCATGCGATCGGATCGGTAGAAGTCGGCAAATATGCTGATCTCGTACTGTGGAGACCTGCTTTCTTTGGTGTAAAACCATCCATGATTCTAAAAGGTGGAATGATCGCTGCGTCCCTGATGGGTGATCCGAATGCTTCTATTCCCACGCCGCAACCTGTTCATTACCGCTACATGTTTGGTGGATATGGCGGAGGCATTAAAACATCCTGTTTCACTTTCGCCTCGCAAGCAGCACTGGGAGCGGGATTGGTTGATCAATTGAAACTCGATAAAAACCTCATTACCGTGAAAAACACACGTAATCTGCGCAAGAAAGACATGATTCACAATAGCGCAACCCCCAAGATGGAAGTTGATCCGGAAACATATGAAGTTCGTGCGGATGGCCAACTGCTCACATGTGGTGCAGAAGATGTACTGCCAATGGCGCAACGCTATTTCTTATTTTAGTAGTGTAGCAATTCCCTTGCTTCTCATGTGATTGATTAATGAGAAGCGGGGATATTCCATCTTCCAAAGCGCTTTATCAAAGATATTTGTAGTATCTCAGCATTACAAGTTGGCTTTTCCATAAAAAAATACATATAACTAGAAAGATAATCCGATGCTTACTCTGAACTCAAAAATAGATCATGCAGAATCGATTTTTTCTGATCTTGTTCTACCTTATGAAATGCGTGAAAACAGCCGCCTCAGAGCTACCCTTGCTTCAGGGGAAGAGGTCGCAATTTTAACTACACGTGGTACTGTTTTACGTAACAACGACTTACTTACGAGTAATGATGGCCGTGTGGTTCGTATAGTCGCTGCACATGAGCCGACTTATAAAATTACATGCAAAACGCCTCATGATTTATTGCGCTGTGCTTTTCATCTAGGAAATCGGCACACGCAAACACAGGTAGGTGAAGGCTTCCTGCGCATCCACCAAGATTCTGTATTAAAGCAAATGCTTGAAGGATTGGGTGCAACCGTTACTGATGAAAACGCCCAATTTGAACCTGAATCCGGAGCCTATAGTGGTGGAACAGGCAGTCATGATCACGGTCATAGTCACCACGATGAGCAGCACCATCATCATAATGGGCATTATCATGCACACGGCCCTCTCGCACCGATTCCCATCAGACAAAAAATACATCGCCCATCTGACTCACAATCGAATAAGGAGTAATCGTGCAATCGGTTCTTTTACTTCGGTTACTGCAGCTTGCAAGCCCTTCCTTACCTATTGGCGCTTATACTTATTCACAGGGGTTAGAATCGGCCATAGAAAAAGGACTTGTGTACCATGAACAATCTGCGCGCGAATGGATTACCGAATCACTTAATATCATTGGAGACTTTGAGGCCCCAATAGCGTGGCGGCTCATGAAAGCTTTTTCTCGCCGCGATTCCGTAGCAGTTAACCATTGGACAGAATGCTTCATTGCTGCGCGAGATACTGCTGAATTTCGTGCAGAGACAATTCAAATGGGATATTCCTTAGGCAAATTAGTGATTGACTTAAAGATTGCAGATGAGTCACTACAGTCGATCTTATCTGATCAACCAGAAATTCCCTTACCAACTGCCTTTGCATGTGCTGCGGAAGCATTAGGTGTACCACATGAGGCTGCTTTACTTGGAATGTTATTCTCGCTGGTAGAAAATCAAGTGCTTGTTTGCGTCAAATCGGTTCCTTTGGGGCAAGTATCGGGTCAGAGTCTATTATTCTCACTGCATCCTATCATTGAATCGGTTGCACAAAACGCGCAACAGCTCGAAGACGATGAATTATCGAACTGGGCACCCGGATTATCGCTATTATCGATGCAACATGAAACTCAATACAGTAGGATTTATCGCTCATAACTATACAATTTAACATTATGAATAATCAATCAAATCCACTTCGCGTAGGTATCGGAGGACCAGTAGGTTCCGGAAAAACCGCGCTATGTGAAGCACTCAGCAAGAAAATGCGCGACCGTTATGAAATGGCTGTTATTACGAATGATATCTACACGAAAGAAGATATGGAAATCTTGTTACGTGCCAACGCCCTCCCCCCAGAACGCTTAATGGGTGTTGAGACTGGTGGATGTCCACATACAGCAATTCGCGAAGACGCTTCTATTAACCTGGAAGCCATTGCACGCATGACGGCGGATTTTCCAAACCTAGATTTAATTTTAGTTGAATCCGGCGGCGACAATCTTGCGTCAACATTCAGTCCTGAACTTTCTGATTTAACGATTTATGTAATCGATGTTGCTGCGGGAGAAAAAATACCCCGCAAAGGCGGACCCGGCATCACGAAATCCGCGCTGCTCGTCATTAACAAAATAGATTTAGCACCCTATGTTGGAGCTAGCCTAGAAGTTATGGAACGTGATGCCAAGAAAATGCGCGGTGATCGACCTTTTGTATTTACCAACTTACATACAGGGGAAGGTGTTGATCAAATTGTAAATTTTATTGTTAAGCAGGGCTTATTGGATGAAGTAAAACATCACTCATGAGGCAGTATTTTTTTGTTATTTAATCGAATTCGTAAGTTAAGTACTATTCAAAATTCTATTTGTATTGTTGTAACCCTAGTTATTTTTTCTCAAAACTTTAGGAGTAATCACAATGGATTGGTCTTTATCGATTGACAAAGCACTCCCCAGACCTCTACGTGTTATCTTAAGAGGTGTTGGGCAAGTATTTTTTTGCTGCAATGCTGTAACGGGCCTGATCTTTTTAATTGCTTTATATGTAGGTGGCATCACTGCAGGTCTGGCTGCGACCGTAGGTGTAATCTCCAGTACAGCGGCTGCTTATGTGTTGGGGTTCTCAGAAGATGATATTGATGCAGGTTTATATGGTTTCAATGGCACGTTAGTAGGTCCTTGTTTATTCCTGTTTCTCGAAAATACACCGCAACTCTGGCTATACGTCGTGCTTGCATCTATTTTATCGACTGTAGTTTTAGCAGCTTTGATGAGAATCCTGCAACCTTATAATATCCCTGCATCTACTTCACCTTTTGTCTTAACTTGCTGGATGTTTATGGTCGCTGTATTCGCTTTTGATAGCTATTCACGCAGCCCAATATTACCTATTGCAGGCACACCAATTGAAATAGCCGATACAGTTGCTGTTGCGGTAGAGTCTGCGGGTTCGATCGGAGCTTGGTTTGGCTCATTCACCGGTGAAGTGATACAAGACTGGTACACAGCTATCACCAAAGGCGTTGCTGAAGTCATGTTTGCTGACAGCATCATTGTTGGCATATTATTTCTCATCGGTATTGCTATTACCTCTATGCGTGGTGCTGTCATGGCATTCATGGGTGCCATCGTTGGCGTAGTATTTCCAATACTACTTGGTGCAGATGCAGGCCTTATTAAAATGGGATTATATGGTTTTAATCCAGTCCTAACAATGATGGCAGTTGGTTGGGTTTTTCTTAAACCCACGACTGGAACCGCATTACTTGCATTGCTTGCAGGAATTCTAACAGTCATTTGTCAGGGCGCCTTAGGTAGCTTCTTAGCGCCCATCGGATTACCTACTTTAACGTTCCCATTCGTTCTAGTAATGTGGATGTTTTTATTCGCAGCTAGTAAATCCAAATATTGGTCGAATTAAATCGATATTTGTTTAAACAACATCTACATTATAAAGAAGCATAAAAAAATACCTGGCTTAAAAAGCCTCTATCCCATAAAGATGGATAGAGGCTTTTTACATTCGAACTGTAGCTACCTCCGGAATGTCGAAAGAAAGTTAACATAGCGTATGAAGGTAAACAATGAAAACAGTTACAGTTATTATAGGAATAATAAGCCTAGCGATTATTATGCCAACACTTACTATGGCGAAATCAGAGAACGCCAGATCTTTAGAACCGAATCAAACGCTCGGTTCTAAAACAGATGATATAGTTCTGGGAATGGGTTGTTTTTGGGGTGCCGAGAAACGCATGAGCGAAATATCTGGCGTTCTTGATGTAGAAAGTGGTTACGCCGGCGGTGACATTCCTGGTGCTAATTATCAACAGATATTGAATTACGAGAAAGCCCTGCGCTTTGGTAGAGCCTCTGGCCGCAATCATGCCGAAGTCATCAAAGTAATTTTTGATCCAGCAAAAGTAACACTGGAAACTGTTTTAGCAAAATTCTGGGAAAATCATAACCCAACACAAGGTGACCGCCAAGGCAATGATGTCGGCAGTAATTACCGGAGCGCTATTTATTACCATAACGCGACCCAAAAAGACTTTGCGTTGGCATCCCAAAGAATTTACCAGCAAGCACTGAATGCCGCAGGATATGGCCCAATCACAACTGAAATCTTACCATTGAAGAACTACATTACAGCTGAAGAATATCATCAGGATTATATCGAGAAGAATCCCAACGGATACTGCGGCCTCGGTGGTACGGGCATAAAATACTCTGCATCGAACCAGAAAACTGCACAAAACGCTCTCTCAGACACAATTGCTACTACCGATCACATGAATCCATTAGATGGTAAAGATTTAAATCTTACGCAACAATTGGTTATTTTCGAGGCCGAAAATTGCGAATTCTGTAAACAATTTGAAAAGGATATTTTTAGTCGTTGGCAATCAGAATTACCCGTTGTTGCAACGAAAAACACCAACCCTCCTGCCGGATGGGAATTGGAAAAGCCATTATTTGCTGCGCCTACCATCGTGCTATTCAGGAACGGTAAGGAAGTAGCCCGTTATACAGGGTATAACGGGGAAAAATCCAATTTTTGGAAATGGCTGGGGTTTCAGTTACTCTCACCGGAACAACAGAAGATCGCCTTTGAGCAAAACACCGAACCGCCATTTACGGCCACCAATTTAGATGAAAAACGTCCAGGTAAATTTGTCGACCCGATTACTGGCGCTACACTTTTTCTTAGCCAAACCAAATTTGACAGCAAGACCGGCTGGCCCAGCTTTTTTGATCCAATCGAGGGATCCGTAACGCTCCATGATGATAATTCGCATGGCATGAAACGGATAGAAGTCCGTAGCGCAAGCTCCGGCATTCATCTGGGGCATGTTTTTAATGATGGCCCTCCCCCAAGCAACAAACGTTATTGCATCAATGGCAATGTTTTAAAGTTCATTCCGGATTGACGAAGTCACTCACAATCAATTACCTTATTGATTTCATTACAATAATTGATGAATCACTCAGACCGTGAATACCAAATTCTGGCTCAACGTTGTTTTTACTGAACTCAAGAATCGTGGTTTAAGGCTTTTAAAGAGCCTCCTTAAGATACCCCCCATAGGCTCAGCTAACGGGGGTATAAAATTGTTATTCTTTACCTTTACCGGTTAAAGATCCCAGAAATGCTTTGACATCGTCAACAAATCCAGGACCAACCTTGCGGCCAAGTTGATGCTCAGCCATTTCCCGAATCGCCTCATCCAATGTTGCAACTGAGCCATCATGGAAATACGGAGCTGTTTTTGTGATATTTCTAAGGCTTGGTACTTTGAACACCTTCTTGTCAGTTTCAATTCCAGTTATCTCAAATCTTCCCATATCAGTCGTCTCATAGGGCTCGACGAGACCGATTTTTCTATATGAATTTCCACCAATCGTAACTCCGTTGTGACAAGTGACACACCCCATGTGAATAAATTTTTGCAAACCTCTTTTCTCACTCTCATCCAAGGCATTCTGATCACCTTTGAGGAAATCATCAAACCGGGAGGGGGTTAATAGTGTGCGTTCGAATGCGCCGATTGCTTTGCCAATATTTTTGTATTGAATGGGATCTTTTTCATCTTTAAAAGCTTCCGCAAACAATGATTTATATTCGTCAATTTTTTTTAATTTACTGACTACGGCTGCTTCACTCGGCATGCCCATTTCGATCGGATTTAGAATAGGACCCAATGCTTGTTCTTCAACATCTTTTGCGCGTCCATCCCAGAATTGAGCGATATGCAGTGCGGCATTCATCGTGGTTGGTGAATTTCTGCCACCGCGCTTTCCTTCGTGGCCGGGTGAGGTCGGCTGACTATCCACACCAAAATTGTCTAATCGATGGCAAGAGCTACATGAAATCTGATCATTGATTGAAAGTCGGGGATCCAAATACAGCTTCTTGCCAAGCGCGATCAAGGCCTCATTCTTTTTTTCATCAATGATTGATGCAGGAAGAGGCTCAAAAAATTGTTTTAACGTATTTTTATCTAATTGGTGGTGGCCACCATGCATTCCACCCATCCCACCATGATGATCGCCATCGTGCATTCCACTATGATGATCAGTCTTCTTTGTATCGCCTTGATGATCATGACTACTTTGAGCATAACTATAAGAACTCAGCATAAACGCCAATAGTACGAATATTTTCATTTTTCCTCCATTAAGAAATAAATAACTACTTACGGGAAACCACCTATTAAATTTCCCATATTTTGACTCCGAAACCACAACAATTAACTGGATTATTGCATACCTAACTTGCAGTTCTGAAACTTTCTCTATGGAAAAGATTACGGAGATGCTTCGTTAGCGATAATGCCACTTTACACAAAATACGCCCTAATATGGAATGATTTTCAATTGAATAAAACCATCACTTGGAAATAACAATAGGTAAACCGAGAGATTTTGAATGAGTTCAATACAACGGGGCGCTTCTATGATGTCATTAGCGACGGACGAGTGTAACGGCGAAATCATATCAACGGAAATTTAAACGGCAGGACAAAACTGGCAACCGTGTTGCGCTAGGCAACAATCACTAAATTTGAATATTAATCAGGGATACCGATTCGTCAAACCAAACTCATTTGGTATTGACTACTCCGAGTATCCCTGTTGATGAAGCCGTAAAAACTTATTTTCTAAGTCACTTAGTTGAAGCTGGCACGAGCGAAAACGGTATTGTCCACGAAAAATCTGTCTTAAGTGTCCCATTAAAGACAGAATCGCTAATGCTGATGTAAAAATCGGAAGCATATGGCATTCCACCTTTTACTTGCGGCGCATAAGCCGCCATGTTGTGACAGGTCATACAATTGGTCTGAATGCCTGTTGTGTTATTAATCTTGCCATTGATCGGACGACTAATGCCAAATGTATCGGGCCCAAAACCAGCCTCAAGGTAGGGATTGTAACCATAAACGGAATTACCGACATTCTTGCCTCCGGCAATCGGCTGCGGTGGCTCAACCATGGCGTAGGCAACCGACATCGCGTAATGCTTGGCCGCTTCATCGAGGTAACTTAAAGGGCGAGCGCTGGCGATTGCGGTGGAACTCGGTGCAAATGGCTGATCGGCGTTTGCTGACCACCAAAATGTTTGCCAAGTCCAAACCTTGTCTTCTCGAGTGGTAACATGCATTGCAACCAGAATAATATAATCGCCTTCGGATACGCTAATACCCAGTTGATTGGTCAAATAAGCTGCATTGTCTGACGAGATTTTATTGTGAATGAAGTTATTTAAGTAAAAAGTATTGGCTGCAGTCTTGTTCTTGCATCCGGGGTCGTTACTGTTACCACCCGGACCACTCGGGGTACTGATATCAACGTAGACACAACTGTTCCAAATCGATTCACCAAAACCTTTTTTGGGATCGGGAGGATTGGGTCCTGGCCAACCGGGAAACGTATAAATCCCATTTGGCACGGTTTTTGAAATAATCTTATATACTGGTTTGATCGTTATCGAGTTATTAGGAAAATTGGGAATTTCTGCATAACCGTTCTTCATGTATTGTTGTAACGTACTTTCATAGAATAACCGATTGGCGATCGCATGCTCTGCACCCGGGGGATTGTATGCAACCGAAACGAAGATATTCGAGTCGGGAGCGCCTGTGGCAGCTGCGGCTGCAACAGCCTTGACACTCATCATGGCTTTGGTTTGCACTTTCGCTTGCGCTGTTGTTTTGCCGTGCCCGAATTGACGGGGCACGGATAACTCCAAACTAGGCCGTTTCAACGGTGCGTTGACTGCATGCAAGCTCGCATTTTCCGTTGCACTGCGGAAAATGATATTCGATGGTACCGTCCAGGTTTCAAATGCGCGTACTACTGTACCGTCAACAGTACCCACCTGTTGCGTCAACCCTGACCAAATACCCCACCCATGTTGATAGATCTGATTCAGGTCTCCGCCGTAGATCCACTGATTCAATACTGTTTCTGATTGTGGAAAAACAAAATTTGGATCTGGTTTCGGCAAATCGGGTAGGCATACCAAGTTCCCATCGATATTGCCAATGTCGCCATAATGAGAAATTGAGTTGAGGCAAAATCCCAACTGGGTAAGCGTGGTTGATTGAGAAACATCGTTTAATTTCTTGCAAGTGGCCGTTAATGCATCATCGCTTACTGAGATATTAGAACAAGAAAGTTGATAACTACCTTTTGGAACATCCTTGGAATAGACTGGTAAGGTGATCATTAAAGATAAGCCAAGTAATAGTACAAGACTATGGTTTTGCATGTAGTTCCCCCTTGTATCTGTACGAATGTGAAATTACAAAGTTAACATTGTTAATTCCTAGTCATTGTTATCAGATAGAAAATTAACAAGCGATGATTTTATACTACCTAAGGAAATAATTCCTGAAGAAGATATTCTTAGGCACGCATTGATGTGATGAAAAAGAGTATTCCATGTTAACTTTAAATGGCCATCAGGGCTTATAACAACGATATTTATTTAAACTACCCGCTAAAAATTTTTTTGAACGTAATCACCATCTCTCTTACTTGTTGCTGCTTTAGGAAAGTTTGATATGATGAAACCTAAATCGGTGATAATCGTCTTGGAGTCCAATGACTGAAAAATTGCAAGCCATTCGTAAGATCAGTAATCGACTGGCAGCCGCATTGGTAGTATTGGTTCTGCTTGTGATTGGCGGGGCTTTTTTTGCACATTACAGCCCCGAAGGAAAAATTATTAATGCGCCAATAGCAGCATTTGCCGCGGGCATTGTCGGTGGATTTGTGGGGCTGCAACGACGGCTGAAAAGCATGTCGGATGATGACCTAACGCTGCTTGCGAATTCATGGGTATTTGTGTGTTTGTCCCCGTTTGTCGGAGGAATTCTCGCAGTCGTTTTGTACGTGCTATTTGTTTCAACACTCGTAAGCGGCGACCTATTCCCGAAATTTGTACCTGATATCAGAAATCCATCACCCGAGTTCCAAAAAGGATTCTCAGAGATCTTCGCCGTACATGGAGAATCGGTAGATTATGCAAAAATGATGTTCTGGTCATTTGTTGCTGGTTTCTCTGAGAGATTCGTGACTGACATTATCAGTAAATTTGAGAATGGCTCTGGGTCTGGTGTTAAACCAAGCACGTAACTCAGTAAGGCGAGCCTTCGGCTGCGGAAGGTAATTTAACTCCGGCAAACGCCTAAAGCTTGTTCCAAATCCGCCAAAATATCGTCAATATTTTCGATACCAACGCACAATCGAATCATGTCATGCGTGACCCCTGCTCTAGTAAGCTCGGTTTCGGTCAATTGGCGATGAGTTGTAGATGCTGGATGTGCGGCCAAAGATTTGGCGTCCCCGATGTTGACCAATCGTTTAAACAATTTGAGCGCATCGTAGAATTTCACACCAGAGTCAAATCCGCCTTTAATGCCGAAAGTGATTAATGCCGATGGACGGCCTTTCATATATTTCTGTGCAAGCGAATAGTACTCGGATGACGGCAAGCCGGCATATTTGACCCATGCGACACCAGGATGTCGTTCAAGGTATTGCGCAACTTTGAGCGCATTCTCGGTATGCCGTTCCATGCGCAGCGACAAGGTTTCAATACCTTGCAAAAGTAAAAAAGCATTCATTGGTGACAAAGCCGAACCGGTATTTCGTAGCGCGACGGTACGCACACGCCCAACATAGGCTGCGGGGCCGAATTCCTGTGTATAGACGACACCATGATACGCCGGCTCTGGATTATTGAGCATCGGAAAGCGATCCGCATGATCCGTCCAGGGAAATTTACCGGAATCCACGATGATGCCGCCGATGGATGTTCCATGTCCGCCCATATATTTGGTTAACGAATGCACGACAATATCTGCACCAAACTCGAAAGGCTTCATCAAAACCGGCGTAGGTACCGTGTTATCGACAATCACTGGAACACCATATCGATGCGCCATCGTGCAAATGGCTTCCATATCGGGAATGTTTCCCGCTGGATTGCCCAACGATTCACAAAATACCGCCGCTGTTTTATTATCGATCAGCGGTTCGAGACTCGCGGGATCATCGTCTTTGGCAAAGCGCACTTCGATGCCCAATTTAGGCAGCATGTGCGCAAATAACGTATACGTTCCACCATAAAGCAGTGGCACGCAAACGATGTTATTGCCCATCTCAGCGATATTGATGATTGAATAATGAATGGCCGCTTGACCAGAACTAAGCGCCAGAGCCGCCACACCTCCTTCCAATGCGGCAACCCGCTGCTCCAGCACATCGCTGGTCGGATTCATGATGCGCGTATAAATATTGCCCGGCACGGCGAGATTAAACAAATCCGCACCATGCTGCGCATTATCGAATTCATAGGCAACGGTCTGATAAATAGGAACTACCACCGATTTGGTTGTGGGATCGCTGTTATAACCCGCGTGAATCGCGATTGTCTCGTCTTTCATTCGTTTGTTTTGTTGATATGACTCTAGGATGGTTGAAGTGTAGCAGGTTTATGGGATTTTATTGTTCTTGCAATTCAGGCAATCGCAATCGGAGACAAATTTTCAATCGGAATTTCAAACGAATGGTGTGTGCACGACAAACAAAAACAATCATGAAATCCTATAAAAGGGGTATTTGTGAAATTAGACGATCCAACTATATTTCATGAAATTTTGTGTGATAATCAATTTGCCTTCCAGAATCGCCAGAAAGTTTTTCTACAATAAGACCATGAAATAAATCTTTCTTGCTCCTCTTGAAGTGTATAGATTCTTCGAAGTTCAACTCAATCGTAAGGTGATAACCATGACTCCTTTTCTAGGTGAATTGATAGGTACTTTTATTTTAGTATTATTAGGCAATGGCGTCGTAGCCAACGTCGTGCTCAATAAATCCAAGGGTAACAATGCTGGGTGGTTGACCATTGCAGCCGGTTGGGGAATTGCGCTTTTTGTGGCGGTTTATGCCGTAGCCGCTTCCAGTGGCGCACATTTGAATCCTGCGGTAAGCATTGGCCTCGCGGCTGTGGGTAAGTTTGCATGGAGCGATGTCCCTATTTATGCACTGGGGCAAATGCTAGGGGCGATGTTGGGTGCATTGGTGGTATGGATTACCTATCGTCAGCATTTCGATGTAACGACTGATCCGGACATGCAACTAGCGGCATTTTGTACCGGACCAGCCATCCGCAATCCATTCTACAATATCGTTACCGAAGCGGTGGGTACTTTCATGCTGGTGTTTGGCGTCATGATGATAGTTTCGCCGCAGGCAAGCCTGGGTGCACTGGATGCCTTACCGGTCGCTTTGTTATTATTTGGTATCGGCTTATCACTGGGTGGACCCACCGGGTTTGCGGTTAATCCTGCACGTGATCTAGGACCGCGCATTATGCATGCGATTCTCCCGATGACCAATAAACGCGATAGTGATTGGGGTTATGCCTATGTACCAGTGGTAGGTGGCATTCTCGGCGGACTGATAGCTGCGGTGGTTTATTCGATGCTGTAACGCTTTGCCAAATCTTTAACAACCTGTTAAAGGTCTTTGAGGTGGTCGATGCAAGGTAGAAACAGGTAAGAAATGCAGCTTATCCTAATACGTGAGTATTGTCTCATCCATGAAATATCAGACGGTAATTTGTCATGAAAGGCACGCAGCATCAACCTGAGATATGATCAAATCTGAATTAATTAGGGTGAAAAAACTTTCGTTATTGAGATGCGGAAAAGAATCGGGAAGGAAAAGGACAGTATAAAGAACTCAGCCGCAAGCGACCGAGTTCTTTATCTGATTAAGTAATTTGTTTACAGAGGGATAAGGAATACAACTGGTTGTTTATACAAATTGAACCACTAGTTCTTCAGCACCACCCAACTCACCTCACATTCTCCCGATTCCGTGGCCACATAGGCCGATTCTTCAGTAATCGTGACGGAAATATCCATTGTGCGTTGTACCAGTTTTGCCAGTGCTTGAATATTTGGCCAGGGAAACTGGAAAATGGCCGCAGTTAATGGGGTGAATTTTGCTTGTTCTTGCATCCACCAGACATTCGATTTGGTGTTAAAGCTATATACTTTAACCATTTGAGCAATCCGGGTGGCTTTCTTGATTCGATCCGGGGCGGGTTCTCCGACATCGATCCATAAGGCAATCCGGCCATCCGGGGTATGGGCCCATAGGTCAGGTTCTTCTGCAGTACTCAATCCTTTGGTAAGCGTCAGGGATTCCTGTGCATTGATACAAAATGCCAGCATGCGCACCATCATGCGTTCCAGCGTTTCGGATGGATGTTGGGCGATAGTCAGGTTGAGCGTATCGTAATAATTACGATCGAGATCGGTCAACGCAATTTTGAATTTATAGATGGTTGGTTTTAATGCCACAGGTACATCCAAAAGCTCATAACCAAAACCGGTACATTACTGAAGATAATGAAGGAATCATGACTTTCATTGCTCAAAGTTTCAACTTATCCAATGCCTTGTGATTGCAAATAATCCTCATAATTACCTTTGAAGTCGTTAATGCCGTCCGGCGTCATTTCAAGTACTCGCGTAGCCAGCGAAGAAACGAATTCGCGGTCATGGGAAATAAAAATCAACGTGCCGGTAAATTTTTCCAGTGCGCTATTTAGCGATTCGATGGACTCCATATCCAAATGATTGGTCGGTTCATCCATCAGCAAAACATTCGGTTTCTGCAGAATCAACTTGCCGAAGAGCATGCGGCCTTGTTCCCCGCCGGAAATTACGCGGGTGGATTTTTTGACATCATCGCCTGAGAACAATAATCGGCCCAGTGTGCCGCGGATCGTTTGATCGTCATCATTGCTTTGCCGCCATTGATCCATCCATTCGGTCAATGACAGTTTTTCTTCAAAATCAGCCGCATGATCCTGTGGAAAATAACCAGGGCGTGCTTTCTCGGCCCATTTGATCTCGCCCGAATCCGGCATTAGATCACCTGCAAGGCAACGCAGCAGCGTAGTTTTTCCGATGCCATTAGGGCCGATGATGGCGACTTTCTCGCCGGCTTCGATATCAAGGCTTAAATGATCGAATAGAGGCTTATCCAGCCCAGGGAAATCCTTACTGATTGCTTTGATGGAAACCGCCAGGCGATGCAGCTTATCTCTGTCGTCCACTTCAAAGCGGATAAACGGATACTGGCGGCTGGAGGGTTTGACATCTTCCAGTTTGATTTTCTCGATCTGTCGCGCACGGCTGGTTGCCTGTCGGGCTTTCGACGCGTTGGCAGAGAAGCGACTGACAAAAGACTGCAAATCGGCAATCTGCGCTTTCTTCTTGGCATTGTTGGCTAGCATGCGCTCGCGCACTTGGGTCGAAGCGGTCATGTAGTCATCATAGTTACCGGGGTAGATGCGCAGTTCGCCATAATCCAGATCAGCCATATGCGTGCACACGCTGTTCAGAAAATGCCGATCATGCGAGATGATGATGATGGTGTTTTTGCTGGCATTGATGACATCTTCCAACCAGCGGATGGTATTGATATCGAGATTATTGGTCGGTTCATCCAGTAATAAGATTTCCGGATTGGAAAATAAGGCCTGCGCCAACAATACACGCAACTTGAATCCGGGTGCAATCGCGCTCATCAATCCCTGATGTTGGTCAGAGGGGATACCCACCCCAAGCAGCAGCTCTCCGGCACGTGCTTCGGCAGAATACCCATCCAGTTCGGCAAATTGCGATTCCAGTTCGGCGGCATGCATATAGTCTTCTTCAGTGGCATCCGGATTAGCATAAATGGTGTCGCGTTGCTGTTTGATACGCCACAATTCCTCGTGTCCCATCATGACGGTGTCAATGACGAAACACTCTTCAAAAGCAAATTGGTCCTGGCGTAACTTCCCTACCCGTTCGCCGCTGTCGACCGTGACATTACCAGCAGATGGCTCAAGATCCCGGCCTAGAATTTTCATAAAAGTCGACTTGCCGCAACCATTCGCGCCAATCAAACCATAGCGGTTACCCCCGCCGAATTTTACGGAAACATTTTCAAACAGCGGCTTGGCGCCGAATTGCATGGTGATATTAGCGGTTGTAATCAAAGGGCTACCTGCTGATGATTGTTGTAAGAAAGGGGGGCATATTCTAAACGTTTTTCAACGGGTCTGCTGTGTTATGAAAAATGTTAATCCACAGACTCGACGATCCATTGCACGAAACGGCGGTTGGGGGGGTATGCTTCGCAAGTATGGAATTTTTGGGAGGGGTCTAGAACCTTCTTGCAATGAAATTTAAAATGATGACAGTTCGATACAAAACGAGGAGATAGAATGAATACTACCGGATTTGCTATTACACTTGACATGATATATCGCGTCATTTCGGACGTCTAAAATGACGCGAATCAAGATATTCCTGGCGTCCTCATCAGCATTAGCGGAAGACACGAGATCCAGATCAACCGAAAGAACAAAGATTGGATTGAACGGGACACATTTCTCGACCTCGTAATGTGGGAAGACTTCTTGGATGCACTCTCGTGGACGTGTCTACAAGACGAATACAACAAGTCGATACGCGAGTGCGACGTTTTTGTAATGTTGCTCTCGACCAAGGTTGGTAAGTACACCGAAGAAGAGTTTGAGGCCGCCTTCGGGCAGTTCAAGTTTCGTTCAGGACAACTTATCCACAGATGCGTAGTACCCTGCGCACTGATTTCCCCTGATCAATTTTGAACCGGTATCAACAGTACAACTAATAAAAAACATGATTTGAGTGTATCTATCAATATAAGAAAGGAGTAATAAGTGAAAAATAATAAAAAATGGCGGATTATTGCAATGATCACAAGTTTCTTAACACTTGGTTTCATTGTGATTACTACCTATGCACATAGCCCCCATGATCAAGTGCGTGGGCTCGGTATCTCACCAAATTTTGCGAATGATAAAACGCTCTTCGTGGCAGTTGAAGGCGAACGGACCAGCTTTCACTATGAAAATATTCTAAGATCAACTGACGGTGGTGCGACTTGGATCAAGCTCCCGAGAGGTATGGATAATCGCTCCAACTTTTCGGCTATTCGTGTCTCACCCAACTATAACAACGATAAAACCGTATTTGCTACAACTTTGGGCGATGGTGTTTATCGATCAGTAAATCGTGGTAATTCCTGGCAGCTTTTTAACACGGGCATAGCAAACAAGTATTTAAAGGGTAATTTAGAGATTGCAAAAGTGGGAAGCACCGATTATGTGCTTTTCCTGGCACCAGGTCATGGTGAACTTTATCGACGTTCTAGCAGCGAGACTAGCTGGACTAAATTACTAGGTACAACAGCGGGTGTAAGTATAGTCGCAGTATCGCCCAGCTTTGCACAAAATACTACTGTGATGACCGCAAGTACAAGTGGGAATCTGCAAATATCTATAGACGGTGCAAATAACTGGGTCGACAGAGGAAATCCAACAGAAGCAATAACTTATGGTATAGCCATTGCACCGGGACCCGCTAGAGAAATCTTCCTGGCTACCAGTAGCGGGGTTTTCTACAGCAATGATCTTGGAATAACATTCACAAACAGATCTACTAATATACCTGACGAAACCATCAACAACATAGCTGTTTCACCCAATTACAATACTGATGGAACATTATTTTGCACCACCCAAACAAAAGCCGTATATAAATCGACGGATCGTGGTAACAGCTGGGTTCTCAATGATTCAGGAGCCGTAATTACCGGTCAAACAGATGCACTTAATGAATTCAGTGAACTGCAGATATCCCAAACATTTTCGGCTGATCAAGCTATTTTCCTTTCTGCGTTTGATGGATTGTTCATTTCAACAAATGGCGGTATCAATTGGACTGAGAAACAAACCCGGAAAAATCTGATCACGGGTTTGGCCTTTTCTCCAAATTTTATGAATGATCAAAGAATCATTGCGACGGCCTATAATAGTGAAGGTGGTTTCTACACTTCCAGTGATAAGGGCGCCACGTGGTCCATTGGCTCAGCCGGCTGGCCAAATCCATTCGGCGCACCGTTAGACGGTATTGATGTCGATTTTGTCCAGAATCGTGTTGGCCCCCCGCTGGCAGTTGCGACAAAAATTGGGAGGCAGATAGGATTCTCCAGTAATTCCGGAGAAAGCTGGGATGTATTTCCTATTCCACAATTTCCTCCTCTCAATCATCTAGTTTATATCAATGTATTCGCGCTATCTCCAGCTTTTGATCGCGATCAGGAAATTTATATTGGAACAAGATTGCATGGAATTCTCCATACGAATGATGGCGGTATCAACTGGCACAATATACCGGATTTTCCACTTTCTCCACATGTTACAAGTATTGCGGTTTCACGCAATTATGCCAATGATAAAACTGCCTTTGCTGCTAACCGCTCGGGAGATGTTTGGCGTACAAAAAATAGCGGCAAAAACTGGTCACAAATCGGATCAGATTCGATTGTAATCAATGGGCAACAGAGCTTTATGTGGATTGCCATATCTCCCGAATTCATCACCGATCGCTTGATATTCGTAGGTACAAACAACGGTATTTATCGTTCGGGCAATGGTGGGGACAGCTGGAAACCGTTGCTCCACAGTAATGTCGGACCATCTACCGTAATCGAGCAAATTGAATTCTCTCCGGCTTTTGCCGAAGATCGAATAATTTTTGTTACTGTTCGGGGAAAAGGCTTATATCGTGTATCACTGAATAATGCAGGGTGGATAACTGCAATGCAGAATATGGGAACATCGCTTCTTGGGAAAAACGTTCAATTTATTGAATTTCGTATATCCCCTAATTTTAAGCAAGATAATACGCTTATTGGCGCATCGAGAAACGAGCTATATATATCGACAGACCGTGGTTTGACCTGGTCGCTAACTGGAT
This sequence comes from Nitrosomonas sp., assembly GCA_024281675.1. Classification (GTDB taxonomy): domain Bacteria; phylum Pseudomonadota; class Gammaproteobacteria; order Burkholderiales; family Nitrosomonadaceae; genus Nitrosomonas. The sequence goes on from JAMXAG010000006.1 coordinate 128,289, forward strand.
CTCCCGTACAATAATGATAATCTCATCAGAAGACGGTATCGGTTCATTTGAGGTATGCTGATTTTCATGGAGTTGAAGTTTTATAAAATGAAAACATGAAATGGCGGATAGCGATGGATTGAACTGCCCCCTGGTTATGAGGAGAAAACCCGCGTAATGAAAGTGTTCGCTCGCATGATTTATTCGCCCGTATAATCCCGCCAAATATAAAAATCACCGCTATTGAAAGACCGGCAAATCGGTACAATGTACGATTAAGCATCCTGGATAGCATCATTCAAATCCTGTTTTTAACACCGCAGCGGAACACAGATAGTTTTTCAATGGTCTGTTAAGATGACTATCAAAATATAAACATAGTATTTTACACCCATGAAAACTCCAAAAAGAATTGAACCACTGATCCAGGATGGCTTTATCGATGAAGTGATTCGTCAATTAATGAGTGGCAAGGAAGCTTCGGTTTATGTGGTTCGTTGTGGAGAAGAGATACGTTGCGCTAAAGTATACAAAGAAGCCAACAAACGCAGTTTTCGCCAAAGCACGGATTATACCGAGGGCCGCAAAGTAAAAAACAGCCGTCGCGCACGCGCCATGGAAAAAGGTACCCGGTACGGACGCAAAGCACAGGAGGAATCGTGGCAAAGTGCCGAGGTAGATGCCCTGTACCGGCTTGCTGCTGCAGGTGTGCGCGTGCCCAAGCCGCATCATTTTCATGAGGGCGTATTACTGATGGATCTGGTGACCGATAGCAATGGCAACGCAGCCCCACGGCTCAACGAACTTGTTCTGACTGCCGAGTTAGCTCATGAATACCACCGCGCACTAATAGCGCAAGTGGTTCGCATGCTATGCACAGGGATTATCCACGGCGATCTGTCTGAATATAATGTGTTGGTCGACAGCACCGGGCCTGTGATCATCGATTTGCCACAAGCTATCGACGCATCTGCCAATAACCAAGCGTGCAGAATGCTGCTACGTGATGTCGAGAACTTGGCAATTTATTTCGGTCAGTTTGCGCCTGAATTGCTAGCCACCCGTTATGGTATGGAGATATGGTCACTCTACCAAAGCGGACAACTCCATCCGGAAAGTGTGTTAACCGGGCACTTCGAAGACATTGAAAAACCAGTCGATCTTCAAAGCGTTCTGCGTGAAATTGATGACACGCTGAAGGAAGAAGAAGCAAGAAAACTGTATCGTGCATTACAGGCCCACCAATGATGTACGGATTTGGATTCGCTGTAGGAAATAACGATCAATACATGTTTTGCTCGTGACCATTCAATTCCATACAGAGTAACCATGTTTTCTTCCTTGAAGATAAATCTTGCTATTCAGACCTGAAATACCGTCCCCATCATCCTTCCTGCGTTCTACGGTGTGTCCCGTTGAGATGGTGCCGGTTCTTTCGATTGTGGCTCTGTATATAGACGAAACCGACGGATTTTATCGTTTAGTGGTAATTATATGGAGATCCCCTGATCATGAAATACCCCACAAATTTATGTCTGTGTGTCGATACAGGTTGTCGTCAGCACAGCGCTGGGTCCAGGAAATCGTGCCTATGAGATGCGTACAAGAATCAACAAAAATACTTGAAAATTTCAGCGGGATGTTTACCTGTTTATTTATTAGGATCTTTTGTGATCGAACTGATCGTGTCCTGTTTTGAATGTTTTTTATCGGACTTTAAAAGACTGT
>JAMXAG010000007.1 GCA_024281675.1 Nitrosomonas sp.
AATGTAATAGTCGCTTAATTTACTGTTTCTTAACATCTTACTAGACTAACAGATCGTGTCTGCTAGTCTAGAGCCTTGATATTACCTGGCAATAAAGCGCCCTAACCCCTACAGTCAAACGGGGCGGGGCGGGGCGCCACGCTGGCTATCGTGGCAAATGTGCAGTCAACAGAACGCAAATCATTTTGCTATGCTCACGAGATTCAATAAACAATCTCGACATTTTCCGTTTTGAAACGTGCATACAAGGCTTGCAGCAAATCATTGTGCAAAATCACTTGCCAATTTTTTCCAAATTCGATCGGGCTTACGGCAAATTCATTGTGATAGATCAAAGTAACCGGGCAGGCGGCTAAAAGGTTATGCGATTCAACGGCCGATACATTAGCTGCATACAGTACCAGTAAGTCTTTAAGATTCGCGATGGATCCAATTGTGGTTGCATTACAATGAATTTTAAGTTGCTTGGCAAAGCGTGTGCGAATTTGCGCGAGATCATACAATTGTTCGGCAGTAATTCGGAGCTCGTCATCGCCTTCGCTATTATAGTTCCGGTTACTGATTTTCACTTCGACAATCAGGAGTTGATCTTCTTTCAACCGTGCCCGGTGAACATCAAATAACTCATTAAAAACGACGACTTCAACCCGTGCGTTGCCATCATCCAAATTAATGATAGCCATACGCCCACGACGTGTCATTTGAATGCGGATCGAGTGGATGATACCGGCAATCAATTGCGTTTCGCGCTGTGGGTTTAACTGATTCAAGCGTGTGCGAATGAAACGTTTGAGTTCCAAAGCATAGGTTTCATAAGGGTGCCCACTGAAGTAATACCCCAAGCCGATTTTTTCTTGGTGCAATTTCTCGCGCTCCGACCAAGCCTGCGTTTGAATAAGCTGCATTTTCGGCAACGCTTCACTGGTTTCAGCAAACAAATTGGCTTGATTGGACGATTGATTCATTTGTTCGGCCGATTCGATTGCCATTCCGACCGAGGCCAGTAAGCTGCCACGATTGGCATCAATCAAATCAAATGCGCCGACGCGTATCAAAGATTCAATGGTACGGCGATTGACAATGCGCTTGTCAATCCGGTTACAAAAATCAAACAAATCACCAAAATAACCACTGCATTTGCGTTCTGCAACAAGCATGTTAATCGCTGACTCACCCGATCCTTTGATCGCGCCCAAACCAAAACGAACGGTTTTGTCATTCACTGGGACAAAGTGATACGTTGATTCATTAATATCGGGTGGTAAAATGGTCAGCCCGTTCGCCAAGCAGTCTTCAATAAAAATATGAACTTTGTCAGTGTCATCCATATCAGCGGACAAACACGCCGCCATGAATTCTGCCGGATAATTCGCCTTTAGATAAGCGGTCTGAAAAGCAATCAACGCATAGGCGGCTGCATGTGATTTGTTAAAGCCGTAACCCGCAAACTTTTCCATTAACCCAAAAAGTTCGGTCGCTTTGCTTTTATCCAAACCATTGTTAACTGCACCCGTCACAAAAATGTCGCGCTGTTGGGCCATTTCTTCGACCTTTTTCTTGCCCATCGCACGACGCAGTAAATCTGCACTGCCAAGACTATAGCCTCCAATAACCTGGGCAATCTGCATCACTTGTTCCTGATAAATCATGATGCCATAAGTGGGCCCTAAAATTGGCACGAGGCGCGCATCAAGGTATTCAATCTGTTTTTTACCATGCTTGCGCTCAATAAATTCCGGGATCAAATCCATCGGGCCAGGCCGGTATAACGCCACCAACGCAATAATGTCTTCAAAACAATCCGGCTTGGCGCGCTGCAGCAAATCTTTCATGCCTTGCGATTCAAACTGAAATATGCCGACTGCATTGCCTTTGCGCATCAGCGCATAGGTTTTTTCATCTTCCAGTGACATCGTTTGCAAAGAAAAAATCTCGCCATCTTGAGTTGTATTTACTTCTGATTGTCTCTGAGATTCACGGATGTAAGTGACTGCACGATCAAGTGTGGTTAAAGTTTTTAAGCCCAGAAAATCGAACTTGACCAGGCCGATTTTTTCGACATCATCTTTGTCAAGCTGACTGACAACAGATTCGGCCGATTCGGTACAGTAAATTGGGCAAAAATCGGTAATGTCGCTAGACGCGATCAACACACCTCCCGCATGCATGCCGATATTGCGCGTGACACCTTCAAGGCTTTCAGCGAGCTCGAGCAAAGTGCGCACATCTTCTTCTTGGTCGGCACGCTGATTGAGTTGCGGTTCCAATTGGCGTGCCTTTTTTAATGTCATGCCTATTTCGAAAGGTACCAGTTTGGCCAATTGGTCAACAAAGTTGTAGGGTAAATCCAATACTCGACCTATGTCTCGAATCACTGCTTTTGCGGCCATCGTACCAAAAGTAGCAATTTGCGAGACTTTATTGGTGCCATAACGTTGCTTTACGTATTCAATGACCAACTCACGCCGATCTTGGCAGAAATCGATGTCAAAATCCGGCATCGATACGCGCTCCGGATTTAAAAAACGCTCAAACAATAAATCGTATCGCAATGGATCAAGATCCGTAATGCCGAGTGAGTAAGCTACCAACGAGCCCGCACCAGAACCCCTTCCAGGACCAACCGGAACATTATTTTGCTTTGCCCAATTAATAAAATCAGCGACGATTAGAAAGTAACCGGAAAACCCCATCTGAATGATAGTGTTGACTTCAAATTCCAGTCTCGCTTGATATTCTACTATCTTATTTTGGCGTAATTCATTTTCTGGAAACAATTGTGTCAAGCGTTGTTGCAATCCTGCGTCAGCTTGTTCACGCAAATACTGTTCTAAACTAACATTATCAGGCGTAGGAAACATCGGTAACCGATTGATACCCAATTCCAAAGTTAAATTACACCGTTTCGCGATTTCAATGGTATTAGCCAAAGCACTTGGAATGTCGGCAAATAATTCAACCATTTCAGTTTGCGTTCTGAAATACTGTTGTTCAGTAAAATTTTTAGGACGGCGCTTGTCCTCCAAAACGTAACCTTCAGCTATGCAGACACGCGCTTCGTGCGCCCGAAAGTCTTCTGGATTTAGAAACTGCACGGCTTGTGTAGCAACCACCGGCAAATCGCACTGCTGTGCCAACAATAAGGTGCTTTGGATCAAGGTTGCTGCGTTTGCATGGCCATCGCGTTGAATCTCCAGATAAAATCGATCTGGAAAAAGCGCTGACCATTGTTGCGCAAGTATTTTTGCGGGTTCAAAATTTTGATGCATCAACGCAATTCCGACCTCTCCCAAACGCGCGCCGGATAGTGCAATTAAGCCTTGCGTACCCCATTCAGTAGCATGAAACCACGCAGATTTGATTTCCGCGCGACCATGAAACTGGTTTTCACGATAAGCACGTGATAGCAGTCGTGAGAGTAATAGATACCCTTCGCGAGACTGACACAGCAGTAACATGCGATAAGGCTTATTCCGATCTATCTCGTTCGTGATCCATACATCGCACCCCACAACCGGCTTGATTCCGCTTTTATGCGCAGTTTGATAAAACTTTACCAGTGCAAATAGATTGGCCAAATCCGTCAATGCGAGCGCAGGCATCTGATCAGCCACCGCTTTGGCGATCACTTCTGGAATCCGGATGGTGCTGTCCAAAATAGAATATTCGCTGTGCATGCGCAAGTGAATAAAGGCGGGGTAAGTTGGCATGATGTACAATTCAGGTCAGCGCATTAAACTATGAATACAATTGGACACTATTTTACCTTATGTTGAAATCACCTGAACTGTTACTTCCCGCTGGATCACTGGAAAAAATGCGGATGGCATACGCCTTCGGCGCGGATGCCGTATACGCTGGACAGCCCCGTTACTCGCTACGTGCACGCAACAATGAATTTGCTTTGGAGCAAATCCAAATAGGCATCACCGAAGCGCACAAACTGGGTAAAAAATTTTTCGTTGCCAGTAATATTATGCCGCATAACGCTAAAATTAAAACTTATCTCGCGGATATGGCGCCTGTTATGGAGCTGAAGCCAGATGCGCTGATCATGGCAGACCCAGGATTGATCATGTTGGTACGCGAACAATGGCCGGACATGCCAATTCATTTGTCAGTACAAGCCAATACCGTGAATTATATGGGCGTCAAATTTTGGCAAAAAATCGGTTTGACGCGCGTGATTCTATCGCGCGAATTGTCATTAGATGAAGTTGCACAAATTCGCGATTATTGCCCCGATATGGAATTGGAAGTTTTTGTGCATGGCGCATTATGCATTGCCTATTCTGGACGTTGCTTGCTTTCCGGCTATTTCAATCATCGCGACCCGAATCAGGGAACTTGCACCAATTCTTGCCGCTGGGACTACAAAGTAAAACCTGCTGAAGAAAATGCCAGTGGTGATATCCAAACCATCGAGAAAATTGATTTCAATTTTGGACAAGCCATGCAGCAATCGAATCAACAAGATATGTCAGGTAGCGGTTGTGGCTCGATCCCCCGCCATCCATTGGCTGATGAAGTGTATCTGATCGAAGAAAGCGAACGGCCGGGGCAGTTGATGCCCATTATGGAAGATGAACATGGTACGTACATCATGAATTCTAAAGATTTACGGGCGGTAGAGCATGTGGAACGACTCGTGAAAATTGGTGTTGATTCGTTAAAAATCGAAGGTCGCACCAAATCACTTTATTACGTAGCACGTACTGCGCAAGTCTATCGCAAAGCGATTGATGATGCGGCGGCTGAAAAACCGTTTAACCCAGCGCTGCTTGGCGAATTGGAAGGACTGGCAAACCGCGGCTATACCAGTGGTTTTTATCAACGTCATAGCACACAAGAAACACAAAATTATCTGCGCGGCCACTCAGAATCCAACCGCAGTCAATATGTTGGCCATGTGACTGGGTTTGACAACGGCAACGGATTAGCAGAAGTATTAGTTAAAAATCGCTTTCAAATCGGAGACCGACTGGAAATCATTCACCCCAGTGGAAATGAAATCATAGAGTTGTCACACATGCTCGATTCAAAAGGCCAATCAGTACAAGTTGCACCGGGTAGCGGTCATCGAGTGCGGATTCCATTCACAAAAAACATTGAAAATGCATTTATAGTCAGGTTTTTTTAAAATTTGCAAGACCAATCATTTAAGAATTATTTCTCATTATTAATTATATACTTAGAATCTATTATTAGCATTCTGTAACACTTAAATAAAACTTCACACTGTACTTATGTCGTAAGTCGTGTATAATTTTCCCACGTAGAATTCATTCGTTGAGAACTATAACAATGACCTCAACTCAAAATTTGCTGCTTCAATAAGTGATCTCTGTGGTCTTGTCCTCTCTGTAAATTAATTACAGATATTCAAAGTAAGCACTTAGCAGAATTGATAATACGCTTTGCTAAAACTTGAATAACGCAACTCATGGGGATTGTCGCAATATATTGAGCTTAACGACCTAAGGATTTCTCGCTAAGTATGTGTACGCTAAAAATTAATCAATAGTGACACTATTTTTTCTCTTCGCATTCAGTACTCATGAATCAGCTTCATGTTCTATGGTATTGGTATCACAAAGGAGTTGAACTATGGTTTCAAATCAATTATTCATATTCAAGAACATCCGCTTCGCACGAAAATATTTCGTAATATTCACTATAGCAATTTTGCCCGTGTTATTCATATCCGCTGAAATACAAGCTGGGGTACCTGCTGGATTCACGCAAACCAACATCATCAAGGGCCTGAACAATCCAACACGAATGGCGATTGCACCTGATGGCCGTATTTTTATTACCGAGCAAGCTGGACGCATCAAAATTGTGGAAAAAGGCCATCTACTGGCACAACCATTTCTAAATATCGCTACACGCGTTAATAGCCAGGGTGAGCGCGGATTATTAGGCATTGCCTTTGATCCAAATTTTTTGACAAATCAATGGGTTTACGTCTATTACACCAGCAAATCTCCGACTATCCATAATCGCGTAAGTCGCTTTAAAGCCAATGGCGACACGGCGTTATCTGGCAGCGAAGATGTGCTGCTAGATATTCAACCATCCGGCTCTCAGACAAAACACAACGGTGGTGCAATTGGTTTTGGAGCAGATGGAAAGCTCTATATTGCAGTAGGTGATGGAGACGTTCGTAGCAATGCACAGTCTTTATCAAATCTAAAAGGTAAAATACTGCGCATTAATAAAGATGGCAGTATACCGAACGACAATCCATTTTATCAAAGTGCTGTTGGTGTCAATCGCGCCATTTGGGCAAAAGGACTGCGTAATCCCTATAGTTTTGATGTACAACCCGGTTCTGGACGCGTTTATGTCAATGATGTCGGCGCAAACTCCTGGGAAGAAGTCAACCAAATCACCAAGGGCGCAAATTACGGTTGGCCAATCGTCGAAGGGAAAAGTAACGATACACGATTTCGTAATCCCATCCTCGCTTACAAACATAATAACACTGCACCTTGTTACGCGATTGTCGGTAGTGCGTTTTACAATCCAATCAATGATCGATTTCCAAAAGATTATGTAGGCGATTACTTCTATGGCGATTTCTGCGGCGGCTGGATTCGTCGCTATGATATTGCAACGAAGAAATCATTTTCTTTTGCTTCCGGAATGGGCATGATCGTCGATATTCAAGTGTCTTCTGACGGAAACATGTATGTTCTAAGAAAAGAAAATGGAATAATGCAGATACGTTCAGGCAATTAACATGATGGCTTAAAAAAGCAAGCGTTATCCTGCATGAAACAGCGCATTGATCATTGAATACTCAAATAAAATACACATCATTCAATGCAACTCCAATCGCGCCACAAGCAATGATCACCGGGATAACGCCAACTTTGAACCGCACTAAAGCCAACAATGCTAACGCGCCGATGAATGCGGCCACTATATCGAAGCTACTTTGTAAGCCTTGCGGCCAAAAGACATGATAGGCAAAGAATACCGCCAAATTGAGAATAACGCCGACCACAGCAGCCGTAATAGCGGTTAAGGGTGCAGTGAATCTTAAATTGCCATGGGTAGATTCCACGAGTGGCCCACCCGCCAGGATAAACAAAAAACTTGGTAGAAAAGTAAAATAGGTAACAGTGCAAGCACCGGCAATCCCTGCCCAAAGTAGTTGCTCGGAACCAAACAATTCTTTCGTCCAACCGGCAACGAATCCGACGTAGGTCACCACCATAATCAATGGTCCGGGGGTAGTTTCTCCTAATGCAAGGCCGTCGATCATTTGTGTGGCCGTAAGCCAATGAAAGTGTTCAACCGCACCTTGATAAACATACGGCAATACCGCATAGGCACCACCAAAAGTCAGCAATGCCGCCTTGGTAAAGAACCATCCCATCTGCGTTAATGCACCATCCCAAGTATATTGGTAGGTAAGATAAGCCATGACACTGCTCCATAAAATCAACCCAGCCACTATTATGGTGCTGAATCGTTTCAAACCAAATCGAGCATAGTCGGGGATAGGCGTATCATCATCTATAAGTGCTTTACCGTAACTGTGTTTTAGCGCGCCATGTCCGCCGCCAACAGTAAACTTTCCAGGCGCTAATTGTCCCCCTACCATTCCCAGTAAAGCTGCGGTTAGAACAATCAAAGGAAACGGTGTTTGTAACAGGAAAATCGCCAGAAAAGCTAAAATTGCAATGCCCCACAACCATTCATTTTTTAATGTACGAGTTCCAATACGATAAGCCGCAAATGCGACAATCGCCGTGACCGCAGGCTTGATGCCATAAAGTACACCAGCAACAGATGCTAAATGCCCAAAACTCAAATAAACATAGCTTAATCCAATCAGCATGAAAAGCGCCGGCAGAACAAACAATGTTCCTGCGACAATACCGCCCCAAATACCGTGCATAAGCCACCCAATATAGATGGCTAATTGCTGCGCTTCCGGCCCTGGCAACAACATGCAGTAATTCAATGCATGCAGATAACGCCGTTCTGAAATCCAACGTTTTTTCTCCACCAAATCCTGATGCATGATCGCAATTTGCCCAGCCGGGCCGCCAAAGCTAATAAACCCCAATTTCAACCAATACCAAAAAACTTCACGAAATGAAACGGGTTTCGGGGATAATTCGGAGGATTGTGTTTCACGCATGGCAAACTACCCGGCACAATGAAGCTTGAATTTTAAATAACTCTTTTAGAAAAAAATGCTTTGGTGCAACAGTATTACCAGTAGCGGCTCGAAAGAATCGGTCACACCAATAAAGCAGTTTATCGGCTAGCAGATAGCCTCTGCTAGCCAGATAGAAACAATCATGATTTGATTTAATAACCCGAATCCACTGGTCTTCCAGGATTCAACATTCTTTGTTGACTATTGGCTGGAGGAGAACTGTTTATATTCAATCGATTATTCAATGGATTGGTTTGCGCAGGCATGCTTGAAGCAGACGGATTGGCAGGACTCATCATGGGAATCTCCTCACGAAGTTTTGCAGGCGCATCTTCAATTGTCTTAGCTTGTGCGGCATCTGGGATTTGATCATTGGGTGGAGAAACACCGGCGCCACTCTTATTGCGACTCATTAAAGTCGGATCGGATTTTTCGGTTTGTCCAATATTTTTCCTGTCATCCGTAATGGGCTTCGGTGCAGGAGGTGCAGGGGGTGCAGGTGAGTTGGCCAATAATGATGTACTAAACAACCCAAGAACCAAACAACCGGTAATACGCAAAAAATGGCTTTTATTTTTAAACATATCCATATCAATACTCCTTTAATAGTAGATATCCATGAACAACAGACCATGACTTTACTGTAGTCATACATTTATAAGCATAGTCTACGCTGGTGAGATTCACAATCCTTTTATAACCGTCTGTCATTGTGATCTCACCCACTGACTTACGTTTGAACTTGGCTCTGATTAAAGAAATTAAATATCCTTTCCGGCAACCAATCCAACCTGCCCGGGAATGTGCCTTGTAGAAACCCAGCGTGTCCGCCGTGTTCGGGAAATTCCAGCGTCACCTTGGACGATACTTCTTGCTGTTTGGGTAAAACGGAAGCTGGCATAAAAGGATCGTTGCATGCATTGATAATCAAAGTAGGTACGGTTATTTTTCCTAGCCATTGCTTGCTGGAAGACATGCGCCAATAGTGATCGGTATCACGGAAACCATGTAATGGTGCCGTCACCAGATTATCAAAATCATAAATAGTGGCGCATTTCTTCAGTGCTTGACGATCAAATAACCCAGGAAATTGCTGAAGCTTATAAAAAGCTTTGCGTTTCAACGTTGCCAGGAAATGCCGGGTATACACTTGATTAAAACCGGTATCCAACGCAACCCCCGCCGCCGCCAAATCGAGTGGAACAGAAATGGCGGCCACACGGGAAACCAGGCTGTTTGCCCGTTGGTTCTGTTCCCCCAACCATTTTAACAAGGCATTGCCACCCAACGATACCCCTACAACAAACAGCGGTTGCGGAGATCGACTCTCTCCAATCTGGAGAATCACACGTTGTAGCATCTGCTCAATTTCTGCAGAATCACCGGCATGATATGCACGTGGTAACCGGTTAGGTACCCCAGAACAACCACGAAAATGAATCACCACACTCGACCAATGATGCCTTTTTAAGCTATTGATAGTACTAACAATATAATGACTGGAAGAGTTGCCTTCCAAACCATGAAAAAACACCACCAAAGGCGAATGGACAGCACCATCGACCCAATCCACATCGACGAAATCACCATCATCCAATTCCCAGCGCTCCCGCCGGTATTGAAACAGTCGCACCGGCTTGAAGGCATAAGGATAGATGGTTTGTAGGTTCCCTCCAGGCAACCAAATCGGAGGCGAATACGTAGAAATAGTGTGTAATCCTGGCATCGTTTGAAACAGTAGAATCGATTTTTGACAGGGCTGAATGATATCACTTGCAAACTGAATATTTGCCGGTGATTTGCTTTTGGGCGCTTAAAAAACTGTTTGGCTGAGTGATCTGCTTGAGTACGTGAAAGGTTTACGAGCAGGAGAAAATGGATATTGGCCCATCTGAATTTTAATCGTTTGCCACGACCATCTTCCATAGGCAAACCATCATCCACGAATCTAGCTTGTATAACAATTCTTGAACGCATTCAGTCAATCTAAAATTGATTGACTGAATATCTCCTTGACGTTTCCCAGATCAAGCTTGAAATGTTATACAGATATCTTATGCCTCCAACAACGGACTAACCGGATATTCCAAGGCTTCTTTCATCGCCACCAAGGCTAGCACTGCTTCCCGACCATCGATAATGCGATGATCATAGGAAAGCGCTAGATAATTCATCGGGCGGATGACAATTTGGCCATTTTCCACAACGGGTCGATCTTTGGTGGCATGAATACCGAGGATCGCGCTTTGTGGCGGATTGATAATTGGCGTTGACAGCATCGAACCAAATACGCCGCCGTTAGTGATCGAGAAAGTACCGCCACCAAGTTCTTCGAGCGTGAGCTTACCTTCCTGCGCGCGTTTAGCAAAGTCCGCAATTTGTTTTTCAATTCCCGCCAGCGTCAATTGATCAGCGTTGCGAATCACCGGAACCACCAATCCACGTGAACTGCCCACTGCGATACCAATATCAAAGTAATCGTGGTAAACAATATCAGTGCCTTCGACCGAGGCATTGATAATCGGGTATTTTTTCAGCGCTGCGACAACTGCTTTAACAAAGAATGACATGAAGCCGAGCTTGACGCCGTGTTCTTTTTCAAACTCCACCTTATAACGCGCACGCAGATCCATCACAGCTTGCATGTTGACTTCATTAAAGGTCGTTAAAATCGCCGCGGTTGACTGTGATTGTACCAACCGCTGTGCAATCGTTTGACGCAAACGGGACATCGCTACCCGGCGCTCTTTGCGGGAACCGCTAGGTTGATTTACGTTGACCGCGTGTTGCGGTGAAAACGTTTCTGGCTGTGTTTGAGGCTGTGACTGTGATTGTGGTATCGGCTGTGCGACTTGTTCGGTTGTATTAACCACTTGCTTATCGATCGAAGCTTGCACATCTTCTTTAAGAACGCGCCCCCCTAATCCGCTGCCTTTAAGGCGAGCCACATCAGAAGAATTCAAATTAAGATCAGCCGCCAGTTTGCGCGCAGCAGGCATCAACACAGGCGCTGTTTGTGAATCCTCATTCGCAGCAATCGCTTTTTCAGTAGACGCTACCGGTTTTTTGGGTTGAATATCGGTAATCGGCTTAGTTTCCGCTTCGCTTGCTTGCGTTTCTTCAGCCACAGCATCCGTGTCGATTACAGCGATCACTTCACCGCTGGTGACGGTTGCCCCATCGGGTTTACGGATTTCTTTCAGCACACCGGCTTTCGGTGCAGGCAATTCCATCACGACTTTATCGGTCTCGATATCGATCAGATTCTCGGAGCGCTTGACCGCTTCACCAATTTTTTTATGCCACGCTACCAAAGTAGCTTCAGCAACAGACTCTGATAACACAGGTACTTTTACTTCAACGAGCATAATGTTTCGTCCTCTGGTTAAATTTTGTCTCTGAAAGCTGCTTCTATCAATTCATTTTGGGTAAATTTATGTCGGGCCGCATAACCCACTGCCGGTGATGCAGCTGAAGCGCGCAAAGCGTAATCCAGTATTTGATTTGGCCACATATGCCGCAACAGATAATGTTGGATCCTATGCCACGCGCCTTGATTGCCGGGTTCTTCCTGACACCATATCACTTCTTTCGCATTTTTGTAACGGTCAATTTCGGCTTGAAATTCGTCATGCGGGAACGGATACAGTTGCTCCAGACGAATAATCACCATATTGGTTATTTTTCGTTCTTTCCGGTAAGCAATCAGCTCATAATAAATCTTTCCGCTACAAACAATGATGCGCCTGACTTTTTTTGCATTCAGATTATCCACCTCAGGAATCACTGGATAAAAATGACCTTGAACTAAATCTTCCAAACGCGACGCGGATTCTTTAAGCCGCAACATACTTTTGGGACTCATGATGATCAGCGGTTTGCGTAACGGACGAATGATTTGCCTACGCAGCATGTGAAACATTTGCGCGGGCGTGGAAGGAATACAAATCTGAATATTATAATCCGCGCAAAGCTGCATAAATCGTTCGAGCCGCGCAGAGGAATGCTCCGGTCCCTGCCCTTCATAACCATGCGGTAACATCATGACCAAACCGCACAAACGCCCCCATTTAGCTTCACCGGCGGCAATAAACTGATCGACGACGACTTGCGCGCCATTGACGAAATCGCCAAATTGCGCTTCCCATATGACCAATTCGTTGGGTTGCGTTGTGGCATAACCGTATTCAAAACCAAGCACGGCTTCTTCGGATAGCATCGAATCAATGACCACAAAATCGGCTTGCTGCGGATCGATATGGCACAATGGCACATAAATTCGTTCATTTTGATCCGCCGCAACTTGATCGCGTATCACCGCATGCCGATGAAAAAACGTACCACGCCCAGAATCCTGTCCGGTTAACCGTATACCATGGCCTGTCTGCACCAGAGAAGCATAAGCTAAATTTTCTGCCATGCCCCAGTCTATCGGCAACTTTCCCTCACCCATAGCGCGTCGATCCGTGATGATTTTCTCAACACGCGAATGCAGCTTGAAATCGCTCGGGATATCCGTCAATCGGTTGGCAAGTTTCTTCAGTGTCGCAAGCGGAACGCCCGTTTTGATGCTTTGGTTCCATTTAATCGGCTTTAGGAAAGGCGCCCAATCACTCGTTGATTTATAATCGTGATAGATGCTTTTATTGGGATTCGTCCCAGCATCCATGGCGGCACGATAGGCCTCAATCATGGCTTCAGCGTCTTGGTTACTGATTACACCGACTGCAGTCAGCTTATCGATATATAGCCTCAGCGTACCAGGATGTTTGTTGATGATTTGGTACATGCGAGGTTGCGTAACCATCGGCTCATCTTGCTCGTTATGACCTTGGCGCCGAAAACATACCAAATCGATGACGACATCCTTGTGAAAGCGCATCCGAAAATCGAATGCCAACTCCCCTATCATCGACACTGCCTCTGGATCATCGCCATTCACATGAAAAATGGGCGCTTCAATCATTTTCGCCACATCCGTGCAATAAAATGTCGAACGGCTATCCCGTGTATCAGAAGTGGTAAATCCTATCTGGTTGTTAATAATGATATGCACCGTGCCACCGGTACCAAAACCCCGTGCTTGCGATAAATTCAGCGTTTCCATTACCACGCCCTGCCCTGCAAAAGCCGCATCGCCGTGGATCAAAACCGGCATCACCTTATCACCCACCAAATCTTTTAAAATATGCTGCCGTGCTCTTGCAGATCCCTCCACAACAGGATTGACGATTTCTAAATGCGAAGGATTAAATGCCAAAGCTAAGCGCACCACGCCACCCTGGGTTTGGATCGCCGAGGAAAAACCTTGATGATACTTGACATCGCCTGATGGTAAATCAGATGGCTGTGTTCCTTCAAATTCACGGAATAAATCGGCCGGCATTTTCCCGAGTGTATTGACCAATACATTCAACCGGGCGCGGTGTGCCATTCCCATGACAATTTGCTGCACACCGGAAGCTCCTGCTCGCTGAATCAAGCCATCCAATAGAGGAATTAGGCTTTCGTTGCCTTCCCCTGAAAAACGTTTTTGTCCTACGTAGCGGCTGTGTAAATACCGTTCAAGCCCCTCTGCAGCCACCAGTCGTTCCAAAATATGACGTTTATATTCATTGGAATAATTCGGATTCGATCGTTGCCCTTCCAAGCGTCCCTGTATCCAGCGCTTCTGCTCCACCGAGGAAATATACATATACTCGGCACCGATAGAATTGCAGTATGTTTCACGCAGAATCTGCAGCATATCACGCAGAGTAGCGTGCTCAGGGCACACCAAAGAACCACTGTTAAATACTTTGTCCAAGTCTGTTTCGGTGAAACCAAAATAGGCAGGATCGAGTTCCGGTACGTTGACTTGTTGAACCAACCCAAGCGGATCCAGCTTTGCTTGGCTTAATCCACGATAGCGATAGGTATTAATCAGTTGCAGTACGGCAACTTGCTTACGATCATCCGACTCAACCGGCGCAACGCTAGTCGGTGTTTCGGGCTCCCCAATAACCTTATCGACCGCTACCGAAGCGCCATTGATTCGTTGCGAATTGGTTTCAATATTCGCCTGATTAGCGTGCATGGTATCGAAATAATCCCGCCAGATCGGTACCACGGAATAAGGGTCGTGCAAATAGTCCTCATATAAAGCTTCGATAAAAGCAGCATTTTCTCCGTACAAAGCCGACTGATCAATCGCTGGATTATTCATAAGTTAAACAAGTCTATTAAAAATCAAACTATTTTTTGCAATAGGCAGCAGGAATGTCGCGCATCGTCGCTCCTTTGTATAACTGACGGGGACGGCCAATCTTGTAATCCGGATCAGAAACCATTTCGTTCCATTGCGCTACCCAACCCACTGTCCGCGCCATTGCAAAAATGGCCGTAAACATGATGGTGGGTATACCAAGCGCACGTTGCACAATACCGGAATAAAAATCGACATTTGGATAAAGTTTTCTGGAAATAAAATAATCATCTTCCAACGCAATTTTTTCAAGTTGTAACGCTAGTCTAAATAAGCGATCGTTCTCTAACCCCAGCTCGTTCAAGACTTCATGGCAGGTTTCCCGCATCAATTTGGCACGTGGGTCAAAATTCTTATAGACACGGTGCCCAAATCCCATCAAGCGATAATTACTGTCTTTATCTTTGACACGTTTGATATATTCATCAATGCGTGATACATCGCCGATTTCCTCCAGCATGTTCAAGCAGGCTTCGTTCGCACCGCCATGTGCTGGCCCCCATAAACACGAAATACCTGAAGAAACACACGCAAATGGATTAGCGCCGCTGGAACCCACCAAACGCACTGTTGAAGTCGAAGCATTTTGCTCATGATCAGCATGCAGGATCAGAATACGATCCAGCGCCCGTACAATCACAGGATTGGTGATGTATTCTTCCGATGGTACAGAAAACATCATGTGCAAAAAATTTTCCGCATAGCTCAGACGGTTCTTCGGATAAACATACGGTTGGCCAATGTTATATTTATAGGCCATTGCTGCAATGGTGGGTAGTTTGGCAATCAATCGGAAAGCCGATTTTTGGCGATAAGCGGGATCGGAAATATTCAGTGCATCATGATAAAAAGCGGACAATGCGCCAACTACACCGACCATCACAGCCATCGGATGCGCATCGCGGCGAAAACCATTGAAGAACCGCACGAGTTGCTCGTGCAACATCGAATGGTCTTTAATGGTTCCACCGAATGTGGATTTTTGCTCTGGCGTCGGCAGTTCCCCATTCATCAATAGATAGCATACATCGATAAAATCGCAATGCATGGCCAATTGTTCGATGGGATAACCGCGATACAACAATATGCCCTTTTCGCCATCTATGAAGGTAATCGAGGAATTATTACTAGCCGTGGATAAATAACCCGGATCATAGGTAAACATACCGCTTTGCTTATGCAATGTGCGGATATCAATGACATCGGGGCCCATCGTTCCAGACAAAATCGGCAGCTCAATGGGTGCTGAACCATTATTAAGATTTAAAGTTGCTGTTTTTTGTGCCATGTTACTCTCCACCAATTGCTCATTAATTGACCAGTATGCACGATGCACACCTTAAAGAATTCCCCAAATACACCCAGAAAATCAGCTCTTTTGCAGTAGATTCAACACGATAAGCAAACGACTGTCTGTTGCCACTTGCCGTCCCGTGATTAAATCCCATAAATCATTATCGGGCAAATCGAGCAAACGCTCAAACTGCTCCAGTTGCTGATTGTTTAACTGTAGGTAGTCGCGATCTAAGAAGCGCTGCAGAACGATATCCAACTCAAGCATCCCACGCCGACACCGCCAGCGCGCCCGCTCAAGTGCTTTCATACCATCCTTTTAACCATCATGTCTTTGATTTTACCAATTGCGCTGGTTGGATTTAAACCTTTAGGGCAGGCATCCACGCAATTCATAATGGAATGGCAGCGAAACAGTCGGTAAGGATCTTCCAAGTTATCTAACCGTTCGGCCGTCGCTTGGTCGCGACTATCGGCCAAAAAACGGTAAGCTTGCAACAATCCCGCAGGACCTACAAATTTATCGGGATTCCACCAAAAAGATGGACACGATGTCGTACAACAAGCGCATAAGATACATTCGTACGCCCCGTCTAGTTTAGCCCTGTCTTCTGGAAATTGCAGTCGTTCGGTTTCAGGAGGCGGATCATTATTGATCAAGAAAGGTTTGATCGAATGATATTGTTGAAAGAATTGCGTCATATCAACAATCAAATCCCGAATCACCGGCAATCCAGGCAAAGGACGGATTTCAATCGGTTCTTTCAAGCTGCTGATCGGCGTGATACAAGCCAATCCATTGCGACCATTGATATTCATCGCATCCGAACCACATACCCCTTCGCGGCAGGACCGGCGCAAGCTCAGGCTATCATCGATCGATTTGATCCGTAACAATGCGTCCAGCAACATTTTGTCAGTACTGGCCAATAGCACGTCATAATCATGCATGTAAGGCTTTTCATTTTTATCGGGATCATAGCGGTAAATAGAAAATTTCATGTCGGCTCCGGGTGATTGGAAAACTGATTAGAATCGATCACAATAACTCAGCATAGTGCAGAGTATACAGATTTGAAGCCAGATTAACATGTTTGGTTTTTGGGGGTCAAACAGCTCGGTTTACAATACACATTATAAGAAACCTTCTCTTACAATCGAAAAAATCAAACCCGCAGGGACTCCGCCCCTGCATCCCGCAAAGGACAAAAAACAAAGATCAAAAATCAAAAATCCCTAGCGATGCGAAAACCAAGGAGTTCGCCGGCCCAACCGCCGTCCCCGCCACGGTTAGCCGACCGCAGGCCCAGTGGACTGTTGAACCAAGAACCGCCCCGAGCCACTCGGCGAGCGCAATCGCCACCCTCCTTTTTCAACCACGCCGAGCCATCTGTCGGCATATTGTCATAATGGTCATGCCAACAATCCTGCATCCATTCCCACACGTTACCGGCAGTATCGTGCAACCCGAGCGCATTGGCTTCGAACGAACCCACTGGCGCGGTTTGTTTTCCACCCCACTCACTCCTGCAGCCATCGCAGTTGGCATTATTGTGACCAATTTCATCACCCCACCAGTAGCGCGTTTGCGTGCCTGCTCGTGCGGCGTATTCCCATTCTGCTTCCGTTGGCAAGCGATATGACTTACCGGTTTGATCAGATAACCATCTTACATAGGCTTGCGCATCGTCAAATGAAACGTTGATCACCGGTCGCCTGCCCCGTCCCCAACCTTGATCATGTGGTAATATACGTTGGGTATACTTGGCAAACGCATCGTACTCGTCGAACGTGACTTCATATTGACCAATTTCAAACGCATACGCGATGCTGACTTCATGTTGTGGACTTTCATTAGACTCTCGCCCAAGTTCTGTTCCGGGTGAACCCATCAGGAATTTGCCAGGTGGAATGCGCACCATTTTGGGTTCGATGACAGAAACTTTGGATTGCTCGGTGACCGGTTGAACAACTGGATCGGGAGTCGCCTGTTGCAGTTGTTCTGCAATGAGCGCTTGAGTTGGAGTTGTTTTGTTACGCACTGCCATACCGTCCATACCGATTTGCTCAATTATCCCGTTCCATGGTTTTAACGTGTCCACCGGTTGAATAGGAATTGTCTTCGGTGGCATAACGATCAAGTATCCTCCCGTTATCAAAGTGATGCCGATCACACCTGCGATTACCGCAAATCGTAGGTAGCTTGGTTTTCCCGGCTTTTCCGGTATCTTAGGTGTCTCTAGGGATAGCGCGCCCACGATTTTTTCCAGCGCTTTAATCAACTTGTCAGCATCGGTATGAAAACGGGGATGACTGGCAATTTCAAGCGCATGGCGCCGTATCAACGGTATCATGCATTCAGGCAATTGCGTCGGTTTTGGCATTGTGGCACCACCAACCAACACCGGGATGACACGAATATTGCGCTCCAGTAAAGTGGTAATTTCGAGCCGCACCCAATCATCGGGATTATCCAAACGCCGTTGCCCGCTCGCATCGGCGATGTCCAGCCAGCGTTCTCCGATCAGTACCACGGCCACTTGTACCGCTGCCAGCTTATCTTTGATTACTTGATCAAAAACCTCACCCGGCTCGATTTGATCAATATCCATAAACACATGACCACGACCGAAATGACTGACCAACCGATCATATAACCGGCCTGCATAGGCTGCACTATCATCGCGGCGATAGCTAATGAAAATTTTGGACATGCAAGTTGCTCGTTAAAGTACCCCACCGTCAGCGGCGGGAATTCCATCTAAAAATGAATGCTATCATCATACTTACTCGCGCATTATCTCACGCAATAGCCCATCGGTTAAAGCTCAACGCACTATCAACATGCACTGTGTGCTCAAAACACGGCAAAAATACAAAGTCCATCAGGATTCAGGTAGAATTACCCTGTTAGGTTCGTGTGGCTGAGCCGACACCAAGCGATTGAAAAATCAACATGTAAATCAAGCCATAGAGAATATTTATACAGGAAGAGGAAATTTTTAAATGAAGAATAAACACAGTGTCGTTTGCATGATTGGCCTTAGTATCGCTTTAATCGGTTGTGACGGCGTTCCTACGCCCGATTCAGCCAATTGCTCTGGAAGGGGCATGGAATCATCACTGACAGCATTCAAAAAGGACGAAGCTGCACGCCAAGCTTTTATCGATAAATGTACTGAAATCAACAGAGAAAACGCTAAAAACAATAACTAAAATCAGCAGATTTTAGTCGAACTGAAAATTCGAGTACGCGTCGACCATCATAAAAAAAGACGCGTACCTATCTCCGCTTTAACAACAGAACCCCTCCCTTCGCACTATTTTCAGATAAAGCCTTTGTGATCTAAGGAAACGCTGAATAACACATCGAGCAAAGCGGATTTTCAAGTACTGCCTAACGAAGCAATTCATTTGCGCGGATGATTATTCAGGATTTCCCTGAGAGATTCCATTAGATCAAAATAATATATTTCCCAATATTAAAAGACATTCCACTTGGTTACACTGCGACGTCTTTAAAGTTTATGGGGAATTACATTATGAAAACATCAAAATCTCTAACTGGCATCGCAGCATTCGCTTTTTCAAGCCTCTTGCTGGCGGGCTCCGTCTCAATTGCAGCAGAAGTTGAAGGTATCGATGACAAAGATCACGCTGCCTTGGCTAAACACTATGAAGATCACGCCAAATCAGAGCAAGTTCTGCTAGAGCGTAATCAAGAAATTGTTGAAGAATATGAAAATCATCCTTTCTACTTTGGCCCAGAGGGCTTGTCAGAGAAATCCCACGCCGAAGCCAATGTACGTGAACATGAAGCAACAATCGAAGCAGATCTGGAAAAAGCAAAAATGCACAAAGAATTGGCTACAACCGTGCCCAGTGAGAACAAAACTGTTGACGTTAACGAAGCCCCAGCAACAAAATAAAATATAAACCATAGATAATAATTCAGATCGTATCCATCCGATTTAACTGAATTATTATCTACCTTGGTTTCATTGGTATACCTTCCTGCAGTACCCCATTAGATCGGGCTTTAAGATAGCGGTACATATTGCGCATATTATGCATCACCTCTTGATTGGCTTTCCAAGGCGGCATCAGCCCTTTTCCATTCGTCACAATACGAGTAAAGTCTTCTTCTGATAACGTTTTAATTTGTTGCGTTAAATCGGGTGCTATTTTACCTTGACCAAAATCACCGTGGCATGATCCACAGGCTTCTGAAAATACTTGCCATCCTTGGAATATAGCTTTATTGACTTGATCACTGATATGAGTCGCATTGTTTGATGCATAACCAGCGGCTGAAATAACCAATCCAACAACCAAAACCACGTATCTAGATAATTTTGCTGCATTCATTCCGGTAATCCTATTAAGCATAGTGCTTTTATTCAATCAGATGCGTATCCATTGCGTCAAGCATCGTTTAACACATTCAGCACATGAAAATAGCTTATTGGAAGTTTTTTCAATCCAATGACAGACTCATTCCCGCGGTGTCTTCAATTGAATTGTCAAGATTGCGCTATTTTCTGAATTGCGTATCATCACATCTGTTTTACTTCTATTTTTCTTTGAAATCCTGTTATGTTGCCCTCGATAGAACAACGCTTAGCCAGTGAGTTATCAGCCAATACGCATCAGATCCAAGCAGCCATTACTTTACTCGATGAAGGAGCTACGGTCCCTTTTATCGCGCGTTATCGCAAAGAATTAACGGGCAATTTGGATGATACGCAATTGCGCTTATTGGAAGAACGTTTACGTTATCTGCGTGAATTAGAAAGCAGGCGCAAAATCATTCTGGCGAGTATTGAAGAACAAGGAAAACTGACACCGGAACTACAAAATAGTATTTTGCTCGCTGAAGATAAAACGCATTTAGAAGATTTATATTTACCCTATAAACCGAAACGCCGAACTAAAGCGCAAATCGCTATCGAAGCAGGATTGGATGCCTTGGCGGATAATCTCATAGCCAACCCAATGCTTGATCCCGAACAAGCAGCGCAACCATTTATTAAACCAGCTTTCACCACACCCAATGGTGATAATCCAGGTATACCTGATGCAAAAGCAGCCTTGGAAGGGGCACGTCAAATTTTAATGGAGCGCTTTTCTGAAAATGCTTCACTGCTACAATCCTTGCGCGAATATTTACTAGAACACGGTGTAGTAGAAACTAAAGTCATAGCCGGTCAAGAAGAAGCTGGTATTAAATTCAGTGATTATTTTGATTACACTGAAAATTTGAATAAAATTCCCTCGCACCGTGCATTGGCTATTTTCCGTGGTCGTCGTGAAGAATTCCTGAATGTCACCTTACGCTTGGACTGTGAAGCAGAAAAACCCAAATGGGAGGCTCCATTTAACCCTTGTGAGGTACGTATCGCCAAACATGTCGGTGTAGAAAACAAAAAACGGCCGGCCGATAAATGGTTGCTGGAAACGGTACGTTGGGCATGGCGCGTGAAAATATCATTGCATTTAGAAACCGAATTGATGACTGCCCTGCGTGAAAAATCAGAAACTGAAGCTATTCAGATATTTGCGCGAAATTTAAAAAATTTGCTATTAGCATCACCCGCCGGCCCTCGAGCCACGATTGGCTTGGATCCTGGGTTGCGCACCGGTGTCAAAATAGCCGTCGTCGACAACACCGGCAAAGTATTGGAACACGACACGATCTACCCCCATGCGCCACGCAACGATTGGCAAGGCGCTTTGCACAAATTAGCCATGCTCGCTAAAAAACACAACATTGCACTCATTTCTATCGGTAATGGCACCGCATCACGCGAAACTGATAAATTAGCACAGGATCTAATCAAACAATTTCCAGAGCTAAGTTTAAGTAAAATCGTGGTATCCGAAGCAGGCGCATCCGTCTATTCCGCTTCTGAATTTGCTTCCAAGGAATTGCCTGACTTGGATGTGTCGATTCGCGGAGCCGTTTCTATTGCACGCCGCTTGCAAGACCCCTTAGCGGAATTGGTCAAAATAGATCCGAAATCTATCGGTGTTGGCCAGTATCAACATGATGTTAGCCAAACCCAATTAGCGCGCTCATTGGATGCCGTAGTAGAAGATTGTGTCAATGCAGTGGGTGTGGATGTGAATACCGCTTCCATCGCTTTATTGGCGCGTGTTTCTGGTTTAAGCAACAGCGTGGCGCAAAGTATTGTCAATTATCGTGACAAGCAAGGTGCGTTTACTTCTCGCGAACAATTGAGGTCTGTTCCCCGTTTGGGCGAAAAAACCTTTGAACAAGCCGCAGGTTTTTTACGTATTATGAATGGCGAAAACCCGCTAGATGCTTCTAGTGTTCACCCAGAATCCTATCCTTTAGTCGAAAAAATTCTTAAAGATATCCAAAAAGACGTAACAACCATCATTGGGGATGTTGCTACGCTCAACAAACTCAGTCCAGGTAAATACGCCGATCATCGATTTGGCGTGCCAACCATTACGGATATCTTAAAAGAATTAGAAAAACCCGGCCGCGATCCTCGCCCGGAATTCACTACGGCTGTTTTCAAAGAAGGTGTGGAAGACATCAAGGATTTACATCCTGACATGATTCTCGAGGGTGTAGTTACCAACGTAGCAGCCTTTGGCGCATTTGTGGACATTGGTGTGCATCAAGATGGCTTGGTGCATATTTCCGCACTCTCCAACACTTTTGTTAAAGATCCGCACAGCGTGGTAAAAGCAGGTCAAGTGGTCAAAGTAAAGGTTATCGAAATCGATGAAAAACGTAAGCGCATCTCGCTTAGCATGCGTTTGGATGACAATACCAGTAGCACCAAGCAGCACACAATGCATAACGAGCACAAAATCGACAAAACCGATATACCGCGTAATAAGCAACGCTCCCAGCCTTCCAAAAACCAAGATTCCACTAGCACACCGATACCAAGCGCAATGGCCAACGCATTTGCGAAGTTGAAAAAATAACCATCTATCCAGTAAACAACATCATGATCGCCTACTTCGATTGGTGGTCAAACCTCCTTGCGCCAAAACCATGTTATCCCCGAAAATGCTGAGGCAGTACAATTCGTGGTGCTATTTCGGATACAGGCTCAATCAATAACATAAAGATATTTTCAGATGGTTATTTCAGCATTTACCTGTATCGCAAATTGTTATACTTTAACGAATAATCCAATAAATTTAAAACTGTCAATATCTTAAAGTGAATTATCCGAATGGGAAAAATCTTATTTCTAATCATCATTGCGATCCTTATTTTCTGGTTGATCAAGATTCAAAAAACCAAGCGAAACAATCCAAAGGATTCTATTGAATCGATTGAAGATATGGTCGTATGCTCGTATTGCGGCACTCACATTCCGAAAAATGAGGCACTTAGCAATGAAAATAATCAATATTTTTGCTCTGCTAAACATCGTGAGTTGCACATAAAACCATAGTCTCATCAATGCCGTGACCAACCATAGATCCCTCTTAATAAACAGAAATGCAAACCAAAACAGAATAATTCATTCATCATCCGGTTCAAAAACATCGGAGCATGATTACTCTGAGCAGCACTGGCGATTTTTATATTACTTCAATATCTATCGCTTACTGATTGGATGCTCGTTGATTTTGATTTCATGGAAGTTTGATCAAACCAATTTTGGTGCATATCGTTACCTGTTATTTGTTTATACCGCTGCGGCGTACGCTATCTTTGGTTGTTTATGCATGTTATTAACACGATTGCGTTTTTCCAATCTGGATAGACAACTCTCTTTCCAACTTGTTGGGGATATTCTTTTCTTTTCCATCATGCTTTATGCCAGCGGTGGATTACAAAGTGGATTAGGCGGGCTAGCAATGATCTCACTGGCGGTTGCAGGATTAATCAGCCAAGGTCGAATGGCGTTATTTTTCGCATCGATTGCGACTATCAGCCTGTTGTTACAAGAAGTTTATGCCTCTATGACCATAGATTTCTATTCTGCGCAATATTCACAAGCTGGCTTACTGAGCATGGCCTATTTTGCAGTTGCCTGGCTAGCACATCAGCTCGCAGAAAACACCTTGCGCAGTGAAAAACTTGCTAACGAAAGAGGCATTGATTTAGCCAATATGTCTCAAGTTAACCAATTGATCATACAAGAACTTCCAGAAGGAATTTTGGTCATAGATGAGGATGGCAATATTCGGCAACGTAATGCTTTAGCCGAAACAATGTTGAATCTGGATTCCGCTAACAAACAAAGTAGTTCCCTTAAAGTATCTGAGCTTTTGCCCGAATTTGTCGACCTACTGTCTGATTGGCAAAAACAAAGCATGATCGAGCATACGAAAATATTACGTATCAATTGTACGAATACCTTGGCTCATGTACGGTGGGTTCCCATACAGTCAAGTACGCGTAATGGTGCTGTTATTTTTCTTGAAGATATGGGTCGTATGGAAGCACAATTACAGCAATTGAAATTGGCTGCATTGGGTCGCTTGACAACGAATATTGCGCATGAAATCCGCAACCCGCTTTCAGCTATCAATCATGCTGCCGAATTACTACAAGAGGAAGGTGTTCAGAATAACACTGGTACACGGCTCGTGCATATCATTTGTGACAATACGCGGCGCTTGAATAAAATCGTTCAAGATATACTTCAACTTCACCAAGCGCGTGTCTCAAATCCAAGCATTATCAATGTTCATCATTTCATGGAAAAATTTTTGGAACAATTTTGCCTAAGTGAAAAAACCCTTAGAAATCGGTTTAATTTCATTGAGAGTAACAACCGCCAAATCAGTTTTGATCACGATCAGCTCAACCAAGTATTATGGAATTTATGTAGTAATGCACTGAGACACTCCACCAAACAAGAAAACAGTATCCAGATTAAGCTGTCTACCGATACACAAAAAATCCATGTTATTTTGGATATCATTAATGATGGTCCTCCTCTGGATTTACAAAAAAGCAAACAAGTTTTTGAGCCTTTTTACACCACTGCACCTGGAGGCACCGGCTTAGGACTATTTATCGCACGTGAATTATGCGAAGCCAATCACGCCACCTTAGAATTTGTTGAGAATCCTATCGGCACACAGTTTAGGATCAAATGTAAAAATATCATGACACCTTATGAATAAAATCAATAGCACTCATCCACAACACGACAGTTCTTCAATAAAAATACTGATTGTTGATGATGAACCCGATATCATTGAGCTGCTCGAATTGACACTCGCTCGTATGGGCATGGATGTAGCAAGCGCACAATCGATTGATGCGGCAAAAACGCAATTGAAGTCGCAACATTTTCAATTGTGCCTAACCGATATGCGTTTACCGGATGGCGAAGGATTAGATTTAGTTAAGCATGTTAATCAATACTATACGGATCTCCCGATTGCTGTAATCACTGCCTATGGATCGACCGAAAATGCAGTAGCCGCACTTAAAGCAGGTGCATTTGATTACTTATCCAAACCGGTTGGATTAAAAGATTTGCGCGATCTTGTCAAATCCGCATTAAGCATTCCAGCGCCCGAGCAATCGCTCTCTACTCAACGTACACTTCTCGGCAATTCCCTCCCCATGCATCAACTACGAGCTACGATAGACAAGCTAGCACGGAGTCAAGCCGCTGTTTATATCAATGGTGAATCAGGAAGCGGAAAAGAACTAGCGGCACGAATGATTCATGAAAAAAGTACACGCCATACCCAACCTTTTATTGCTGTAAATTGTGGTGCAATCCCAGAGAATCTCATGGAAAGTGAATTTTTTGGTTATAAAAAAGGTGCATTTACTGGTGCCGACAAAGACCATGATGGTTTTTTTCTTATGGCACAAGGTGGCACTTTATTTCTTGATGAAGTGGCTGATTTACCATTGGCAATGCAAGTAAAATTGCTGCGCGTAATACAAGAAAAACAAGTCAGACGGGTTGGTGATACACAAGAAAAAGGTATCGATGTACGCATCATTAGTGCCACGCACAAAAAACTTTCACAATGCGTTGAATCAGGTCAATTTCGTCAAGATTTGTACTATCGATTGAATGTTATTGAACTTGGTATGCCGGCCCTTCGTGAGATGCGAGAAGATATTCCAGTCATTGCCGAAAAAATTATTGCCAAACTTTGCCGCGAAGCAAGTAGACCTCCGTGTCAGCTAAGAAATGAAGCTATCGAATTGCTGATGTATTATGATTATCCTGGCAATGTGCGTGAGCTCGAAAATATCTTGGAACGCACACTCGCGCTTTGTTCTGACATTGAAATTGGTCGCAAAGAACTGCAAATGCCTGAGAAATTTAAGGCCCCCATAAAAACTGAAACAAGCAAAATCGAAATACCCCCCCCTCCTTTACTGGTTGAAGAAGGATTACCGTTACAAGATTTTCTCGATAAACTAGAAAAAGATTCAATCGAAAGAGCGTTGGAACAAAACCGTTATAATCGAACTAAAGCCGCAAAAGTACTCGGCATAACCGTCAGATCACTGCGTTACCGCATGGAAAGGCTCGGCTTAAACTCTTGAATCAATAAATATATCAACTATTCTCGCGTATCCATAGTTTCATTCTAGGTATTTCCGGTCAACCGCAATCGATGGCTCACCCACAAAGCTGCTGCAAACAATAACACGGCTCCTCCTTGATGTGACGCCGCCAAAGGAATCGGTACCACGTATAAAAGCGTTGATATCCCTAAACTAATTTGAATCACCAGCATGATTAAGAAAAGATTACAAGCTATGCGCGTCGTCTCAGACAAATTATATTTTTTTGACTTAAACCAGAATAGTGGCACTAAAAAAGCCAAAATCCAAGCGATTAAGCGATGATTAAACTGTACTGTTGCCATGTTGGCAAAGAAATTACGATACCAGGGCTCAAGCATAAAAATTTCTGGTGGCATAAAATGTCCGTTCATTAGTGGAAACGTGTTATAAGCAAAACCAGCACGGATTCCTGCAACAAAACCTCCTGACAAAATCATAATGAAAATTAGCCCTGCTAACCCCGCCGAAAACTTGTAAAGCGGTCGAATCTTCTCATCCGTATCAGGATTATCAGCTTTAGGCGATAAAATTCCTAGCGCGACCCAAAACATCGCTGCAAAAATAACAATAGCTAACCCTAGATGGGCAGTCAAACGATATTGACTCACATGTGGATCATTCACGAGACCACTCATTACCATGTACCAACCCATAAAACCTTGCAAGCCTCCCAGAATAAAAATCCCTATTAATTTCACTCCTAGGGGTCTGTCAATGCGCTTTTGAATCAAAAAACAAACAAATGGTATAAAAAACACCACCCCAATTAATCGACCTAGTAAACGATGAAAGTATTCCCACCAGAAAATACCTTTGAATTCATCAATACTCATTCCCTTGTTAATTTTTTGATACTGGGGTGTCGAGCGGTATTTTTCTAATAGCACTTCCCAATCGTTTTGAGTAACAGGGGGAATTGTTCCAACTATCGGTTGCCATTCAACAATAGAAAGACCTGAGTCGGTCAATCGTGTTACACCGCCCACTATAATCATGGCGAATACCAAAGCACAACAAATTAATAACCATATTGCAATCGGTTTTTGCTTATTCATAGATTAAAGTATCTTCAATTTAGTTTAGTAATAATTATTTGCTTCGCATTAAACGTTGTTTAGTACGTTCCCATTCTTTTTGTTTTTCGCTATCGCGTTTATCGTGCTGTTTCTTGCCTTTCGCCAATCCGATTTCTAACTTGATTCTCCCGGATTTATAATGCATATCTAATGGAATCAGTGTATATCCTGCGCGTTCAACTTTACCAATCAGTTTTTTAATTTCTTCTGCATGAAGTAACAGTTTCCGTGTTCGAACTGGGTCTGGGTTGATATGCGTCGACGCGGTCTTGAGCGGGCTAATATGGCTGCCAATCAAATACAATTCACTGCTACGAATAATCACATAAGCCTCTTTGAGTTGCACTCGACTATCACGAATGGATTTCACCTCCCACCCATGCAGCATCATTCCTGCTTCATATTTTTCCTCGATAAAATAATCATGAAAGGCTTTTTTGTTTTGTACTATACTCATATAGGGAACCTAACCGCAGGAATCAGCAGGTTTAATTTTATCAGTTTTTTTAATATTGTCTTATTGGCGACAGTGATTTACTTTTATGGCAGAAATAGAAAAATCAGTATTGGTTGAATACTCAGCAGACCAGATGTTTGCGCTCGTTGACAACGTTGCAGATTATCCAAAATTTCTTCCCTGGTGCGGCGGAACTTCCGTCACAATTCAGGATGAAGTGATTGTACACGCTAAGGTTAAAATTAATTATCATCAAATACAACATAGCTTTACCACCGAAAACAAACGCTATCCCATCAACAAACCTGCAGCAAATAAAGCTATTAAAGATGCCTTAATCGAAATGAGCTTACTTGATGGGCCCTTTAAACACCTGGAAGGATACTGGCATTTTGTTTCATTGTGTGAAACAGCATGTAAAATAAATTTCCGTCTACACTATACATTTTCCAATAAAATATTGGAAAAATTGGTTGGTCCGGTGTTTCATATGATTGCAAATAGTTTTGTAGAATCGTTTATCAAACGTGCTGATGAAATTTATGGTAAAAGGTTGTAATTACTTTGAAATTGAGATTGCTTATGCGTTGCCGAATATACAAATTCTAAGGCAAATTACAATTAGAGCTGGCGATACCGTCGAACAGGCGATTCTACAATCAGGCATTTTAGATCAATTTCCTGAAATAGCATTAACGGAAAACAGAATTGGCATTTTCGGTGATTTTGTGAAACCAAGCACAATTCTCCGACCGAATGATCGCCTAGAAATATACCGGCCTTTAACAATTGATCCTAAAAAAGCAAGATTGTTGCGTGCCAAAAAACCAAGAATAAAGTAGCTATCTGTTTCAGTGAAAAACTGCCCCAGATGATAAAACATACCTATAAATTAACTAGCTATAAAAAAACAATTCGATCCCAATGTTAACTGAAACATTGTTAAAAGCTTTATGAATGACCCATCATCAAAAGAACTGATTCGAATTGTATTGATAGGACAATACAATATTATCCAATACGCTTTTGAAAAGCTAATCCTCCAGCAAAAAAACAAGATGGCTGTTGTCGGCAATTATATGGATTGTACCGAAGCATTGCCACACCTTGATAGCCTTGCACCTAATGTGATCATCATCAATCCCACGATAGAGGAGGAGAAAAGTTTAGGGACTGTTTTCGATTTAATTATCAAAACTCACGCCAAGGTACTGATTTTTAAATGGCTAAATAGCTCTGAGATTTATGATAAATTTATTCTCGCAGGTGCACGCGGCTTTCTAGAAAAAGAATTTACCTTAGATAACATCATAAAAGCTATTGAGAAAGTACATGAAGGGCAATTATGGTTAAGTCAAACGACTATCATACGATTACTCAATGAATTATCTTTGCAAAGCCTGAAAAAGAGCCATATTCAAAATAAAGATGAAATTCACAAGCTAACGCCTAAAGAAAAAAAAGTATTTTTTACTATGATTGAAAATGTTGAACTACCAGGCAAAATTGTTGCAGCTAAATTATGTATTACTGAAAGTACCTTGCGAAATCACTTAACTTCGATCTATGAAAAACTGAATATACACAATAAATCAGAACTATGGAATTACGTATATAAGCACAAACTTAGATAGTATCCATCTCTGTATATAGTATCGCCCAGTCATTCAATATCTATGGTATAAATAAGCTGTGTATCGCGGTTAGTTTGCCAGAATCACAGTTTAGGTTTTATATTCTGTAAAACTGATTCTGTTAATACATAGCAAGTGGTTTTTATTTGTTTTTTTACAACAATACAGAAGGAGTTGTCATTATGAAATTGATATCTATGTTTATTAGTGCACTTGCGCTTTTAGCAAGCACCCAACTTCTCGCTTCTGATGCCGGACATACCTCCGAAGCAATGGAACATGCTGGAAAAGCACAAGCACATGGAGAAATGGGGCATGCAAAAGAAGCTCTCCAGCATGCTAAAGATAGTTTAGCGCACGCCAAAGCTGCCGGTAAAGAACATGCCGAAGCACATAAACACATGGACGAAGCAGTTAAGCACTTAGAAGAAGCAATTAAACATGCTGAAATGGGACATGGCGAAGAATCTGCAAAACACACTTCAGAAGCCATGAAACATATCCGCGAATCTGGTCATTAATTTACTTTTGCTACTCTTTGCGTTTTTGCTCACAAAAAACAACTCGGCAAAGAGTAGCAAATCACCCCCCTACTTCATTCAACACTTTCATTCGCTACACTCCAGTTAGTTACAATAATTTTTCATAAAAAATTCAACGGGTTACACATTAAGTTTCTTTTCTACCTTGAAATTCCTGAAAAGAGTTCATATTATTAGCACTCATAGTTGATGAGTGCTAATAATTCTTTTGTTAGCCATCTACTAGACGCTTAAAATCTAAGATCAGATTCACCAATGGCTTGATATATAAGCTTTGTATTATTTTTTAACCATAAATAGGAGAAGAAGCATGAAAATTCGCCCCTTACATGATCGTGTTGTAGTAAAACGCCTCGAAGACGAGCGTAAAACAGCTTCAGGTATTGTTATTCCAGATAGTGCAGCTGAAAAACCAGATCAAGGAGAAGTCATCGCAGTTGGTAAAGGAAAAGTAGGTGATGATGGGAAAGTTCGTCCTTTGGAAGTTAAAGTAGGCGACAAAGTATTATTTAGCAAATATGGCGGTCAATCGGTAAAAATTCAAGGTGAAGAACTTTTAGTCATGCGAGAAGAAGATATCATGGGTGTTATTGAAGGGTAAATAATACACTTTGTTGCATTAACTCAATATTCAATATCGTATTTTTTAAGTAATTAGGAGAAAATTTATGTCTGCAAAAGAAGTTAAGTTCGGTGATTCCGCGCGTCATAGAATGGTTGCCGGTGTTAATATATTGGCGGATGCTGTGAAAGTTACACTAGGGCCCAAAGGACGCAATGTTGTTTTAGATCGTTCTTATGGCGCTCCAACCATTACCAAAGACGGTGTTTCAGTTGCGAAAGAAATCGAACTGAAAGATAAATTTGAAAACATGGGTGCGCAAATGCTCAAAGAAGTGGCTAGTAAAACTTCTGATGTTGCAGGAGACGGCACCACAACCGCCACCGTTTTAGCACAATCCATTGTAAAAGAAGGTATGAAATATGTTGCGGCCGGAATGAATCCAATGGATCTCAAACGTGGTATTGACAAAGCGGTTATCACGGCAGTAAACGAACTTAAAAAACTGTCCAAGCCCTGTGCAACGGCAAAAGAAATTGCACAAGTTGGTAGCATCTCTGCAAATTCTGATACTGAAATTGGAAAAATCATTGCTGATGCAATGGATAAAGTCGGTAAAGAAGGTGTAATCACAGTTGAAGACGGCTCAGGTTTACAAAACGAGTTAGAAGTCGTAGAAGGTATGCAATTTGACCGTGGCTATTTATCCCCATACTTTATCAGCAGTGCAGAAAAACAAATTGCATTGCTCGACAGTCCCTATATTCTGTTACACGATAAAAAAATCTCCAATATTCGTGAATTATTGCCAGTACTGGAACAAGTTGCAAAATCTGGAAAACCGTTATTAATCATTGCTGAAGATGTCGATGGTGAAGCATTGGCAACCTTGGTGGTTAATAATATTCGTGGCATCCTCAAAACCTGTGCGGTTAAAGCGCCTGGTTTTGGTGATCGCCGTAAGGCCATGTTGGAGGATATTGCGATCCTAACAGGTGGTACAGTGATTGCTGAAGAAGTTGGCTTAACTCTGGAAAAAGCAACTTTAAACGATCTCGGACAAGCAAAACGCATAGAAATTGGTAAAGAAAATACTACCATTATTGATGGGGCAGGTAATGCCAGTACTATTGAAGGTCGTGTAAAACAAATTCGCGCGCAAATCGATGAAGCTACAAGCGATTATGATAAAGAAAAACTGCAGGAACGCGTCGCAAAATTGGCGGGCGGTGTTGCTTTAATTAAAGTAGGTGCTGCTACCGAAGTTGAGATGAAAGAGAAAAAAGCGCGTGTGGAAGATGCATTACACGCAACACGGGCAGCTGTTGAAGAAGGTGTTATTCCTGGAGGTGGTGTAGCATTATTGCGTACTGCTGCAGCCGTGAAAAAAACAAAAGGTGACAATCACGATCAAGAAGCTGGAATCAAGATCGTATTGCGTGCACTAGAAGAACCATTACGTCAAATCGTTACTAACTGTGGCGACGAGCCATCAGTCGTTGTCAACAAAGTTTCTGAAAATCAGGGAAATTTTGGATACAACGCTGCAACTAGTGAATATGGCGATTTAGTAGCAATGGGTGTGTTAGATCCAACCAAAGTTACACGCTCTGCTTTACAAAATGCTGCTTCTGTTGCCGGTTTGATGCTAACCACAGATGCTATGGTTGCCGAATTACCGAAAGAAGATACCCCTGCAGGTGGCGGTATGGGCGGAGGTATGGGCGGCATGGGTGGTATGGGCGGTATGGATATGTAGTTTCCCTCAGATTTACCTTTCTATTTCCTAAAAAACCCCCAATTATTTTAATTGGGGGTTTTTTATTCAAAGCAGAATATCTATGCATTAGCAAAATAATTGCTCTTGCTGTCTTTTTTATTTTTTGAATAAGAACACAATCATGATAAATTCAAATAATGGAAACATTTAAAGATTATTTACCTGCAGAAAACTTTCTCCAAGATCGCGTTATTTTAATTACTGGTGCAGGACAAGGAATAGGACGAGAGGCTGCTCTCGCTTATGCTGCGCATGGTGCAACTGTGATACTGCATGGACGCAAAGTACAGAAATTAGAATCAGTTTTTGATGAAATTGCTCTTTTAGGTAAATCTGAAGCATTTATTTACCCTTTAGATCTCGAGAAAGCGGAAGAAAAAGATTTTCAAATCACAGCACAATCAATTGCACAACAAATCGGGCGCTTGGATGGAATTCTTTATAATGCTGCTTTTTTGTATGGCTTAACACCCATGCAGAATCAAACTATTGAACAATGGCGTACGGTGTTACAAGTTAATCTCATATCTTCTTTCGCATTGACTAAAGCGTGTCTACCCCTTCTTAAAGCGGCTCCCGATGCAAGTATTATTATGACCTCAGATTCGCATACGGCCGAACCAACAGCTTACTGGGGACCGTTTCTTGTAGCAAAAGCAGGTATCGAAGCCTTGGTAAAGAGCTTGGCAGATGAATGGGAGAAAACGATACCGCACCTACGTATTAACAGCATAATACCAGGAGTGGTAAATTCCCCTCAACGAGCAAAGACTCACCCTGGCGAGGTAAAACAAAATATACGGCAACCTCAGGACATAATACCAACCTATCTATATTTGATGGGTTCAGATAGTTGTCATATGAGCGGTAAAACGATATTTTGCTGATCTAATAAAAGGCAAGCTGCGATTAGTCGGAATAGTAGGTATAATTTGCCGGGTTCAAAGTATTC
This sequence comes from Nitrosomonas sp., assembly GCA_024281675.1. Taxonomy (GTDB): domain Bacteria; phylum Pseudomonadota; class Gammaproteobacteria; order Burkholderiales; family Nitrosomonadaceae; genus Nitrosomonas. The sequence goes on from JAMXAG010000007.1 coordinate 33,272, forward strand.
TGACGAGAACAATCGATTGCGAAGGTGGCGGAATTGGTAGACGCACCAGATTTAGGTTCTGGCGCCGTAAGGCGTGGGGGTTCGAGTCCCCCCTTTCGCACCAAATCAATTAATAAGAATACTCACATTGTTCTATTTGTCGCTTAAACCGGCATTCGTTGTCAGATAATAGTTTGACACATATTTGCACATATTAACAAATCAGGAATTTGGATGGAATCAAATATAGAAAACCTCGGTGCATTGAAACGACGTATTGCCGTTTCAATTGCTCCTGAGAAACTTCAAGCTGAAGTCGAGAATCGCTTAAGAAAAATCGCAAGAACTGCCAAACTGGCCGGTTTTCGCCCTGGTAAAGTTCCTTTAAAGATTATTACACAAATGTATGGCGCTCAAGCACATCAAGATGCGCTTAACGATAAGATACACGATGAGTTTATTAATGCGGTTAAACAGCATAACCTTAAAATTGTAGGTCATCCGCACTTCGAAGCAAATTCAATAAACGATAATGCTTCATCTATTGAATTTGCTGCTACCTTTGAAGTTTATCCAGAGATATCAATTGGCGATTTAAGTCAGCATTCAATTGAACGACCCGAAACACAAATAACCGATGTTGATGTAGATAAAACACTTGATGTAATACGCAAACGTCAAACACACTATGAACCAATCAGTAATCGAGAAGCTCAAGAAGGAGATCAAGTTAAAATAGATTTTCATGGATTATTAGGCGGTAAAGACTTTGCTGGTGGCAAAGCGCAGAATGTCCATTTAATCATTGGAGAAGGAAGGTTCCTTAAAGATTTTGAAGCATTCTTGTTGGGTATGAAAGCAGGAGAAAGCAAAACATTTGATGTAACTTTCCCGGAGAATTACCATAATAAAGATCTTGCCAACAAAACCGTTACATTTGAAGTAAAACTCATTGCAATCAATAAGCCAATACTACCCGATATTGATAGTGATTTTGCTAAATCCCTAGGTATTAATAATGGCGAGATAAGTGAATTACGAAATGCGATAAAACGAGATTTAGAAAATGAGGCCTCAAAACGAGTAAAATCAAAACTCAAAGAGCAAATTATGCAAACACTATTGGATGCAGCACAAATTGAAGCACCCGATGTTTTAATTAAGCAAGAAACCGGAAGACTTATGCAAGATGCTCAAGAAAATTTGCAAAATAAAGGTATAAAATCGGCTGAAATACAACTGACTCCCGAACTCTTTAGGCAAAAAGCGGAATATCGCGTTAAATTAGGGTTGATTTTGTCAGAACTGGTAAAGCTTCATTCCCTTAAAGCAAAACCAGAACAAGTTCGAGGTCTTATTGAAGATATTGCACAAAGTTATGAGAACCCAGAACAAGTGATCAAGTGGCATTATTCCTCAAAAGAACATTTACAAGAAGCAGAAGCATTGGTGTTAGAAGAAAATGTCGTCAAATGGGCACTTGACAAAGTAAGGCTCACCACTAAATCTATAACCTTCGATGAACTAATGGGATTGCCACAACATGAAACAAGTATTTGATCAAATTTCAGATTTAGAGCCAAAAAACCTAGGATTAATTCCTATGGTGATCGAAACCAGTGGAAGAGGTGAGCGAGCTTATGATATTTACTCACGCTTACTTAAAGAAAGGGTCGTTTTTCTAGTTGGGCCTGTTAATGAAATCTCTGCCAATCTCATTGTTGCACAATTTCTATTTCTGGAATCTGAGAATTCAGAAAAAGATATTTATTTTTATATTAATTCGCCCGGAGGAATGGTATCTGCAGGTTTAGCCATTTATGACACAATGCAATATATCAAACCTGATATTAGTACTTTGTGTATTGGTCAAGCTGCGAGCATGGGTGCATTGTTGCTTACTGCGGGACAAAAAGGGAAACGTTATTGCCTGCCTAATTCACGCGTGATGATTCATCAACCCTTAGGAGGATTCCAAGGGCAAGCTTCAGATATTGAAATTCATGCACGCGAAATACTGTATCTTAAAGACAAGCTCAATGAGATCATGGCACTGCATACAGGTAGGTCGATATCAGATATCGAAAAAGATACTGATCGAGATAACTTCATGAGCGCTTCCGAATCAGTTAACTATGGTCTTGTTGATGCGGTATTGACACATAGGGATGAAAATAAAAACCAGATGGGTTAATGTTGCATATTAAAACTTAACAAGATTTTTTGTATTTCAATTCGATTACTGTAGGATAAAGAATATGCCAGACAAAGCTAGCAGTGAAAAACTTCTATATTGTTCTTTTTGTGGCAAAAGTCAACATGAAGTAAGAAAACTTATCGCAGGTCCTTCAGTATTTATTTGTGATGAATGCATTGATCTATGCAACGATATTATTCGAGAAGAAATACAAAATGATGAAGCTTCCAAGCTAGTTAAATCTGATTTGCCTGTACCGCGAGAAATTTCTCAAATTCTTGATCAATACGTAATTGGTCAAGAATCGGCAAAGAAGATCCTATCTGTGGCCGTTTATAATCACTATAAACGCCTCAGAAACACTAGTGATCTTAACAAAAATGATGAAGTAGAATTATCAAAAAGCAATATTTTGCTTGTTGGCCCAACGGGGTCAGGTAAAACTTTATTAGCACAAACCTTAGCGCGACTTCTGGATGTACCTTTTATTATGGCTGATGCTACTGCATTAACCGAAGCAGGCTATGTAGGTGAGGACGTAGAAAACATTATCCAAAAATTACTACAAAAATGTAATTATGATGCAGAAAAAGCGCAGACAGGGATCGTGTATATTGATGAAATCGATAAGATTTCACGTAAATCAGACAATCCATCCATCACAAGAGATGTTTCAGGTGAAGGTGTACAACAAGCACTATTAAAATTAATTGAAGGAACCATTGCAATGGTTCCTCCGCAAGGGGGACGAAAACATCCTAATCAAGAATTTATTCAAGTGGATACCACTAACATTCTGTTTATTTGTGGCGGTGCCTTTGATGGATTAGATAAAGTCATTAGAGCACGGACTGAAAAAAGTGGTATTGGGTTTAGCGTAAACGTTAAAAGCCAGAAAGGTGAAAGTATTAACAAAGCGTTAGCACAAGTTGAACCCGAGGATTTAGTTAAATTTGGATTAATTCCAGAATTCGTCGGACGATTGCCTGTTGTTGCGACATTAGAAGAATTAAATGAAGAAGCGTTGATCCAGATTCTTACTGAACCGAAAAATGCACTTATTAAGCAATATCAAAAAATGTTCAACATGGAAGGCGGTGTTGATCTTGAATTTCGCGATGCCGCTTTAAAATCCATTGCAAAAAAAGCATTGACACGAAAAACCGGCGCGAGAGGATTGCGATCAATCCTTGAAGAAATATTATTGGATATTATGTACGATCTTCCCTCATTGGAAAACGTTTCAAAAGTTGTCATTGACTACAACACCTCTAATAACGATATAAAACCGATACTTATTTATTCTGATCAACCTAAAGTTGCTAAACGATCAAAATAACCCTCTTATTCAATGATCTGAAATTGACTATTTGGTATATAACCTAATTAAGATTCACGAGTTGGTAAATTATAGAAGCTTTAGTAGCTTAAAAATTTTCCTGCTCTTGAATTTATTGGGAGTATGCAAATCTAACTAGCAAATACAATCAACCAATAACTCATCATTAAGTAATATTATGATTCCTTCAAACGATAACTCTGAACAGTTAGTTCTACCACTACTGCCATTACGCGACGTAGTAGTTTTTCCACATATGGTAATCCCTTTGTTTGTAGGCAGACAAAAATCCATCAAGGCGCTTGAATATGCAATGGAGTCTAATAAAAATATTTTATTAGTAGCACAAAGAGTAGCCTCTACTGACGATCCTGAACCTGAAGATCTCTATCATGTATGCAGTGTAGCGAGCTTATTACAAATGCTAAAACTCCCGGATGGAACGGTTAAAGTATTAGTAGAAGGCAATTATCGCGCTAGGGTATTAGAACTTATTGATACGGGAAATCATTTTTCTGCGAATGTTACAAAGATAACATCTGAAAGTAACAATAACGCAGAAGCAGAAGCTATGCGGCGTGCTATTGTTACTCAGTTCGATCAATATGTAAAACTTAACAAAAAAATTCCCCATGAAATCATTACTTCGCTCAATGAAATTGAGGATGCAGGGCGTTTAGCCGATACCATCGCTGCTTATTTGCCACTCAAGTTAGAACAAAAACAAGAAATCTTAGAGTTATTTGATGTTTCCAAACGCCTTGAACATATGCTCGGGTTGTTAGAAACAGAACTGGACATTCTTCAAGTTGAAAAACGCATCCGTGGCCGGGTAAAGCGCCAAATGGAGAAGAGTCAACGTGATTACTATCTCAATGAACAAGTTAAAGCTATTCAGAAAGAGTTAGGTGAAGGTGAGGACGGTGCAGATTTAGAAGAAATCGAAAGAAAAATTAAGCTCGCACAGATGCCTAAAGAAGCGCACACAAAAGCAGAATCCGAGTTAAAAAAACTTCGACTTATGTCACCAATGTCTGCTGAAGCAACAGTAGTGCGTAATTACATCGACGCATTGTTGGCGTTACCTTGGAAGAAGAAAAATAAAGTCAATGCAAATTTAAAAACAGCAGAGGCCGAGCTTGATAAAGATCATTATGGATTAGAAAAAATTAAAGAGCGGATTGTTGAATATCTAGCTGTACAACAACGCGTCAATAAACTTAAAGCTCCTATTCTATGTCTAGTAGGTCCCCCAGGTGTCGGCAAAACATCACTCGGTCAATCCATTGCTCGCGCTACTAACAGAAAATTCGTGCGAATGTCACTAGGTGGCCTGCGTGATGAAGCTGAAATCCGTGGTCACCGCAAAACTTACATTGGCTCAATGCCCGGTAAAATTTTGCACAACATGAGCAAAGTGGGAGTAAAAAATCCACTATTTCTATTAGATGAAGTCGATAAAATGGGTATGGATTTTCGTGGCGATCCTGCTTCGGCTTTGTTGGAAGTACTCGACCCTGAGCAGAATAGCACCTTTGTCGATCACTATATTGAAGTAGAGTATGATTTATCTGACGTCATGTTTGTCGCCACAGCAAATTCTTTAAATATACCCCCGGCACTGTTGGACCGTATGGAAGTTATTCAACTATCTGGATATACGGAGGAAGAAAAACTTAATATTTCGAAACGATATTTGTTAACTAAACAAATGCAAAATCATGGTCTGAAAGATATTGAATTATCAGTTTCAGATAATGCGCTACGCGATATTGCTCGCTATTATACAAGAGAGGCAGGCGTTCGCTCAATGGAACGAGAAATTTCAAAAATCTGCCGTAAAGCTGTAAAAGCTATACTAACCAAGAAAAACAAAATTAAAGTAGTGGTTACATCGCGTAATCTTGATAAATTCTTGGGTGTCAGACGCTACAGTTATGGTATCGCTGAAGAAAAAAACCACGTAGGGCAAGTAACTGGATTAGCATGGACCGAAGTTGGTGGTGAACTGCTAACAATTGAAACTGTTGCAATGCCAGGTAAAGGAAAAACGATCACTACTGGAAAACTGGGTGAGGTGATGCAAGAGTCTATCCAAGCGGCCCTTTCAGTGGTTAGAAATCGCTCTCATATGTTAGGCATAGCAGAAGATTTCTATCAAAAAAATGACATTCACATTCATCTTCCAGAAGGTGCAACTCCTAAAGACGGCCCAAGCGCAGGGATTGGTATTTGTGTTGCCATTGTATCTACTCTGACAAATATTGCAGTAAGAGCTGACGTTGCCATGACGGGTGAAATCACTTTGCGAGGAGAAGTATTGCCCATTGGTGGTTTAAAAGAAAAGCTACTCGCTGCGCACCGAGGTGGAATTAAAACAGTAATTATTCCAGAGAAAAATGTTAAAGACCTAGTGGATATCCCTACAAACATTAAGGAACAACTGGATATTCATTCCGTAAAATGGATAGATCAAGTGTTAGATCTTGCTCTAGAACATAAACCTGAAACTGCTTCGACAAAACTTTCGATTGCACAACTACCATCAACTGAAGAAACTCTCATAGAGCCTATGATCATTAAACATTAATTTCTTATGCAACTATATACGCGTATCTTAAGTGCTATGGAAGCCATAAAATGCGCGTATATAAATTTTTAAGGCTCTAGACTACAGAGTTAATAATATCTGATGATTTGCCATAGTTCATTAGCAAGCTCATCAGGTTGTTTTTTCCAACGCCACTCAGATTCTTTTAAATGCAGCGCAAAGTTAACCGACACACCGTTAAACTTTGCCAGCCGCCGCTTGGTAAAACTCCAAAACGATTCAATACCGTTAATATGGCAATGCCCATCCCGAGCAAATTCATTATCACCATGAGATACACGAAAATGCTTGGAATATCCTACATCTACCAAACCATTGTAACCGCGCCAACCATCACTATAAATGACACTTTCAATGGATACTTTACCCAGTATCACCGCTTGTAAAGTCAGTCGCTTACAGTCTGACACTATTTCGGTATATACCCTGCCATCTCGCTCAAACACACCAAATACAGGTTGCTTTAGTGTACCGCGACCGCGCTTGAGTTTGCCATGATAACCACGTTGCCGTTTTCCACCAAAATAGCTTTCATCAACTTCCACTTTGCCTAACAGCTTGTCTTTAAGGGCAGTCTGATGGTTATAGATTACTTGCCTGAAAATGCCATACCAACGATTAATCGTGTTACGATTTTTACCTATCAGCAGAGCTGTTTTGCTGGCAGGTATATCAATGCAAAAGCATTGAATTATTTTTTTAATGTAATAGTCGCTTAATTTACTGTTTCTTAACATCTTACTAGACTAACAGATCGTGTCTGCTAGTCTAGAGCCATTTTTAAAAACAAGAAATTAATAAGAAACGGCTGGTCCTTCAACCCATAAGCAGTCGGAAATCAAACACATTCCTCCCAATCGTTTCATAATCGGTCTTAGCTGACCAACTACTAACTGTGCTTGGTCTTCCTTACATGCAAGTACAACAACAACATTTTCTTGTTCATACAAAACATCATCGGGATTACGAGCACCGCGAGACCCGTAACCTCCGGCATTTTTAATTACGGTATATCCACGAACACCGTTCTTTCCCAACAATATCATCAATTCCTCTAGTTGTTCAATACCGATCACAATCTCGAGCCGTTTCATGGCAATTGTATTATCCATACTATTTCCTTTCCAATTTTATTTTAAATAGTTTATTGTTGAATTCTCTGACAATCTGAAATAATACTTATACATCTTAACAACTTAGTAAGAGCGCGTAGCGACCAAGTTGTTGACCTAACTAATAACAACCATCGCATTGCAAATCACTCGTGTGTATAGTGTCATTCTTATTGACCAAAAAATCCAACAAATTAATTATATTTTTCTTAGTACACCTTTTGTGTGTAATCAGTATTGAATACTGTGGAACCATTCCGCCATCTGCCAATAAATTGGCACACCAACGAAAATGTTAAATGGAAAGGTTACCCCCAGCGATGCTCCGATTGAAACAGCCGGATCAGCATCTGGTACCGCAATACGCATTGCGGCAGGCGCAGCAATATAAGAACAACTTGCATATAATACAGCTAACAACATGGTTCCACCAGGCGACAAACCGAATAACCAGCCCAAATAAGCACCAAACATACCCATTGCTATCGGGAATAAGATGCCGAACGCAATAATGAACACCCCTTTTGCCATGACTGCTTTCAAGCGCGACGCGGCCAATAAACCCATTTCTAACAAGAAGAAAGCCAGTACCCCCATGAACAAATCCATAAACATCTTGTCAAGTGGCGATACTAAATTGACCACCCCTGCGTAATAACCAATGATCACACCGACAATTAACAAATAAAGGCTGGTACCTGTCAAAATTTCGTGCATCAGTTTACCCCATTGGGTTTTTTCACCTGCAGCTCCCGCACGCGCCAAAATCGTACCCGTTACCAAGGCAGGAATTTCCATTAATGCCATAATCAGTACCATGTACCCCTCAGAGGTTTCACCTTTCGCTTGCAAGAACGCCACCCCCACAGCAAAAGTCACCGCACTAACCGAACCATAATGAGCTGCAATCGCCCCTGCATCCGCCTGGGTAAATTTACCGATAAATCTCAGAATCGGATAAGCCGTCAAAGGAATCAAAGCTGCCAAAACAACCATAGAGAGCGCAATGGGTAGCACTTCCATAATTTCGTACTTCGCCATTGAGACTCCCCCCTTGAAGCCAATGGCAATCAATAGAAACAAACTCAAGCTTTTATACAAAGCCTCTGGTATTTTAAGGTCAGACTTGATTACACCCGCCAGAACCCCAAATACAAAAAATAATACAACCGGTTGCAAAGTTGCCATGCAAAACTCCTATTTATTTTGATTATATTTAAATCAATTCTTTGTAAAGATACTTCACTCTATTCTCAAAATGCCCTTTAAAGTAACGTAAATGCAGAACATAAGACGCTTGTTATCTGTTACTAAAAGTAAAAATTTTCGAGCTTACTTATTGGTTACGAAACCTTAAGGCTGAAAACGTTAACACAAGAAATGTGAAGAAAGCGTGAAGGCAGATTTACCTGTTAGTGAGATTCGATCAAGCAAAATGGATATGAAATGTTGTACCTTTTCCGGGCATACTATCGACCTCAATACGCCAATGATAGTGATCGCAAATACGTTTAACGATTGCTAACCCAATTCCCAGCCCCTCTCCATCGGATGAACCGCGAAAAAATCGCTCATACAGCATCGGCATATAAGCGGGCTCAATACCAATACCAGAATCCGATACAGAAAGCTGCTGATCATTGAAATCAACCCGGATAGAGCCTCTATCTGTATATTGAACTGCGTTGCGCAGTAAATTCATTAATACCGTATACAATGCTTGACGGTTTACAGTAACCGTAATAGACGGTGGAATATTCACTTCAAATTCCAAATTTTTCCTAGCTATTTCCATATAAATGGGTTCCACTGCGTCGCGCACACACTCAGCAACAGCAACTACTTCTGTTCCTCCTAGTGACTGCTCACGTGCAAGAAATAGCAATGCCTGTAACTGTTCACCCATTCGAGTAGCCGCTGACTCGATCATTTTTATCCGATAGTGTAATCGTTCCGACAAACTATCATCAGCCAACAATAATTCGCAGCTGGTTAAAATAGTTGTAATGGGAGTTCTCAATTCATGACTAATATTCGCGGTAAATTCATGTTCACGCTGAAGCATGCGCTTAATACGCGCCTGATAATCATCCAGCGCACTTGCTAGCTGCGCTACTTCTTCATCCATTTCTGGTCTCGCCAGCAAATCGACACCTACAACTCCAGGCGCTAGCAAATTCACTCTTTCTGCTAAATCAGTGACTTGCCGAACCAATACTTTAGCCAACAAATAACCGACAATAAATGAAATTGCTATGACGATAATCCAAGACAGTAATATCGATAATCTTAATTTTTTTAAGCGTTGTGTATGTAGTTCAATACGATAGGCCACCAAAAATTTGGTTTCACCGATAATACGCACAAAAATATGGAGCTCTTTTGTGTCATAAAGAATACGATGTAAGCCGGGATTTAAACCCCGTAAATAGGCAGGTATCTGCAATTCGTCATCCATATTACTGATGACAAAACTTCTAACATGCAAACCTACCTGAGAATTAAAATCGGAGTGTTTCTGATAGCGACGTATCAGGTGATCCATCTCCATATCAATCACCTGTTCAATATGTGCCTCTTCAATATTGTCGGACAGGAAATAAAGAATAATACAAAGTGTTCCAACAATAAAAATACTAAATGTGGCCAGCGCTACCGCAACACGGTAACGCAGGCTTTGTTTAATCCCGTAGCTGTTCACGTAGTATCAAGCAATAACCTAAACCATGCACCGTTTCAATCGGATCATAACCACCCGCTTTGGTCAGAGCACGCCTTAAAATATGCATGTGACTACGTAAAGTGTCGCTCGTTTCTTGTGCCTCTTCCCATGCCTCTTGTTCAAGCTCCTCCCGACTAAATACTCTACCCGGTTCACTCATCATTAGCGCCAGTAAGCGAATGCATTTAGGTGGAAGCTTAACGTTCTTATTTTCAAAACGTATAGATACCGTCTTGGGGTCAAAAAATAATTCCCCAACTTCTAAAATCCGGTTAGCCACCTTACCGGCATGTCGCTTGTGCATTGCTAGTAACCGTGCTTCCACTTCTTTCAAAGCAAATGGTTTGACCATGTAGTCGTCAGCCCCTTGCTCGAAACCAATGAGCTTATCTTCCAAGGTATCACGTGCTGTTAACATCAAAATTGGCGTATCAATTTGTGATTCTTGACGTAATTTCCGACACAAAGTGATTCCGTTCATTCCAGGCAACCCTAAATCTAGCAGTATTGCATCAAACCGTTGCGTTACGGCAAGATGAAGTCCCGCCATCCCGTTTGCAGCCGCATCAACGCTATGACCACGGGATTCAAGAAAATCATACAGATTCGCTGCAATAGCTAAATCATCTTCGATAATCAAAATATGCATAAATACATGTCTACCACGCTATTCCTCTGCTACATGAAATTTACGACTTAACGAATGAACTGCACTCACCAGTTCTGCAGCATGCTCTGGTGGAGTAAATTGAGAAATTCCGTGCCCCAAATTGAATACATGGCCGCTTCCACTTCCATAACTAGAGAGAATCTTCTCCACTTCCCGTTTGATAACTTCAGGCGAAGAAAAAAGTACTGACGGATCCAAATTGCCTTGCAATGCTACTTTATTACCCACACGCTTACGTGCCGAGCCAATGTCGATTGACCAATCCAAACCAATCGCATCGCATCCGATAGCGGCAATTGCTTCTAACCAAAGCCCACCACCTTTTGTAAATACAATACTAGGAATTTGCACACCATCCTTTTCACGCTTCAATCCTGCAACGATATGCTGCATATAGCGCAATGAAAACTCTTGATACGCTGAATGTGCAAGCGCTCCTCCCCAAGTATCAAAAATCATCACGGCTTGTGCACCGGAGTCAATTTGCGCATTAAGATACGCCGTCACAGCTTTAGCATTTACTTCTAAGATATGATGCAGCAATTCCGGGCGCTCATACAGCATGGTTTTTATCTCTCGGAATTCAGTACCACCACGTCCTTCTACCATATAACATGCCAGCGTAAACGGACTCCCAGAAAAACCAATCAAAGGTACTCGATTATTCAATGCTCGGCGTATTTCCGACACGGCATCCATTACATAACGCAATTGCTTATTTATATCCGGTGGACTTAATGCTCTGATTTCTTGTTCACTGCGTAAAGGACGTTCAAACATCGGACCTTCACCTTGCGCAAAATACAATCCTAACCCCATAGCATCGGGAATCGTCAAGATGTCTGAAAATAGTATTGCGGCATCCAGTGGAAATCGTTCTAACGGCTGTAAAGTTACTTCTGTAGCAAAAGCAGGAGTTTTGCATAAGGTAAGAAAATCACCAGCACGTGCTCGCGTTTCATTATATTCCGGCAAATATCGACCAGCTTGGCGCATCATCCAAATAGGCGTATATTCAACGGGCTTTTTCAATAATGCGCGCAGAAATGTATCATTCATCAGCATTGTCATTAAAAACCTATAAAAAGTCTGTAAGCGTGTGTTTTCTAAAAAGATGACACGCTGTTAAATTTTGTATTTTACCAGCGAACCTCTATTTCGTGTTTTACCATTACAGGTAACAGAGAGTCGAGGAACATACCCAAGGTTGATAATGCAAGACAAAAGGAATGAAAAAGTGCTCTTAATAAATAAGCATCTTGAGTCTGTTTTAACATCTCAATGGCAACCCAGATCATTTTCCAGTAGCTACTCAGTCATTTCTTAAGCACCAATAGCTATTTCCATCTAAGTTTCAGCAATATTAAACAATCGTTGATATTCCTTAATCGCGTATCGATCCGTCATTCCGGCAATATAATCAGCAATTGCCTGATGCCCTTCCTGCTCGAATTTTTTCTGATATTTAGTAGGAAGCATTCTGATTTCATGACTAAATGCTGTGAATAGCTGTTCAATTGTATGCTGGGCACGTTTATTCATACGCATGACCAGAAAGTGTCGATATAACTGATTGAATAAAAATTTCTTTAATTCTTTCTGTTCTTTATCCACAGCAGGGCTAAAGCCAATCAAAGGGGATGCTGCGCGCACATCCTCAAGTATAGTGATTCCTGCAGATTGAATGTTATGTCGGCTTTGTTGAATGAGATCATTGACTAAAGTATTAATCATGCTACGAACGGTTTCATAGATCATACGACGTTCTTTCAAATTGGGATAACGATCCTTGACCTGATTGAGATGGCGACAAAAAATCGTGACTTCCTTCAGTTGTTCCAAAGTAATCAAACCAGAACGCAATCCATCATCGACATCGTGATTATTATAGGCGATCTCATCCGCAAAATTAGCCAATTGCGCTTCCATAGACGGTCGCTCACCTTTTAACAAACGCTCGCCAAGCATGCCTAATTTTTGTGCATTCTTCTTGGAAACACGTTTTAAGATACCCTCCCGAGTCTCATAACAAAGATTCAAACCATCAAAAGCTGCATAACGCTCTTCAAGTACATCGACAACACGTAGTGACTGTAGATTATGCTCAAAGCCCCCATAGTCTCGCATGCAGTCGTTTAATGCATCCTGACCAGCATGCCCGAAAGGTGTATGACCAAGATCGTGTGCAAGCGTAATGGCCTCGACCAAATCTTCATTCAATCTGAGATTTCTCGCAATAGAACGCCCTATCTGTGCTACTTCAAGGCTATGCGTCAAGCGGGTACGAAATAAATCGCCTTCATGATTAACAAAAACTTGTGTTTTATATTCCAATCGACGAAATGCTGCGGAATGAATGATACGATCACGGTCTCGCTGAAACTCACTACGCCCTTCCGGAGCCGGTTCAGTAATAGTACGCCCTTTCGAGTTGTGCGTAGATACCGCATATTCAGCTAAGCTATTCATGCGCCCGTACATACCGATATAGTTTCCTTCAAAACTGCAGATGATATATCAGCGCGCATGACTGCTTCACCAATCCGATTCAACAAAATAAAACGAGTTTTCCCGGATTCTACTTTTTTATCCAGCGCCATCAACTCAAGATATTTTTCTGGCGGCATGTTGGGTGGAATAACTGGTAACTTCGCTTGCAAAAAAAGATTCCGAATACGCTCCACATCTGCATCGTTAATCAATTTCATCCGCAATGACAGTTCAGCAGCCATCACAATACCAGCAGCCACCGCCTCTCCATGTAGCCAAACTCCATAGCCCATGCCATTTTCAATCGCATGGCCAAAGGTATGTCCCAAATTCAATAAAGCCCGGACACCCCTTTCCTTTTCGTCTGCCGCAACAATTTCTGCTTTATTTTCGCAACTGCGCTGAATCGCTTGATTCAAAATTTCAGGATCACGCGCAATTAAGCGATGCATATTACGCTCTAGCCAATCAAAAAACTCTGGATCGCGAATCAAACCGTATTTTATGACTTCTGCGAGTCCAGCATATAATTCCCTGTCCGGCAAGGTATTTAAAGTAGCACTATCAGTCAGCACCATGCGCGGCTGGTAAAAAGCGCCAATCATATTTTTGCCCAAAGTATGATTAATTCCGGTTTTCCCTCCCACAGACGAATCCACTTGCGCCAACAGTGAAGTGGGTATCTGAATGAAAGGCACTCCACGTAAATAGGTTGATGCCGCAAAGCCCGTTAGATCGCCGATAACGCCACCGCCAAGCGCTATTATGGTGGTATTACGCTCACAGTGATTTTTAAGTAATGCATCAAAAATCACATTTAGGGTTTGCCAATTTTTATGTACTTCGCCATCCGGCAGAATGATAGGAATGACAGCGATATTTTTTTTTGCCAATGCTGCCGTTAATTCGCCTAGATATAGAGGTGCTACCGTTTCATTGGATATAATCGCCACTCGCATTTGAGGAATATGCGATAACACTAAATCTATCTGATTAAGAATTCCATATCCAATATAAATGGGATAGCTACGCTTTTCCGATACCGTAGCAAAATCGACTGTAATGGTCTGCATATTATTTTGGTGATGATTCCTGTTGAATTCCTGAAAATCAAATGATGTTAATTTATGAATAAGTTTTTGTATGAGAAAACGCACCCCCTGCTTACCACTATCCATGATGATATGTGCTGTTTCCCGATAGTAAACATCACGTTGTGCATGCAACTCATTCAAACGCTCCAAAAGATTTTTAGTTTGCAAAAGCGGTCGATTTTTATCATGCCGTGTACGACGGTATAAATCATTAACTGAAGCTCGCAAATAAATAACCACACCGTTTTGTCGTAAAGCTTCCCGATTTTCTTGACTCAGAACTGCGCCCCCACCAGTCGCTAAAATCATATTGCGCTTTTTTACTAAATCAGCAAGCACTTCAGATTCACGCTTGCGAAAACCTGCCTCCCCTTCTATCTCAAATATAACCGGAATTTTTACCCCGGTGCGATCCTGAATTTCGTGATCGGAATCAACAAAGTCTTTATTAAGCAGAACTGACAGAGCCTTACCGATAGTAGTTTTACCTGCCCCCATCATTCCGACCAATATGATATTGGCATCCTGTAGTTTTTTTTGTACGGTTTGGGCTGTTTCCGTTTTATTAGATTTACTTAGATCCATAAGTATCATTGTAGCGCAATTATGACAAATACTTTATTAGCGCAAACACGCCAATGCACTCTGTCATAACCCTTTTAATCAACACAATACTTTACTCTGGGTTGGTGTCAGTTTTTTTTGTAATAACAGTATGTCTGGATACGATCAGAAAAAATAGTGGCACAAAAATAGTCGCCACACAGGTTGCCATGATCATGCCACCAAAAACGCCCGTGCCCATGGATTGCCTCGCTGCAGAGCCTGCTCCGGTTGCGATAACAAGCGGCACAACACCCAAAATAAATGTCATGGAAGTCATAACAATCGGTCTGAAACGTAATCGTGCTGACTGGATAGCCGCTTCATGCACGGTAATACCTTGTTGTATTTTTTGATTGGCAAATTCAACCAATAAGATCGCATTTTTTGCAGTCAAAGCAATGAGAGTTACCATACCAATCTGGAAATAAATATCATTATTCATTCCTAAGATGAAAATTGCGAGTAATGCTCCGAGTATCGCGAAGGGAATCGCAAGAATGACAGCCAATGGCAATGCCCATGTCTCAAATTGCGCGGCCAGAATGAGAAAAACCATGACGATTGCCAAGCTAACTGCTAATATCGCAACCGAACCCAGTTTCTTTTCTTGAAAAGCAGCTCCCGTCCAAGCAATTTGATAGCCTTCCGGCAATGTTTGCTGAGCAATCTCTTCCACCAATACAATGGCGTCTCCCGAGCTAACGCCACTCACCGTAGTACCCATAATTTTCGCTGAAAGTAAACCATTGTATCGTTCTAATTGCTCAGGACCTACAACATGTTTAACCTTACTCAAGGCGGATAAAGGAATCATCCCTCCAGATTCTGAACGCACATACACTTTACCTAAATCATCTGCTTTCATGCGATACTCAGCTTCGGCTTGCAATTGCACCCGGTATGTTCTGCTTGAACGATTAAAATCATTGATATACAACGTGCCCATAGTACTTTGTAAAGCAGTGTAAATATCAGTAATGGATACTCCCTGTGCAATCGCTTTAGCTTCATCTACTTCCACATAGTATTGCGGTACTGATGTACGGAGAAAAGTATTTGCCGAGGCCAAGCTCGGTTCTTGTTTTAAAGATCTCATCAATTCATTCACCGCCTCAGTCAACTGCGCAACATCGGTACTGATACGGCTTTGCACATAAAACTCAAACCCTCCAGTACTTCCTAAACCACGAATTGCCGGAGGGTTAAAAGCAACGACCAGGCCATCAGATTGTTGCATACCAATGGCCGATAATTTATCTACCACATCGTTGGCATTCACCGTTCGCTCTGACCAATTTTTCATACGCACAAACACGGTAGAAACATTGGTCCTATTTCCACCGCCAATAAAATCCAATCCATTCACTGAAAACTGATATGCAATTGCTGATTCTTTCGCTAATGCTTGTGTAACCTCATCTGCGACTTTAATTGTTCGGGCCAAAGTCGCACCGTCAGGCAATATCACCACACCGATCACGTACCCCTGATCTTCGGATGGAATAAAACCACTTGGAATGCTGCGCACCAGATAAGCCAAAATCAAAACCACCAATAGAAAGAGCATAAGACTGCGTGCAGCATAGTGAATACTCAGCCCAACCATCCGAACGTACCAACCACGAACTCGCTCAAATTGACGATTAAAACCAGTAAAATAACCCGGCATACGTCCAGTTGACCTAAGTAACAGCGTGCATAATGCCGGCGTTAAAGTTAACGCAACAATACCTGAAATCACGCTAGCCACAGCGATTGTCACCGCAAACTGTCGATACAATTCGCCCGCGATCCCACCCAAGAAAGCCACTGGAATAAATACCGCAACCAATACTAAAGTCATCGCTATCACAGCACTCGATATTTGTTGCATGGCTTTGATCGCTGCTTGAAGAGGTGAAAGTTTCTCTTCAGACATTAAGCGCTCAATATTTTCAAGCACAACGATCGCATCGTCGACCACGATACCGATCGATAACACCATGGCAAATAACGTCAATGTATTAATGGAATACCCTAATAGCCACAAGCCCGCAAAACTGCCAATCAACGAAATGGGTATGGCAATAATCGGAATCAATGCAGCGCGCCAAGTCTGTAAGAATATGAAAACCACCAAGATCACGAGCAATAGTGCTTCTCCCAATGTTTTGACCACTTCCCATATAGAAGCTTTAACAAATACGCTCGTATCGTGTGAAATGACATACTGCATTCCTTCCGGGAAATTTGGTTGCAAAGCATGCATCTTAGCTTTCACGGCGGCTGCGGCATCCAGAGCATTCGCACCCGTACGCAGAAAAATGCCGATCCCAAGACCTAATTCACCATTGATATAAGTACGCGTTGCATAATCTTGCGCACCCAGTTCGATGCGCGCGACATCTTTCAGATACAACACACCACTAGGCCCGCTGGCTCGCAAAATGATCCGTTCAAACTGTTCAGGTTCAAGCAAGCGACCTCGGGCTGTCATGGTATACACCAATTGCTGATCAGCCAAAGCAGGCTCCTGACCGATTTTCCCTATTGCCTGTTGGGTATTTTGTGTACGTATCGCATCAGCAATATCACGCGCGGTAATACCTAATTGCGCCATTCGATCGGGCTTTAACCAAATGCGCATCGAGTAATCTTGCGCACCAAAAATCCGCGCTTCGCCTACACCTGGAACACGCTTAATTTCATCCAGAATGTTAGCTGTCATAAAATTACTTAGGAACAATGGCGTATGATTGACATCCTGTGATGTAAACGCAAAAACTAGCAGTAGATCATTCGAGCGTTTTTGCACTGTTATGCCGGTACGTCGCACTTCATCCGGTAAACGTGCCAGTGCTGTATTAACTTCATTACTGACACTAAAGACAGCACGGTCTATGTCAGTGCCAATCTCAAATGTAATCGTGATGGCCAATCGCCCACTCGTATCTGCGCTAGAGCTAAAATACAGCAAGCCTTCTAGGCTGTGCAGTTTTTCTTCAATGGGTGCGGCCACGGTTTTTATCAATGTTTCAACATTTGCTCCGGGGTATGTCGCCGTCACAACCACTGTAGGTGGTGTGATTTTGGGATATTGTTCAATCGGTAATTGTATCGCTGCAGCCAATCCGGCCAGAACAATGAAGATAGATAACACCGACGCAAATATCGGCCGTTCAATAAAAAAACGAGTCATGGCGAAAATATGGTTAAATTGCGCTTGTTATCATTGTGATCGTGTATTGGAGTAAGTTTATGAGCGAGGCTCTATCAATTTACCCGGTGCCAATCGCATTAAATTATCGATCACAATACGGTCCCCTGGATTTAACCCGGCTTCAATAAGCCAATCTTTTCCGATCCAATTGCCTACTGTCACCGGCCTCGAAGATACCGTAAGATCGTCATTAATGATGTATACATACTTGCCCAAATCCGATGTCAATACGGCCACTTGAGGAATGCGATAGACTGTACGCAATTTTCCCGCAGCAACACGAACGCGAACAAATTGACCTGATAACACCCGCTGCTCGGGGTTCTCAAAAGTTGCTCGGATTTGCTGGGTTGCCAGTACTGAATCAATTTTACTTGCAGCAAAATTAATGCGTCCTGGCAATGGATATTCTGATCCATCTGAGAGAATCATGGTGATGCTGTGGACGTTTCCTTCATTCAAATACCCCCCATACTGCATCACTTCGTTTTCCGAAAAGCTAAAGCGGACCCAAATCGGAGAAAGCTGAGATACTGTTGTCAGCATAGTGGTATTAGCCAACACCAAAGCCCCTTCAGAAAACTGAGAACGCCCGGTTACACCACTGACAGGAGCTTTAACCGAGGTATAAGAATAATTCAATTGCGTCTGGCGAGCGCGTGCTTTAGCTGACTGTAGTACTGTTTCCGCCACCGTCAATTCGGTTTTAACCAAATCATAAGCGCGACGACTGATAAAGCCTTTTTCATATAACTGATGTTGTCGCTGCAGATCTTCGCGAGCGAGCTTGACGCGGGCTTGCTGCTCCTGCAAATTCGCATTGGCTTCGGCCAGCATATTCTTGTATGGTTCAGGGTCAATCAAATACAGTGATTCGCCGGCTTTCACTAGCATTCCTTCATCATATAGGCGTTTTAGCAAAATCCCTCCAACTCGAGGACGAATTTCGATTTCTTTGGCACCTTCCGTTTGAGCGACGGTTTCGAGAGTAACCGGCAAATCTACCGGTTGTGCAACGATGAAATTAACCGGAACAGCTTTTGTAACGATGGGTGCGAGTTGATTAGCATCTTTTCCACATGAAACCAACAATAACCCAAACAATACGCTTAAACAGTTGAGGAAACGAATTCCTTGCTGCTTGATTAGAGCATTCGGTTGTCCTGTATGACCCATTTCTGGTCTAAAAAGAAATTTAATATACACCACGCAATTCACTAATTCAGCCATGGAAAAGACACAAAAACATATAAGGGTTCTGTATAATATAGAAGATAACAAATTGATAGATTATGTAGAAGTATTGCATAGGTAAATAAAGATATTCCTCACAATTCTACTTGCCTGTGAATATAACATTAAGGATAGTTCCAACAGGTCTGTCATTCAAGTCAATACACATTACACTGATAACTCTAAATTGAGCAAGGTCGTGTCAAATGGTACGATCAGAGCGATTATGTTTTTAATTTTATACTCGATAAATAATAAAGGTACGTTGATATGCCTAACCCTATTCTCATTGTCATACTAATTTTCTATTTGGCATTTACTGCGGTCGTCGCACAAGCGTCGTTACTACTGCCTAAAACGATTAAAGTTGATCGCGCCGCATTAACATCTGAGCCGCCCTGCGATCCAAAAATATCCCCTGCATGGCGTGAAGCACAGGTTATTGATGGCGTAAAAATCGAAGCTTCTCCTGGATGCAACCCCGATAATCCGGCTTGGATCGCAGCGGCTGTCAAGGGAACCAACAATATTTCTATGGATACTCTAATGAAGACCGGATTGTCACCGGATACCATCATCAAAACGGATGATTTGGATGGCGACGGCGACCCTGACCGGATCATCATTAAGCTTGAAGTCATGGAATTGAACGGCAAATCGCCAGACTTTCCCGGCATTCTCCCTACTTTTGACATCGCACCCGGCGTACAACCTGGCGCTTGGGTATTTGCACCGAAAACCAGCGGAATGTCTACCGAAAATTTTGAAAGTGTTAGAGCTAATCCACTGCTGAGATTACCCGCACCGGTTATTCGCGTAGAACAGGGTGACATCGTGCAGATTATCTTAGAAAATACGCATTATTTTCCCCACAGTATTCATTTGCATGGTGTAGATCATCCCTTTGCCCATAAGGAACACGGTGGTAACGATGGCGTACCACAAACCAGCGAAATAGAGTTAATGCCTGGTGAACGTCGCATTTATGAATTCCAAGCACGCCAACCCGGCACCATGTTTTATCACTGCCACGTGCAAACCCATACGCATTTATCGATGGGCTTGGCTGGTATGATCATCGTCGAAGAAAACAGACCGAATAATTGGTTACAAACCCTAAATATCGGTGGTGGCCATGTACGCCACCCATCCGTTGCAATCAGAGAAAAATTCGATCAAGAGTATGACCTGCATTACCATGCGATGGATAAAGAATTAGGTGATATTATTAAGAAATATAACGACCCTCGATTGATAGCACGTGATATGAATCAGCGTTATGACATCACTGATTCGACTGAGGATTATTATACGATCAACGGCTTGTCTTTCCCCTACTCACTTCGGGAATCATTAATCATTGTCAAACCCGATCAAAAGATCAAGCTGCGCTTACTAAACAGCGGCGGAGAAACAATAGCTATTCATACGCACGGACATCACGCCACGATCACGCACTATGATGGCGTGGAACATAATCCGGTTGCACAAATCATGCGCGATGTTTTCGATATAGCGCCCGCACAACGCCTGGATTTGACATTAGATACCACCAATGATGGTAAACACAGCTACGGTGAAGGAGATTGGTTGATTCATGATCACCGTGAAAAGGGAATTACTACCAATGGTATGGCTGAAGGAGGCAGTATGAGTTCCATCGTATACACATCCTATCTTGGCGAAGATGGCTTACCTAAAACCAGTCATTTTGGTATTGACCTCAGCAACTACTTTACTCAGGAGTTTTGGCAAAGAAGAGTGCCCATATGGCAAGACCTTGATGAGGTGGCCAGTTTGGGTTCGCCAGCCGGACAAGCCATCAACATAGATATTACGACACAAAATTATCTGTTGAATGCTTTGTACGGTTTAGCTGCAGGCCTTTTAATTTATTTCATCTTTGCAAAGCGCGAATACTTCAAGCAATGTGCTATGGCCGCCATTTCACGTGTTAGAAGTGATAAAGGGAGCAAACAATCATGATTAAAACTATAAAAATTGCTTGCTTGCTAACAGGCATACTAACACTTTGTGTTGATGCAACGGCACAACAATCGAATTCCGTTGAGCATGAGCAGCATAAAACGCAAAATGATAAACATCACGATCATAGTGGTCACAGCATGAGCCAAGAAAGTGGAGCCGCAAGCGATCATCTGCATGAGCATAATGAAGACCACAGCGCTGTAGATAAAACACATGAACACGCCATCGATCATAGCCAACACTCTGACGAATCAACGGAGCATGGTGATCTGCACCATCACCATCATATGGATCATGACCACATCATGGACCATGAGGGTACTATGATCATGGGACAAAACATTGATAAGTTACCCAGTAGTTGCAAAAGCATTTCTGAAGAAAAAGAGATTACCGTGCGTGCTGGCAGAAAATATGCGGCAAAATTCCCCGGTACGATGTTTGCATTTGATCAACAGGAATGGCGAGTCAAACCTTGCTCAAAAGTAACATTCCACTTCATCAATGAAGACCAGGTCCGCCATCAATTCATGATGCACGGCTTGCCCAAATATCTCTACAAATACGGCATGTTCCATTTAGAAGTAACGGGGCCAAAAACGGTATCCGGAACCATCATTGTTCCTGGCTCAGATGATACCTTTTTGGTGCATTGCGATATTTCACACCACATGGAAAAAGGCATGAAAGCACAATTGGTGGTTGGAAAAGGGGGAGAAAACATTCCAAGCATCCCCGGTTTAACGCCTTACAATATAAATGATATCTATGAAGCAGAGAATTTGCCGAAGGTTTCGGACAAAGCAGAACAAAGTGCAGTGGTTAGACAGATAACGACCGCGCTCACTAAATCCGATACACAAAACTATCTCATGATCTTGATAGGTGCTTTAGTGGGATTACTCAGCATACCGCTCATCAAGAAGATGATGCCAAGTAAAAAGACAGAAAATTAACATTATTTCTGATTAAAAAACCAGCTAAATGAGATTCGCAAGTACTCCACGACAATTATTTAGCTGGTTATAAAATACTCTCGGTTCTATTTTTACTATCAAACTCACATAAGCTACTTATTGATTTACTTGCAATGAATGTAGTAGCAAGTCATGTGAATTAAACTATTAGCAAAATGGTTTAGCTACATTTTCCTGTTTCAGAACCATCATCTTTGGTTTCTGAGCCGTCTTCATTAACACAGGTATTTTGACAAACACCCGATTTTTTACAAGCCTTCCCAGCAGGGAGACTTTTCTTATCAATACAAGCACCTTCCACCAAATAGCAAACTTGGTTTGCATCACAGGCAGATTTGCCATCTTTTTCAGTATCAAGACTACATTTTGCAAAAGCGTGGCTCGTCATAAAAGTAAGCGCGACGAGAAGTAAAGCAATATTTATTGTTTTTTTAAACATATTTTCTCCTTTCGTTTTTCAACAATATGCAAAAATTTATTTTTGCATATTTAGCATAGCAGAAAAATATTTAAAACAAGCGTGAATATTTCAGTCAATTAATCTATATCAAAAAATCAACTCAAGCCCCCTCCCCTAGGGTTTAGCGCACATCTTTGTAGCGTTCCAAGTGTTCTTCGACATCCTTTTGACTGAAACCGATGGCACTGGCCACACGATCTGCATGACTCACTCTGGATACACCCGGAATCAAACGGTGAGTCGGCTCATTTAGTGCAAACTCTACTTGCAGGTAACGCCCAATTTGATCTTTCCGCAGCAATTCGCACAGCTCGTGATTATGTGTCACCAACAAAGTACTGGCGCCAAGCTTATGAAATCCTTTTAAAATATATTCTGAAATGGTCATCTTCTCTTCGAATGTGGTGCCCTCTGACAACTCATCCAGCACCACCAAACTCAACGAAGTAGAACTGAAAAATATCTCTCGAGTACGCGTCAATTCATGCGCAAAACGCCCCATACCTGCACTCAGTTGCCCTGGATCGGGAACTTGATAATACATATGTTCAGCGGGTACTAATTTTCCTTGTTTTGCCGGTATATAACACCCTATTTGCCCCAATAATTGAATTTGCACAACCGTTTTGCAATAAGCTGTTTTGCCACCACTATTCGGACCCGTGATGATTAAGATTCGGTCCTTGACATCCAAATGAATATCATTCGGAACATACTCAGTCATATCAGTAATTAATAGCGGGTTTCTTGCATGGCTGACTATCAACTGATGTGATTTCTCATCGAGAATTTCCGGCAAAGTCTTGTCGACCGTTAATGTCTCGCCATAACGATAAAATGACAACAATTCATCCAGCATTCCCAGTATTTCAATCACTCTCGCTAGCTCTAAACTTTCACGAAACTGTTTACGTAATGGATAAATAATTGAATCACGGTCGGACACCCCCATGGCCAATAAAATAATAGGAAAAATCGGAACCGTCAGTCCCAAAATTGCGTAACTGATATAAGATCCGCGAAAATCCGGCATCAGCATCTCCATAAACAGCAAAATACCATACGATGCAGCAAAAAAAAGCAAGGCAGGTATCACTTTAAACAATGTAGGATGAAAACGCGTATAAAGATCAAAACCCGACTTTTCTTTTCTGGTTTTAAATTTACCATTGGAAGAAAAAACCGGACCTTTAATTAAAGCGTATATATCCGAATTGCCAAATTCACGGATTGCATTGAGCAAAGTCCGTAAATAAGCCGATTTAGGTGATGGGATTTTGGCTACTTTTTCTACCAGATCAACAACAAATTCGGTACCATCTCTGTACTGGTGATAACCATAACCGCCAAATTCAAGCTTATCGGATGAACTGGGTTCTTCACTAGCAAGACCGCCAACAAATTCACCATACAAAAGATACTTCAGTGATTTTTCATGTTTAGCTGACTCTGCTATATATTGCATCAAAGCGTCGCGTAATTTCGGGTCAGATTCAATTTCCATTAATGCCGCCTGTTTTTGCTGTAACACCGATGCATCAACAAGTGGGTGAGCAATCGAGCGAAATAGCACCAACTGTCCTATCTCGGTTTGTGTTCTATTGATCACTTTAAACAGTTTTTCGGCTTCAATTGCTCCGAATGTTTTCGAATCAAGCACCGAGAAATTGCTTTCGTTAGGACGAATATCTTCCATATCAGTGGGTCGGTCTCCATCCGATTGAATGAATTTGTTACACCAAAGATCAGTCATAGAGTTGATTATTACACTTCTGGTTAAATAATTTCCTGCACAGCTATTTGCCGGAATTTCAGCTTAAAGATGTAAAATACGCAGTTTTAAATTGAAACACAACTTTGAAACACAACTGATGCGTTACTCTTTCCAAAACAACCGGCATATCACATGAAACCTCATGCTCAGAATTCACTCCGATGGATAGTTACTATCGCTGTGATCAGTATTTTATTACTGGTTGGTTGGTATTACACGCGCCCCAAACCAATATTAGTAGAATGGATCACTGTTTCTACAGGTGACGTAGAAGCAACCATTGTGAATACCCGCGCGGGTACAGTCAAAGCTTGCCAAAGATCTAATCTTGCACCAGCTTCAGGCGGACAGATCGCGAAGATTTGGATAAAAGAAGGTGACCGTGTGCAAGCAGGGCAAGTTTTATTAGAGCTGTGGAACCATGATTTGCAAGCACAACGGGATTTAGCACAACGGCAACTTACGACAGCACAAGAACGTAGGCGAGAAGCTTGTATTTTGGCTGATAATGCACAACGCGAATATATTCGTACGCAACAGCTGCTCAGCAAAAGCTTTGTTAGCCCTCAACGAGTGGACGATACTCGTGCAAATGCAAATTCCCGCCGCGCAAGCTGCGAAGCAGCTATATCCGATATTAAGCGAGCAGAAGCGCAAATTCGTGTTAGCCAGGCAACCATTGATCGCACCATCATCACCGCACCATTCTCTGGCATCATAGGCCATATCAGTGGCGAATTGGGGGAATTTACTACCCCTTCCCCCCCTGGGATTCCCACTCCTCCAACGATTGATCTTATCGATGATCAATGTTTATACGTTTCGGCGCCGATGGATGAAGTCGATGCCCCTAAAATTCAAATCAACCAGGAAGTTCGTATTACGCTGGATGCCATGCCGGATAAAGTTTTTCCAGGAAAAATTCGACGCATCGCACCTTTCATCACTGAAATAGAAAAACAAGCACGTACTGTGGATATCGAAGTAGATTTTCATCCTTCCCCCACGCAAGGGCTTTTAGTAGGCTACAGCGCCGATGTAGAAGTGATACTGGCAAGGAAGAAGAATGTGTTACGAATTCCTACACAGGCACTCCGACAAAATAACAAAATCTGGTTAGTTGATGCCAATAACCGCCTAATCGAACAATCTATTGAGAAGGGTTTAAGTAATTGGAGTTTTACTGAAATTACCAGCGGTTTAAAAGAAGGAGATCATATCCTCTTATCCTCCGACCAAGATGGTATTAAGAACGGCGCACTCGTTCAATCTACCCTCCAAAAAATTCCTTAAGCATGATTCGTCTGATCGATATTACCCGTACATTTACAATGGGTGAACAAACCGTACTGGCATTGAATCAAATTAATTTACAAATTGCCTCCGGTGAATATCTTTCCATCATGGGCCCCTCCGGTTCTGGCAAATCCACTTTACTCAACATCATTGGATTACTTGATCAACCTGATTCAGGTCAATATGAATTAGACGATAAAGCGGTAACCGATCTGACCGAAATCGAGCAAGCGCAAATTCGCCGAGAAAAAATTGGCTTTGTTTTTCAATCATTTCACTTAATACCACGCCTGACTGCAGCGGAAAATATTGAGTTACCCTTAACACTGGGAGGCGTGCCAATCGATGAAAGAAAGATGCGCGTACAAAATGCTTTGCAGGCTTTTGAACTCGAACAACGCGCCAATCACCGGCCGGCGGAGCTTTCTGGTGGACAACGCCAACGTGTTGCGATCGCGCGAGCAACCATTATGCAGCCAAGTATCATATTGGCCGATGAACCAACCGGTAATTTGGATCATCAAATTGGCGCTGAAGTCATGCTATTGTTGGAAAATCTTCAACATCAAGGAACTACGTTGATTATAGTGACGCATGACCGAGAATTAGGCTCTCGTGCAAATCGACAAATTGCCATGCGTGACGGCAAAATACTCACGGACCAAACACGTGACACTCCTTGACACATTGCGAACTGCACTTAAGGCAGTCATTAGCTACCGTATCCGGTCGGTTTTAATTGTACTCGCCATGTCGTTGGGCGTGGCGTCTGTCATAATACTAACGGCTCTCGGAGATGGCGCTAGAAATTTCGTTATCAATCAATTTTCTTCTATCGGCACCAACTTACTAGTGGTTTTACCAGGTCGCGCGGAAACGGCAGGGGCATTTCCTGGAGCTGTTCTTGGTCAAACGCCACGAGATTTGACGCTACACGATGCGCAATTATTAGGTAGACTTCCGCAAGTTAAACGCTATGCACCGCTGAGCATTGGTGCCGCAGAACTTTCAACTGCAAATCGCTTACGAGAAGTAACCGTGCTAGGTAGTAACGAAAATCTGATACCCATTCGTCATATGAGGCTGGCACTAGGAAGCTTTATTACACAGGGTTCTGAAAGAAGCGCGCAAATTGTGTTGGGTGCCAAAATCGCTGCAGATTTCTTTCCACACAATCCAGCGATAGGACAACGCGTTCGTTTGGGCGACAGCCGTTTCCTAGTTTCAGGTGTACTTGCATCACAAGGCGAATCGATGGGCTTTAATACGGACGAAATTGTGATTATCCCCGTCGATTATGCGCAAGCGCTATTTAATACCACATCGCTTTTTCGAATTCTGGTAGAGGCTAACAATCACGGGGAAATAGCAGCTACAAAACAAGCAATACTAGCCACATTAAAGCAAAGTCATGATGGTGAGGATGACAATACCGTCATCACACAAGACGCCGTACTGGCAACATTTGATCGTATTTTACATGCACTGACGCTGGCAGTAGCCGGCATTGCTGCCATTAGCTTGATTGTCGCTGGGATTCTGGTCATGAATGTGATGTTGGTAGCCGTCAGTCAACGTACTTCAGAAATTGGTTTGTTGAAAGCCATCGGTGCTACTTCGGGCGATATTCGACGATTATTTTTCACTGAAGCTGCGTGGCTATCATTGGTTGGCGCTTTGTTAGGATTTTTACTGGGTCAGTTGGGTAGTTTATTGATCCGCATTTTGTATCCACAATTTCCCGCTTGGGCACCCACTTGGGCTTCCGCAGCCGCTATTGGTATTGCATTAATCACCGGAATCATAGCTACTACACTGCCTGCGATCAAAGCTGCGCAGTTAAATGCGGTAGCAGCATTGAATAGAAAATGAATTGGCTGGATATTTTGCAATTTTCCTACCGTGCATTGACCGCACATCGTTTACGCACTTTTTTATCAGTCTCTAGCATTGCAGTCGGAATCATCGCAATCGTTCTACTGACAGCTATTGGTGATGGTGTACAGCGTTTTGTGTTATCTGAATTTACCCAATTTGGTACCAATATTATTAATATCAATCCGGGGAAAATTAATACGCATGGTGGATCATTAGGCGCCATTGGAAGCGCTCGACTGCTTACGATCGAAGATAGTCTTGCGTTAAAGCAAAGCCACTATGCACAACACACCAATGCGAATGTCGTCGGTAACGCAGAAATCCGAGCACAAGGGCGTAGTAGGCGCGTCACAGCTTATGGTCAAGGACCGAATTTTGCAGAGGCCTTTAACATGCACGTTGCAATGGGGCAATTTCTGCCTCATGATGATCCACGCAATCCCCGTCCTTATGTGGTACTCGGTGCCAAGGTCCATCATGAATTGTTTGGCAATGCTAATCCACTTGGAGCAATGCTGCAGATTGGTGGAACACGTTTTCGTGTAATTGGCGTTATGGCATCAAAAGGCCATGTGTTAGGTTTTGATTTGGATGATACGGTATTTATCCCCACCGCGCGGGCATTGGAAGTATTTAACCGGCAGGGTGTGATGGAAATCAATTTTTCTTATTTTCCCGATGCACCGATGCAGGCAGTTATTGATGACATTCGCCGTATCCTCATTGCACGCCATGGCCGCGAAGATTTTACCATTACACCGCAAAAACAAATGCTCAGTACCTTGACAACCATTCTAAATATCCTCAAGTTTTCAATTGTAGCTTTGGGTGGTATCTCGTTACTCGTGGGTACTGTGGGCATGATTACTTTGATGTACATTACTGTATCGGAACGCGTCGCAGAAATCGGTTTGTTAACCGCACTCGGTGCAACTCGCGCTCGTATCCGTATGCTGTTCTTACTGGAGTCGATTACACTCACTACTATGGGAGGATTAACCGGCTTAGGTTTAGGCGTTGCAATTGCTGGATTATTAAAATGGCTGGTGAACGGTTTACCCGTTAATATTCCATGGGATTATGTACTCGGAGCATTATGTATATCAATACTCATCGGTCTTTTAGCTGGCATCGCACCTGCAATATACGCGGCAAAATTAAACCCAGTGGATGCATTAAGGGCGGAGTAAAGCTTAGTTCAAACCAGGAATATAATTGACTTGTTTAACAGACGCCGTCTATTTAGAAGGCAAATTTCTTTCAGCTAAAAATTGTTCAATGGGAGATGGTCTACCGATGTAATAACCCTGTGCATAATCAATATCCATCTGCTCAATAATTTCCAGGATTTTTTCACTTTCAACAAATTCTGCAGTGACTTTCTTCCCAAACCCTCGAGCTACACTGCATAAGGCATTTACTAAGATAACATCATCGCTATTATCTGCTAAATTTTTAATAAACGATCCATCAATCTTGACAGCATCTACCGGTAATTCTCTCAAATAAAAGAAAGAAGAAAAACCAACACCAAAATCATCTAATACAAAACCACATCCTAATTCCTTAATTTCCTTCATCAAAGTACGTGCGCCCGGAATATCTTCCAATGCTGCGGTTTCTGTGATTTCAAACATCAAATTTTCTGGGTCTATATGATATTCAGCCAATTGTTGTTTGAGAATCGGCATCAATTCAGGATCATTAAAAGCATGTGCAGACAAGTTGATAGAAAAACTAGCAAAAATCCCGGCCTCATAAATCATCGCTGCCTGCGCAATCGCTTTGCGCAATACCATATGATCAATGGCATGTATCAATCCAGTATTTTCTGCAGCAGGAATAAAATCGCCCGGCGACCGTATCGTGCCATCTCTATCTTGCATGCGAATTAACACTTCATAATGTGAAACTCGCTTGGTTTTGATATGCATAATCGGTTGCAAATACAACATGAAGTTATCATGAGTTTGCGCGTATTCAATTCGCTCTTTCCAGTCCACCAATAATTGAATGCGATCACGGATACGATCGTCATCTGAAAATAAATACCATGCGTTTCGTCCGATAGCCTTTGCTTGGTACATCGCAAGATCAGCCGCTGCAAGTAGATCCTGAATATTTCCACCATGTTGAGGAAATAACGCAATACCAATGCTGGCCGAAATTTTATGGGTGCGACCATTAATGGTGAGTTGCGCCTGATTAAGCTGACTTAAAACTTTCTTCGCGACCTCAATCGCACCTTCTGCATTAATTTCCGGTAAGATAATGGCAAACTCATCTCCTCCTAACCGACCCGTAATGTCACCAGTCCGTGTTGTTTTAGCCAACATGGTAGCCACCATTTTTAACAAGCTATCTCCTGCTTGATGACCACTGACATCATTAATGTATTTAAATCGATCCAAATCAAAAAACAACAATGCGCCCGGATGAAGATATCGCTCCGAACGATGCAATACTTGCTCTAATTCTTCGCTGAAACGGCGCCGATTAAGCATATTGGTCAAGGGATCATGATCTGCTAACCATGCTAAATGACCCTCTACACGCTTATATTCGGTAACATCCAAACCAACAGACAAAATAGAGGGGTCTTCTTCGGAAATCCAGGAAAGATGAGAATGAAGCCACGCCACATGACGTTTTGATCCATCTTTACAATAAGTTATTGCTTCATGGCGTAATTGCATTTTTTGTCCAGAATGGATCTCTGCAAAACGACTCACAGCATCTTCCGAGTCATACTCTGGAATCAATGTACCCAAAAATGATTTGCCTAACAATTCTGCCTCTGTATAGCGAGTTAGCATTTCTCCATAACCATTCAGGGTAATGATTCTTCCTGCTGAATTTTGTGTCAAGACAATCGCTTGTGCTGTATCCAATAGATTTTTTACAAAATCTCTTTCTCGACTAAGTTCATCTCTTTGTTCAATCAGCATCTTTGTGCGAGATGATATTTTCAATTCAAGCTTTTCCAATTGATACGACAAGGTAATCGCAGCTTCAGACAAAGTATCGACTTCATCTCTGGAATTTCGTATTAATTCTGAGACAGAAAGAGACTGACGGAAACTCTCAAACTGACCACTTGCCAGTAAAGGCAGGGCAATTGCAACATCTTTTAAGCGTGAAAGTATTCGAGTCAGTATTAGAAACAAGAGGAGCTGAGAGATAATGAGTCCAAACAATCCAGTCAAACCAATATTCCAAATCGCATTACGAATATTTCTAACAGCCGCTGTAACATCGGTAATGACGACTAAGGATGCACTATCGGCTTCAACAGAATTCAATAAGAACAACTCCAATCGGTGATATAGATTATTACCACTAATTTGCACGCCTTCTTCCAGAACTTTAATGTTTGGATATACCTCAGATGCCCTGTCAAGAATTTGATAATTAAATTGAGAATTTCCATCTGGATTGGTCAACGCAGAAATATGTACATCCCAATTTTTAATGACTTTAGAATCTTCTTGAGCAGTAAAGACTTTTTGTTGCTTAATGAGTAAACCGATATCAGCACCAAAAATACGTTTAAAGGATACCAGCACATCAACCAGCGAAATTCCAAGTACCACAGTACCCACTTTACGGCCATCAACCAATAAAGGCGCTATGGTGAACTGTATGCAACTCTCTTGGCAGGACAACGGATTTATCGGTTGCTCGAATTGGTTAACGTGAACAACCCAATTCAGCAATGTTTCCGTTTTGATATCATCGTATCCGGCGTTATCCCAACCTGCAACAAATTGATTCTTATCATTAAAAAAATAAACAAACTCGACATCATTGTGAAATTGCAACAATGACCAGTGCTGATCGAAAGCCTTGCTGATATGCTCGCTGTCATTCACTAACAAGGCGCTTCTCATGCCATTCAGAAAGGGAATAATCTCGGCAAGTCGATCTAAATTTTGTGTAGTGTTATCAATTAAATTATCGATTTCTCTCGAGAAGCGCTTATGATCAATTTGCCTCTGATTATCAAAGCTTTGCATCAGCCCCCAATAACTGATTGCAGAAAACACCACAACAATTGCCAGCAATATCAGACTACTGCCAAATAAAAGCTTCCATCGTAAACTGTAAAAGCTTTTCTGCTCCTTGATTACCGTAAGCTGAGATTTGACAATTGGGTATTCAGACATCAATAGCACCGCTAGAAACGGTAAGAACCTTGAATGGCAAAAAGATCCCATACTTTATTTGTCTGTGTCCTATCAGGATTATCTAACCCCGATAACCAACCTGTTCCAATCACATGGTGATACTCGGCACGTAACATAAACTCAGGTGTTACGTTCCAGCGTAACCCAACGGTTATATCTTTAGCATAGCGAGAGTGTTCTTGCCCAGTTTTATTATTCTCTGAAGCCCACTGTTTCCCACTCTTATCTGATCGGTCGGTAAATAAAGCATCGTAACGCACAAATCCTTCCCACTTGGGCGTAAAACGATATTCACCCTGCACATAATAACTCTCACCATAGAAATTAGTGCCATCGAGCTTTTGATTGTTAAATCCAGAGAATGCAAAATGTCGAATGGCGTATTCAGATGTCAAACTCCAGCGTTCGGCATTGTATTGCGCCGAAAAATAAATCGGGGAAAATTGCAATGCACCCGATGAAAGTTGTTCAGTAGCTGTTGGAACATAATTGGCATTGAGCCATATCCCACTCACAGCCAAACGTATCCGTTTATCATTGGTTTCATAGATACCCCGACCAATATAAGACACTTCTCGCGTTAAATTACCACCTAATCCTTCCAATATAGATGTACGTGTATCCCTATCATTTACGATGGGAAAGAGGAAACCCAATTGTGTTGAAAAAGTTCCCCATTTAGGATGTGAGAAATCGCCATACATCTGCACAGAATCCCCCGATAATGCAAGATTCCTTGTGCGATCAAAGTAAATCGATTGCGGCAGTAAAATACTTGGCCGAGTAAACGGTACATCGCGCGTATCATTGTAAAAACCAAATGGGTTTTTCAATCTACCGGCCCTGATACCAAATTGATTAGCTTCATGCGAATACAAGCGATAATCCAAGAATGCAAAATCAAGCCGGGGCATGCCGGAATTTCCTTCGCCTGCACGGCGAGATAACACTTGCGCTGAAACCAATAATTTCGGCAAGGGCCGAAACGACGCATTAAGGCCCGCTTCCGTTAAACCAAAACTGCCACCTTTATCACTATTGCCAAAAACATCATTATGTGACGTTACGATATAAGACTGGCCAATGAATCCATGAATCTGCAAATCCCCTTGAACCGATTTTTTTTGATACCAATCCGCAGCATTATTGATCCATGTGGGTCTTTTTACTTCAGTTATAAAGGAAGGCAGTGCGGAAGCTGGCAACCACTTGAGCGAAGTTCCTTGTGAATTTGTTATTGTTTTTTGCATCCCTTGATTCTCGGCGTGAGCACAAAAAGATACGCTCCCAAACAGTAGCAATAACATGAACTGTTTTACAATTTTGTCGGAGAATCCCGCCAAAAAGTTACTTAATTGTGAGCACGTTAACATTTTCATTAATATTGGCTCTCCATAGATAACCGATTGCACCAGGCGTACTGATTATTTTCTCAAACATCTCTTCAATAGAATTAACCTTAATGGGCGCTTGGCCTGTTCCGGAAAATACCAATCTGTCCCATGTGGACCTGAGTTGATACGGAAAAACATTCAGCTTTTCTTTAGAAAATATTTGATGCAATGGATCATCATCAGCTAATACAAAAACTCTTATTTTTGTCCCATCTGGCCATGTTTTCAAATGCATGCTAAAAACAGACCGGAGCGAATTGGCTGATATATTGCTCTCACCAACGCTTTTGTTTATGACAACTTCGTAATGATTTACAGCAAAAGCTTGCGATGCAGTCAATAAGAAAAATGTCAGTAATGTTCTATAAGCAAAAAATCTGTATGTCGACAAACAATAATAAATAAATGTAATCCGCACAAAATAGGAAAATGAATGCGGATTCAAGAAACAAATTCCTGAAAAAACGTTTTTTGTGGAACTAAAATGACAGATTGTACTTGCCACATTCAGTTAGAACTTCCCATGATTCATAATTTTCCTTATGCATTCTGCTCAATACCTCGTCAACTTTGATGCAGTAAGGGCGCCGAATACCATGATAATTAACAGCTGGTCCAACACAATGAAAATTTAAACCATAAAACCTGAGTAAACGATTGAGCGCAGGCTCCATTGCAGAAATCCAGTGCTTGATATTATGTTTTACTGACAAACGCATCACACAAGCCATTAACAATAAGCTTAAGTGTGGTGTAGATCGCCGATCAGTAGCCCGCCGATCCCTATCGGAACGAATGACATTGCCGTTTGATTTACTATCACCGGAACGGACAACACGCCTTCTTGATTCATTATTATCGGAGCGAGCAGTGCTTCCATTTGATTCATCATCCCCTGGCTTTCGCCGTTCTCCTTTGCGTCGATCAAACTGACTCAAAATAACGGCGCGAGAAATTTCCGCCACATCTACACGATGGATACTTTCGAGATCGCAAAGCTGTGAATCTACTTGTGTATTAACTTCTACCGGAAATAATTTCTCGGGATTGTTTGGATCGACCAATATAAGACGTACCGCACCAATATATTGCCCTGTCGACTTAAAACGCAACAAAGCGTGACAGGAATGATCATCGTATTCATCCTTTTCTAGCTGATTGGGATAATCATCCGCATTCATATCTGGAAAAGTATTTTGTACACACAAAACTTGATAGCGGATTCTATAAACAGCCTCAAGCAATTCGGGTGTATCGGCTACTACAATTTCAAAAAAACTCTGAAACCCATTATACGAATCATTCATAGATCGCCAAACTAAGTTTTATTACATGTTTGTAAATTCGAAATTATGAAATAATTTTCTTAACTGACTAGTCACTCATCAATTCAATATTCAGGCATTAGCATTAGCAGTAAGTGTAGGCAAATTTCATTTACTCAAATCTTCTATCAATGCATTTTGTACACTGAAACACACGAATCAATGCAATTACAAATCTA
This sequence comes from Nitrosomonas sp., assembly GCA_024281675.1. Classification (GTDB taxonomy): domain Bacteria; phylum Pseudomonadota; class Gammaproteobacteria; order Burkholderiales; family Nitrosomonadaceae; genus Nitrosomonas. The sequence goes on from JAMXAG010000007.1 coordinate 67,983, forward strand.
GTATAAATCGACTATTTCGTCACTATGTTTGCTACGTATGCTATTTAAGATCATTTGCTGTAAATATTCAATCAATGTTAAATATTTATTTGAATATTTACAACAGAACGCTAAGTTTGTATAAAAGATGCAACAAATTTACAACTAAATCAATAAATTCCAATGAGTTAAAAAGACTCAAAGTGCAGATGATAGCTCAGGATTAAACTAAAATTTCCTCAGGTAACGGATGGTTTAAAAAAGCCGTAGGACTAACACTTAAACCATAAGCGCCGGATTGCAATACCACCACCAAATCTCCAGCAACAGCTTTTGGCAACATCATTTCCTCAGCCAACAGATCAAGCGGTGTACATAATGGCCCGACTATCGATGCCATTTCTTTTTCTGTATCTTGCACTCTATTACCTATGATTACTGGAAAATTCTTTCGTATCACTTGCCCTAAATTACCTGAAGCCGCAAGATGATGATGCATGCCGCCATCCGTTATTAAGAATATTTTTCCGCGCGATTCCTTGCGTTCCAAAATGCGGCATACATAAATTCCAGCTTCAGCAACCATATATCGCCCCAATTCAATTGCCACAAGAGTTTCAGGCAATTGCTTTCTGAAAGCCTGAATCATCGGCTGCATATTTTCACCAATCACAGCTAAATCCAACCGTTCCTCACCAGGAAAATAGGGCACACCAAAACCGCCACCAATATTAAGCAATCGCATTGGAGTGGGTATGTGTTCTGTCAAACTTATTCCCAATTGCAGTGATTTAAGTTGCGCTTCCTGAATAGCCGCACTATTGAGATTTTGCGAGCCACTAAAAATATGTAAACCAACAAAATTCAATTTAAGAGATACTAATAACCTCAGCAAATTAGGCACACGCTCCACATCTATACCAAATGGCTTTGCCCCTCCTCCCATTTTCATACCCGAGGATTTCAGTTCAAAATCAGGATTTACGCGAATTGCCACAGAAGGCGTAATACCCAAACATTCACCAAGTTCAACAATCACCCTCAGTTCCCGTTCAGATTCAACGTTAATTGTTACACCGGCAGCTACAGCACGGCGAAGCTCAGAAGATCGCTTACCAGGACCGGCAAAGCTGATTTTGTCAGGTGCAAGCATTGTATCCAGTGCAACTTTCATTTCACCCGCAGACGCAATATCTATACCATCCACAATGCTGGCTAAATGCTGTACGACAGCCGGCATGGGGTTCGCTTTCATTGCATAGTGCAATAATATGCCTTCGGGTAAATGTCGACGCAGTAACGCGATTCGTTCTGTGATTCTTTGTCGATCATAGGCATAGAAGGGCGTGGATCCAACACGCTCAACCAAATGTATCAATGACATACCACCGACCTGCAAACAATTTCCCTGAACCCCAAAGCCCTCTATGGGCGCATGTTCAGGAGATATTTTTTTCATGATTCATCCTGGGTAAATAGCTGCTGCATTTCTTTGGCCAATTTATTACGGTCTATTTTATCGTTTAGATTGCGTGGCAGATCAAATTGATGAACTTCAAGGTGATGTGGGCACATATAACTCGGCAATTTATTTTTACAAAACAGTATTACAGTTTCCACATCGAGCGTTGTATCAGATTGCGCTGTTATCAGCGCTACTATCGCTTGCCCTAGGATTGGATGGGGTACACCAAATACGATCGCCTCACGTACATTCTCTATACTGTACAAAACTTCTTCAATTTCCGTCGGACTGATACGGTAACCCGAACTTTTGATCATTGCATCCCGACGCTCGATAAAATACAAAAAACCGTCTGCATCTATTTTCACTGTATCACCTGACCAAGCCGCAGTCTCACTTAATGGCATACCATCTTGGCTCGGCGTAATAGTCCTGAAAACCCTGGCTGTTTTTTCGTGATCTCCCCAATATCCCAATGCAACAGTTGCACCTCGATGCACCAACTCACCCGGCTCTCCAGGCGCACAATGCGTACCGTCTTGACGCAACACGAGAACTTCGGCATTAGGTATTGCCTTGCCTATTGAATTTGGCCGACAATCAATCTCCTTCGGCGCCAAATAGGTGGAACGAAAAGCTTCAGTAAACCCATACATCGAGAAAATGTGTGTCGCAGGCAACATCTTGCGGAATCGCTGAATCACAGAAAAAGGTATAGCTCCGCCGGAACTGGTCATATAACGTAATGAATTAATTTCATGCCAATCCAATGCTGCGAGCTGAATCCACAATGGCGGCACCGCTGCGAGGCCGGTAACCCGATGTGCTACCACATGTTCCAGAATGTCACGTGGAAGCCAATAATTCATCAGAATATTGGTTGCACCAACATAAAAAGTGGTTGTCAATTGGCTTAAACCATAATCAAAGCTAAGTGGCAGCACCGTCAAAACTCGATCATCTGAATGATTATGCAGATACGTCGAAACACTTTCCGCACCGGCAATCAGATTTCGATGGGAAAGAATAACGCCTTTGGGCTTTCCAGTACTACCCGAAGTATAAATAATTGCAGCCATGTCATTATCAATGACTTTAGTTGTTTTCTGAACGCTATTGGTAGGCATCTCAAGCCATGGCATGATCCGAAGACTACGACTAATTTGGCACTCATTCACAGCATCCACAACGACGATTGTGTGTAAATCGTGTTGAATAGATAATACGACTTGAAGCGTCTCAAGACGCTTAGCTGAAGTTATCAATATTCTGGCACCACAATCCTGCAGAATGTGGTTGACTTGCTCAGGTTTTAAAACTGGATTCACAGGGACAAATACGCCACCCGCTAAAGTTGCTGCAAAAATAGCGATTACTGCTTCGAAGCGTTTCTCAAGATAAATGGCGACACGATCGCCGCGACGCAAGTCCAGTGCTTTAAAGCCAAGCGCTACCCGTTCGACATGTTGTAGTAAACTCGCATAAGTTAATGTTTCCTGCTGATACAATAGCGCATCTGCATCTGGTCGCACTACAGCAGAATTACGAATAAGATCGTGAAACAAGTAAGTCATCGATAATCAATCATTTCGTCAGTAAACAAATGCATACAAGTGATGCACATTATATCCAGCTTTATACACAAAAATTATTCATGGTGCTGGGGAGTGCGTAAATGGAATCTCTGCTAAGGCAAACACGAAGCTAAAAGATTCGCGTAAACTGCGTAACCACGTCACAGTTATCAATCATTATCAGTCACACACACAAAAAATCATGACCGTTCGTACCCGTTTTGCCCCAAGTCCTACCGGCTATTTACACATTGGCGGTGCTCGTACAGCACTTTTTTCCTGGGCCTATGCGCGCAAATATGGCGGCAAATTTATCCTGCGCATTGAAGACACCGACCAGGAACGCTCAACAAAGGAATCGACTCAAGCCATTCTCGATGGCATGTCATGGCTTGGACTTGACTATGACGAAGGTCCTTTTTATCAAATGCAGCGCTTGCAACGTTATCAAGAAGTGGCTGAGCAACTACTCAAAGATAATCAAGCGTACTACTGTTATGCCTCCAAGGAAGAATTAGATGAAATGCGCGAAAAACAACTGTCTGCAGGCTTAAAACCACGATACGACGGTCGCTGGCGTGATTCCAACAAAACACCTCCTGCGGGAATAAAACCGGTGGTGCGTTTAAAAAATCCACTCAACGGTTTTGTTACGTTCAACGATGAAATCAAAGGCCACATCAGCGTGGCTAATCACGAACTCGATGATTTGGTGCTAATGCGAAGCGACGGCATTCCCACTTATAATTTCAGTGTAGTGCTGGATGATTTGGACATGAATATTACCCACGTCATACGCGGTGATGATCATGTCAATAATACACCACGGCAAATCAATATCCTTAAAGCACTTGGCGCAACTTCACCTAAGTATGCACACGTGCCAATGATTTTAGGTTCAAACGGAGAACGATTATCCAAACGGCATGGTGCCGTCTCCGTAATGCAATACCGTGATGATGGCTATCTGCCGCAAGCACTACTCAACTATCTGGCTAGACTCGGTTGGTCGCATGGTGACGAAGAAATATTCAGTCGAGAAGAGCTAGTAGAATGGTTCGATTTATCAGCAATCAGCCGCTCTCCTGCTAAATTTAACCCCGAGAAATTATTTTGGATTAATCAACAATACCTTAAAAAAACTGATAATCAACAGCTCGCGGAACTGGTTATGCCGTATCTTGAAAAGCATAACTGTCAAGTTTTAACAGGCCCCAATCTCAATACAGTCATCGAATTACTTAAAGAAAGAGTCAATACGTTGGAAGAACTGGCAGACGCGGCGATTTATTTTTATCGACGCTTAGAACCATCTGATGAATTGAAAGCACAATACTTTAATGCAGAAGCTTTATCATTACTGACTGGATTAATTGACACGTTCAAACAGCTTGAATGGACGCGAGAATCGATTCATCAAGCTATCAAAAATACGGCAAAAAACCATGATGTGAAACTTCCTAAAATCGCTATGCCGCTCAGGGTCATGACAACGGGAGAAGTACATACCCCATCGATTGACATTGTTCTTGAACTATTGGGTCGCGACGAAACACTTACTCGCATAACGGCCTGTTTGGACAAAATTCCAAAATGAAGTTTTCTTTACAAGCCTTCAGCGCGTCAGTATAATCGCTGTTCCTTTGATCAAGGGGGTATAGCTCAGCTGGGAGAGCGCTTGCATGGCATGCAAGAGGTCAGCGGTTCGATCCCGCTTATCTCCACCAGTTGTTACGGACATCAATAAATCAAGATATTGAAAAGTCCCCATCGTCTAGAGGCCTAGGACATCGCCCTTTCACGGCGGTAACACGAGTTCGAATCTCGTTGGGGACGCCATTGAAAACAATTAACTGCATCAAAATCAAAATCATTTTGTTTTTTCATGCATAATCAAGTGCATAATTTCTGAAGCCACTTTATAACTTAATGATTCCTATAATTTTTTTGTTCAGCATTTTTTCAGAAGCAATTACATCGCTCCGATCTCTTCAAACCCTCCATTAATGGTGGGTCTCAGAAAGTCTACTGAGTTGCTGTTTGTACTGATAAAAGCAACACTTCCAGAACGCTGCCATGAATTATTCTCTTCAATGATATTTGTAGCTATTGAAGATTTATAAATCGTCCCCACGCCAATGTTATTAATTGCTTTGGTATGAGAATCTAGCACAAAAGCATACAAACCATTATTCCATGACGTGTTATGGATAAATTTAACGTTGTCACCGGAATTACTTGCAAAACCTCTGGCTCTATTGGAATAAGCAATATTATGGTCAACAACCGTATTCGCGCCTGGGTAAATGCCACCTGCTTTAATGCCATTGCCATCCCCATCACCGTCACCATTTGTATGTGCAATATTATATCCAACATAGGTATTGACCGATCTCCAGGTGTCAATACCATCGTCAGAGTTGTGATGCACTAAGCAATTTTCAATACGGTTGTCTATTCCTGTGGAAATAGCGATACCATCAGAGTTACCCCCATTCGAAAACTTAGTGTCAAAAATACCTACTCCAGAATTGTAGGTCGATGTGCAGTTACGAATGGTATTTCTGGCGCCTCCAGTGCCATCTTCACGTGTCGTGATCTGAATACCGCTTAGACCATTATGGTGCGTAAATATACCGTCCAATAGATTGTCTGAACCCCGTTAACCCAAACCCCTTGGACAGGCATGTTCCTGATCTCAATCCCACGTACATGTACAAATCGACCACTAACGCCTATGTAGATATTTGTGCCTTTTGCATGCTGGCTTCCGTCAAATACCGCTAACTCTCCTGGGTAACTTTCATAGACAACAGGTGCCGTAGCCGTGCCGATATTCAAGAGTCTTAGGTTTTTGTAAAGATTGTAGGTACCGCCCCGTAAAAATACCACATTCCCAGCTTTCGCCTTAAGCGCGGCATTCCAAATGTCACAAGGAAGTGCCAGTGAACAGGTAGTTCCCGTTCCATTCGGCCTCACAAATAATGTCCCTTTGGTGATGTCCGTACTGATAATGGGCTTAGGCCCAATAGACTTGATCTCCGCTGCTGTCGTTGCAGTCATAATAGATCCGCTTACCAGGCTCGCTAGCAACCATAAACTATATTTATTCATAACCATAAATCTTTACGCAATCCGAACGAAGATGCGTGACTCAATCATTCGTTGGCAGTTAACACTCTGGCTCGCCCGAGCCAAAGTCCTGAGCTAAATTAGATACATGTGCTGCGTAACACAAGCCCGTTAAAAATGTCTCCTATTCCTATCGTACAAAATAAATTGTTTGGCGACCAGATGAGGCCAAATATTTTACGGACTCAGAAGCACACCCATTACCGGAGATTACAGAAAGTAGATCCAGGTCATGATGACCTCAACGACCCAAAACGTTACAACGCCCTCTCAAAAAGATATAAGCGGTCTTAATATTAAAGTCACAAATATTTGCAATGAAATCAGTTAGATTTGAACAATCACTTGCCAACTGTATTTGATAAGTGCTATCCAATTCTCTCGCCGCTCTAATTAACAAAAAGCACTTATATCTAGTTTGCAGATATTAATAGGGTTAGTCTCCTGTATTAACAATCACCTTATTGCGTCCTCTTTGTTTCGCTTGAAACATTGCCTTTTCAGCAGCCTCACATAAACCAGGAACATCGGAAAAATGTGTTAAGTCAGAAATACCACAACTAAAACTGACAAAAAATTCACTATCTTGACTTAAATGCATCGAACGATTGAAAACACTACGGATTTCATCAATCACTTTTGCGGCTGACACTGCATCGGTGTCATTTAAAATGACATAAAACTCATCACCGCCATATCGCCCGACGATATCGGTTTCACGCAAACGCTGCTTCAGTAACCTGGCCAAGCTTTTAACTACACGATCCCCAGCCGCATGACCATAGGTATCATTAATTTTCTTAAAAGAATCAATATCAATCATTGCCAGCGACAAGGGTGTTTTTAATCGATTGGATCGTATTACTTCACGTGCTAATTCTTCTTTAATAGCCGTATGGTTTAGTAAGCCCGTCGGTCCATCGAGAATCATTAAAGCATGTAACGAACGCATCCTAGAAACACGTGATGTAATAGCTGCGACCAGTTGCATTGGGCTAATAGGCTTGATTAAGAAATCGCCGCCGCGAAAATTGATGACATCAGATTGCGTGTTGAGGTCATTTTCGTTCACAAGATGCACAATCGGAATATTCTGAAAACCATCCATTTGTCGCACAACTTTAGCTAACTCGATACCATTGCAACCAGGCAAATACAAATCCATCAAAATAAGATCCGGGTTGAAATTATTTAAAGCTTCGAGTAATTTCATCGGATCCAGCAACGCTTTGATATGCATTTCAGCCTGTTCTAATACCACTGAATAATAAGTCAGCGAAATAGAACTGTCTTCCACAATCATAATTCTGAAAGGTTCTTGAACCTGAGAGGCCGTAATCAAATCCAATTGGTCGATCAATTCAGTAGAATTAATCGGCTTGGTGAAATACGCTATACCACCAGCCCGTACTGCTCCCAATCGATACTGCAAAGTATCATGCACAGAGATAAATATAACCTTGGCCAGTTGTTTCAATTCCCGCTGGATTTGCTCCATAAAATGAATACCGCCTATGTCATCTTCCGGAAACTCCACATCCATCAGGACAATTGCTCCGGCACAATTTTGAATTGCAGAGCGAAATTTATCCAAATGATTGAATACTTCTACTTCATAGCCATAATAACGTAATTGTAGTGCCAGCTCTTGGGATGCCTCTACATCATCCTCGACAACAAAAATCACACAAGAATCTTGAGAGCTTACCTTAACCGTTTGATTACCCAATTCTCCGATATCTATGTTTTTTGTTGATTGATGCATGAGCCGCTTTAATTCGGCAAGCTGTTGCTGAATGACTGTAGAATGAGGCGAATCGGGGCGAAACTCGTTTTGCAGTGTATTCTTGATAAGTTGCTCAACCGCACTACTATGAGCACTGATTTCCGAATGACCAAATACTTTACTTTCACTGACTAAATTATGCAGCAATCGATGTAGATTCTGTACATTCTCTAAATTCCAATCCTTTTCCAACGTATTCCACAGCACTTCAATCTCACTTACTTTTTCGGGTAACTGTTGGGCAAATGACGTTGCCAAAGTATGTATTTTTTCCTGAAATTCTGTGGTATTAATAATATTCATAATAGCTATCCAATTGTTGAAATGTAAGAACTTTCTATATAAACCACATGAAGCTGAAGATGCCGAAGTATTTTTGCAAGTTACCCCTAAGACCGATCGGATGATAAAGAATGCAATGAATTTATTCTCTGTTTAATAAAACCATAGAAACCCTTATGAACATATCCCTTAATTAAAAACATTAATGATAAAGCTGGATAGTATGAATACAAAATTTCATAAATTCAACTATATACAAGAATAGAAAAACTTGTGCTTTTAAAGAAACTTTTCAACAAGATAATTATCACCCTATCCGTCTAATTTCTAAATATTTTTATGGAAACTAAATGAACAGCATCATACTGCCCAAATTTTTGCTCGGAATTCTAGCACTCATTATCGTTATCGCGATATCATTGTTTTTACTGATCGCATTGTTGACCAGCCCAGCACCCACTTCAGTCAGTGCCTTATCCGTCGATCTCCCTGTGGAATCAATCCAAATTCCGATGACGGAAAATTCTCTTGTACAGGGTTGGCTTAGTTATGGAAAACCTGGCAAAGGGGTTGTATTACTCGTTCATTCCATGCGCAGCAATCGCGTTGAAATGCTGAGCCGAGCCAGATTCTTGCGAGATCATGGCTATACCACTCTAATGATTGATCTGCATGCACATGGTGAAACACCTGGAGAAAAAATCACCTTCGGTTCACGAGAATCCGAAAATGTATCAGCGGCGGTAAAATATTTACGCAAAAAATTTCCACAGGAACGAATCGGCGCCCTCGGTGCTTCTTTGGGTGGCGCAGCCATTGTTCTTGCTCAAACTGATAAACCATTCGATGCCGTCATTCTTGAGTCTTTGCATGCCACTCTCGAAGAAGCTATCAATAATCGTTTGAAATTACATCTCGGAGAATACGGAAGCTTGCTATTACCTATTGTGCTTTTCCAGTTTTCCTTCTTCATTGATACACCAGTTAACGAATTGGATCCCATTTCACGGATAGGTAATTTAAACGCTCCGGTATTTTTTATTTCGGGTACAGACGATATGCATACGACACCCTCTGAAGTCGAGCGTATGTACGCAGCAGCGATAAAGCCCAAAGAATTATGGATTGTTCCCGGAGCCAAGCATTTCAATATGCATACTTATGCTGGAAAAATGTATGAAGAACGCATTACAGAATTTTTCGAATTTTATTTACAAAACCACTAAACGCACCCATACGAAACACATACAATTTACTTAGGGTATTTCCGACAAAGCTTGATTATTGATAAAGTATACTGCAGTATTAAAAGTACTATATCGTGCACTAATGCTTATTCAAAGCAACTTGATATCTATGAACAACTACAAAAATATATTATTAACTATCGAATTTTCCGAGCACGACGAGGCTGTAGCTGAAAAGGCCAAGGATTTAGCTGAGCAATTAAAAGCGCAATTGCACATTATCCATGTACTGGACAACATCCCGATGCCGGATACGCCGTATGGGACGGTTATTCCACTGGATGAAAATACTCATGATAAATTGCTGGAAGCTGAAAAAGGCAAACTACGCCGTATCGGTAATCAACTGGGCATTGCACTATCGCAGTGTTGGATGGTTTGGGGGAACCCTCAAGAAGAAATCATACAGCTCGCAGTAAAATTACAGATTGATTTGATCGTTGTTGGATCGCATGGCCGACATAGATTGGCCGTATTAATGGGCTCTACTGCAAAAGATGTCCTGTATCGCGCGCAATGCGATGTGCTGGCAATACACTTAAAAAACACTTAGCGAACCTTTGAGTTTATCGTTATCTCCAGAATACCCACCAAGGCAATGCACCGACTTTCGGCAACTCTTTCAAAAATTGACTTTCTGGAAAATTAATACGCATCACGCGCTCTGCATCATCACGTAGATCTTGCATTTCCAGTACTTCATAAGCTTTAATCATGATATACAATGCTTCTTCGGTGGCTGGGGTCGGGGGATATTCCCTGACCACATCTTGCGCTCGATTCGCCGCGGCAATATAGGCCTTTCGCTTCATATAATAACGCGCAGCATGAATATCGTTCATGGCAATGGAATTGATCAGATAAGCCATACGCAAGCGGGAATCAGCGGTATATTTACTGTCGGGATAACGGGTTATCAACTCTTTGAAATTTTCAAATGACTCCTTCGACATTTTTGAGTCGCGTTCACTCATATCCTGCCGCAAAGGCCCCTTCATCAAGAAACCCATTAATCCCCAATTATCGTTGAAGCTCGCTAACCCTTTAATATAATAAGCATAGTCAACATTAGGATGGTGAGGATGAAGTTTAATAAACCGGTCTGCCGCTGAGATTGCTGAAGCCTGCTCCTCGTTTTTATAGTGTGCATAGGCGGTTTCCAACTGGGCTTGCTGGGCAATGCGCCCATAAGGATAGCGCGATTCCAGCGTTTCATATAACTTGACTGCACCGGAAAAATTTCCTTCGGTGAGCTTTTGATTTGCTTCACTATAGAATTTATTTGCTGACCAATCTTCTTGGTTTTCAGTTGTTGTGCGGCCTGTTAATAAGTTACATGCTGCCAACCACCATAACATTAAAATTAAAGCTACACTACGTAACATGACAAATTCCGTAAAAAACAAAGACTCAATCGCTGATTATAACGTAAAGCACTTAACTGAACGTGTAATTCAATTAACCATACCTTCTGATTACATCGGTATGCGATTAGACCAAGCGCTTGCAAAATTGCTGCCAGATTACTCCCGCAGTCGGCTACAAAGCTGGATCGCTGAAAACCGCGTTATTTTGAACGAACAATTAGCTCATGCAAAACAGAAAGTATGGGGAAATGAGTCGATTCAAATTTTCCCCAAAGACGAGCCGGATACTCAATCCAGCTACATGCCCGAAGATATTCCGTTAAACATCGTTTACGAAGATAATACCATCATCATCGTCAATAAACCTGCCGGTCTTGTCTGTCATCCCGGTAACGGTAATTGGCAAGGAACATTATTAAATGCTTTATTACACCATACGCCACCATTATCACAAGTACCTCGAGCAGGCATTGTTCATCGTCTGGATAAAGATACCAGTGGACTTTTGGTTGTCGCTAAAACCATTGAGGCACAAATCCATTTAGTACGACAGTTACAGCTACGCACGATAAAACGTGATTATCTAGCAATTGTTCTTGGAAATGTATCGCAGGACGGTATCGTAGACGCCCCAATTGGACGACACCCTACGCAACGCACTAAAATGGCGATAACTTCAAAAGGTAAGCCTGCACGAACTTTTTATCGCATTCACGAAAAATATAATGGTTGCACGGTATTGGAATGCAGCCTCGATACTGGTCGGACACATCAAATTCGTGTTCACATGCAATCAATCGGACATCCTCTCGTAGGTGATGCTGTGTACGGTGGAAAGTTAATCAAAAAAGATTCCATCATACAACAATTAAATGCTAACTTTCTCAGACAGGCATTACATGCGCAAAGACTAACGCTCTCTCACCCAGAAAGCGAGGAAACAATGGCTTGGGAAGCACCTTTACCTAACGATTTAAGTATTTTATTGCAAGCACTTCGGGAGCATTCTTAGGAGTAACAATAAAAAATGCGCTTTACAGCGCATTTTTTATTACACCAGTGATGATAAATATTTCGTTACATTAAAATGGAAGCATGGCGTCCAAAGAAAATATAATTTGATCTTTATTTCCACCAAAAGGGCGGTATGCAGCATGCAATCCATCCGCCCTATCCCAACGAATGTTCGGGCGAATATTTAACTGTTTTAAACCTTTCCATTTCAAATTTAAAGTTTTGGCTGCTTTCCAGTTCGCACCAAGGGTCACCGCATAATAATCAGCAGGCGTACTTGCAGCCAACTGAGTCGACCCTCCTAGCGCATAGCTACTACCCAAATGATTGGTAGCAGCCGCCACACGACCAGGTGAAAATACACGGAAACCATCACGATCCCTGAACCATTCAGCACGAGCACCGATGGAGAAATCCTTTGTTATATCATAATAGAGATGGGTATTCACACCATACCACTGAGCATCACTATTTACCCCTGATTGGTGCAAATTAGCTAGCAATACATTATCCGCAAAACCATGATCGTGTTGCACAATTAAATGTGTTTTATCAGTAACCATGTGCTTAAATACTACGCTATACATGCCCCAGAAGCTGTTGTTGCGTGTCGACGCGGTACTACCGGTTCCACTGATATTGAGCGAGGTTTTTGCGTCATTACTGGTCCAAGTTACGCCACCGATCCCCCCCCAATTTCCCATTTGACGATCAAAATTACCGTCCCATCCACCAGTTCCACTACCCCCTATTGCACCCGCGAAAGTCGCAAAATTACTGTTAACTTTATAATTGGCTAGTACCCCTGTATGCGTGAAGGGCTCACCATATTGCATGGTATAGGCATGGGTATAAAAGAAGTTATTCGGTGCTGGAACTGATTCATAACCAATCGGTGTATAAAAATGACCTACCTTAACATTCAAGCCATTTCCCACCGGAGCATAAATTTCTGCATACGCTTGTGGAATGGCAATGCCATAGGTACGAAGTGATTTACAACAAATATCAAGATCCCAATTACCGCGATCATCTAACGCCCTACCATTATTGACATCAAATGCGGGATTACCATACGCTTGGGTAAAAATGGCATCGGTACCAAACATAAAGTCAGCGCGAAAACCAATATCCCAGCTTTTTCCTTCAGTCTTTACCGCACGTTCAATAAAGATGTTGAATTGGTTCATCTGAGCCCTATTTGCTTGATCGGCAAAAGTCACTGGGCCATTAAAACCATCAGCTTGACTAGGATTAAAAGTGGCGCCGCCATTCACCCATCCACCAAAATTAATACCACTATCCCTCACAAACTGCATAAAATTTTTCCCGGTGTTCGTTACCGGATTACTACCAGTACTCATGGTTGTATTGGCTTGTATGGCGGCACTCATACCTACGAGTAGTGATCCTCCAACTACAGTTTGAACGAGCACACGTCTGTACATTGATTTATATTTCATTATTTTCTCCCCTATTTTATTGTAGATACCGACAATCTATCGCTCTTGTGATACCTACACCGGCAGAACTCTAACATCGAATATCTTTTTGGGTCAACGTAAATTGCTAGCCCAAAACGAATAAAAATACAATAAGGAAAACTATTAAATTAATTCCAAAAATTAAAATCGCTCAAAAAAGACCAATTACACTAGCAAATTAGCAAAACATGCGCCCCTGATGCAATTACCAAAAACCCCAATTACCTGTTGTAATAATCCAAATACCCAAAATAGCGTTAGTAATTGCATGCGCTAAAATCGGTGACCACAAGGTACCACTACGCATATACAACAGATTATAAGCAACCCCAGTTAATAATCCGGCAAACCAAAGATTATGTGCAACCGCAAAAAGAAAGGCCGTTATCAGGAAAACTTTGATGCCTACTTGCCCCGGATTCACCGCAAGAAAATTCAGATGATGTAGCCAGCGCATTAAAAATGATCGCCAAAACAATTCTTCCATCACAGGTACCACTAGTACTGCACCTATTAATCGGATCACAACAAATGACCAATCGATTTCACCATTCTCACGTGGATCGAAACCGGTTGATTCTCCCATCATCATCCAATCTGCGGTAAGATTTACCCAAGCGACAAACACCGCGATGCCAGTAGCAATAGCAATAATCCATGTACGTGTAGTGCTTCCGGCAGGCCATTGCAACTCACGATAGGTACTTCGAAACCACCACAACAATGCCGCAACAACAGTTATTTTTGCGGCATACAATAAACGTACTTCATTGACATCCCATCCTAGTAGGACTAGCAACACGTCTTCCAACAACATAAAAAGCACATAGGCACCAAATGGTGCAATTCGATACCAGCTATGCTGCTCGAACATCGCCATAATGACTACTTTCAATGGTTGTAAAAAATAATAAAATACCGCAAGGATATCGCATAAGAATTCATCCGTTATAGCCCCTTGTAGCGAATTTCCATCACTTCCAATTCTTCAATACTCACTGGTGTATGTAGTTTCACTACATCACCTTCCCGCGCTTTCAGCAACGCTTTAGCTAAGGGGGAAACCCAACTGATGCGACCGCTTCCAGGATCGGCCTCGTCCAAACCAACAATGCTATACGTGTGTTGATCACCAACCGCATTACTAATAGTCACCGTGGCACCAAAAAATACTTGGTCGCAATCATCACCACGTTGCGCAGGATCTATTACTTCTGCATTTTCTAACCGTTTGGATAAAAATCGCAGGCGACGATCGATTTCGCGTAAACGTTTTTTACCATAAATATAGTCACCATTTTCTGAACGATCACCATTCGAAGCCGCCCAGGCAATTGTTTTAACCAGCTCAGGCCGCTCTAATTTCCACAACTGGTTAAATTCATCCAACAACCGTTGATGGCCCGATGGAGTAATATAGTTCTTTACACCTTGTGGTAATTTCGGTGTGTTATCGACTTCTTCATCGTCATCACTTTCTTTGGTAAAAGCTTTATTCATGGCAGGTCATATCCAGAGTTTTTCTCAACAAAACAACCAGTTATTTTATTACATTGCGAATTTCCCGAAGAAAGAAATCTTTCTATCAATGCGCTATTGTCCGAGAAAAAATATTAATAACCATAACACCCGTTATAATGAATACTAAACCTATGATGGCAGGCATATCCAATTTCTGTCCAAGAAATAACCAACCTACCATTGCAATCAATACTATACCAACACCTGACCAAACCGCATACGCAATACCAACCGGGATGGTTTTAAGCGTTAACGACAACAAATAAAAAGCTAATAAATAGCCGATCACGACAACGACTGAAGGCCAGAAACGAGTGAAGCCTTCTGAAGCTTTTAAGCACGAAGTAGCGATGACTTCACTGATAATCGCAATTGACAGAAAAACCCATGGTTGCATTGCTTGACTCCGATAATGGTTATTGATGCAGTTCACCAAGAGCGTCGGTAACTTGATTGAAAGGCTTGTGCTGAAAGAAATTTCGAATATTGTCAGCCAATTGATCGATCAGTCGTTGCCTGGATTCCTGACTAGCCCAAGCGATATGCGGCGTGATAATCAAATTATTGGACTGATATCGCAAAATTAAATTATCCTGACTCGGCGGTTCTTCCTGTATGACATCAATGGCCGCACCCGCAATGCGTCCGGAAGATAAACACTGCAACAAATCGATTTCATTAATCAATTCACCCCGTGCTGTATTAATCAAGTATGCAGAAGCCTTCATCAGTGCAAATTCACGTTGGCAAATCAGGTGATGCGTATCTGGCGACAGTGGACAATGCAATGTAATAAAATCTGACCGGCCAATCACCTCATCAAATGCAATTCTACCGGAGCGCGGTGTTTTATTTTTGTGCTCCGCAATCAATACATCCATCCCAAATGCTTGCGCTACTTGCGCTACCGCTTTCCCCAAAACACCGTAACCAATAATACCGAGTGTTTTTCCAGTTAGCTCTTGAATAGGAAAATCCATCGGGCAAAAAAATTGACTGGATTGCCAATCACCGCGTTTTACTAATTCCTGGTAATCGACAAAATGACGAATCAAACTCAACATCAATAGAAAAACGTGTTGTACTACAGAAGGTGTGGCGTAGTTACGTACATTACAAACTGCTATTTCGTGTTCGGCTGCAGCTTCTAAATCCACATTATTATAACCAGTCGCTGCCACACAAATTAATTTTAAGTGAGTTGCTGCTTCAATTGCTGATCGGTTGAGAAAGACCTTATTGCTGACGACAACTTCTGCATCGCAAATTCTTTGTAAAATCTCCTGATCAGAAGAATCATGATAGTAACACCAAGGTGAGATTGCTTGACCCAATGCCGTACAATCCAAATCATCACGACTCACTGAACCGAAATCAAGAAAAACCGCACGCATATTATTTTGCAATAGTGATGGAAGGAACACCTACACGCGGAATATCCGTTACGGTCATTTGAAACAACAAAAACAATAGTTGAAAGGCTTCGCGGTTCCATCGCGCATATTGGCCTTGCGTATCCACCATGTAGTAACGGTCATTCCAGCGAACGGAAATATCGGCATCGGCTGGCGAAGCATTGGAAGCCCTCAACGCCATCGTTAAATCAGGATTCTCATCATTCAATATTGGCGGCGTCCTGGGATCTTTGTCAACATGATAACCAGGCGCCTGCCCCAATGCTTTACCGAGAAAACCCAAAATCGAGTGGAAGCTTCTGAGCCTAAAAATTCCTCTCATAGACCAGTCGCCACCATAGTATCCGGCACGAATGTCAAAGGCGATATCGTTGACATCCCAATCCTCAACAATTTGATGCAGTTCTTCCCGCTCTCGTTCAGATAATGTGCTGGGATCGTAATTCGTAATCAAAATAGGACCTGGGGTATGCTTGCTCAAAGTGTAGGTACTTTCTTTGGCGTTATATTGTACGTCATACTCCTTTTGTAAGGAATGAAACCCCTCTGCCACCACTGCATTTGCCGGAATAGTCCAGTTGTGTATCAGTGGTAAGGGTTCGGCATGCAATGCATTGGCATCTTGAATGGCCGAGAGATGCAACACTACACGTCGAAACATCTTATAATTATCGGTATCCGAAGGTTTGTTGCGATAAATAGCATACTGCGAATGCTGTTGTAGTAGCCGCACTTCCTGTGCCATCATGCGCAATAACAAATCGACGTCATAGCGTTGACGCAACAACAAAGTCAGTTTATTTTGCACAAACGGTGTCAATAATCGCTTAGTGAAATCTTCCCCTTCAATCGGAACGATGCTAATCGTTGGACTTTCGGATAAACCACCACCGAAAATCGGCATTATTGACGCACCAGCTAAACCACCCAAAGCCGGCGTAGCTCCAGCATTAGCATGAAAAGTAAACGTAGCAGCAATATTGGATACGCCGGTAAAGTGAATAGGTTGACTATGATGCGCTCGAACAATATTGATCAACAGCTGCTGCGAGATAGTATCAGTTACCGCATCGTCATACGCTAACACAGCGCGATTCAGCGCGATCGGCGATATACAACCGGATAACACCATCATGATCAGAATCCATACAGGCAAGTGGAAAAAATTTAAACGGTCTATCAAGTTTAGAATTCCTTATCAACGAGTATGTGAATTTTATTAGTGTTATTACATCATTCTGTGAGAATGTAAAAAACATGAACATACACAAAAGAATGCACCTGATACCGCTGAATCGCTAAGAGATCTGGCAATGATAGGAAACCAGGGATTGAACCATTGTTACACTTATATATAGAAGTTTTGAACACCCCCGTCCTACGATTTACAAAATAATTGAGCGAGCGAGAAAACAATATTTTTCCCCAGGAAATCAACCAACAAGCATTTCCTGTAGGGAAAATAAGGAGGAAACGCCTAGCAAAGATTCCTCTCTTTGCATGATCAAAACTACTTTGGAGATCTGACATGAACAAACAGTCTTTACGTTATGAAAAAATCGCAAACTCAGTTTTTCCAGATTCATTAACTTCTATAATACTGTGCAACCTCATATTGGAATTAGGTAACATGACTCCAGATAAAAAATTACCTCATTTTTTCTTCATACGTTTATCTCTATTTCTTAAATTTCTGCGCAATAATAAACCCGACCACAAATACGAGTAAATAAATAATGATATCTAATGAAAAAGCCACTAAAGAAATCCCGTTTTAATGAATTGACGATAATAACAAAGCCCTACTCTAACATAGGCCATGTGGATTGAATTCAACAATTCTCTAATTTGTGATTCATTTAGATACACAATTAATTGCAACGATATTCCATTCATACTGACTATCACTTTTTCCGTTTTACAAGCGCAAAGCTCAATTACGGTATTCGATCTGACATCGTATCGACGAATCCTTGTACTTCCAGTATTTCAACGCCTGTTCTTCACTTCTATTGATTATTTATCACTTGAGTGATTTCTGCTCGCCGATGCGCTGTTCCTTGCCTGCAAGTAAATTCATAATGTTAGATTGATGCCTCCATATCAACATCAACGACATTAATAAAACCGCGATGCAATATTCTCTGGATTCTGAAAGACTGAAAATATAAATGGGTGCAAGGACAGCAGCCACCAATGCCGACAATGAAGAAATGCGCCAAATCACAGCTGTTAGTAACCAAGTAACAATCGCCATTAAACCAGTCCATACATTCAAACCTAACAGCACGCCGACTGCCGTCGCTACACCTTTACCACCTTGGAAACGCAAAAACACCGGAAAAATGTGCCCTAAAAAAACCATGATCGCAACTACTGCAATAGCTTTCTGGTCCACCCCCCATATAGGTGCATAATGTTCTGCTAAGGCGACCGCCAACCAACCCTTCCCTGCATCCCCTAGCAGGGTCACAATTGCCGCAGATTTTTTACCACTACGCAGAACATTAGTCGCGCCAGGATTTTTAGAACCGTAAGTGCGAGGATCCGGCAGCTTAAACAACCAACTGGATATTACCGCAAAGGAAATGGATCCCATTAGATAAGCAAACAAACCGAATATCAGCAGCATCATGTCATTAGCAGTCTTCGAGAAAAATAGAATAAAATCGAATCACTCACACAAACCTTTACTCACAATGGATATTATTTTTTTACGCGATTTTAAAGTTAAAGCCCTCATTGGAATTTATCCATGGGAGCGCAAAGTACAGCAAACTATTCGGCTGGATTTGGAAATTGCGCTACCCAATAGCCTCGCTTGTCAATCCGACCATATTGAAGATGCACTGGATTATGCCTGTATTGTCGAAAGAATCAACGCTCTTATCAAAGAAAAACATTTTTCCTTATTGGAAGCACTTGCAGAAAATATCGCCCTTACTATTTTGCAAGACTTCCACTCACCTTGGGTTAAAGTCAGTGTTGCAAAGCTTAGCATCATTCCGGGCGTACAAGAATTAGGCATTAGCATCGAACGTAAGTTGCTCGCATAAATCGCAAAACAACCTCATTCAAATGATTCTGGGCTTAATAAAGAATATTTGAACCTGTTTCTAACACCCGCGCAGCAACGCAGATAGTTTTTCAACGACTGGCTGGCTTAATGTGTATGACCATGATCGTGATGATGATGGTCATGATCATCATGCGCATGTTGATGGGAAATCTCTTCTGCAGTGGCAAAACGGATATCCGTGATGGTACACGAGAAATTCAATGGCATGCCGGCAAAAGGATGATTGGCATCGACGATAACAGTATCGTCAGTTACATCCGTCACCTTGTAGACGAGCATATCTTCTGAATTCTCTGCCCCTCCTTCAAAGTGCATCCCCACGGAAACATTTGCAGGAAAAGCGCTACGCTGCTCAACCCGGATAAGCTCGCTATCGTATTCACCAAAAGTATCATCGGGCTCCATCGCAATGGAACAATGATAGCCTATTTCTTTCCCATGCAACGCTTCTTCAACCAAGGGAAAAATACCGCCATAACCACCATGTAAATAACTGATTGGTGTATCTGTTTTCTCCAGGATATTCCCATCGGCATCCGATAACTCATAACTCAAAGAAACAACAGTATTTTTTTCAATACGCATGCTGAAAATCCCTTTTTAATGATTAAATATTAACGAACTTACTGGTGCAAAGCTTTTGCGATGTATCTTGCTTGGACCGTATTGCTGCAATGCAGCTAAATGTTTCGGAGTCGGATAACCTTTGTGTAGATCAAAACCATAGTATGGAAAATCAATATGCAATCGTAGCATTTCAATATCGCGCTCCGTTTTTGCCAAAATAGAAGCAGCAGAAATTTCAGGTATCAAGGAATCTCCCCGGACAATAGCTTGTACTGGATAAGATACATCAGGACATTGCTTTCCGTCGACCAACACCTGATCAGGAATGCAAGATAAACCTTCCACAGCGCGTTTCATGGCTAATAAACTGGCTTGTAAAATATTCATCTGATCGATTTCCTCTACTGATGCTGACGCGACTACCCATGCTTTGGCATATTGTTTAATTGCTGTCGCAAGCATCGAGCGTTTCAATGCACTTAGTTTTTTTGAATCTTTCAATCCAGCAATGTGATAATTTTTGTCTAAAATCACACAGGCTGCATATACCGGACCGGCTAATGGCCCTCTTCCAGCTTCATCGACCCCACAAATTATTTTGTAGGAATCAGAATGTTGAATATTCAGGTTAACCATCCCAATAAGAATGCTATCTAACAGGTTATTAAAAAATAATCTGCTAAAATCGGCGGTATTAAATGAGTATTACACATTCTTAGCGGTACACATCAATGTCGCTTCCGTAACTAATTGTCCATCCACTTCAGCACGTGCAGAATATTTCCACAATCCTTTGATTTGTCGTTCTATTGCAACTTTCAAGATTAATTGATCGCCAGCGGTTACCGGTTTCTTAAAACGCACACCATCAATACCGACAAAATAATAAACAGTGTCCTCTCTGTTGACTGTATTCTCAGTTTTCAAAGTTAACACAGCCGCGGCTTGTGCGAGTGCCTCAACGATCAAAACGCCTGGCATAACAGGATAATGCGGAAAATGTCCTGAAAAAAACGGTTCGTTAATTGAAACATTTTTTAACGCCACAATATCTTTTCCAACCTCGTAAGAAAGTACTCGATCAATGAGCAAAATTGGATAACGGTGCGGTAAGTACTTTAAAATTTCATGAATATCCATGCTGTCCATTTGATTTTCTATTATTCCATAATTGTTATCGAGGCTCTATCGTTAATAAAACAACCTTTCATTGTACCGTCTCACTATCAAGCAATTTAATAATTTTATCCGTTATGTCAATACGTTGGCTTCTATAAACCGAATCTTGTAGTTGTAATATCAAATCAATTTTTTCCGCTTCCGCAAGCTTACTAATCACGTTGTTGATACGATCCAAAATGATACTGTATTCCTCGTTTTGGCGCGCACTGAAATCTTCTCGTAATTGTTTTTGTGCACGTTGATATTTTCGGCTCAGATTGGCTAAGTTTCTTTCCATATTTTGCCGCTCATCGAGCTCAATTGTGGCACCGTTTTTTTCTAATTTATCTTGTAATATCCTCGCTTCTGCCATCATTTTTTTGATTTCGTCATCACGTGGAATAAATTCTTGTTCTATTCTTTTTTGTGTTTGCAGCGCAAATGACGATTCCCGAAGGATTTTTTCAGTATTGACGACGCCAATTTTAATGTCGTCAGTAGAAACAGCAAAGCCATCAACACTCATCACCACAAAACTGAGCGCAATGAACAAGAGAGAAAACTGGTTATATCTTAAATAATTCAATAGCTTCACCAATTCTATTTTATTTTATTTTATTTTATTTTATTTTATTTTATTTAGCCTGATAGCTTATCAGCTTCAAAATTGTTGACCAAACATAAACTGAAACCGTTGCAGATTATCCGCCGGTATATCATTTAAGGGCTCCCCAATACTAACCTTCAATGGCCCCATCGGAGAGACCCAAGTCACCGCAAGGCCCGCCGAATAGCGCATGAGGGTATTCAGTTCACTAAACTGATTGAACACCGTTCCACCGTCCAAAAACAAACTTAAACGCAATGACCGATCATCTTTCATAAAAGGCACTGGAAACATTAACTCCACGTTACCCACCACCCGTTTACTCGCACCAATTGCAAAAAAACGGGTATTAGTAAAGCTTCCTCCCCCTCCCGGATTTAAGTTACTCACATCGTCGCGAGGCCCTAATGTATTCAAGTCATAGCCCCGCACAGACGTATTTCCACCCGCGAAAAAATTCTTAAAGAAGGGCATTGCTTTTCCAGTATAACCATCCCCATAACCCGCTTCGCCATTCAGCATCAAAGTAAAGAAATCATTAATGGGATAAAACCATTTTTGATGATAGCTGACTTTGTAATAATTCAAATCTCCCCCCGGTACGCTGATTTCAGCAAATAAGCGATGGGTCGTTCCGGAAGTCGTCCAAATCGCACTATCACGGCGGTCACGCGCCCAACTGACCGTAAACGGAAAATTATTAGTGGAAGTGCCAAATTCCTCAGTGAACTCTGTGTAACGCCGTGGGCTTTTAGGCGTAGTATCAATGTGTGTATTTTCTGCCGCCAAACCAAACGATACAATATCGTTTTCCGCAATCGGTATCCCTAAACGAATACCAGCACCGACCGTTTGGGTCTTAAATTCCGCAAATGATTTCAGCGGGCGGGTGTCGATATCTCGCTTGTAAAGATCAAAACCCAGACTCACACCATTGACTGTGAAATAAGGATTAGTAAAAGAAGCGGAATAAGTTTGATTAATCGCGGCCCTTTGTACCTCCAAGTTGAAGAAATTACCGGTACCAAAAATGTTATTTTGCGAAAGACTGGCATTCAAAAGGATCCCTTGACGGTCGGAATAACCCGCACCGAACATAATCGAACCAGTAGGCCGTTCCTCAACCTTCATATTGATATCAACTTGATCCGTTTTATTGGCAACCGCAGGCGTTTCCACATTGACACTATTAAAGAAAAACAAGCGGTCGACACGTTGCTTCGATAAATTGATGTTTTGCGTCGAATGCCAGGCACCTTCCATTTGACGGAATTCACGACGAATGACTTCGTCGCGTGTACGATCATTACCCGTGATATTGACGCGACGAACGTATACACGCTTACCCGGATCGATAAAAAAAGTAAAAGCCGCTTCACGCTTTTCATAATCCAATTCTGGATTAGCGTTGATGTTGGCGAAAGCATAGCCGTCATCGCCATAGCGATCAGTCAATGATTTGATTGAGTCCGTCAATTTCTTGCGTGCAAACACATCGCCAGCCTTGATCTGAATCAGTTTACGGATCTCTTCTTCTGGAATCAGTAATTCACCAGCTACTTTAATATCGGAAATTTTATATTGCGCTCCTTCGGTAACATTGATGGTAATGTAGATATCACGCATATCCGGTGTGATTGACACTTGCGTGGATTCAACATTGAATTCCAAATAACCGAGATCCAAGTAATGGGAGCGCAGTGTTTCCAAATCCGCTGCTAATTTCTGTTTAGAATATTGATCATTCTTGGTAAACCAGCTTAACAAATCAGGCTTACGCAATACCAACACGCCACGCAATTCTTTATCGCTGAATTTTTCATTACCGACAAAACTGATTTTTTTGATGCGCGCCGTACGTCCTTCGTTGATATCGAAATTAATGCCTACGCGATTACGTTCCAAGGGCGTGGTGGTCGTGGTAATCTTAACCGCATATTTACCACGGCTAATATACTGACGTTTCAGTTCCTGCTCAGCCCTTTCCAACAATGAACGGCTGAAGATTCTCGATTCCGAAATACCTGCCTGTTTTAAGCCTTCGAGCAATTTATCTTTTTCAAATTCTTTAGCGCCGTTAATGGCAATTTCTGCGATCGCAGGCCGCTCATTGACTTCAACCACCAAAATCCCATTTTCGGCTTTCAAACGCACATCCGTGAAAAAACCAGTACCATAGAGGGACTTAATTGCCTCATTGGTTTTCTCTTCAGTTAAGACATCGCCAACCTTGATGGGTAGATAGCCAAATACTGTACCCGCCTCAGTGCGCTGCAAACCCTCAACACGAATATCTTTCACAACAAAGGAATCGCTTGCCCAACTCGAAATAACATAGAAAGAAGCTATGAATGCGAGGAAAAACCGGAATCTCATTATTTAACCAGTAATAAGCCGATTAATATCATTGTATATAGCAAAAACCATCAGGGTCAGCAGTAAAGTTAGCCCTATTTTCTGACCTAATAACATCATCTTATCGGATAAGGGCGTGCCTCTAACTATTTCGATGAGATAATACATTAAATGCCCGCCATCCAAAACAGGAATGGGTAGTAAATTCAGTACCGCAATACTGATACTGATTAACGCCAAAAACGCCAGGTATGAGACAAGTCCCATTTGCGCCGACTGACCCGCGTAATCGGCTATCGATATTGGGCCGCTAATATTTTTCCAAGATACATCGCCTGTTACCATTTTTCCCAGCATGCGAAAAGTAAGCTGCGTAGTTTCCCAAGTTTTTTCGAATGCTTTAAACAATGCTTGAATAGGAGGATAGCTCACCTTTACTAGGATTTTATCGAATTCAGCTCGATCAATACGTGGTGCAATCCCTATTTTGCCAATCTGTTTTCCTTTTTCTTGAGCGGCCTCGGGTGTAATTGAAAGCGTAATAATCTGTTCATTACGTAAAATATCGAGCTCGAGTAATTGTCCTGGATTGTTGCGAATTTGCTGCACCAATTCGGCCCAACTATAAATCTCAACATCGTTAATGGCCAAAATTTCATCACCAACAGATAGGCCTGCGTAATATCCGACACTATCAGGCACCACCTGATCAATAATCGGTGCTACGCTTGGTTGGAAACTAGTAAAACCAATAACGCTTGAGAAATTTTCACTCAGTTTGTCAGGGTCAATCTTACTAAAATCCATTTGGCGAGAATTGATTTCACCATTTTTATTAATTGTTTCAACATTGACTTTATCGGACTGATCAATTGCATAGCGCAATAGCACCCAGCGAGCGTCTTGCCAGCTTTCGATCGGCTCATTATTAATACGCACAATCGTTTCACCCGCTTCAAACCGTGCATGCGCGGCAGGCGTATTAGGTTCAACTGGCCCCAAAATGGGCTTCATATCGCTAACACCTAATACAAACAATAACCAATAGAGAATAATTGCCAACAAAAAATTAGCAATCGGACCTGCAGCAACAATTGCAAACCGGCGTGCAACAGGTTGACGATTAAATGAACGCGATAATTCGTGAGGCGCCACGCTCCCTTCGTTCTCATCTAACATCTTGACATAACCGCCCAATGGAATAGCTGCAACAACCCATTCTGTTTGATCTTTTCCTAATCGTTTACGGAAAATTGGCTGACCAAAACCGATGCTAAACCGTAGCACCTTGACACCATTCAAGCGCGCAATCAAATAATGACCGAGCTCATGAAAAGTAATCAACACCCCTAGCGCCATGACAAAAGAAAGAATCGTGTAACCTATCGACATATGAGATTAGATAACTATCCGGCAGATTGAAAAAGAAGAATTTATCATTTTGGCCTCAGAAATAAATGGATTCCAGATACTATCACTAAATGGTATAAATAAATCAAAGCGAAGAATAGCTAAGCTTTCTTTGAGGCTGACTATGGCTCTGTAACCACTCCCTTGCCACTTCGCGTGTCTCACTGTCTGTTTCCAACACATCGTCAAGTGTTGCGATTGATTTGTGGGATGCATTTTGCAATGCATACTCGATCATTGCTGGAATATCTGTAAATTTCATTTGACTATTCAGAAACGATTCAACCGCAACCTCATTTGCAGCATTCAATACCGTAGGCATATTTTTACCCGCTTTGAGCGCATCATAAGCAAGCCTTAAGCATACAAATCGATCGAAATCAGGTTCCTCAAAGTCAAGATGCCCCACCTTAAACATATCTAAAGCAGCCACACCACTATCGATCCGTTCTGGATAACCCATTGCATGTGCTATAGGCGTACGCATATCAGGATTACCTAGTTGCGCAATAACCGAGCCATCAATATAAGCAACCATCGAATGAATGACGCTTTGAGGGTGAATCACCACTTGGATTTTTTCCGCAGGCGCATTAAATAACCAATGCGCCTCAATAACCTCCAATCCTTTGTTCATCATAGTCGCCGAATCGACGGAAATTTTCTTTCCCATATCCCAGTTTGGGTGCGCACACGCTTGTTCCGGCGTAACATTCTCTAAAGCTGATAGAGGTGTGCGGCGGAAAGGCCCACCTGAAGCAGTCAACAGTATTTTACTGATACCTGAACACTGCAAATCACCATTAAAACCAGCGGGTAAGGATTGGTAAATTGCATTGTGTTCACTATCAATCGGCAATAGCGTCGCATGATGCTGCTTCACCAAGTCCATGAATATACGCCCTGCCATTACCAGAGTTTCTTTATTAGCAAGTAATACCAGTTTTCCAGCTTGTGCAGCCGCAAAAGTCGGACGAATGCCTGCAGCCCCGACGATGGCGGCCATCACAGCATCCACTTCCGGAAGAGCAGCAACCTTTTCCAAGGATTCCACACCGGATAATACTTCGGTATTCATTCCGGATGCCGCTATTTTTAATGCCAGTTGCTCTGCACTTGCAGCATCCAGCATGACTGCATAACGCGGTCTAAAGCGCTGGCACTGCGCCAACATTTTTTCAACATTGTTATGTGCGGTTAACGCAATAGCCTGAAAACGATCGGGATGACGCGCTATGACGTCCAGTGTGCTTTCTCCAATACTTCCTGTCGAGCCTAGAATAGTAATTTGGCGGATCATAGTGTTCATAATTCGGATAAATAGAAAAGAATTGCCAAAGTAGCAAAAGGTAATGTGGAAGTTAATGCATCGATACGATCCAATATACCGCCATGTCCCGGTAAAATATTGCCGCTATCTTTAACGCCTGCCTGACGCTTCAATAACGATTCATATAAATCGCCAATAATGCCTAATGCAGTCATAGCAACCAACAATGGCAGTAGGACAAAAACAAGATTCTCTTTTCCCTCACCCATAATAACCCATGCTAAGCCATATAATAGTACGGCCACGATCGCACCAGCAACGCCTTCCCAAGTTTTATTAGGGCTGATTTCGGGAGCCAGCTTGTGCTTACCTAAAGAGCGTCCGGTAAAATAAGCTGCAGTATCTGAAATCCATATGACTCCCATCGTTCCTAACAAAAGTACCGGGCTTATGATTCGTAATTGGTAAAGTGCAAGGCAAGTTGGAAGCAATACGATCCAACCGACTAACATCCAAGTAACAGGAGATTCGAAAGAAAAACTTTTACGGAGATAAAAGGGCACCACGAACACCCAAAACACGACTGAAATACCATATAGAATCACAAAATCTAGCGAATAAGCATTTGTTTTTAAGGATTCGCGCAAATAAATAAGCAACTCACTGCCCAATAATGCGGTTAACAGCATAAAAATAATGGTATTTCTAACAGAGAATTGCGCTAATTTACTCCATTCACGCGCCCCTATAACCGTTAATGCCAATATTAAAATGGCCCAAAAAATATCCTGAAAATAAAATACTGCAAGTAAAAACAGGGGCAATATAACAATGACAGTCAGTATACGTGCTTTCAGCATGAAGATTTATCAACTATCTTTCTGATGGCATTGCCACTTGCAGTTGTTCACTGGTACGTCCAAAACGGCGTTCACGTTTTTGGTAAGATTGAATGGCGCGATCTAGCTCGTTCTCATCAAAATCAGGCCATAGCGTATCGGTAAAATATAGTTCCGTATACGCTAATTGCCACAACAAGAAATTACTAATACGGCATTCCCCTCCGGTACGAATAAATAGATCAGGTTCAGGCGCATAACTGAGCGCAAGGTATTGTGATAAATTTTCTTCCTCAAAATTAAGTGACTTAAGCGATAACTCATTCGACTGAATCATCATTTTTCGGAAGGCTTGCATGATATCCCAACGTCCACCATAATTGGCTGCAACGGTAAAAACCAAACGCGTATTTTGTGCCGTTAGCTGCTCTCCCTTTTGAATCGCTTGTACAATTCCAGAATCAAATTTTGACAAATCGCCAATCACTTTAAAACAGATACCGTTTTCATGGAGTTTTGTCACTTCTTGCTCAAGCGCATTTGCGAAAAGCTGTATCAGAAAAGAAATTTCATCTGAAGGACGACGCCAATTTTCGCTACTAAAAGCAAAAACTGTTAAATATGAAACATTACGTTCGATACAAGCCTTAATAACACCACGAACTGTTTCAACACCCTGTCTATGGCCAGCAACACGCGGCATAAAGCGATTGCGCGCCCATCGTCCATTTCCATCCATAATAATTGCGATGTGCTGAGGAATCGAATCCGTGTTAGGAATTTCGCGGGTCGAACTAGGGCGCTGTTGCATATTAAACAGCCATTAGTTCGGCTTCTTTAACTTGCAATACTTTGTCTATTTCAGTGATGTAGCGGTCGGTCAATTTTTGAATATCATCTTGCCCACGACGTTCATCATCTTCCGATATTTGTTTAGTTTTTAATAATTCTTTAAGGTGAGCATTTGCATCACGGCGAATATTGCGTGCGGCAACACGCACTGTTTCCGCTTCGTGCTTTACAACCTTGATCAGGTCACGGCGACGTTCCTCAGTCAGGGCTGGCATCGGAACACGAATTGTTTCTCCAACTAGCATGGGATTCAGTCCAAGATCAGATTCACGAATTGCTTTTTCAATCGTACTGGCCATTTTCTTCTCCCAAGGCATCACGCCTATCGTGCGCGCATCAATGAGATTAATGTTAGCCACTTGATTAATCGGCGTAGGAGAACCATAGTAATCAACTGTAACATGATCTAAAAATCCGGTATGCGCTCGTCCACTTCTGATTTTTCCCAAATCAACTTTGAGAGCCTCCAAACTCTTCTGCATTTTCTGTTCTGCAGATTTCTTTACATCACCAATCATACTATTCCTATCCCTTTCTAACCAAGGTTAAAGAGATCAAAACCCACATCCCTAAAAATTTATATATATCAGGCAGTTACTAGCGTTCCCTCATCTTCACCAACGATGATGCGCTTTAGTGCACCAGCTTTAAAAATACTAAATACATTGAGTAACATTTTTTGATCACGGCACAGTGTCAACGCAGTTGCATCCATTACTTGCAAGTTTTTGGCGATGGCTTCATCAAAAGATAGTTTATGGAAACGCGTAGCATCAGGATTCACTTTTGGATCACTGGTATAGATACCGTCAACTTTGGTTGCCTTCAACATGATATCCACATTCATTTCCATACCGCGTAAAGCGGCGGCTGTATCAGTAGTAAAAAATGGATTACCGGTGCCTGCAGCAAAAATAACAATCTTCTTATCGGTCAAATACTGCAGCGCGCGCGCGCGTACATACGGTTCAACCACCTGCTCGATACGCAACGCCGACTGTATTCGTGGCACCAATCCAATCACTTTCATCGCATCTTGTAGCGCTAAAGCATTCATCACGGTAGCTAACATACCCATATAATCCGCAGTTACACGTTCCAAGGCATCATTCGCTGATTTCATTCCACGAAATATATTACCGCCACCTACCACAATCGCAACCTCAACGCCCAATTTACTGATTTCTTCTATTTCTAAAACAATCCGCCTCATTACGGCTTGATTAATACCATACTTATCCTCACCCATTAAGGCTTCGCCAGACAACTTCAACAATACCCGTTTATATATAGCGACTGTCATCAATGATATAAGTAATAGTAAATAAAAGTATTATTTTGCTTGATCCATTTGCGCCTTGACTTCCTCAGCGAAATTTTCGGTTTTTTTCTCGATTCCCTCGCCTACTATAAACATAGTGAAGTCATTCACTTTGGCTGCTTTTTTTACCAGTAATTTTTCAACGGTTTGTTCGGGATCCTTTACAAAAGGCTGTCCCAGCAAAGTAATCTCTGCTAGATATTTTGTAATTCTCCCCTCGACCATTTTTTCGATAATATTACTAGGCTTACCACTTTCAGCGGCTTGAGCAGTAAATATCTGACGCTCGTGTGCCAAAATTTCAGCAGATACTTGTTCTTTCGAAACGCACATCGGCTTGCTTGCAGCAATATGCATGGCCAAATCTTTACCTAATGACTCATCGCCACCCATGTGATCTACTAAAACACCGATTCTGGTTCCATGAAGATAAAAAGCAATGCGCCCCTGCGTTTCATGCCGAGCCAATCGACGAACACTGATATTCTCACCGAGTTTCATCACCAATGCTTTTCGCGCAGTCTCAACGTTCTCATTCGAATTTGTCAGTAATGCTTCCGTCAATGCTGCAACATCGGTAATATTTTTTGTAGCCGCCAACTCAGCCAAGTTTTTAGCAAAGTGAATAAAATCTTCATTCCGAGCAACAAAATCTGTTTCACAATTCACTTCAACCAATGCGCCGCATTTACCATCTGCCGCAACATAAGCACCGACAACTCCCTCAGCCGCAATACGTCCGGCAGCTTTACTTGCCTTAGAACCACTTTTTATGCGTAGTAAATCTTCGGCAGCCTTCATATCACCATTGGTTTCCGTCAAGGCTTTTTTACACTCCATCATGCCAAGTCCGGTCATTTCCCGCAGTTCTTTCACCATGCTTGCGGTTACTTCTACCATATCTACTCCAAATACACGTTAAGGTAATTTTCTTAAAATGAATGACTTAATTTGATTCATCAATATCTTCAGAAACCATTTCTACAATTTCTTGAATGGATTGATTACGGCCTTCTAAAATGGCATCAGCTACGCCACGCGCATACAACCGGATTGCACGACTCGAATCGTCATTACCGGGAATAATGTATTCCAATCCCTCTGGATTATGATTAGTATCCACCACGCCAATCACAGGAATATTCAATTTCCTAGCTTCCGTTATTGCACCCTTCTGATAACCAACGTCAATGACAAACAAAGCGTCCGGTAAGGATTTCATCTCTTTGATACCCCCCAAGCTGCTGTTCAGCTTGCCCAGCTCCCTTTGAAGATCTAAAGCTTCTTTCTTGACAAGTTTATCAAAGGTACCGTCTTGAAACATGACTTCCATATCCTGAAGACGCTTGACAGATTGCTTGATGGTTTTGAAATTGGTCAACATACCACCAAGCCAACGTTGGTCTACATAGGGCGACCCACAACGAAATGCTTCCTCACGAATAATATCGCGAGCTTGTTTCTTAGTACCTACAAATAAAATAGTACCTTTATTTGCCGAAAGCTGACGCACATACTTCATCGCTTCCTGGTACATCACCATGGTATTTTCTAAATTAATGATATGGATTTTGTTACGATGGCCAAAAATATAAGGGGCCATTTTGGGATTCCAGAAGCGCGTTTGATGTCCAAAGTGAACACCCGCTTCTAGCATTTGCCGCATTGTTACAGACATAAATTCTCCTAATGGATTGAGCCTCCACTCATTGCATGCTCAGCATCGCTGAAATATTGGCAAACGAGTGTGTGTATTTAATTCAATCCCTGATGTTTTAGGTACCAAAAAACAACGCCACTACCGTATTAATCGATCAGAAATCAAATTATCCTCGGATTATAGCATTTTCGGATACTTACTCAAGTCAACTATGACTACAACAGGTTTATAACACGATAACCTGGAAATTTTGCATTGTTTTTCAATTACACGTTACTCAATATTTTGCACCTGCTCTCGCATTTGTTCAATGATGACTTTGAGTTCCATAGCAATTTTAGAGATTTCCAAATCAACCGATTTAGCGCCCAACGTGTTAGCCTCACGATTCAGTTCTTGCATCATAAAATCCAGACGCTTTCCAACGGAACCGCCTTGCTCCAAAATATGCTCGACCTCATCCAAATGAACCTGCAAACGCGATAATTCTTCATCAATATCGATTTTCCCAACAAATACAGCAATTTCCTGACGAATACGTTCATCTTCAAGATTTTCAATTACTTCTTTTAAGCGAGTGCGCAGCTTTTCTTCGAAATTTGCAATCAATGCTGGAATACGAGGTTGCACGATAATCAAATGTTGACGAATTTGCTGAATACGCTCCAATAGCATTACTTTAAGTTTTTCACCTTCACGCATTCTTGCGATTGTTAGATCTTCCAAAGCAATTTGCATTAACTCCATGCTGAGGTCATTCAAGTCATCTATAGATATATCGTTATTTCCCAGAATTCCGGGCCATTTGAGTATTTCTGCCACGGATAAGGATTGAGCTGTCGGATATAATTCCAACACCAATTGATTAAGCTGCAGTAGATTTTGCAAAACCTGTGTATTCAGTTGTTGCTGATGCTCCGCTTCAACTAAAGGTAAAAAATTCATGCGACACTCAACCTTACCCCGCCGCAATTGTGTGATAACCATTTCACGCATGGCCCGTTCCTGTTTACGCAAATCATCTGGCAAACGAAATTGCACATCGAGAAAACGGTTATTAACAGATCGTATTTCTATGCTGAGGGAACCGTAGAGCGCGTCTCGAGAGGCCGTAGCATAACCTGTCATGCTGAGAATTGGTTTCATGGTTTTTCAGGTATTGAAGAAGGTGAAGAAAATAGATCATTCAGTAAAAAACCCAAACCACACGACGAAGGCGCAGGTTTCTGATCAAGTATACCCGATACGGTAAATGGCTTGGTCTTATCGGTAGAATCGAACACAACTTGACTGACCTCCATATACACCCTATCTCCTGCTGCATTTAATCGCCACAAATTAGGAATATCTTCATAGGGTTGGTTAAAGCAGTACGGTAAGCTATCACCATGCATCGTCAAAACGGGCTTTTCAAATTGTGTCACTAAGTTTTTGATGCGCTCGATAATTTTCTGGTAACCATTGCAATTTGTGCGTATTGCTTTGGAGCACGCAGGTTTGTTGTCATTCTCATACTCATAAATATCAGCGTGGAATGCAATCACGACAGCTTCAATCGATGAATTCGATTGCGCTGTTTGAAACAACTGAACGAGCCACGCTTCATTATATTGATCGCGAAGATCGGCTGCATGAAACGCATCTTCTTTATTGCTGCGCTCAATCTGATTGCGTCCATTATTAGTACCCGGCAAGTGCAATGTTGCAAACAAAATATCTCCGAGCTGCCATCTCGCATTTTCAACAAAACCTTGCTGCCGAACAAGTCCCACAATATCCTTACTCAACTGCAATTCATCTTGATTAAAAAAAATCTGCCGCAAAAATTCAAGCCGCTCGAGTTCATCGTAACGTGTTGAGAAATTAAATGTCAATCGATCACAATCAGTCCAATCATTGTCTCCCGGCGTGTAAATGGTTCTGTGTGGATGCAACTGTGCAATTTGCCGGTAGCGGTCTTTAAATAGCTCGTCGGTACAACCCGCCCTAGCCAACTTAAAATCACCTAAGTGTATGAGTAACGGAGGATCGAGCGCTTTGATGGCTTTTGCAATAACACCATCTGGATGCTCTAAAGCAGCGTATTCAGCATCGCTATAGGGAATGTCACTAATCACCGCAAAATGCGTAGGAGCTTTTGTGGCCGTGGAAGAAACAGAGCTATCATTTGCCAATATCAGTGATGAACCTAAAATCAGCGAAATCAGAAAACTGATTCGTTTAACAAGTCTGTTAAGCATAGCTCCCGCTCATACATCCGTGTGGTTTTGAAAAACCAAACCCGCATGTTCGCGTAGTTTGTGAAAATGAATTGCAGGCCAATTGTCTTGCGCAACGCTTAATTCCGCACCAAAAGACGCAAGAAATGTCGGTGCATCCACCGCATCATAGGCAATCCGGTGTGAGTTTGCATCGATAAATCGTTGCAATTCTTTGGGATCATCCGCAGTAATCCAACGCGCCAATTGATACTTCGCTGGTGCAATACGGACTGTCACTTGATACTCATGCTGCAAGCGGTGTGTGACCACTTCAAATTGCAAGACCCCAACCGCTCCGAGTAACAACATATTGCCCAAATGTGGCCGGAAAACTTGTATGGCACCTTCTTCACCGAGCTGCGCGAGACCGAGCTTCAATTGTTTGCTCCGGAGTGGATCGGCAATTTCCACTGTTCGAAAGATTTCTGGCGCAAAGAACGGCAAACCGGTAAATTGCAATACCTCACCCTCAGTTAAAGTATCGCCGAGCTGCAACGTACCGTGATTAGGGATACCAATGATATCGCCTGGATAGGCTTCTTCGAGAATATCACGCCGTTGCGATAAAAAAGATACCACGGTGCTAGTACGAATGTCTTTCCCGCTTCGTACGACTCTTAGATTCATACCGCGTTTAAAATGCCCGGAGCATACTCGCACAAACGCAATGCGATCACGATGTGCCAAGTTCATATTAGCTTGGATTTTAAATACCATCCCGGAAAATTTCTTTTCATCCGGTAATACTTCACGTTGAATTGCATGACGCGATTCGGGTGGCGGCGCAAGCTCAACCAACGCATCGAGAATTTCACGCACACCAAAATTGTTAATGGCGGAACCGAAGAATACTGGTGTTTGCTCACCTGCCAGAAAGTCTCCATGATCGAAAGCAGGTGAAGCGCCTTTGATTAAATCAATTTCTTGTAACGCAACCGGCAGTTCTGCGCCAAAACGTCGTTGTAAATTGGGATCATCGAAATGCGCAATGACTTCTTCGTCTTTAGTAACGCGATCAGCACCTGCCTGAAATACCCGCATGCAGTCATTCCTCAGATCACACACTCCCTGGAAGCTTTTACCCATGCCGACGGGCCATGTGAAAGGTATGGTTGACATGCCAAGCGTGCGCTCGATTTCATCGAGTAAATCGAGCGGTTGCCTCACTTCACGATCCATTTTATTGACGAATGTTACAATGGGCGTATTACGTGCACGGCAAACTTCCAGCAAACGCAGCGTTTGCGCTTCCACGCCATTGGCCGCATCAATGACCATTAAGGCAGCATCGACAGCGGTGAGAACACGGTAAGTATCTTCGGAAAAATCCTGGTGCCCAGGTGTATCGAGCAAATTAATGACGCAATCACGGTACTCCATTTGCATCACCGAGCTGGCAACCGAGATGCCCCTTTGTTTTTCAATCTCCATCCAGTCAGAAGTAGCGTGACGACTGGCCTTTCGCGCTTTAACACTGCCAGCAATATGTATCGCGCCTGCATACATCAGTAATTTTTCCGTCAGCGTAGTTTTACCCGCGTCTGGGTGTGAAATAATGGCAAACGTGCGACGTCTTGCAACTTCCTGGTGAATACTCATGGGTTAAGACTACGATTCCTGTGAATAGAGAAAACAATGGGTAGTATGCGTATTGCTAAAGGTACTGGTAGCGGGATATGTTTCGCGACAAATTGGCATAGCCCTGGGGCAGCGCGGATGAAAATGACAACCAAATGGCGGCGCGGCGGGTGAAGGCAAATCACCTTTCAAGCGAATCAGCGGGCTCACGCGATCTTGTTTGATTTTTGGCACGGACGACAACAAAGCTTGTGTGTAGGGATGTTTCGGCGTATCCATGATTTCATCAACCTGACCCTGCTCGACCACGCGCCCAAGATACATCACCGCAACTTCATCGGCCAAATATTCAACCACAGCAATATTATGCGTAATAAACAAAAATGCAATTCCTAAATTATCTTGTAATGATTTTAGTAAATTCAGTATTTGCGCCTGAACCGATACATCCAACGCGCTGGTTGGTTCATCGCAGATAAGTAATTCGGGATTAACCGCCAGAGCGCGAGCAATCGCAATGCGTTGCCGCTGACCGCCGGAAAATTCGTGTGGAAAGCGCCATTTTACCTCAATTGGTAAGCCGACGCGCTGCAATAGCGTATCGATTTCCTGCTCATTGTGTGTGTCGGATAGTGGAGAGACACGCAGCGCATTCATA
Organism: Nitrosomonas sp.; assembly: GCA_024281675.1. Taxonomy (GTDB): domain Bacteria; phylum Pseudomonadota; class Gammaproteobacteria; order Burkholderiales; family Nitrosomonadaceae; genus Nitrosomonas. The sequence goes on from JAMXAG010000007.1 coordinate 103,867, forward strand.
CCTTCCAGGAGGGTTTCTCGGATACGCATACGTGGATTCAGAGAAGAAAAAGGATCTTGAAAAATGATTTGGAATTGCGAGCGGATTTTTTGCAACTGACTGCGACTTAATGATACCAACTCCTGATTTTTAAACAGAATACTTCCGGCAGTAGGCTGAATCAACTGCAAAATGCTTTTACCAATGGTCGTTTTACCGCAACCAGACTCCCCAACCAATGCCAAAGTTTTACCGGAGGAAATTTGTAACGATACCCCATCGACCGCGTGCACATGGCCGAAAATGCTTTTGAACAAACCTTTTCGAATTGGGAAATGCACTTTGAGATCGATCACTCGAAGCAATGGGGAAACTGTTGTAATAGGCTCGATATCGGCATTTTTATCCAGCGCACCGAAAACAACGGAATCATTGATAACAGCGCTGCGTTCAGCATGTTGATTCTTGCTATCGTATAAGTGACAACGTACTTGATGATCATCTGCGATCGAGTGCCATTGCGGTATATTTTCATGACAAACCGCCATCGCTTGCTGACAACGATCCGCAAAACGGCAGCCTGCAAAGGTTTGCGCCAACGACGGGACAGCACCCTGAATAACCGCTAACGCATGGTTGCGTTTGTGCTTCTCCGGTAAGGATGCAAATAATTGCTGGGTATAAGGATGCGCAGGGTGATTAAAGAAATCTTCACGATTTGCCATTTCAACGATTTCACCTGCATACATGACACCCACTTGCTGGGCCATTTCAGCAACCACGCCCAAATCGTGCGTAATCAATAGAATAGCCATGTGATTACGCTGCTGTATCTGACGCAACAAATCCAACACTTGCGCTTGAATCGTCACATCCAGGGCAGTGGTAGGTTCATCCGCGATTAACAGCTCGGGTTCACCCGCTAACGCGATAGCAATCATAGCGCGTTGCTTCATACCGCCAGAAAATTGAAATGGATACTCGTGCATACGATGTTCTGCATCAGGAATGCCAACTTGCTCGAGTAACTCGACAATACGCTGTTGTGCTGCTGAATGCGATAGTCGGCCATGTTGCGTTAGCACTTCATGAATTTGTTCAGCAATCGTCATGACTGGGTTTAGGCTCAGCATCGGCTCCTGAAAAATCATGCTAATGCGCTTGCCTCGAATGCTACGCATGGCAAACTCAGGCAATTGCAATAGATCGACACCCTTGATACGAATCTGCCCGGATATTATTTCGCCGACATCAGGTAGCAAACGCATGATAGAAAGTGCGGTCATTGATTTACCGCAACCGGATTCACCCAGCAAAGCAAAGGTTTCACCGGATGAAATTTTTAAGGATAACCCATCAACGGCGCGAATCGGTTCATCGGTTGCATGCAATACGGTTTTTAACTGGTCAATCTCAACTAACGTATTCATGTGTGGTGGTTTGTTTTAGCTACGGTATTGGTTTCTGTGATTGCCGGCAAAGTATTCTTTCCAGATTGATGCGGACGATGCTTTAAACGGTTGCTATGCCGCAGCGTACGGGCACGTGGATCAAGTGCATGCTGCACCGCATTGGCGAATAAATTGGCACTTAAAACTAACGCCAACATAAAAATGAATGCAGCCAACAACGCCCACCAAACCATCGGTTCACGCGCCATTTCCAACCGCGCGGCGTTGATCATCGTACCGAAACTGATCATCGAAGGATCAACTCCCACACCGACATACGATAATACGGCTTCCGCCAGAACCAGGCTGCTAAAATCCATGACAATCGCAATCAATACCAAATGCATCACGTTCGGCAAGATATGCCGGGTGATAATACGCCAATGTGAAACACCAAACGCATGTGCCGCTTGAATATATTCCAGTTCACGCAATTTCATCGCTTCACCACGCAACAAGCGGCATAACCCTGTCCAACTGGTAATTCCCAGAATAATGCACAGAAAAAGCAAGCGCAAATCCGCACGCGCCGCCGTAGTATCAAAAATATCCGGATGTGTTTCGATATACACTTGCATCATCAACACTGCAGCCGCAATCAACAGCACGCCGGGAATCGAATTCAATGTGGTATAAACATATTGAATGACATCATCGATCCAACCACGGAAATATCCCGCCATAATCCCCAACAACAAGGCAAACGGTAACATGATGAGCGTCGTCAGCGTACCAATGACCAAGGCGACACGGATGCTTTTCAGCGATTGATACAAGACATCTTGACCGACTTTATCGGTCCCTAATATGTGGTAATAGCCGATCAAAGCAGAAACGCAACCAACCAACAGCAACAAAACAAGTAGCGTAATGAGTATCGCATACCACGGGATTTCTGACGTGCGCTGCCAGATCGATCCGAAGCTTTGTTTGAATGAGCATTCATCCTGTTTGGATAACCCAGCAGTTAAAGCAATCAACAGCAAGCACCATACGGCAAAACCGTAGCCAGCACCCCGTAGGGAGCGTACCCAAATATCCGTAGTATGCTCTGTTTCAAGGTGCTGCAAATGCGCACCGCCATATTGCAAGCGCGCAAAAGTACGCATCTGCTGGCCATCCGGCAATTCAATAGTCTCTTTCGCATACAAATGCGTTGCCAAGGGAGCGGAATAGGTTTTTTCCACTTGGATGCGTAATGGTGTCACCAGAATATCCAACACGCTCAACACATCCACACTATAAATGGGCTCAGATTGCGCGTTGGTTGACTCTAAGGCAGGACGAAAATGAATCGTATCAAGAAAACCGATCAATAAAAAAAACAACAAGACGGTGAGTGAAGACATGCCGCTCGCACTATGCCCGACACGCTTCCAAGAAGCTAGCAAATGCGGATGGCGGCGCACATACCTCATACCTATCAAAATCATCAAGACAAACAAATAGATCAACGCGTCTGTCCAGAGTATTACAGGGTCGAAAGGCATGACGAAGTTGTCTATTATATTAAAATTGAATAATGAAACTTTAAGGTATTCTGGGTGAATTTTACATTGGATTCCATTATAAAAAGCAATTCAATGATACTTAACTTTATTTCTGCTTTGATACCAAATTTTCGTAATTTAGTAGTTCAAGTTAGAAACAACAACATCAAATTTCAATTCTAGCTGGCGTTCCTGTGCAAACACAATTACTCGTATCACGACACGGATACTGATTTCCATCAGGGTCTCTACAAGTTTTAGTTCTATATATCGAGCAATTAGTACCCTCAATCCAAAAAATAAATTCCTTTCCATTCGGACGAACAATTTGTTTATGAATAACATCTATTGATGATTTCACACCTGTTTCAAGATCTTCTATATGAATAGTAGCAACACTGTTCGTTGGCGGAATTACACTCGTATACACACTTAACAACATGATGCCCTCCCTTTCTGTAAAAACTACATTAAAAAATTGGTCAAATCCAATAATATTTAAAATTACATCTTCCTTCGGTTCCCTTAGAAATTTAAAGTCATCTTAACAAATATTGACCGGTCAGGTATAAACCTTACAGCTACCGCTTCTGCAGCCTTATAAGTATCGTCCATAAAGTAAAAATTTTCATCCAATAAATTTCTCCCTTCTAAGCTGAACATACCTCTTCGCTTAGGAAAACGAAACCCAGTTGAAAAATCAAGTAACACAAAGGCATCAATACCTGACTGAGTTGTTTTAGGGCTTCTTGGCTTTCCAAGATCACCTCCCCTGATCAAATCTTGATGAACAAAAGTTGTTGTTAATCCAGAAAAAATTCCTGAAGAATGAAAGTATTCAAGACTCATCGGTGCACGTAAAGTTTGTAATTTGACCGGATCAATATTTCCAGGAGAATCTAAACGAGAGGTTTTCTCAAGCTGAAACTCACCTCTGACCAACCAATTTGGGTGCGGTACCCAGTATAAGTAAGTTCGATAAAGCTCTTCTTCATATTTTTTGAAAATTTCAGCACTCACAATCTGTCCAGATGGATTAAATGGAATGTTAAATAATCGTTTAGATATCTCAAAACCTCCAAATACTTTCTCGGTAGCTTTAGCATCGAATCCAATTCCCATTCTTTGCGATCTTGTTCCATTTGGATTGTCATAATGCTGATTAAATCCAGCCACTTGAGTTGGCTCTAGGGATTGTTGTGCCATGAGGCTAGATTTCGTTGTTTCAAACCATGCTGCACGAAATCTCAAGAATTCTGTAATCCCCCATTGCAAACCAAATTTGGGATTAAATTTGTCTACCTCAGTATTGATCGTACTCTTAAATATGTCGTAACTTAATCCAAGCGTAGCAGTTAAATTCGGAAGTAAATTGGTGTTGGTATACGCATAAATATTTCTTTGACTAATAGTATATTTAGAACCTTTATCAGGAAAATCATATCCTCCTCCACCAATAACTGAATTAAAGATACCTTGTTTGAACAAATGCTGACCTTCAAGTTGAAAGCCGGATCGATCGGTTTGATTCAAACCATTATCGTCTTTTATGCTAACGTAACGATCAATATATTTTCCAGAAAAAAGTAGTTCCTGATTGGATGAAAAAGTATACCGCGCACCAATTCGAGCAGTATTTTCATCTAGCTTTCTACGATAACTCTCGTCGGCACCCTTTTTGAAATCAAGTACGATATCCCCATGTTCAGTTTCTCGTCGCCGCACTTCTGCTTGAACATTCAGTTTAGGCGTTAGGGCATATTGGAAGAATCCGTTGTAGACATTATGTTTTTGATCATTGTTCTCTCTAAATCCATTGGTTTCGTGATGAAATTGCCCCAGACTCACTGAGGCTCTATCGCGTTGCATCGAGGCGACAATTTCGTTACCAAGTGTACCGTTGCTTCCAACCATTCCAGATGCCACAATTTGTGGCTTATTGCGCTCCATCAATGGCGCGAACTCATTAAATCCTAATGCTGAAGGTACCGTCCCTGTGATAATGTTCAAATCAGCCACCGCCATATGCGGTTGCACCGGATTGACGTTGATCGGCTGCAACAATTGCGCTTGCAACAACTCACTGACGCGGGCAACTTCGTGTCCAGGTGTATTCATATAGGTATCTGCCAGAAAACGGTGCGCGGAATGATTCGCTGGGTCAGAGCTCAAAGACTTGGCCGTTTCCATCACAGCACGGCGTTCGAATCCCAAGGTTTCAAAAATGCGGGCGAGACTGGAACCTCGCGCGGCTTCGTCACGATCGAGTAAGAACTTGGAACGATACACCGCGCGGTTATCATTTAATGCAATCGACTTTTGAATGTCTTGTAACGCTTCAATTGGACGGTTCTGGGTTTGCTTTTGGATCGCATCATACAGCCAAGGCGTTGGATCTTTCGGATCACGTTCTTTGGCCAAATCAAATTGCGTGCTAGCATGTGGATAGCGTCTTTCTTCAAAATACGCTTTGCCAAGGTAACTGCGAATCAGTGAATTGGCCGGATCGAGGCTGGCGGCAATTTCAAGCTGCACGCGGCCTGCTTCGAGTTGACCTTCGCGAATCAATGCTAACCCTAACCCAAGCCGTGGCATGGGATCGGCTGAATCCAAAGCAATCGATTGGTTAAAAGTATGTTTAGCCATTTGCGTATCGATTTGCAGTAAATGTGAAAAACCCAATACCGTTTGCGTTTTGGCTAGATTGGGATTGAACTGTACCGCTTGTTGCGCGGAAACCAAAGCTTGTTCCAATTCACCCGATGACATCTGCAATTCAGCCAAACGTGCCCAAGCCAGTGCATTGTGCGTATCGATTTCGAGGCTTTTACGAATACTGTTCAATGCCTCTTCAATTTCAAAACGGGCTTGTTGTACATATGAAAGCGCAATATAAGCCACCGCTGATTGCGGATTAAAAATCACCGCTTGGTTGGCAGAATCATGCGCAGCTTCTTTGTCATTTTGTGTCACCGCAATGATAGCCAGTAGCGCATGCGCATCACTGTTGCCGGGTTCTCGCCGTAATACTCGTGCAATGATAGACTTAGCTTCATCGGCCTGCCCAACAATCAATGCATCGCTAGCTTGTTGAATCGAGGCAATAGTACCGGACGCATCCGTATCTTCTCGCGGCCAATACGTTGCCAGGGTCGGATAATAGAGCGCCCATTGCACGGCATCGGTAGGATGAATAGGGATGGTTTTTTGCGGCGCTTGATACTGACTGGCGGTAGCCGCCTCACGATCATTTAAAACAACGCTGCCATAGTCATTCGTTACTGCAACCTTGCCTTCATATACCACCACTCGGCTATTTTCTTCAGTCGCTTCGACAAGAAACTCAGTACCATGCACGCTTGCGTTCACAAACGGAGTGGTCACATCAAAGGGTTTCGGGGTGCGGGTGATAATATGAATGACGCCTTCAAGTAACTGCATCAGAAAAGATTTCTTTTCTTCATTGGACGACAAGAAAGTCATGCTACTTTTCTGATTCAAATTCAAAAAACTTTCATTAGCCAAGCGCAACGTCGCACGACTGTGTGTGCGTGAACGAATCATATCGCCCAAACACAGTACCGTATCTGGGGTTACCGGCTGCCAGATTTGCTGCCTTTGCTGTACGCGACGCACTTCAATGGTGCCTTGAATCGATACAATCCAAGCCACTTCAACTTTACATACGTTCGATGCATGCACTTTCCCGATGAATGCAACCGCGCAGATGATCAAAATGGTTACATATAAAACGATGACAACTAGCTTTCGTACGACCCCATAAAACCTAAAAAAACCATATATTGATATGATGTTTTTTACGCACAAAATGGTTTGATCCGATAGCATTTTAAAATTATCTTGATATTGAGAGATACATCAGCCAAGCCATCAAAAATTGACTTACATAGTAATAACTATCATCGTAACTCAGTCTATATCAAAGATTTGTGAGAAAAGTCACATTCCAAAGAAATACGCCGTCGATTACAGTATTTGGCCTAGGCTTCCCATAGAAAGCCAGCAGATTGATCTCCCAAGATAAAATTCAGTGATCAAAAACTAGGGAGGTGTTGCTGCGCTCTTACGATCAAAACCTCGGAAGCATAAATTGAAATACACCGCACATTTTACTCATTGATAATTTGATCATCTTCTCTGAGCTTTTGCCAGATGCATGTGTTACCAGATTGAGAAGCAATCATTTTCAGTATCGATGCATGCTCAGCACATTCACTTTCCGTTGCTTTAATAATTCTCAGTAGGTGTTTTTCTGCAAAAACGGTGAGATCTTGGATGGAATCTTTGTGTTCCAAATCCATGAGCAAGCTTTCTTGCCCGCGCGTCATAGCCAGATAGACCTCGGCTAGCAATTCGGAATCTAACAATGCTCCGTGCAGTGTTCGTTTGGAATTATCAATACTATAGCGCTCGCACAAAGCATCTAAATTATTGCGTTTTCCGGGATGGAATTCCTTTGCAAGCCTCAACGTATCAATAATTGAGACACAATACTGATCAAGCTGCAACATTTCCAACAACGCCAACTCATGGTTTAAGAAACCAACATCAAAGGGCGCGTTATGGATGATCAGTTCGGCGTTATCAATGAAACCCAAGAAATCCTTCGCAATTTCAGCAAATTTGGGTTTATCCAAAAGAAATTCCCTGGTTAATCCATGGACTTGCAAAGCAGCTTCATCGCTATCCCGTTCGGGATTCAAGTAGTAATGAATCCGATTATCGGTCAAATGTCGATTTATTAACTCGATCGCAGCCAGCTCTACAATGCGATGTCCTTGCTTTGGATCTAGACCTGTCGTTTCGGTATCAAGTACGATTTGTCGCATTTAAACTTCCTAAGCTTCATTATCAAGATTATTTTCCTGATCTAGAATCATTGCTACGCCCAAATTTGCTAACCGATCGGCGCGTTCATTGCCTTCATGTCCGTCATGTCCACGCACCCAATACCACTCAATTTCATGAAGCTGCACTAGGCGATCGAGCATCTTCCACAGATCGTCGTTCTTCACTGGTTTTTTTGCCGAAGTTTGCCAATTACGTATTTTCCAATCACCGATCCATTCACTAATACCTTTTTTGAGATACTGCGAATCCGTATGTAAATTAATCCGACAAGAGCGCTTCAAAGTTTCTAAAGCACGCACCGCAGCCAATAACTCCATACGATTATTAGTAGTGAATATCTCACCGCCATAAATTTCTTTTTCGTACCCGTCATATCTCAGTAATGCACCCCACCCGCCTATTCCTGGATTTCCCTTACACGCACCGTCAGTAAATATCTCCACCCTACTCCTATCAACCATAGGTCATTCCATTCATGATCCGAAGAATAAATTGATGGATTTTAATAGCTTGATCAATTTTTTTAATTGAGTTTTTGTGTAACGGAAACAATGCGTTTTTTGCTATCGATATTTTTCTTCCAACCGGGTTTAATCACTCGCATTCCATGCATATGTTTAATTGCATGAAGAAAATATACGCCTCCGCCAATAGGCCACCACCGATCACCCGCCGCTTCCATGAAACTAAGCCGCTTACGCCATTTTTCCTGCTCAAATGGAGGTGCATAACAGCACAATTGTCCGCCCATTGTTTCAAAGTCGAGTAACTTCAACCAATCTTTAAGACGTAATAAGGCGATAAAATTACCGTTCCACGGATATTCTGCTCGATTCGCTTTTAAATAACGAGATATGCCCCATAAGCTCAGCGGATTAAAACCGGATATGACAATGTGTCCTTCTGGAATCAGAACACGGTAAACCTCGCGCAGAATTTGATGCGGATTATTACTGAATTCAAGGGTGTGTGGCATAATGGCCAGATCAATCGAATTACTTTGAATGGGTAAGAAGTCGGCAGCTGCAATCAAAGCAGGTTGAGTTTTTTCTAACCCCACCGAAAACTGCAAAGGCATTCTGTTTAAGCGTAAAAAACAAAATTGCGGCAAACCGATTTGAATAGCGTTATAGCCGAAGATATTGGCAACAACTTTATCAAAATAACGGTATTCATGCTCGAGCAGATAGCTACCCAATGGTGACTCGAACCACTGCATGTTATGCGATCCGCCATGATTTTCGACCATATCCTATTAATAACCCATCACTGTTATCGAAATTAATAACAACTCAATATTTGCCAAATATTCAATTACCTTAACAAAAATCAAACGGTATGATTAACGTATATCCAGTTCGTGCATTCAAAGACAATTATATCTGGGTTCTTCATGATGATGTCCATGCGATTGCTGTGGATCCTGGAATATCAGATCCGGTCATTCATTATTTACAAACCAATAAATTAAAGCTCGTCGCAATCCTCGTTACGCATCATCATCATGATCATACTGGAGGAATTAGTGATCTGACCAAACTATTTGATATTCCGGTCTACGGTCCTCAATCCGATAGCATTCCAGATGTTACAGATGTGGTGTCTGAAAGTGAAGAAATACTGATCAAAACCCTTGGGCTTAAACTAACAGTGCTGAATATTCCCGGTCATACACGCGAGCATATTGCTTATTATACCGACCATCCGTTCCAGGGCGTATTTTGCGGTGATACGCTGTTTGCGTGTGGATGCGGCAGAGTATTCGAAGGGGCTCATGCGCAAATGCATGCATCACTCAATAAACTATCCCAATTACCTAACAACACTTCGGTTTATTGTACACACGAATACACACTCAGCAATATTCGCTTTGCAAAATGCGTAGACCCGGAAAACCAGGCACTATTAAATTTTGAAATGTTATGTAACCAATTAGTTACCGAACAACGTCCAACCCTACCTACCACCATTGAACTTGAAAAAGCGATTAACCCTTTCTTACGATGTGATCAACCTGCAATCATCAATTGCGCTCAAAATCACTCGAAGCTACGGACAATCAATTCTAACGAAGTTTTTTCTATCTTGCGGCAGTGGAAAGATAGTTTCTGCTAAAGAATAAGGCACGAAAAATGAAAAAGCAATCTGCTCCGAACCAAGCCTAAATTAGCCTAATTCCAAGTCAGATTGCTTAAAAAAGGAATCTATTTCAAATAAATAGCTTTATAAAAACTGCTACTCGTTATTTTTCCCCAGGCTTGGCAGCACGGAGAACTGGATAATGCTGGATAAATACCATATCTTGTGCAGCATGAGTTTTATGGCAAGCAGCACAAGCATCATCGGCTTGCATAATGCCTTGTCTGGCTTCATATGATTCAAATCCAAAGAACGCCCAATTACCAGGTTTATCGGGATAACGTTTAGAATCTTTCACCATTGCAGCGATACCATTAAACTCTCCAGGAAAATAACCATTTCCACTCGCTGATTCTTTAGTTCCCACGCTAGTTAATTCTTTTACGATTACAGTACCATCTCGGAATTCACCAGTTTTTTTCCAGTGATTCCAACTGGTTGGATCGATATAAACATTATGAAATTCTGGAAATGCAGGCTTACCATCATTCATGTCATTTGGAGTAACGGGTGCGCCCACAAAAATCCATTCGCGGTAATCTTTTGGCGTTAACAAAACATTTTCTTTAGTGAAACTACCAAAATTAAGGTCTTTTGCATGTTGATGATGCTCGCTAGAAGCTTTCACTGACGTAACCAATGCAACAGATAACAATGCCGGGAGCATACTCACTAATAATGTTTTTTTAATCTGAAACATAATTCTTCCTTTAAAATAGTCAAAGAAACGTAAAGAAAAAGCAATAGCACTCACTGCTTCGCTTTAATAGTAGTCAAGCTAATTGACCCCGTCAAGCGATTCATTGTGAGAATTATCCTGCAGTAGCCATTAACGCTGCGCCATTTCACGCAATACTTCAGCCCAACAATTCGGTGTTTCATACAAACGGATCTGTTCCAAGCAAAGATGGTTACCGTAAGTATCTTGATAAGCTTGATCGAGTATCTCAAACGCAATCTTTGCCAGATTTTCTGCAGTAGGCTGTGCATTCAACACGATGGTTTTGTGATCTGGTATGGTTTTCAAAAACTCAAGTACTATGGTATCTCCTTCATAAACCAGAAATGCATGATCCCAATGATCAATCAGTACTGACTTAGCTATCCGCTTTACTTCTGAAAAATCCATCACCATGCCTTGCTCAGGCACACCTTCGTCAGTAATAATGTTACCTGACAGTGAAATCTCAATCACATAGCGATGACCATGCAGATGACGGCACTGACTATTATGAGTAGAAATACGATGCCCCGCATCGAATTCCAGTTTGCGCGTAATCAACATAGCAACATTAGTAAATGAGCAAATAATTAAAGGTGAAATTGTAACATTGCCAACCCCTCCTCAACGACTGAATGCCATCGACCATAGTCGAGATAGCGCTGGACTAACCTATGTTTATCCAGTGGTATCACGTCGTGCAGGCGGCGTATCGATTGGAATCAATCTCAATCCAAACAATGCTTGTAATTGGCGATGCATTTATTGTCAGGTTCCTAATTTGACGCGTGGCACCGCACCTCGTATTGATTTAAGTAAGCTTAGGAACGAGTTGCATTTTTTTCTAAATGAACTGATTAATGGCGAGTTTATGCTGAAATACGTGCCCGAAGAAGTCAGAGTAATTCGCGATATTGCTTTATCAGGGAATGGTGAACCAACGAGCGCTAAGGAATTTGATCAAGTCATCAAATTGATCGGAGAGGTATTAAAAGATTTTCCTATACTTAAGAACCTTAAATTCGTATTGATCACTAATGGCAGCCTAATCCACCGCAAATATGTGCAAGCCGGATTAGAGCGTATGGCACAAATGAATGGAGAAATTTGGTTTAAATTTGACCGAGCCACCACTGAAGCAAGAAAGCGTGTCAATAATAGCGATATCAGTTTGAAGAAAATTCGCATGCATTTGCGTATTGCCTCGGCAATCTGTCCTACTTGGCTACAGACTTGTATGTTCCAAATCAGTGGCGAGGCTCCTACAAATTGTGAAGTTGATGCTTATTTAAAATTCATCGAACAACTCAACGATGAAGAAATTCCTTTACAAGGAATATTATTATATGGTTTAGCGCGTCCATCATTACAATCCGAGGCTTCGCAATTATCCGTAGTTACTCAAGCATGGTTGATTAACTTTGCCGAAAAAATTAAAGCACTCGGTTTTAACGTAAAAATAACCCCTTAATCAAGCTTCTATTTTTGTGACTGATTTACAACAAAATAGTGTGATTGATCTTCATCAATATCTCTTTCTCAAATTACTGATATTGAATATATTTAGATCGCAGTCAATTTAAAGACTCTGATTTAATACGCGGAATAATTTTTTAATATACGCTTTAAAATCAATTGTTATCGCATATAATAGCGGCCATAAAAACCACCGCACTATTTTTTGTGCCTTGCATATAGAAAATTACTGATTGCAATGCATGATAAACGTTATCAAACTTATTATCTAAACAGGAGCTTCACAATGAATTCATTGGGCATTTTTCCATCTCTGGCGAAACTATCTGCCAGACCAAAAGTGCGCTTGTTAAAAAACATGCAGCAATACCTTATAGTTAGCTGCATCACAATGACGTCCTGGACTTATCAAGTTCAGGCACAGTCTCCAACCAATGCAAACAATCCTCCGGCTAATGCACCTGCAGCGCCGACAGCACTGCCCAGAGCTATTACTTCAGATGGTTTTGACAAATCAAAAGTACCCCCAGTCACTACGATGTCACGACCAGGGCTATTTATTCTCCCTCCAGGCGGTGCAGGTCATTACTCGCTATGGGATATGGTAACCGGAAACAAACGTGAAAAACCACCGGTAGCACCTTATGCACCGTTCGCTCTGTTAACAACACCCGCTTATGAAATTGATTTCCGCTATTTGGATAAAACGGGCGCTGAAAAGAATTTTTTTGATCCAGTAAAACGCATGCATCTGGGCGATGACTGGCTATTATCTTTTGGTGGTAATTTTTGGTATCGCTATACACATGAAACCGATAGTCGATTGAATACGGCGGATACCAATAACGACTTTCATCTATTACGCACGCGCGTCCATGCAGACTTATGGTATCGCGACAAAGTAAGATTATTCGCAGAATTATTAGATGCCCGCGCTTTTGGTTCCGAGTTACCACCCCTGGTTACTGATAGAAACCACGCAGACATGCTGAATTTGTTCACTGATATCAAGCTAGCTAATGTCAAAGATGGTCCTGTATATATTCGCGTTGGTCGGCAAGAGCTATTGTATGGCTCACAACGCTTGATCTCTACTTTAGACTGGGTCAATACACGTAGAACTTTCCAAGGCGTGAAAGCGTTCTGGCGCACCCCAAGTTGGGATATCGATGCTTTTTGGGTTCGGCCTATGATTACTGAAAAAGGCAATGTAGATAATTGGGATACCAAGCAAAACTTTTTTGGCCTTTGGGGGACGAATAGGATTGCACCAACACATGCGCTTGATCTTTACTTCTTAAGCCTAGAGAATGATCGCAATCTTACTGCTGCTAATGTATTGCGAGGTAATATTTTGCAGGGAGATTCACACGTTCACACGCTGGGTGGTCGTTTGGTTGGTAACTTTGATAATTATTTGTATGAATTAGAAGGCATGTATCAATTTGGCCGACGGTCCAACATGGATGTTTCTGCATTTGCGGTCGCTGCAGGTGCAGGCTACCGAATACCTACTCTGATGAATGCCCAAGGTTGGATACGCTATGATTTCGCTTCTGGTGACAGTAATTCCACTGATGGCAGAAGCAACACTTTTAACCAGTTATTTCCATTTGGACATTATTATATGGGGTATCTTGATCGCGTCGGTCGTCAAAATGTCCATGATTTCAACGTTCAGTTTACTATGCACCCAGTACCGTGGATTACTTTTATCACGCAATATCATCGATTCTATTTAGCAAATCAACGCGATTATTTATACAATGCCGCTGGGCTTGCAACTTTTAGGGATGTTACCGGACAATCCGGCAGTCATATCGGAGATGAAATTGATTTTCGCTTTAATATACATGTCGATCGTCATCAAGATGTATTATTTGGCTATTCCAAATTATTCAGTGGCGATTTCCTGAAGAATCAAGCACCGGGAGTTTCCGCTGATCTTTTATACGTACAATATAACTTCCGTTTTTAGTAATCAAAAAACGAAAAACTGTGGCGAAGGTAGATCTTTTTTGAGTACCTTCGCTACTTTATCATCACATTACTGTACATACTCTTTTGCTGGTGAGATTTTTAGTTTCTCTCGATTCAACAAGGTTGTTTGTTGATTTAATAGATTAACATCATTCCAACCTTTTTCATCTATTGATGGAATCCAGCGTGCACGCAAGTATCCATAACGATCAATCAGAAACTCCATATGATCGTAGTCCGTGCCACGACCGATGATATCAGGGTAATAAATAGTGCGCCGCGACAATACATAGCTAGCAACTATCTCAGATGCTCCCTGTGTCACAATTGTAAAAGGAAATTCATTTGACAAAAATTTCTTTGTAGCATCATCCAGTTCATTTGATGGTACCGCTATGACAGTTACATTTTGTTCCGCAAGCTGACCGTAGATTGTTTTTAATTGATCCATTCTGGCTTGAGAGAGCGGCCATGAAAACATCACCAATAGCACAGTTTTATTATCACGAAAATCCTGCAATGCTCCGCCATTCCCGTCTTGCGTTCCATAAAAAAACACAGGTGGTTGAATAAATGCCTTGTCTGGAATCACCGTGGGTGACAGAATTCTGGATTGATATCCCCTTGATAAAGCATGAATAAAGTTAACTAAATCCCAACGATCTTCGTTAGACAATCTCTCTCCATATCCAGGCATATCCGTGTTAACCATACCATTGGTAATCCAATGGTAGAAATCTCCCGGTGTATGTTCTAAAATATGTGGCTCCATTAATAAATCCGGTAATTTAGTCGATAACGTGCGAGACTTAATTCCATTGCCTTTTCCTTGTACACCATGACACTCTGCACAATTCTCAGAAAACAGCTTAGCGCCATTTGCAATAGAAACTGCATTAAAAGATTCCATTGGCTTGCGATACGTTTCTGGGTAAGCACGGATGGCAATCGCTTGTAAAGCAAGCAATGCACCCACTAGTATTAGTAGCATTGGAATGATTAATTGCTTTATTTTCCATTGATGAAAACGCCCCCATAAAAACAACACGGCGGCAACAAACACAATGATCAAGCCTACCCATACCTGTAGCGCTACATTAGGTAGATTCCACGTTGTCGCAATTGAAAACCGAAAAGGTAATGGCCATTCTTCTATATTGAGATCTTTTACGGGCACCGAATTCGTTAGAAGGGTTGCTAACAATAAAAGTATCAGCGCTAACAGAAATTCAATGCCAACCCACTTCCTTAAATTTTCTTTACTTGTTAAGTTATCAGACATTTGTTTATTGTGATTTAATGCCGGTAACCATTCAGAACGGACCCGCGCAGCAATTAAAAGAATAATACTTAGCAAAAAAATTTTACTACTTAATAACCAACCATAAGGCGTTGCTATCAATGCAGCATAATACCCATTAAAAATATGATCACTCACCACAACGCCAGTTAGAATAATCAATAACATTATCGGAAAAATTACCGAAGAAAAGCTACCCAAAATTAAAGATAATTCAGAGTTTTCTGATACTTTAAGTGAGATAGATTCTTTTTCTTCATACACTAACAGCAAAAAACCGGGCAATGCGCCAAGCCATACGCCAGCTAGCACAACATGAATTGCATAAGGCAATACTGTCGTAAATGTCAGCGCTTCCAGTACCGTATGACTCGCGAAAGTACCAGCAATGAGGGGCAACGCTGCAGCTATTGCACAAATGTTATATAACCAAATACTCTTGGAGGTTTTATGCAGATAAAGAATTAGAATTAACAGCAGAATGGAAAAAACTATTCGTAAAATCCAAATTTGACCCGCACGTGTATCAGTTACTATTGACAACCACTTATCAAGCTGCCATATGCTATTGGCATTTCCAGTTATTTGTACAAGGGTACATGCCATTATTACAACTAACCCTAACAAAACACACGCAGCCAACCAAGGAAACAGACGCTGTAATTTCTCAATCCATGGTTTTTCGTTTAATGCATTTTTTCCTACGCTAGTTTCAGCAATGATTAGGAAAATACAGCTACCTAGAAGTACGAAATTTGCGGCAATTTGTAACCAACGTGCAAATGCAGCAACAACCTCTACCATATTTACTGCATTTTGTTTTTGATATTAAAATCAAAACTGGATTCAATCACATGACCATCAATAGACATCACGCGATACTGTATCGTATATTTCCCAGTATCGATTTCCGGAATGTTTAATACTACTGATTTTGGGTCATCAGCAACAACCTCAGGACTATTTTCCGTCAAGGATTTTTTGTTGGAATCAAGTAACACAACTGATGCATAAGCTCCTTCAATTTTTTCATTGAACCACAATTGTATTTTCTTAGGTGGGGTTGAAAGTGTAGCTCGACGAGGCGGATCAGATTTTACAAGTGCTGCATGAGCCATTACCGGATTCGAGTGCCACAATAACGATAATATAGCCACTAATAAAAAGATTACCTGATTAACAGAAAATGACTTCAATTGAATACTCTTCACAATAACCTCTATATTTATTTAGTTTAACGATTATCTAGAATTCTTCTAAGATACGATGAAGTATTTAAAGACGAGTTCAATTTAACAGTGAACTCGTCTTTAATACATATTTATCGATTTATTACTGAATTCATTATTTCTTTAGGCGGCGCTGGGATTATTTTTCTTTTTACGCATCAAGAAGAACGCTACCACTGCAATAACTAGCACAA
>JAMXAG010000024.1 GCA_024281675.1 Nitrosomonas sp.
GTGGTCATTTTTACTCCAAAAATATATAAGCAGTTTCCTGCCAAATGACCATTTACACAAAATTATTTACACCCCCCTTAAAACTGCCGTTCAACGCTGCGCTTACCGGTAAATTAGGAGCGCAGCGAGTAATTTATCCGTGTGCAGTGCTTTGTTAGAGCTATTCATTTGGGATTGGATTAATCAACCCTCTACTTCGCCATCTATTGCTGTTAACAAGCGTTTCAAACTCCGTTTCATCTGAGAGTTTTAGATCATCAGCATGGTCAGTTACGATTATTTGAGGGGAAAAACCGTCTTCTTTTCCTGTTTCAGTGCAATAAATAGACAGTTGACTAAAAAGGTTCTCTACCGCTTTCATGTCATCATCAATCTGTCTTTCACCTTCGGCACGTTGTTCCATCTCCTTTATTGATTCCTTATTAAAGGTATCTGACTTATCGAATTTAAAGCTCGGGAAATAAACTTGCGTTGGCTGATCAAGGAACAGAATTGAAGGAATAGCGCACTGCTCGCCGAGGGATGCAAAGTATTTATGCAATGCAAGAAACAGAGCAACATGACTATAAAGCCAGTTCGCACCGCTCCCCATCGAACGCAGGAAGATCTTTTCGTCTTTTGGAGTTAAGTGGTAAAGATCAAAGGTTTCGAAGGAAAAGTGCAAGTTAATCGGTTTATAGCTGTCTTCAAACTCAAAATGCTGACCAATTTTATTCATAATGGCATTTACAACATCATTAGCTTTATTTAAACCGTCTTTGTAGTCGTATTCTTTTAGTTGTTGGTCTAACTTGCGAAGCGCGTCTTTGGCTGCCTTCATCCGCTCTTCGACCTCTGCATCGTTAGCAAGATTGAGTGAATCTAGTAGCATATCAAGTTTGGCTTTATAGAGTAGAATGGACTCATATAGGTTTTTCTTCTCACTCAAAACCTTCTCAGACCTCTCGATTTCTATAATTTGCGAAGAGATATTCGTAACTTCCTTTGACAAACCTTCAGTCTGCCTTTGCACATCAACGAGTGAAGACTCAAATTTTGCACGCATCGGTTTGGCTTGCTTGAGGTTGCTAGAAAGTTTGGAAATGGCTTGCTGCAATTGCTCGGCGCTTCGCAGTAACTGCTCGTGTTCGGTATGGCAGAATGGGCACACAGATTTTGCGATATGTACTGTTTCACCAAGCTGATGGATTACGCCACTTGCCACAAACTTTTCTTCCTCTGCTATATGGTGCTTTATCGAACCTGCTTGCCGCTGTAGGCGACGCAATTCACTAGTTTTATCAGCTAAATCTTCTTTTAACCTTAAATACAGTTGGGTAATAGCGTCTGACAAAGGCACAATCTTTTCGGGGCGTAGAATTTTTTCTAGCCTTTCTTTAGAATCTTGAGGATGTCGCAGGATATCCTGTAACGAAATAGGATCTTCACTAAATCCCATAGCCGCATAAAGTTGTCGAAGCACAGGCTCTATTTTTTGCTTTTGATTTTCAGCAAGACGTTTATTACTTTCCTGTTCACGCTTTATTCGATTGACTTCGGTTGCTAGTCGTTCTTTTTCCTGTGATAAATGAAAGAACTTCTGATCGACCAATCCCAAAAATATTTTCGTATGTTCAATAACTTGCTCTCTTTTCTCTTTTTCATCGAAGCGATAGAACAAAGCGTGTTTATTTGCGACCAGATTTTGGTGCTGTAACATAAAAGAAGTAAAACTACGAATAGACGGTGTGGGAGCTTTTGCGTTGAAACGCCTATTTTCTCTAGCCGCCAATGAATCATCGACATCATCGATATCTAAAAACAGCGCCCTAACATGCTTTTTGAAATCACTTAACGTCATAAAGTGACTATCTAGAAAATAATCACGATTGATCTTCTCTGGATAATAATTCTCTTCACGCCTAAAGAAAGCCTTTTTGTCACCATCGGGCAAGCGACCAAGCACAACATCTTGTCCATTCACGTTTAAATATACATAGTAGAGCGCTGCACTGTCAGTGATCACTCCTTTGGGAACGGTATACTCACCACTACCAAAGCAATAATCAAATATCTCTATTAGCGCACTTTTACCAGTCGACGATTTCCCAGTAACAACGTTAAGGCCTTGTTTAAACCTAACTGGGTGAGTTTTACCTGTTTTATCTAGCACCCCCAGTTCATGAATATAGGCTTTCATCGCGGCGTCACTCCTAACAACGCATATATCTCCACCACAGAAAGGTGACTAAACAACTTTCCTAAATTGACCGCACTTTTTTGTTTTACAAACGATAACTCGCTTGTCGGAATTGGATTCACTCCCAGATTTTCTGAATCGATCTCTACCCAATCATTCACCAGACAATATTGTAACCCTTGGTCAGTCAACGATTTGAAACCATCAAGACGTTCTTGCAAATCATACAATTGGCTTCTATCATTAAAGACCGTCCAGATGGTACTTTTGCTTTTAGAACCAAACTTGGCATTTGAAAGCTTATGAAAGTACAGTGGGTGGCTACACAAAGGGATTATCAACTGCGACAAAAGTAGGTTATTGTCTACACTAATTAACTCTGAATAGAATGAAGCCAAAAACTCGCCATATTTAAATGGGTTGTATTTTGCATGATACAGCGCGTCGGTCAAACTGGTCATGGCTCAACCCTCCATTTTAAATTTTGCTCTTCATCGTCCATTGCGTCATGTATAAGACCATTTTTATATTCAATGGGAGGAATTTCAGAATCCATATTCAGTGGAGATTCACTAATTGTTTGGTTATAAAATATTTTTGAATCCCGAGTTGGAGATGTGCTATTTAGCTTTGCTGAGGAATAATTCAGCTTTAGTCTTTTAATAAGCTTGTGTTGATACTCAACAGTTTTATTCCTAAAGTAGGGAAATTCATCTAATTCCCCATTCAAGGAATTCTGAAGCTCTATCCAATTGCCTACTGCATCAGGTATGACTTCGTAATGTTCGATATCATTTATTTTCTTAACAAAGGGCTTTTCATCATGTTGCTCTAATTCTTCGTTTGTTGCCTCATGGCCTTTAAATAAAGGGAATGTAAACTTCTTGCGGCAATAAGTAGAAGTGAGCTCTTCACACTTGGTATCGAATGCAGATTTAGTAATTACCCATTCTATCGAATCTGCACTTTCGTAGACAAATCCAACAATACCGTGCAGGTAACTTAGCTGATTATTCTTGGGAATACCTGTCAGGTAACCAAGTATTTTACCCCTTACCAATTCTTCATCATCCGCTTCTGTAAACAATACAACCTTAGCCAACACGGCTTTAAGTTTTTCAGTTTCAGCGGTCATTACTGTTTTTTGCAGTTGGACGATAGGTTTAGGTTTTTCTGCTATCAGCTCTTCATTAGTCCTTGTATGAAAAATATCGTGTAGGGTTTGCAATCGCTTATCAGTAGCTTGTTGATTCCAATCCTTCAAAGACGATTTGACACCAAAAGCTTGAGTAGTGTGTAGTACCAATGAGCTATATATCTCGTGATTAAACTCAGGTGCCAGCCAGTTTTTTAGGGTTTTCCAAAAATTCTCGTGGTGGTCAGTCAACGCATCAGCATAATTTTTAACTTCAGCCTGTGTTGATTCATCAGCCGAATTGCCAATGAAGCTAACATCACCGTCCCTTTCAAACCAGACTGATTGACCTTCCTGCATCGCAAAACATTGTTTCAGACCAATCAATACTTGATAGTGGAAAGCAAGCGACGTCGTTAATGCTGCATTCTTAGTTTGACCGCCTCCCATAAGCACTCCATAGAATTTATAAATCTTACTTTATGGTCTTCAATTTACGTTTGTCTAGTTACGACAGCACTAGCAAGTTATTATCCAAGTCAAGCTAACTTAAGCCTTTTCTTACTTAGCCGTCAAGAATCATCTAAGACACTAGATTTTCTAAACGGTATAGCCTTCTTTTATTCGTGAAAAACGGATCTGGATAAGTCAGAATGGTCGATGAAATAACTGTGGACATTAACAGAACCTACAGTATAATTTTCCCCAGGGAATTGTTATACCTTGATGATTCCCTGGTACTTCCAATCAAAACTTACCTGATCATATTATTTCTTTTTTTCAGTCTGTTTAGACCCTGCTGATTTAGCTGCATTGGTTTTCTGTGCAGCGGCCACCGCATCAGATAAGGTTTTACCTGGCTTGAATCTAACAACCTTTTTGGCAGGAATTGTCATGGTTTCCCCAGTCGCTGGATTGCGGCCTTCACGACCTGCACGTTCTGTCACTGAAAAAGTACCAAACCCCACTAACTGAACATCGTTGCCGTTTGCCATGGTTTCTTGAATAACTTCAAGCAATTCGTTCAGCATGGCGGTTGTTTGGGCTTTGGTGGTTTTAGAACGGGTAGCAACGGCTTCAATCAGTTCAGTCTTGTTCATGGGGACGCCCTTTTGGTGATTTAAGAAGTGGTTGGTAATCTAGCATTGCTTAGAAGACATGTATGTTGCAAGCTTCAGGTAGGCAATATAACCACAGGTTACAGTAATTTGATCCTGCTAATTAACTCAAATGACGACTATTCTATGATCTTTCCAATATTAGGATCATATCTATAATTCACAATTGACCCGTCTCTGATCTTTTCAATCGTTTCATCAATCACGAATAAAGGAACTAAGAACCATTCGCGAGGCACTACAGGATTCCCAAACCTATCCATAATTTCAATATCAAGTTTTGCTGGTTCAAAAAACCTGTGAATCAGGTTCTCCAGCTTCGTGCGATTAATGTTCGAAAGTTCATAAGTAGCCACAATCTCAACGTCAGCCATGAGGAAAGTAGGATCTAGCTTGGCATTGCTGATTCGTCTTTCAATATTGCCGTTGGTTACGCCGATTTTATGAATAACATCGCGGTGTTCCTTAATTAAAGGATGATCAGATTTGCTGCGGAGGACATAAATTGTGCCAGCTTCCATATCTCTCTCTTCAATTTCATCGGAAAATAGCGGGCCTGGGGAAGGATCGGTAATCCTGCGACTGGCTTCATCTTTGTTTAGTGCCCGTTGCAGTGATCTCATTAAAATATCGCTTTCGGTACCATTGTCGTATATCACACGCAACCTACGGTCTGGTCGTCCATACTCTGCAATGAATTCAACACCTATTTCTGCAACATAGATTTTTTGGCCCCCGAGGATAAAGAAATCCCCTTGCCTGATCTGCGCATCATCTTGGAATTTACGGGTTAGGCGAATACCGGATGCCAATTCTTCTTGTACTTTGGCAAACAGCGGTTTGAATGTATCAAAATCCAGGCATGGAGTACGCTTAGCGACCTCTTCAGCGGCTTTGATTTCAGCGCGGGATTTTACATACGTTAACTTAGTGATGTCATTTTCACCCGTATCCAAAACACCTAACTCAGACAGCAACGCATCATCGTCCAGATTATCCAAATTATCCACAACAGCGGTCGGTTCACCGCTAAGGAGACCATGTTTATCTTTATCCGCTAGAACGGCGCGGCATTCTTCAGAAGCACGGATTTTATCGAGCCTTACCGCATAAAGCCGCTCAAAAATATCGCGATCCTCGCCGTGGGCAGGGGCACGTCCTTTCTGTTCATAGAACCGCTCAATATCTTCAAAACCGGCGATGATGCGTTCTTCGCGTGGCGTGTGGCTCCCCGTATTTTTAACCCCCACCTCAACACCAAGCTCAGCGAGAAGCGCATCATCTTCATCAGTAAAACTTGTTTTAGCCATTTGCAGCCTCAGCTTTCATTCGCACCAGAAAAGCCACACCCTCGGCCATTCGTTTTTCCCATGGATCTTGTGATGTCAGCGATGGAAGCCTTCCGCGTTCTTGCTTGAATTTCAGCGCACGTTTTGCCAGTTCTCGCGCCTCCTCAATGGTGAGATTCACTTTCTTACCGGCAATTACCAATGCCACCCGCTTCAAGCTGTCCTCATTCATGGCCTTGGCCAGAATTGCATAGGCTTCACCAAAAGGGTTGATACGATCAATCAAATCAATATCAAGATCACGCACATCCATCGCAAATTTGCGAACCCCGTCGATCAGAGCGGTATTGCCAGCTTTCCATGCATCATCAGCGGAATTGAGGATTTTCTTTGCCTGCTGAGTCAGGTTCAAGGCAGCAATCGCGTGCTGACGCACAGCTTCCTGATCATTTTCATCCAGTTCCGGGTATTTATCTTTGACGATTTTACCCATACGCACTTGCGTGAGTTCCTCTGGCACCATCTCGGTATCGAATAAGCCCCGTTCCAACGATGTTTTATCCTGCACAAATGCCGCAATGACCTCATTCAAATCTTCTTGGCAAATGCGCGCAGCCTCTTTGCTTTTTGGCTCAACCAAGCCTTTAATCTCAATCTGGAACTGCCCGGTTTGCTGGTTAAAGCCAACGTTCTCTTTCTTGGGATCGTAACCGCCTTCGCCATAATCGAAGCCATCAACTGGAACGCTTTGGCTATTCTTGGGAGTGAAATTGAACTTGGGTGCTAGCACCTGTTCCATCAGCAAGCTGGCTGCAATCGCTTTGAGTGTATCGTTCACTGCATCCGTTACAGCATCTTCGGCGGCATCCGGTTCGGCAATCAGGTTAGTAAAGCGTGCCTTGGTTTTGCCTTTAGCATCACGGGTAGCACGGCCAATGATTTGAATGATTTCCGTTAAGCTGGAACGGTAGCCTACAGTCAATGCATGCTCGCACCAAATCCAGTCAAAACCTTCCTTGGCCATACCGAGAGCGATAATGATGTCCACATGCTCACGGTTATGTTTGGCTGCCGGATCACGCAAGGTATTGAGTACCATGTCTCGCTTAGCCTCATCATCGACCAGGTCGGCAATCTTCAGTACACCATTGGGAGTTTTTACCAGGTGGAAGCCGGTTTTATCGTCAATGCCCTGCCACTCACCCAGTTCATGGATGATATGCTCCACTTCTTTGATCTTATCTTTAGTGCTTTCCCGGGAATTGACGTTGGGAATATGAATAATCGTTTTTTCCGCTGGATTTAGTACGCTGAGGATTTCATCAGTATACGAACCAGTGTAAAAGTAATATCCGATATCCAGTTGCTTCAAGTACTGATAGCCATTTAGCTGTTCATAATAGGTATAAGTTACTACCTCGAACTTAGCTTCATCGTGCGGTGCAAGCACAGCCTCGGCATCGCCACGGAAATAGGAGCCGGTCATGGCGACGATATGTACTTTATCTCGCGCTATGAACTGACCGAGCTGAATTCCTAGTTTATTATCTGAATTTGCACTGACATGGTGAAATTCATCAACAGCAATCAAACATCCATCAAACGCTTCCACTCCGAACCTATCAACTGCAAACCGGAAAGTGGCGTGCGTACAAATCAGCACGCGATCTGTACTATCGAGGAAGCTCTTTACCGCACCTACTTTACCGCCATTATCATCCCCCGGCGCATTACAAAGATTCCATTGCGGAGCAACTTCCCAATCCGTCCAAAATCCGTATTGGGTCAGCGGTTCATTGTTGAAGCTGGCGCCGATGGTTTTCTCCGGCACCACGATAAATGCTTTCTTCAGTCCTTGGTTATATAACTTATCCAGAGTAATGAACATCAACGCACGGCTTTTGCCGGATGCCGGTGGAGATTTGATTAGCAGATATTGCTCGCCGCGTTTTTCATACGCACGTTCCTGCATCGCACGCATGCCCATTGTATTCGACTTAGTGGAGCTGCCATTTCTGGCGTAATTGACGGATACGGAAGGGATAGATTTAATGTCAGTCATGTAGCTCTACCTTTTTGGATTTATCCGCTTTGTCTTTACCATAGGCTTTCGCAAACCAATCCGGAACATTTAAAGATTCTTTTTCATGAATATATTCTGGTACATCTTTCCAGAACTCAATAATCGCATCGGAAAATTCGGTTATGTGAGCACCATCAACTTTCAAATGTGTGTGGTCTGCATATTTTAAGTAGAAGAAGTCAGTGTTTCCGAATGTCTCTATAAATTCTGGATGCTGGGTCTTGATGCTTTCTAGAGCGTTACCATTTCCATGTTTGTAAGCATTAACAA
This sequence comes from Nitrosomonas sp., assembly GCA_024281675.1. Lineage (GTDB taxonomy): Bacteria > Pseudomonadota > Gammaproteobacteria > Burkholderiales > Nitrosomonadaceae > Nitrosomonas. Next base: position 8,075 of record JAMXAG010000024.1, read on the forward strand.
CGAGCCGACATTTATCGAGGGAAGTGTAATAGCTTCTTGATCTTATCGACCAATCAAAGGCTTCCATGAAATCAATGATGTCTCCAAAATTAGCTTTCCATATAACCTTTCTGATTTCATCCCCATGATGCCAATGATTGATTTCTGTAAGAATCCAGCCTCGCAACTGTTTGTCCCACTCATGGAATATACCGGCAACTACGCTTAAGCGTGTTCTGTTTAGCATATCATCAAGCATTTGATAAAATGCAATGCTTTCGTCATATGCTTGTTCATAGAAATTAGCAGGATCATGCCTATCTGGATCAAAATTATGGCTGTGACTATTTAACCATTCTTCTCCATACTTATCTGCTTCAGCTTCCATATTTTGAAACTGGGATAACAACCGCTTATGAGCCTGTTCGACATAAAAATTATGGCTCGCAATGATCTGCTTTCTAAATGGCTCCCACATATGAAAGAGAACGTATGCCATATCAGCCTACCTTCTTTGAAGGTTTGGCATCTGTCATTTTGGTGTAAAGCTCGAACAGCTTTTCTAATCGTTCTGTATCATTCTTGAAGCGACGGCCAATATAGATGCGTTCCAGTACTTCGTCATTGCGCTCATGGGCATGGCGTAAATTTTCTGGCATCTTGTCGGGATCATATAGATCGGCAATGGTGGCAGGAAAATGTGCTTCACGCGCCAACAGAATATCCTCTGCGCAGCGGGTAAGATCAGCTTTATTTTTTTCGGTGAGTGCTGGAACCGGAAATGTGTTCCAGCCAAGGGTATTTGAGTATGAGAAATCAGTTCTCATTCGAACACAAACAGTTCCAATCCATACCCAATGTAGGCGTGAGGCAATAAGTGCCATATTCCATAGAGGGGCATCATACATGGCAAAGTTTCGGTCACCAATGACGGCAAATTTATTCATTATCCCAACTGGCAAATATGGTCTGTTCTCAGAACTTACGCGGGGTGTAACAATAACGCTATTGTTTGCAATTCGGGGAGTCTTAAACTGATGAGGTCTGGATGCGAGGCTTCTTGCATAAGCATCTTTACTACTTAAGCGAGCATTTTTTACTAGCTCAATTTGCTTTTCTATAGATAACGTTTTTTTAGCCTCAACTAAATCTTCATTTTGAATCCAGATGCAGAAGCGTGTTTCACCGTTTATAAACTCTTTCGATCCATAAAATTGTTTAATAAATTTTCTTCGTGCAATTTCACCCAATCCCATTTCTTCCACTTGCATTGATGACAAAGTTAGATGTCCGCCATCATCAGCTTTGTTACCAAAGTCCATTACACCTACCTCTGTCAGCGGTCTCATAGCTTTCTCAACGATAATATTCGAACCTGAAACCAAGTAAGCGTTTATATTTTCTACTTCTTTCACTAAACTACTATCATCGTCGGCAATTGAAAATAATTTCCTGGTTTTACCAACATGATTAGATATTCCAATGATCACTACAGTAACGCCAGCATTATGACTAGCTAAATTTGCCCATTTAAAACTGGTATGAGCGAAAGCTATCTCATGACCAGTCTTAAAGATTAGTGGCCATAAGAAAGGTACTTGCTGCCCTTGGCAGATGGAGTTGGTTGATACGAAAGCTGCAACAGTGTTGGATTTTGTTCCATAATCAGCCGCCTTTATGAACCAACCTGCTACATAATCGAGTGATTTCCAGTTTTTTGTTCGATGCCCAAATATTGTCTTCAAGTCTGATTTCTGTTCTTCGGTTTGCCATGTGGAACCCAAGTAAGGCGGATTGCCGCAGATATAGGTTTCACCACCTTCATTCTCGAAATCAATTTGTGTCTGTTCTAATGGTGAATTGAACAAGTCATCACTATGCAGTTTTACACCCGTGCCGGTTGGCGGACAGATACTTAGCCAATCCAGCCGCAACGCATTGCCGCAAGTAATCCAGTTATGGGTATCCAACGGCAGAAACTCCATCAAAGCTAGCTTTTGTCCGCGATAGAGCACGTCGCATTGATACTCCGCAATGATCAAAGCAAGACGGGCAATTTCTGCTGGAAAATCGCGTAGCTCAATGCCTCGAAAGTTTGTGAGCGGTATTTCGGAAGGTAGGTCTGCTTCACCACGCCGTTTGTTAATTTCTGCTTCAATGGCACGCATCTCTTTATAGGCAATCACCAGAAAATTTCCTGAGCCGCAAGCAGGATCAAATACCCGAATCCTTGCCATGCGTTTACGAAGGTTCAGCAACATGCGCGGATTGTTACCCGCTTCTTCCAGCTTGGTACGCAGATCATCCAGAAACAGCGGATTCAGCACCTTCAGGATATTGGGTACGCTGGTGTAGTGCATTCCCAGTGCGCCGCGTTCTTCATCTTCTGCCACCGCTTGGATCATCGAGCCGAAAATATCGGGATTGATCCTTTTCCAATCCAGATTGCCGACATGCAGCAGATAACTACGCGCAATTTTGCTGAAACGCGGGGTTTCAGTGCTGCCGGAGAATAAACCGCCATTCACATAGGGAAATGTATCTGCCCAGCGGGGCAATTCTGCTGCTGCCCGATCCTCTACTTTCGTATTCATGGCACGGAAGATTTCGCTGATGACCTCGTGCGTGTTTGAGGAATCCTTCGCGCTCATTTGTTCTATAGTGCTGGTAAACAGGCCGGTACCGTTAAAAATATCCGTATCTTCGGCAAAGAAGCAGAACACAAGCCGCGCCATGAAATGATTCATGTCATGACGGCGGTGTGCGCTTCCCCATTCCGGATTGTCTTTCAGTAGTTCCACATAAAGACGATTAAGGCGGCTGGTTGCTCTGATGTCAAAAGCATTTTCACTAATTTGCTTAACGGTGGAAATTCCAGCGAGTGGCAGAAAGAAGCCAAAATGATCCGGAAAATCTTTGTATGCGCAGACAACGGTTTCACCGCTGGTGATGTCTTCTGCTTGAAACTCCTCACCATCGGTAGCGAGGATGAACTTGGCTTTCTGGCGGCTGGTTGCTGGGCTGTTTTTGAGCTTCCCCAGCGTTTTCAGCACTTCACCAGTTGAGCAGACTGAAATGTGTATGTTGTTGAACTGAAGGACTGCGCCTTCTATATCGGTTTTATTCGTGTTGCCACTTTTCAGGCGGTTAATTGTGGTTGCTTTATTTCCAAATGCCTCCAAAAAAGCATAGGGAAATTCCGCCGGATCAGATGGCTGCTCAGCCAGCCTGGATATTGCTTCTTCGATCTCTACAGCGTTCAAGGTATTACTTTGTCAAGTATTGATAGAATGAAAAGTAAAACATTCGCGGCAAATGAGCCATTGATGAAGTGTTTCATGCCTTATACAGAGCAAAACCAGAAGAGAGATCCGAATAGATCCCCGCGAGTGTTTGTTCATCGCTTTTATAGGATGCTGCTCTTTTGAAACCCATTTCACGCAGATAATCTCTTATTTTCATTACATCACCCTCATCTTCATAATCATAGGTGTAAACACAAATGACATATACCTTGCCTTTACTGCGCCAAGCAGTGGATACTTTAGCCTGTTTCCATAGTTTTCCGTCTTCAACAGCTTTCTTTACATTGCGCCATGTATCGTCAATATATTTCTCGGCAACAAAGAACAACCATTTGCCTACCTGCTTTGATTCTGGTTGGGGGATGTTTCCTTTGTAGATCGCTACGATAAATGCTGCGTGAGTGACTTCGCTGGGATTTCCTTCTTCTGTAAACCGCACAACATCGGCTTCAAGGTCTTTCTTTGTGTCAACCAGTTTCTTATTTGTCATCTTTGCATGCACCAGTTTATTGGTGGTGATTCATTTGTAGGTTGAACGATGGACGCTGTAAGTGGCAACTTTTGTACGCATAATTTATGCCAGACAAATCAAATTTTCAACGTTCTTTTATTCTTAAGCGCATCTATTAGGGTTAGTGTAGATTTCTCCCCATCATATTGAATTGCCACATCTTTCCCAGCAACTGGTTTACCATAAGTAGCCTTTAGTTGATGCACAATAAAATCCTTCTTGACCTGCTGATAAAAAATAGCGTTCTCTTTGTCAATATGAATAATTTGCCCTTCATACTGATTTTTATCACTCGGAGTTTTAGCTAAATAAATGTTGTAGACACCTGGCTTGATACCTTCATCAACCTTCTTGATAGTGCCAATCGTTTCCCATTCATTATTATTCTGAGTTTGTAGAATCTTTTGGCCATTCATTACGATCATTCGTAGCTTTGGTGGTGTCGTCATTTCAAATTAGTTGTAAGTAGGATTACTGGCAAGATTAAATTATCCCGCTTCCTGTTGTCCGGCAATTTCTTCCAGTATTTTCATGAGATCGAAAGACTCTGATCTTTCCATGCCATGCAAAAAAGCAACCAATTGCAGTGCACCACTGCCCTTGGCTGAGAAACTGCCATCTTGCAAAGCTTTTATGGTGAACTGAACGATATTTGGGCAATTTCTGCCTTGCTCAAAATAATCACTAATCTTGGTTTTTAGTAACTCTTTGTTATCGGTAGACAGATCACGCATTAAATCCTGTGGCTTGCATTTGTCTTTTTTAATCAGATTGTAAATAGAGTCCAGCAATGAATTCGGCGTGGTTTGTTTTTGACCGTTGTTATTAGCTGAAGTTGTATTCGATTTGCCTTCAGCATTGGGTGCTTGATCATCCGCAGAATCTGATGGAGGCGTTTTTTTCAGCTTTAAGAATTTACTGAATTGGTATACATCCAATCGTGATATTTCTTCTTGTGTACTGAGTGCCAGCCAGGTGATTACTTCCTCTTTATTGGCTTTATACAGCCTTGTTAAATCATAGAGTGCAGTGACATCAGTGCAACGGCCTGTCCGGTATACATCTGCGAGTGGATCAGGTAGATCAAGGAGTGTGGCATGCATGGTGATATAAGGATTGGTTTTACCAATGAGTCTGGCAATTTCAGATTTGGTTTTACCGCCTGCCAGTTGCCGCCCAATGAAGTCAGCAATCTCTCTGGAAGTTAAGTCATCTCTTTGCAGATTCTCGATTACCTGATCCGCTTCGCTGTAATCGGTATCAATGAATGCAGGAATCTTGGTTAATCCGGCATTAATGCTGGCGCGATAGCGTCGCGCCCCATGATTAATGATATAAGTTCCTGGTTTATCCGGATTGGGGCGAACCGATATCGGTGATTTGACTCCGCGTAATTTAATCGTCTCCGTTAATTCTCGTAACGTTTCCTGATTAAACTCCTTCCTGGGTTGATGGGCATCTTCGCTGATCAGCGTAATATCAATTTCTGTTGCACCGATAGGCGCAACAAGCCCTTTTATATTTTCCTTTTTTTTCTCTGTCATTTTTATCGTGGACCTAACTTGCGCTCGTTATGCTGGGCAGAAATATTTATTGGGATTAAATGATTCTGCCAATTTATGATTAGAAAGATAGAAACGATGGATGCAGTCATCAACAAATAAAACAGCGCAAAAGTTGTTTTTGCGCTTTTATATTTTTGTTCTTCTTGTTCAGTTTATTATTGAATGCCTAACCTCTCATATCAGAAAACAGGTAACGTTTTTAGATTCGCTAGGTTTTCCATCAATCACTCATCTACCCTCTATTCATAGCATTCTAAGGTAACTATTAATATTAATTATATTGATATAAATCAATGATATGATAAATCTTTAGTTTAAATTTCTATTCTAAACCTACTATTAATAATTATCCATAAAATATGCATATAACGAAACTATTATTTAGCCCTCCATAGAATTAATAAATTTGCGTATTTATTTTGGATTAAAATAGCAGCAATACTACTGCAAAACAATGGTGTTGATTAGTTAAGCTGCTTAAACCCTAAAAATGGCAGGGCTATTATATGTACAATTTAATCTTAATCACAAATATTTTGCGTATCCTTGATGAAAAGGATATGACCAAGTCAGAATTAGCAGAGAAGGCGGGTGTTTCCATCTCTTTTTTTACTGATCTGACCAATGATAAAGCCAATCCATCACTTAGAATTATAGAGGCAATTGCAGAAGCACTCGAGACCCCACTGCCAATGCTATTGGATAGTTCGGATATGAGCACGGCTGATCTTGAAGCATTAACCAATCGAAAACTAAAGCATTTGCCTAAAGGCTTTGTCTGGAAAGGGGGCGTGCTGAGTGAATTTGAGGCTTATCAAGTCGAGCAATGGGATAAAAAGAACAGAGCGTTCTTGTTAAAAAACAAAAGTAAGAAATAAATAAAGTAATAAAAAGCAGTAAAGAAACAGTAAAAAAAGTATTGCACAAAATGTAATTACGTTATATTGTAATGTCATGTGTAAGTCGTTGGAGTACTCGCATGACATCGCAAGATCAATTACCTCACGTCACAACCGTTAAAGACCGGGCAAAGAGCAAGCTGGAACGCGATGCACGGGAAATACTGTCGGCCTTGCAAGATCCTGAAACGGTTGAAATCATGGTCAACGCTGATGGCCGTATCTGGCAAGAGAAGCTGGGTCAGAAGATACAACATATCGGAATTATCCAGGCTGCTCAGGTTGAAGCGGTCATCAAAACGGTTGCAGGCTTCCATGGCAAGGAAGTCAATCGATTCAACCCGATGATTGAAGGTGAATTCCCGCTCGATAATTCACGCTTTGCCGGTCAACTACCCCCCATTGTTTCATCCCCCACATTTGCCATCCGCAAAAAAGCCATCAAGATCTTTACGCTTGAGCAGTATGTGGAAACCGGCGTGTTGTCGCCAAGACACTCTGATGTCATCAAAGATAGCGTGCACAAGCACCGCAACATTCTAGTCATTGGTGGCACCGGATCAGGTAAAACAACGCTGATTAACGCCATTATCAATGAAATGGTTCGCAGTGACCCGGATGAGCGAATCTTCATCCTCGAGGATACCGGTGAGATTCAATGCGCCGCACAGAATTTTGTTCAGTATCACACCACACTTGATGTCGACATGACGCAATTGTTAAAAACAACCTTGCGTATGCGCCCGGATCGCATTCTGGTCGGTGAAGTGAGAGGCCCTGAAGCATTGGATTTACTCGATGCTTGGAACACCGGTCATGAGGGAGGAGCTGCAACTTTGCACGCCAATGATGCGCTATCAGGACTAACCCGCCTGGAATCCCTGATTTCACGCAATCCTTCAGCACCTAAAGAGATCATGTCATTAATCGCAGAGGCTGTTGATATGGTGGTACATATCACGCGCGCACCCCACGGCAGAAAAATCCAGCAGATTATCGAAGTGCAAGGTTTTAAAAGAGGAAGTTACCAGATCAAAAAGTTGTAAATCATCCATAGGAGCCAGTCTATGAAACTGATTCATATCAAGGATATCTCTCCATTCTTTTGTTTCTTCTCAATCGCTTTTTTGTTTGCGCTTTTGTTTTCAACCGATAACGCACAAGCGGCTGTAGGCGCGGGTGGCGCGCTTCCCTATGAAACCTGGCTGGTTAATCTGAGAAACTCTGTCACCGGCCCGGTTGCTTTTACCCTATCTATCGTCGGCATTGTCGTTGCAGGCGGCATTCTGATCTTTGGCGGTGAGCTCAATGCGTTTTTCCGCACCTTGATTTTTATCGTGCTGGTTATGGCATTACTCGTGGGCGCCAACAACATCATGACTAATCTATTTCAGGGTGCGGTTATTCCGGGTGAAATCCAGGAATCAGTCGTAAATCCACAAGAATAGGAGGCTGATTATGGCTTTGCGAACAATACCTATCCGTCAATCGGGTAACCGTCCTAACCTGTTTATGGGTGGCGACCGGGAACTGGTCATGTTTTCTATTCTGATTGTAGCGACTTCAATTTTTGTGGCGATGGAAGTCAAAGCCACACTCTTCGGCATAGCACTATGGGTTTTTGCGCTATTTGCACTACGATTGATGGCTAAAAATGATCCACAACTGCGTCATGTTTACTTACGCCAGATGAAATACAAAAAATACTATCCGGCGCGAAGCACTCCTTTTTATGATAATACCCGCCAACAGGAAAAACAGCATCTATGATTGCCGCCATCACAATTCTTATCGCAATCTCTGGAGCTGCGCTGCTCTTGATACTGTTTATCCGTATCCATGATACGGGTAAAGAATTAAGACTGGATCAACATCGATCCAAAGAAATGGGTTTTGCCGATCTGCTGGTGTATGCAGCAGTGGTAGAAGATGGGGTGATTGTCGGCAAGAACGGTTCATTGATGGCCGCCTGGGTATTTTGTGGCGATGATACGGCCAGTAGTACCGAGATCGAGCGTGAGCGCGTGTCATTCCGCATTAACCAAGCATTATCCCGCTTAGGTAATGGCTGGATGATTCATGTCGATGCCATCCGCAAACCGGCGCAAGGTTATTCAGAGAAAGCGCACTCCAATTATCCCGATCCGGTGACCGCTGCGATTGATGCTGAGCGGCGCAATCTGTTCGAGCGTATCGGCACCCTATACGAGAGTTGCTTTATCGTATCACTCACCTACTTACCGCCAATGTTGGCACAGCGCAAGTTTGTTGAACTGATGTTTGATGATGACAGCCAAGCTCCCGACCAGAAAGCCAGAACACAAGGATTGCTGGAATATTTTCAGCGCGAATGTGCCAACTTTGAATCCCGATTATCCAGCATATTTCATCTGTCACGCTTAAAAAGCCGCAAACTCGTTACTGAAGACAGTACGACCATCACGCATGACGATTTCCTACAGTGGTTGCAATTATGCCTGACCGGCCTGGATCATCCGATGGTGCTACCGGCTAATCCCATGTATCTGGATACCTTGCTTGGTGGTCAGGAAATGTGGGGTGGAGTCGTGCCTAAGATTGGCCGCAATTTTGTTCAGGTGGTCTCGATTGAAGGCTTTCCGCTCGAATCCTCCCCTGGCATGTTAAATCTGCTCTCTGAATTGCCAGGCGTATATCGCTGGTCATCGCGATTTATCTTTATGGATGCGCATGAAGCAGTCAATCATTTGGAAAAATTCCGCAGACGCTGGAAACAAAAAATCCGTGGATTCTTTGACCAAGTGTTTAATCTGCAAAGCAGCAACATTGATGAAGACGCGCTCAATATGACTGAAGATGCGCAGTCTGCGATTGCTGAGACGAATAGCGGTTTTGTAGGTCAAGGCTACTATACCAGCGTAGTCGTTCTGATGATGGAAGATCGGGCAGCATTGGAAGAAGCCGGGCGAAAGGTTGAGAAAGCAATCAATCATTTAGGTTTTGCCGCACGGGTTGAGACGATTAACACCATGGATGCGTATCTGGGCAGCCTACCCGGTCACGGTGTTGAAAATGTGCGCAGACCCCTCATCAATACCATGAATCTGGCTGATTTGTTGCCGGTCAATACCATTTGGACAGGAAAACCTATCGCCCCTTGTCCGATGTATCCCCCTAATTCACCGCCATTGATGCACTGCGTGACACAAGGAGCAACCCCTTTCCGGTTGAATCTCCATGTGCGCGATTTGGGCCACACTTTCATGTTTGGACCTACAGGCGCGGGAAAATCTACGCACCTGGCATTGATTGCCGCACAATTGCGGCGTTATCCGGGCATGTCTATCTATTGCTTTGATAAGGGATTATCGATGTATCCGTTGACCAAAGCCGTGGGTGGTCAGCATTTCACGGTAGCAGGCGATGATGAATCGCTGTCTTTCTGTCCCTTGCAATTCTTGCAGACTAAGGGGGATCGTGCCTGGGCGCTGGAATGGATTTGTTTGATGGTTGAATTAAACAACATCACAGTCACGCCTCTGCAGCGTAACGAAATCAGTCAGGCCATTACTAACATGCATCAAAGCGGCTCAAAAACCTTATCGGATTTGTCAGTGACGATCCAGGATGAATCCATACGCGAGTATCTTCGGCAATACACCATCGACGGCATGATGGGACATTTGCTCGATGCTGAAGCCGATGGTTTGAATCTGTCGACCTTCACCACGTTCGAAATCGAGGAATTAATGAATCTCGGTGATAAATACGCACTGCCGACTTTGCTGTATCTGTTTCGCCGCATCGAGCGCAGCCTCAAAGGGCAGCCTGCGGCGATTATCCTCGATGAAGCCTGGCTGATGCTGGGTCATCCGGTGTTTCGCGCCAAGATCCGCGAATGGCTCAAGGTTATGCGTAAAAACAATTGTCTGGTGTTGATGGCAACCCAAAGTCTGTCGGACGCCGCAAACAGCGGGATTCTCGATGTGATTGTTGAATCCACTGCCACCAAGATATTTCTGCCCAACGTGTTTGCACGCGATGAGGAAGCATCAGCACTCTACCGGCGCATGGGACTGAATACTCGCCAAATTGAGATCCTGGCTTCTGCCATTCCCAAACAGCAATATTACACCGTGTCCGAGAACGGCAGGCGGCTCTATGACCTGGCGCTCGGTCCATTGGCGCTGGCATTTGTGGGATCTACGGATAAGGAATCGATTGCAACCATCAAGAATCTACATAATAAGTATGGAGATCGCTGGGTTCACGAATGGCTGGCGATCAAAGGGTTAACGTTATCTGACTATGGAGTGGTCGCATGAATATGATCAACGAACTATTCAAGCTAAAGCCGGGTGCGCATAAAACTATGCGCGTTAATGACGACAGGATGGAAGGCGGTCGCCGTTTTGGTGAAAATGAAAATCCCTATCAGTCAGCAAGGCGTACCTGGAATGATCACATGAGGGAAGTAATTGCTTCGCGCACTATGTGGCAAATGCTGGCACTACTTTGTTTGTTGATTGCGCTGGCAGGAGTAGGTGGAGTCATTGCTATCGGCAGCCAATCTAAATTCATCCCTTATGTGGTGCAGGTTAATAAACTGGGGGAAGCCATCGCGGTTTCCCGTGCGGATATTGCCGCGGTGGCCGATCAGCGCGTGGTGCATGCGTCCGTGGCAGCGTTTATTAATGATTTGCGCATGGTAACACCGGATATCGCCTTGCAACGGCGCGCCATCTTTCGTGCGTATGCCATGCTATCCAATAACGATCCCGCCACGGCAAAAGCCAACGAATGGTTCAATAGCAGTGAGGCCAGCAGTCCTTTCAAACGGGCTGAAACCCAAACGGTTAATGTTGAAATCATATCGGTGATTCCCCAATCACCGGAGACCTGGCAGGTCGATTGGCTGGAGAAAGTCTATGACCGGCAAGGGCACTTAACCGAGCCACCTTTCAAAATGCGTGCTTTGCTCAGGATCTATAACAAGCCGACCACGCAAAGCACCACGGAAGAACAGATCCGAAATAACCCGCTGGGTATTTATATCCAGGATTTCTCCTGGTCGAAACAAACATAAAGGGGGTGCCCATCATGAAACCGTTATTCGCTTTAAGTATCCTGAGCACATTGATTTTGTCCATCGGATTCGTTGCCCCAAGCTATGCCAACGGCTTGTCTGAAGCGTATTTCAATGATAAGAACCCGCAACTTACCCCACAGGAACGCGCGGCCATTGATTTGGCTAAGAAATGGCAGGCAGTCAATCCCACCGGCACAAAGCCGGTTGCAGGACCGGATGGATCCATTCGTTTTCTGTTTGGTTCACAGCAACCCAGTATCGTTTGTGCGGTATTGCAGGTATGCGATATTGAACTGCAGCCGGGTGAGCAAGTGAATTCCATCTGAGGTATGCTGATTTTCAAGGAGTCCGAAGTTTCATAAAATGAAGACATGAAATGGAGGATGAAAATGGAATT
>JAMXAG010000008.1 GCA_024281675.1 Nitrosomonas sp.
CAATTTTCGCAGCAGTACTATGCAAATCTACTCGCTGCTTAAACCTATGGACTCCATTTTTGACAACATACCTCAATCTCGGTTCCCCAGAATGTTGAACCCACCATAAATAGCACAAACTGCTTATCAATATCCTTCTGTGCAACTGGAACAACATTACCATTAGCTTCAACATACTTATCAACTGGACCTGCTGTATTATCTACAACGATCGCCCCAAATAAGCCCAGTAATTCTTTCCCATTCATATCACCATGATAGGCATAAGTACCTGCCTTGTTTGCTTGAATCCGATAGCTTTTGGTCTCACCGGGTTTCACCTTGGCAGAACTGTGATGTGGCAATCCTGGAACTTTAAATCCAACCTGAGTACTTGTGGTATTGTTCAGCGTGATGTTTAATGTGTCGCCTTTTTTTACAAATAAGGTAGGTCCAGGAATGACGCCTTCATTACCATCTAAGGCGTACGCTAACTGGCCATTTGGCAAGGTTTTAGCGGTTAAAGTAAAATTATGGGCTGCAGCCGACACAACAGACGAAGTCAGTAATGTCAATGCAACCACAAACCCTGTTATTAACTGTGTAACTAGACGTTTATAGTTGGAAGTTATTTTATTACTCATGTCACTATCCTTATCATCAATGTGCTTGTCTTTTCGTTTATTGAACATTAAATTTTCCTCTCATGCCCAATAGCTTATTCGAACGATTATGGTCCTCATAGTAAGTACTGTGCTTCGCTTTTACGACGAACACATGCTTCTCCAGCGGGCCAATTGCTACTTGATTGATAAGATTATGGGTTCCTGGATCAAACCAGCGATAACCATTTAGTTTGAATTTGTGAATATCCGTACCCAGCGCAATTAAATGAAATCTGACATGAGTATCTTCTTGTGCAGACAAGATAGGATTAGGGCCGTGCTGCGATTGTTTTCTAGAACTACCATTATCTCCATACCCCAGAAAGCATCATCCCCCAGATACAACACATACTCTTTGGCATAGCTCGGAGCACCAATCGGATTCACAATAATTGCCCCAAATAATCCTCGGTGTTCTGCACCATTATGAGTTTCGAAGTTATGATCATGGTAAGCCCATGTACCGGCTGTTCCCGGTGCAACATTCCACTTATATTCATACACGGCATAAGTTTCTTCCAGTCCAGCCCCGGCCCCCTCGTCGAAAAGCTTATTGATGACTTTAAGCGTGCCATCGCTGAGAATATCGTAGTGAACACCATGCACATGTATACTGACTTGCTTGCTGATTCCAGGAACTGGAACATCACTATCAGGAATTGCATTTAAAATCGATATCTTGACTGCATCCCCCTCAGTCAACTCAATGGTGGGCCCCGGAATGGTAGCATTAGGACTGTACCGACTGGTAATATCCACACCATCCCGCTTATGATTTATCATCTTGTAGGCCAGCAACTTATTACCAAACCCATCATCACGCGTTTCTTCCGCTGTTAATTGAATCACATGCTCCGCAGCGATGCCCTTTCCAGAAATCAGAAATGACAAAACCAACCCCATGAACAGCGTAATAAGCAGTTGCTTTAATAAACTCTGTTGTGGCGTACACTGTATAGCACTTGAATTCCCAGAGAAATCCATGTCTCTATACCGTTGATTAAATTCGTACAACATTTTTAACATCCCTCCTATCAATGTAAAAAAGTGTATTCGAGTAAGCGCAAGTCAGAAAATCTTCTAATTTTTTGATACAAGCATTTATTTCTATGACTTAAGCTTTTCGGAAATCCACTCTGAAATAAATAAACCGCAGCAATGCATGCCACTATCTATTTAATAAAACAAGGAAAGGATCTTATCAAAGCCATTTTCGGGAAAATAGATGTCAATCATCCCGAAAATGGGGGGGGCTATTTACTAGGAATTTCCCGGAAATTTATCCCGAGAATGCAGGAAGCATTGAAGTAGTTATAGAGTGGGGCTTTTAAACATAATTCGACTTGTTTTTTGACGCCGATTTTCTTATAGATTATGGACAATTGATTCCGTACAGTTTTCTCAGCAACAAACAATTGCGCACTAATCTCTTTAGCGGATAAACCCTTGCAGGCAAGATAAGCAACATGTCGCTCACTTTCACTCAGCTTCAGTTGATCCAGTTCTTTAGAATCAACACCACTAGACATTTCCTGGACTTGATCGCCATCAAACTGCGCTTGCCATAGCAGCTTTGTAACGTGTCGATCAAACCATACTTGTCCTGCATGAACGACATAAATAGCTTTTAGTAGCAGTTCAGAAGAATGATGCTTGCCGATGATGCCCGCCGCTCCTGAACGGAATGTTTGTAAAAAGGTTTGCTCACAGTTGTTATGCGATAAAGCCAATACTTTACTTTGCGGGCATGCACTCAATAATTTAGCGATATAACCGGTGCAATCGCCGTTGTTTAATTGCAAGTCAATCAAAACTACATCAGGTCTATGTTGCACAGCCAAACCCAATATATCTTCTATACAATTCGTTTCCGCAACCAGTCGTACTGAGGTATTATTTTTAAATAATGAGCGCAAACCCAGTCGTATCAGTTCAAAACTCTCTGCAACCACTATGCAAATTTCACTACGAAACTGTTCAACAATGCCTTTAGTATCCAATTAATAAAATAGGTACAAAGTCTAAAGACCCCTTGAGCCATCTGAAAAAAATAGCATCTTAGCGTATCGACAAGACTCAAAACCAGATAAACAAACTGAAAGCATGAGCATCTCGTGCTATCCCATTCATTCGGTCAGGGACAATTTTACCAAGTTTACCTTACAAACAAAAGGCGCTATTTATCCCATCAAACCAGGGATCCTCAGGATTTTAAAAGACAAAATGTCCCGATTTTAAAGCATTGTTGATCGTAATTATAAAGATAGCTATTTGCAAAAATAGTTGATTAATGACAAACTCTGTCTCAATAAAGCACCCCGCTGCAAGCAGTGAGTAATCAAACTCGGAAGAGATTAAACGATAGGTTTGCGGTTTACTGAAAATCACCTTCAAAAGGCTGCTGGATTATATCGTTGCACCTCATTCTTTAGAAACCCACACTAAAGCCTGTCCCGTTGACACAGTATTACCTTGCCCTGCAAAAATCCTGACGACAGTTCCATTAACCGGTGATTCTATTGAAAATTCCATTTTCATCGATTCAATAATAGCAACAACTTCTCCTTGTTTAACGGAACCACCTTCTTGTATGAGCAATTTCCACATCACACCGGTAATGTGCGCACAAATCTCTTGCACGCCTTCGGGTAAGCTCAATTCCGTTTGAGAAGGATCCGAATCAAGCATATCTTCATGAATTGCAATAGATTGCCCAGATATTTTCCAACTCTGGCGTTCAGCATCAAACGCAGCTTGCTGTTTCGCTTTGAATGCAGCAATATCGGCCGCATGTAGTTGCAGGTAAGCATGATAGTGTTTCAGATTCAATGTCGATTCTTCAACTTGCAATTGAAAACTTCCGATCAAGAGATCTTTGCGTAACGTCAGTAATTCACTTTCGCTCACCGGATAGAAACGTATCTGATCAAAAAAACGTAATAACCAAGGCTTACCTTCTTTAAAATCCGCGCTCTGATGATAACGGTTCCACACTGGCACCGTACGCCCGACAAATTGATACCCCCCCGGCCCTTCCATACCATAGATACACAGATACGCACCACCAATCCCAACCGCATTTTCCGGCGTCCAGGTACGCGCCGGATTGTATTTTGTTGTCACCAAACGATGTCGTGGATCCAACGGAGTCGCAACCGGCGCTCCGAGATAAACATCCCCTAATCCCATTACCAGATAGCTTGCCTGGTATATGATCTGTTTGACCTCGTCGATGCTATTCAACCCATTCATGCGGCGGATAAATTCAATATTACTGGGACACCAAGGCGCATCATGGCGTACCGATTGCATATATTTTTCAATAGCCAGCCGCGTTGCATTGTCGTCCCAAGATAATGGCAAATGCACAATACGGGATGGCACTTCCATCGTTTCAACCGTCGGCAATTGGTTTTCGGTTAGTGTTAAAAAATCCAACAATTGCTTGCGTGGAAGAATATGTGGATCAAAATGAATTTGTAGCGAACGAATACCTGGTGTCATGTCGATGATACCAGTCAACTCTTTTTGCTCGATTGCCCGCTGTAGTGCAGCCATCAATATATGAACATGAAAACGCAAGCTTAGATCAAGGACGGCATCCCCATATTCGATCAACACATAACGGTCGCCCGATTGACGGTAAGTAATTGGAATTTGCATATCTTTCCCAGGAGCACTATACAAAATAGGGCTTCCCGGATGCGGAGATGGCGAGGGAATAATTGGCTCCAGATTCGACTGCAACAATTCAATGGATTGATCTTGTCGATTCTGCAATGCAAGTGCTTGTTCCAATGTGATGGGATGAAAACGAATCCGATCGCCTGGCCTAAGCTGCCCTATTTTCCACAATTCCGCATGAACGATCGTAACCGGACATACAAAACCGCCCAAACTCGGTCCATCCGGCCCCAGGATGATAGGCATATCACCGGTAAAATCGACCGCACCAATGGCATAAGCATTATCATGAATATTGGAAGGATGCAGTCCGGCTTCACCACCATCGGCCCTGGCCCACTGTGGTTTTGGGCCAATCAACCGCACTCCAGTACGACTGGAGTTGTGATGTACTTTCCAATCAGTCGAAAAGAATTGCGCGATATCGTCTGCGGTAAAAAAATCAGGTGCACCGTGTGGACCATACAACACATGGATATTCCAATGGTGACTATAACGTGGAATAAACTGCTGCGCCATGCATTGTGGAATAAATACCTGCAAAGACTCGAGCGCGCGAACATGCAACACATCGCCAAGCCGCAATGCCCGTCCCGCATGCCCCCCAAATTGGCCTAGGGTAAATGTGGATTTGCTACCGAGATAGTCGGGCACTTGAAAACCACCTTGAACAGCAAGGTAGGTACGACTGCCAGTTTGCATGATTTTACCAAGCTGTAATTCCGATCCAGCTTTGATAGCATGCGATTGCCATAGCTGTAGCGGCCTATCATCGAGCAACACTTCCATCGAAGCACCACAAACTGCAATAATACTGTCGCAATTAAAATGCAGCGTCGGTCCAGCCACAATCATTTCAAGCCCGGCACAGTTTTTTTCATTATTGACCAACCGATTAGCAAGCCGGAAAGCTAATTGATCCATTGGTCCGGAAGGTGGCACACCAACATTCCAATACCCAAGACGTCCCGGATAATCCTGAACCGTTGTTTGCACACCGGGCTGTATCACGTCAACAGTATGAGGTTGATAATGAAATCCATTCAAAAATTGCGTAGAAAACTGTCCTCCTCGGAAAACACTGTTCTGCAAAATTTGCCGCAAATAATCTAAGTTGGTTTCGATACCCTGTAACGAAGTTTCATCCAAAGCCGCAAGCAATCGATCAATGGCTGCCGATCGATTGGCGGCATGCACAATCACTTTCGCCAACATCGGATCATAAAATGCAGAAACCTCGATACCGCGTTCTATCCAAGTTTCTACCCGTATGCTATTAGGAAAAATGGATTCCGTGAGTATGCCTGTTGACGGCTGAAATGCTTTGGCAGGGTTTTCCGCATAGACACGGGCCTGAATCGCACAACCATTGGGCTGAATGGCGAACGAATCGAGCGAAGGTAAATCACCTGCGGCTTGCCGTACCATCCATTCGACCAGATCAACGCCGGTCACTTCTTCTGTGATGCCATGCTCAACCTGCAAGCGTGTATTGACTTCGAGAAAATAAAATTGCTGATGCACATCATCAAAAACATACTCGACCGTACCCGCAGATTGATAATGGACGGCTTTACCCAAACGCACCGCAGTATCTTGTAACGCTTGACGCATGGCCTGCGTTAAATTCGGTGCAGGCGTTTCCTCAATCACTTTTTGATTACGTCGCTGAATCGAACAATCACGCTCTCCCAGTGCAACGACTTGGCCCTTGCTATCGCCAAAGATCTGTACTTCGATGTGGCGTGCCCGCTCGACATATTTTTCCAAAAATAGACCGGCATCCTTAAAGTTGTTTTGTGCCAATGTTTTGACCGACTCATAGGCGCCGATCAATTCATCTTGGTTCCAGCACAGGCGCATGCCAATACCGCCACCGCCTGCGGTACTTTTCAACATCACGGGATAACCGACGTAGCTCGCTTGCTGGCAAGCAATCTCAACACTATCCAGCAAATCCGAGCCAGGCAACAATGGCACTTGGTTTTCCAATGCCAAGGCACGTGCCGTATGCTTCAAGCCAAACTCTCGCATTTGTTGCGGTGTGGGCCCAATAAAACAAATGCCTTGCTTGGCGCATGCTTCGGCGAAATCCGCATTTTCACTAAGAAAACCATAACCAGGATGGATCGCTTGGGCACCGCTTTGTTTTGCGATGACCAAAACTTTATCGGTATTTAAATAGCTTTGCGATGCAACATCCTTACCAATGCAATAGGCTTCATCGGCAGCATGGACATGCTGCGATAAGGCATCCGCTTCAGTATAGATCGCAACGCTCTTAATCTGCATGCGGCGTAAAGTACGTATAATGCGACAAGCAATAGCACCACGATTGGCAATTAGGATTTTATTGAACATGATGACATCCTTTTCTGAAAAATTGATTCTCTGCAAAGCAAGGCCAAATGCCCCAGGCACCGTTTATCGAAGAGAATCCCAGATTAGTAAGCGAATCGGCGTCGGATTGTAAGCATTGCAAGGATTGTTGAGTTGCGGGCAATTTGAAATCAATACCAGCACATCCATTTCAGCCTGCATTTCAACATACTTGCCTGGTGCGGAGATACCATCGACAAACTCCAATCCACCCTCTTCAGTGACAGGTACATTCATAAAAAAATTGATGTTACTGGGTATATCCCGCTTGCTCATGCCTAAATGTTCACACGCTGGATCATGTGCTAACGCATGTAGAAAATTATCGCGGCAGCTATGCATCGGAAATTTTTCCAATGCATAGCGTACCGTATTGCTCTCTGCCGCACACGCCCCACCCAATGTATCGTGCCGTCCGCAAGTATCTGCAATGATCGTCAGCATCACGTTCCCTAAATTGGAGCAAAGCTTACTGCCCGTCGTCAGGTATAGATTATTCTGCGCACGGATGGTATGTGTAGCACTATAGCGTTCAACTGCATGATGGGCATTGAAAAATAGCGTATCGACCGCTTGATTGCCTTCCAAATCAACGATACGGAAAATTTGGCCACGTTTAACGATTTTGCTCCAAGGTTCCCCGGCTGCGCAGATTTCATTTACAACAGCATGATCCGGATCCAGTTGATTGGTGTGGAGATCAGTGGTGTTCATAGCGTACCCTCACAATAAAAATGTTTGGCGTTTTGTAATGCACGAATATTCTCTGCGATTTGTGAGCATTGATTGGCAGCTTCGGCTGGCGTATTGAATAACTCTAAACCAACGGCACCCGGTCGATATGATTGTTTGGGATCCAAAGGATGGGGAGCCGCAGACAATACCAATAAGGTATTCATCACAAAACTCAATTCGACATAATCTCCTGCTTTGCTATGATTGAGATGGAATGTCAATTCACCCGCTTTGTTGGCAGTAACTTTGCTAAAGAAATTGATGTTCGAAACGACATCGCGCATCCCCAAGCCCCATTTTCCCAGTTCGATCAACATACCATCCAGGCCACTGCGAAACATTTGATTGCGATGTTCTTGATAACGAGCGGTGCCGTATTTTTGCTGGATCAAGTCACTATCGCTCAGTCCGCATACCGTGTCGTTCCAACCAGCCGTATCGGCTGTGATACAACAAAAAATACGCCCCATATCAGAATGGCAAGCATGTCCTTTGGTCAGACGGAAGGTGTGCTGCGATTTCAAAGTATCCGCCATATTGTAGCGTTCGAGTTTTTCTTCCTGATTGAAGAAAAGTACCGCGGCATTGGCCCCACCATTCACATCCGTTAACCGTAATGTTGTGCCGCGACGGATGATGCCCGACCAATGGCACCCCCCAGGTAGAAATTGCTTCCAAATCAATGCATTTTGCTGATCCATAATAAATTCCTCTTTTATGATAGTCGCTGATCACTAATCCATTTTTTGTAAAGAATATACAGCGTTGTGATTGTAAGAATGCTGCCCAAAACCAGTGGTGTAGCCCACAATTGCCACCACGGCGCATCAGCCGAAATGGCATACGGACGTGGCCAAGCGATGTTGATGAGCTCAAATACTGACCAAATGAATGCCAGGATATTGATGACCAATCCCCATGCCCCAAGCTTTAATTCACCCAGTTGAGGATTCCATCGGCCTGTGAGGCGAGCAAACAATGCAAATCCCGTCGTGAACGCGAACATGGCATATAAACCGCCAGTACCAAAAGCAATAATGGTAGCAACGGCATCATCGTTGAGTCCAAAAATCAGTCCGCAGCCTGCTAGTAGAACAGTAAACAAAACCGCGTTGCGCGGTGTTTTACTGGCAGTAACTTTGCTTAATATCACTGGCATATTGCCTTCTCGGGCCATTGAATACACTATCCGAGAAGTATATTTGACCATTGATGCGCCACAGGCCAGAAAAGCCGTCATCACAATCGCTAGAAAGGGCATTTCGAACCACTCTCCAATGCTACTCGCAATCAAAGGCGTAACCGGATCGGATGTATGGCTGGAGTGCCTTAATGTGTCATGTTCAAAAGCCAAGATCAGTGCCGCAGAATTAAACAGAACCACCGTACCAACAACCATTAAAGACATAAAAATTGCGCGTGGCACCATGCGTTTGGGTTGATGAGTTTCTTCCGCAGTCGTGGAACACGCATCAAAGCCGATGAAGGCCCAACCAGAAATCGCCAGTGCTGCAAGAAAAGCAGTCATTTCACTGGGAGCGGTTCCAGTGCCCATGTGTTGGAATAATTCCATGAGTGAATGTTGGCGAAAGAAAAAAAACAACAAGAGCGCCACGCCGAATGAACCGACAACTTCTGCATAGACACCCAGCTTGATCACCCAATTGAAAATACTGACAGGCGCCAGATTGAGCCATGTACAAAGCAACAAGAATAGCGCGCCCCAGAACACCATCACTCCACCACCCTCACTGGGTAGCCCACTAAAAGTCGCAAGCCAGAAACCACCGGTATAAGCCGTTGTCGTGACCATGGCAATGGTAGAGCAAATATAAATCACGCCCGCGTAGTTTCCGGCGATAGTGCCCCCGAGTTGCCGCGCCCACTTATAAGCACCGCCAGCGATCGGAAATTGCGACGATAGCTCTGCATACACAGTAGCCACCGATAATTGCATTATCAGACAGACGGCCAATGCAGCAAACCAGCCACCACCGGCAACGGTAGTTTGCACACCAATGATCGCATACAGTCCAGCAACCGGCGAGACAACTGCAAAACCCAGTGTAAAGCTATGCCATACGCTCATGCTGCGATTGAGCATATCGCCCGTTACATGGGATTCTTGCGGTGAAGCGATGGGTTTTGTAGAACCTGACATAACAAGTCTCCATACAAAAAGAATTTACCGAGATTGTAATGTACTCCGATACATTACACCTTAATCTCCCGGGCTTTTTTCCCTCCGTGGAGTCTCGTTATCACGAGACCGGAAACTCTTGGACCTGACGCCGTTTCTTGCACCGACCGGAACCCTAGTTTCCATTGAATTACTGTTTTCTAAGTTGCTATGTCGTCAATCGCTCAATTGGCGTTTTAGAAAGCAAGTAACGATTGACATTTTAAATGTACAATTCCGAAAAAGCAACGGTTTTGCAGAGTGGGCTATTGCTTGTTTTGATAGGTAAATTGCAGAACTAGACTTCAGCATCTTGCTGCTATTCATTCTATATTTGTGGGTCTAAACAAGTCTGGTATGATGACAGCTAAATCGCTCAACTAGCTTAAAACATAAGGGGATGATGGCATGAACAATGCGGTATTAGATCACATTTGTGACGTATTATATTACGTCATTTCGGAAGTCTAACTCCAGTTATGCAAACTGACCGCCATGTCGAGAAAATATTCAAGATCGGACTTAATGAGGTTAGCGATAGAGGAACACCTCAAGTGCAGTGAATTTCCTCGAGTAGGTGTTGTTGTTGCTAAAAGTGGAGAGGTGCTATCCACCGGGTATCGAGGTGAAACCAGAGGCGTTCACGCTGAGCGCATCGCAATAGGAAAATTAACAAACGGACAAGTACAAGGCTCTACAGTATTTACGACGCTAGAGCCATGCGTCGTATTACACAACGATCAAGAAATCGACCCTTGCGCTCAACTATTAATAGATTCAGGAGTGAGCGAAGTTTTAATTGGAGTTCTTGATCCAAATGGAACGATCTATTCTCAGGGCTACAGAAAACTGTTAGAAAACAATATAAGCGTTGGTTTTTTTCAATAGAAAATTAAGGGAAGCAATCGAAGAAGAAACATTCGAATTCGGAGATATCCATAAAATTTATGGCTGTGGAAAAAGGAGAGTCCCCGTAGTCCACAGTGGCACTAGCATTGAAGTCCAGTTTAGCGAGAATGATTTCAGAGTTATTAATATTAGATGGGCGACGTTGCAACCAGGTCATGGATGTGTTGATCTTTCAAGCGACAATGGTGCAGTTAGGGTTGCATCGGGAGCTAGAAATTTCGGGGATATTAGCGACCCGATGGTTTTTCGATTTCCCAGCCACTTCGCCAGAATGAGAAAAGGAATGATTGCAATCGTTAAGCCATCAAACACAACGTTTTACGTGCTGATTCAACTTATTGAGATTTTCGAGAACGACATAATTTTTAGGTGGGAAGTTCGCAATGACAATTAAAGAAACCGTTTTCTAAGAATTTGCATAACGGCACAGCTAGGGTCGCGAAAAAGAAAATGGGTATACACTCCTACTGCCCCGTTAACTTTCACAGCACGGTAGCTTGGGGTCACGATAGGAACCCCAACATCCCATTGCTACATGAATTGTCGGAGTTCGTCTATTCATCTAAACCGACAAACAGATACTTTTCTATGCAGCAACCTCAATACTCCATCCAGGGAAAACCAATACCGTAGGGTGACATTTCAGTGCTTTTGCTATTATTTTTGCACGTTCTATCCCTAAATTGATTTAGTCATGTTCGATGACAGAGATTGTCGATTGCGGAATACTGGTAAGTTCTGCTAATTTGTTCTGACTGAATCCCTGAAGCTCGCGAATAATTTCTACGGATTCGCCTACGGTGACATCGCACGTTTTTTTGGCTAGTTGGTATTCATTCATTTTTTTCTCCGATAATCGTATGGTGATACTTGCCCAACCTGCACATAAACTTCATTGGCGATGATTTTATAAATGACTCGATATTGTTGGCTCAACCGTGAAGATCGGTAGCCATCCCATTCGCTTTTTAATACTTCATCAGAAAAACCTTTAATCAGTGATAGCCCTTGCTGGACAGAAATCATTACAACATCTTTCCACTTTTCATAGATCGCATATCAATCAAAAACAATGATCAATTGCTCCCCTTTGACCGGTCCCACTCAGGGAAAAACGATTATTATCATCTTTCTCTCTACACAGTGTATGATCATGCGCTGATACTCATAAAATCACCGTGATTTGATATCCAATCTATTCCTAAAATAAAAAAAGCCGTGGATAGTGCATCTAAAATTAAAATACTGATCCTTGATGACGATACCTTCATGCTCAAGCTTCTGTCACGAATGCTGGCTAAGTTGGGCTATACTGCTATCACTACTTGCGATAATGGTTCGGATGCCCTCCAGAAAATCGATCATGCTGACACCTGCCCGGATTTGATCCTGCTCGACCTGAATATGCCGGACATGGACGGCATTGAGTTTGTGCGCTATCTAGTAGACAGGGAGTATCACGGTAAGCTGGTTTTGGTAAGTGGTGAAGATGAGCGTATGTTAAAAACTGCTGAGAAACTGGTTCATGCGCACAAAATACCGATGCTTGGCTATTTGCACAAACCAGTGGATCCTAATAAGTTATCAGAAATCTTACTGGGATGGGAAGTTGATGCATTGGCCCATCCATTGTCAGCCAGCAATAAAGCCTATAGCGCAGACGATATTAAATCGGCCATTACCAATCAAGAATTGGTAAATTATTACCAGCCCAAAGTATCGGTAGCAACCGGCGACGTGATTGGCGTTGAAACGCTGGTGCGCTGGCACCATCCACAAGATGGCTTGATTATGCCGGATCGGTTTATCCACATTGCGGAAAAAAACAATTTGATCGACGATTTGACACGCTTCGTGTTGACACAAGCAATTGTCCAAGCCGGAGAATGGCACCGGAGCGGACAAACATTACGTGTGTCAATCAATGTCACCATGGATAATTTGGCTTTCCTGACCTTTCAAGACATGGTGGTCAATCTCGTCCATGAGAACAATTTACCGCCACAAAAAATCGTCATCGAAATTACCGAAAGCCAGGTCATGGGACCCGATGCGCGCATTCCACTGGAAATTCTAACCCGTCTGCGCCTTAAACGTTTTCATTTATCCATCGATGATTTCGGCACCGGGCATTCATCCTTGGCACAACTACGCGATATTCCATTTAATGAGCTCAAGATTGATCAGGGTTTTGTACATCGCGCTTGGACCGATGATACGCTGCGCGCCATCTATGACGCCAGCTTAGCGATGGGAAAACAGCTAGGCATGGATATCGTAGCGGAAGGCGTTGAAGATCGCAACGACTGGGAGCTTTTACGCCAAACGGAGTGCGATATGGCGCAAGGGAATTTTATATCCAAACCGCTCCTGCCTGACGACTTGCCGCGCTGGAGGGAGGAATGGCAAAACAGGGTGCGCACCGGGTTGCTGGACGATTCTCCGGCATCTTAGTCAATCCGGATGGGAAATGCTGAATAATTCGACAAGCAAGATGAGATGCAAAGCAGATGGAGCACAGAAAATGAGACATATCCTACCGATATAGGCGAATTTCCGAGTACCACCTAACGCAGCAGATCACTTGCGCAAACAGTCATTCAGTCTTTCCTTAGGAATTTTTCCCGTCTTTTGCGTATAAAGTATCCAGATAAGCTTTGACTTCAGTCATCTGCGCGTCAAATTTCGGTAGCAGCACCGCCAATTCTGCCGCATCGTTATTCTTCCCGGCTTGCTCCATTGCCGCACATAATTCACCTAATGCCAGGGCACCCACTGAACGCGAGGATGATTTCAGTTTATGTGCCAGTGCGCCGGCTGTGGTAAATTGAGCTGCTTGATACGCCGTATGCAGTTCTATCGCTATTTTTTCAGCGCTGGCGCGAAAATCCAGCAGCATTTCTTGAATCATCGCCGGATCGTCACCGACTAATTCTTCCAGTACATGCACGTTGACCGGCGCCATATTTGTTTTCGCTTCATTCGTGGCTGTGAAAGTAGCTGATTCTGCTTCTGTTGCTGATTTGTTGACGGATAAATATTGCTCCAGAACTCGACGCAGATCCTCAAGCTGCACCGGTTTACTCAGGTAATTGTCCATACCAGCGTTAAGACAATGCTCCCTTTCGCCTTTCAGCGCATTTGCAGTCAACGCGACAATTGGAATGTGCTTCTGACCGGATTCCGCAAGGCGAATCTCTTTGGTAAGCTCAAAACCATCCATTTCCGGCATGTGCAAATCGGTTAGTAGCAAAGCATAATTACAGTTCTGTAATCGCTTCAGCGCTTCGCGTCCATCGTTTGCAATATCTGCAGCATAACCGAGCAGATTGAGTTGCTGGCGAATTACTTTCTGATTGATGTCATTGTCTTCCGCCACCAAGATAAGTTTGCCCTGTCGCAAAGCCTCATCACGCGACATGGGTACCGGTGCCGACTTAAATGAAGTGACAAGCGGCGTAGTTTCCGTACTTGCTTCCACCTTGCCAGCCGCAATCGCCATCGCCCGCAGTAAAGATTGGCGGTACATAACATCGCCATCTAGCGTAATGATATCGATATCTTCAATGCGCGCTTGCCGGCGGCGACCACGCTTGATCACGACAAAGCGGGGCTCGGTATTGAGTTGCAATGTATCCTGTGTTTTTTTAGAACGAGTACTAAATGCAGCACGTAATTCCTTAATTAATGGCACATGCTGCCCCGCGTCAATAACAACGAGCCATAAGCCTGGAGCAAGATCCTGAATAAATTGACCGATCCTATCGAGATCAGATACTTGTTCAACCTTTGCACCAGCGCTTCTTAAGTAAACCGCTAGATCATTACTCAATCTATCGTTGTCACCCAGTATCAAGCAATTCATACCGTCAAGATCTTCGGCCATCTTGTGATCTACACCGACGGCTGACGGTAACGGCTTGAAGGGCATTTGTATAATAAAAGTGGAACCTTGCTGCGGTTCACTTTGTACGGTTATCTCAGCATCCATCAACTCCGCCAGATGATGAGAAATCGCCAAGCCGAGCCCGGTTCCGCCAAAGCGCCGTGTTGTGGATGGATCGCCTTGTGAAAAGGATTTGAACAACTTCTCCTGTGTCTCTTTATCCATACCGATGCCATTATCGGTTATATGAAAGGTCACCAATACTTGGTCCGGATTGGATTCTGTCAATAATACCCGCACCGATACCTTGCCCTGTTTTTCCTGCTTACTGGAAAATTTTATGGCGTTGTTGATGATATTCACCAGTACTTGGCGAAGACGTAGCGGATCACCCAATACACTTTCCGGAATTTCTGGATCAATAAACAGGGTCAGTTCCACTCTCTTGTTCA
This sequence comes from Nitrosomonas sp., assembly GCA_024281675.1. GTDB lineage: Bacteria > Pseudomonadota > Gammaproteobacteria > Burkholderiales > Nitrosomonadaceae > Nitrosomonas. The sequence goes on from JAMXAG010000008.1 coordinate 14,869, forward strand.
ATGCCAGATGCGCCAACATACCGCACGCATTCTCGACTATGCTGGCAAGCGACATCGGAATTTTCTCGATTTCCAGTTTACCTGCCTCAATTTTAGAAAAATCGAGGATGTCTTCAATAATTGCAAGTAAGGCATACGCGGAGTCACGTATCAGATTGGCCATTTCCATTTGATACCCGCTTAAACTGGTTTGCCTGAGCACGTCAATCATGCCGATCACCCCATTCATCGGCGTGCGGATCTCATGACTCATGGCGGCCAGAAAAGAAGATTTGGCTCTGTTTGCCTGCTCCGCTTCAACTCGCGCTTGTTTTAAATCCTTCATAATACGCACATGCTCGCGGATATCACGCATCACACCGGTAAAATGCCGCTTACCACCAACAAAATATTCGCTGACGGCCAGATACAATTCAATACGTTCCCCATCCTTGCGTACGCCTTCCACTTCCCGGCCCAGACCAATACCATGTGAATCGGACAAATAAGGACGGCCGACATACTCCTGGCCATGCCCGGTACGGCAATAATTTTCCATATAACCGACATGTTTACTACGATCTGGTTCTGGTACGATGATGGCGATGTTTTGCCCAATCATTTCATCATGGCTATAACCGAATAGTTTTCCCATCACCAAGTTAGCGGAAAGAACCGTGCCTATTTCATCGGTAGTAACCACGCAATCCACCATATGCTCAACAACAGAACGCATTTCTTCTTCTTTAATGGCTAAAGCCGTATTCGCGCGCTGTAAATCATCGGTACGCGTGGCAACTCTACACTCCAACTCCTGATTGAGTTGCAGCAGATTCTCTTCGGCCTTGTTGCGCTGCTGATTACTGGCATCCAGTCGCTCCACCATATTATTGAAAGTGTTCGCGAGTTGCCTCATCTCGTCCCAGCCTTCAATCGCAGCGCGCTGATGTAAATTACCTACCGAGATTTCCAAAGCGCTCTGATTCAAGTGCTTTAAAGGATCGACAACACGGCGATTAAATAATACAGCACCGAATAGCGCAGCCACTAATGTCAAAACTAAGATTACCAAGCCAATAAAATGCAATTTGTACACCGAGGCGAATGCTTCATCGGCATCAATATGGACTACGATGCCCCATTTCATAAGCGGCAAGTAGCGCCATGCGGCAACCACTTCCTTGCCACGGTAATCTAGCGTCAATGCATCACCAGAATCACCGCTCAGAGCATTCTGCACGGCTTGAGCGGAAAGTGTATTAAGAGGAATTCTGCGTTTCAAAGCAGCATCAGGGTCGAACTTTAGCGGCGCCATTACCAATGCAGAGCGGTCATCTTCGCGGCGTGCCACAACGGTTTCACCACTATCGCTAAGTCCTACATTATTCGCGATCACTGCGAATACACGCTCACTGTAGATTTGCAGCGCTAATACACCTTTAATCTCTCCATTTATTATTACCGGCGTCGCAACGAATGCGGCGATTGCATTATGGGATGGTTCGTATCGTTCAAAATCAGAAATACTGCTTTTTAAATTGTCTAGTGCATAGCGTGTAACTTTGCCGAGCCCGGTATCGCGATAGGGGCCTGTAAGTAGGTTAGTTGCAAAATCAGATTCATGCGCTTGCGTGTAGACGATATCGCCTTTAGTGGAAATCAGAAAAATATCGTAATATTTCGCTTCCTCAACAAAGCGTTTGAAATTTTCGCGATAACTGGCATCCAGTCGTCGGTACTCATCCGATTCCACGCCACTTTGTTCATAGATTCTGGAAAATTCCATGAGGGCTTCATGTGTTGTGCTGGAATCACGTACCAAACTGGAATCAAGAAAGCGTTCCTTTAAGTAGCTGTCAATCTGCTCAATCTTTTTATCAGCAATCGCAGAAACATTTTGAATGGCGGAATTTTTAATTTCTTTTTCGAAGGTATGCAGCAGGCTATTGCCAATAACCAATATTGGCAATAAGGAAACCAATGTAAACCAAACAGCGAAACGCTGCGTAAGCGAAGTGAATTTCATCAGTTTCTCCTTGATCGACTTTATAGCCGCCATCCGCACCACCTGTACAATAGCTTACCATAAGCGCTTCTGACAGAAAAATCACGCAACAAGTTAACATCACCACCGGTCGCAACAGTACCCCGATCATCCACCAACGATGTGTCTTCCAAAGAAGGTAAGGATAAATGCAGATTACTGACTGTCCATTTTTGTGTACAGAATGTATGCTGCCGGAAAGCTTTCTCGTTTGTGACCTGTTACCGAAAAAAACGTAGGAAAATTAATTGAATGTGCTATGAACCGAATCACGAACCATGGCAACTGATAGCACGCAGCGCACTTGGTTCATGATTCTGTCTTTGAAGAATTACCAGCGATCTGGCTAATCCGTTATATCTACAGCCACTTCATCAATCCCATCTCCATGGGATGCGTCAACAAGGAATGATGCGGATAAATGCGGATAAAATATTCTTGCCGGCCGCAGAGATCGGGCGTCAACTTCAATGCAAACAAATGCTCTTCCCCTTCTTGCTTATGGGTGAAAGCAAATGGTAAATGCGTGAAATTTTTCCATCGTGTGGTTTTGAATTGCCGGTTGATCAGTAACTCAATGACCACATCTTTGGGTTCCAGATGATTCAATCGCACGGCCACTTCTAGCGTCATGGCTTCACCGAAATTTACGCGTTCGAACGGCGTGTCCAAGCGGCGTATTGTGACGCCATGCCAGGCATGACGGATTTTTGTTTTCCAGGCGGCCACACTTTTCGCGCCAGAAAAGTTATCTTGCGTATAACGTGTACTGTTGCTACTCGCTGGCACGTAAAATTTGCGCACATATTCATCGACCATGCGGATACCATTGAAACGTGGCATGATCGATTTCATGGAATGCTTGGCCATTCTGACCCATTCCGGTGAATAACCGCTTTTCCCATGACTGTAATACAGCGGCACCACCTGATCTTGCAATATTTCGTACAGAGCGCGGCTTTCTTCTTTGTCGCGTTGTACAGGATCCATGTTTTCAAAACCAGGCTTGATCGCCCAGCCATTTTTGCCATTGTAGCCTTCACCCCACCAACCATCGAGTACACTTAAATTAATGACACCGTTAATACCCGCTTTCATGCCTGAAGTCCCACTGGCTTCCAATGGATAAATCGGATTATTCAACCAGACATCGACCCCAGCCACCATACGCCGCGCCAAACGCAAATCATAGCCTTCAATCAATAACAATCGCCCCTCAAATTCCGGCAGGTGCGCAATTTGACTGATGTGGCGGATCAAATCCTGACCTGGTACATCGGCGGGATGGGCTTTCCCGGCGAAAAGTAATAATACCGGACGATCTTGATCCAATACGATTTTACGTAACCAATCGAGATTATCGAATAACAAGGCAGCGCGTTTATACGTCGCAAAACGCCGGGCAAAGCCGATCGTCAAAATATTCGGATTAACCGGATCGACAAATTTCAGTAATCGATCCAAGTGTGCCTCAGAACCGCGGTTTCTGGCATTTTGTTCGGTCACCTGTGCACGAATCCGATAAAACATCTTTGATTTCAATGATTGACGGACACTCCAGAATGAATGATCTGGTATCGCATCGATACCAGACCAATACTCGGTTTCACACAATTTTGCACGCCATTCGTGGCCAAGATAACGATCAAACAAATCCGACCATTCTTGTGCCAAGAAAGTAGGGGCATGCACGCCATTGGTAATGAAATCCATTGGATTTTCTTCCGGCTCGATTTCCGGCCATAATTCACGGCAAATATTGGCGGAAACCCCGCCGTGAATCTTGCTGACACCATTATGTGTACGTGAACCGTGTATCGCCAACGCCGTCATATTGAAATCCGAGCTACCGGGAATATGCCCCAGTGCCATGAATTGTTCATGAGAAATATTGAAGCGCTGATAGTATTGCGTAAAGTACGTTTGCATCATTTCGACCGGAAAATGATCATGTCCCGCCGGTACCGCAGTATGAGTGGTAAACACGGTATTGACTGCAACGCTTTCCAATGCCGTAGCAAAATCCAACCCCTGCTGCACCAAATTATGGATGCGCTCCAGTATCATGAAGGCCGCATGCCCCTCATTGATATGCCACACCGTCGGTTGAATACCTAGCGCTTGCAGCGCACGCACGCCACCCACGCCTAAAATGATCTCTTGCTCGATGCGCATCGTTTTGTCACCACCGTACAAATTCTCGGTAATATCCCGATCTTTAGGCAAATTTTCCGGCAAATCGGTATCGAGCAAATACAAAATGACGTGGCCGATTTTAACTTGCCATATTTTAGCAATCACGTCGCGTTGCGGAAGCTCAATCGTAATTTGTACGCTCGCACCATCTGCGCGCAACACTGGCGTAACGGGCAGATCCTCAAAATCCGAAGCAGTGTATGTGACCTGTTGATTACCCTGGCTATCAATGATTTGAGAAAAATAACCTTGACGATACAACAAACCGATGGCGACAAACGGCAAGCGCATATCGCTGGCCGATTTACAATGATCACCCGCTAGAATTCCCAAACCGCCGGAATAAATTGGCAAACTTTCATGAAACCCAAATTCAAAACAAAAATAAGCAATCTGGTCGCGTTCGTTGAGCTCCCTCGCCTCTTTCTTAAGTGACGATTTATCATGGTACGAATCATAGATTGACAGAATACTTTTGTAAGACGCCATAAAAATACGGTCTTCGGTAGCTTTTAACAAGGATGACTCATCAACACGCTTAAGAAATGCCTTGGGATTATGCCCCGTCATTTCCCACAAATAAGGGTCGATGCGTGCAAATAATGTGCGGGTATCACGATCCCAGCTATACCAAAGATTATCAGCCAATTCTTCCAGGCGCTCTAATAGCTTAGGAATTTTAGGATTAATAGTAATGGTAAAAGCTGTTCTAGAACTCATCGCAACACTCCTCATTTGAAATTAAGCGCAATCTTAGCAGGTAAAAATAAAAAGAAACGCTGATTCAACGATACTTTTTACTCTGTTTATCTGGGTTCAACAAATCACATGCTGTTAATCGGGCACCCAACAAGCCGATTTCAGGATTGATTACCACATGTACCGGAATCTCACGCATCAATTGCGAAAATCGCCCTTTATCACAAAAAGCCCGCAAAAACCCACCAGCCTTCATGATTTCAAGAATTTTGGGAGCAATGCCGCCTGCAATATAGACACCGCCACGACACAGTCCGGCAAGTGCGAGGTTACCCGCATAGGCACCGTAAATGGTAACAAACAGTTCCAATGCTTGCATCGCAACACGATGGTGTTGTTTCAAAGCAAGCTCCGTAATAACTGCACCACTGTCCTCTAGCAAACCGTGTATGATCGCGTCTTTTGTTTTCTGGCTATCTTGCAGGAACTTAAAAATATCCGTCAAACCCGAGCCGGACAACAAACGTTCCACGGATACATGGCCCAATTTTCTCTGTAATGCTTTCCACAAGTCAATTTGCAAATCATCGGTAGCAGCAAAATCGATATGCCCCGCTTCGGACGAAAAAGGATAGCGACGACCGTTAATCCAAGCTGACCACGATACGCCCATACCGGTGCCCGCCCCTAAAATCACACGCATTCCTAGCGGATGCACTAGCCCCGTTTGTAAAACCGCTAAATCATGACTCGATAACGCATCGATCCCAAGCGCCGCCGCCTCAAAATCATTGAGTATCATCACTTGCGGAAACGAAAATTGCGCAGCAATTTCTGAGCTATCGATAGTCCAACTCAGATTAGTCAACTTCGCTTTCTGGTGGTCAATAACGGGACCCGCTACGGCAAAACACGCAGCTGAAATTGTTGGATTGGTTTCTGCGTGCTGCAAAAAATCTTCAACCATATCAGCAAACGATGCGAATTCCTGACTCGGATATTTACGGGCGAGTACCACAAAAATCCCCGCATCATCTATCTCAGCCAATTGCAAAAGCGTTTTGGTACCACCAATATCGCCATAAAAGATCTGAGTTTTCAATTCAGCAGTAATCACTTTAAAATTTTAGGGATAACCGTATACCGACGAATTACATCAATCCACACATATCCAGAATTATACCTTGAGTGCAAAGCTCGTATGATTGTTATCGTGATTTGACATGCTAGCATTCATTCAGTACATTTCATTAACAAATAAGCATATTTTGAATAACTTGGCTATTAAATTCTTTTACAGGTATCTCACATGACCGATCCCCTAATCATCGCCAAAGCGAACGACCATGAACTGGCTCTGCTACCTGCTATGTCGAACCGACACGGTTGCATTACTGGCGCGACGGGTACTGGCAAAACAGTCACACTACAGAAACTGGCAGAGAGCTTTTCAAGTATCGGCGTGCCCGTATTTATGGCCGATGTCAAAGGTGATTTGAGCGGGATTTGTCGATCAGGAGCACTTACAGAAAAAATGAAAAAGCGGTTGGATATGTTGCAGATCGATACACCAAGCTGGCAAGGCTACCCAGTCACACTATGGGATGTCTTGCAAGAAAACGGACATCCGGTTCGCGCGACTATTTCCGATATGGGACCGTTATTGCTGGCACAATTATTGAACCTTAATGAAACACAAGAAGGCGTATTGGCACTGGTTTTTAAAATCGCCGATGACAATGGATTATTACTGCTGGATTTGAAAGACTTACGTACATTATTGCAATTTGTCGGCGACAACGCGGCAGAATTCAAAACACAATACGGCAATGTTTCATCTGCTTCGATTGGCGCGATTCAACGCAGCTTATTGCAGATTGAACAACAAGGTGGTGACAAGTTTTTTGGCGAACCAATGCTAAACATCGAAGATTTGATGCAAACAATAGACGGTAAGGGCATCATCAATATTTTAACCGCCGATAAGCTGCTTAACTCACCCAAATTATATAGTACCTTCCTGCTGTGGATGTTGTCGGAGCTATATGAAAACCTGCCCGAAACCGGTGATCGCGAACAACCCAAGCTCGTTTTCTTTTTTGATGAGGCACATTTACTATTCAGCACGGCAACACCCGCATTACTGGAAAAAATCGAACAAGTCGTACGTCTGATTCGCTCTAAAAGCATTGGTATTTATTTCGTAACACAAAACCCATTGGATATTCCAGAGAAAATCCTCGGTCAATTGGGTAATCGCATTCAACACGCATTACGCGCATTTACGCCGCGCGATCAGAAAGCTGTCGCCACAATCGCAGAAACCATGCGCCCGAATCCTGGACTCGATATCAAACAAGCCATTATGGAACTATCTGTCGGCGAAGCGCTGATTTCTTTTTTAGATACCAATGGATCACCCAGCATAACCAATCGCGCTTTCATTTTGCCCCCGACCAGCCAAATCGGGCCGATTACACCGGATGAACGCAAACAACTGATCGAGTCTTCTTTAGTTGCAGGTGTTTACGAGCAGACTGTGGATCGAGAAAGCGCTTTTGAAATGTTACAAGCACGCGCTGGTAGCACAGACAATTCCGAGAAATCATCGACAAAACAATTACCTAGTAATCAAGAAGAATCCAGTGGCAGTATTGGACAACAAGTAACCGAAGGTATTTTGGGAGGGCTTGGGAGTTTGGTATTCGGTTCGACAGGTAAGCGAGGCGGACATCACGATGGCATGATCAGTGCGTTTGCGAAGAGCGCCGCACGCTCGGTTGGAACATCAGTTGCACGCGAAATTACCCGCGGATTACTTGGATCATTATTGGGTAGCACAACTACCAAAAGAAAGCGCTAGTCAGACTGTTCAAGCAATTAGCGCTGTGCTTCTTCATCCATGCAAGAATACAACAGCATAGGAGGAAATTGACGAACAATAATGATTATTTCCCCCGCTGCGTGATTGAGGCTGTTTAATTTTTTAACATTTCTTGCTTGATCCTCCAACCTGGCAGGGCTGCGTCAAATATACGCACAGTATCCATACCGCCATTAAAAAAGGCTGCATCTTCAGGAGGAGGAATCGTCCTATGCTTAGCACCTATCGCCAGAGGTTCAGTATTAACGCAAACAGGTCCGGGAACAAGCACGGAAGATTTACCAGACAACACACCATTGATATATATCCTCAAGATCGCGCCATCATAAGTTGCTGCCACATGCGTCCATGTATTATCAGGCACGACTTTATTACTATCCAGTATAAAATAGGAAGCACCATTGCGGCATCCTCCAAAAAAACCACCAACCCTTACCTTGCGAGTATTTTTTCTGATGTTAACCCAGAAAGAACCTGCTTTCTCCATCACTTCTTGCCTATCCCATGCGCTGGGCTTGAGCTTTATCCAGGCCATCACAGTATATTGATTAAAATCGAAAATAGGATTGTCAGAAACCAGAATGAAATTATCAATCCCATTCAGTTTAAGGCCTCTTCCTCCACCAGCAACACCCGCTGCAAAATGCCAAGTGCCACCACCTTCAATATCGCCATTGAGGTCATTTCCGCTGGTATCGGATGCGATCGATCCATTATCCGATGTAAATTTATATTCCAGAACCAAACTTCCCGAGAAAACAGAAATTGGAAAAAACAAAAAAAGGAAAAACAAACCTGATCGCAAAAAAACGAATTTTCTATTATTCATGATTTGTATTTACACTAAGGCTAGTTAGAGGATCAAACTAGATTCATTATACTATCTGTTAATTGTGCAATAAATTTTTTATTTATTGCACAATTAATTTCTAATGTATCCCTTTTGTTTTATTAGTCACGAAGGTATTGAACAGATACGGATTTGGAAGCATTTGGCCCAAGGGTTCCTAAATTATACTGAACCGTACTATCGAAATCTCCAAACACAGGGCCCGCAATTGCTTGGTCAGGTGGATTACAGCTAGTATTATTAAAGCTCACCACTTTAGCTTCAGAAACTGTTGTGGTTGGACTTTTTGTAATGTGTCTGAGTTTTACAGCAAAAGGAATTGCATCGGCCTTAGTTCCCCATGCTGAGACAGAGTCTCTGGTTGCATCATGCCACTCATCTATAGCAGAATTGATATCAACGGTGGCTAAACGTCGTAAAATTACACTATTAATATTCGCGCCAGTAAGATTTTTAACAGTCATCTTGATATTAAATGAACGATCGAAATTAGTTGGTTTAGAGAGCTCTTGAACCAAACTCATTTTTCCATCAGTGGTATTACGTGTCACTTTACAGGTATTTCCCACACAATTACAGGAAGCAGCACCAAACCCGCTATCTCCAAAACTGTTACTATAACGCGCGGGAGAACCTGTATTACATAGTGTATACCCTTCATTGTACATATGATCCCCTTGATTCGAGCCTTGGAAAACCACAATGTTTCCTTCCTGGTTAATACTAACTTTAGGCGCCCCCGTAAAGGTTTTACATATGGCAGAAGCTGCGGCCATCATCTCAGTATCTTTTTGCCTTTTCTCTACACTGTTTTGCCCGGCATTAGCTGTTCCTGTAAGAACTAACAAGCTCATTGAAACTAATGCTAGCACTGATAATGCAATTGATTTATTCATATTATACCCCACCTTATTCTTGGAATTTTAATCTCGAGAAATCCATTACTGCTGCTTTTTATTACACAAAAAGCCAATCGACTCTAAAATATCCTATCGAAATGGTCAAATCTATTTGCTCCTGGGCATGTTGGCCCGAGATACAGTACATAAATACTAGGAGGCCTGTACAAAACGCAAGCCAGATCCGACTTTGTACCCGATTCGGTATAAGAATATACCGTTGTAAGCATCATAAAATGATCAACAATCCTAAAAACCTCAATTGATCGCACAAATATAGGTGCGACAATTTGTCACATTCTATTTTTTTATAAATTGAAATATTCTTTTATCGCCATCCAAATGTGGAATGGAGATAAATAACATTCATCAATTAAAAGATAGGATTTCAATCAAAATGATCAAAATCAGAAAAACACTTAGTCTCGTCAGTGCACTGAGTGCTTTGTTAGCTTTTAGCATGCCTGCAAGCGCCGTTTCGTCTGTCACGTATGCAGACCCTGTTCCATCGACCCCCGGTGCGTGTGATGGTGGTATTAGTTACGAATGGATGGCAAAAATGAGCGACAATCATACGATCAGCTTCGTCAATCATGTCGGTGCTAAAAGCTTTAACGAACCACCTCCAGCGTATGAACCCCCTTTCACTGGCTGGACTCACACCTCTAACTGGGTAGCGTTTGAGTTAACCAAAGATGCGCAGGTAGAAATCGAAGTCACGCGTCAAGAAGGCGTACCTTATACATCCGGCAGCACCGTTGCTACTGCGCGCAATAAACTAGTACCAGCATTTGCCATTTATTCAGGTTGGGATAACACCAGCTGCGAAGATCACCGTTACAATAATGCCGGTAACTTTGACTGGTCTAACATCAAATACATTACCAACACCCCGAATAAAGGCGGTTGGCCCAGTGTTACGCGCAAAATAAAACTGAAAGCGGGCAAGTATAGTATCGCCATTGGTGGCACACCAAAAGTTTTGGAAACTTATCCCGATGCAGCCACCTGTGATCCTGCTACCGATGCAGCTTGTTATGCCTATACCGGCAGGCACGGATATCGTGTGCGTGTAAAAACCAACCCATCCCGTTCGGAATCCGATAACGCAAGTACGAGCGGTAATTCCACCAACCAATAAATCTGGTTTAGCTCAGTAATCTCCGATTAATTTCGGAGATTATATCCAATAATCATAGCATTAAATTTATCTTCTATGGCTTCGTCGAGTTCAGTATGACATTTGACTTTGTTAGCCGAGCTTTTATTAAACATATCATATCAACAGTTACCACTTATGTTTCGCAATCCTTCCTTCATCGCAGCTTTAATGATTTCAATTTGGGGTATTGGGGAAACACATGCTGCCGAAGACCCTGCACGACCACCTTCCCTAAAAACCATTTCGGTACCAGAGCCTGATAATCTAGATGATTTCATTATCAACAAACAAAAAGCTATAGAATTAGGCAAAGCTTTATTTTGGGAAATGCGTGTTGGCAGCGACGGCGTCACCGCCTGTGCCACGTGTCATTTTAATGCTGGCTCAGACAGCCGGTCTTTCAATCAAGTCAACCCAGGCTCAAATCGCGTTCACAGTGATGGCACGCCGGATGCCGATTTAACATTTGACTTCGGCCCTGCTCAACAATTGATGCGCGGCGATTTCCCTTTGCGCAAACTGAGCAACATCTCCGATCGGAGTTCACCTGTAATTTCAGACTCCAATGACGTGGTTTCTTCACAAGGCGTTCAAGCAGCAGTTTTTTTGTATACCGTGCGCGGCAAAAGCAAGGATGTAGTCACCCCCAAAATCGATGCTGATGGTTTTCTCATTGACCACAAAAATGTCCGTCGTGTTGCGCCACGTAATGCACCCAGTATTATTAACGCAGTCTTTAATTTCAGAAACTTGTCCGATGGCAGCGCACAAAATGACTTCAATGGTGTAAACAAATGGGGAAGCCGTGACCCAAATGCAAAAGTTTACCGCGTGACTTCAAGCTCCAGCCAAATTGAAGCCGTAACAATCAGCATTAATAATGCTAGTACAGCCTCTCAAGCAGTAGCTCCTCCTGTTAGCGACCGCGAAATGAGCGCCACAGGCAGAACATTTCCAGACATTGGCCGAAAACTCATCAGCATGCGACCGCTGGCTCTACAGCAAGTACACCCACAAGACAGTGTTTTTGGTGAATACAGCCGTTGGCCACATTCCGGCTTAACCATCCCTTCCTATAAAAAAATGATCCAAGCGGCATTCCATCCACAATGGTGGGATTCTGAACAATTTATTCGTAATCTTGGGACGACGCCGAATATCGTAACGCATGGCAAACCACGATTTCCGAATGAATACAGCTTGATGGAATACAATTTCTCATTGTTTTTCGGTTTAGCCGTGCAAATGTATGTATCTACATTGGTTGCCGATGATACGCCGTATGACCGCTTCATGATGGGAGATGCCTCAGCCATCAGTGCAGCCGCTATTCAAGGCGTCGATGTATTTCGCAGCCAAACACGCGGCCGGTGTATCAATTGTCATGAGGGTGCAGAATTAACCGGCGCATCAATCACCCGTGTAACAGCCAGTCCGGTAAGAGTTCGTGAGGAGCAGGCGTTTGATCGGGGTTTTAATCATATTGGCGTCCGACCAGCAACCGAAGATATCGGCTTAGGCGGCAAAGATCCTTTTGGCAAGGAATTATCGTATTCACGTCATCCTGCAACAGCGATACCTAATTGCGCCAATGGATTACCCTGCCCAGTCATAGCCGATGGATTCATCAAAGTTCCAGGGTTACGTAATATCGAACTAACTGCGCCTTATTTCCACAATGGTGGCACTTTGACATTACGCGAGATACTAGATCTCTACAGTCGTGGCGGAAATTTTCACTCACTGGAACAACTCGATGGCTCAGAAATCGCAGGATTAAATATTCTATCGAATAGTGAGGAAGAAAAATCCAATCTTGAAGCATTTTTGCTGTCATTGACCGATGAAAGAGTACGATTGCGCAAAGCACCGTTTGATCACCCGCAGTTACTGATTCCTATCAAAGATCATCATCTTCTGGATAAGCAAACCAACCATCATTCAGAGGCTTTTCTAAAAATCAATGCTGTGGGGAAAAATGGCGGAGTGCCTCTGAAACGATTCTTACAGTGAAATAGGAATCATAGCTTCAATATTTTTTGCCAATAAAGGCCCCCCGTGAAGAACCCCCGTGGCAAGACCACGGGGAATCACAAATTAAATATCAAACTCGCACATTCTTCCACGAGAACGAGTTTTCTACTCCGTCCTTCGAAAGCAGGTGCGCAGTTTTAACATTCTATCGCTCGAAAAGTATTGGTGCATCAGCATCCACAGCAAGAATTGTAACGAATTGCAACAATTCATTCCAAATATCACCGCCCACAACACCTTTCATCATACGGTCCATTTTGGCAGCATGAAGGATTGCTTGCTGCAGAGATTCGAATTTAAGATGCTTGACTGCATTCATGACAGGTTTTTGGCGACTTTTCCACACCCTCTCTGCCTGCAGTAATGGTGCGAGAGGCCGTCCGTTATTCATGCCTTTTCGAAGATTGATTAATTGGCGAATTTGTTCGGTTAACACAGTTAATATCAAGAGCGGTGCCGTACCCTCGCTTTCTAATCCACTTAAAATGCGAGCAAAACGCCCCCGATCCAAAGTAATCAGCGCATCTGCCAACTGGTAGACATCATAGCGTGCCATATTGAAAATAACCGCACGGATTTGATCTAAAGACAAGTGCCCAGCAGGATAAACAAGTGCTAGTTTTTGTATTTCTTGATGTGCCGCCAGTAGATTGCCTTCAACTTGATCTGCTACAAACCCAAGCGCTGCGCTATCAGTTCTTTGTTGTTGCCGCTCAAGGCGCTTTGCAATCCATTCCGGTAATTGTTCGCGCTCGACCGCATAGACCGGAATGGCAACACCTCTATTTTCGAGTGCTTTGAACCACAGTGCATTTTGTGCAGCTTTATCGATTTTCGGCAGTGTCATCAGTGTTAGCGTATCGGGTGGAATGTCAGCACAATAAGCCTCAATCATGCCCCCCCCCTCTTTGCCTGGTTTTCCTGATGGGATACGGATATCGATGATTCTACGCGAACCAAATAACGATAAGTTATTGCTGGCATTGCGTAGATTCAGCCAGTTAAAATGCTGCTCGACTGTATAGATTTCTCGTTCTGTATAACCGAGCTGTTGTGCGCGGGACAGAATTAAATCCATCGCTTCAGTCATCAACAGGATTTCATCGCCAAACAACACATATAGCGGAGCCATTGTTTTTTGCAAATGACTGGCAAGTTGCTCCAATGGTATTCGCATCGTTACGAATAAAATCCTATAGAAAAGAAATCAGTCAATCATCCCTTCCATTTTAAGAAGCCGGCTTTTCAGGGTCTGGTTTATAAGTAGACAAACGCCACAGTATTTGTTGGATGGCATCTGCTTGCATGTCTCTCACCAACAATTTCTCTTCCGCGTCTTTGGCTAGAATCTGTTCATCCAAGAACGGTAAAATACGTGCCAATAAAATTTCCGTCGGTGGAATAATTTCAACTCTTTGTTGATTGACTACACGATAATTGACGCGATATACCACATTAAAATCCCGCACGCGACCACCTCCCGAGAGTGACAAAATAGCTTTCTCACTGATGGCACTGATGATTTCGATCATTGCATCAGCATCATCGGGTTCCATCACTACTTTGGTGGTTGGTGTTGTACGTATCGCCCGTTCCAAATGAACGCCAAAAATTTGTCCAGGTCCATCCGGCGCCAAAACATACAGTGATTTGAACGGCAAGGATACTGCTTGCCCACGCAATTTAAAACCGCACGCGGTCAAAGCGAATACAGCAATCAGCAGTATCGAAATGAAAGCTGCATGTTGCTGAAAATCATATTTTCTACCCATAGTACACCTTAGCGAAATCAATAAGTGAGGCGATTAAGAAACTGTTAAATGACGATATTCACCAACCGATTGGGAACAACAATAACTTTTTTAATGCTTTGTCCATTGATAAATTTTTGCGCATTCTCGTTCGTTAGCGCAGCCTGTTCGATGGATTCTTTTGTTGCATCGCTGGCTACATTGATTTGCCCACGTAGCTTACCATTGACTTGTACAATCAAAGTCACTTGATCTTGTGCCATCGCAGCTTCATCGGCGTTTGGCCAGGACTGGTCAATGAGTTCGCTACCGGGTCTTAGTTCCCGCCACAATTCATGGCAAATATGCGGAACAATAGGAGCAAGCAATAAAACAATATATTCCAACGCTTCTTGCATCAGATTGCGGCTGTGCGCATCATTACCTTGACATTTGGTAGACAGGTTGTTGATCAGTTCCATCACCGCCGCGATCGCCGTATTAAAGGTATGACGCCGCTCCAGATCATCGGTTACTTTTGCGACGGTCTGATGCAACTGACAGCGCAACGCCTTGAGTTCAACCGGCAATGCTTGCAATAGCACCGAATCTATCACCACTACTCCCGGTTGCAGGTGCAGGTACACTTGTTTCCATAATCGCCTCAGAAAACGGTACGCACCATCCACGCCGGCATCCACCCACTCTAAGGTTTGAGTCGGAGGGCTAGCAAACATCATAAATAATCGGGCGGTATCCGCACCATATTCATCCACCAGTTTTTGTGGATCGACACCATTGTTTTTCGATTTTGACATGGTACCGATACCGGCCGATACCACCGGCAAATGATCGGTTAATAATACCGCGCCCGTACGTTTTCCTTGTTCATCTACTTGAATATTGACATCGACAGGATTGTAATAAGTGATACGCCCGCTATCCGCTTTGCGGAAAAAGATCTCATTCAGCACCATGCCTTGCGTCAATAAATTGGTAAAGGGCTCATCCAGTTTCAACAGACCCAGATCCCGCATGACCTTGCTCCAAAAGCGTGAATACAGCAAATGCAAAATAGCATGTTCAATACCGCCAATATATTGATCCACTGGCAACCAATAATTAGCCCGCTCATCGGTCATTCCCTGCTTTTGGTCTGAACACGTATAACGAGCGTAATACCAGGAGGAATCAACAAACGTATCCATCGTATCGGTTTCCCTACGTGCGGATTGTCCACATTTTGGACAGTCGCATTGATAGAACGCTGGCGTTTTAGCCAACGGATTGCCCGATCCATCGGGAACCAAATCCTGCGGCAGCACTACAGGCAATTGATCATCGGGTACTGGCACCACCCCGCAGCGTTTACAATGAATCAGTGGAATCGGGCAACCCCAGTAACGTTGCCGTGAAATGCCCCAATCCCGCAAACGGTAATGCACACGTTTGTTGCCCAGTTTTTTGTTTGTCAAAGCTGCAGCCATCGCATCCACTGCTTGCTCAAACGATAAGCCCGAAAAATCAGCGGAATCAAAAGTGATGCCATGTTCGACAAAAGCTTGTTGTAGTGGAAGCTCCAGGTCACCTTCGGCAGGACGAATGACCGGTTTAATCAGCAAACCATATTGCGTCGCAAATTCGAAATCACGCTCATCGTGCGCGGGAACCGCCATAACAGCACCTTCGCCATATCCCATCAGTACATAATTAGCCACCCAAACGGGCAATCTTTCCCCATTCAACGGATGAATCACATACAAACCGGTGTTCATGCCTTTCTTTTCCTGCGTTGCCAAATCAGCTTCCTTAGCAGACCCTAATTTGCATTCGTGAATGAAGTTTGCCAAATCCGGATTATTTTTAGCAGCATGCAGCGCGATCGGATGTTCCGCTGCAACAGCAACGTAAGTCGCTCCCATCAAAGTATCCGCGCGCGTAGTAAAAACCTTGACGTCTTGCGGTGTGCCGGATTGCTGATCTGCTGGGAAAGTAATATCCACACCGTAGCTTTTACCGATCCAGTTCGCTTGCATGGTTTTGACACGCTCCGGCCAACCTGGCAAAGTATCCAAGGCTGCGAGTAACTCATCGGCATACTGGGTAATTCGCAGGTAGTACATTGGAATTTCACGTTTTTCCACTGGCGCACCCGTTCGCCAACCACATCCATCGATCACTTGTTCATTAGCCAACACGGTTTGGTCAACCGGATCCCAATTAACCGTACCGGTAGTTTGGTAGGCCAAGCCTTTTTCTAGCATGCGCAAAAATAACCACTGATTCCAGTGATAATAACTGGCATCACAAGTAGCGATTTCACGCTCCCAATCGATACTCAACCCTAAGCTTTTAAGCTGCTTGCGCATATACGCAATGTTGTCGTAAGTCCATTTTGCTGGAGAAACATTGTTTTGCATCGCAGCATTTTCAGCCGGCAAACCGAACGCATCCCAACCCATCGGTTGTAGCACGTTATACCCTTGCATACGACGATAACGCGACAACACATCGCCAATGGTATAGTTACGCACATGCCCCATATGCAGCTTACCGGAAGGATAAGGAAACATCGATAAACAGTAATATTTTGGCTTCCCTGGCTTTTCAACGGCCTTAAATGCGTTAGCCTGCTCCCAATGAGATTGCGCATTTTTTTCAATTTCTTTGGGATGATATTTTTCTTGCATGAAATTAATCGGTTTTGATGGTTAGTGAAAAATGCATTATAGCGTCAACTGTGCTGGCAGATCACATCACTCCATCTACCACGGATGGATATACTGCCTAATCGAGGCGAAAACCTATTTTGATTTTCACTTGAAAATGCGCCACTTTGGCATCCACAATATGGCCACGCGTTTCTACTACCTCAAACCAATCCAAATTGCGTAAACTTTTACCGGACTTAGCGACCGCTTGTCGAATGGCGTCATCACTGCTCACAGTAGAAGAACCCACCACTTCGATGATTTTGTATATATGCTCGCTCATAATGAAACACCCCTTTACTTTATTGGAAAGAACAATGTTTATATCATAGTTTACATAGGTATTGATTTGAGAACCCTGAAATGCCATATTGATCCCTATGATCATCGCACTTACCAGTGCGTAAAGTATCGTTCCAAGTAATGTAATGAATGTGTCACCCTTTGATCCCTATAGGAAACTTTGATTATGATTATTAAGCATAAAATATTATTTATTCTACTGATGATGGTAATGCTTGCGGGTTGCTCGACTACTCCCACTGGAAGAAGTCAGCTTGCATTTATGCCCGACGCCGAATTGGATGCAATGGGCTTGCAAGCATTCGATGATCTAAAAAAAGAAAAACCGATCAGTAACAATGCAAAAGAAAACAAATTTGTACGTTGTATCGCCGATGTATTGACGCGTGAAGTCGGTGGAAAATGGGAAGTTGTGGTATTCGAAGACCCATCATTGAATGCTTTTGCGTTACCCGGCAGCAAAATCGGTGTCCATACCGGCTTAGTCGATTTGGTGGATAACCAACACCAACTAGCTTCTGTGATCGGCCATGAAATCGGCCACGTACTTGCGCGGCACAGCAATGAACGTATGTCACAACAAATGGGCACAAAAATCGGTATGACCGTAGCTTCCATATTAGCGCCTCAAACAGCAACGGGACAAGCTGCCTTAGGGCTGTTGGGTGTAGGCGCACAGTATGGTGTGATTATGCCGTTCAGTCGCTTGCATGAAAGTGAAGCTGATGTTATCGGATTGGATCTAATGGCAAAAGCAGGCTTCAATCCAACAGAAAGCATCACACTCTGGCAAAAGATGTCGCAAGCCAGCCAAGGATCGCGGCCCGCAGAGTTTTTGTCAACACACCCATCGCATGAAACTCGCATCGACGAATTACGTGAACATATGCCTAAAAGTATGGAACTCATGCGCCAAGCGCATGCTATCGGTAAGAAACCGGATTGCCAAAAATAGCGTGCTTTAACACAATCATTTTGGTTCAGGCTCATTGGCCGGAAAATCCAGTTCAATTTTTGCACCGTCCGGATCATGGAAGAACAATTGCCATATTTCCAAACCTTTCAGACGGTGCAGATCATACGCAATACCGCGCTGTTTCAATACATCAACCGTTTGTTGCAGATGGTTTGCACTAAAAGCCATATGATCAATTACGCCGGCAGGTTTTTCCGGCATAGGTTTACCCGCCATGATGTGCAAAATGGCTTGACCACCTGCATACAGCCATGCCCCTGGGAAAGAAAAATCTGGTCGGCTGCCTTCTGTCAGGCCGAGTATTTCCACGTAAAAATTTTTACTTCGATTTAAATCACTACTCAATACGGTAAAGTGATTCATACCTTGGATCGCCATAGTATTTTTCCTGCCTTTAATAAGTTGGTACATCATTTCACACGCATTTCGCACTTACTTTATTTTCCTTGCTTATAGTTAAAATAGTTTGTTTTTCACTGTCTTATCCAATCTTTCCTGAATTAAAACCATTTTACAATATTGACTGCTAATAAATAACCCCGTGGCAAGACCACGGGGTATTAGAAAAGCTCGAGTTGACGCAGATCTTCTTTTGGTTTGCCTTGATTCTTTACATACCGCTCAACTACACCCCAATCTGCCCTTTCTCCGACAGTTGCAACATAATAACCATCCGTCCAAAACTCACCACCCCACAGATCTCGTTTCAAATCCGGCTTCTTCTTAAACAATTCCCGCGCTGTTATGCTTTTGAATACCCTGACAATCTGACCCGGTGCAATTTTAGGATGGGCCGTACAAAGTATATGTACGTGGTCTTTGTCGCAACCTATCTGCTCAAACTCGATGTCGTATCGCTCTTCTATCTCTTTTGCTGTCAGCATGATGATTTTTACAACCGCATCGTCTAACAATCCCCGCCTGTATTTCACAGGAAATACAACGTGATAATGTATCTGCCACGCACAGTGGCTCGCCTTCTCTACGACATTTCGCATCCCAACATTCTAAAGCCTAATTAGATCCCCGTGGCAAGACCACGGGGAATCGCAAGTTGATATTAACAAGCCTTTCTATGCCCAGCGGTTAATTGGTAATGCCTACTCTTGACTAGGTGCATTGATCTTATCAACAGAGCTATGTTTTAAATATAGGCAAAAAAGGAGCATTGTTTATGTTGCAACAATCTGCGTGTGTAGCGGCCGAATCATTCGATGAAACCATAGGAAGCTCAGCATCTGGAGAATTTTTAACCCTCCGGTTAGGTGCTGAAGAATATGGTATCGATATACTCAAAGTGCAAGAAATTCGTGGCTATGATGCCATTACCCAAATAGCCAATGCTCCAGAGTTTATCAAAGGTGTTGTCAATTTACGTGGCGCGATCGTACCGATTGTTGATATGCGCATTAAGTTCCGTTTAGGTAATCCAACATACGATCAGTTTACCGTCGTAATCATTCTCAATCTAGGTATCAGGATAGTTGGCATTGTGGTAGATAGCGTCTCCGACGTACTCAGTTTGACCGATGAGCAAATACGCCCTACTCCAGAATTAGGCTCAGTCATCGATACGGAATTCATCTCTGGTTTAGGAACCATTGATGAACGCATGTTGATCCTGATCGATATAGAAAAATTAATGAATAGTACCAGCATGGGGCTATTGGAAGAATGCTGATTGACAGCTATTTTGGTGTATTGGGTAGGAATTAAATGATGAGCAATCAGACAATATTGAGGAGAATGTTATGTTTACAAAGACAACGATAAAGTTTCGCTTAAATTTTGTTTTGGGAATTTTAGTAACGCTGATGATTGTAATTGGGATATTAGGATTGTATGGTTTGAATGAAACCAATCATGCCGTGAAAAGAATTTATGATGACCGTCTAGTAACTTCGCAGCAATTGGGAAAAATTCTTGATACCTGGTATCAAATCCGCAAACTGACGGAAGACAGCGTTGATATGAACGAGATTGAAAATGCCCGAAGAAATTTGGGCACAGCGAATAACTTGGTCAGGCAAAACGAAAGCGTATGGGCAGAGTATTTGAAAACCCAATTAACACCCGAGGAAGCCGTACTCTCTAAAACGAAAGGAAATCAACATGTGCAATACGTGGAATCCTTTAACCGCAGCTTGCAACTGGCCACTACAGGAAATTTTGTAGATGCCAAACAAAATTTCCTGAACGATACCATACCTAAATTTGATGCACTGCGAAATACCGTTTTTGCATTACTGGACTTGCAAGGAACAGTAGCGTCGGAAGAACTAGTCGCATCACAAAATAACTTCAATACCCTATTCATGGTGCTCGTGTCTGTCATGATCATGAGCGTTGTACTGGCGATCATTTTTGGCATAACGCTATTAAAATCGATTGTGGGTCCTTTAGATGAAGCAATCGCTATCGCGCATAAAGTCGCACAAGGGGATTTGACTTCCAACATCGTGGCATCCGACACCAAAACAGAGACGGGGTTGTTACTGCAGACTTTAAAAATAATGAACGATAACTTGGTCAATTTGGTCGGCCAAGTGCGCATAAGCACCGATCAAATTTCCACTGCATCGGGCGAAATTGCATCTGGCAACTCCGATTTGAGTCAACGTACCGAAGAACAAGCCTCGAGTTTGGAAGAAACCGCTTCATCGATGGAAGAATTGACTTCGACGGTAAAACAAAATGCCGATAATGCAAGCCAAGCCAATCAATTGGCAGCCAGTGCATCGGAAGTTGCTATAAAAGGTGGTGAGGTAGTTGGTCAGGTAGTACAAACCATGAGTTCCATCAATGAAAGTTCCAAGAAAATTGTTGACATTATTAGCGTCATTGATGGAATTGCCTTTCAAACCAATATCTTAGCACTGAATGCAGCAGTTGAAGCAGCGCGCGCCGGCGAGCAAGGTCGTGGCTTTGCGGTGGTTGCAACTGAAGTCCGCACATTGGCACAACGATCTGCCGCTGCAGCCAAAGAAATCAAGGAATTAATCAATGATTCAGTCACTAAGGTTGATGAAGGCACGCGCTTGGTGGATGAAGCTGGACATACAATGGAACAAATCGTCACTTCCGTGAAGCGCGTGACGGATATCATGAGTGAAATCACTGCAGCATCTCACGAACAAAGTACCGGCATTGAGCAAGTCAACCAAGCTGTTACGCAAATGGACGAAACGACGCAGCAAAACGCGGCATTGGTTGAAGAAGCAGCCGCTGCAGCAGAATCAATGCAAGACCAAACCAGAGCATTAATGCAAGCAGTGAGTGTATTCAGACTTGCTAATGGCCGGGCACCTTCAGTATCGGTAAAAAAGAGCAATCGCTCCAACACCTCGGCCACAGTCACCAAAATGCAAAACCGCCAACCTACCGAAATGAAGGCTGCAGCGAATTTCGACAAACCAGTATCGGCACCTCGTAAAGCTGCCGCAAGTGGTGGGGAAGATTGGGAAGAATTTTAATCCTAGCACTAGGTATACTCGCTCAAATCTGAGCTGACAGTTGCCCATTTTTTAGCGGCCTGTCAGATTAGATTTGAGTTATTTTTTTACCCGAATCGTTTTGTAGAATCGTTCAGAGATTCGGTCTTTTTGCAGACCTGTGGTTATGTCAGCATCAGAATCCCTTATGCAACTCAAGACAGCATCACGGCTATCATGACGCGATCAATCATCACTTTCTCGGGTGCGTTCTTGTCGTGGAGAAAGCGTATTACTCCCAGTAGCAAAATGTGTTTTGCTGAAAAGTACCCGCTGACCCGGAGTTGCGTCTATCGATTCAAACGATTCTACTAATGCGACACGAGGCGCAAGCCCAGCAAAATTGGCCACTTGAATCGACAGCCCTGGGCGCGCATTGAGTTCAATAATCATAGGGCCTTTATCCCGATCAAGTACGAGATCAGCGCCAAGATATCCTAATCCAGTCATCTCATAACAAGCAGCAGCGAGTTGTAATAACTTATCCCAATGCGGTATGACTAATTCCGAGAAAGTTTTCTGCGTATCAGGGTGATGAAGCACTGTTTTACCAAACTGCACCGCATGTAATGCACTACCTGTTCCAATATCAATCCCAACGCCCACAGCGCCTTGGTGCAAGTTGGCTTTACCGTCAGAAGCATGCGTAGTCAGCCGCAGCATTGCCATGATTGGATAACCCCTGAATACAATAATCCTAATGTCAGGGATGCCCTCATAGCTGTAATCAGCAAAAACCGGGTCCAATTGAATCAACGATTCGATCATGACGGTATCGGTCTTTCCTCCTAAACTATGCAACCCGCTGATGATGTTTGAAACATGGCGTTTGATATCGACCAACTGGAGCGTCTCACCGCTCGGTTTAAAGTAGTGCCGATGCTCATCATGCTTGACGATTACTAGAATCCCCTTCCCTCCACTTCCTTTAGCAGGTTTAATGACAAACTGTTCATGCGGTTGAAGAATTTCCCCCAATAACTTCACGTCATGCTGAAATTCAACAGTGCCTAATAAAGTTGGAACAGTAATCCCGGCTTTTTGTGCAAGTAACTTGGTTTTCAGCTTATCATCTACCAGAGGATAGAGATGGCGTGGATTATAGCGAGAGATCAAACCAAAATTCCTCTGGTTCATCCCGATGATACCCATACTGCGCAGTTTCTTAGCGCTGGTGAGTAACATTGCGCCTTTCCAAAGAATGAAAACGATACAATTCCGACAAACGGTAACCGGTATACTGCCCGAGTACAAGGATGAGCGCCAAGTTGACTAACATCAATTCAGGAAAATTAAATGTGAGATACTCAATCGTTCGGTTTGTCATAAAAAGGTAGGCAATAATGGCGGTTAATAAGCTGCCACCACCTTGAATCAATACTTCGCGTGGCCCATCTTCTTCCCATAACACAGACATCCTTTCAATGGTCCAGGAAAGAATGATCATCGGGAAAAAAGTCACCGTCATGGCTTGATCGATGCCAAATTTGTTACTGACGATGCTAATGCCGGCCATAATGATAATGACAACAATAATCACCGCGGATATACGCGCGACAAAGAGTAAATTTAAGCGCGATAAATAGGAGCGAATGAGTAATCCAGTACTGACCACCAACAGAAAAATAATAATACCGCTGATGAGTGTTGTTTGTATCAAAGCCAATGCAATCAGAATCGGCATAAAAGTACCCGACGTTCTGATGCCGATCAATAACCGCATTATCACCACGATCAACGCACCAATAGGCAGCAGCAAAATCACCTTGAATGCATTTTGTTGCTCAATCGGTAAACTGTAAATGGAAAAGTCCATCAATGTGGCTTGTTTACTCAAATTATCCTTTACCGCTAGATTGCGGGTCGAATGCACATTTTTGATGATCGAAAAAGAAATTTGCGAATCCTTTCCACCGACAACATCGAGAAGCGATTCATCACCACGCTGCCATACCAAAAAGTTTTTCGGTTTGCCGGTTTTCCCAGTGGTTTGATTAAACAATAACCATTCATTGCCTATATAGACTTCCACAAAATTGCTTAACGATTGCCTGCGGCGATTATTTTGCAAATAGAGGCCGCGTACAATACGGGCACTGATACCTTCTAGCGCCAGTAAATCAATAATAAGCTGGGTCTTATAGTCCTCAGTAGCTTGTTCTTTTAGCAATAAATTCTGATTTTGATTCGGAGTATTGGAATTGAGTGTAACGATTAACTCACGAACCAATATTTCGGTATTGGCTGATTTGTTGCGCACTTGCTCCAATAAAGTAGTGGCAGCCGTTTTGTGCAGTTCATCAAATTCGGGTTTTTCAGGCTCTGGCGGCAAATCACTTGCTTGCTGGGATGCAACATTATGATCAGCTTCATACATACTCAAACGATAGTAGGCTGTTTGCGGACCGGAAGCTGTTCTCTTACTCCATTGCGCACGCCTTCCCGCTGTAGAAGGCAGTTCACTAAATCCGTAATCCGGTGAAGCGAATTCTTCTTGGGTAAAAATGATATCGGGCGTTTGCGGTGGAAGTGCAAAAGAAACAATCACGGGATCGCCGCGTGCGGTAAAGTCGACTTTAGCTTCGACCGTCCAAACGGATTTTTTATGATCGGGTAATAAAGGAAATCCCAATACATAGTGCTTGTATAAAATCAAACCGATACCCAGGCCCATCAACAGAATAACTAAAATATAGAGCCGCAGCTTCGCGTTCATTGTTTAGTGGTATCAACTGGAGGCATAATGCCATCGACTTTCGTCATATACCGTTGACTGACATCGACAATCGCAAGGTCACGTAATAGATTACGTCCAATCAACACTTGGTGTTTGAATTTACTGCGATTTTCCAAAGTAAAATCGATTAATTCATTGATGCTGCCTAATGTAACGCGCATTCTTACCACTGGACGTTGTTGTGCTTCTCGGTCGCCGCGTTCTTTGATTTTTACATGGCGGCGCAAGCGCCGAGTAATTTCCATCATTTCACCTGTCTGTGGGTTTTTCAACGTAAATCTCACATAAGGTTTACCGTCACGTTCAAATTCCATGAGTGTCATGGCATTTAAAGAAGATGTGCGAGCACCCGTGTCAATTCGTGCACTGAATTCGAGTCCCGGGGGATCCAAATAAACATATTCCAAACTTCCGAATACGATTTTATTTTTAATCTGTTGCGACCCTGCATCTGTTTTGGTGAAGAATGTGCTATTGGCTGCCGACAAACAATCAGACTGTTGTGAGTCCGGTTTTTTCTCGGACTTATCGGAATGCGTCGATGCATGCTGATCTTCTAGCGACTTTTTTTGTGCCACCAGTTCAGCAAATAAAGTCACCAATTCAGATTCTCTGGCATTAACATAAGCTTCGCGTTCCACTAATCTATCCTCTCGAGCGCTATCATTACAAGCTGATAGCAATGGCAATACGCAACACACAGTCAACAAGCGAATCATGTTAGGTCGAGTACGATAGATAATCATCATACGCATAAAAATTAAATTTGTTACAACGGGAGCCAACCAAAATGTTAATAAATTTGCTAAAAGCAGCACTCGATCTGTGATCATGGATTGATTTTTTGTTTGACGAAGCTAGCTATGGAGATTGCCGGGATACTATGGCTTCGTTAATTGAATCAGCACAGTAGTATTTTTATAGGTACAAGCATAACGATGAATTTCCAAGCATTGTGATGTAATCGTAAGTTGATAGGTTCCTGGTGCCTCATGTTGCGTATCAAACTTGAATTCAAATTGACCCTGCGGATTACTTGGATAAGATTGATCCACGACGACATGACCGTCTGGACGCAGCAATTTAAAACTCAACAGCACATCTGGCACGGGTTTTTCCTGGTACTCCACCCAGCCTTGCACAACAATGGTATCGCCAGCAGTATATTGGTTTTGTAAATTTTCGACGATCGGTTGAGAAATATGCGTTGCCCATCCCTGATTCGCAAATCCAAATAATAGGATCAGTAATATAAATCCAGCACAGTATGTATTTTTCCAAAGCATCATGATGATGGAGTAATAATTATTGAATAACTTGTGAGTATTTGAAGCATATGAGAGAACGGTATCATTTCTTTGGTAAAAAAAGATCAGTAATGGTTCCCTCAGCTATTTCAGAGGCGAACAATATGGTTTCGGAAAGAGTTGGATGAGGGTGAATCGTTAAACTTAGATCTTGCATATCCGCACCCATTTCCAAAGCCAAAACCGTTTCAGCAATTAATTCCCCGGCATTGATACCGACGATGCCGGCACCAAGAATTCGGCGCGAATTCTTTTCAAGAATCAATTGTGTCAAACCCTCTTCACGCGACATGGAAATGGCACGCCCACTGGCAGCCCAGGGAAAACTGGCTTTTTCATAATCGATGCCTTGTTTGATAGCCTCTTTTTCTGTTAATCCCATCCAAGCAATTTCAGGATCTGTGTAAGCAACCGAAGGAATGGTCCGCGCATCGAAAGCCACATTGTGTCCAGCGATCACTTCAGCGGCAAGCTTGCCTTCATAGGTAGCCTTATGTGCCAACATGGGTTCTCCGACGATATCTCCAACCGCAAAAATATGATTAAGATTGGTGCGCATTTGTAGATCCACTGGAATAAATCCTTGCTTGCTGACGTGAATACCGATTTCTTCTGCACCGATTGTATGTCCATTCGGGCGGCGTCCAACCGCCAATAAAATCCGATCATATATTTGGGCTTCAGGAGCACTTTCACCTTCAAAAGTAACTTTCAAACCCTGTTCGATTGCGGCAATCTGCGTAACTTTGGTTTTTAAATAAATCGCTTCGTAACGTTTTTTGATCCGCCGCTGCAAAGGTTTCACTAACTCGGCATCAGCACCTGGAATTAACTGATCCATCCATTCCACCACTGTAATTTTACTACCGAGAGCAGCATAAACTGTAGCCATTTCCAAACCAATGATGCCACCGCCAATAATCAGCATACGTTGTGGAATATCCCGCAAGGCCAGTGCAGCAGTCGAATCCATCATGCGTGGATCTTCATATGGAAAATCAGGAATGCGTGTGACACTGGAACCAGCTGCGATGATGCAATTCTCGAATGAAATTGTTTTTTTACCTGCATGCGTTTCCACTTCAATCAAGTAAGGATTGGCAAATTTTGCTGTGCCATAAACGACTTCTACCTTACGCTGCTTGGCCAGCGCTTTTAATCCTTTGGTAAGTTTACCGATAACCGATTCTTTCCAATTGCGTAATTGATCGATATCAAGCTTTGCTTCGTCAAAAGTAATGCCATGGGCTTTTGCATCTTCTGCATCGGTGATGACTTTAGCTGCATGTAGTAGTGCTTTGGATGGAATACAACCAACATTCAGGCAAACACCACCCAGAGAGGGATAATGCTCGATTAACACCACCTTCTTGCCCAGATCCGCAGCACGAAAAGCAGCCGTGTAACCACCAGGGCCAGCACCAATCACAGCAACATCGGCATGTATGTCTCCAGGTACAATTGTCGGCTTCGATAGGCTGGAAGATTGTTGTACGTTATCGAAAGATACCGCATGATCAATCGCTGGTTTTGCAGGATCTGCATCTACCGGAGTGGTTGGTTCTGGATGTTTTATGGGAACGGATGCTTCCGCCACCGCTAACGTTAATAACACCGAGCCTTCAGATACCTTGTCGCCCACCTTGACTTGAATTGCATTAACTTGACCCGCTTGAGGGGAAGGGATTTCCATCGAAGCTTTATCAGTTTCTAGCGTAACGAGTGCTGTTTCTTTCTCAACGGTATCGCCTGGAGCTACTAATATTTCAATGATGGGAACATCCTTGAAATCACCAATATCGGGTATTTTTATTTCGATTATGCGTGTCATATTTTGCGTCGTACTTACTATGTGTAACTCTATTAAATCTCAGCGGGTTGTACGCTTTGTGAATAAATTAGGATTTGCGGTAACCGACGTCGTTGCGGTTGTTATCAATTACTGTCTTACCTGCCCATTACCCAGTACGATAAATTTTTGACTGGTAAGTCCTTCCAAACCTACGGGGCCACGGGCGTGAATTTTATCAGTGGAAATACCAATTTCGGCACCCAGACCATATTCGAAACCATCTGCGAAGCGCGTCGAAGCGTTGACCATCACTGAACTGGAATCAACCTCCCGGAGAAAACGTTGCGCATGCGAGTAATTTTCAGTAACGATAGCATCCGTGTGTTGCGATCCGTACTGCGTAATATGGTCAATTGCTTGATCTAGATTATCAACGATACGAACGCTTAAAATCGGTGCCAAATACTCTTCATACCAGTCCTGTTCGGCTGCAGCTTTCATTTGCGGCACCTTGCTACAGGCTGTACCATCCCCTCGCAGTTCCACGCCTTTTTCCCTATAAATTTTGCTCAATTCTGGCAGTACCTTATCTACAATGGCTCGGTGAATCAATAGCGTTTCCATGGTATTACAAGTGCCATAGCGCTGTGTTTTAGCGTTATCAGCAATACGAATAGCTTTATCGATGTCAGCCTGTTCATCAATATACACATGGCACACACCATCAAGATGTTTAATAACCGGAATGCGCGCTTCTTTCGCGACCCGCTCTATCAATCCCTTGCCGCCGCGCGGTATAATCACATCGACATCATCTTGCATCGTGATCAATTCACCCACTGCAGCGCGATCGGTCGTTTCGATCACCTGTACCGCCGTTTCTGGCAAACCTGCTTTTCGCAAACCTTCCTTGACGCATGCCACTATTGCTTGATTACTGTGGATGGCTTCTGACCCCCCACGCAAAATGGCTACATTGCCTGCTTTTAAGCACAAGGCCGCTGCATCGGCGGTTACATTGGGGCGTGCTTCGTAGATAATGCCAACGACCCCCAACGGCACGCGCATCTTACCGACTTGGATTCCAGAAGGCCGATAATGAAGTCCGCTGATTTCACCCACTGGATCAGGCAAAGCGGAAATTTGCATTAAACCCTCCGCCATCGTCGCGACACTTTTTGTAGAAAGCGTTAGGCGGTCAATCATTGCCACTTCCAAACCTTGAGCGCATGCGTTATCCACATCCTTGGCGTTAGCTGCTAATAGCAAAGCTTCATCGCGACGAATAGCATTGGCCATTGCCGTCAATGCATTATTTTTTGTTGCCGTATCGGCTTTAGCGATTAATCGCGATGCTGCACGAGCCGTTTTCCCAACGGTTTTCATGTATTGCTTAATATCGAGTATGTCCATATATTGCGAATTAGTAACTGCTAGAATCGATTATTGATCAATATGATTATAGTACAAGATGTAGCCCCGCTTGGTTGGGGAGTTTTTTTATTTTAAATTGGAGAATCAAAATGACAACCATACAGATATTTGACCCTGCTTCATGTTGTAGCTCAGGCGTTTGCGGTTCCGACGTAGACCAAGAATTGGTCGGTTTTTCCGCTGATGTCGACTGGGCCAAACAACAAGGTGCTGCCATTGAACGCTTTAATCTGGCGCAACAGCCGATGGCTTTTGCGGATAATTCTATAGTAAAAGCATTCTTGGAACGCTCCGGTGCTGAAGCGCTACCATTGATTCTCGTAGATGGAGAAGTGGCATTAGCAGGCCGCTATCCAAATCGCGGTGAACTGGCGCGCTGGACTGGCGCTACTGTGGAAGAAGAAACCGAAGAATCCAGTTGCTGCGGCGGCTGTTGTTAACGAAAACCTGAGCCAACCAGATGACGCAACTCAAATTCCTCGATCAACCGCCCCGATTTCTGTTCTTTACTGGCAAGGGCGGCGTCGGCAAAACGTCGTTGGCTTGCGCTACCGCGATAACGCTGGCCGATGCCGGTCAGCGGGTATTATTGGTCAGCACCGATCCGGCTTCCAACGTGGGTCAGGTGTTCGGCACGACGATTGGCAATAAGATTACAGCAATTACTGCTGTGCCTCGCTTAGCCGCTCTGGAAATCGACCCGCAAGCAGCCGCGCAAGTCTATCGTGATCGCATTGTCAATCCGGTGCGCGGTGTATTGCCGGACACGGTGGTCAAAGGTATCGAAGAGCAACTATCCGGCGCGTGCACGACCGAAATTGCCGCTTTCGATGAATTTACCGCTTTGTTGGTCGATTCGGCGCTGACAGCGGATTACGATCATATTATTTTTGACACCGCCCCCACCGGCCACACCATACGATTGCTGCAACTGCCCGGCGCATGGAGTGATTTTCTTGCGGAAGGCAAAGGCGATGCGTTATGTCTTGGTCCATTGGCAGGATTAGAAAAACAACGCGCACAATACAAAGCGGCGGTAGATGCGCTCGCCGATTCGCAACGCACCCGGCTAGTATTGGTGGCTCGTGCACAGCAAACCACGTTACGCGAAGTAGCGCGGACACACGAAGAATTAGCAGCCATTGGATTGACGAAGCAATTCCTGGTCATTAATGGATTGTTTCCACAGGCAGAAACAGTACAGGATCCATTGGCAACTGCAATCTTCCAACGTGAACAGAACACTTTGGCGGCTATACCGAAAGTTCTCAATCAATTACCACGTGATCATATAGAGCTTAAACCGTTTAACCTAGTCGGATTGACAGCCTTGCGAAAACTATTGATTGATGATTTGCCTGTCGAAGGCGACAGAGAATGTACACATAAGGCAATACCATTTCCCAGCTTATCCAGTTTGACTGATGAGATTGCCAAAGACGGATGCGGTTTAATCATGCTGATGGGCAAAGGCGGAGTTGGCAAAACCACCCTTGCTGCGGCTATCGCGGTCAATCTTGCACATCGGGGCTTGCCAGTACACCTAACCACCTCAGACCCGGCAGCGCATTTGAGTGAAACACTCAGCGGCGCTATGGATAACCTGCTGGTTGATCGGATTGATCCGCACATGGAAACCGAACGCTATCGGCAGCGTGTTCTGGAAACCAAGGGTTCGCGTCTGGATGCACAAGGCAGAGCATTGCTGGAAGAAGACTTACGTTCGCCTTGCACCGAAGAAATTGCGGTATTTCAAGCATTCTCGCGCATTATCCGCGAAGCGGGAAAGCAATTCGTGGTGATAGATACCGCACCCACCGGGCATACACTATTGTTACTGGATGCCACCGGCGCCTATCATCGCGAAGTTGCCAAACAAATGGATAGTCATTCCATCGCGCACTACACCACGCCGATGATGCAACTTCAGAATCCCAAGCAGACCAAAATATTGCTTGTCACATTAGCGGAAACGACACCGGTACTGGAAGCTGCCAACCTGCAAGCCGATTTACGCCGTGCTGGTATTGAGCCGTGGGCGTGGATCATCAATAACAGCATAGCTGCAACTACTGTGAAATCACCTTTATTGTGTCAGCGTGCCAATAATGAGCTTACTGATATCGAAACCGTATCGACCATGCACGCAAAACGCTATGCCGTCGTGCCTTTGCTCAAAGAGGAACCTATTGGTGTTCATCGGTTATTGGAATTAACACAAGGTAGCGCGACTGAACATTAATCACTTGATCGCTCCTGAGATACACACAATCTATAAATAGTGCACATTTGTACTTAATGTCACAAATTTTGCACAATCGAAGTAGAAGCGGTTCGGTTATGTTTCTAGGTCATTGATAATGGTGCTGTTGAGAGGAGTCGAACCTCCGACCTACTGATTACGAATTCTAAAATATACTGTTTTACGTTGTTTTAATATTTTTGAATATCCATTCATATCATTGTTTTGTATTGATTTTTACTGTTAAGTTGTTTTAAACTCCACCCCATGGTTTTACGCCCACTGTCTACATAGTGTCTACATGAAAGGAGATTAAAACAATGACTACACCCCAAACGCCTCCGCAAAAAATCACAAAATCCTATGTAGACAAATTGTCTACACCAGAAACCGGACAAGCCTTTATCCGTGATACCGAACTCAAAGGTTTCGCCGTGCGTATTACTTCATCCGGCGCAAAATCATTTATTCTCGAAAAGAGAATTGATGGCAAAGTGAAGCGATTAACGTTAGGCCGGTATCCTGAGCTAACTGTCGAACAAGCCAGAAAGGAAGCGCATAAATTACTTGGTCACATCGCTGTTGGCCGCAATCCCGCTGCCGAGAAAAAGCAGGAAGCGCTACAAGGCACCACATTAAAACAAGCCTTCGATGATTTCGTAAAGACGCGAAAAAATCTCAAGGAACGAACGCTCTACGATTACCGGCGAGTAATGGCCGTCGTTTTTGCCGACTGGCAGGATAAAACGATAACCGGTATCAATAAGGACATGGTCAGCAAGCGCCATAACAAAATTGGGGCGGAAAGAGGGGAAGCCTATGCCAACCTGGCTATGCGCTTTTTACGTGCGCTGTTTAATTTTGCCATTGCACAATATGAGGATGGCAATGGACATTCAATATTACGGGAGAATCCCGTTATGCGTCTGACGCAAACCCGCGCATGGTATCGGGTAGATCGTCGCCAAACCGCTATCAAACCTCATCAACTTTCTCCTTGGTATGAAGCCGTGATGTCGCTTAAGCAAGATCAAATATCTAACCAATCTGCAATGGTAGCCGATTATCTTTTATTTCTTTTATTTACAGGTCTAAGACGACAAGAAGCGGCAACGCTAAAATGGTCGAATATAGATTTGGATGATCGCTCTTTCACATTGACCGATACCAAGAATCGGGAACCTTTGACATTGCCGCTAACTGATTTTGTCTTCGATCTACTGCAAAGCAGAAAAGCCGTGACCGATTCTGAATATGTTTTTGCTGGGGATGGTAAAAAGGGATACTTGATTGAACCTCGCCGCCAAGTGCAAAAGGTCATTCAATTATCCGAAGTATCGTTCACACTACACGATCTACGCCGCACTTTTATCACGATTGCCGAAAGTATCGATATATCCGCTTATGCACTTAAACGGCTGGTAAATCATAAAATGACCAACGATGTCACTGCTGGCTATATTATCAGCGATGTCGAACGCTTGCGAAAACCCATGCAACAAATATCCTCCCAATTGCTTCGATATTTCAAAATCAAAGATGACAAGAAGATATTGCCATTTCAAAAGCACCAAAGCGCTTGAATATAACATTTTATAACTTATAATATGCACAATCCGTACAATTTATTGATCCGGCCGCAAGCCAAAAAGAAATTGCAAAGCCTGCCGAGAACGGATCGATTCAGGATTGCCGAAAAACTGGAACAGCTAGGTCGTAATCCTGATGACAGCTCACTGGATATCAAGAAATTGGAAGGTGAACCTTATTTTCGGTTAAGAGTTGGTAATTGGCGCATTATTTTTGAACGGCACGATGCCGTTAGGATCATTGCCATTGAGAAAATTAAACCGCGTGGAGATGCATACAAATGACACTGCAAAAAATAAAATCCATTCAAGGCAAAGACGAATATGTCCTGTTACCGATGGCGGTTTACCGTGCCTTGAAAGATCAGATCGAAAAGGAATTGGCAGCTTGCGAAGCAAATCAGAATGACGAACAAACCTATGAACCGTTTGTGCTTGAGGACTATGTTGATAATCCCGTGGCGCTTGCGCGAATCAAAGCCGGTATTACACAAGAGCAATTAGCTCAGCGCCTAGGCGTCAGTCAAGCTTATGTTAGCCAAATTGAACGCCGCGACACCGTAACTAATAAGATGCTTGAACAAGTGCATTCGGCTATTCAGAGTAGTGACTAATACTCATCTTATTTTGTTCAATTTTCTTTGCCACCGCGAAGCGGGCTTGCCCTTGACAGGCTGCCACCGCTCAAGAAAATAACCAGGCAGGAAGGATTGAAGCGCAATTACTTCTACGCACAAACTGACCACGCAAAACCGCAGTGACCTTGTTCCCCACCCGGCCACAAAACCTCAATCTTTCATACTAAACCACACTTCGAGCGGCGGCAGCCTGTCAAGGGTGGCAAGTCAATCCGGCAAATCAAATACGAATTTTCTAAAGTGTTCAGATTATTGAACCGTCATTTGGCATTATCTATCACTACGGAAAACTCACTATGCATGTAGAAAATAGCCCTGACTTCAAAACTGTCTGGCAATTAGCGCATAACTGGATAGGCGCTGACCTGGACAAGACCAATTTAAGCGCAATCTCACCTGAATTAAAAACAGCTATTCATCGCTTGATGCAGGCAATGTCAAGCATGGAAATTACCGGCAGATGGAAAGGGTTGCGAATCTTTATGGATAATTCCTTTCTCTCTTCACTTTTTGATCTTTATCACACCTTTAAATTTTATCAATGCTTCAGAAAAAACAAATTCGATAAAGACTATCTAGATAACCTTTACATAAAGCGTAATGAAGTTTTAAGATGGTGCGAAAATATCATTTATTTAGATCCTCCACCCTGCTGGGCATTAAAAATAATATCGTCTAAAAATGACATATCTGCTGAAGTTGAAGATACTGATGATGAGAACAATAGCTGGTACGATAAAATAACGAAGCGACGCAGACAAAGAATAGTCTGTATCGAATTAGCAAAGCAGCTCTGGGAGCAATATCCGGGCATAAGTTACGAAGAAATGCATAAGCATCCCACTATGCAACAATTGGGCTATTCATCTACTTTTACCTTCAAATCTTTTAAGAATTTGGTTCGATTCGTTGCATCGGAACCCGCCCAGCTACCTGGAGCACCTGCAAAAACAAAGGAATAGAAAATCATAATTATTCCTAAAAAAATAAATATATTTCTATTTTTCTAGCATCTTTTTTTACACCATCATTTAATGCAAATTGATCTCGTATTCACTAACTTACGAGGTCAATCATGCAAAACCCTTTACTCACGACTAAACAAGCCGCACAAATCTTAGGCGTCAGCACCGCATTCCTGGAGCGAGACCGCTGGGCTGGAGCGCGGGTGCCTTTCGTCAAAATAGGCTCACGGGCAGTTCGCTATCGCCATAGCGATCTGCTCGCCTATATTGAATCCTGTCTCTGTCAATCCACCAGTCAGTACTGAGGTGTATCATGCATACGTCAGTACGTGATAGCCAAGAGCTACTTACTCCCAGCGAACAGATTGCAGAAAGTGTTTTAAGTTTACTGGATGAACCGAATAACAGCGACAAGCGATGGCGTGCGCCCATATTCCAGAGACTCCCCAAACGCTTTGCTGAAAACGCTGCCTACGACTATAAAGAAACCTACATCTTTGAAGGCAGGCGCCATGCCAATCTCTTTCTACTCCAAACCTATGGGAAATCCAACAAACACAGCATTCCGCTCAATGCTAACGATGATGACCTGAAAGCGATATCTAAGCGTATCGTGACAGAAATCAAGGATTTTAGTAATTTCCTGCTCAATCGAACCGACAAAATAGCCAGCCTGCTGCACTATGCGCAAAAATATGACGTGAATCTACCTTCTTTTGATAATCCAAATATCACAGAGAAAGGTATTTATACCCGCTTAACCGATGAAAACTGGTGGCTGCGCAGACTACGTAAAACCCATGCCAGGAATCTGGAACAAGAAGCGATTCGAACCGGTTTCGTGCATCAGCGTAAAGGCAAGTACGTCAGCGATGAAACCCTGCAACGGCGTAGAGAACAGAAAAAACGCAACCAGCGCATCCTTGAAGGATTGCTGATGATCAATGAGCTGGATGAAGGCTTCACACTCAGCGAACTGGCAGAACATAGCTTAGCTAATCCGCATGTACGACGCAGTGAATTGATGGTACGCCTATTCGGATTTGAATTCATTGCCAACGAATTGGGACATGTTGGCGAATTCTATACCATCACTTGTCCATCCAAAATGCATGCCCGGCATTCCGGCAGCGGTGAACGTAATTCTAAATATGACGGCACCACACCGGAACAGGCGCAAAAGTATCTCAATACGGTCTGGGCAAGAATTCGCGCAAAACTGAAGCGGGATCATCTAGAAATTTATGGTTTCCGAATTGCCGAACCACAACATGATGGTACACCGCACTGGCACATATTGTTATTCATGCCACCCGAACAAACTGCAAAGGTTCAGGCTATCATTCGGCATTACGCCCTGCAAACCGATGGCGATGAACCGGGCGCAAATGAACACCGTTTCAACACAACCCCCATTGATAAAAGCAAAGGTACCGCCGTCAGTTATGTCGCGAAATACATTTCAAAAAACATCGACGGCCACGGCCTTGAACAGGATATTGACGGCAGCCCGATACAAGAAGCGGCTGAACGGGTGGAAGCCTGGGCTTCAACTTGGAGCATTCGACAATTCCAACAAATTGGCGGCGCACCTGTCAGCATTTGGCGGGAACTCAGAAGAATCCACGATGCACCTGAAGGCATCCTTGAACAAGCACGAAAAGCAGCCGACCAGAAAGAATGGTGGAAATTCATTCAGTTGATGGGCGGTATAACTTCTAAACGAAAAGACAATCCCATCAAGTTACTGAAAATAGAATCTAAAGAGCTAGGAAAGTATGGCGATCCGATAGGACAAAAAATCTGTGGCGTAAAAACTGATTCCATCCAGCTACCAACCCGTTTGCATCAATGGCGTATTGAAAAATGTGCAGTGAACACAGAACAGACTGAACGGCGAAGCGCAAAGCGCCCGAGTAGGAGCGGCAGCGACCGCGAGGTCGCATTTGCGGCGCAGCCGCCTTGGAGTTCTGTCAATAACTGTACGTAAGATAATAGTTTCGTCAATCCATGATCAAATATGTACTATTTTTAATCTAATTGTATAGAGTCTCTGAAATAGTGAGTGTTACTGAGTTTGATATGGATGTTGAATCCTTAAATCAAACTTAATAATAAGTGGTACCAATGTCATGTACTAACAACCTAATTATCAAACACAAAGAAGGGTAACTCAATTTTTCCCAAGAATTTGAAAATTTCTATAAATTCTGAAAGATTATGGGAGTATCCAGAAATATATTTTATTGAATTGAAGTGACAAACAATTTGGAAGCACTGATCAATCAGAATCGCCGTGTTCTAATGTTAAGAACTTTGTTGATGAAACGATAGAACAAACCGTTTGAGTTATGCGATTAAATATCCGATGTATAGTCAATATCGAACCAGTAATGAATTACGCTAGTAAGCGATTAGATTAGTTTACGTGATTTACATTCTGAGGATATGATTAAAAAAGAAACGGGAACCGAAGTTCCCATTTCATATCGGTGGGCTTTTAAGCCCTTGTTGCCGACAGTTCCCCACCATCGGAATAACTGATACAGTTTAAATTCTATCAAACAAAGCAAAAAGGGACAAGCGGATATGGTTCTGAAATATAGGCTTGGCTTAGACGTAGGCACTGCATCAGTTGGTGCTGCGGCGGTATCTCTAGATAAAGATGGGCAACCGGATACACTGATCTGGCATCACGTGCGAATTTTCAATGAACCGTTAGAGAATGCACAAGGCACACTGGTTTCGAAGAAATCTGGACGGCGAAAAGCGCGGATGCAGCGTCGCCAGATTGACCGCCGTGCTTCACGCTTGCGGCGCATTGCAAATCTCGCCAGTTTGCTCGGACTAAAACGCGAAGAAATCGCACCCGATAATGGCAGCACTCTACCCTATCTGCGCGCTCAAGCTGCAACCGAGCACGTCGAGCTTGATGATTTATTGCGCATCTTCCTACGGCTATCCAAACGACGCGGGTACAAGGGTGAATTCAAAGCCAAGAAAAAAGGCGAGGTCGCAGAAGGTTCCAGCGAACTCAGCCTTGCCATGAGAACCCTTGCTACAGAATGCGCCATTTTGTTCAAGGATGAAAACGATACTGGCATCACCATTGGGCAATATTTGCTGCATCGCATGGAAAGTGGCTTACCAACCAAGCTCAAAGTAAAAGAAATCAGCGATGAACCTAAGAATAAAAAAAATGAGGGCGCGAACACACCAAAGAATTTATACGCACTTCGCAAAATGATCGAGTATGAATTCAACACCATCTGGGATACGCAAGCCAAACATCATGACATCCTCAACGGAACTCACGAAGACAAGCCGATACGCGAACACTTCCATGAAGCGCTGTTCTACCAGCGCCCGCTAAAATCGGCTACCGACTTGGTTGCGCGATGCGAGCTTGAACCAACGCTATCACGTGCACCACGTGCGCAAATGGCCTTTCAACGCTTTCGCATTGAAAAGACGCTGGCAGATTTACGTTGGGGCGCTGGTAAACGCGCCGAACCAATCACATCGCATCAAAAGCAAGTCATCAGAAACTTGCTTGACCACAATGACAAAGTGAAATTCGATGACATCTATGAAGCGCTAGAAAATGCAGATTGTGTAAAACCACAAGGCAAAGGACTAAACCTTGACCGTGCCAGTCGCGAAGAGCTGCTTGGGAACAGTACGCTGGCAGCACTACGCAAACTGGATAAACATAGTACAAAAAATCATCCAGAACGCGCTGCCAATCTTGAACAAGCCTTCTGTGCTCTGGATGAAAAAACACAAATCGCTGTCATCAATTTTCTGGCAGAACTCGGCTCACCTGAACAGCTAGATGATCCAGAGTGGCATACCAGCTTCGTCAAGCGCGATGGCAAGCCGCGCCAATTCAGCGAGCCTTTGATCGTCTTCATCAACTGTATTAAGGAACACGATAATTTCGACCGGTTAAGCAAAATGGATTTCGATGGTGGGCGAGCTTCTTATTCCGTCAAAGCCTTAAACAATCTTGCTGACTGGCTAGAAGAGCCAAACTGGCCGGGCGATTGGCAAGACGATATGAAACGCATGGATGAAGAAGCTGCCATTCGCGTGTGTTACCCGAAATCGCTTAACTGCGAAATCAAACGCATGGAGAAACTGCCCGTACCTGAATCTACCGGTAATGCTGTGGTGGATGGTTCGCTTCGTCAGATCCGCTGGACAGTGAACAAGATGATTGATGAACTTGGCGCTCCACCTAATGAGATCGTGGTGGAAATGGCACGCGAGATGAGCTTAGGCATCAGCCGCCGCAATGAGCGCGAAAGTGATAACAGCGCACAACAACGTGCGCGCAAACATGCTGAAAGTGTAATCCGAAATTCCGGTGGAGTACCAACACCATCCAAGATTCGTCGTTATCTTTTGCTACAAGAACAGGATACTCATTGCCCTTATTGCGAAAACAAAATTGGGTTGCCGGATGCTCTATCTGGCGCAACGGAATATGAACACATTATTCCGAAATCGCTTACGCAAGTTGGCATGAAGCGTTCTGAAATTGTGTTGGCGCATCACGCCTGCAATCAGGAGAAAGATGATCGCACGCCATGGGAAGCATGGGGGAACAGCCCGCGTTGGGTGCATATTGAGAAGGCAGCAGAGCGCTTTGAGAAGAAAAAACAATTTCGCAAAGCCAAGCTGCTACGCCTTAAAGACTTTGAGCGTGAAGTATTGACCGATGAATCTGTGAGTGGTTTTGCAGACCGTCAGTTTCATCAAACCTCATGGATAGCAAAAGAAGCTGCACAATGGCTGGAATGCCTATGCCCTCATAAAGTTTCTGTTTCGCGTGGTGAACTAACATCCATGCTACGCCGCAGTTGGAAACTGGAAACCGTAATCCCAGAGGTTCGCATCGAAAACAGCCTGCCCCTGCTGGATACCGAAGGAAAGCTGATTGAGCAAAATGATTTTGACAGACTCAAGAAATACTGAGGTATGTTGTCAAAAATGGAGTCCATAGGTTTAAGCAGCGAGTAGATTTGCATAGTACTGCTGCGAAAATTGTGCAGGCGATAAATAACCTAATTTTTCTTGCTTGCGCTGTCGGTTATAGAATATTTCGATATATTCGGTAATCTCCTGAATGGCTTGTTGCCGTGTTTTGAATCTCCGATGATGCACCAGTTCGGTTTTAAGTATCCCCCAGAAGCTTTCCATCGGCGCATTATCATAGCAGTCGCCCTTGCGGCTCATGGAGGCGATCATGCCAAATTGTTGCAATAAATTCCGGTAATCGTGTGCACAGTATTGACTACCTTGATCTGAATGAGCAATGAGCCCCTTATCCGGATGTTTATTTGCAGTTGCGCGAAATAATGCCTGTATAACCAGGCTCTTTGTCATTTTCTCATTCATGGCATAGCCCACCAGTTCGCCATTAAATAGATCTTTTATTCCAGCCAAGTACAACCAGCCCTCATCTGTAGGAATATAAGTGATGTCACTGACCCACACTTTACCAGGTGCATTAACAGAAAATTCCCGTTTCAGAATATTGGGCGCAACCGGTAAATTATGTTTAGAATCGGTCGTCACCTTGAATTTTAGCTTTTGCTTACAACGCAAACCCAATTTCCTGCGCAATGTTCGAACACGGTATGGTGTGGCTTGTACTCCGTGATCCGCCAAATCATGATGCAAGCGCTTTGCACTGTAGGTCTCTCGTGTACGTTGGTGTGCGGCCAGTATTTCTATTTCCAGCCTTCTATTCTCCCGCTTACGTTTACAAAGCGGGCGCGTTCTTTGAGCATGAAAGCCGCTCTCGGAAACATTCAATACTCGACACATGAGCCCAATCGAATAGCTTCGTCGCATCGATTCAATCAAACCGTATCTCACCGCGACTCCTTGGCGAAATACGTCGCACACTTTTTTATAAAATCACGCTCCATCTTCACTTCTGCTAATTCACGTTTAACTCTGGATAGCTCTAACTCAAGTTCAGTCAGCGGCTTATGATGCTTGCCTACTGTAATGAGTTCTCCTCGTTTGTCAGCATAAACCCAATTCTTTAGTGTCCCCTGGGGTAACGACAGCCGTTTTGCTGCTTCAACCAGAGTCAATCCGCTTTCTTTGAAAAATTTAACTGATTCCTTCCGAAATTCCTGACTATATTGTGTGCGGGGTAATTCCATTTTCATCCTCCATTTCATGTCTTCATTTTATGAAACTTCGGACTCCTTGAAAATCAGCATACCTCATACCTTGAAGGACATCCGGTCAGGAGTGAAGACCGCAAAGCAAACCCCGACTTCGATTTCAACCGTCGCCCAGACAAACGTCTCGATCATCGCCATCACCTGATTGATGCGATTACACTGGCATTGACCTCGCGCAGTTTGTTTCAGCAAATGGCGAAGAAATACAAAACTGCCGCCGAAAAGATGCAAACGTGTGAGGGAGAAACACAGGAAGAACGCGAACGCCGCATCAAGAATGAAACACGGCTGCGACTTGAAGTGCCTGAACCGCCTTTTCGCAATGTGCGTGCTGCTGCACTTGATGCCATGCGCGAGTGCAATATTTCTATAAAACCGGATCGCTACCCTGATGGTGCACTGTTCAAGGATACAGCCTACGGAATAGCGCAGCGAGATGGTGAAGACAGGTTACGACTTACTCTACGCCAGCCCGTCGCTGGATTGGGCAAGGTTCAAGGAAAAACAAATTTAGAGGCCGCGCGTAAAGCCATTGCAAAAATCATCAGCAATGACGTGCAGTGTATTGTTACCGACACATTTGAGGATCGCATTGCTAGGGGCATGGAAGCTGGAGATGCACTTGCTTTGCCTATCCGGCATCCGCTCTATGATAAACCAATTCGCAAAGTGCGTTGCTTTGAAACCTATGCAGAAGATGCACAACCCATTGGCTTCAACAGCCGCCGCGGTGAGCACCGCAAATATCTTATCAATGCAGGGTATGCCTATTTGGAGCTTTACACCGACAGATCAAGAGAACCCCGACTTGTGAAAATCCGTGATGCGATGCGAAAAAAAGGAACGCCTACTCCCCAAAATGCAAAGTGGATTTACAAAGGAGATGTTGTAAAGGATTCTAAAGATAATAAACTCTATCGAGTGGGCTACTTCAAGTCTGAAGGAGTTATTGCTCTCATTCCAATTTTCGACCCACGCTCATTCGACAAAATTTCAGAAAGTAATGCTGGAAAGAAAAAAATTGCGTTTACTCAAGCTGCAAAACGTTTAACACTGATTAACGATGTCTGAACAGCGCATCCTCGTCATCGAAAATCCCGCCCACCTGCGCATAGACACGGGGCGGTTGAAAATTGAGCGTGACGGTTTTGACCATGTATTTGTCTCGCCTGATGATGTGGCAGTACTTTGCCTCGAACACCACACAGTCACACTCTCAGTCGCCGTCTTGCGTGCACTTGCCGAAGCCGGAGCAGCAGTGATGGTCACCGATACGCGACACATGCCTTGCGCCATGCAGATTCCGCTCGCCGCCACAGGCTTGGATGCGGGTAGGCTGCGTCAGCAAATTGCACTGGATACCAGCGAGAAACGTGGCGAGTTATGGCAACAATTGATCTCCACAAAGTTATCTATGCAGGCTCACGCCTTGCGCGGGCTGCAACGTAAGGGAGCATTGCGCCTGGAGCGTCTCGCAGCACAAGTGCAACATAACGACAAAAGCAACGCGGAAGGTCAAGGTGCAAAACACTATTGGAATAACCTGTTCCCAGAGACTTTTAAGCGCAGCAAGGAAGGTGCAGAAGACCCACTGAACGTTCGCCTCAACTATGGCTATGCTGTGCTGCGCGCCATGATTGCCCGCTCGTTGGTTTCAGCCGGACTCAATGGCACATTGGGCTTGGGACATCGCAATGCGGGCAATGCATTCAACTTGGCGGACGACTTCATTGAGCCGTATCGCTTTCTGGTGGATGTGCATCTGGCTGATGATGCCGATACCTGGAGTGAAGCGCCAGAATTTGACAGCCGCGCCAAGCGCTATTTGCTTGGATTCGTCAAACGTCCTGTGCGCATGGCGGGGCAGGATATGCGGCTGCACGCCGCAATTGATACGAGTATCGTCAGCTTCGTGCGTATTCTTGAAGGCAAAGGCAAAAAGCTGGTGCTTCCCGAAGGACTGGTTATTGATAGGGATAATAAGGAATGGCAATCAACGGATGGCGCGTAATGTGGGTGATTGCAGTTTATGATTGCCCGATGATAGAACGTGAGGAACGGCGCGATTACACGCTGTTCCGCAAAAGCCTGTTGCAAGAAAATTTCTTCCAGTTGCAAAACTCGCTCTATGTGCGCCACTTCCCTACCATGGCGGTTGCCGAAGCCACGATACAGCGCATCCGTTTAGGCATCCCAGCAGGTGCACAAGTGGCATTTTTCCTCGTAACTGATAAACAGTACGCGATGACTAGAGAGTTTTTTGGTAATCGACCCACAAAGAAAAAGCCCAATTTGCCAGAGCAAATCGAGCTTTTTTAAAATTATTTAATTTTAAAAACAACTGACTATATACAATCTAGTTTATCAGGTATTCCGATGGTGGGGTGTCGGAACTCGTTGAGTATTATGAAGCCACACATTGGTAGTTTATCAGGTATTCCGATGGTGGGGTGTCGGAACAAATAATCCTGCCTATATGAAAAATGTTTAAGTTTATCAGGTATTCCGATGGTGGGGTGTCGGAACGAAAAAATGCGCCGATATCACCAACTCTAAAGTTTATCAGGTATTCCGATGGTGGGGTGTCGGAACAATAGCCGATAAGGTAATACCGGCTATTGAAGTTTATCAGGTATTCCGATGGTGGGGTGTCGGAACATGAATCGAGAGATGAAGCGGTATGCTGGAAGTTTATCAGGTATTCCGATGGTGGGGTGTCGGAACCTGTCTTTCGCTGTTATTTCAATCCGTGTTAGTTTATCAGGTATTCCGATGGTGGGGTGTCGGAACGAATAACAATTGGTATGTCTGCACCCTCAGAGTTTATCAGGTATTCCGATGGTGGGGTGTCGGAACGCGAGCGTGATGTTAGCTACGGCATCGCCGAGTTTATCAGGTATTCCGATGGTGGGGTGTCGGAACATTTAAACCCCCATGAGTCTGAGTGAAAATAGTTTATCAGGTATTCCGATGGTGGGGTGTCGGAACCTGTAACCCTAGATGGTAAAAGTGTATCTTAGTTTATCAGGTATTCCGATGGTGGGGTGTCGGAACGTAGAGGGTGAGGTAGAACTACAGGAAAATA
Source organism: Nitrosomonas sp. (assembly GCA_024281675.1). Lineage (GTDB taxonomy): Bacteria > Pseudomonadota > Gammaproteobacteria > Burkholderiales > Nitrosomonadaceae > Nitrosomonas. The sequence continues at coordinate 58,822 of JAMXAG010000008.1, forward strand.
GTTTATCAGGTATTCCGATGGTGGGGTGTCGGAACTACCTTCGCAAGCATCCTTTTTGTTCTCATAGTTTATCAGGTATTCCGATGGTGGGGTGTCGGAACCACTAACTGTAGCTGACTCAGGCGACGTGTAGTTTATCAGGTATTCCGATGGTGGGGTGTCGGAACACACATTATTGGCTACTCTTAAACTTGAAGAGTTTATCAGGTATTCCGATGGTGGGGTGTCGGAACATAGTTTCGTGCGTTTCAACCGCTTGAATCAGTTTATCAGGTATTCCGATGGTGGGGTGTCGGAACACCAAGCTATGACTGGTCATGCCCGGTGAGAGTTTATCAGGTATTCCGATGGTGGGGTGTCGGAACCATCGCTAGCCGTTAAATCCTCCTCCTCGAAGTTTATCAGGTATTCCGATGGTGGGGTGTCGGAACAATACCGTCGATGGAATAAATAGCCGTTCGCAGCGCTCGGAATTAATAGTGAGAGATTTCTAGAGGTTCCAGATTTTATCGGAAAGATGAAGTACCAAATAAAGAAAGCGCAAATTAGTACCAAATAGGGCGATTTGTTATAGAGATTACTTATCTTTTTCGTATGTTCAGTCTATTATCTACATTATGCCTACATCTAAATGTTATAAGATTATTATCTTATGCAACCTATAGATTCTATGGTGCTGTTGGGCAGAATCGAACTGCTGACCTACAGATTATGAATTTGACTGACTTAATAGTCAATTTCTAAACCCCAGATTTGTTTATCCGTATTTTATTTTGATCTGCTGTCTACATTGCGTCTGCATGAATAATTATTATTTGTCAATCAATGCATAACTTATTGTTTTTATGGTGCCGACACCAAGAATCGAACTCGGGACCTTCTGATTACAAAACTTATTTACAAATTACAATTACTTATAAATCAATAACTTACAATGCTTGCCAAGCATAAAAACTGTCTCACACAACCACAAACGGTGACACTTGCAGAGTAGTTTGGCACAAATTTGACACAGTCAATTCCGTATCTTATTTCGTTCTCGCATAACGATGTTCCTTTGATAACTGCCATTAACACAAAATACCTAAGATTATTCTTCCCAAGGATTGATGACGAGCACTCCGGCAGCGATAAAAGGTGCAGTATCTCGCGTCGCTATGGTGAATCTATGTATGACCGCGATTGCGGCAATCTGACCGTCTGCCACAGAGATGAGGCGACCGTTAGTCCTAGCTCGACCGACTACGGAGGCATATGCTATCGCAGCCTGTTGGTCGAATGATAGTATGCGCGACCCAAAAAGCCTCTCCATCAGTTTCCTCAATGCGATATCAAGTCCTTCTTTACGCTTGCCATCTGGCAGGATTTCAATGCCGACCAGCAATTCGGAAAGGCTTGTTGCTGTCAGATACAGTGTCTCTGCCGTCTGCCGATCAAGCCAAGCTTGAACAGCGGGATTGCCATTGAGTTTCATTGGCTCGGATATGACATTCGTATCCAGAACGATCATTCGAACACTGCCGGATCAGTCGGCGTCTGATCACGAATGTCATTAAAATCAAGCCCTCCAAAGGACTGCCCAAAAGCAGCGAGTTCTGATCCGATTTTGACACGCATCCTAGGACGCACTGCCTCTTCCAGAATTTCCCGGATTTCAGCTTCGGTGCTACGTCCATGTTGAGCAGCACGCAGCTTAAGCGCGCGATGCGTTTCTTCGGGCAAATTGCGAACAGTAACAACAGACATCTGACTTCACTCCTTATTATATGAAATCAATGATAGCATATATTAAAAAATGACATCAATTTTGTGTACTCATACGATATTGAGAGAATTAATAATCAATACATTGCCAAAACAATTCAGTATCGCAGGTTAGATAAACAATAAAGCATTACTTTCATTAATCTTTCCAATCTTTACAGGTCGACTACAATCTTCACAATATTTTCTTCCACTTCCAATCGCCCTCTTTACAACCCTAAGATTTCTTACATATCAATTGATTATATTTTTGTGATGCAAATAGGCGGTTATCGCGGCTTTAGTAACAATTCCCTCAGAATTTCACAGTACTTAAGCGAAACTGTTAAGGGTTTTCGCTAGTTTCATTTATCCAATATACTATACTGAGTAGATTTTAGTTAATTTTCTATACCGCCTATTAAAGTATCTCTGAAAGGATACTTTTCTTCATTCTTTGGAATGATACTAACAACGCCAGCTGTTTAAAACAGTTGTTGTATTTTATATACTCTCATCCGTATGATCGAATCTTGAATACTCAATCAATAGTTTTCTTCAGACAAACAAGATGATACAAACTATAGTACCGAGGATACATTTCATGTGTTTATGTACTTGTGGTTTCCATATTACGGATTTCGAATAAGTATTATCACAGTGCTTGTTAACGTAAAACAAATTGCTCGACTTATGTAACTGTGTTGAATTTGCATGCAGCAATAACAAGCGCATTTACAGTGGTACCATAAAAACACGTATACTCCCCCGCAACAGTGAACATTATGTGTACCAGCGTTTTTACCCAACAGAATGTTCAGTCTGGCATGCTAGTGCCTATCACAATCACAATCACAATCACAATCACAATCTAAGTCAAAAGAGAAAATGAAATATTTTGGGAAACATTTCATTTATTCAACAACTTTTCACGGCTCTATGCATTCATGTGGCTAAAGTTTTCATTCAATTTTAAATCTCTCTTTTCTATTCTCCTGTATTACGTATTAGCTCTTCAGCTTTTTTTGCCCACTAATGGCTACTCAAAAACTCAGCCATCTGTGTTCAAAGCTATTGATACCGCACGCACTGCCATCGATCGCAGCAAGATGGAAGAAACTCAGCGGCAGATGGCTATTGATCATCTTGATGTCGCACGTGCGGATGTACAAGAAGCAGAAACACTGAAGGAGCGCTTAACCACTCTACGTGCTGAAACTATAGAACAACCGACACAGATGGATCGCCTGCGTAAGGCTCTGGCGACAAACCGTGAACAGGAGCTGCTCGAATGGTCCAAGCGCATACCTGCTGGCGCGGATGGTGAAACTCTTGAACGAATCTTGGAACAGGAACGCAGCATCATCACCGATCTGCGCGCACAGATCGATACAATCGGTGTAGAAATAGCTCTGGCATTATCACGTCCGGCTCAGGCAACAGAAGAAATGACTACATTGCGCCAACGTATCGAAGAATTATTAGTACCCATCGTGGCTCAGAAAGATGAGCCTGTCGCGCTATTCGAAGCGCGGCGCCTGCGCCGCAGCAGCGAGCAACAGCGGTTACAAACAACACTGGAGTTACGCCTTGCCGAGCAAGATACCGCCACACAGCGCCAACGTCTACATGAACTGAAATTACGCGAGCTGCGCTTTCGGCTAGAGCTACATGAAAAAAAAGTGGAACATTTACAACAGCTCATTGCCAGCCGTGGCCGGCATGAACTGGAATCATTGGTCGAGCAATTGATCAAACGAGAACAAGAGTTGGTAGGTGGCATCCCCATTCTGGCATCCGCCGCCACAGCGAATCGTGCAATTGGTGAAGAACTCATACAACAAAATGAGCTTTTGGCGCGAGATCGCAACGCTCTAGCCAGCTTCGACCAAGCTCGCGAGCACATTGAAGTAACTTTGCGTGATAGCCGAACCCGACTTGATATAGGTGGAGCCAGCGAACGTATCGGTCGCTGGTTGTGGAGTGAACGGCGCCGACTGGAATCGTCAGAAAGACTCGAGCTTCTCCTGAAACAAATCCGCAATAACCTGGCTGATTTACGGCTGGAGCGAGTAGTGCTAAGCGAACGGCAACGAAAGCTGCTCGATATCAGCGCTGCCGCTCGTACGCTGACCGAAGCGCACCCGGCGGCAAACAACGAGGGATACATCGATGATAAAGCCCAAAAGCTACTGTTCCCTCTGTTGCAAAAACGCACAGATCTGTTAATCCTGCTGGAACCTTTGCTTCAGCGGCGTATTTCGACACTGGAAAAGAGTGAACAGGCTCTACAAAAGCAGATCCAAACTACCCAGGAGCTGCAGCAGATGCTCGATCGCCATCTGTTATGGATTCGCAGTCACAGCATCATCAATTGGGACTGGTTACAAAAAATGCCAGAAGGATTATTCGATTTGATCAAGCCTTCACGTTTCACTACCACGATGGAGCTGAACTTTAGTAACTTCCTTCAGCAACCCATACCCTGGGTAGGTAGTTTACTACTAGTATTGGTCTTATTAGAAGTCCGGCGTCGCGCTCCAATCCGTATCGAAGCTCTGGCAATGGATACCTATCAGATTCATAAAGACAGTTATCAAGCAACCCTCAAAACACTAGGATGGACCTTGCTGGCTTCTCTGCCAGGGCCAATCGCATTGGCTTTGTTAGGGCAACTGCTACAAAGTGTCGGCAATCTCGGGCGATTCAGTTATTCCCTAGGCCAAGCCTGCATGCTACTAGTATTTCCCCTACTGGCCGTACAACTGCTGCGCTGGACTAGTATCGAGCGTGGACTTGGTCACGCTCATTTTCGCTGGACTCGACAACGTTGCGCCGCATTACGCCAATGGTTACCAGGAATCGCTGCTGTCGTACTGCCGCTATACTTTATCAGTTCGATGGCATTTATTCGAAGGATTGACTCGGCCATCGACGTGCAAGCGCGTTTGGCTATCGTACTAAGTTGTGTGGTTCTTGCATGGGCTCTCTGGCGCCTTCTGGATGTGGGCCGTCTCTGGGTCATTAGAGGTGTGGTCAGCGAACCATCGACTCAGCGCAAGCTGTTGCGTTTGCTACTACCTGCATCGCTACTGGCCAGTTTTAACATAATTGTTGTGGTTGCCATTCTACTGGGGTTGCTTGCACGCTGGTTTCTTCTCGGAGAGCGGCGTCTGGCACTACGCCGATTCGAGGAACGTCGCTCGGCAGCAGCTGAGACTACTAAAGAATCCGGCGAAGTAACGCCGGAACCGGAAGAAATCATTACTCTGGAACAGGTCAACACTCAGACCCGGCGATTATTACGGGTGCTGCGTCGAAGCTTGTTGGTGCTCGGCCTGATCTGGGTCTGGGCTGACATACTGCCAGCCATTGCACGTCTGGACGAGATTGGACTATGGAACTTCAGCGAGATTGGACCCGATGGTGCAATGACACAGCAACCCGTCACGCTGATGGCAGTGTTGCTGGGTATCTTTGTACTGGCCCTGACCACGGCAGGTGCCAGAAACTTGCCAGGATTGATCGAGATCAGCCTGTTGTCACATATCCGTATTGACGCAGCCTCACGTTATGCCATCACCAGCGTATTTCGCTACGTCATCGTAATTTGGCGGTACACTGGCGGGATTGAGCCTTCTGGGTATGCGCTGGTCGCAACTACAATGGATGGCTGCAGCTTTGACGGTTGGGCTTGGATTTGGTTTGCAAGAAATTTTTGCCAACTTTGTATCCGGGATCATCCTACTGTTTGAACGACCGTTTCGAGTTGGGGATGTAATCACAATCGGCGATTTTTCCGGTCGGATCATTCGTATCCGTACTCGTGCTACCACCGTTCTTGATTTCGATAACAAGGAAATCATGATACCCAATAAAACTTTCATTACTGGCCATCTGATTAATTGGACATTGACCGATACGATCACTCGCGTTGCCATCCGGGTGGGAGTTGCATACGGCACTGATACAAACAAAGTACGTGCATTGCTATTGCAGATTGCCAGGGAAGATGAACGGGTACTGGCGGAACCAGAACCATCGTGCTGGTTCCTGACTTTCGGTGCAAGTTCTCTTGATTTTGAGCTTCGTGTATTCGTAAACACAGTCAATCACAGGATGGAAGTTCAAAGCGCGCTCAACACAAGAATCGCAACATTATTCCCTGAACACAACATCGAGATCGCCTTTCCACAACTCGATTTGCATGTGCGCGATCTGCCACCAGAGTTGTTACGCAGTCAAATGACCTATGCAATAAATGAAAAAATAAAGACAGATCAATCAGCTTGACGACGCTGAATATGCTGCCTACCAAAGAAGATCCCTATAATTAGACAAATTCACTTCCTCGACTGAGTAATTATAAAACAAGTAAGATTAGTTTCCAGTTACAAGATTTGCCCGTTCTGGTGAGCCTTAAAGGATGAAAACCAGGATTTTGCAATAACTGATATTCTGAAAATTTAGGTGGGTTGTTTTATCAGGGATTCAGCCGGAATACCCAGTTCCTGGTGTAGTTTCTGGATCATTCTTAGCGTTAATGAGCGTCTGCGATTGAGTACTTCATAAACGCGATTGCTTTTTCCAATCATCGGCTCAAGGTCTTTGACTGTTAAACCTTTCTGTTCCATCTCAAATTTAATGGCTTCGACAGGATCAGGGAGATCAAGCAGAAAATGTTTGCACTCATAGGCTTCAATCAGTGTTGCCAGAATATCCAGCTTTTCACCTTCTGGTGTATTTGGCTCGGCCGTCATGAGTGATTCCACTTCTTTCAGCACAGCATGATAATCAGCATCGGTTTTGATGGGTTTGATGTTCATATAAGTCCGTTCCTGGTGCTAGCGTTTGTGCATCGATCCGGTCATATTGGTCATGTGTGCCGATAAAACGGATATAAACAATACTGTAAGCGTAGTTTATCCATACCATTAGCCGATATTTATTGCCGGCAAATTGAATACGACGCTGCCGTCTTTGAGAATACTGGCACTTTTGAAATCCGCTTTTACCTCTGCCGGTGTTGTCCAGTTGGCTTTTAATGCATGCCGAGGTACCAAACAAGCGCCGGTTGAATTGCATCGGTATAAGACGAGTATCTTCCCAGAATGCTTTCAGGGTCGACAGGGCAATAATTCTCATGGGTGAAACAATAGTCCCGTTATGGGGCTCTGGCAATTATTTTGATTAAATAATTCCTTACCAGGCATGCTCAAAAATGCGATTGACTGGCTATCTCGGCCACCAAGCAGTATTGCACGAACTTTCGGTGATCGTCCAGTTGCACTGATGGGAGCATCGCCCGGCGGATTTGGCACAGTCCTGTCTCAGAATGCCTGGCTCCCTGTGCTGCGGGCATTAGGCATGCGTCCATGGTTCGGTGGACGGTTGCTCATATCACGAGCACATCACGTCTTCAATGAATCGGGAGAAATGGTAGATGAGGCAGCACGTGAGCAGCTCCGAAGTTTTCTTGCCGGGTTCACCGAGTTCATCCAAACTAAGTAGCAGCCGCGCTGGAGATTGAGTGTTGCCTAGAACCATTTGGCTATGTACTTGCTCAGCGTAACGGGCGCCCGAAGCGGGATGCCTGCAGGGTGACATCTGCACGCTCCCAGGCTTTTTTGAAGCGCGCTTCGATAAGCCTTGCCTGATCATCCTTTTTTTGCGCGCTCAATGCCTGTATCAGTCCGTAGAGCGCCCAACCATTGTTACGATTTCGCCGCAAGTCTTCCCAGTAAACGGTTTCCGCTTCAGTTGGCTGACCTGCTTCCAGCAAGATAGCGCCCAGTGCCAAGCGTGGCGGGAGATGAAATTCTGATGGCTCTGTATATACCAGGGCATCCTCTAGGCGAACCGCTTTTTCAAGGTATGCAATAGCCTGATCGAATTGACCGTGAGCAGCGGCAATTTCACCTGCCAGTACTTCAGGTGCGATACTGAGTATGGTGCTGGTGGTATTTTTAGACAACAGCGGATTGTCTAGTAACGGGTTTTTCATGATCTTGCGCAGTGCTATTAACTCCTGCTCAGCTTGTAGCGGTTGCCTCATCGCAACAAATGCTAGACCGCGCACATAATGCCAGCTCCCGGTCAAAAATGGATTGGTTGACGGTGGCGCAGGTTGTTCAAGAATTTCTTGCCAATGTCCAAATCTGGCTAATGCCCAATAAGGTGCCACGCGAAAAATTGCCGTCAATGGAATCGCTTTTAGCACCTCATCGTCAATTTTGCCAGCAGCTTGTTTGGCAGATTCGATCGCAATCTTGCTTTGACCATCCATTGTAGCTGCGAACCAGAGAAAGTGAATGTTGTGCGGATAATAGACCATCGGGTATAACCCTTGGGCATGGCATTGTGTAATGTAATTTTCGTCTGCCGTGATTGCCAATTGATTGCTTTTCATGGAATCGGCGTAGCGTCCGATCCGCTGATAAATATGCGATGCCATGTGTATTATGTGCCCTGCCTCCGGCATTAAGTTCAGCAAGGTATCGGCTGCCTTCTCTGCACGCTCAGGTGTACTGGTCGGCTCAATCAGGTGAATATACATGTGCAGCGCGCCAGGATGTTGCGGATTGCGCTGTAATACATCTTCAGTAAGCGCGACGATTTCGGCTGTGCCTTCATACGGAGTACCGTCGAGCATCCAGTAGCCCCAAGGTCGCAAATCCATCATGGACTCGACATACAGCACCGCGATATCCGCATCATCCGGAAAACGCTGATGCACCTCTCGCATTGCCTCCGCGTAAGCCTTATCATTCGTTGTTCTGTGTTCGGTTTTTCCTGAATAGCGCTTTTCCAGTGCGCTGATGAGTGCTTGTTCCTTTGGCGAAGCATTCATCATCAGTGACTTGGCTTGCTGCATAATTTCCAAAGCCTGCGGCTCTTCGTTCGGCTCCATCATGGCGTTGATATTAGGACCGAGTACGAGTGCCTGACCCCAGTAAGCCATCGCAAGTCCGGGGTCAAGCCTTGCCGCCTCACGAAATGCGCGGCGCGCCTCAGCATGATTGAATGCATACGCTAGATTGAGGCCCTGGTTGATATATTGCTGTGCCAGTGGATTGCGTGTACTGACTGGAAATGTGTGCGTACCCAGATTTTGCAGTCTAGGTATAAGCTGGCCGTCTGGTTCAGTTGCTGCAAATGATTCAAAAGTACTTGCGACAACCAGAGTCAGAGCTAGTATTGCAAGGCGAAAAGTATGGGGTTGCATAATCATTACTCCCTTGATGAAAAATATTTTTCATGAGCGGCAAAATTTTTGCATGCTATTCAGCCGTAGTTGGATCAATCACGGACCTGATTTGAGAAACACGATTGGCGGGAAACTCGCCTTGTTCAGCATGCGCTCTAACGGTGGCCTCATCGGGGGCAATGTAGACGCAATAGACTTTATCGTCAGTCACATAACTTTCCAGCCACTGGATTCGTGGCCCCATACTGTTTAAGATACCGCATGATTTCTGCGAAATGGCTTTTAGCTCTTGTTGTGTCAGTGAACCTGCTCCAGGAATTTCGCGTTCAATAATATATTTTGGCATTTTTATCCCCTCTAAAATTGAATTAATAATATGACCGGTCGTCTATTTATTCGATAAAAAATAATCAAACCTTAAAATAATCTTCCAGCAAATCCTGACAACATTGCTTAACCGGCGCAGATGATTTCTCTATTTGCATTCGCAGTAAAGCTCCTTGCCAGGCATTGATCAGCAAATCAGCCATTGCTTCGGATGATTTGTCTGACCTGACTGTTCCTTGCTGTTGCGCTTTGGCCAATCCGGACTGCAATAAATCTCGATAGCGTCTGACGGCCGATTGCAGGGATTGCTGACAAACATCATTGGTGCTGCCGATTTCTCCCATAAGATTACCCAGCAGGCAACCGCCTTTAAATTGGTTATTTTCGAGTTCCACAATTAGCTCGTCAAAATATCGCCTGATTGCGTTTAGCGCGTCCGTGTCGGCTTTGCTCAGATGTGTGGATAACCTCACAATAAAAGGATCAATATAGTGCTGAATGACCTCAGCACCAAAATCCTCTTTGCTGTCGAAATAATTATAGAAAGAACCCTTTGGAACGCTCACCGCATCGAGAATTTCCTGCAACCCGGTACCGTGATAACCTTGCTCAATAAATAAAGCGACGCCTTGGTTTAACAGGTTTTCTCTATTGAGTTCTTTTTGGATCGATTTAGCCATACTCATACAATACGACCGGTTGTCTTAATTGTCAAATAAAATTTTTCTAAACGCTTTCGCGGCAAGATGTCAATTGATGCATTTAGGGTTTCCGCAACACGCCTGATGAGAAGGAGAGATTCCTCGCAGTAAACCCGGCAATGGTTGATATCTTCGAGGCGGAATCTATCGAGCAACTTCTCGCTCATCCCTTCAGTGAATTGTATTGTGACCCCGCTGAACGCAATATTTTTATTGATAAAGTTAAAAGCCAGGGTCATGTCAATGGTGGAGAGGTGCGGTTAAAGACGTTGCGGGGACGCGAATTTGATGCTGCGTTAACTGCTGTTGCATGGAACCTAAATTGAACATATTGCTTAGACCTTTTTGACTGGTGGATGCCCAATCCAGCTTACTGATTGGCAATTGATTTAAACGTTAAACCAATAATGAATCAGTTTCAAGCACTATATCAGTAGGGCAGACAAGAAGAAAATTGCATTTAATCGTTCCTGAAAGCTTTTTTCAACGGAAAAACCATATTATGCAAGCGCTTCATACTTAATATTTATAAAATTTCATCATTTAGAATAATTCATTTTTTTCTAAAGTATCCAGTTACTATAATGGATTGGATTTTTACAGTTTGAAAACTATTTCATTCTGGATACCTATATTTTTAGGTGAAAAAGTGTTGAAGTGCGATAACGCTTGTTCTATAAGGATTACAAGTTATGACTTACGAACATCACAAGGATATACAGCATAAACACGATCATCACACGAATCACCCTGATATAGCGACCGATCCTGTCTGCGGCATGCATGTCGATACGTCTACAGAAAAATACTGTGCAGAACATGATCATCAAGTTTACTATTTCTGCTCTGCCCATTGTCACGGCAAATTCGTAGCTGCACCCGGAACCTATTCAACCAGCAAGCTCCAAACCGGAGAATCTACACCCAGCGCTATCTATACCTGCCCCATGCACCCGGAAGTCCGGCAAACCGGGCCGGGAAACTGTCCGATTTGCGGCATGGCATTAGAACCGGCGGAAGTATCACTCAGTACTGGACCGAGTGCGGAACTCACGGACATGAGCCGCCGCTTCGGGATTGGCCTCATATTGACCGCACCCGTTTTTATCCTGGAAATGGGCGGTCATCTGATCGGGCTGGCACATTTACTATCTCCCCAAACTTCCAATTGGCTGCAACTGCTGCTGGCAACACCAGTCGTGTGGTGGTCAGGATGGCCGTTTTTTGTACGCGGCTGGCAATCGATAACAAACCGCGCGCTGAACATGTTCACGCTCATTGCGATGGGTACCGGTGTGGCATGGATCTATAGCATCATTGCCACCGTTGCGCCTGATCTCTTTCCCGATGCTTTTCGCAGCAGTGATGGATCGGTCGCAGTTTATTTCGAGGCTACGGCGGTTATCACCGTGCTGGTGTTATTGGGCCAAGTGCTCGAATTGCGAGCGCGCGAACGTACCTCTGGTGCGATTAAAGCCTTGCTCAATTTGTCACCCACGACGGCCCGTCGTCTTGGCGACGACGATGCAGAAGAAGAGATCAATCTGAATCAGGTAATGGTGGGTAATCGCCTACGGGTACGTCCCGGCGACCAGATACCGGTCGATGGCAAAGTGATCGAAGGCGGTTCGAATGTCGATGAATCGATGGTAACCGGTGAATCCATGCCGGTTCGCAAGCAATCCGGCGATAAGGTGATCGGCGGTACCATCAATGGTCAGGGCAGTTTTGTGATGCGCGCGGAAAAAGTTGGGCGTGATACGATGTTGGCGCAGATTGTTCGCATGGTATCGGATGCGCAGCGCTCGCGCGCACCAATTCAGCGCTTGGCAGACATCGTTGCTGGCTGGTTCGTTCCGGCAGTCATTCTGATCGCCATACTTGCTTTTTCCGCCTGGGCGGTCTGGGGCCCGCCGCCAGCCATGAGTTATGCCTTGATCGTAGCCGTCAGCGTGCTAATCATCGCTTGTCCGTGCGCATTGGGTCTGGCGACACCAATGTCAATCATGGTCGGCATCGGACGGGGTGCGACCGAAGGCATTCTGATCAAAAATGCCGAAGCATTGGAACTCATGGAAAAGATCGACACTATCGTGATTGACAAGACGGGTACGCTGACCGAAGGTAAACCCAAAGTCACCGCAATTCGCGCTGCTGGCAATATCGACGAGAACGAGCTGCTGCATCTTGCGGCCAGCTTGGAGCAGGGAAGCGAACACCCTTTGGCTGCCGCTATCGTTGCCGCCGCCAAGGAACGATCAATTGTGCTGGCCAAGGCAACCGACTTTGACTCGCCGACTGGCAAAGGTGTGCTCGGCAATGTCAATAATCACCGGATTGTCCTAGGTAATACCAAGTTTCTTGCAGAACTGAATATCGATACCCAGGTGTTGGAAACGCAAGCAGATGAACTGCGTCAGAATGGGGCGACAGTGATCTTCGTGGCGGTCGATGGAGCGACTGCCGGTATTGTCGCTATCGCCGATCCGGTGAAGGAATCGACACCCGCTGCCATTGATGCTCTGCACGCCGATGGCATCCGCATCGTTATGTTGACCGGGGACAACCGCATTACAGCTGAAGCAGTCGCTCGACAACTAGGCATCGACGAAGTGGAAGCGGAAGTGTTACCCGATCAGAAAGCGGCAATCGTAACGCGATTGCGCGAACAAGGGCGAGTGGTCGCAATGGCGGGTGATGGTGTCAACGATGCTCCGGCTTTGGCTACCGCCGATGTTGGCATTGCCATGGGCACAGGCACCGATGTTGCGATTGAAAGCGCGGGGGTAACCTTGCTGCGCGGCGATCTGCTGGGCATTGTCCGGGCACGGCGCCTGTCCGAAGCAACCATGCGTAACATCCGCCAAAATCTGTTCTTCGCCTTTATCTACAATGCAGCGGGCATACCGATCGCAGCCGGAGTACTGTATCCGTTCTTCGGCATTTTGCTGTCACCGATTTTTGCTGCGGCTGCGATGGCGCTATCTTCGGTCAGCGTGATCGGCAATGCATTACGGCTACGCACAACCAAGCTGGAGTAAGTATGGAAAGTTTAAAACAGCGCTTCCGAATTTTTAATTTTATAAGCTATATAAAGGAGTACTATTTAATTTTGGCAAAGTTTTAGTTCACAACCCCATCAATCAGGAGGTGTAACATGGCAAAAATTCTTGTCTTGTATTACAGCATGTATGGTCATATCGAAATTATGGCCAACGCGGTAGCTGAAGGTGCACGCAGCGTCGAAAATGCCGAGGTTGCCGTTAAACGCGTCCCCGAACTCATGTCGGAAGAAGTGGCGCGAAAAGTCGGTGCCAAGCTTGACCAGCCAGCACCCATTGCAACTGTTGATGAGCTGCCAAATTATGATGCCATTATCTTCGGTACGCCTACACGCTTTGGCAATATGTGCGCGCAAATGCGCAATTTTCTTGATCAAACAGGTCGATTATGGCTTAACGGTGGACTGATCGGCAAAGCAGGTAGCGTATTTACGTCTACCGGCACCCAGCACGGCGGCCAGGAAACCACGATAACCTCGTTTCATACCACCTTGCTCCATCATGGCATGATCATCGTAGGTGTTCCCTATTCCTGCCAGGAGATCATGAACATGAGTGAAATTACCGGCGGCTCACCGTATGGAGCAAGCACGCTGGCCGGTGGCGATGGCAAACGTCAACCGTCAGACAACGAAATAAAAATAGCACACTTTCAGGGCGCTCATGTCGCCAAAGTGGCCAACAAGCTATCCCACTGATGAGGTAGTACACTTAGCTAACAAACGCTCGCACTTTATATCAGCAGAGGTTTTTAATCATGAGCCCGATATCACAAGCGCTTTCGCCCGTTTTGTTTTTACCGCACGGTGGTGGGCCATTACCGATTCTTGGTGATAAAGGGCATGACAAGATGGTTGCTTTTCTGCAGAAAATCACAAGTGATCTGAGCGAGCCAGCAGCGATTTTAGTCATTAGCGCTCACTGGGAAGAGGAACAAGCAACAATAACCAGTAATAGCTCCCCCGGAATAATCTATGATTATTATGGATTTCCTGCCGAGGCCTACCAAATTCAATATGCAGCGCCTGGCAATTCCGGATTGGCGCATGAAATTTGCACACAGTTAACAGCGAGCGGAGTGCCGGCAAGACTTGATGAACAACGGGGTTTTGATCATGGGTTATTTGTACCGCTCAAGCTGATGTTTCCACAAGCCCAGATTCCTTGTCTCCAGTTATCATTACTGAAAAACTTAAATCCTCGATTGCATATTGCACTTGGAAAAGCGATTGCATTTTTACGCGAGAGGAATATCCTGATTATCGGTTCAGGCATGTCATTTCACAATTTGAAAACATTTTTTTCGAACGATATCGATAGCAGCAAAGAAAATGAGGGATTTGATCACTGGTTGATTGAAACTTGTACCGATCCGGAGATTCTATCTGCAGCGCGTGAACAGCGATTGATTGAGTGGGAAAAGGCACCGTTTGCCCGATTTTGTCATCCGAGAGAAGAACATTTATTGCCTTTGCATGTTTGCTACGGTGTCGCCTGTGCCGACACCCCAGCTGCAAAGGTGGTATTTAATGAGGAGGTGATGGGGAAAAAAGTGACGAGCTTCCTGTGGCAGTAGAATCATGGTATTTTGATGCTGATTTTGATTGTTGGCCATCAGCCATGAGTATTTGAATTAACCGCACCAAACTGCCAGCTTATTATCATCTCATTGAAATACTGGAGAATCAGTATGGAAAAAACAAAATTGAAAAATTGGTTATTCGGCTTCATGTTCACTGTCATTCTTGCGACAAGCAATGCATGGTCAGCGCAAGATGAGAAAAACAATCCAGGGTTTGCGTGGAAGGATGGCGCAGAAATTTACGCCAAAATTTGCGCATATTGTCATGAAGCCCAAGTCGGGCCGCAAATTCGCAATCGCGACCTTCCCGCAGCTTATATCCGTGCAGTCGTTCGCAATGGTAACCGAGCCATGCCGGCTTTTCGTCCTTCAGAAATCGACGACGAATCATTAGTCAAACTGGCGGATTTCATTTCAAAAAAAGAAGCTCAACATTAAGGAGGGCACATTCCATGGATGAAACGCGACGTAGCTTCATCAAAGGCATGCTGACTGGTGGAACCCTGTTGGTCTTCGGCATTCCTGCCACCACTCAAGCACTATCCACCAGCCAAATACCTTCCGGTAATATGCGCGATTGTCACTTGTTACTGGGAAATACCCCCATAGACGAAGCCTTTGCCAAAGGTGCCCAAGCCGCGTGTACCCGTTTCAGCAGCTTCAACCAAGAAGGTACATTACCAGCATTTCAATTAGCAGATGAGCTATTAACCAACCCTCTGCATATAGCCGATTTATTGACACAATCCCGGAATATGCGCTGGGTAGCTCTCATGGACTATGCCAATGCGGCCATATTCACTGAGTTGGTGCGAAACTCTGAGCGGCATCTCCTTGCATTAGGTTCGCATATGTTCGTATCCAGCGATAGCGCCGTCCTCCCGCAGCGCCATGTGTGGACTACCGCATCACCGGCATACAGCGCCGGAGGATTGCTGGCCTCCCTGCTTACTCAAAGTCAGCATGATTTCTCTATCGTCGAAAATTTTCTTGAACAAACGGCGGTTGATAAAGCAATGAGCGATTCATCATTAGCGGGGTTTTCGTCTTTTCGGCTGGCTGAGCAACCCGCGATGCATTTGTATTGTGCCGGAGTATCTCCGCTGGAAGCCAGTCAACAGATTGGCTGGAAAGCATCAGAAAATTGGCAACCGGTATTATCCCGAGGCGATGAATCTTCCATCGACCAAGACAAAACCATAATGGATGCGGCAATTGAACATCCCCGATTTGACAACTGGATAGAAGCTACCGGTTTTGCGGTTGTGGCAACTGCATTGAGTATGGGAATACAGCAAGCATCTTGCTCCAACCGCGCATTTGTCCATCGATCGAATCAACGCAATTCAAACCATCAAGGGTTATCGGGACAACAGTTCGTTTCATTTGTCATCGACGTGTAGGAGAAAACAGCATGACCAGTCAATATATCGCATTGCCCAAAGGTGTGTCGGAAAAAAACTTCGATGCGGCCATCCGTGATTTTCGCAAAGTACTGGGCGACGCTGCTGTACTCACCAGTGCTGAACAGCTTGCACCTTACATCAAGACGATGATGCCGGTTTCCGATGCAGACCATACGCCATCCGCGGCATTACTGGCCACAACCGTCGAGCAAATCCAGAAAATCGTTGCGATTTGCAATCAATACAAAGTACCGGTTTGGATGATTTCCACCGGAAAAAATCTGGGTTATGGCTCGGCAGCTCCGGCAGAGCGTGGTCAGGTGGTGCTTGATCTCAAGCGCATGAATCGCATTCTCGAAGTGGATAAGGATTTGGCCTTTGCCTTGGTCGAACCGGGTGTAACCTATCAACAACTCTACGATTACATCAAAGAACACAAGCTGGGTTTATGGCTATCCATGCCCGCCCCTTCTGCCATCGCAGGACCGGTTGGTAACACGCTGGATCGCGGCGTGGGTTACACGCCCTATGGCGAGCACTTTTTGTTCGCTTGCGGCATGGAGGTCGTGCTGGCGAATGGAGAAGTGTTGCGTACCGGCATGGGTTCAGTGCCCAATTCCAACACCTGGCAGGTATTCAAATGGGGCTATGGCCCCTATCTGGATGGCATTTTTACCCAATCCAACTATGGCATCGTCACTAAATTCGGTTTCTGGTTAATGCCGGAACCGCCAGCATTCAAGCCGTTTGTGATCCAGTACCAGCACGAAGAAGACATCGTGGAGATCGTCGAAACGATTCGCCCGCTGCGCATCAGCGGTGTGATTCCCAACGCTGTAGTCATTGCCCATGCGCTCTATGAGGCTCCGGTAAAAGCCAAGCGCAGTGATTATGTGTCCGGGCCGGGTTCAATTCCGGATGAAGCGGTGTATCGTATTATGAAAGATCACAAACTGGGGATCTGGAACGTCTATGCTGCGCTTTATGGCACGCAGGAGCAGATTGATGTGAACTGGAACATCGTCACACAAGCGTTCACTCAATCGGGCAAAGCAAAAATCATGACAGAACAGGAAGCAGGTGATGATCCGGCATTTGCTTATCGCGCCAAGCTCATGCGCGGAGAAATGACGCTCACGGAATTTTCGTTGTATAACTGGCGTGGAGGTGGCGGGTCAATGTGGTTTGCGCCCGTCTCTCAAGCGCGCGGCAGTGAAACCTTGAAACAAATGGCTCTGACCAAGCAGATATTGGCCAAGTACGGACTGGATTATTCCGGCGAATTTATCGTCGGAATGCGCGATATGCATCACATTGTCGATGTACTGTACGACAAAACCGACCCAGAGCAGACGAAGGCGGCCTATCAATGTTTCGAGGAATTGCTGACCGAATTCTCCGCGCGCGGGTATGGAACTTATCGCGTCAATACGGCATTTATGGATAAAGTCGCCGAAACCTATGGCCCAGTGCAGAGAAATGTTCACAAAATACTTAAAAAAGCACTGGATCCCAATGGCATTCTTGCACCGGGAAAATCAGGCATACGCTAGTTTCATTTTGACCTTGAGCAAGACCTAACGATTCCAAAGCGGAGGTACCCGTGAAAAAAATCAAGGCAGCCGTCGTCCGTCAGAAAGGCGGGCCTTTTCAGATTGAAGATCTGATGCAGGATGATCCGCGATCCGATGAAGTGCGCGTCCGCATGGTAGCGACGGGAATGTGCCATACCGATATGGTTGCGCGCGATCAGCTCTACGAAGTGCCTCTGCCAGTGGTATTGGGGCATGAAGGCTCGGGCGTAGTCGAGCAGATTGGCAGCCATGTGAAGAAAGTCGCAGTTGGCGACCATGTGGTGCTGACCTATATGTGGTGCGGGCACTGCAAGTCCTGCCTACGCGGTGATTTGACCTATTGCGAGCAATTTTATGCGCTGAATTTCAATGGCGCACGCGAAGATGGCAGCACGTCGACCTTTACAACCGGCAACACACCAGAACCGATCCACGATCATTTCTTCGGACAATCGTCGTTTGGCACCTTTGCGCTGGTGCATGAGCGCAACGTCATCAAAGTTCCCAAAGATGCGCCCTTGGAGCTTCTTGGCCCACTGGGTTGCGGCATTCAGACCGGTGCCGGAGCCGTCATAAACGCACTCAAAGTCAGTCCGGGCAGCAGTTTTGCAGCTTTTGGCGGCGGCGCAGTGGGACTCAGTGCTGTGATGGCGGCACGCGCTGCCGGTGCTACGACCATCATCTCGGCCGATGTGGTTCCTTCGCGCTTGGCCCTGGCGATGGAACTCGGGGCAACCCATACCATTAACAGCCGGGAAACCGACCCGGTCGAAGCGGTTCGCAAAATAACGCATGGCGGCGCTGATTTTACTCTGGAATCGAGCGGGCGCCCTGCTGTACTGCGTCAAGCCATTGATGCATTGGCTATCCGTGGGACATGCGGCATTGTCGGCGCACCGGCCTTGGGTACCGAAGCGAGTTTCGATGTAAACGGAGTGATGACGATAGGAAAACGCATTATCGGAATCATTGAAGGCGATAGTAAACCGGATCTTTTTATTCCAGCACTGGTTGAGCTTTATCAGCAGGGAAGATTTCCTTTTGACAAGCTGGTGAGGTTTTATTCCCTCGATCAAATCAATCAGGCCGCTGAAGATAGTGAGAAGGGCATCACGATTAAACCGATCATTCGACTCTAATCAACACTTGTGTACTTCACTTTGAGTGGATTTTCCAAGAAAACACGCATGAGGAATGCCTTATGGAAAAGAAATCAGCATCCCAATCGCCTTATTCAAATTTCGACCAACTATTCATCAATGGCCAATGGCGTCACGGCAAGGGAGCAAAGATTCTGCGCGACTTCAATCCCTATGACGGCAGCACGCTGGTCGAAATACCCCATGCCAATCGCGATGACTTGGACGAAGCCTATCGCGGCGGCGCCAAGGCGCAGCATGCATGGGCGGCGTTAATACCGGGCGAGCGGGCAGCCATCATGCGCCGCGCGGCGCAAATCATGGAAGCACGGCGCGAAGAAATTGTATCCTGGATCATTCATGAGTCAGGCGGCACGCGCATCAAAGCCAACCTGGAATGGAACGCCGTGCATGGTGTGCTTCTGGAGGCAACTACCCTGCCCTATTTGGTGGAGGGCCGGATTCTTCCGGCAGACATTCCCGGTAAGGAAAGCCGCATGTATCGCAAACCCGTGGGGGTTGTCGGGGTGATCAGTCCCTGGAATTGGCCATTCCAGCTCACTGCCCGTTCTGCAGCGCCCGCACTCGCTGTCGGTAATGCTGTCGTGGTCAAGCCAGCCAGCGATACTCCGGTAACGGGCGGACTGCTGTTTGCAAAAATCCTTGAAGAAGCGGGATTGCCTGCGGGTGTACTCAGCATTATCGTCGGTGCGGGCAGCGAGATTGGCGATGCCTTTGTCACCCACCCCATTCCTCGTGTCATATCGTTTACCGGCTCCACACCGGTTGGCCGCAATATCGCAAGATTGGCAGCCGAAGGACCCATGCTGAAGCGACTGGAATTGGAATTGGGTGGAAATGGCCCGTTTGTGGTATTGAATGATGCCGATATGGGACAAGCCGTGGAAGCTGCCGTGTTTGGTAAGTTTCTGCACCAGGGCCAGACTTGCATGAGCGTTAACCGCTTCATTATTGAAGATCGGATTCACGATGAGTTTGTCGAGCGCTTTGCTGATCGGGTACGTCAACTGAAAGTGGGCGATCCGGACGCAGCGGATACCATGATTGGTCCAATTATCAATGAATCCCAGTTGAATGGTCTGCAGCAAAGGATCCACGACGCCATTTCATCGGGAGCCCATCAAATGGTGGGGGGTGACGCACAAGGCCTGGTGCTTCCCCCCCATGTATTCTCTCAAGTCACCAATCAGATGCCATTGGCACAAACGGAATCGTTCGGCCCCATCGCACCGATCATACGTGCGCGCAATGAAACGGATGCATTGAATATCGCCAACGATACCGACCTTGGGTTGGCTGCCGCGGTGTTTACGCAAGATGTCGAACGCGGCCTTCGGTTTGCACAACAACTCGAATCGGGCATGGCGCATATCAATGACCAGCCGGTCAATGACTTACCTTATAACCCCTTCGGCGGTGAAAAGAACTCAGGAGTCGGTCGTTTCAATGGCGTCTGGGCCGTCGCAGCATTCACGACCGATCAATGGATAACCGTTCAGCATACGCCGCGTCACTACCCTTTTGACGCGCGAGTCATTAAATGATCTTGTGAGAAACAAGTACGACAGTTAGGTAACAGAAAGACTGAAACCATCTTCTAGATATTTTATAGCGATCATGATAAGTTGGCTAATTACTGTGACGACGTAGCCAAAGAAATGACCACGAAAGCTACATAAAAAAGAAAGCCTTGCAACAACTATGAAGATAAGAGTCAGTACTATGGAAGAGGAAGACAGGATTTCCAAACATGCCACGGCCAATTTACGCTATTATGAGCAAGCTGCACAAGAAGCACAAAAACAGGCTCATTTTCATCGAAAGATAGCGGCAGAATTGTTGCAACACGAATATGCAAAGCCGGCAGCAGCACTTGGCCAACACGGTGATCATGCAAGCGAGACCGAGCTAAATTCAGATGTTTACAATTTGTAAACACCTGAAAAATTGACTTTGACTTTGAATTTAACAAAGTAAAGAACCGCAGCAGGAATATTTGATTCAAAGCAGAGCGTTTTCAAAATGCCCAAGGTAATAAAAACCTTGGGCATTTAATTTTCCTTACTGGTACCTACTCATCCAAATCTGATCATGCAGTTCTATATTGACTGAATATTTGATCAGACCAGAGGTGAGATCACTATTTGATTTAAGAATTTAATCGTCAAAGATTTCAACCAGCTTGTCATTTTCATCGACTTTTATCTCAATTTTCTTGCCGTCAGCTTCATAAATGACAATACTTCTTTCTGTTTCCCTCTTCACGTTTAAAACTTCGCCGCTTTGTGCATGCTCAGTGATTGATTGCTGTACTTTGGTCGGTACCTGAGGCCATTCAACTTTCTCTTCATTACAGCCAGCACAAACTTAAAGTTGGGAATGCTAAGGGTATCAGCACAGAAATTGCGAACGTCTTAATATCTATCATGACTCTCTTTTTTATTTACGATAATGTAAATAAATTCAGATACTTGATTAAAACCCAATGATGATTGAAGATTTAAATCCGCATTAGCGCGCATCTCAATGCTACGTATCGCACGAGCAATGCATTGTTAGATATCGGAGAAGAAGTATTTTTGCATTGAAGACTGATGATTAATACACTGAAACCAAAATTGGCAAAGCGGATGGGTATGCCGATGGTAAAGATAACATTCCTGCATAAATCAAATTTTTGAGTGTTCTCAACGCTCTTCGGTATCGAGAAATTTGTCGCCTGTAGATTTCGATAACAGAAAATCTAGAACAATTGAGCCAGATCAAGTCGGTGTCACTGCAATGCTCGTCTCAAGCCTAATTACGACAACTCATAACAACCCTCATTTAGGAAATAAAATGACTATAAAACCAAAGATTATAATTTCGTCGCTCGACGCAATAAGACTGGAAAAGCTTATGGACGCATTGCCCGATTCCACATTCCCAGACAAAGACGATTTGGAAGCTGAACTTGCCCGTGCTGAAGTAGTGGATCCTAAGGAGATTCCATCAACCGTGGTGACAATGAATTCAACCGTAAGATTCAGAATCGAATCTACTTCCCAGGATTTTTATTTAACTCTGGTATATCCCAAAGATGTTGAGGCCAATGGCGGTACAATTTCTATACTTGCGCCGGTAGGAAGTGCGCTGCTTGGTCTTTCCCAAGGCGATGAAATTGAGTGGCCGAAGCCTGGCGGCGGAGTGTTGCAAGTACGCATTGAAGAAGTCACATATCAACCAGAACGATCCGGTGAGTATCTTCGCTAAAGGCTTCTACTCGGAGCCTGATGTATCCTGTTATTTTAATGACCGTTAGCCAAATTTAGCAGTAGCCATACTATTTCCTGCGATTCTGTTTTAACCTGTAAATCTGAGACATGGTGATGTAACTTGGATTATCGGGGTAGTCAGAAGGAAGAAGCGATAGGTAAGTTTCCTAGTGGTAGCTGGGCACGTATTGATCCATCAAAGCAAGCAAATGAAAATCCTAGCGCCCTTGGATACTATGGTATTGGTGGATATGAGGAATCAAACCCACAGAGATTAAAAAATAATCATGTCAAGATTTGACATGATTTATAGTTGGTATATTATTAAACCATATGGTTTAATGTTTATTAGATTACGATACGGTTTTTCAGGCACTGATTGATAAAACACGGCATTAGAGACCAAGTAGCGCAAGCGAATGTTAAAAATATAGCAATGCCGCAGTAGGCTTAGCCAATAAAGGAGTGCTAAATAAATATGAATACGCCAATAATAAAAAAAGATATTGTTAACAAGATTATTACTGTGGAACGAGTTTTTGTAGCCCCCAAAAACCGAGTGTGGAAAGCGTGGACAGATATTACATGGCTTGATAAATGGTGGGCTCCAAAACCTTGGATTGCTATAACCAAGTCATTTGATTTTAGCGAGGGTGGGCATTGGCATTATTGTATGTCTGGTCCAGAGGGTGAGAAGATATGGGTGTGGATGGAGTTTGAGTCTATTGAACCAGAAAATAGTTTTACCGCACAAGATATTTTTTGTGATGACAAGGGTAAATTAAATGAAGAAATGCCTAAAATGCATTGGAAATATGAATTTAGAGATAATGGCGAGGCTACAACCGTTCATGTGACAATTACTTTTAATACAATAGATGATATGGAAAAAATTATTGCAATGTGCTTTGAAGCAGGATTTTCACTAGCACTGAGTAATCTTGATGAAGTTTTAGGTGTTCAAACCGGCGGATCCCACGGCTTAACTTCGGCATTAGGCGACAAAGGAGAACACGTCTTGAGTCAGACAATCATACCTCAACTACGGATAACGAGTGCGGCAGCCAGCCTGCCGTTCTACGTCGATGGTTTGGGCTTTGTTGTTGACTGGAAGCATCAGTTCGAGCCGGGATTCCCTCTATTTGTGCAACTAACCAGAAGAGATCAGACTATTTTTCTTACGGAGCATGCTGGGGACTGTCAGGTAGGTGGTGCCATCTATTTCGTGGTTCCGGATGTTGAGGATTGCTATCAGGAGTTCACTAATCGTGGTATCACCACTATTGAATCGCCCCATGATACTCCGTGGAAATCTCGAGAAATGGTGGTAACAGACCCGGACGGTAATCGTTTGAGATTTGCAACGTATGTTGCTGCCTAACAATCCATTCAAGATAAAGTCTTATTATTAAGCAATCATATTACCAATTAATTTTAAAATATTATGTCAACTGTCAGTATCTATCTAAATTTCAATCGCACTACCGAAGAAGCCTTTAACTTTTATAAATCAGTTTTTGGGACAGAATTTATGGGCAATATTGCTCGAATGGGTGATGTTCCATCACAAGATGGAGCGCCACCATTAGCCGAAGCTGATAAAAATTTGGTGATGCATGTGGCCTTGCCAATCTTGGGTGGTTTTTTGCTAATGGGAACAGATGCTTCAGAGTCTATGGGCTTTAAGCTGATTCAAGGTAATAATGTTTATATCAGTTTACTACCGGATACACGAGCTGAGACCGACAAACTTTTTGCTCTTCTTTCAGAAGATGGAAAAATCGAAATGCCCCTGCAAGAAATGTTTTGGGGTGATTACTATGGTTCTTTAACTGATAAATTCGGCGTGCAGTGGATGTTTAATTGTAGTGAGAAGAAGTAAAAATAAACAAACAGGAAACTTAGTTAAGTGGAGGCCAAACTTTGTGTATTTTGTGTTTAAGCAATGACAACACAAAATTGAATGGGAAGCAGCTCTAAGGCCAGCGTAATCAGTATAAGAACGAAGGATGGACGATTCACTTGAAAAACTCTCGACTAGCTTAAGGGAGAAAACTTAATAAATAATAAAGGGTCTTAGGAAGTTAAAGCGGGTTTAGGCGTAATAATTTAAGAACTGCAAGGTAGAGATTATCACGACGATGATTAAATCGAAATTCTGTTTCTTTCAGGTGTAGATAAAAGGTATGTTCAGGAACGCCATTGAACTTTGCCAAACGTCTTTTTGCAAAACTCCAGAAAGATTCGATACCGTTAATGTGCCGTTCGCCACTGGCAAACTCGTTGTTGCCATGATGAACCCTGAAGTGTTTATCAAAACCGATATCGACCAGCCCGTCATAGCCGCGCCACCCATCGGAATGAATGATTGTGTCTGGTGCTACATGCCCACGGATAATGGCTTGCAATGTGGCTTTAGAGCAATCCGGAACAATTTCCGTATATACTTTCCCCTGGCGCTTCAATACACCAAAAACAATTGTTTTGCCATAAGCACCTCGACCTCTTTTACCCCTGACGCGTTGCGCACCAAAATAAGACTCGTCGACTTCTACAGCACCTTGAAGAGGCGATTCAAGCTCGCAACACTGAGCTATTCTTTGCCGAACTTTGAGGTAAATCGTATTGACAGACCGTGTAGAAATATCGGTCAATTGTGCGGTACTTGTGGCAGTAAAATCCAGAGCAAAACAGCGGATAAGTTGCCTGAATTTAGCTTCTCTAATTCGAGAACGAAAATAGTATCTGTTTTTAACATTCATCTCAGTAAGTTAGCACACTTTTGTAAGTGCTTAACTTCCTAAGACCCTAAAAATTATATGCGAAGACTTGTTACCTCAATATTCATGAGCCTAGACGGCTATATAGCGGGCCCCAAAGGCGAAATGGATTGGTTCACTAAAAATTTCAACGACGAAATAGGTGAAGAATTGCTCAGTCAGCGTGCTCAACAGGACACGGTGCTGTTGGGAAAAACAACATACAAATTCTTTGCTGATATCTGGCCGGAAGAACCTGATACAGATCCTTTCGCAAAACACATTAACCAAGTCAAGAAAATTGTCTTTTCAAAAACCCTCCACTTTGCACCTTGGGGACAATACAAAGCTGCGGATATTATCAGCGGTAACACCGTGGAAGAAATTAACAAATTAAAAAGAGAGCCTGGCAAAGACATTGTCATCATAGGCAGCGCCAATCTGATTCAAAACCTCGCAGCCCTTGATTTAATAGACGAATATCAGATTATGCTTGAGCCAATTATTCTTGGGGAGGGCAAACCATTGTTTTTGAATTATAAAGATTCTGTTGATTTACAGCTATCAAAATCCAGGGTATTTACCAATAGTGCTGTCGCGCTTTATTATCAGCCAATAAAAAATACATAAATTTGCATTTCCTGACACTTGATAGTCATTACCCCAAACCAGAACATACAGAAAAGCTTTCTGAAGCTATAAAGAAAGTGGCTGATGTCGCTCGTGATCTTGAAGGAATTGTTGAAACTGGTGCGTGGCTTGACAAAGGACAAGAAAGGATTGTTGTTTTGTCGCTCTGAGAATCCCCAAAGTCGGCCATAAAAGCAAGACAGGTACTGAAACCACTCATTATGCAATCAGCATCGACACAAAACTGGAGCGATAGGTACCCGAGAATTTCCTGAATCTCGTTCGCTTTGTCTAAGTAATGCTGAAGATTTTTGTGCACAAAGATAGGCAGAACAATCTCAATGAGATTCACTTATATATTACGTCATCTACCTTATATAATTGGCGATTTTTAACTATATGGTTGAACATTCACTAAATTACGATATGGTTTTTCAGGCACTAGCTGATAAAACACGGCGCGACATCGTACGCCGTACGCTTGGCTCTGACTGTACTATTTCGGAACTTTCAGAGAGCTATCATATGAGTTTTGCGGCAGTTGCCAAGCACGTTAACGTGCTTGCACGTGCACATCTTGTGCACAAAGCACGGCATGGTAGAGAGCAAATAGTGCAAGCAAATGTTAAAACCATAAGCAGTGTCGCAGCAGTACTTACTACATATGAGAATATGTGGGTAGAGCGATTTAATCGTCTCGACGAATTGTTGCAAGAGTAGCTCTATATAAGCACTATGAGTCATTACGCTCGCTTCTAAAGAAAAAGCGCGCTTATTTTTCCTATACAACTGGAGCAATTCGGGAGATGTTGATGTTGACACATGAATTTGACGTTGTGGTGGTGGGCGGGAGTCTGGCTGGATGTACAACGGCAACATTGCTGGCCCGCAAGGGTCTCAAGGTAGCACTGATTGAGAATCGTGTGCAGGCCAGCGACTACAAGCACCTGTGTACGCACTTCATTCAGGCTTCGGCAGTACCGGTGATGCGACGACTGGGTATAGACCGGCTCATAGAAGAAGCTGGCGCAGTGCGTAACAGCTTTGAAATTCACACGCCTTACGGGTGGGTGGGTGATCATCTGGGATCGGATCAGGACGGAAGACCTCTGCATGGCTACAATATTCGCCGCTCCAAACTTGATCCAATCATGCGCTCTATGGCGTCGGCAACTCAAGGTGTCACCATGATGAGCGGCTGGTCAATACAGGGCTTGGTGGAACAGGAGGGGAGAATTGCAGGTGTCAAGCTTACGTCCGAAGACCGGCAAGTCACACTGCGCTCGCCTCTGCTGGTTGCCGCAGATGGGCGCAACTCGCCGCTAGCAACGCTGGCAGGGATAAAAACCAAGAGCGCACCGAATCGCCGTTTCGCAATTTTCGCCCCCATGCGGCATGTTGATCTGCGTCGTGGCAATACTTCACAGATGTGGTTGACGGGCTCCGAGACAGCTTATATTTTTCCCAACGACGACGATGTCGCGGTCGTTGCGTGGATAAGCCCACGAGAGAATCTCGACGCCTGTCGTGGCAGAGCTCTGGAAGCGTTGATCGAACGGATACGCAGCCTGCCGGACGCACAGCAGCTGCAGAACGCCGAACCGATTGATCAAGTACTAACCGTGAAAGACTATCCTAATTTATGGCGGCCTCCGGTAGTGCGAGGTATGGCGCTAGTGGGTGACGCAGCAATGAGCATCGACTACATGTGGGGCATAGGTTGTGGTTGGGCGTTTCAATCAGCCGCGTTGCTGTCAGATAACATAGGCGCCGCTATTGCCAAGCAGCGAGATTGGGTTGGTGATGCCGCCCTGCGTCACTATCAGCGCCAGCATGCGAAGATGTTTGCAGGGCATCGCTTTTTGATCAATGATTTCTCAAACCGACTTTCTTTAAATGCAATTGAAAAATTGATGTTTTCCGCTGCGACAAAGGATGCTCGAATGGCGCGCCATCTATCCCGCTTTGTAGCACGCATCGACGGGCCAATGAAATTCCTTGCACCTGCGGCGCTGCTGCAAGCAGTCTGGACCAACCTTCTTCGGGCCAATGCCAGTCCCCACGGAACCCGTTCCCACACGCCCCCCCTCTAGTGTAGTGGTCTCTCAAATATTTAATTAGACAGTGACTGCATGATGGAGTTGTGAGCACCATGACCAATCAATTGTCTTCGATTCTGAGGAGTACGTGGACAGCACTGGACAGAAGATCGGCCACAAAGTGTGAACACTGCGACTTTAATAGAACCAGCTGGACCAGCCTCATCTTGAGCATAGCGCTCGACTCGTACCATGCGGGAATCAGGAAGCGTACCGAAGTACAGATCCAACGCGGCTTGCGCGCAGCCGTTTTGAAACATGAGAAAAGGTCTGGCTGTTGTCATTCGGTACCTCACTAGTTGGTTTGTCGCTTAACGTCCTCTCGATGGAAGGGGTTAGTAGGCGCCTGTTTGAGAAAGCAGATCAATATAAGCGCCTTCAATGAGTTGAGATGGCTCGACACCGAGCTGTGCCATGAGATTGTGAGCTTCCTTAATGCCCATCCCCACCGACTCACCTTCCTGAAGCACAACTTCCAGCTCTAGGAAGTGTCCCAGGTGTTTAACTCGATCTAAGTGCACTCGTGTACGCCCAATCATAAACAGTGTACGCAGCTTCTGTACTCGACCCGCCTGCCCATAAGCTTGCGACAAGGCTTCGCGCAAGGTATCGGGAGACGACGTTGGTGAACGAAGATAAAACGATTCTTTCGGGCCCTGTTGATTTGCTCGCCTATAGAAAATAAGTTCGCCTTTTTCCTTTGAGAATGCTCTTAGCTTCATTCTTCCGTTCTCGCAGGCGAAGAATGTATCGTCCTGAAGAATCTCAATTGGGCCTTCATTTGCAATAGCCGCAGCCTTTGGAAGCAGCAACTCAACGCTCTCGATGTGGGCCTTGATCTCGATATTTCGAAGCATGAGATGGGCGCCTAATGCAATAAAAAGACATTCCGTCCGATAATTTGTCGGATAATGCCTCATAATCTTGTCTGTTGACGATTATCGTCATGATAATATGTCTTATATCTTACTAAATAGTAGATGAATCAAAAAAATAACATCATCATACGCTAAAGAATTACTTGATCAAGCGCGAGAAAAAGTTCGTCTCAAGCATTACAATTTAAGTACAAAAAAGACCTCTATTTCTTGGATTGAGCACAATACCATTTTTAATGGCAAGCGTCATCCAGTTGATATGAATGCAATGTGACCAAGCCCTTCGGGGTTGAAGAGCTGATGACATGCATCTGCGGGGTACGCGGTGCAGAGAATGATCCGATCTTTGATGATGGAGTGCTTAGGATTGACCTAGTACAACGAGAGGTGAGCGTGCATGGGCAAACTGGCACGCAAAGAATTTTCCTTACTGTTTCTGCTAGTCCAGCAACTGGGGCCGATTGATGACGCAGATACTGCGGGAACTGTAGGGGCCGACGCATGAGGAAGATGTCCACTATCTGCGTATTCAAGTTGGCAAGTTGCGGCGCAAGTTTGGAGCTGATGCCTCAAACCCGTGCTACATTGCCACAGAACCCGTTGTTGGATTAAGATTCATTGCGAGAGAGTGGCAAACGGCTTGATTGAATTGAAATATTGAAAGTTGGGAGTAACCCATTAGTTAGGGAAGTTCTGTACCACCGCGAGAAGGGCACACGATGAATGAACATGCCAAAATGCTGGCGTCAATGCTAATCCGGAACTTCAATAATATCCAAATGGATTCGTTCGTCCGCGAACCGCTCTATGAGGGTCGATCAGCTCGTCTTGCACCTGGAACAGTGGCTCAGAAGCTTGGAGCCACCATTGACATCCTGGCTCCAGGTAAGCGCGGCTGCCCCTATCACCTCCACCATGCTCAGGAGGAGATGTTCGTCGTATTGGAGGGGACAGGCACTCTTCGCGTTGCGGGTGAGGAGCTCCCCATCGTGCCGGGCGACGTAATCTTCATTCCTCCCGGACCGGAGTATCCACACCAGATCATCAATACTTCGGATCAGCCACTGAAGTACCTTTCAATTAGCACGAAAGATTCACCCGAGATCGTCGAATACCCAAACTCAGGAAAGTTCTTAGCTATGGCCGGCAAACACGGTGCGCCTGCACTAGATTTTGATAGCATGCAGCTCAAGTCACAAAGCGCCGACTACTGGCTTGACGAGCCGTAGCAAGAGTGCCGCCCAACCCGTCTCCCCTACCCATGGAACTTACAAATGTCGAATGATTGGATTCCCATCTCGCATGAAAATTACCGACAGGTATGCGGGCCATTCTATCATGGTACCAAAGCTAATCTATCGGTTGGCGACTTGATAACCACTGGACATCCGTCCCACTTTGAAAATGGCCGCACCCTTAAGCACGTCTACTTTTCAGCTTTGATGGAGCCTGCCATTTGGGGAGCGGAGCTTGCAATGTCGTTGTCACGCCTAGATGGTCGTGGCTACATATACATCATCGAGCCAACCGGGCCGTTCGAAGACGACCCGAATCTTACGAACAAAAGATTCCCTGGAAATCCAACAAAATCCTATCGCACGTGCGACCCGTTAAGAATTATCGGGGCAGTCGAAGACTGGCAAGGGCATCCTGTCGATACGCTGCAGCAGATGCTGGAATCTTTGGAGAACCTAAAGCGCCGTGGCCTCGCCATCATTGAAGACTAGAGATTTACTGCCTTACAATCGTTAGGTGGTACAAACTCGAGGCATTGCGTGAACCTTTCTATTCGTCCGATGGCGTTGCATGAGGTAGACGTCGTTATCGACTACTTCCACGAGGCATTGCCCGAGCATCTAGAAACTCTTGGCGTCGACCCCACTCGCCTGCCTGCTCGCTCGCAGTGGAGGAGAAGCTTTACAAACTCGACTCTGCGTCTCCGCGAGAACAGCGCAAGAACTTCATTGGAAAGATTCTTGACTTATCTGGCCAATGAGCGTTATGTGTCCTGTGCTACCCAGAATCAGGTATATCGGCCATCCTGTTTCTCCTCCGCAATGTGCAGATGCTGGATTTGCCTTGATTGGACAGCTCCGAACAAGGACAGATTCGAGTAATAAGTGCAATTCTAAGAGTTAGGAGATCAGTTGTAGAATTTGACCGTTTAACTCGCAAAAGGAAAATGGCAAATGAATTTTACAAACAACCGACCGAAACGGACGCTGTTGAATGGCACTGGCGTGAGACTGATGAAGGTGGCTGGGTTACGCGTTAAGGATGTGGAATTCACGTGGCACGAGGTTATTTTGTAACAACGATCGGATATTGGATGAAGAGATGGCAAGGGAATATATTCGTAACCAAGAGAAGGAAGACGAATATTATGATCAGCTCAAACTTGGTATGTGATGCTGCCTTTATACGGCGCTAGCTTTTGCCCCTTTGAGGGATTTACAAATCATTGATTTGCCCTAGAAGATCATTCCATGCTTGGAGAAAACATTACAGTCAGATTGACATATGACTATGGTTCCAACTTCTTCGTCACTTAAATCTGCGTGCCAGATACCACATGGAATAGGGAATCTAGTGCAGTTTTCTTGAAGATCTCTGATTATAGATCAAACTGTTAATAAGAAATTTTTGCCAGTACTCAATCAAATAAATTTTTACATTATTTTTACGCTCCATCCCTTCAATTCAACTCCATTTTTACACACAAATGTTGATACTGTACAAGTAGATAACTTTGGGAGTAAACACATGGATCTTATCTATTATCTTTGGGTAGTCATTTTATCTGTAGTATTGATCATAGGATTGATCGCCAACTACTATCATGAGGAATAAAAGATGAATTGGATATATTGGCTAACAGGTATTCTTGCTATCTTATTGTTTCTATACCTGCTCTACGCATTATTCAACGCCGAGGAGGTGGCATGAATACCTCACCTTGGATACAAATCGGTTTATTTCTTATCGTTCTCTTCGTTATTGCCTGGCCTTTAGGCCGCTATCTCGCCAGCATATTTGATGGACAGCTAACATGCCGCTTCAAGTGGCTGGATAAATTTGAGTATGGATTCTGTCGTTTGATTGGCACCAGTCCAGCAGAAGATATGCCATGGCAACGTTATGCTACAGCTATCGTGCTATTCAATATTCTGGGCGTGGTTGTTGTGTATGCCTTACAGCGTTTTCAGAGTGAATTGCCCCTGAATCCTCAATCACTTGGAGATGTGTCTTCAGACTCCGCCTTCAATACAGCAATATCCTTTGTCACCAATACCAACTGGCAAGGTTATGGTGGCGAATCGACGATGAGTTACTTGACGCAGATGCTCGCTTTGACGGTACAGAACTTCGCATCAGGTGCAACCGGTATCGCAGTTGTTATTGCACTGATCCGTGGTTTTACGCGAAGGAATGCTGCTGGTATCGGAAATGCCTGGCTCGACTTATCACGTTCAATATTCTATGTGCTATTGCCACTGTCTTTTGTATTTGCATTAATTCTGGTAAACCAGGGAGTTATTCAGAATTTCAATGCTTATCAAGATGTCAAGCTGATAGAACCGCTTGAATATACCGTACCGAAGAATGATCTTGATGGTCAGCCGTTGAAGGATGATCAAGGAAACGTGATCATGGAGACGATCAAAACAGATAAGCAGTCAATTGCGATGGGGCCGGTTGCATCGCAGGAAGCAATTAAATTGCTCGGTACCAACGGCGGCGGTTTCTTCAACGCAAACTCAGCGCACCCTTTTGAGAACCCAACACCGCTTACTAATTTCCTGGAAATGATCAGTATTCTTCTGATTCCAACCGCACTGTGCTTTGCCTTTGGTCAAATGGTTGGAGATCAGCGGCAGGGCTGGACGATTCTTGCTGCGATGACGGTGCTATTCATTGCGATGGCAACCGTAGCACTGTGGTCTGAATCCCACTCGAATCCGCTTATCACCCAACTGGGTACGGATGGTTCAATGGGCAATCTCGAAGGTAAGGAAATCCGGTTTGGTATCGTCTCTTCTGCATTATTTGCCACAGTCACGACAGCCGCCTCCTGTGGAGCGGTCAATGCAATGCATGATAGTTTTTTGCCATTGGGTGGTTTAGTTCCGATGGGATTGATGATGCTCGGTGAAGTTGTGTTTGGTGGAGTTGGGGCGGGGTTATATGGGATGCTCATATTCGCTATGCTCGCCGTTTTTTTATCTGGATTGATGATCGGACGCACACCGGAATATTTAGGTAAGAAGATCGGCGTATTCGAGATGAAGATGGTGTCGATTGCGATCTTGGTTGTACCTATGCTAGTGCTCGGTGGTACCGCAATCGCCGTTGTTACTGAAGTTGGCAAGGCAAGTATGGCTAACCCGGGCGCACATGGACTCTCAGAAGTGCTGTATGCATTCACTTCCGCCGGAAACAACAATGGATCTGCGTTTGCAGGACTTTCTGCTAATACACCTTTTTACAACATTCTGCTTGCTATCGCGATGTGGTTTGGACGATTCGGCGTCATTATTCCCGTATTAGCCATTGCCGGCAAATTGGCAGCACAACCGAAACTCGCTGTAACCGGCGGAACGCTGCCGACACATGGGCCGTTGTTCGTCATCTTACTCACTAGCACAGTACTCATATTCGGGGCACTCAACTATGTCCCAGCGTTAGCGCTTGGCCCTATCATCGAACACTTGCAGCTATTCTCCACTAACAAGTAGGAGTATTCATGAAAAAAGCACGAACCCTTCCGTTATTCGACCCGGTATTGATTAAACCGGCATTCGTCAATGCGTTGAAGAAACTTACCCCGCAAGCGCAATGGCGCAACCCGGTTATGTTTGTAGTCTGGGTTGGTAGTGTCCTCACGACGATATTGGGTATTGATGCCATCTCCGGCCATGGCGAAGCACCAGCAGGATTCATTTTCACGATTGCTGCATGGCTATGGTTTACCGTTTTATTCGCCAATTTTGCCGAAGCACTCGCTGAAGGTCGAGGCAAAGCACAGGCAGCAGCCTTGCGCGGTGCGCGGAAGAATATTATTGCAAAGAAATTAGCTGAGCCTAAGTACGATGGAAGCATTACGACTATTGACTCCATATCGCTGCGAAAAGGCGATATCGTGCTCATTGAAGCGGGCGATTTCATTCCAGCTGATGGAGAAGTCATCGAGGGTGTCGCCTCTGTCGATGAATCCGCCATCACCGGAGAATCTGCACCGGTTATCCGCGAATCGGGCGGGGATTTTTCTGCGGTCACCGGTGGTACGCGCATCCTATCGGATTGGCTGATAATTCGCGTGACAGCAAATCCAGGAGAGGCATTCCTGGATCGCATGATTGCAATGGTAGAAAACGCCAAACGTAAGAAAACCCCAAACGAGATAGCACTAACTATTTTGCTCGTTACGCTCACACTGATATTTCTATTCGTATGCGCAACGCTATTACCGTTTTCAATCTATAGTGTTGAGTCAGCAGGATCGGGTTCTCCCGTATCCATTACCGTTTTGGTCGCACTCCTGGTTTGCCTTATTCCGACGACAATTGGCGGCTTGCTGTCAGCGATTGGCGTAGCTGGAATGAGCAGGATGATGCAAGTGAATGTGATTGCTACCTCTGGGCGCGCAGTTGAAGCCGCTGGCGATGTGGATGTTTTGCTGCTCGACAAGACGGGAACAATCACACTGGGCAATCGGCAAGCATCTGCCTTCTTACCAGCACCCAGTGTTCAGATTAAAGAATTAGCTGATGCCGCACAACTCGCTTCGCTAGCCGATGAAACACCCGAGGGTCGCTCCATCGCTGCACTTGCAAAGCAGGAATTTGGCTTGCGTGGCCGTGAATTGCATGATGCAGTTTTCGTTCCCTTTACTGCGCAAACGCGGATGTCCGGCGTAGACTTTGGTGATCGCAAGATCAGAAAAGGCGCAGCAGATACGATTCATGCCTATATCGAAAATCTGGGGAGTACTTTCCCTGAAAGTGTTGAAGTTCTAGTTGATCAAGTATCACGTCGTGGCAGCACACCGTTAGTCGTGGCCGATGGCGCTCGCATTCTCGGTGTCATTGAACTCAAGGATATCGTTAAAGGTGGTATTCGAGAGCGCTTTAGCGAATTACGGAAAATGGGCATCAAAACAGTGATGATCACCGGTGACAATCGCCTAACTGCCGCTGCGATTGCCGCCGAAGCGGGTGTTGATGATTTTCTCGCTGAAGCCAAGCCTGAAGATAAGCTTAAATTGATCCGGGAGTATCAGGCACAGGGACGATTGGTTGCCATGACCGGTGATGGCACTAATGATGCGCCTGCTCTTGCGCAAGCTGACGTAGCCGTTGCCATGAACTCTGGTACGCAGGCAGCAAAAGAGGCAGGCAATATGGTTGATCTTGATTCCAACCCAACCAAGCTGATCGAAATTGTCGAAACCGGTAAGCAAATGTTGATGACACGCGGTGCGCTGACAACTTTTTCAGTCGCTAACGATGTCGCTAAGTACTTCGCAATTATTCCTGCAGCATTTGCCACCACTTACCCACAGTTAAAGATGCTCGATATCATGCAACTAAACACGCCCTCATCGGCGATTCTTGCGGCTGTGATCTTCAACGCGATCATCATTGTGTTTCTGATCCCACTGGCGCTTAAAGGTGTGAAATACCAAGCATTGGGTGCTGCTTCGCTATTACGTAAAAATTTGCTGATTTATGGTCTGGGCGGGTTGCTCGTTCCTTTTATCGGCATCAAGCTGATTGACGTCCTATTAGGTCTTTTAGATCTCGTTTAATCGCAAATCAGGAGCTATGATGAAAAACCTTATCCGTCCGGCCATCACATTATTTATTTTGATATCGCTCGTTACCGGCTTACTTTACCCGCTAGCAGTTACCGGCATTGCACAAATCGCTTTTCCGGAACAAGCGGCTGGCAGTTTGATGAAGCGAGGTGAAGAAGTAATCGGCTCTTCCCTGATTGGACAGAGCTTTTCAGGGCCAACCTACTTTTGGAGCCGCCCTTCTGCGACTGCTCCAATGCCCTATAACGCGGCAAATTCAGGCGGCTCCAATCTGGGACCAACCAATCCCGCATTGATAGAGGCAGTTAAAGAACGTGCCAAGAACATACTTGCAAGTCACCCGGATAAAGCGGAAAAAATTCCAACGGATCTTGTCACCGCATCAGCAAGTGGTCTGGATTCCCATATTTCACCCGCCGCAGCGTATTACCAAGTCGTGCGCGTTGCAGTAACGCGTAACGCCGATGCGGCT
The DNA here is from genome assembly GCA_024281675.1 of Nitrosomonas sp. Lineage (GTDB taxonomy): Bacteria > Pseudomonadota > Gammaproteobacteria > Burkholderiales > Nitrosomonadaceae > Nitrosomonas. The sequence continues at coordinate 94,493 of JAMXAG010000008.1, forward strand.
ATAGTCAAATCACTGGTTGATCGATCGATTGAAATGCCGCAGTGGGGTTTATTGGGTGATTCGCGCGTCAATGTCTTACGCCTTAACTTAGCCCTTGATGCATTGGAAAAATAATGACTGATGAACGCCCCGATCCAGACCATCTGTTAGCGGAAATCAAGAAAGAGGAAATTGCTGCACAGCGTGGCAAGCTAAAAATCTTCATCGGAGCTTGTGCTGGAGTGGGTAAAACCTACACCATGCTTAATGCCGCTCAACAACGGTTAGCTGAAGGAATTGACGTCGTTATCGGCGTGGTTGAAACGCATGGGCGTAGCGACACTATAAAGCTTCTGGAGAAGCTTCCCATATTGGCATTGCATGAAATCAAATACCGGGGAAAATCACTGCTTGAGTTCGATATTGACGCAGCACTGCAACGAGCGCCGCAGTTAATCATCATTGATGAGCTCGCACACACCAACATCGAAGGTTCGAGACATACGAAACGCTGGCAGGATGTTGACGAGCTCTTGGCGAGTGGAATTGATGTTTATACTACGTTGAACGTTCAGCATCTTGAGAGTTTAAATGATGTTGTTGGCAGCATTACTGGCATTCGCATCTGGGAAACGGTTCCAGATCGCTTTTTTGATAACGCTGATGATGTGACCCTAGTTGACCTGCCACCTGACGAGCTATTGGAGCGGCTTAGAGAAGGCAAAGTCTATGTGCCCGAGCAAGTTGAACATGCTGCCAAAAATTTCTTTCGTAAGGGTAATTTGATTGCATTGCGCGAACTCGCTTTAAGGCGCACAGCAGATCGTGTTGATTCACAAATGCGGGCCTATCGTGCAGATCATGCGATTGCCAATGTTTGGCAGACGCGTGAACGTATCATTGCTTGTATTGGTCCGGGCCCTCTGGGTAATAAGCTAGTACGCAGTGCCGCTCGTCTGGCGAATGAGCTAAAAGCTGATTGGCACGCAGTATATGTTGAAACACCAGCGCTTCAGCGTCTATCTAAGATTGATCGGCAGCGTATTCTTGATCATCTTAAGTTAGCAGAAGAACTCGGCGCAGAAACGGCAACACTCGCTGGCAGTGATTTGATTGCAGCATTGATTGCTTATGCACAAAGCCGGAACGCCAGCAAGCTAGTCGTTGGCCGCCCGGTGGATTTACCTTGGTTCCAGCATTGGCGTCCACGTTTTATCGATGCACTAGCTCGATTTGCGCCCGATATTGACATCTATGTAGTTGTCGGCAATGAGAAACCTGCTCGAATTAAGAACCGGGAAATCAAATCCGGCACGATTAAATGGCGGAACTATGCTTGGGCCACAATTGCTTGTGGAATAACGGCCCTATTAGCTGAAGCGTTGTTACGTATTTTCGATTTATCAAATGTCGTCATGATACTCTTGTTAACCGTTGTGGGCATTTCGATCAGATTCGGTCGAGGCCCAGGCGCATGGGCTGCAGCACTGTCAGTTTTGTTGTTTGATTTTTTCTTTGTGCCGCCACGATTCTCATTCTCTGTTTCCGATGTGCAATATTTGTTCACTTTCACCTTGATGCTACTGATCGCCTTGACCATCGGGCAGCTTGCAGCAAAACTACGATTTGAAGCAACTATTGCCAATTTACGCGAACGGCGCGCCCAAGCATTGGCAGCCCTTTCCAAAGAGTTATCTGGCGCATTAACCGTTGAACAAGTAGTTGAGATTGCAAACCGGAATGTAAGTGGAATATTTAATTCAGCAGTAGCGGTGCTCCTGCCCAGTAGCCAAGAGAAGACGAAAGTAGCTGGCACATCATCCTTTCAACCGACAATCGATACCGCTGTTGCACAGTGGGTTTACGATCATCAATTGCCTGCCGGTCTTGGTACACATACATTGTCTGCAGCCGCTTCACATTACCTGCCACTTAAAGCACCAATGCGTACTCGCGGGGTACTCGTTCTGGAAGCCAAGGATTTGCTTTTTCTTAATGAGCCGGAGGAAAAACGCTTACTCGATACCTTCGCGGCACAAATTGCACTGGCTTTGGAACGTGTCCACTATGTCGAGATTGCACAGGATGCATTGGTCTCAATGGAGGGAGAACGGTTGCGTAACTCATTACTTTCAGCAATCTCACATGATTTGCGCACTCCATTGACCGCCTTGGTAGGATTAGCTAGCACACTTGCCAATAGAAACCTACCAGAAAATTCCCAAAAGGAACTCGCTCTTGCTATCCAGAACGAAGCACAGCAAATGTCTGAGTTGGTCACAAATCTACTCGAAATGGCACGATTACAGACTGGTGGCGTAAAGCTGAAAAAGGATTGGCAATCAATAGAGGAGATTGTCGGCAGCGCATGTATGCAACTTCGTCATGTGCTGACTAAAAACAAACTGATTATTTCAATTCCTTCCAACCTACCATTATGTGAATGCGATCCGATTCTAATTCGGCGGGGCATTGTAAATCTGCTAGACAATGCTGCCAAGTTTACACCTGCTGGCAGTACTATTTGGGTTTCAGCCGCCGCGGAGAAAAATGAAATAACTATTGTGATCGAAGATAACGGACCGTGTTTACCTCCTGGTCAAGAAACCAAGATATTCGATAAGTTTGTACGTGGAGAAATCGAATCCAACAAACCAGGGGTTGGTCTTGGCTTGGCTCTTTGCAAGGCAATCGTAGAAGCTCATGGTGGAAAAATTTCTGCAGAAAACAGAGTTGAAGGTGGAGCCCGCTTTATTGTGACACTACCACTTGGGATCGCTCCCATACCAGAAGAACTGTTATGAAAATACCTCGCATTCTGATTATCGAAGATGAAAATCAGATTCGCCGTTTCGTACGTATAGCGCTGGAAGCAGAGAGTTTTGATGTCATCGAAGCGGATAGTGGTACGCGAGGTTTAATTGAAGCTTCTACTAGGCAGCCTGATCTTGTCATTATTGATCTTGGTTTACCTGATCTCGAAGGGAAAGAAGTCATTCGGCAAATTCGTGGTTGGTCGGAAATGCCCATTGTCGTATTGTCCGCTCGTGATCGCGAAGAAGAAAAAGTCGCAGCGCTTAACATAGGCGCTGATGATTATTTGACAAAACCATTCGGTATACCGGAGCTGGTTGCGCGTGTTCGGGCTCACTTACGTCGGCGTCAATCCAACGAAAATCAAGGTGATCCAAAAGCACACTTTGGTGATGTGATCGTTGATCTTGCTGCACATACAGTAACGCGTGCTGACACAGAAGTTCACCTCACACCGATTGAATACCGGTTACTACTGACTCTCATCAATGCGCGCGGGCGGGTAATTACGCATAATCAATTGATGCTGGCAGTATGGGGGCCGAATTACTCAGAGCGATCACATTATCTACGTATTTACATGGGGCATTTGCGACAAAAGTTAGAGCGTAATCCAGCTCAGCCTGAATTTCTGCTTACTGAACTTGGGGTAGGTTACCGGCTGGTATAAGACAATAGCCTCAGAATCATTTTAGTTTAGCGTGAGTATGAATTAAATAAATCATTGATAGATATTAGTAAAAACAGTTTTATCTTCCGTGAAAGTTAGCCGTGAGGCCTGACTCATTCTACAGCGGTTTAAAGTTTCCATTGACGCTATCCGAGTTAGATTAATACAACTTTTGTAAATTAGATTCATGATGACCACTACTATTTCAGATCATACTGTCCGCCATTTCCGCGAAGTGCTTTTCTGGCCAGTGCAAATGATGCCGCTTGCGGGCGCCAGAAACGCACAACCCCACTGGGAATTGCTGGCACAGGGCGGCAAAGACAATCCATGGCACAGACTGAAGGACAGGTTTCAAGCGGATGGGCTTGATTTTGACGAACGACACTACAAGGAATTCGTTACCTTTTTACCATATGTCCAGCGCTTTATCTATGGCGAAACCCGCAGTCATATGTCCGATAATGCGTCCGATCCACCCGGCGGTTCGGCAATCAAAATATTCCGAAGATATGGGGTTTCCGCCTTGCGATTGATTCTGCGCGAGGGCGAAGAACCCATCACGCTGAATGTGGAGCATATCGAACTCTGGTTTTTCGACGACATCAACGTAGCTTTCCTCAAGGTGGAATTATCCGCCACCGATCTACCGTTCACCTGGGTATGCGACTTACTGTACCGTTTTGGCCGCGCCTACCCTACAGGCTGGGATGAAGACGGCCATGGCAAGCATAATGTCCACCGAGCTGAGTGGCTGTCGGCAGATGGTGCAGTTCTCGCCGTGTCAGATTCAGATAACCACAAAAAATTTCTCTCCTACACCCGCGAGCATCGTTCACCAGGTATTTCAGAACACTGGGATTTTCTCCTGCGCCCCTTGGTGCTGGATCCATCGAAGGAAACTGGCATCCTGCGCTACCGTCAGATCGAATACCACCGAATGCCATTGATGGCCTTCCTCGCAGTGGACAATCCGCGCTGCATAGATCGGGAAAACTGGTTGCACCTCGGCCTGGTCGCCACCCTCCCTCCCGATGAGGCGTTGCCAACGTATGATCCAGACGTGGCCGAGTTCGAGTCACGCTACTGCTATGACCGCTTTTGGACCGACACCGAGACAGGCCCCAACACACGTTTCCTCTGCACCGGTCGCGCCTTCCTGGTCGTTGGAGATGCGCATGACGATTATTTCCATGATAAGGCACATGGCATCCTGGCCCAGTTCCGTCACCAGTATGTTTTGTTGTTTTTGATTACACATTTCCATCGTGCTTCGCTATTGGTATTTTCCAACCGCATAGCAGATGCGGTGCATGACCTGGATATTCGCGAACCGCAATCTATAAATCGTTTCCGGCGCAGGATTTACGCCGGTTTCGAAGCTTTCTTGCGCTTCACCCACCGTTACTGGTATCACGAGCTTTCCGAAAGAGCCCACGTACAGGCGCTCTACCGCTTGTGCAGCAAACATCTGAGCAACGATTCCCTGTACCAGGAGGTAAAAGAAGATCTGCGAGACATGAGCCAGTATCTCGACAGCAACACGCAGCGCCAGCAATCCACCACAATCGTCCGCCTCACCGTGGTGACCACGTTCAGCATGATCGGGACAGTGGCTACTGGTCTGCTCGGCATGAATCTCATTGCTGAGGCCGACGCACCCATCTCCACTCGCCTGACTTATTTCTTAGTCACCACGCTGATCACGGCACTACTCATGTTATTGGCCATTCTCAAGTCGAAGCAACTCTCGAGTGTAATGGACATGCTGGCTGATGATCAGAAAAGCTTGCGCACCCGCCTGGCCGGGTTGGGCAAGGCATGGCAGCGCAACCCGCCCAAGCCGTAAATGATCAAAGTTCCACTTCCTTTAGTCAATCCACCTTTGATGGACTAAGAGAAACATGATTTGCGGACTTCACTGACGCATAAATTATAGATACTCTCAACAACTGGCACTAAATCGACAGCGATTCACGCTTCAGACCTACGAAAACTTTTTTCTTAGCAAAGTTTCCATGCTGTTTCCATTTTTTTTCTTCTCTGTATCTCACAAGTGACACTGCAGGTTATGGATCTTCCGTGAGCCATGATGTGGCGGATATGATTGACTTGGTGCGCTGTTTCACATATTGGGCAATGGTGTAAATAAGAATCCTTGCCGCTTGCCCTGTTCACGCCCGAAGAGATACTCTCAATCTTTGCTGCATGCGCGGTGGAGAGAATAGCGGAAATTACTCCATCAGATCGAGTATCATCGGACGTAACTTCCAATCGCATATGATCTTCACGCTGGGCGATGTGGGTCCCACAGTACCAGTCCCCGAGTTCACCGATACATGTTCGATGTGGCACCTGGGCAATTACCAATTTATTCGCACCTGCGATAAAAACCACTTTACGTATTGTCGGCATATCCGAAGCGCTCACAACGATTGTGATGCGTTTCATGCTATTACCCCTTCTCTAACAATTTCACAAAACAAAAACAAATGTTAGAAGAAACAGCGTAAAAACGTTGTAAATTACTGGCTACCGCCTGTAAAGAATTCGTATATAAATATTCGATCCTGAGAAATGTCGCAGACTCTCATGAATACTGTGTTTTAGGCAATAATCCAGCCTTTTAAACTCCTGAAGATTTATAATATCGGCATTGAAACCTGAGAAAAATCAGAGGAATTCCAGATGGCGACTAACGATTCTTTCGTCCCTGGCTCGATCAAATATGATAAAAAAAGAGCCTTCTATTTTCGGATTCCATTTCTATTTACCGTTGATCTTGGAAAAATCAGTTCAATGATTCTTTTTACTCCGCTATTTATATAGCGGCACTGCTTCCTTCGACATAGCCGCTGCTAACATTTAGACCTCAGAAATTTTTAGTTAGCAAAAGCTGCGACCATTCCCTCAATTGATGCATCTACCCAACGCAATTGGCAGTGCATAAAATCCGCGACAAATTTTACGGATTATTTATAGTTACACGTTATCTATTTACGATATTTTTATATTTTTCACTCTATATTCAATTACTTGAATAACCAATTAGCCTCCAAAGGAATATTCGATGGAAGCTTAGAAGATAGAGATGAAAAGTATTGTGTTGGTTGCTTGTCTGCTGACAAGCGCAAGTGCTTTCCCGCAAGATAGCAACAAAATTATAATTAATGCCCCCTCTTCTCCATTAACCTTTGGAGCCTATGCTGAAACTTATTATAGCTATGATTTCAATAATCTAATAGATAACACCAAGCCTCCGTTTCTCTATAGCTTCAACAAAAATAACGAAGTTTCAGTAAATTTGGCTTCTATAAAGGGGTCATACACCACCGACAGCATCAGGGCCAATCTTGCGTTGGCAGGAGGTACCTACATGAATGCCAATTATGCGGCTGAGCCGGGCATATTAGGAAATTTCTACGAAGGTAATGCCGGAATAAAGTTATCTGCAGGAAGTAACTTGTGGCTGGATGTCGGTGTCTTCCCTTCACATATCGGCTTTGAAAGTGCGGTGGGAAAAGACAATTGGACTTTAACTCGAAGCTTGGTAGCTGAGAACACGCCATATTTTGAATCCGGTGCCAAAATCAGTTACACCTCTGACAATGACAAATGGTTTTTAAGTGCACTAGTTCTGAATGGTTGGCAGCACATCAAACCAGTGGATGGAAATACTATTCCTGCATTCGGGACCCAGATTACTTATAAGCCTTCTCCAAGAGTAACCTTGAATAGCAGCACTTTTCTCGGCAGTGACAAACCTGACAGTGCGAGGCAAATGCGCTATTTTCATAATTTCTACGCTATTTTTAAATTGAATGATACGCTCTCCACCACTATCGGTTTTGACATTGGCGTCGAGCAAAGGACCAAAGACTCCTCAAATATGAATACTTGGTTCAATCCTACAATAATTTTGAAATATACACTCACAACAAAAACTGCTGTTGCAATCAGGGCGGAATATTACGATGATAAGCACGATGTGATCATTGCTTCAGATACTTCCAACGGGTTTAAGACATGGGGTTTCTCCGCCAATTTTGATTACAACATCACCAGCAATCTACTATGGAGAATTGAAGCAAGAACGTTGCAGAGTAAAGGCGATATTTTCATTGTAAACGATGGCTTCGCAAGGGACTCCAATACGTTTATTACTACATCATTAGCCGCCAGCTTCTGACGAAACTGTCTAGCGGCTTGGAATAAAACTCCAGTTGAGCATTTGCAAACCGATAATGGATTGGCAATTGCCATAATGCTTTCCACTATAACGAATCTATCCGATGTCGAATTAATCATTACGAAAAGCCTTAAACGCAAAGAAACAATCGCTCGAAATTAGGCTAATGGCCTCAATATGTTTATAGCCTGGACCGATTCGACTTACCTGATCGTTTCGCGATGGAGTGTTCTTTCTTCAATTGAATCAGATCCCAAAGATTCCCGTAAAGATCCTCGAACACCGCGACTACCCCATAGCTCTCCTCCTTGGGCGGCCTGATGAACGTGATGCCTCTGGCGATCATGCGATAGTAGTCCCTCCAGAAATCGTCGGTGTTAAGGAACAGGAAGACTCGTCCGCCCGCTTGATTCCCGATGAACGGCAATTGCTCCGGCTTGGATGCCCTGGCGAGCAGTAAAGTGGTTCCCGCGGAGCCGGGCGGCGAGACGACTACCCAGCGCTTGTCCTGTTCCGGCAGGTAAGTGTCTTCGACAAGAACGAAATCCAACTTGTTCAAGTAGAAATCGAGGGCCTCATCGTAGTCCCGCACGACAACGGCGATGTGGACAATGGACTGGTTCATGCGAAATCCTTCTGGGAGCGGCTTCGCGAAATGGGAGCGTGTTCCCCAATAGCCCTTTGTGTATAGGAAAAATAAACGCTCTTTTTCATCGGACGCGAATGTAATGGAAATCGGGCGGAGTGTCAAACACAATGACAAGCGATCAGAAATTCACAAAGTTTGTACCTGATCGACAGCAAAAAGAATCGATCCTAGATTCTTTTATCGGCAGCGAAAACATCCATTAGTGCACAAGCCTCGCCAAAGCGGATAAATGGTAACTGGTTTATCAAGATTCAGTTTAATATCTCATGTATATACAACTAACGTTTGAATTTACCGGATGCTGCACGGCTTTATCGCGTAGCATCCGGTGAAATGATGGATTAGGCGTCACTGGCTGGCTCGACAGAAAAGTAGACTCGCACCTCTAAAGGTGCCTCGTTTCGGCTGGCGATACGCTCCAATTATTATTGCGGCCATCAGCGAATCGAATTGGCGCTTCAATGAGTTCTATTGGATCAACATCGTCGAGGGCTGCCAGTTGAACTGCAATGTAGTCGCCACCAATTTCTTCAACATACCCACGTGCGAACGAACGTACACCACAGTGCTTACAGAAAAGATGGTGGCCAACCCGATTGCTGAATTGATAGTCAGTCAAGTCGCTTTCGCTGGACAGTAGCCGGAAGGAACTGGGCTTAATGATTGCATTCCAGTTCCGTGTTTTCGTGCAGATTGAACAATTGCATTTGTTCGTGCCCAAGCTAAGATCAATATCGGCTTCAAACCGAATGGCTCCATAGTGGCAGCTACCAAGATATGTTTTGAGCATTACTTTCTCCTAAGTAATCATGGGAATGCGATGTGAATCACCCCGAGTTTTCTGGAAACTTTTTGGGGCTGTAGTAGATTAGCTTAGATGATAAGCTAATTTAATTCGTTAAAAGAATACTGTACAGGCGCAACTTCATCGACCAAATCTCACAGTGAGCTTTATATGTAAGCAGTTTCACTTCTGTTGAAGGTGCTTCACGAGCCATCGCTTCTTCAGCGCAATTTTTGAACGCGCAAAGCGCATCGCGCCTTGCGCTTTGTTCTCATCATGCTTCAGATTTCACTTTCTTTGGCGTTGCTTTAGCCGATGACTTATTCACTGCAATCGCTGCATGCACCAATGACTTAAAAGCATCGGCATCTACCTCTTCACCTTCGTGAATATCAAGCGCACGTCGGACATTGCCTTCGAGGCTTGAGTTGAATAACTTGGAAGGATCGTTTACCGATGCGCCCTTGGCGAACGTCAGTTTCACCGCAGCTTTGTACGTTTCGCCGGTGCAAATAATACCGTTGTTTGACCACACAGGACCAGACCATTTCCACTCTTCGATGACATCTGGATCGGCAGCGAGAATCAGTTTGCGCATGCGACTCAAGGTATTACCGCGCCAATCGGCAAATGTCGCGATTTTTTCATCGATTAAGGCGGATGCCGACTGAGTCGCTGCTGTTTCGGCTTTCTTCATAATGTTCTCCCAAACGGTATGTGAAAGATTGAACCCGGTTCAAGCGTTAATTTTTTCGGTACCACGCGCACGATTCAAATACGGCAACACAAACATATACGCGCCTGTGAAAAACAACAACGCTAAGGGTAGCAACGGCGAATAGGTGATCCATGCCGGTGGCTGGCCGTTGCCTTGTGACATCGCAACAAAATTGGCGATAACGGCTAACATAAACGCAATCGAAACCCAGCGGTGAAATTGACGAATCCAAAGACTGACTTTCATTGGTGCTCTCCTCTTTTAGTTTGGCCCGAAACCGGTCGGGATTTAATGTATGTGCAGCAAACAGAATCAAGATATACACAGATTCAACGCGCCTGAATCATTTTCCAGCCATTGCCGGAAGGATCACGGAAACTTGCATCGACCGCACCATATCGCGCAATCGGTTCCTGCGTGAATTCAACGCCAAGCGTCATCATGTGATCGTAAGCCGAACGGCAGTCATCAACGATTAGCACCAACGGTGGCATCGCACCTTTTGCAACCAGCTCACGCATCGTCTGCACCGTTGCAGCATCCAACAAAGGTGTCTGCGGTGCAAATAGACCCAGTTGAAAAGACGGTTGCCCCGGGTGCTGCACCGTCAACCAGCGATAATCGCCGTTGCGAGCATCGGTATGAACACGAAACCCCAGCTTACCGACATAAAACTCAATGGCTTCGTCCTGATCGCGAACATACAACCCCACCACTCCAATACCCTCACTCATGGCACCTCCGATTCATTTGACGCGGCGATACTAACATCCGCTTCCAGCCTTCGCTTCTCCAAAACTGCGATCGTCAGATCGGGGCGGTTTGCCGCACTCAAATAACAACCGGGCACGCTGTCACGCTGATGAGGCTCAATCTGCTCGCGTTTGCGCAGTTCACCCGGGCTTTCGCCGGTAATGTCACGAAAGATTCGGCCAAAGGTGCCCAGGCTGTTCCAGCCGGTCTGAAAAGCAATGTCGGTAATCGGCATTTCACTGTCACGCAGCAAAGCCTTGGCACGCTCAATACGGCGTGTCAGCAAATAGCGATGTGGTGGTACACCAAAGGCCTCTTTGAACGACCGTGCAAAATGTGCTTCAGAAACATTACTGATGCGCGCCAGCCGCTCAACCGGCCATTCTTCTTGCGACGTTGCATCCATACAATCCTTGGCGCGCAACAGGCGTCGCAATAATTCGGGACCTTGAGCCATCGTATTATTTACCCCGTTAATAGATGCAAACCCAGTTCGTTCACTAAACAGGAACATATAAAGCCAACGTAGTGGCGCAGTATTACGAATTGCAGAAACTGACGCAAAAATAACTCATATGAAAGTATAAAAACGAGAAATAAAATCTCGCCCGCAAGCGGGCACCTACAATAGTTTGTATTTCACTTTACACTTTACATATACCGACATATATCAATTAATGTAACTTCCGTCTTATGCGAAGTTTTCCAATCTGCTACTGATAAAGCGCAAAAATAACCTACCGATTATTATAATGATTGCATTTCTACATACCATTGAGGAGCAGAGCAATCGATGTTTATTGAGAAACACACAAATGATGCATCGCTGAATTTAGGGTTTGAATGGAATTTTGAGCAACTTGAGAAAGAGTTTCCTTCTATTCGGTTAACCAACCTTAATGACAGATCTTTTCTTTATCACCAAGGAGATAAATGCTCAAGTCTTATCTTGATAAAAGGTGGTATCGTTAAACTTTCTCATCTAACTGCACAAGGAAATGAGCTTACTTTTGCGCTCCTAAGAAAAGGAGATATAGTCGGATGTTTGGATATAGTGAATGCTGATCATGTTATGGAAGAAAACGCTCAGGCACTCGGGAAGGTTGATTTTTATCGCATTGAATGTAATGACTTCAAGAAATTAATAACTTTGCGAAGCGATTTATCCTGGTCAGTTTTAACATCAATCTATGCTCGCAAGCAACAGATCGAACGCAAATTGATTGCTACTCATACTCAGCCAGTCAGGCAAAGGGTTATCAAAATGCTTTTTGAACTTGCTCAATTATTTGGAACACGATGTCTACATGGATATGCGCTGGAAATTTTTCTTACCCAACAAGAGCTGGCAGATCTAGTAGGTGCAAGTCGCTCTGTTGTAAGTACTATTATGAATAATTTTAGAGATCAGGGAGTATTGAATTATACGAGAGAACAAATTTGTATTAATGACTCAGCCTTAATATCAATTGAGCTTTCATCTGAGTCGTGACTTTTTTCATGGAAGGTGTTTTCTAAATAACAGACTTAAGTGAAGCATTCTATTAAAGTACCACATATCATCATCTTTAATAAAAGGAATGCTCTAATGAAGATAATTTCACCTCGTAGTCATGGGTACTTAGATTTTCTTACAGTTGTTATATTCGCGCTAGCTCCAACACTACTGGATTTGAGCAAGGTGCCCGCTATACTGTCTTACGGATTAGCAGCAGCTCATCTTGTTGTGACACTAATTTCCGGGTTTCCCACTGCCGCTTTTAAGCTTATACCATTTATTGTACAAGGTTGGATTGAGCGCGTTGTTGGGCCAGCATTAATTATTGCACCTTTTGCCCTGAGTTTCTCCGACGAGATTTTAGCTAGCAACTTTTTTATTGCAATGGGAGTTATTATTATTGCTGTAGGATTTTTCACCAATTATCAAGGTGATAACCGCTCATACTAGAATAGAAAAAATAATATTTTAAGTAGTAATAAGATGTTAATTATTAAAAATATAATCGTATAATCGCTTGAGGCTTATTGTACAACCGAATAATCAGGAGCTATCGCTCCTATTTTTTTACTTATAAGTCAGTGCATAACGCGCGATCTTACATTGACAACGGACAGTTATTTTGAAGCAGGCATTGACGGTTCTTACGTTCAAAAGCTGGTGCAAGCACTGCTTCGATCTGAGGCCATGAATTGATTTGTCAATACCGCCAAGGGGCGGTGCAAATCAATCATCTAGTCTAGACGAGCATGGAAAAAGTCATCAGCCGACATTTAAGTTTCCCCTCATTCCTTCAGGATTAGCGCATTCATCTACAGCTTTATCCACAGATTTTGTGGAAAAGATTTCTTACTGATTATTGGTATTTGAAGAAGGGAGTCGAGCTTCTAGCCAATCAGCCCACTTGACCGCCCTGACGATCTAATCAGCCCGATACTTTGCATTATATTTTGGAGTACGCGAATGATAGTTGGCCGCTCTTGTCCAGATGTCGCCTTTATCATTTTTGATATGCAGCCGCACACGCCAGGCGGCCAGATCATAGGCATAACACCCCGGATTTGCTACATGATCAGGCGTGATGCCATATTTGGATAAATCTTGAAGGAACAAAGTATTAAACTGCATTGAGCCAACATCATGCGTGCCGTCTCTATTACTGACCCATTGACCCGGTTTACCGCCCTCTTTTTCGGCTATCGCCAGTAAGATATTCGCGGGTATTTCATACTTGATGGCAGCAGCGATTGAGCACACTACTCTTTCTTGTATATCCGGCGGCAAATCCATCATCAAGTGAATCGCTTAAATGCCATATCCATTATTTACCCCTTCCTTGCGAAATATTGTTCATACCTGATGATTCCTGAGCCTGGCCTTTTTCAATGGCACTGCGCAAAGCATCCGTTCCCGCACTTCTTGCTACTGTCAGCCGACCGGCTGCCGCTGTGCCGCCATAAGATGCAACGGCTGCCACTGTGCCTGCCGCTGCCATAAAGCCACCCGCACCATAACTGCCAATTCCGACAGTCGAACCTATGCTACTACCCGTTATAATGCCAGCCAGCAACAGCGGCAATCTGGAAATCAATACAAAAAATGCAATCGTAAAAATCAGCATAACCGCCAGTTCTTCATAATTCAGAACGTTTTTACCCATTTTGGCGTAAAAACTAGATAACAGATCACTGCCAATACCGACGATCAGGAGCATCACAAATAGCTGGATACCAACACCCAAAACCGTTTTAAAGTAATTTATGGCGATGTCGGATGTCCAGCGTGCGCCGCCAAAGCCTAAAAAGAAGATTCCTGCATACATGAGTACCCAAGATGAAATTAACAAAAGCAGCATGTTCACTGCAATTACAGCTAAAACAATGAGAACTATCAACGATATGATGACAGCAATCAGGCTATCGACCGGTTGCAGTAATGTAAGATTACTCGTTGCTTGATTCCAGATTAAAACACCTATATCCATAATACTGGAATGACTGGCACCACTTGGTAGGCCAGCAGCAGTACCGCCTAACTGCTGCATCGAGGCAATAATAGTACCCGCAATATTGTGTCCAGACACTGCATTAGTCAGCAGCCAGAAGTAAAACCCGGTGAAGATAATAAAACGGGTAAACTCAGCAAAGAAATCCCCGATATCGGCTTTCCGCAATAGCATCATTCCAAATGTCCACACCATTGAAATCAACACCAACGTCCAGAACAATCGCTCAGCAGCGCCTTGAATGACCGTTTGCCAAGATTTGGCTTTTCCTAAAAACTTCTGAATTACCTGATCTAATACACTTTGATTCGTAGCAGGATCAATGTAAGCAAGCTCTGCAAATACAACAGATGAGAAACTTAACAATACAATAAAAA
>JAMXAG010000025.1 GCA_024281675.1 Nitrosomonas sp.
AATTGAGCGATAGGTGCCGCCAAACCATAGCGACTCAAATTTTCCGGTGGTAGTCGATAATCACTTGTAGTTGTTAATAACTCTAAGATACGCTCCACTTTTGTTTTATCAGCCCTAGCTTGAAGGGGTTCAGTCATGAGCCAATCACCATTTGACCGCTTTAGTTCGATGGTTCCATGTTGTGAACTTATTTGAATAAGCTGAGCAGCTTCTTTCGATAGCGACGAAATTGGGTAGGTTGTTTGCGGTTGGAACGATGGCTTAATATAGAGAAAAACTGCAAGTCCTACAGCGGTTGCAAACATAATCAAATTAAGCCAAACACGCGATGCCATGGCAAATACTAGCTAGCTCTCCGCTGCCACCAAATCACAAAACCAGTAGCGAGCAAAAATAAAGGAAGCACAATCAGAAATCCGACTGCGATCAATGTCAAGCTCGTCTCACTCAAAACTAGTTGACTATCAATCGTGGCCCGTGGTTGAATCAGAATTAAATCATCATCTCCAGCTAACCAGTTGATGATATTAACGCCAAAATCAATATTGCCCCCATTTCCTAGATAAGTATTTGCAAGAAAATGGCTACTCCCAATTACCACAACTCGTTGTTCCCGATCATCCAGTGTGCGATCAAGCGCCACTGCAACGCTAACAGGACCAGGCACATCATGTGTTTCATCGTAGCTGACTTCGTCTCCTAATGCTTCTGTCTCAACCCAGCCTTGCGGGGCAACTTCAACTAATGAAACACCATACCACTCCTCGTTTTCATTCAGAATAATCTGTCTCGCAAAAGGAAATACTGTGATGTAATCAAAATTCTCCGTAATCGCATGCTGTCCATAAATCGTTCCCAATGCAAATGTAACAGGCGCTTTTAATCGCTTTGCTTGCGGATCAACTACGATACCTGGCGTAAAAGTAATCCCTAATTTTTCAGCAAGGGGTTGTAAACCAAATAATGATTCTTGATCGACTAACCACAATAAACTTCCCCCCTGATCCAGGTAAGTGATAATTTTTTCTACCTCTCCTTCCAGCAAATCAGTCTGAGGTGATGCAATCACTAATAAATTAGTCTCAAGCGGAATATCTGAACTCGCCAGATTGAGTGATTCTCCTTTGAATCCCGTTTCTATTAATTTTTTTCCGAAATCGCCCATATCGCGATTAGCGATACCGTCTAGTTTACGTTCGCCATGTCCTGATAGAACCATGACCCGCTTTTCCTCTGAGCGCACCAAACGCATTAAGGCATTTGTAAAAGCCTGCTCATTGATAGCGGTTAAATGTTCACTGCGATGATCGAATGTAATGATAATCTCACCATTCATCCTGATTCCTGCTTCTTGAGCTAGATCAGGCTGTTCAATGGGATCGATAAATTCAAACACCAGATCCGGCTTTACTCGCTGATAAATCATTAAAAAATTGCTAATGATTTTTCTAATATCACCCAATTGCACATCTTGAGGCGTTGCATACACCGTGATCCCAATAGGACCATTCATTTTATTTATGACATCAAGACTCGCTTGACTAAGACTATTTCGATTGTTTTGACTAACATCCCATTGATAGCGAAATTGCATTGCTGCATATCCAGCTAGCGCTATTATTATCAAAAGCAATAGGACAAATAGCCCATTCTGCACGAGCAGATTAAAGCGTAGTTTCTGGGTAATCGTTGTCATTCTTTGGTTATAACTGTTGATTATCCATGCAGTCGACTCCCATCCAAGCGGCGGATAGTCAGTACCAAGAAACTAATAATGAATAGCATAAAGAAAATAACACTAAATGAATCAATCATGCCTCGATTGAATTGCTCATAATGCTTGAGCAATGATAGATTCGGCAGAAGATTTCCTAAATCGGTTGAGACAATATCAATTATCCATAGCATCATCAGTAAACCAAGCGTTCCTGCTGCAGCAATGGCTGGATGAGTTGTTAAACTGGAAACGTACAGCCCCAGGGAAACAAAACTTGCTGCTAAGAGTAATAAACCCATCGTATTACTCAATATCAAACCTAAATCCATCGTCCCACCTAAAAAAAGTGAGAAGGGAAGCAATCCAACAAGAAAAATAATGATCAGGAAAAAGATCATTAACCCAGCAAATTTACCCAGAACAATCGCAGTCACCGTAACAGGCGCCGCCATCAACAGGGGCATTGTGTGATTTCGCCATTCTTCAGCCATCAAGCGCATCGTTAACAAAGGTGTTGCCATCAATAACACGATGGATGCTACTGCGTAGACAGGAACGATTATCACTTCAGTCGCTCCGGGCGGGTTGGCAATCAGCATGAGCTGCGATTGTAGCTCTATAAAAGCATCCAAGCGCCCTAGAAATACCCATGTAAGTATGAGCTGAATCGCAGCAAGAAAAACCCACGCGAGAGGAGAAACAAATAATACTTTTATCTCCTTGGCAGCTATCGTTAAAATCACTTTAATAATCTCCAACCAGCTCTTTTTTTAGCGTGAATTGCTCAAAAATCTGCTCGAGATTGATGCTCTTTTGTTTAAGATCTGAAAGCGCAGCACTATAAACAACGCCCCCTTTATTTAAAATTTGTACACGATCACAGATTGTTTCAACTTCTGACAAGATGTGCGTAGAAAGAATAATACTTGCTGTTTTACCCAGCTCTCGGATTAGCTCACGAATTTCTCTTATTTGGTTAGGATCCAGACCCACCGAAGGTTCATCCAAAATAATCACTTTCGGTTGATGAATGATCGCCTGGGCAATAGCAACTCGCTGCTGAAAACCTTTTGATAAAATCCCAATAAGTTTTTTCCCTACTTGGTTGAGTCCACAGCGATCTTTAACACGCACCAATGCATCAAGTATCTGTGACGATTCAACACGGTGAAGTTTAGCTACAAACCGTAGATATTCATCGACAGTAAGCTCTTTATAGAGTGGTGGTATTTCTGGTAAGTACCCAATATTTTGTTTGGCTTCTTCTGGATGATCAAGTAGATCAATGCCACAAATCTGGATCGAACCCCTGGTTGGCGCAAGATTTCCTGAAAGCATCTGCATCGTTGTACTTTTTCCAGCGCCATTCGGACCAAGCAGCCCGAGCACTTCGCCTTGCTTCAATTCTATTTCAATACCTTGCACAGCAGCATATTGACCGAATTGTCGGCTTAAGTCATGAGCAATGAGTGTACAAGTGGTTTCGTTCACAGGATTAGATACTCTTCAGTAATCAAGCCATCAACATTCAGTGTTGGATAAAGCGCAACAACACCTGAACTTTAAATCGTAAGAAAGTCATCGTCGTTAAGTTAAAACTATTCGCAGCAGATCATCAGGATTAGCTAGAAAAGCTCTTGCTGTTTTCGCATTAACCTAATCTTTAGATACCGGATAATTGTCGGAGATATTAGTTGTGTATTCAATCACTCTGTCTTAATCGCAAGACAGAGTGTTGTATATCAACAACAACCTGGTTTGACAAAAAGCAAAACATGTACGCATAATCCGGCCCAAGTAGCGTGACGAATCGGTTCAGAGATATGTATCATGGGTTCATGTTCATGTCGGTGTTCAGTGGTTTCGTTAAACCAATTGGTTTTGAAGCAAAATTACAGAATTTTTTCGAAAAAGGACGATAGCATGAAAAAGATTATATCAGCCAAATTATATCTAATAGGAGTATCTGTTTTACCCCTACTGATGCTTTCAAATATGGTAGCAGCCGATGCACACAATAGACAAGGTGAAAGCGAAACCGAAAAAACACAAGGCTATAACGTCAATGATCGTGGTGCCGTATCTCGGAATTCCACAGGTTTATGCTGGCGCACTGGTTTCTGGACAGAAGAAATGGCAATTCCAGAATGCGATCCTGATGATACACCACCAGTAGAAAAGCAAGCAGCTACGCCTGCTCCGGCACCTTTAACATCTCCTGAAAAAATTACACTTTCAGCAGACGCATTATTCGATTTTGATAAAGCGGTTCTTAAACCACAAGGCAAAGCATCGCTAGATGAATTTGTAGGCAAGTTGAACATGATTAGCTACGATCTCGTGATCGCAGTTGGACATACCGATCGGCTCGGATCCGATGAATACAACAAACGTTTATCAATAAGACGTGCTGAAGCTGTTAAAGGCTATCTCGTATCTAAAGGTATCAGCGCAGATCGTGTCTTTACTGATGGAAAAGGTGAATCTGATCCAGTAACTGGCGACACCTGCCGTGGTGAAAAACGCACCAAAGCATTAATTGATTGCCTACAACCCGATCGTCGCGTTGAGATCGAAGTCGCAGGCACACGAAGCGATCGCTACGAAACCATTGAACAGAAATAAACTCAAGTAAAATAGTGAGTAGCTTAAGCCCTGCCTTGTGCAGGGCTTTTTTATGAGTAAGTATAAACGTGACATCTACAGCCTTGAGGATTGATACATTACTCGAAGCACGCTGGATTATCCCAGTTGATCCCCCCCATACAACCTTAATTGATCACGCCATTGCGATCCAAGATGGCAAGATCATCGCTATTCTTCCAACCGTTGAGGCGCTATCGCAATTTTCACCTGAACAACACTTTGTTTTAAATCACCATCTCATAATTCCAGGTCTGATTAACACACACACACATGCTGCGATGACCTTAATGCGCGGCATGGCTGATGATCTACCGTTAATGGATTGGTTAAAAAACTGCATATGGCCCGTTGAAAAACAATGGGTTGATACGGATTTTGTTCTAGCAGGAACAACTTTAGCGTGTGCAGAAATGCTGAAAGGAGGCATTACTTGCTTCAATGACATGTATTTCTTCCCTGAAAAGGCAGTGGAAGCGGCCGCTCAAACCGGTATGCGTGCGGCGATTGGACTTATCAGTATTGAATTTCCCACTGCATATGCGACGGATGCAAATGATTATCTCGCCAAAGGACTCATGCTCCGTGAGCAATACTTAGAACATCCTACTCTCTCTTTCTGTTTAGCGCCGCATGCGCCTTATACCGTTAGCGATAGCACACTGTCTAATATCTTCACGTTTGCCAATCAACTGGATCTGCCAATCCACATGCACCTGCATGAAACCAGCGAGGAAATTGCAAGCAGTCTCCATGATTTTGGAATTCGTCCTATCGAGCGTTTACAAAAGCTTAATTTACTTGGGCCTAATCTGATTGGCGTGCATATGGTTCATTTAACCAATGAAGAAATCAACTTATTGAAACTGCACAATTGCAATGTAGTTCACTGCCCTTCTTCTAATATGAAGCTTGCGAGCGGTATTGCGCCGATCGTTGACTTAGTCAACGCGTCGATCAATGTCGCAATTGGAACAGATGGAGCTGCTAGTAATAATCGACTCGATATGTTTGAAGAAATGCGCCTCACATCGTTACTCGGAAAAGTCACTCACGGCGCTCAGGCACTGCCCGCTCATCAAGTATTACGAATGGCGACGTTAAATGGTGCGATTACTCTGGGTATTGAAGCGCTAACTGGCTCATTATCGGTTGGTAAAGCTGCAGACATTACTGCAATCGATTTTTCTGGCTTAGAACTATCCCCTTGTTTCAATCCGCTTTCCCACCTAATTTACGTTGCTGGCCGAGAACACGTCAGCCATGTATGGGTAAATGGTCAACTCTTGCTGAACGAAGGAGAACTTGTTACTCTGAACGAAGCAGAAATCATCGAGCGCACGCAATATTGGCAAAACCGCATCACAAGTAAACAATGAAAGGAGAAAAATGGATAATAACGGTATCAATGCAGATCCATTAGAGCTTGAAAAATTTAGCCAACTCGCTCACCACTGGTGGGATCCCAATAGTGAGTTCAAACCATTGCATGAAATTAACCCACTCAGGTTGAATTATATCGATCAAGTCAGCGGTGGCTTGAGTGGAAAATCTGTAGTGGATGTCGGATGCGGCGGTGGGATCTTATCAGAATCTATGGCAGCTCGAGGTGCAAATGTCACCGGAATTGATTTAAGCGATAAAGCTTTAAAAGTAGCTAAATTACACTTATTAGAAAGCGGCCATCAGGTCGATTATCGTAAAATTACTGTAGAGATGCTTGCTACCGAGCATCCTCGGCATTTTGACGTCGTAACCTGCATGGAAATGATTGAACATGTGCCCGATCCAGCCAGTGTCATTAAGTCCTGTGCTCAACTTGTAAAACCTAGTGGTTGGGTATTCTTTTCTACCCTCAATCGCAACCCCAAAGCCTATCTTTTTGCAATTATTGGGGCTGAATATATTCTGAAGTTATTGCCACGCGGAACACACGAGTACGCTAAATTTATCAAACCTTCTGAACTTGCTCATATGGCTCGTGACGCTGGATTGACTGAGGCCAGAATAATTGGCATGACCTATAATCCCATCACAAAAATTTATGCGCTGGAATCTGACACGAGTGTTAACTATATCATGGCTTTCCAAGCCTAATTCATGCTTTAAATCTTACCAAACACTGCCAACAGCACATGGTCGACGCTATCCTATTTGATTTTGATGGAACAATTGCTGATACAGCACCTGATTTAGGTCATGCTCTCAATCGACAACGCATAAACCGTGGCTTACCGTCGCTCCCGATTAGCATCATCCGTACACAAGCTTCTGCTGGATCCCGCGGTTTACTCTACCTTGGTTTCAATCTAGTGCCGACTCATCCCGAATATGAACTCATGCGCGAAGAATTTCTACAGTTCTACACCGAACGTCTTTGTCACGATACTTGCTTATTTCCGGGTATTGCAGATATTTTAGATCATCTTGATTCAAGCAATATTCCATGGGGTATTGTAACCAACAAACCCTCTCGATTTACCAAACCCATCGTGCAATCGCTTGGCCTCATAAACCGCGCTGCCTGTATTATCAGTGGAGATGATACACCGCATACCAAACCGCACCCAGAACCACTACTGCATGCCTGCAACCAAATCAACGCTAAACCTGCAAATTGTATCTATTTAGGTGATGATATACGTGACGTGAAAGCGAGCCTTGCGGCTGGAATCAAACCCATTGTCGCCCGTTATGGTTACCTCGGTAACGATGGTCCGCCTGAGTCCTGGGGCGCAGATCACTTGATCGATCACCCCAAAGAGCTGACCCATTATCTATAAAAACATATTATGGTATTGCGTGAAAAGATACTTGGTAAAGATTTTCAACAATACGTCAGTCAATTTAAACACAAACTTTGTTAGTCATTGATTTAATAAACTCCCTATCAGTAGAATAACTTTAGCACGCAACCTGGATTAATCTATCCTCACGGTGAATTTCTTGGCAGATTTTCATCAACAATTTGATAATCTCAGTTTTGTTAATACAAATAACACTTTATAGGAAGCTTGACATGCATCATGTAAAAAAGTGGTTTTGCTATTTCGCTATTTTTTACTTATTCATTGATTCCTGCGTTGCTGACTCGACTGCCCCTGAGCATGTTCAAGGTGCTCAGACAATCGACACCTTAACTGCAAAATTATTCTTTGATCAAAAAATTCCTTTCATTGATGTGCGTAAATACGAAGACTTCATTGCGGGGCATATTCCTGGCGCGTATCATTTGTCAATCAAAAGTGATTTCGATGAACTAAGATTACGCGCGATTGTAGATAAAGAAAGTCCGGTAGTAATTTATTGTAATGGGATCTATTGCATGGGCAGTTCGATAGCTGCGCAGAAAGCAGTCAATTGGGGCTGGAAGACAATTTATTATTATCGTGAAGGAATGCCAGCGTGGAAAAATAACGAGTACCCCATTCAGGCACAGCAAAATTAATTTGAATTCCTAAATTTTTCATCGATAACCTCATTGCGTAATAAATACAGGCGTTTGTTATGAGTAAAAAGAAAATTTTGATGCTAGTGGGAGACTATGTGGAAGATTATGAAGCGATGGTTCCTTTCCAAGCGCTACAAATAATTGGACACATAGTGCATACGGTATGCCCAGACAAAAAATCGGGAGATACCGTTCGAACAGCAGTTCATGATTTCGAAGGTGATCAAACTTACTCGGAGAAACCAGGCCACTTGTTTCGATTGAATGCGAGCTTCTCCAAAATCAAAGTGGAACAATACGACGCATTGATCATTCCGGGAGGACGCTCACCCGAATATATCCGACTGAACCCCAAAGTAATCAAGATTGTGCAGCATTTTGCTCAGCAGGGTAAGCCAATCGCGGCTATTTGCCATGGCGCACAATTATTAGTAGCAGCCGATAGTGTGCGAGGTAGAACATGCTCTGCCTATCCAACCTTGGAGCCAGACGTCAAACGCGCGGGTGGAAAATATATCGATATTCCTATGGACAAAGCGCATCAAGATCAAAATTTGGTAACGGCACCCGGATGGCCTGCCCATCCAGATTGGCTCGCAAAGTTTCTAGATCTACTGGGAACGAGAATCAAACCCTAATGGAAAAAGAAATCAAGAAACAGTGTGATCGTTGTTTTAGGTTTGATAACAGCAAAATTATTTGGCTTGGGATCGTAATCGTTGTTGGGATACTATCTGCCTGTAGTCGACCAATTTGGAATAGCCCCTACCCCAGTGAAGACGCAAGTAAGAATATTCTCTACAACGCGTTTGCTGAACGACCTAAGCATCTGGATCCCGTTCAATCTTACAGTTCCAATGAAATTTTACTCACCGCACAGATTTATCAACCCCCACTACAATATCACTACCTAAAACGCCCTTTTACGCTGATTCCACAAACAACCCATGGAATGCCTCTCGTCAAATACATTGATGAAATAGGCAATGAATCACACGCGGAAAAAGATATTACAAATATCGCCTATTCGATTTACGAAATTTCGATAAAACCTGATATTCGCTATCAACCCCATCCAGCATTTGCTAGAAACGATCAGGGAAACCTTCGCTATCATGCATTAACGCAAAAAGAAACTGAGTCAATCTTTAAACTGAGCGACTTTACCGCATTGGGCTCCCGCGAATTGCTAGCAGAAGACTATGCTTACCAAATCAAACGATTGGCGCATCCTAAATTACATTCCCCCATTTTTGGCTTAATGTCGGAATATATTGTAGGACTCAAGGAGTATGCTGAAACACTGAGAAAAATAGCAGATACATTACCTAAAGACACACACTTGGATCTACGCGATTTTCCATTAGAAGGAGTGGAAATCGTTGATGCCTCTACCTACCGAATCAAAATCAAAGGAAAATACCCTCAATTCATCTATTGGCTAGCTATGCCTTTTTTTGCGCCCATTCCTTGGGAAGCAGAACGGTTTTATTCTCAGCCAGGGTTAGCTGAAAAAAATATCACGCTCGATTGGTATCCAGTTGGAACCGGTGCTTATATGCTTGTAGAGAACGACCCTAATCGCATCATGGTACTCGAACGTAATCCCTACTTTCAGGGTGAATATTATCCAGCAGACGGTATGCCTGAAGATGAGGAAAGTGGTTTACTCGCTGATGCAGGAAAACCTTTACCCTTCATCGACAGAGTCATCTTTAGTCGTGAAAAAGAAAATATACCGCGCTGGAATAAATTTTTACAAGGCTATTATGATGCGTCCGGGATTGGTTCGGATAGTTTTGATCAGGCAGTTCAGCTAACAAGCCATGGCGAAGCAACGGTAACGGAAGAGATGCAACAACAAGGTATTCGGCTGGAAACCGCAGTGGCCGCATCAACCTACTACATGGGCTTTAATATGCTTGATCCTGTTGTAGGAGGTCGAACAGATCAAGAAAAGGCCGCTGCTAGAAAATTACGGCAAGCCATTTCAATTGCGGTTGACTATGAGGAGTATGTTTCCATTTTTGCCAATGGGAGAGGAATACCCGCCCAGGGGCCTATCCCTCCCGGCATCATGGGCTATCGAGAAGGTAAAGAAGGTATGAACGATATCGTTCACCAGTGGATTGATGGTCGTATTAAGCGAAGATCCATTGAAGAAGCCAAAAAACTACTTGCCGAGGCTGGATACCCTGATGGAATTGACATTAAAACCGGCGCCCCACTTGTTCTCTATTTTGATGCTACTTCACGGAGCGCCGATGATAAATCCATACTTGATTGGATGCGCAAGCAATTCAAAAAAATCAATATCCAATTGGTTGTAAGAAGCACAGATTACAATCGATTCCAAGACAAAATGCGCAAAGGAAACGCACAAATCTTCGAATGGGGTTGGAATGCTGATTATCCTGATCCCGAAAATTTTTTCTTTCTGCTGTATGGGCCTCAAAGTAAGGCCGGCAACCATAGCGGTAATAATGCTGCCAATTACGATAATCCAGAATATAACCAGTTATTTGAACGCATGGAGAAAATGGATAATGGCCCCGAACGGCAAGCAATTATCGATCAGATGGTGGAAATTCTACGCTACGATGCCCCCTGGTTATGGGGGTATCACCCCAAAGACTATGCGCTTTATCACGCATGGTTTCAAAATGTAAAACCCAATAAGATGTCTTATAACAATATGAAATACTTGCGCATTAATGCTGAATTACGAGAGCGCAAGCAAAGCGAGTGGAATCAGCCGGTGCTTTGGCCCATTGGCCTCGCTGTAATTATACTCATGCTGAGCTTACTACCAGGGTTCATTGCATACCGCCAAAAAGAACGTAAAACTGAGGCCAAGCAACTTGTAGGTTAAAAAAGTAAACAATGCTTAATTATATTATTCGCCGTATCTGTTACGCGATTCCAATTTTGATTGGCGTGAATCTCATTACATTCGTTTTGTTTTTTATGGTCAATACACCCGACGACATGGCAAGAATGCACCTTGGGGTCAAGTATGTCACCGATGACGCGATCGAAAAGTGGAAGCAGGATCGAGGTTATGATAAGCCACTGATTTATAACCAAACGGCTGAAGGCTTTTCAAAGCTAACACAGACCATTTTCTTCGAAAAATCAGTTGCCATGTTTGTGTTTGATTTTGGTCAAGCCGATGATGGCCGCGACATCAGCCATGAAATTAAATCTCGCATGGTTCCTAGCTTAGCCATTGCATTACCGGTATTTTTGTTGGGAATATGGGTCTACATCTCACTTGCCTTGATGATGGTTTTCTTTCGCATGACTTATATCGACTTCTGGGGTGTCGTACTATGCGTCGCACTGATGTCGATTTCAAGCCTTTTTTATATCATTGGCGGCCAATTCTTAATCAGCAAAATCTGGCATCTAGTCCCTATTTCAGGCTATGGTACTGGACTCGACGCGAGTAAATTTTTGTTATTACCTGTAGTAATTGGGGTAATCAGTAGTATAGGCGCTAATACTCGCTGGTATCGAACAATCTTTCTGGAGGAAATGAACAAAGAATATGTTCGTACCGCACGTGCCAAAGGCTTACCTGAAAGTACTGTCCTATTTAAACACGTGCTTAAAAATGCCCTCATTCCAATTCTAACGGGCGCAGTCGTCACGATTCCGCTCTTATTTCTAGGCAGCCTTATCGCTGAGTCATTTTTTGGTATTCCCGGCCTCGGCAGCTATACCATCGAGGCTATCAACTCTCAAGATTTTGCCATCGTTCGTGCGATGGTATTCATTGGTTCGTTTCTTTATATCATCGGCCTTATTCTGACAGATATTTCCTACACGCTAGTCGATCCCAGAATAAGGCTAATGTAGTGATCAGCCTTTCAAGAAGTCAAATTAATAACCTATGTACCAACTATCAACTCAGCTAATCAACAAGTATCTCAAGTCTAACTATAAGTGTTAATCACATACCTAAGAATACCGCTAGTAGCTGCAATCAAAATGGCTAGACCGCCTACAATTGCTAGCCCTTCAAGCAGGAAAGCAAATAAAGCTTCGCGCGTTGTTTTAAATTCTTCTTCGCCCTCTTCGTTTCGTCGACTATCTTTCCGTTTTTTCACCCACGCTTGAATCGCTATGACAAACGGGATTGCCAAGATAGAAATCAGTAACACATCTGTAGATTCATCCATTCGATCGTTCCTTTAAGCTATAATTATTATTGGTTGAAAACATTAACTTTTTCTAGATTATTTTTCATTATAGCAGACATCGTAATACCTGCTCTCTATCTCTATCGTTCCCCCTTATTGAATGCTTTGTTCTTCCTTTAAAAAAGTAGCGTTAATGACTAGAAAAAGAATTAAAAAAATTTATTTAAACTATGGAATGGCTTGATCTAACTATTTCTCAGTGTGCGCTTGGAACCGTTAAACTGCCGGGCTCTAAAAGTATCTCCAATCGGGTCTTATTGCTCGCAGCACTTGCTCAAGGGGAAACACTCGTGCAAAACCTCCTGGTATCTGATGATACGAGACACATGCTCGATGCGCTTAAAATGCTGGGCATTAGCATCACGCAAATCGATACTTTGGATTATCAGATTCAAGGAAGCGGTGGAAAGTTTCCTAATCAGGAAGCTAAATTATTTCTAGGAAATGCGGGAACCGCTTTTCGTCCCCTTTTAGCGGTACTCGCAATCATGGGTGGTCACTATTATCTCTCAGGTGTCTCACGCATGCATGAGCGTCCAATCGGGGATCTCGTCGATGCGTTAAAACAACTCCACGCTGAAATTCAATACCTTGGCAATCCAGGCTACCCCCCGCTGGAAATTAAGTTAGCAGAAATACGCAATACACCAGTTACGATAAAAGGGAACGTATCCAGTCAATTTCTGAGTGGATTATTAATGGCGCTCCCACTTATCAAAGAAGCGACCAGTATTATCGTGGACGGCGAGCTCATTTCAAAATCCTATGTGAGCCTCACCTTAGCACAGATGGAAAAATTTGGAGTCCATGTCATTAATGAGAACTGGCAGCGCTTTATTTTACCTGGCCTACAAACCTACCAAAGCCCAGGGAAAATTTATGTCGAGGGCGATGCATCTTCTGCTTCCTACTTCCTCGCTGCAGGTGCTATTGGAGGAGGCCCAGTACGAGTTGTCGGTGTCGACAAAGATAGCGCGCAAGGCGAAATAAAATTTGCTGAAGCACTCGAAAGAATGGGTGCAAAAATTACCTATGGTGAAAACTGGGTGGAATCTGCGGCCATTTCATGCAACCCCACAACACGATACTTAAGTGCCATCGATCTGGATTGCAACCATATTCCTGATACCGCAATGACTTTAGCAGTGCTTGCTCTCTTTGCAGAGGGAACGACAAAATTACGTAATATCGCAAGCTGGCGAGTCAAAGAAACAGACCGCATTGCTGCGATGGCCACTGAATTGCGTAAACTCGGTGCATCTGTTGAAGATGGGCAAGATTACTTAGTGATTACCCCCCCCAAATCCATTACGCCCAATGTGTTAATCGATACCTATGATGATCACCGCATTGCTATGTGCTTTTCGCTCGTTTCATTCGCCGTGCCGGTTCGAATTAATAACCCTGAATGTGTCGCTAAAACTTTTCCTGATTATTTTCAACGATTCACCGCTATTGCTCACCCGCCGATCGGGTCAAATTAACTTATTTTTTTCAAGAGATCTCTTTTAAAATGGATAAAATCCCAGTCATCACCATCGATGGCCCTTCCGCATCGGGGAAAGGAACCGTAGCACAACGTGTAGCAAAGCAACTCACATTCCACTATTTGGATAGTGGAGCGCTCTACCGCCTTGTTGCATTACAAGCCATGCGTTCAAAGACCGATATCACCGACGAACACGCATTGGCTCACATCGCAGAAAATCTAGTAGTTTGTTTCAATGATTCCACTATCATACTTAATCAAGAAGATGTCACCGATTTGATACGCAGTGAAGAATGCGGCAAATACGCGTCTCGTATTGCGGCCTTTCCACTCGTCAGAACGATGTTATTAAATAAGCAACGTGCATTCCGGCAGCAACCAGGATTGGTCACCGACGGACGGGACATGGGATCCGTTGTTTTCCCCAATGCATCCCTTAAGATTTTTCTTACTGCAAGCGCCGAAGAACGTGCCCAAAGGCGCTATAAGCAGTTGATCGAGAAAGGAATAAATGCTAACATCAATATCTTACAGCAAGATATTTACGAACGAGATGCGCGTGATAGCAAACGAGAAATTGCTCCCTTGCAACAATTTGCAGATACGAAGTTACTCGATACAACTTTTCTGAGTATCGATCAAGCCGTGAACGAAGTTGTTAAGTGGTATCAAGCAATACGCAATACATAAATCTTCGTTCTTTCTTTAAGTAAATAATCTTTTTTTCAACCCAATAACCAACAATCCCCTGCTTATAAGGGGATTGGATTGATTAACAAATTAGGTAATTTTTTATAATGACTACTGCCGCTAACCTGAAAGACTCCTCAGAAAATTTTGCTCAACTCTTTGAAGAAAGTCTCGCACGTAAAGAAATGCGTGTGGGAGAAGTAATTACAGCAGAAATCGTTCGTGTTGACTACAACTTCGTCGTTGTTAACGCGGGCTTAAAGTCTGAAAGTTATATCCCTATCGATGAATTTAAGAATGACCGGGGAGAAATCGAGGTTAAAGCCGGTGACTTTGTTAGCGTGGCTATTGATGCACTTGAAGATGGTTATGGAGAAACAAGACTATCGCGGGATAAAGCAAGAAAGTTAAATGCGTGGCATGATCTTGAAGAAGCCATGGAGAAAGGAACGATTGTCAGTGGCATGGTAAACGGAAAAGTTAAAGGCGGTCTCACTGCGATGGTTAATGGGATTCGCGCTTTCCTCCCAGGTTCGTTGGTTGATATTCGCCCAGTTAAAGATACGACTCCGTATGAAAACAAAGAAATGGAGTTCAAGGTTATTAAACTGGACAAAAAACGCAATAATGTTGTTATTTCTCGGCGTGCAGTGCTTGAGGAAACACAAGGTGCAGATCGCGAATCATTGCTTGCAAACCTCCAAGAAGGTTCCACTGTTCATGGCATTATCAAAAATATTACCGATTATGGCGCCTTTGTCGATTTAGGTGGAATTGATGGTCTATTGCATATCACTGACTTAGCATGGCGTCGCGTTAAACATCCTTCAGAAGTTATCAATGTCGGGGATGAAGTGACTGCGAAAGTCTTAAAATTTGATCAAGAAAAAAATCGTGTGTCGCTTGGATTGAAACAATTAACAGAAGACCCATGGGTTGGACTCTCCAAACGCTACCCACAAGGCACTCGTTTGTTTGGTAAAGTAACCAATCTAACCGATTATGGTGCTTTCGTTGAGATAGAACAAGGAATCGAAGGGTTAGTGCATGTTTCTGAAATGGATTGGACGAATAAGAATGTCTATCCTTCAAAAATTGTTCAACTGGGCGATGAAGTTGAAGTGATGATTATCGAGATCGATGAAGAACGCCGCAGAATTTCGCTAGGCATGAAACAATGCAAACCAAATCCTTGGGAAGAATTTGCTTCTGGCCATGAAAAGGGTGAAAAAGTTTCAGGTCAAATCAAATCGATTACCGATTTCGGTATTTTTATTGGCTTACCTGGCAATATCGATGGCTTGGTCCATTTGTCTGATCTTTCTTGGAGCCAATCCGGTGAAGAAGCAATTGCTAATTATAAAAAGGGAGACGAAGTAGAAGCCGTCGTCCTATCGATCGATGTGGAAAAAGAACGAATTTCTCTTGGCATCAAGCAACTTGAAGGAGATCCTTTTACTATTTATGTGGCAGAGCATGATAAAAATAGTATTGTGAAGGGTAAAGTTAAAGCAATTGATCCGAAAGGAGCCGTTATCGGCTTATCTGAAGAAGTTGACGGCTATTTACGCGCATCTGAAATCACGCGTGATAAAGTTGAGGATATTCGTACCCTACTTAAAGAGGGTGATGAAGTCGAATCAATGATTATTAATGTCGATCGCAAAAATCGTAATATCAATCTCTCAATCAAAGCCAAAGAGCAGCAAGAAGAAAGTAGTGCCCTCCAAATGGTTAGTTCAAAAACACCTGCAAGTACAGGTACAACCAATCTCGGTGCCTTGCTAAAGGCAAAAATGGATAATAAAAACACAGAAGAATAATAGGTAAGAGGCATCAATGACAAAATCTGAGTTGATTTCGAGGCTCTCAGCCCGGTATCCTCAATTATTGACCAAGGATACCGAGTTAGCAGTAAAAATGATACTGGACGCCATGGCCAATAGCTTATCGAAAGGCGAACGTATTGAAATTCGTGGATTTGGCAGCTTTGATCTAAATTTCCGGCCTGCGCGTGTAGGCCGGAATCCCAAGTCTGGTGAAAAAGTTCTAGTTCCTGAAAAATATGTTCCACACTTCAAAGCGGGTAAAAAGATGCGAGAACATGTTGATTTCGACAAAGAAAAGTCTTAATTTGAAACCTACATAGAGCGCGTTCCTATCTACTCAATCTTAAAGGAAAGACGATTATGTATATCTTCATTTGGTTAGCAGGTTTTGTGTTTTTCTTATTGTTATTAACATTCTCTGCTAAGAATACTGATCTCGTAACAGTTAACTATTATTTCGATTTTCATTGGCAAGTTCCACTCGTCGTGTTATTTCTGATCTTTTTTGCACTAGGCTCATGTTTTGGGTATTTATCTTGCTTCGTTAAGCATTTGCGTAAAAAAACTTAGCGATCTACTCGCCCTTATATGAGTGAACCTCGTATTATCGTTGCACTTGATTATTCGGATAAGAAACAAGCTTTAGATTTAGTCAATCAATTAGATAAAACCTGCTGCCGCGTCAAAGTAGGAAAAGAATTATTTACTGCAGCAGGACCGCAATTAGTCGAGCAGCTGATGATGCTCGGCTTTGAGGTGTTCTTAGATTTAAAATTCCACGATATTCCCAATACCGTTGCACAGGCATGCAAAGTTGCAGCAAACCTAGGCGTTTGGATGGTCAACGTTCACGCATCGGGAGGGAAAAAAATGTTGCTCGCAGCACGCGATGCATTACCGCCCGGCAAAACCAAATTAATTGCAGTGACCGTACTTACAAGCCTAGACCAATTCGCCTTGAATGAAATCGGTTGGTATAGAGCACCAATGGATATTGCCACTCAGCTCGCTTCATTAACCCGTGATTGTGGCTTGGATGGTATCGTTTGCTCAGCTGCTGAAGCTGCTATCATTCGGAAAAATATCCCTCAAAAGAACTTTTGGCTCGTGACCCCAGGAATTCGTCCAGCGGATAGCGCTCAGCACGATCAAGCTCGCGTTACAACGCCCAAAGTTGCTATTCTAAATGGTGCTGACTATTTAGTGATTGGGCGGCCGATTACGCAATCGGCTAATCCTATGGCAACCCTTCAACAGTTAAACCACGAAATCCTGTCAGCTTACTCGGCAATCAATTAGCAATTGACTCGATCAACAGCGTGGCTCACCGATTCTTTTTGATGATTTGCTTCTGGATGGTAAATACTTCAGCCGATGCCGGATCAACTACAACACGAACCCAATGAACATTACTCGCACCAAAGGTTTCGACACGAGTGACATGGTTGATCGTTTGCTTCTTGTTATTTTGTAACGGTTTATCGACGCGGAAACGATGAGAATCGCCATGGGCAAGTAGAATCGGCCTTAAGTATTGCGCAGACTCCTGCTCAAATACCTCGATTATTCCATCAAAACCCAGTCTTGCATGGCTTCCTTTCGCATATTCAAAGTTTAGATCTGCATGAAATAGCACAAATACGCCGCGTGCATCCGTATTTCTTGCTTCCTCAAAGGTTTGTTTTATCCAAACTATCGCAGCCTCCGTGCGACGTTTAGCTTCCATATCATCAGCTTCAGTGCGATTAGAAAACTGCGCCCAACCATTATTGCTCCCGACGACATGTACTGTCGCAAAAACGACGTGATTTTTGCGCCAACGAAGATTTTCTACATATTCAGAGAAGTGTGGATCACTTGCTTGTGTTCGTAGCGTAACTGTTTTCTGTCCTAGGCTATTTCCTGGATTGGCATAAAATAACCCCCTTAGCCGCGCTAAGCGCTCCAGCGGGTTATATGACCCTGTAAAAAAGCGATGACAATCGGTCCATTCATTATCTCCAGGCGTTAGGATAAATGGAATCTTGAATTGCTGAAAACGCTGCAAACGATCAATAAAAATCCTATCTGAGCAAACTGATATGCCGTTCTTGATATCACCCGCATGGAGCACCCATGTCAATCGAGGGTCAGTATTGATTTCATGAATCAAGCGATCAAGTTTATCAAAATCATCCCTGCTATAGGGCACATCACCAATGAGTGCAAATTCAAATTTGTCGAATGAGCTATTGCCTAATTCTGGCGATTGCGCAATCACCAGTGTAGAAACATTCAGCAAAATATAGGCAATTATTAAGTGAAAGCGCATCACATACATTGATCTGATATCGATTCAGTTGATTACCATTTATCCAGAAGCTAAATACCGGTTTCACAAGCCGCTAGATCACCGGTTTTTAAACCTTGCTTAAACCAACTCATTCTTTCCTTAGAAGAACCATGCGTAAAGGCTTCACGCCGAGGTGGCAGTCCGGCTTTACGCATAAGCTGGTCATCGCCAACCGCAGATGCCGCTTGTAGTGCTTCTTCGATATCGCCTTGCTCAAGAAACTGAGTTCTTTTTTGCGTATGATTAACCCAAACGCCCGCTAAACAATCCGCTTGTAATTCCATCTTAACCTGGATCGCATTTGCGCCTACCTGGTTGGTTTGATTCTGAAGGTTCCGCACTTTAGTTGAAACGCCCGTGAGCGTTTGAATATGATGCCCCACCTCATGAGCCAGTACATAGGCCACAGCCAGATCACCGCTTGCACCCATACGCTGTAGCTCACTTAAGAATGATAAATCCAGATAGATCTTCTGATCGCCCGGACAATAAAAAGGCCCTGAAGCTGCTTGACCTGTCCCACAAGCGGTCGGCGTCATCCCCGAATAAAGAACCAGTTTCGGCGCCTGATAGTCATAGCCTGCTTTCTGGAATATTTGATTCCACGTATCTTCAGTATCTGCAAGTACCACACTAATCAATTCGAAAACCTGCTGTTCCTCAGGGTTAGGTTCATAATTGGAATTCGATGTTTCAACCATGCCCGCTTGCTGCTGAAGTTCTTGTAGCACGACTAATGGATCTTGCCCGAAAATAAACACCGCAATGAGGGCGATGATAATGCTACCACCACCAATCGCGCCACCACGCCTCGCATATTGGCCCCGTCTGTCTTCGATATTGCTACTTTGTCGCCTTCCTTTCCACAGCATATC
>JAMXAG010000026.1 GCA_024281675.1 Nitrosomonas sp.
CGCTTTTGTAATTGAATAAGCTTATTTAACTCATAATCTTGATTATCCAATCCATGCTGTTCAGCGCTACCGATAAAGGAAATCACTTTATCAATACTGATTCCAGACGTGGAGCTTGATCCCCACCAAATCGGCTGATAATCTCGTTTTACATAGAAACGTTTCAACATAGTCAAACTCGTCTCATTCGCTGTAGTAACGGGGATATGCGCTAATTTTTCCTGCAATACGAATGCATTTGCTTGGGCAAAATGATTACCCGTTGTAACTAGCAATAACACCAAAATACTGATTAAGCACAACAGTATCTTATAAGTAAATGCAATGCTAAAACGTAATTGCTGGAAACTTGATATCCGTTCCATATCTTCTGGCTATAAAAAGGTAGAATCTTTAAGATTCCAAATCACAACCCAATGCGATCACATTGATTCAAAATCGCACACAACTACCGCTGATGTTGGATAAATCAAGACTTATTCGAAGTTTCAGCCTGATCAAGCCAGGTTTCTAATCCAAGCGTATTGAGCTTGATGTCAACTTTCAAAAGATCAAATATCGCGTCAGGAAGCAATTTACAACCATGCGCTTGTAAGCGCCGCTCTAGTAGCGCTTGCATCGCTTGCACCATATAGAGATGTCTTTCATTTTGGGTAACTGCACGATTTGCAATATGCACAAATTCATCAATTAGCGCATGCATTTGTTGCGCATGATGCGATAAATTGCCAATTCGGCTGTAATGTGCCAAATAAGCAAATTGAGGATGGTAACTCATGATGCGATCGATGGATGCATGAGCGGCATCAGGATCAAATTGAACGGGTGTCGTAGTAGGAAATACAAATTCTAGTCCATCAACATCCAATTCTCGGTAGGAAACCCCAAAGGTATCACCAGTAAAAAATGACTGGCTCTGTGCATCAAAGATGCAATAATGATGGCGCGCATGACCAGGGGTGTCTAGCAACAACAATTGTCTACCATTTAGCTCAACACAAGTCTCATCAGGCGCTTCCACTACCCGATCTGCATCGATCGGATATATCTCACCATAGAGTCGCGCAAATTCTGCTTCACCGTAAACTGCTTTGACACCCGCAATCAATTTGGCAGGATTTATCATATATTTCGCTCCACGCGGGTGGACTACTAATTGCGCATTAGGAAGCAATCGCATCAATTCGCTTGCTCCACCTGCATGATCCAAATGGATATGCGTTAGAAAAACATAGGCTACGTTTTCAAGTGAAATCTGCTTGTGCTCCAGTACTGCGATAACACCAGGAATTGAAAATTTTGTTCCGGTATCGACGATTGCTGCGACACCCTTCTCAACGATCAAATGAATCGCTGCGCGTCCCGGTCGGTGATATTGGGCATCAATCGCACTGATCCCATGAGGAAAATCAATAGTATTTGGAAAATTCATAGAATTATTATTAAAAATCTTTATGTAACCAATTCACAAGAAAATTGGTCAATTGATTGATTGCTTTAATTGGTCAAGAATAGCTGGATTTTCTAGCGTCGAAGTGTCTTGCGTAATTTCTTCGCCTTTTGCAAGGGAACGAAGCAATCGCCGCATTATTTTTCCTGATCGTGTCTTAGGAAGATTATCACCAAACCGAATTTCTTCTGGTTTTGCAATGGGGCCGATTTCCTTTGCTACCCAGTCACGAAGGATATGGGCGATTTCTTGGGCTTGCTCACCTTGCGGTGACTTTTCTTTAAGCACAACAAAGGCTACAACAGCTTCTCCTTTGATCTCATGCGGCTTACCAACGACGGCTGCTTCAGCAACTAATGGATTAGCCACGAGCGCGGATTCAATTTCCATGGTCCCTAAGCGATGTCCCGATACATTCAATACATCATCAATTCTACCCATAATCCAGAAATATCCGTCCTTATCACGATGTGCTGAGTCACCCGCTAAATAATAGCGCCCATCACCAATATCATGAGGAAAATACGTTTTCTTAAAACGCGCTGGATCACCCCATAGGGTTCGAATTTGAGAAGGAAAGGGACGTTTGATGACTAAGAATCCTCCTTTGCCTTGCTCAACATCATGACCCGCTTCGTCAACAATCGCTACACTGATGCCCGGTAGAGGAAATGTACATGACCCTGGTTTGAGCGGCATAGCGCCTGGTGTAGGGGCAATCATGTGGCAGCCCGTTTCCGTCTGCCACCAAGTATCGACGATGGGGCAACGTGATTGACCTACAACGGTGTAATACCACATCCACGCTTCCGGATTGATAGGCTCACCCACTGAACCAAGCAAACGCAGGGAAGACAAGTCATATTGTTTTGGTAAATCTACCCCCAGCTTGATCAAAGATCGAATTGCTGTCGGGGCCGTATAAAAGATTGTTACTTGATGATTTTGAATAATACGCCAGAAACGCCCTGCATCAGGATAAGTGGGAATACCTTCGAATATTACCTGTGTTGCGCCTACAGCGAGTGGGCCATACGCAACATAGCTATGCCCGGTAATCCACCCCACATCAGCTGTGCACCAGAAAATATCTGAAGGCTTATAATCAAAAATCCACTGCATGCTGACAATGGTTCCAAGTAAATAACCTGCTGAGGAATGTTGCACACCTTTGGGTTTACCGGTAGATCCGGAGGTATAAAGCGTAAACAATGGATGTTCTGCATTCACCCATTCCGGATCACAATCGAGCGCCCTATCTTGGATCAACTCATGCCACCAAACATCACGACCATTTTGCCATGGAACGCTAGTACCGGTATGTTTATACACAATGACAGATTGAACGGATTCCGTATTGCCCATACTGATCGCTTCATCGACGGTCAATTTTAGTGGGTGTTGCTTACCGCCTCGAGTTTGCTCATCGGCAGTAATAACGGCAATCGCTCCCGCATCAACGATTCTTTCGTGAAGGCTTTTAGCAGAAAACCCGCCAAATACTACTGAGTGGATCGCACCAATTCGTGCGCAAGCTTGCATCGCAACGACCGCTTCAATGCGCATTGGCATATAAATGATGACTCGGTCACCTTTCTTGATATTCAATGCTTTAAGTCCATTCGCAAACTGACAGACTTGATGATAAAGCTCACGATAGGTGCAATGAGTTACTTTCCCATCATCCGCTTCAAATCGAATGGCTACTTTATCAGGCTGGTTTCTTAAATGGCGATCCAGGCAGTTATAAGAAATATTTAATTCACCGTCCTCAAACCATTTAAAAAAAGGAGCATCTGAATCATTGAGTATTTTGGTAAAAGGCTTGTGCCACATAATATGTTGCTTGGCTAACTTACTCCAGAAACCCAGATAATCATTTTCTGCTTCAGCACATAACGCGCGATAGGACTCATTCCCCGAAATATTCGCTTGCTGCACAAATTCAACCGAAGGCGGGAAAATGCGCGTTTCGTGTAACACGGATTCGATTGCAGCCATAAAATAATCCTTTTGATCCTGTTTTAATTAAATATCCATTGGAGTAATTGTAACATTCACATCCTTGGAATGAAGTAGGCGTAATTTCGCAAAAGCTGATGATCGAATCCAGACAAGTTATTTCTTGTTTAAGCGAGATAGGATAATATTCTTGTTCTTTTAGACGATTGAAAAATGAAGACCTTATACGACAAATTATGGGAAGCTCACGTAGTACATGCAGAATCGGATAAACCCGATAGCACTGTGCTTTTGTATATCGATCGCCATTTAGTACATGAAGTTACTAGCCCTCAGGCATTCGAAGGATTGAAATTGGCCGGGAGAAAACCTTGGAGAACCCGTTCCATTTTAGCAGTTGCTGACCACAATGTTCCCACTACCAACAGAAAAAATGGTATCAGTGACCCCACCTCGCAATTGCAAATCGAAACCCTAGATCAAAATTGTGATGAGTTAGGAATTACCGAGTTTAAAATGAATGATCTACGTCAAGGAATTGTTCATGTGATTGGCCCAGAGCAAGGTGCAACGCTACCGGGAATGACCGTAGTGTGCGGTGATTCCCACACCAGTACTCACGGTGCATTTGCATGCTTGGCTTTTGGGATCGGTACCTCAGAGGTGGAACATGTACTCGCCACACAATGCTTGGTAGCTAAAAAGTCTAAATCAATGCAAGTATTAGTAGAAGGAGTGCTAGGTAAAGGCGTAACTGCCAAAGATATTGCTTTAAACATTATTGGCAAGATTGGAACAGCCGGTGGAACCGGCTACGCAATTGAATTTGCTGGAAATGCGATCCGATCACTCTCCATGGAAGGAAGGATGACACTCTGCAACATGGCTATCGAAGCTGGCGCACGCGCTGGAATGATTGCTGTCGATGATACTACGATCGATTATATTAAAGGTCGACCATTCGCACCCAAAGGCCAAATGTGGGAAAGTGCGGTTAACTATTGGAGAACATTAAAAAGTGATGAGGGTGCAGTTTTTGATTGTGTCGTAACAGTTAATGCCGCTGAAATCAGCCCACAAGTTACCTGGGGAACTTCTCCTGAAATGGTTACGTCGATCGAAGGCTCCGTTCCTGATCCCGAATCGATTTTCGATCTCAGCAAACGTAATGATGTAGAGAGTGCGCTGAAATATATGGGCATCAAACCCAATACACCGATCCAAGCGATTTATCTCGATAAAATTTTTATTGGGTCGTGCACTAACTCACGTATCGAAGATTTGCGAGAAGCTGCATCAATTCTAAAAGGTAAGCGTATTGCGGACAACATTAAATTGGCAATCGTTGTTCCTGGCTCTGGTTTAGTGAAATCCCAGGCTGAACAAGAAGGCCTTGATCAAATCTTTCGCGCTGCCGGATTTGAATGGCGCGAGCCTGGCTGCTCAATGTGTTTAGCCATGAATGATGATAAGCTTCTGCCAGGAGAACGCTGTGCTTCCACGTCAAATCGTAACTTCGAAGGTAGGCAAGGGCCTGGAGGAAGAACCCATTTGGTAAGTCCGGCGATGGCAGCAGCAGCAGCTGTCGCTGGTCATTTTGTAGATGTTCGTTTGATACACTAATGGTTAACTGACAAACCATGAAAAGGAGATAACAACCATGAAACCATTCATACTTTTATCAGCATTCTTGATGACGCTATGCCTAACGGGTTGCAATACGTTACAAGGTTTTGGTAAAGACATTCAGCGGGGCGGCGAAGCCATCGAGAGAACGGCTCAATAACATAAGCCATGAAAAAATTTACTGATTGTGATGGATTGGCCGTACCGCTTGATCGATCGAACGTAGATACCGATGCAATTATTCCTAAGCAATTCTTAAAATCAATTAAGCGCTCGGGTTTTGGTCAAAATTTATTCGATGAATGGCGATTCTTAGATACAGGAGAACCAGGAAAAGAAAATCTTCACCGAAAATTAAATCCTGATTTTGTACTTAATTTCCCACGTTATCAGGGTGCTCGCATCTTAGTGACGCGCGATAATTTCGGCTGTGGATCAAGCAGAGAGCATGCACCATGGGCGCTTCAAGATTATGGCTTTGAAGTGATTATTGCACCTAGTTTTGCGGATATCTTTTTTAATAACTGCTTTAAAATTGGATTATTGCCGATCGTGCTCGATTCAAAAGTTGTTGAAAAACTTATCGCTCAAATCCAAGCGACAGAAGGTTATCGCTTAGCAATTAACCTAGAAGCACAGACTGTCACGACACCCACGAAAGAATGTTATCATTTCGATGTGGACTCATTTAGGAAACATTGTTTAATCAATGGATTAGATGAAATCGGCTTGACATTACAGCACACAGATAAAATTAAGCTTTTCGAGCAAAAACGACAAAGTGAACAACCTTGGTTGTTTATTTAATCGCATTCACACAATTCAAATCACGCAATGAAAATAGCAGTTTTACCCGGAGATGGGATCGGTCCAGAAATTACGCAGCAAGCTGAAAAAATCCTAATGGCGCTTGCGAGTGATGGTTTAAAAATTGAATTAGAACATGGCTTCATTGGCGGTTCAGCGGTCGATAAATACAACGACCCTTTTCCTGAAACAACGCACCGCCTCGCTGAAGAAGCTGATGCTATCTTACTGGGGGCAGTCGGTGGGCCTAAGTACGATCAATTACCACGCGAAAAACGCCCTGAACAAGGGCTATTAGCAATTCGCAAAGCATTAAATTTCTTTGCAAATCTACGCCCAGCGCAACTTTATCCAGAATTGGCCAATGCCTCCACATTGAAGCCAGAAATTGTAGCCAATCTAGATATTCTTATCGTTCGCGAACTAACTGGCGATATTTACTTTGGAACACCCCGTGGTATTGAAGTACGCGATGGACAACGGGTTGGTTTTAATACGATGATCTATACAGAATCTGAAATACGCCGCATCGCCCATGTAGCATTTCAAGCCGCACGCAAAAGAAGTAGCAAGTTGTGTTCAGTTGATAAGATGAATGTGTTGGAATGTACTCAATTATGGCGTAATGTCGTAGAAGAAGTTGCAAAAGAATACCCGGATGTGGCTCTTTCTCATATGCTAGTCGATAACGCTGCGATGCAGTTAATTCGAAATCCAAAGCAATTTGATGTCATTGTAACAGGCAATATGTTTGGGGATATACTATCCGACGAAGCATCTATGCTAACCGGCTCAATTGGCATGTTACCTTCCGCTTCGTTAAACGAGTTTAATAAAGGATTATATGAACCGATTCATGGTTCTGCTCCAGATATCGCCGGTAAAAATTTAGCTAACCCCCTAGCTACGCTGCTATCTGTTTCGATGATGTTGCGTTATACCTTTAATCAAGATACGGCAGCGTCACGCATCGAAGATGCAGTTAAAAAAGTACTAGCATCAGGTTATCGTACTGTCGATATCTTTGAGCAAGGAATGATTAAGGTTGGTACAGCAGAAATGGGAAATGCAGTACTCGCAAATCTATAGCCATGAAAATTATTTGAATTTACAATCATTTTCTTGCTTAATCGTAACTTTATTAGTAATCACAACTTGTAATCTAAACAGGCTGTGCATATTTAATACAAGAACTATTTTAACAAAGGTTAATTTAATTAAATGAAACAGGTTGGTTTTGTAGGTTGGCGCGGAATGGTTGGATCCGTTCTCATGCAGCGTATGCGCGAAGAAAATGATTTTTCACTGGTAGAGCCTATTTTTTTCTCTACCTCTCAGAAGAATGGCAAAGGTCCGGATATAGGCCAAGAAATTCCTCCGCTCAAAGACGCCCATGATCTTTCTGAACTCAAGAAGATGGATATCATCATCACATGTCAAGGTGGTGATTATACCAATGAAGTCTTTGGAAAATTACGTGAGGCTGGTTGGAAAGGCTACTGGATTGATGCAGCGTCGACGTTAAGAATGAAGGATGATGCGGTAATCATCCTTGATCCTGTTAATATGCCAGTCATTAAACAAGCTTTGCATGAAGGCACAAAAAACTATATCGGTGGTAATTGTACGGTGAGTTTAATGTTAATGGGCATTGGTGGGCTATTTGAAAACAATATGGTGGAATGGATGAGCGCCATGACTTACCAAGCAGCATCGGGTGCGGGTGCTCAGAACATGCGCGAGCTTTTACAGCAAATGGGAGAGGCGCATCATGTTGCGGAAGAATTATTAAATAACCCCGCTTCAAGCATATTGGACATTGATCGAGAAGTTTCGGAAAAACTTAGGGATAAAAAATTTCCAGTTGAAAATTTTGGTGTTCCATTAGCAGGTAGCTTGATTCCCTGGATTGATCGTGAAGTGGCGCAAGGACAAAGTAGAGAAGAATGGAAGGGTCAAGCGGAAACGAACAAAATTCTTGGGCATCAAAGCAAGCCGGTTCCTGTTGATGGTCTTTGCGTCCGAATTGGCGCTATGCGATGCCATAGTCAGGCATTAACTATAAAATTAAAGCAAGATATTCCTTTAAATGAAATTGAGGATGTTATCGCCCAATCAAATGATTGGGTCCGCGTGATTCCAAATGAAAGAGAGAA
Source organism: Nitrosomonas sp. (assembly GCA_024281675.1). GTDB lineage: Bacteria > Pseudomonadota > Gammaproteobacteria > Burkholderiales > Nitrosomonadaceae > Nitrosomonas. Next base: position 8,002 of record JAMXAG010000026.1, read on the forward strand.
AACAACAAAGGAGCTTACCCCAGTTGCGGTTACAGGAAAATTAGATGTTCATGTTGGCCGTATCCGTAAATTGAGCATGGGGGGTGAGTATTTAACAGCTTTCACTGTGGGTGATCAATTGCTCTGGGGGGCTGCTGAGCCATTACGAAGAATGTTAAGAATACTGGTAGAAAATTAATTACTTTTAGAATCGAAGCCATTTTGCCTCTTTATTCAAGTCAAATAGAATAGTCAAGAATCATTTATCATTCTAATACTTGATTATTATTACTTGTTTTGCCAATTGGCTTGATATTGGCATACAATCTGTTCTAAAAATTGTGAGGAAAACCCAGTGAATAAAATCTATCTTAGGGCGTGTTGGTTAGTAGTATTGATTGCATTTCCTTTTCTAGTTAATGCGGCTGGATTAGGCAAGTTAACCTTAGGCTCATCACTTGGGCAACCGCTAAGAGCAGAGATCGAGTTGGTATCGGTCAAGAACGATGAAATCCCATCGCTGGTAGCTCGAGTTGCTTCACCCGAAGCCTTTCGTCAGGCCGGTGTTGCACTTGCACCTTATCATTCATCGTTAGTTATTTCAGTTGAAAAGCGTGCGAATGGTCAACCCTATATTCAGATTAGTTCACCGCAATCGATTAATGAGCCGTTTTTAAATCTTCTTATCGAATTAAATTGGTCTTCGGGTCGATTACTACGTGAATATACGGTATTGCTTGATCCTGTAGATACCAATATCGCAGAACCCGCCAGTCCCGTTGTTTCACCGGTTACGGAAGCTGCGCCGCAAATTGCTGGGGCACCCGCAACATCAGCACAGAATAATCAAAACAAGCAGAAACCAAAACAACCCACCCCAAAAGCTAGAACATCTAGTACAGCTGGCGATACTTACGGTCCCGTCGTTAAAGGCGATACTTTAACAAGAATTGCCCGGCAAGTAACGCCAGATGGAGTCGATCTAAATCAAATGTTGGTTGCGTTGTATCGAGCTAATCGAAGTGCTTTCTTCGAGAAAAACATGAACTTGCTTAAGGTTGGCACCATACTCCGCATTCCTGATCAGAATGAGGTTTCTGCAATCGCGCGCAAAGAAGCAAATCGTGAAGTTAAAACTCAAATCGCTGATTGGCAAAATTACCGACAAAGAGTTGCAACGGCAGGAACTACTTCAACGACCCAATCACCTCAGCGGCAAGAATTAAAGCAGACAGCAACGGGTAAGATTACAGCAACGGTTGAAGAACCCAAGTTGAAGAAAGAAGATGCTCCTACTGAAGTTTTGATTTTATCTAAGGGGGAACAACTTGGTGACGGCAAAAATAATGTAGGTAAACCAGATTCTCAGCCATCTGAACCATCTCAAGATTATGTGCGAATGATGGAAGAGGACGCAATTGCCAAAGATAGAGCATTAACTGAAGCAAATGAACGCGTCTCAATGCTTGAGCACAATATAGAGCGTTTACAACGGTTGCTTGAAATCAAGAATGCTGGAATGGCAGATATACAAAAACAAGCAGAGCAAACGCAGACTAATCCTACGCCACCGACTCAGCTAGCTGATGACAAAGAAATCGCTTCTGATAAACCTGCTGATGATATAGCGTCCTTGCAAGAACCTGCTCAAACCGAAGAACTGTCACTACAATCAGATTCAATCACTGTTCCAAGTCTTCCAGCTCCTTCGATATTGCAAAATACCCCTATACCGGCACCTACACCGCCTGAACCTGAAACAGATTTCGTTGAACAAATGATGGGTTTTGTCTCAGAACTGGTTGATTTTACAACAGAGAACATCGAAATCGTGGGTGGCATACTTATCACGTTATTAACGGGGTGGTTAGGAATTTCGTATGTTCGACGCAAGAAATCGCAAGCGAATAATATTGATGAAGATGAAATCAATTTTGCTGAAGAAAAACCAATTAGAAACGAAGAAGAAGCGAATACATCGTTTTCCAGTACTTTCGCTTCCGAAGCTGCCATTAATCAATTTGACACTAAACCAGATACTCCTCTCTCAAATGAACTTAATGATGTAAATTCTCCTAAGGATAGTAACCAAACTAATTTATCCCATGCTGCAAGCGGTTTCTTTTTTGGCAAAAATACCGATGAGAGTTTTATTCCTAGCCATACAAACGATAGGGATCAGCAGCAGTTTGACTCAGGGTTAGAAAATACGCGTGCAACTGAATCTGCCCAAGAGTTTAAATTTGATATGAGCGAAACGAATCAATTGTCTCCTCAACTTGAAGAAACAATTGATCAAAAAGATGCTGCTTCTCATCAAGACTTTATTTTAGATTTTTCCTCTGATCAATCCCAAAATACGCAAACGGCTTCTATCAGTCACGATATGGATTTCCATATCGATCTACCCGAAGATGTGAATAAAACTTCAAATAGTTTCTCTGGAACAGCAGATAATGAACCTATTACCCAGTCATTTGATGATCAACTAACTAAACTAAACCTTACTGATATCAAATTAGATCTAGATGAAGATACAGCACAGCATGAGAAAACCGCTACACATTCAGAATCAGTTACCTCGGAATGGCAAGAAGAAGTCGCAACGAAAATTGACTTAGCTAAAGCTTATCTTGAAATGGATGATAAGGAAGGTGCAAAAGAAATTTTAGAAGAAGTGCTAAAAGAAGGTAGTGATGAGCAACAAATGCTCGCAAGAACTCTTCTTGATGAGATCAATACAAGCGCTTAATACAGTTTATCTATTTATTAAGGGATTTGTGAGGGCTGGCTGCTTTAGCTAATTTCTGTGAAAATTGCCTTAGCGCTGGAATATGATGGTAGTCGCTACCATGGATGGCAAAGTCAACCTAATTGTTTATCACTTCAAGACACATTAGAGCACGCTCTAACTAAAATTGCCTGCGACGACTCGATTAGAGTCGTCGCAGCAGGTAGAACTGACGCAGGCGTCCACGCGTTATCACAGGTTGTTCATTTCGAAACCAACACAAAACGTCCACAAAGCGCATGGGTTAGAGGTGTCAACGCATTGCTCCCACCAGATATTGCTGTTCTGTGGGCATGTGAAGTTGATAATCAGTTTCATGCCCGTTACAGCGCGCTTGAGCGGTGCTATTTGTATTATCTCCTGAATCGTCCAACGAGGCCTGGTTTATTTCAACACAAAGTAGGTTGGTTTCATGAACCACTGAATGTCGATGATATGCAAAAAGCAGCCGACAGCTTACTAGGAGAACATGATTTTAGTGCATTTCGTACCGCTGAGTGCCAAGCCAAAAATCCCGTCCGTAAACTGACAAAACTTAAGATATCGCAACAAGGCGATTTCTTAAAATTCGAATTCAGGGCAAACGGTTTTTTACATCACATGGTCCGTAATATCCTTGGTAGCTTGGTTTATGTCGGCGCAAATCGCCATCAACCCGGTTGGATCACCGCAGTATTAGAAAGTCGTGACCGGAAACGTGCAGCACCAACTTTTTCCCCATATGGCTTATACTTAGCTGAGGTAAAATATGATACTCGCTGGAATCTCCCTACATTAAATGATTCACCTTGCGACATCACGGCCTTAGAGGTATTTATAAAAAAATAAACCAACAACTGAGCAACGTATTAAACATAATAACAATAAAACTCACATGCGTACTCGAGTAAAAATTTGTGGTATCACACGAACTGAAGATGCACTGGCAGCAATATCCTCTGGTGCCGATGCTATTGGTTTTGTCTTTTGGCAGCAAAGCGCTCGAAACATCTTGCCTCAACAAGCAAGACCCATCACTAAAACCATACCTGCATTTGTAACAACAGTAGGGGTTTACGTTGACCCAACCGTTGAGTGGGTCCATGAAACAGCAACCATCGCTAATTTAGGTTTGTTACAATTTCATGGAAATGAGTCTCCCGAGTTTTGTGATCAATTCTCGCTCCCTTATGTTAAAGCGCTTCGTATCAAGGAAGATATGGATCTGCTAGAATACGCAAATCGATACCAAAGTGCAAAAGCGCTTCTGTTAGATACTTATAGTGCCAATCTGCCGGGTGGAACAGGTGAAGTTTTTGATTGGACATTGATTCCAGCCAATCTCCCGCTTCCAATTATATTGTCTGGCGGATTAACTCCTGATAATGTAGTTCATGCAATAGCGAAGGTAAAACCATGGGCTGTTGATGTATCAAGTGGTGTTGAAGCAAGCAAAGGTATTAAGGATATCAATAAAATTTCTGCGTTTATGCAAAGGGTTAAAAATTGTGAGTGCATATAATCTTCCTGATGAGAAAGGCCACTTCGGTCCTTATGGCGGTAAATTTGTGGCCGAAACCCTCATGACAGCGCTGGAGGAGCTGCGGACTCAATATCTTTATTATCAAGCTGATAAAGCGTTTCAAACAGAGTTTGCTTATGAGCTCAAACACTACGTTGGGCGTCCTACCCCTATTTATCATGCAAAACGTTGGTCTGACCATTTAGGAGGCGCTCAGATTCTTCTCAAACGTGAAGATCTAAATCATACGGGCGCGCACAAGATCAATAATACAGTTGGTCAAGCGCTACTAGCAAAGCGTATGAACAAAAAACGGGTCATTGCTGAAACAGGTGCCGGTCAGCATGGTGTGGCAACAGCGACAGTAGCAGCACGTCAAGGCATGGAATGTGTCGTTTATATGGGTTCTGAAGATGTTAAACGCCAAGCAATGAATGTTTATAGAATGAAATTGCTAGGTGCACAAGTCATACCCGTTGAGTCTGGCTCCCGTACACTCAAAGATGCCCTCAATGAAGCAATGCGCGACTGGGTTACCAATGTGGAAAGCACTTATTATATTATCGGAACAGTAGCTGGCCCTCATCCCTACCCTATGATGGTGCGCGATTTTCAGGCAATTATTGGTAAAGAAGTAAAGGATCAAATGCAGCAAGAGTATGGACGCCAGCCTGATGCACTTATTGCATGTGTCGGGGGTGGATCCAATGCGCTTGGTTTGTTTTATCCTTATATCGATGATGAGACAGTTCGTATGATTGGCGTTGAGGCGGGTGGAAAAGGAATTAATTCGAATCAACATGCTGCCACGCTAGTAACAGGCCGACCCGGTGTGCTGCACGGTAACCGAACTTATTTAATTCAAGATGATCATGGTCAAATTATTGAAACCCACTCGATATCTGCTGGTTTAGATTATCCTGGTGTAGGTCCTGAGCACGCATGGCTTAAAGATAGTAATCGAGCTGAGTATGTTGCGATCACAGATGATGAAGCATTATCAGCATTCCATGCACTCTGTCGCTTTGAAGGCATAATCCCTGCGCTTGAATCGAGCCACGCTTTGGCTTATGCCGCCAAGCTTTCCCCTACACTCGGAAAAGATAAATTACTATTAGTAAACTTATCTGGACGCGGTGATAAGGATATGATGACAGTTGCTCAATATTCAGGCATTACTTTTTAATTTAACGCTTAAGTAGCGATTGAAAATCACTTACTATTTCTAAATGAACCGAATTGCTGCAACATTTTCCAAGTTAAAATCTGCAAATCAGAAAGTCTTGATTCCATTTATTACAGCAGGCGATCCCAAACCTGAAGTAACTGTACCGTTGATGCATACACTGGTAAAAGCAGGCGCTAATCTTATTGAGTTAGGCGTTCCTTTCTCTGATCCAATGGCGGATGGCCCGACAATTCAACGATCGTCTGAACGAGCGCTAGCAAATGGCGTAAGCCTAGCAAATGTAATCGCTATGGTCGCGGAATTTAGAAAAACCGATACACTTACTCCGGTTGTTTTAATGGGTTATGCCAACCCCGTAGAAGCAATGGGCGTTGACCATTTTATTTCAACTGCAAAAGAATCGGGTGTTGACGGGATACTGGTCGTTGATTACCCTCCAGAAGAATCAACTGAGTGGGCACAACAACTTAGTGCTGCCGGCATTGATCCCATTTTCTTATTGTCTCCCACAACACCGATTGAGCGTGTGAAGCAAGTTGCCAAGCTTGCGCAAGGCTATCTTTACTATGTTTCCTTGAAAGGGGTCACAGGTGCTTCCCATCTTGATCTAACCGAAGTACAAACAAAGTTAGCGCAAGTCCGAACATTAGTATCTATACCCATTGGGGTTGGATTCGGTATACGGGACCCACAAACAGCAAAAGCAATCTCGAAACTGGCGGATGCGGTAGTAATCGGCAGTCGTATTATTGAAGAAATCGAAAAAGCACCTGAGAATTCATTACTTGAAACATTAAGCAATCTAGTAAGTTCTATGCGCAGCGCTATCGATGAGACAAATTAACGTCGACCATTATAATTACAAAAACAAGAAAGAATGAGCTGGTTTCAACGAATTATTCCACCCAAAATAAAACCCAAAGAAAACGGTGAAAAGAAAGTTGTACCCGAAGGGTTATGGAGCAAATGTATCGCTTGCGAAGCTGTATTATATTATACCGATCTAGCTAAAAATTTTAACGTTTGCCCCAAATGTGGCTATCACAATCGAATTTCTGCTAGAAATCGGATCGATATGCTGCTTGATCCAGAAGAGCGTATTGAGATCGGTGTTGAAGTAAAACCACAAGACCCCCTTAAATTTAGAGATAGTAAACGCTATACCGACCGCTTAATTCAGGCAAATAGCAGCACCGATGAAGACGATGCGCTCGTCGTGATGCAAGGTAAAATAAAAACCACGCCGGTCGTCGTTGCCGCCTTTGAATTCAGTTTTATGGGCGGCTCCATGGGTTCTGTTGTCGGGGAACGATTCGTTAGAGGTGTTCGAGTCAGCATTAATCAACACTTACCGTTTGTTTGCTTTGCTGCAAGCGGCGGAGCGCGCATGCAGGAAGGTTTATTCTCATTGATGCAAATGGCTAAAACCTCTGCAGCATTGACACAAATGAGTAAGGAAAAGCTACCGTTTATTTCGGTATTAACTGATCCTACCATGGGAGGTGTTTCGGCTAGTTTCGCATTCATTGGTGATATTGTAATCGCTGAGCCGGGTGCATTGATTGGTTTTGCTGGACCACGTGTCATTGAACAAACGGTGCGACAAACCTTACCCGAGGGATTTCAACGGGCTGAATTTTTATTGGAACATGGCGCTATCGATTTAATTGTAGATCGCCGCCACATGCGTGAAAAGCTCGTTAATTTATTCACGCTTTTGATGCGAACCCCAAGCCCTAAATCAGCCGCAACCTTGCTACCTCCCTCTTAAATAAGCAACGCGGAGTATTTTCACTTTTTTGATTTCTCAACCTTCAAGGTTGTCTCCTTTTCGTGGAACCTCGCTCATTAGCTGATTGGCTCGCCTATCTTGAAAATCTACATCCCTTTACGATCGATCTAGGTTTGGATCGGGTAAAGCGCGTAAAAGATAACCTTTGCCTTACGCCTTCATTTCCAGTAATTACAGTCGGTGGCACAAATGGCAAAGGGTCGATCTGTGCGATGTTGGAAACGACGCTCAGCGCCGCAGGCTATCGGGTTGGTTGTTATACTTCACCCCACTTACTCACTTTCAATGAGCGTATCCGGATATTGCAACAAGAAGTTGGCGATACCGAGATATGTCGCGCTTTTGAAACTATCGAAAGTGCTCGGTTGCAAAGCCAAGTCACGCTCACTTATTTCGAATTTGGCACATTAGCTGCCATGCACTTATTTATCGAATCAAACGTGGATGTGACAATATTAGAAGTTGGCTTGGGTGGACGTCTAGATGCGGTAAATATTTTTGATGCAGATTGCGCAATTCTCGCCAGCATTGATCTTGATCATATGGATTATCTTGGAGAAACGAGGGAAGAGATTGGCCTGGAAAAAATAGGGATCTTTAGAAAAGGTCGCTATGCAATTTGCAGCGAACCGGATATCCCACCCAGCGTACAAATGAAGATAGATGAGCTAGGGGCAGAATTTTTTAGGATTAATCAGGATTTCAGTTATTCCACCCAAGACAATCTTCAATGGAACTTCTATGGGCCCCACAATAACGTATATGCGCTTCCTTATCCCTCGCTTAGAGGATCATTTCAATTAAGAAATGCATCTGCTTGCCTTGCCGCATTGGATTGTCTCAAAGATGAGCTCCCGGTTGATAATCAAGCGATTCGGCGTGGCCTGGTAGAGACAACGTTAAAAGGTAGATTTCAAGTATTACCAGGAAGCCCTCGGGTCATTTTAGATGTCGCGCATAACCCAGCGGCAGCAAAAGTCCTTGCTGAAAATTTAGATCAAATGGGACCACCATTCCCCAAAACCTATGCGGTTATCGGAATGTTAAAAGATAAGGATATCGCTTCAGTTATTCAAACACTAAAAAACCATATCGATGTATGGCTAATTGGAACCATTCATTCTGCGCGAGGAGCCCAAGCAGAAGAAATTGCATCGATAATCAGCAACATCACCCACAGCAATGCTATTCATTCATTTTCTGATTTATCGGATGCTTATGCATTTGCACAAAAGCAAGCCGGCAAAAATGATAGAATATGCGTCTTTGGTTCATTCTACACCGTAAGTGCTATTTTAGCGTTTACATAGTAAAGTATCATTTTTGATTAATGATCAAAGGGTAATAATAATGGTCAGAAATATTAGCGAAGAAGAATTATTGTTAAGAAAACGTGCTCGTAGACGCCTATTGGGTGCAATTACCTTAGTGACTTTATTAGTTATATTTCTACCGATGCTATTTGATGAAGAATCGACACAAGAGCGCCAGGAAATAGATATCCAGATTCCTTCAGAAGATTTAGTGACAGAAAATTATCCATGGATGATGCCAACTGATCCTTCTAGTGATGAAACCGATGCTTCAACCGAGCAACCGGACGAATTATTAGCAATGATTCCTCAAGGATCGCCTCAAATTGCTGAGGAAGCCCAGGAAGAATCTAGTAACGATCAAGGTACACCTATCCCCTTATCTAAGCCTCAATATCACAAACCAGTTGCTCAATTAAGCAAAGCGCCAGAAACACCCCAACCTAAAGCAGCTGAAGGTGTTTTTGTTATCCAGTTAGGTGCTTTTTCAGATCCACTTAAAGCAAAGCAGCAGCTACAGAATTTAACTGCAAGTGGAATCAATGGCGCATACGTTGAAACAATTAAAGTTGGACATAATGAAATGGTCAGAGTCCGTGTCGGACCCTTTTCGACTAGAAAGGCAGCGGAAGATGAATATGAGAAACTCAAAAGAATGGGGCTAAGCGGAGTTGTAACGAGTCGATAGGCTGATCCCAAATAGCACCTTTGAGTATATTTGCTACTGATTGATGACAATTCTTGACTATATTGTTATAGGTATTGGGCTTATTTCTGTTTTTTTGGGAATTACCCGTGGTGTCATCAAGGAAGTCATATCGCTTGCGGGTTGGTTTATCGCATTTTACGTTGCCAGTCGCTACGCGGAATCTTTTGAACCTTTACTACCTCGCGTCATAGAGGATCCCTCATTACGGATGCTAACGCTTTTTGTTGTGGTCTTCTTTATTGTTTTATTATTAGTTATGTTTTGCTCTATATTATTGTCCAAGTTAATAAGAAGTGTAGGTCTTGGCCTTATTGACAGAGTGTTAGGATCGATTTTCGGTTTAGCGAGAGGATTCGCAATTGTCTTGTCTTTAGTTTTAGCTGCTGGGTTTACCGCTTTACCCAAACAGCCTTTTTGGCAACAAGCTGTGTTGAGCGACCCGCTTGAAAAAGCAGCCGTTCAAGTTATTCCTTGGTTACCTGAAAGTTTTCGAGGCCATATTAGCTTTGATAAGTGAATTATTTTATATACCATTATTTTCTAAAGCGTCTCATCTGGACTCATTAAATCGATTATGTGTGGAATTATTGGCGTAGTAGCCCAATCTCCAGCAAACCAAATATTGTATGATGGTTTGCTCATGTTGCAGCATAGAGGGCAAGATGCGGCGGGTATCGTCACAGCGCAGGACAATACCTTCTATATGCATAAAGGGCTAGGAATGGTACGAGATGTATTCCGTACCCGTAATATGCGTGCACTACTGGGTAATATGGGGATAGGCCATGCACGTTATCCAACAGCGGGTTCCGCTGATTCTCCTGCCGAAGCACAACCATTCTATGTCAACTCGCCTTTTGGAATCGTCCTAGGACATAATGGCAATTTAACCAACGCAGAAGAACTCAATAAAGCTTTGTACCGATCTGATCGTCGTCATGTGAATACCAACTCAGATTCAGAAGTTTTATTAAAT
>JAMXAG010000027.1 GCA_024281675.1 Nitrosomonas sp.
TTCCCCTCTTCCATCCCAGGCTCTTCATCTATTCTCTCCTCCTTTTCTTAACTCTTCCCGTTACTTCCTGTTCGATTCACTCTCAAACCTTTAAATTTAGATTAGCTTGCTTGTGGTTTTTTCTTTCTAAACATAAAGGCACCGATTCCACCCACAACCAGCATGAGTCCAATTACAATTTCCATTAAACCAATACCTGATCCATGACCAGCATGACCTCCATCACCTCCAACATGAACCGGCACTTTGGAAACTATTCTCACATCATCTTTATCATCGATTTGTTCAAGCAAAATCGCATATTGCCCTAGCTCGGTTAACTCCGCTGCGACCACAATAATTCCAGAGTGATGTTCCATTGGCGGCATATAATGCAGACCAAACTCTCCTGCGCCATGCGTTTCATCGTGATGATGCACATGATCATCTCCTTCGTTTACAGCACTCGCTGCTTTCTCAGTTGCATTACTTTGAGGAGATCCACTTCCGTGTCCTGCATGCGAGTCATCTTTCACCAGACGAACTGCTAGCGGAATCTCACGAGCATCTGATGGCAACTCGATCGTTACATTCACTTTTCCGGGTTTAGGTACATGATTGCAATATGAATGCATCGGTGGAATATTACCTTCAGGCACCTCATAAATACTTACTGTTACAACGAAAGAACCTGTCTTTACCTCACAGCCGCCATGCCCTGCATGATGTCCTTCATGGGCCAACATCAACTGTGCTTTCAATGAAAACGAAGCCAATACCATGAAAATAACCACGAATCCCTTCGCTATCCAATTATTTTGTAACACCTTTTTCATACACTCCCTTTCAATAATATCTCTAAAAATTTGTCACGCAGTTTTTTAACTACGCGCTTGTATCGCGTGATTGTATAACAAAAAAAAGAAACTGAAGGAATAATGCTTTTAAATTACTATACTAAGCATTATCTAAATCTGTTTTTTTTCTTTTCTAGATCAATAAAATCAAATAATTGGATTTACTTCTCAGCAAGAATTAAAAATTCTTATTTTTCATCTAAATTCTAGACGCCATCTAATATAGAGTTAAACAATCTTTTTGAAAAATTTGAGGACAAGACAAAGTCAAATTATCAATTAAATCTTCCTGACCATCTAGCTTACTATCGAACGAATCTTCTTCCAAAACAGCCAACCAGTCTTCCCAAGCTTTAGCTACAGCCATTTGGAATCTTGAATTATCATCAATCAAAAAAGATCGTGAACTCAACCTTGCTGGATTCTCACATTAACTTGAAACTTATTCGGTTATTTTTTCTCTGGAATAATCGTGCGCAATTCTTGAAAAATGGCGCGGAAGCTTTTAGGTGGTTTCTGCGAAAGTGTTTCTTTATGGGCATTACGAATCAAGGCTCGTAAGTGTTGTATATCAGTTTCAGGATAGTGCTGTTTGAATTCATTAATTGAATTCTCATCAGCCAAGAGCCGCGTGCGCCAGTTTTCCAACTGATGTAACCAAGCGGTATGATTAACGTCACGATTTTTCCAGTAATCGATTTTTTCTTGAATCGGTGCAGCGTCGATATTACGCATCAGTTTACCAATATATTGCATCTGACGTCGTTTGGCTTCATGTTTGGTCAGTTGCTTCGCTTCTCGGATCGCATCGACCAATATCTCTGGTAAATCCAGTTCAGCAATGAATTGGGAATCTAATTCGACAAGTTGCTCACCAATTCCTTGGAGTGCATGCATTGCTTTCTTACGGCGTGTCTTACTGAGAATTTCTTCGGATTCATTGTCATCATGACTATCGTGTATCATTTCAGATCGATTTATAGCTGTGTGAAGAAGCTGCTATCATAGCGGTTTTGTAAAATTTTTTTTGAATTTCACGCACCGTTGCTTTTAGCGCGGTGCTAATGTATTTCATAGTTTAAATAAGTAAAGGCGGTATGAATCCAGATACTTCGAGCGGACAAAATTTTTCCTATTCTTTTGCGGAATTGCAGCAAGTTGCAAATAATATTTTGAATCACGCTAAGCGAGGCGGAGCAACTGCCTGCGAGGCAAACGTGTCAGATGGTTTTGGTTTAAATGTCACTGTCCGCCAGAATGCAGTTGAGACGATCGAGCATAATCGAGATAAAGGATTATCGGTAACCGTTTATATAGGTCAGAAACGGGGCAATGCCAGTACTTCTGATTTTTCACCCCAAGCTATCAATGATACAGTCGCTGCAGCATTGTCCATAGCGCGACATACTGCAGAAGATAATTGTGCTGGCCTTGCAGAAGCTAATTTATTGGCAACCACATTTCCTGATCTCGATTTGTATCACCCATGGAATTTACCCGTTGAGGCGGCTATCGAACTGGCTCAGCGCTGTGAAGCCGAGGCGCTCGTTGTCGACAAACGTATTACGAATTCTGAAGGAGCCTCAGTTTCAGTTGGCGCTTCTCAATTTGTATACGCCAATAGCTTGGGTTTTATGGGAGGATATCCTGTTTCACGACATAGTATTAGCTGTGCTGTGATTGCGAGTGAGGCCGATATGATGCAACGCGATTATTGGTTTAGTGTTGCACGAGATGCGCATGATCTGGAGCAGATTGAAGCTGTGGGTAAAAAAGCGGGAATGCGCACGGTTGCACGTTTAGGGGCCAAGAAGCTTTCAACGTGCGAAGTACCCGTGTTATTTGAAGCGCCCCTTGCCTCGAGTTTAATAGGGCACATGGTAAGCGCTATCAGTGGTGGGAGTTTATACCGTAAATCATCGTTCTTATTGGATAGCATTGGTAAACAAATTCTTCCGTCTGATATTCAGCTTCACGAGCGACCCCATATTCCCAAAGGTCTAGCAAGCTGTACTTTTGATGAAGAAGGAATCGCGACGAAAGATCGTAGCATTATTGAGAATGGTGTGGTGCAAGGTTATTTCCTCAATAGCTATTCAGCAAGAAAGCTGGGCTTACATTCAACGGGAAATGCAGGGGGTAATCACAATCTTATATTGTCGTGTGCTGAACCGCTTGGCTTTGAGGCGCTTCTGAAAAAAATGAATAGAGGATTACTCGTGACTGAATTATTAGGTCATGGTGTAAATGGTGTGACTGGGGACTATTCAAGAGGTGCAATGGGATTTTGGGTAGAGAATGGGGAAATAGGTTACCCCGTTGAAGAAATTACCATTGCGGGCAATCTAAAAGTCATGCTATCGGGTATCATTGGCGTGGGTAGCGATGTGATTATCCGCGGATCCAAACAATGTGGGTCAATATTAATTGATCGGATGATGGTTGCTGGGCTTTAAATGGCCTTAAGCGCTCATTAGCCAATCATTAGCGCTTTTTTAGGTAAAAAATGAATTCATCGACTGATTCAGTGAAAGATAATAAATCATTCGCAGTTTGTTCGGCAAAAACCTGAAAATCAATTACAGAACCAGGATCTGTAGCGACGATCTTGATGACTTGTCCTGTTGACATTTCTGACAAGGCTTTTTTAGTGCGTAATATGGGCAGTGGGCAGACTAGTCCACGTACGTCTAATTCGCGATCAGCACGGAATGGGTTTTCTCTTTTTGCTAACAATGGTTGTGTTTTAGTTAGTTTCATAATTTTCTTATTGAGCATCTATTTTTAGATTTTCAAAATATCTCAATCGTGTTGAGATACGATAACTCATTTTTTATATTTTAACGTATGCCAGTTAATATTTCGCCACTACTTTCTGAGCAATTACTCCCTATTGATGGAATATCCCTTGGAATTGCGGAAGCGGGGATTAAGCGCCCAAATCGTAAAGACTTATTGACCATCGTGTTAGATGAAAACGTCAATGTAGCAGGTGTTTTTACACAAAATCGGTTTTGTGCTGCACCAGTGATTGTAGCCAAGGATAATTTAACCCAAGCCTCTTCAATTCGTGCTTTGGTTATCAATACAGGGAATGCTAATGCAGGCACTGGAGAGCAGGGCATCGCAGATGCCCGTGCAACATGTCAGCATCTAGCCAAGCTTTTAAATTGTCATGTAGCGCAGATTCTACCCTTCTCTACCGGTGTAATTATGGAACCGCTTCCGGTCGAGAAGATTGTGACTCATTTGCCGCAGGCATTAGCAGACCTTAACCCAGATCATTGGTTTAAGGCTGCGCAAGCGATCATGACAACCGATATCGTTCCCAAAGGCGTGTCGCGCCAAATTGAAATTCAAGGAAAAACAGTGACTATAACCGGAATTGCAAAAGGCTCGGGTATGATCCACCCCAATATGGCAACCATGCTTGGCTATATTGGCACTGATGCTTGCGTTGCCAAGGCTACCCTGCAACAGATGGTTCGTCATGTAGCGGATCACTCATTCAACTGTATCACAGTCGATGGTGATACTTCTACCAATGATGCGCTGATACTAATGGCGACAGGACGAGCTGGACACTCAGAGATTACTCAACTAGAAAGCCAAGATTATCTGAAGCTTCAAACAGCGATAACGGCCGTGGCAAGAGAATTAGCACAAATGATCGTGCGTGATGGCGAGGGCGCAACCAAATTCATTACGGTTTGTGTGGAAAAAGGAAAGAACCGAGAAGAGTGTTCACGGGTCGCATATGCCATCGCACATTCACCATTAGTTAAGACGGCTTTTTTCGCTTCTGACCCTAATCTGGGTCGTATCTTGGCTGCAATTGGTAACTCAGGAATCATCGATTTAGATGTAGATTTAGTGCAGCTCTATCTGGATGATGTATTGGTGGCAGAACAGGGTGGTAGAGCCAAAAGTTATCAAGAAGAGGCAGGACAGCGGGTGATGAAACAAGCTGAAATCACGGTACGGGTCGTTTTAAATCGAGGCACCATGACAGCAACGGTATGGACCTGCGATTTTTCTTACGACTACGTCAAGATTAATGCTGACTATCGCAGTTGATTGATGATGTCACAATTCGATTTGGTTTTTGATCGGCTCAATGATTTGCTGATACGCGTTGAAGCGTTACTGCCTAATCAGCAGGATATGACAGATTTTGACGCAGCGAAGGCTTTTCGCTGGCGCAAACAAGGTCATAATGGTTATCTGCAACCGGTAACACACCCTCATCAAATTCAGCTCGATGCATTGCAGGGTATCGATGAACAAAAGCAATTAATCGTTCAGAATACCTACCAGTTCGTCTTGGGCTATCCTGCTAACAATGTGTTACTGACGGGTGCACGCGGTACAGGAAAATCTTCCTTAGTAAAAGCATTACTCCATCAATATGCGGATAAAGGGTTACGCTTAATCGAGGTAGAAAAGCAAGATCTAATCGACTTGCCCGATATTACTGAGCAAATTTATCAAAGACCCGAGCGTTTTATTCTATATTGTGATGATTTATCGTTTGAAATGCATGAGCCAGGCTATAAAGCACTCAAAGCGATTTTAGATGGTTCGATTGCTCGTGCATCGGAAAATATCTTGGTTTACGCGACCTCAAATCGACGCCATTTGATGCCAGAATCGATGAAAGATAATTTGGATACACGTCACATCGATGGTGATATTCATCCGAGTGAGTCCGTAGAAGAAAAAATTTCGCTATCAGAACGGTTTGGTTTATGGCTTTCTTTTTATCCTTTTGATCAGACGCAATATCTCGACATCGTTCGCTATTGGCTAGCGCATTACGGTATTCAGCGTATGAATGATGCCGTTAGGTTAGAGGCATTGCGTTGGGCATTAGCAAGAGGCGGAAGAAGCGGGCGTATTGCCTGGCAGTTTGCGCGTGATTGGTCTGGCAAACGAAAATTAGCACAGTCACTACGCCGCAAGACTCGTCAACCCTCATAATTTTGAGTAAATGATTGAAGTTGCTGCTGCTGTGTTAGTTCGACCCGATGGGCATTTTTTGCTGACCAGCCGACCAGCGGGAAAACCCTATTCAGGTTATTGGGAGTTTCCTGGCGGAAAAATTGAGAAAGATGAATCTGTTTTACAAGCGCTCGCACGCGAACTGTACGAAGAGCTGGGAATTCAAATTGAGCAGGCAAGTCCTTGGATAACAAAAATTTATGCTTACCAGCATGCAACAGTAAGACTGCATTTCTACCGCGTGTTTACTTGGCATGGTGAGCTTATTGGTCGTGAGAATCAGCAATTGTCCTGGCAAACGCCTGACAAGGTTATTGTTGCACCGCTGCTTCCTGCTAATCAGCCGATTATTCGTAGCCTATCCTTACCCTCTGTTTATGGAATTACTCAAGCCGCTGAATTGGGCGAATCAACCATGCTGCAAAAAATTGAACTCGCAGCACAACAAGGCTTAAGACTACTGCAGGTTCGCGAGAAATCGATGAATAAGACACAGCTAAAACAATTTATCGATGCGATTTTTAAGCGTACTCACCCGTATCAAATGAAGATTTTGATAAATGAGGATATAGCGCTAGCGAACGCGGTTGGAGCCAGTGGTGTGCATTTAACTTCTAGCCAATTGATGGATATGTCTGTCCGACCCGACTTGGCTTGGTGCGGGGCTTCTTGTCACAACATCGAAGAGCTTTATCACGCTGAACAACTTGAATTAGATTTTGTGGTGTTGGGTCCAGTATTACCGACAAAGAGTCATCCCGATGCGATTACATTAGGCTGGAGAAAATTTTCAAGTATGATTCGGGATTATCCCCTTCCGGTTTATGCATTGGGTGGCATGATACAAGCAGATTTACCTTTCGCGATTGAACAGGGAGCTCATGGTATTGCGATGTTGCGGGATATATGGAAGATAGAAGCAGTACTGAAATAAGGTGAAGATTCTTATGAAAAAAAGGGTGTGGGTCATTATTCTGATACTGATCGGATTAACTGGTTGCAGTACGATTTATTTCCTTGAGGGCAAAGAATATGAAGGCAGAAGACAATATATCGCTGCTCGTGCTGAGATGTATCAACGCTGTATTGAAGGCACGATATCCCTTAACCCTCCACCGATACAACGAAAATTGATCGCATTGATTCCTTCACAGGAAGCGATTTTCAGAACTCATTTCGATAACATCAAAGAATCCAATCCCAATTTTCCGGTTACGATGGAAGATTTGCGACAAGATCCTATTTATTTTGGGATGAATGAGAATTATCGGTTAGTGGTTGAGTTGATCAAAAAACGAAATCTCTATCAAGATTTACAAATCGAAGAATATGAAACACTAACAGTACCCGAAGTCGATGAAGAAAGTGATGTGTTCTATATTGCCTTACCCAAAGATACTAAGCACCGAGATATGTATTATCTGAATACTGAAAAAAGGGGTAAGCTACGCGTGGATTATGGTCCGATGGATCCTGATTGTGAAACAGCGCGCGCACCGTTCTTAGCATTGATTCCTTGTGAACAATTTCGTGATCAGTTACTCACTGCCATTGAGACACTCGCGAAACAATCACCTTAATCTTGGTTAGGCTGGGGTTCTTCTCAGCATTGCGTCACTCGCATCACCGCGTCACTAACAATCGTATTATTTAAGCAGTTAAAGTGTGTAAGTTTTATTTGCAGTAACACTCGGTAAGTGATGCTCAGTTCAATATTTGGCTTATCGTATTACTTTAAATTATAAATTCAATGGCCTAGAAGATAAATCGAACGATGTCCAAATTAATCCAAGCACCGGTACACCGACACGAAATTTTTGCTTGGGCGCTATTCGATTTTGCTAACTCTGGTTATACCACCGTTGTATTAACTGCGATATTCAATGCTTACTTTGTTGGCGTAATTGCACAGGCGTATTCATCGGGAACCGCAACATTGTGGTGGACGATTGCGATGGCGCTTGCCAATGGGGTTGTTTTATTGACTGCACCGATTATCGGTGCGATTGCCGATGATCGCGCCTGGAAAAAACGCTTTTTAGCGATTGCTGCAAGTGGTTGTGTCGGGTTTACCATATTGCTGGCAACAGCCGGCCCCGGTGACGTTGGTTACGCGATGGGTTTAGTCGTGTTGGCGAGTATTTGTTTTTTTACGGGCGAGAATCTTATTGCTGCCTTTCTTCCGGAAATTGCAACGCCAGATAAAATGGGTCGAATTTCAGCGTTTGGATGGACAATTGGTTATCTCGGTGGCTTACTGACTTTGGTGTTGTGTCTATGGGTTACCTTAAACACTGCGGCGCAGGGGGCAGAAATGGCCGATGCTGTGCCACTGACATTGCTGATTGTGGCAGCGATGTTCGTCGTGGGGAGCTTACCTACTTTCATCTGGTTGCGCGAACGTGTCCAACCTTGTGAGCGAACTGCTATCAATTATTGCTCGATTGCTTACCAACGCCTACACACGACATGGCAGCACGCGCGTTTTCATCGGGATTTATTTCAATTTCTCATTGCCTTGACAATTTATACCTGTGGAATTAACACGGTCATCGTGCTGGCCGCTGTTTATGCGCAAGAAGCGATGGGTTTTACGACAGAAGATAATATCCAACTCATTTTAATCGTTAATATCAGTGCTGCGCTGGGCGCATTTGTCTTTGGGCAAATTCAGGATCGACTTGGTTCGTTGCGAACGTTATCGATGACCCTAGTTATCTGGATCTGCGCATTGTTGCTGGCCTATTTTACACATGACCGCATGATGTTCTGGGTAGTTGCCAATTTAGTGGGTATCGCATTAGGATCAAGCCAAAGTGCTGGGCGTGCCATTATTGGATTATTTTCTCCTCCTGCAAGAGCAGGGGAATATTTTGGTTTATGGGGATTAGCGACTAAACTGGCAGCAGTGATTGGCCCATTGTGCTATGGGTTGATCACCTATGTTACGCAGGGAGACCATCGCACGGCACTGTTGGTAACGACATGTTTCTTTATGGTTGGGTTACTATCCTTGATCGGTATTGACGAGAAGCGTGGTAGAGGTAGTGCAATTCAAGACTGATCAGCGCAAATCTTGATTTTATGTGATCGTTACGTTAGGGTTTTTCCTAAAATAATTTTGTAATGGTGTGATGAAATGGATCGAATCGTTGTACCTCAAGCGACATGGATGCGGTTTGCTATCGATGATGCTCAGCGTTTCATGGGATTAGCGGAAGGAGGACCATTTGGAGCGTGTATCGTAAAAGGTAACGAAGTGATTGCCGTGGCGCATAGTACTGTGTTACGTGAGCACGATCCCACTTGCCATGCAGAAATCAATGCCATTCGTCAAGCTGCGCGAGCGCTTAATCAGCATCATCTTAATGATTGTGTAATCTATTCCACAACTGAGCCTTGCCCGATGTGTTTCAGTGCTATTCATTGGGCTAGAATTCATACGATCGTATTTGGAACGCGTATTGCAGATGTCAAGGCATTAGGTTTCAATGAGCTCGATTTGAGCAATGAGTACATGAAACGCGAAGGCCATAGTCAAGTTGAGATTGTGAGTGAATTTTTACGTGATGAGTGCGAACAGATCCTCAAAACATGGCAGAAAATGAGTCATGGCATTGCTTATTGATGCCTTACCTACTTACAGATCAATTGAGACTACATTCCTGATCTTTTTTGCGGATGAACGCTTGAATATCTTTGCCTCCGTACTTTTCGGCAAGCTTATCGATACCCACTTTGATCAACGGAGACAGATCAGATTCATTCGTCGTGTCTAGAAACTGATCTAGTTTATCTAAATCATCTTCGGTTAGTTTAATGCCATGCATTCTTGCATAGGCGATGATAGCAAGTCTGCTGGATCGATTATTTTTGTTAGTAAAGATATGTGCAGTTTCGATTATTGCTGAAGTTGTTTTATCCGTTTTTAGTTTATCAATAATCTTTCCGACCGCACCTGGCGCACAAGTACCTAGGCTGTCATAATTTTGATGCGTGAGTAGTGCTTTAATCCCTTGTTCGCATTGCGCATTATTACTGGGATTGATCTGCAGATATTCTGGGGAATGGCGGATCAAATCAAAAGAAGATTGGGGATTAGTGACAGTCTCTTTTATCTTTGTTCTTAAGCTTTGCTGAAAAACCCTAATATTTTTTATCAAAGAATCTCGCGTATCATTTAAATCATTCTTAAATTCTCCTGATTTAACAAGATTAAACGCTTCTTTGATTTGTTGTTCATCTAAATCTGCGCGATTTACAGCCCCCTCTTTGATCAGTTTGTCAGTAAGCTTATTGAATAAGCTTGCTGAATTCTCAGGTTTTTCTTTATCAATCACCACGCACTCATTGTTTTCAACTTTAAACGTTTCATCAATAGTGCCAAATTCTTTAGCCAATGAGACAAGTGAAATTTTTGCTGGAAAACCAATTTTTGGTTCTTGCGGTTCGCTTGTGGAAGATATAGATTGCATCGTAGTGCAAGCAGCTAGCAACAAAATAATACTGGCAATAAACAGTAGTTTAAAAAAAGATAGGTTACCTTGATCCATAGAATGCTCCTCGTTAGGTAAGAAGATAGTGCTATGTTGGTATCTGATTGTCTAGTTTGCGGAAATGAGTTCCCATCGCGCTAATAAAAAATCTATTAGGCCATATCCTAATACAATAAAGTCATTGGCACAAAAATCTAATCACCAATCAATGATAGGAGCCTTTGCGTTAATATTTCCAGGTTGCCCATTGGCTACAATTCATTTCTGCTATCTAAGGGAAACCCTTAGATAAAAATCAAATTTTCCCCAATATACTAACTAGCCTTCATTGAATTACGATAACACCAATGGAAAAATTTTATTAACCTCACGGGGGATGCAGCAATGAAAGTAATTAATCTCTTAGTTTTAGTTGTTGGATATGTATTAAGTGCTTCTGCTTTTGCTGAAACAGATCTTACTAATGCGAGTCATGAAACATTGGTTACTTATCACGAGAATATTGTGAAAGAAGCTGAATTGAAGCTTGCTGAACATAAACAAAATCTCGAAGACTACGAAGTACATAGTTATTATTATGGAAGGCAAGGTCAGGATTTTCAATCGCACGAGACAGCTAATATTGAATATTACGAAGAAGTCATTACTGAAAATCTTAAAGCTGCTGAACTCCACAGAAAAATGGCGGGTGAGCAAAATGATAGTATCAAAAGTGCAAATGTTGATAACAGCAATGTGACGCGCACAGTTCATTAAGTACACGAAACTTAATTAACTAAAAACAAAGCGCCCTTCCTTTACCGAGGAAGGGCGCTTTCGCATGTATAAAATCTTTTTTTTAATAGCGCTAATACGAGAGATTCAAGTTTCTCGAGTATTTATTTTTCTTGCTTGAATGATATGAAGTGGGAACGTTGGCTTAAGGTTATATCATTATTATCAATTTTTTTTATTGCTGGCTATCCACTTATATCACAAGCAGATAATCTGAAATCTTTTCTGAGAAGTAACAGAATTGAAGTAGGCGGATGGATACATGGCGGTGCAACTTTTAATCCAAGCCAGTCAGGTGGTTATAACGGCCCCGTTATTTTTGCTGATCAGGCTAACCGATTTCAGCTTAATCAATTTAATCTATTTTTACAGCGTTCCGTGCCTTCGGAAGGGAAAGCATGGCATTTCGGCGGGCGGTTTGATTTTATGTTTGGTACCGATGCCATTTTTACTCAGGCGTTTGGTGTGCCAACCTTTGATGTTAATTCAGGAGAAGCGCTTAAAAGAAGTAACTGGGATCTAGATCTATGTTGTGCATCAACCAAGACTTATGGAATTGCCCTTCCCCAAGCTTATCTCGAAGCCCTTGTACCTGTTGGAAATGGTGTCAATATCAAACTAGGTCATTTTTATACTCCAACAGGTTTTGAAACGGTTCCAGCACCAGATAATTTTTTCTATACGCGTGCTTATACGCTTAACGTGGGCGAACCATTTACCCATACCGGGTTATTATCCAATTACACAATCAATCCAAACTGGTCCATTCTGGGTGGCGCGCTCACAGGCAGCGCTAATGGTGGTTGGGATGGCGGTTGGGACAAAGAATTAGGAAATTGGAGCGGTCTAGCTGGTTTCACTTGGACGAGCGACAATCATGCAACTTCATTCCATTTTTCAGGGACTTATGGCAATACCTCCTCTAGATCTAATGAGGTATGGGCTTTCTACAATGTGGTATTTAAACAAAAATTAGGTGCTAAAGCACTATTAGTATTACATCATGTGCTCGGGCATGCAGGGGGAGTGTTATTGAACAATTTAAAATATACTAACGTGGTGCGTGATGCGGACTGGATGAGTGCAGTTGCGCATTTATACTATGACTTATCAGAAAATTTATCGGTTGGGATAAGGGGAGAATGGTACCGTGATGAAGACGGTTTCCGAAATCCATCCCCTTTTAGAATTGCGGCAGCGACTAATATCATTGATGGTACCGCCAAAAGTTATGCGGGAAGTTTAAGTGCAGTTACCATTACACCGGCTGATTATTATGATGTTACCGTAGGGTTAAGCTGGAAAGCCGCAAGATCCTTACAGTTAAAATGGGATGCGATTAGAAAATTGGTGGTGCGGCCTAATATCAGATACGATCGAGTTGCCGCATATCATGCAGATACTTATCGCCCTTTTGCTGGACATAAAGACCAAATTCTATTCTCATTGGATTTTGTTTTACCTTTTTAGTTTAGCGGTGATGAGCCGATTGCCGGCCAATCTCAATGAATTTCCGAATATAGGGAATAGTTTGATCGGATTCCCGTAACGCCAGATATAATTTCTGATTGAGCCCAGAATTTCCGATTTTGATTTTCTTAAGGCGATGAGATCGCATTTTAATATCAGCAAGCCACTCGGGTAGCACGCATACACCACGTCCTAATGCGGTCATTTGCAGCATGATTTCCAGCGACTCAATGGGTTTTAGCATTTTCGGTACGCTGTGTGCTGGCGTTAGAAAATACGTCAAGATATCTAGTCGTTCCTGCGGTACGGGGAATGTCAACAAAACTTCATTGGATAATTGTTCGGGTGTTAGCTTCTCAATTCCAGCCAATGGGTGATCAATAGAAACAACCAAAACCAGTTGATACTCAGTCAACGTTTCGTAGGTAATATTTTCCTTCTTGATCAAGTCGGGCGTGATGAGTACATCGATGTGATAATTTTGTAAGCCCTCCAAGCCTGTGAATTGAAATTTTTGAATGATATCGACATCAATATCGGGCAATGATTGCATAAATGCACCAATGATACCCGTGAGCCATTCGAAGCACGGATAACATTCCACACCAATCCGTAAAATACCCTGCCGACCCTCTCGGTACGCAGTCAATTTTTTTTCTGCTTGTGCCAACACGGGTAAGATTTGCTGAGCGACTTCTAGCAATAGCATTCCCGCCTGGGTCAGTCTTAAATTGCGCCCTTCGCGTTTCCATAGCGCTACCCCCAATTTTTTTTCCAGATAGCCAATCTGATGTGATAAGGCGGATTGACTTAGGCAAAGTGTATTGGCGGCTTCCGTAAGCGTTCCATGCGTATGCAGCGCTTCGATAATGGTTAAATGGCTATGCTCTATCATGAGTTAAACTAATTGAATCTATAAAATATATCATTATTTTTCATAGATTATCACTCCTAGAATAAGTGACTTAACTTTATTCTTTACTTTGAGTGATAAAAGATGATTACAACACATAATCTGGGATTCCCGCGTATTGGTGGTAAGCGTGAATTGAAATTTGCCTTAGAACAGTACTGGAGTAACAGGATCAGTGAATCAGCGTTGCTGGAAATCGCAGCGGAATTGAGAAGTCAGCATTGGCAATATCAATCCAAAATCAATTGGATGCCCGTTGGCGATTTTTCATTATACGATCATGTATTGGATGCGAGTTTTATGGTGGGCAATATCCCTGAACGAGCGCAGTCGTTGGCCGGTAACGAGCTAGATTATTATTTCCGGGTAGCTCGAGGACGTTCAAATGCGGATATTGGGGCATCATCTTGTATCCACGCAGCCGAGATGACGAAATGGTTTGATACAAACTACCACTACATCGTGCCAGAGTTTAATCATGCTACGCGGTTCTGCTTGAATGCCCATCGATTATTCGAACAAATTCAGCAAGCAGGCAAGCAATTTACACAAATCAAACCGGTCATTCTAGGGCCTGTTACATACTTGTGGCTTGGGAAGTCTAAAGATGATAGTGACAAGTTAAACTTGCTCGATGATTTGATCGAGGTCTACGCGCAATTATTTCAACGACTTCATCAATCAGGGATTACTTGGGTACAAATCGATGAACCGCTGCTCGTGATGGAGTTGCCAGATTCATGGAAACATGCCCTCAGAAAAACCTACTTTCAATTACGTGCAACCCCGCTTAAGCTGCTGCTCGCAACTTATTTTGGCCAACTGCAAGATAATTTACAGCTTGCCTGTGAGTTACCGGTCGATGGCTTGCATTTGGACGCTTTGTCCGCTCAAGACGAAGTTGCCAAATTTGTTGATTGGTTGCCTAGCCATAAAATCCTCTCATTAGGCATCATTAATGGACGCAATATCTGGAAAACTGATTTACTGGATACATTAGATTTTCTGGAACCTATTGCTGATCGCTTACAAGACCGTTTATGGCTTGCGCCGTCCTGTTCATTACTTCATGTGCCTGTTAATCTGGAACATGAGCAAAAATTAGACGATGAAATTCGATCGTGGCTATCATTTGCAGTACAGAAACTGGAAGAATTAAATCTATTAGCGGTAGCCCTAAACCAGGGTAGAAGTGCTGTGGCAGGTGAGTTACAGAAAAATAAGTTGGCAATTACAGCCCGTCAGCAATCTGACCGTGTTAATCAAGCTTCGGTTAAAGCGCGTATGCACTCCGCTAACGACGCCATGGGCATGCGCCAATCACCGTATCAGCAGAGAGCAGTGATGCAGCAAAACAGATTCCAGTTACCCTTGTTTCCAACGACAACGATTGGCTCTTTCCCGCAAACCCAATCGATTCGGAGAATTCGGCAAGATTTCAAGGCTGGGAAAATATCTGACCAATCCTATGTTCAAGCGATGCAACGCGAAATTGACTGCTGTATCCAAGAACAAGAGGCGCTTGGGCTGGATGTGTTAGTTCATGGCGAACCGGAGCGCAACGACATGGTTGAATACTTTGGTGAGCAATTGAATGGATTTGCATTCACAGAGTTTGGTTGGGTACAGTCTTATGGCTCACGTTGCGTTAAACCACCGATTATTTTTGGTGATGTATCGCGCTCAAAAAATATAACGGTAGATTGGATTAAGTACGCGCAGTCATTAACAAAAAAACCTGTTAAAGGCATGCTAACCGGTCCTGTCACGATGCTGAACTGGTCGTTTGTGCGCGATGATCAGCCAAGGGCTGACACCTGCTTACAATTGGCGTTAGCGATACGCGATGAAGTATTAGCGCTGGAGCAATCAGGCATTCAAATGATACAAATCGATGAAGCAGCATTGCGTGAAGGGTTACCCCTCCGCAAGAAACAATGGAATAGCTATCTAGATTGGGCGATTCGCGCTTTTCGGATAACTGCAAATGGCGTCAAAGACGAAACTCAAATTCATACGCACATGTGCTACTCGGAATTCAACGATATCATGCAAGCGATTGCGGGTATGGACGCAGATGTTATTACCATTGAAACGTCTCGGTCCAGCATGGAGTTACTCGAAGCGTTTAGAAATTTTCAGTATCCAAACGAGATTGGGCCCGGCGTTTATGATATCCATTCGCCGAATATACCGTCAGTCGATTCGATTGTAGCTTTATTGCAAAATGCGGTGCAGCGGATTCCCAAAGCGCGGTTATGGGTTAATCCAGACTGTGGATTAAAGACGCGCAGTTGGGAAGAAGTTAAGCCAGCATTACATAATATGGTTGCTGCTACTTATTTTTGCAGGAATATGGACGGCTGATTTATCCGGTAGTCAAAACTTATTTCTCATGCCTACTGCTGTAATCAAGCAGATTCAGGTAGAATTCTAATGTTAGATCCGCGTGATCGACAAAAGTAGGCATAATCTGATTAAGTCATCAGATTGTGTTGTGTATCTCATTGGGAGGAAATAATAATGAAGTTTAAATCAGGAATTTTATTTTTGGGCGTGATTGGTTTGAATATCGCATTAGCAGGGTGCAGCGGCCCACCGACACCAAGTCCAGCGAATTGTTCAGGAAGAGGCCTGGAAGTTGCGTTATCTAATTTCCGTGGTGATGAAGTAGCACGGCAAGCTTATATGGATAAATGTGACGAAATCAATGCAGGTGCAGATAAATAATTAAATAGTCTGCCTACTCCAGCTACCTGAGCGTAGCTGGATATCTATCACAATAACGCAATACCGTTATTTTTCTCACCGCGCTCATAGACGATATGAGCCCGACCCACAATCAGTGGATCGAGTGGACCGATCGCGTCAAGTTTCTTATTTGAATACGGAAGTTTGTGTAATACATAGCGCATCGCATTCAAACGCGCTCGCTTCTTGCAGTCGGATTTGATGACTGTCCAGGGTGAATCAGCGGTATCCGTATGAAAAAACATGGCTTCTTTCGCTTTCGTATAATCATCCCATTTGTCGAGCGACGCTACATCGATTGAACTGAGTTTCCATTGCTTGAGGGGATGCATTTCACGTTCCTTGAATCGGCGCCGTTGTTCCTCGCGGCTTACCGAGAACCAAAATTTAACGAGGTGGATGCCACTTCGCACAAGATTACGCTCAAAATCAGGTGCTTGCCGCATGAATTCTAAATACTCATCGTTAGTACAAAATTTCATGACACGCTCTACCCCTGCACGGTTATACCAAGAACGATCGAACAGAACGATTTCCCCGGCGGTGGGTAAATGCGAAATATAGCGTTGGAAATACCACTGCCCTTGTTCTACTTCACTCGGTTTTTCCAATGCAACCACGCGTGCACCCCGCGGATTTAGGTGCTCCATGAAGCGTTTAATCGTCCCGCCTTTTCCCGCAGCGTCACGCCCCTCAAAGAGAATAATAACGCGCTGCCCGGTTTCTTTGACCCAAGCTTGAAGTTTGAGTAACTCAACTTGCAGATGATATTTCTGCTTTTCGTAGGATTTACGTGAAAGCAAATTTTTGTAGGGATAACCGCCATCTCGCCAATCATCTGCGAGTTCGTCATCGGCATTTCTGCGGCCTTTCGTTGCGGCATCCCCATGTAGCTCTAGCAAAGCCTTGCGTAACGCTAACGCATCATCATGCGAAGCGCCATCGAAGATGGCTTGCAAGGATTGTGGCAACGCCCCGGTATTTTTTCCCGAAAGA
>JAMXAG010000009.1 GCA_024281675.1 Nitrosomonas sp.
AAAAACAACCTGATGAACTTGCTAATGAACTATGGCAAATCATCAGATATTATTAACTCTGATAGTCTAGAGCCATACAAAATATGTAAGGTTGTTAAAGTTAAAAATTTTGGGCTAGAGAAATCCTTCCTAAGTTTCTGCTAGCCCAGATTTTCGTTGTTAATTTCGGATCTAAATTCTTATTCTTCTTTTATTGTGCTTGGTAAATCCGAAAATTAAACCTAAGCCTATCAGTAACATTGCATAGGTTTCAGGTTCCGGTACGGGACTTACGGGACTGATATTGGTAAAAAGGAAAGATTCGTCGTTATAATCAAGATCGCCTCCCCCGTAGATATCTTCAAATCCAATATATGTTCCAGCCGGAATGTGTTGAGCGGAATCTCCGTTATAAGAAGCCGAATAAATGTGATTGGCATGATCGGCATTTTGGGATGTGTCTGAAGACCATGTATGTCCTGTATCAGATACATTTAATTGGAATGTCAGCGTATCTCCTGCATTTACGTGTCCAAAAACGACATAATCACCAAAATTAGAAGTGTGGTTATTAAGCAAGCCAGATGATGATTCCGGAGTAATAACACCGTTTACCAACAATGAGACTGTATTCGTATAAGCTGCCGAGCTTCCTAAAAAATAAGCACCAATTTCTCCAGTGGCTGTGGCGGTAAAAGTATAGGTTTGTGTATTAACTGATCCCATATCAGGATATGAAACAAAATCTGCTTTTGCAGTAAATACTGAAAATGGGTTGGTTAGCAAAACAAGCGTAAGTGATATAAATTTGAACAGTTTTTGCATGGTATATCTCCAGAGGTCAATTAATGGAAAAATGAAATATTTGCTTCTTGAGAGATATCTTACGGATTAAGGTTTAATTACCCTAGGTATGGATGTGCTAGATTTTGCTAAAAGATATCCTAGTAATGTACTAGATGTTTAGTCCCACGATGAAGGATGTCCTAGATTTATGTAAATGGTGTTTAGTAGTGGTGAGGGATTCTCTCCTCGAATTGAATAGTAAACTTGGGCGGATTCAAGAACCAACTGCAACAGTTAATGCTTAATAGCGATTTTGGCGAGTTTCATATTATGTAGGAGCTCAGTGTAAACCTCTACCAGTGATTGGAACCCGAGCGATTTTCTTGGTCGCGTATTTAGGCTCCATGCGATACCATCCAGCTGTTCTTGAATGTAAACAGACAAATCTGCTCCTTTGGGCAGGTATTGGTGCAACAGTCGATTAGTGTTCTCGTTCAATCCTCGTTGCCATGGACTATGTGGATCGCAGAAATAAACTCAGAAACAATCTGTTAGTCTGGAGCCTTAAAATTCCAGAAAATAGAATTCTTACGATGATCGGCCTTCGCCACCTAGTGCTTCGATTAGATCGGAAATGAGTTGACTGGCTTCGGCTGTCATCAGTATAAAATCACTGGCAAATAAATCTTCATCGCTTTCGTTAGATTCCCTAAGGATATCTTGGGGCGCTATACGGCGAATTTGCAGATTGTCGTATAACACAAACGATATTTTGTCCTGCCAGGTCAAAGCCAGTTTGATGACTCTTTTGCCTACTCGAATGTGCCGTGACGCTTCTTCCGTGCTCAATTCGTGGTGTGTATAACGAATCGTGGCTTTTTCATCGCTCATGCTTTGTAGCTCACAATCACGATCGATGGTAAAAACTGATGATAAATCATCACCCGATAGCCATCGTGTCATTGCCGTAGCGGGGGAGGTTTTGGTTTCCAAAGGCGCTAAAGCAATACTGTGCATCGCCTTTAGAAAAGCTTCGACGAATTCATCGGCTTTACTTGGGCTGGTCGTATCAATGATTAAGCGATTATTAACTGCATCAATCCAAGCGTATGTTTTATGTCTTTGCGCGAATGCGCGGGGTAGTAATTCAATCAGTGTTGCTTCTTTGATATCGCGAACTTGTTTTTTCCCAGGTTTGTATCCTTGCATGTGCTGTATGTTTGTAATCCGCTCTTTGGCATGTTGATTCACAATAGAGACCGGTAACAATTTTTTTTCTGTCCCCAGCGCGATTAGCCATTGCTGTCCCAAGGTATAAACAAAATTGCTATGTTCTTCATGCGGTTGAACCCAACCACGGCTTTGCATTTCTGTTTGCATGCAGGCTTGCAATGGGGATTGTGAAATGGCTTCTTCGAGTTCGTTTAGCGTAATATTTCCACTGGTAATGCGATAGACTAGTAAGTTACGAAACCACATAGCATTTTTCTTATTTTGTTAATAATTTTATTAATTTGGGATGAAAAAAATATATTCAGCCAATGATTTAATAGAGGCGCAAATCGTGCTTAACTTGCTCGAGCATGCTTTCATTCCGGCAAGATTATTCAATCAATACGCGCAAGGGGCAGCAGGGGATATACCTTTTGTTCATGCTTATCCTGAGGTGTGGATTATAAGGGATGAAGATTATGAACGCAGTAAACGCGTGGTGCAATCATATGAGCAAGCAACGGCTAAAACAAGTAATATCTATTGCCAGCAATGCGGTGAAGAAAATCCTGCTAATTTTCAGTTGTGTTGGAAATGTGATGCGGGACTAGAATAACATTGCAATCCTCCATTGTTCTCAATTTTAAAACATACCGGCTTAATCACATACCTAGCTGCTTTACAATAGTAGTTTTAAAAGCGCAGAATTTATAAATTAACACAATCGATATGTCGAACCATTATTTTGAAACACTGATTATTGGCAGCGGATTAGCCGGACTTACACTGGCATTACGTTTAGCAGATCATCAAAAAATCTGTATTGTTACTAAGCAAACCATCAATGCTGGTGCAAGTGGCTGGGCACAAGGCGGCATTGCTGCGGCTTTATCGGATGATGATTCCGCTATCAAGCACGTTCAAGATACTTTAATTGCCGGCGCTGGATTATGTGATGAAAACGCTACACGCTATGTTGCTGAAAGTGCGCCGTCAGCCATTCGATGGCTGATAGAGCAGGGTGTTGATTTTACTAGAAACACTGCACATAAAACTGGCTATCACCTGACACAGGAAGGTGGACATAGTGTGCGGCGAATCATTCATAGCGGTGATGCAACAGGCAATGCGGTACAGAAGGTTTTGATACAGAAAGTAGTGGCGCATCCCAATATCACAGTGTTTGAGCATCATATTGCAGTAGATCTAATTACCAGTGATCGTTTGAGTATCGCCATACCTAACCATGAAAGGCGTTGCTCGGGAGCTTATATTCTTGATAAGCAAAAAGACCGAGTTGTTACTTTCACCGCGCAAAATACCGTGCTTGCTACTGGGGGTGCTAATAAGGTTTATCTGTATACGACGAATCCGGATACTGCAACCGGAGACGGTATCGCAATGGGTTGGCGGGCGGGTTGCAAAATTACTAATATGGAATTTGTGCAATTTCATCCGACTTGTCTTTATCATCCGCATGCCAAATCGTTCCTGATTAGTGAAGCGGTTCGGGGCGAAGGTGGACTTTTGAAATTGCCCAATGGTGAGCGTTTCATGCCTTGGCATGATGCACGCGCTGAACTAGCGCCACGCGATATTGTGGCGCGCGCCATCGACTTCGAAATGAAAAAAAGAGGGTTGGATTGCGTGTATTTAGATATTTCACATAAACCAGCGGATTTCCTCAAATCACACTTTCCAACAATTTATGCCCGTTGCTTAGAACTTGGCATAGATCTTACCCAAGAATCCATTCCCGTTGTTCCGGCTGCTCACTATACCTGTGGTGGTGTTGCTACGGATAAATATGGCAGGACAAATTTAAACAATCTTTACGCTATCGGCGAAACGGCGCACACCGGATTGCATGGCGCTAATCGGCTTGCCAGTAATTCTCTACTCGAGTGCCTAGTGTTTGGCCATTCTGCTGCAGGCGATATCATGAATCAACAAGGTAATTTGCTTCCTAAGTTACCTGATTGGGATGAAAGTCGTGTAACAGATGCCGATGAAGAAATCGTCATTGCACATAACTGGGACGAACTGCGGCGATTCATGTGGAATTACGTCGGAATAGTCCGCACTACTAAACGCTTGCGGCGTGCCCAACGTAGGATCGAGTTATTACGTGAAGAAATCAATGAATACTATGCGAACTTTCGCGTCACCAGCGATCTTTTAGAGCTCAGGAACCTCGTGGATGCTGCTGATTTAATCGTGCGTAGCGCCATATTACGCCACGAAAGCCGTGGTCTGCATTTTAGCAAGGACTACCCGAATACTTTACCGCTTGCTGAGAATACAGAGTTAAATAAAAATTGCATCGATCAGCAGTAGAAGTAATGTTGGCGATCAAACCTATAGCAAATAATGCATAGGGAAACGACTTCGCGGTCGGATCACAAAGGATTTCGCGCAATAACTGTAGATTCTTAATCATTGTATTGAGCTTTGATTGTTAGAATTGCTTGGTTGTTTTGTGTATATTTATGCCTGCATGCTCGCAGAAAGGTGTAGGTAATGCTAATAAATTACACACTAATCTATTATAAAAACTTGTTCGAGCATAACTGAAGCAGTTAAATTACCTCCGGCAAAGCCGGAGGCTTATTGGGTGAACGCCTCAAAGGCGTCCTAAACCATGAGCCGCCCAAGGCGGCTAAACATCTAATTTCATTTGATCGTAGCGCTCATCCTCTTGCTCTTGGTTGCGGATATATGCTCTGACTATCTCTTCATCAAGCCCAACCGTCGAAACAAAATACCCTCGAGCCCAAAAAACCTCACCAGTAAAATTCTTTACTCGACCTCCAAAGCGCCTCGCTATCGTAATTGCACTTTTCCCTTTGATATACCCCATTACGTTCGATACTGCATATTTCGGCGGAATACTGATGCACATGTGCACGTGATCCGCCATAATGTGTCCTTCTACAATCTTCGCTTCCTTGTGTCCTGCAAGTTCGTGGAATATCTCGCCCAGATGCTTGCGCAACGCCCCAAATATCCGCTTCTTACGTTTCTTCGGAATGAATACCACATGGTACTTACAATCCCATCTTGTGTGAGTCAAACTCTGATACTCTTTCATCTTGAATCTCCTTCTCTTGGTCGAGATAGAAGATTCTCAATGACCGCCGTATAGGTCAAACCACCGTGAGTCCCCCGGCAAAGCCGGGGGCTTACCTCACTGAGTTAAAAAGACAAATAAAAACAGGAAAATCATCATGCAAACTTGCTACAAACGATTCATACTTTCGCTAGTACTATTGACTACGTTATTCATGTTAACTGGGTGTGAGAATTATGCCGAGAAAACCCATAAATCTTGGGTACCGCCACCTTCCGCTCCGGTCTATGACGATTCCACCATCTATGCCAGAATCATGGCTGCAATACAATCTGATCCTACTTTGCAAGGAAGTAATATTGAAGTTAAAGTAACCGAAGGAAATGTATCGCTGACGGGGTTTGTTATTAATGAAGATCAACTTACACGCGTGAATATGCATAGTTGGATCATTGATGGTGTAAAAAAGGTTGACAATCAAATTGTGAAAAAATAATCGGTGATTACGCTGATAGCTGCAATGAAACGAGGGAATATGCGGGTTGTCCGCATATTCCCTGTTTTTTGGATTTCTAGCTAGCTATTTCTATTGCACGCAAGAAGTATAAGTGCTTGGACAGGTAGTGCTTAATCCGCCGGCAGTTCGGTCTTTTTGTGCACTCCAGTTGAGCATCTCGAGTACTTTTTGATAGTACTTAGGATCGCGTGTCCAGAAAACGTAATTGGCTTTTAAATCATCTCTCAGAAAATTAAGTAATTCAGTTACAGTAGGTTCATGTCCGGAAGAATCATTTCTAGTATTTTCGTAATTATGGTGCATAACTGTAGGAGCTAACGGTATAATTCCTGAAAGTTTTGGATAATATGTGTATACGCCCGGGGGGGTATATTTTGTTCCCGGTGTCAATAATCCAGGTTCTTCAAGGTATGTGTCGGGATGACTAAGACCGCCCCCCATTTTCTTTAAAGTTTCTACTAATGGGGCAATAATCGGTCTCGGATAATTTACTGATTGCATCACCATGGTATTGGGAAAGGCTTTGCGAGCTTCTTGTAATACGATGTATAAGTTTTTATAGAAATCGTTAGTCTGAGTGCTCGTTACGGGATTCAATGGGGTACCCAAAGCTGTTTCAGACATTCCGATGCCTTCAAAATAAGGATGAGTGTTGTAACGTTTCCCAAGAGCGCGATATAACTCGGATAAACGATCACGAACCAGAGGGTTCCACATTTTCAAGTTTTCACCTTTAGGTTTGCTTTCACCATAGTGTGCAAAAGTAAAAATGCCCCCATCATACTCAGCACTTCTTAAATAAGTTGGAACATAGGTTGCTGAATTCACGCTAAAAGATTTTGTTTGAATCATAATGACCAAACGTTTATTACGCTTTTGTAATTCCGCTAAATGCTTATCAATTGTTGCAAAATTATATTGACCCTTTGCGGTTTCAATGTCTCCCCACATATAACGAACTTGGATTCCTTGTAATGCTGGCGTATTTGTTAAATCTTTATATACTGCATCCATCATGTATTTAGGGTTGTTTTTTGCTCCGCCTAAAAGCTGATAGTAATGCCCGGGATGCCATTTAACTCCATCAGCGGCATGGATAATTCCTGAAGAAAACAGCAATGTGAAAATAAATATTGTTATAAATGCTATCTTAAGTTTATAATTAAAACCGTGAGGGGCCATCGCTAATGGGATAGTGGATGGAGACTTGAAGTTGGTTATCATAGAAATAATTCCTCCTTAATGGTAGTAACAAAAAAGGAAGAACTGCATTAGTACGCATCAGGGTCGTTTCTTGGAAGCACTAAAACAATACGGTGCTTATGAATCGAATGCGCTCTTGGCAGTCCTGCCATCATAGGGGGTTAGCCCGTTAGATCAGTGACTTTGCGCCCTCCGCTTTCGCAGAGTTTGCCTTTTTAATACAACATCAATGTTTAATTGATAAATTTCAGTTGTATCTTAAGCAAGCATAAAATCTTAAATAGGCATTAACTCAAAAGATCATTTAATCAAAATGCCGCTTTGCATTGATCAACTACGCAACATCTGATAAGTTTTCTGTTGTCTGCTGATACCTATTTCTCAGAATGCAATGACCTATCACATTCTGAGCTATCATATTAGCTGATAGGATGTCGGCTCTAGGGTGTGAAAAATAGGGAAAATATGGGTCATTTTAGAATGATCTTAGGAAGTTGAAGTGGGTTTGGCTGCATGATTTAAAAGCTTTGGGTCGTGAGATATGTTATTGATTATGAATAATAATATACTCATGCTAAGTTGCTTGAGGCGAGCTCGATTAGGTATGCTTTAACCATTTTGAATGCTTATTAAAAAAGCAGAAAGAGTTGATGCAATAGCTACCAATAAATTCATTGTTACTTCGATAGATTTAGAGGTGCTTATTAAAGTAGGATCATTGATTACTAATTAATTAGTGACGTATTTTCTCAGATGTGCGTATTGAAAATTCAATTAATTCTACCGTCCAAAAAAGATTCAGATTTTGGTTTATTTTGTTTCGATCAATTGATTATTAGGTAAATTATATTTCTCAAAGATGATCACGCATACCCGGAAGTGTTCCTTTTGGAAATCAATGTTGATTCTAGTCATTGTACTCATCCCTTTTCAAACAGTCTTTGCAAGCGATGGTGTTAAATGGCATCCAGGGCACTATTATGCAACGATGGGGCACGGCAAAAATAATCCTGCCTATATGAAAAATGTTTATGTGGAACTTGAACAAACACGTGCGCTACGGGGATTACAAGTTCGATATGCTTGGGCAGAATTAGAGGTTTCTGAAGGGGTATATAACTTTGCACCCATCGATGCTATTCTTAATGAATTAGCAAAAAGAGGAAAACGTCTTTTTATTCTGATACAAACAAAATCGTTTAATCTGAACTTTAAATCTGTGCCGGATTATTTAAAAGCCGAAAAATATGAGAATGGCACCTACATTTTCGTGACTTACGGAGAGAAAAAACCAAAAGGTGAAAATATTAAATTATGGAACCCATTGGTTCGCGACCGTTTGATTGCCTTGTTTCGAGCACTTGGGGAGCGTTACAATGCACATCCTTATTTTGAAGGGATCGGATTACCCGAAACGGCGCTAGGAGAACCATTAGCAAAATTTACCACAACTGAAACAGATCAATTTTTTGCGAATCTTCTGGCTGTGCATCAAGCAATGCGCCAATCCTTTCCCAACACTGTTACATTACAATCTGTCAATCATCCTAGATCAATTCTCAAATCATTTACAGATAGAATGAAAACAATAGGAACGGCACTAAGTGGACCAGATATTTTTCTTGAAGACCCAGCGATGAATGCGCCAGAAACCAAAAATACCAGTAAGGGAATTTATCATTATTATCCGGAGCTTTCTGGAATTGTTCCGATAGCACCTTCTGTGATGCAATCCAATTACGCAATGACACAGCACAATAAAGAGACTAGAGAACCTTCAATTCACGAATTACTTTCATTTGCGAAAAATAATTTGAAAGCTAATTATATTATTTGGACTCGGGAGCCCAAATATTTTTCTAGATTGTTGCAGGTTTTAAACGAGCCGGACCAGACAAGAGAACCTTCAGGCGGGCTAATAGCAACTTGCCCAAAAGCGTTTAGATCATGTAAGAATTAATAATTTTCTCTTGATTTCAATGAAAATTATTCAATATAGATACAAAAATTTTTAGTCACTGGTTAGCAAGCGTAAGGCTTCTTGATATTTCTCCATCGTTTGTTTTAGAACCTCTTCCGGTAGTTCGGGTGCGGGTGCTTTTTTGTTCCAATCTTGTTGTTCTAACCAGTCGCGTACGAATTGTTTATCAAAACTCGGTGGATTTTGCCCGGTGCGATATTGATCGGCAGGCCAGAAACGTGATGAATCAGGTGTTAACACTTCATCAATCAAATAAAGTTGACCTGCGTTATCAAGACCAAATTCAAATTTGGTGTCTGCAATGATAATGCCGCGTTGCATGGCATAGTCCGCTGCCTCAGAATATAACTGGATGGCTTTTTTGCGTACTAATGCAGCCAGTATATCGCCCAATTTTTCTTCAACAACTTCAAAAGTAATGTTTTCATCATGTGTGTCAGCGGGCGCCTTGGTGGAAGGCGTAAAAATAGCGCCATCAGGTAGTTTTTCTGCTAAATCCAACCCAGGATGAATTGGAATGCCACAAATCGCACCGGTTTGTTGATAGTCTTTCCATCCGGAACCGACCACATAACCTCTTACGATAGCTTCAATCGGCAATGGTTTTAATCGGCGA
Source organism: Nitrosomonas sp. (assembly GCA_024281675.1). Taxonomy (GTDB): domain Bacteria; phylum Pseudomonadota; class Gammaproteobacteria; order Burkholderiales; family Nitrosomonadaceae; genus Nitrosomonas. The sequence goes on from JAMXAG010000009.1 coordinate 9,365, forward strand.
ATAACAAATGCACGATCATGCACTTGATGTCGTTCGTTTTCGGCTACTACTGATTCAGGATCAATAAGTGTTAAATGATTAGGCAATATGTGTGCAAGTTTCTTGAACCAGAAGGCCGATAATGCAGTGAGAATTTTTCCTTTGCCAGGAACGGGAGTGGGCAGAATTACATCAAATGCGGATAAGCGGTCCGTTTGAACGATTAATAGATACTCTTCATTAACAAAATAAATATCTCTAACTTTGCCGCGATGTACCAGTGGTAGGCTTTGAATCGTACTTTTAAATAAAGTGTCGGAGGCTGTCATGTATTTTGGTTTAAGTTAAGGCTGTTTTTAATGGTAATAGCTTGCTGCAATGCGGTTTCTAAGGAGTTATTTAGAATCGTGAAATGTCCCATTTTGCGGCCTGGCCGCGCTTCGGTTTTTCCATACAAGTGCAATTTCGCCGAAGGATGTTGCAGTACGTGACTCCAATTCGGTTTACCGTTATGCCACAAATCTCCCAGCACATTGACCATTGTGGCAGGTGTATGTTGCGTGGTTTCACCAAGCGAGAGCCCACATAATGTTCGAACTTGCTGTTCAAATTGCGAAGTGATGCAAGCATCTAGAGAATAATGTCCGCTGTTATGTGGGCGCGGGGCAATTTCGTTGATGAGTAATTCATTATTGGTTAAGGTTGATACAAAAAACTCCACACACAAAACACCACGATAATCGAGTTTCTCAGCAATCTGGCAAGCTGTCATTTGTGCATGATTAGCTAAGGATGTTGGAATACGCGCTGGAACAATGCTGATGTCAAGAATGCCATTGACGTGTTGATTTTCTGAGACTGGGTAAGTTTTAACTTGTCCAGTCGCACTTCTAGCAACCACAACAGAAACTTCTAAAGTCAACGGTATGAGTTTTTCTAGAACACAAACAGAATGATTCAATGCTTCGAAAGCTAACTTAAGATCAGTTACATTTTCAACGCGTTTCTGTCCCTTGCCATCATAGCCAAACTGACTGACTTTTAGTATGCCTGGCAAGTAATTACTCACGTTTTGTGTTAACAAATCTTCGGCATGTCGAATAACGCAATAGGGTGCAATTGCAAAACCATTTGCTGCCAGAAACTGTTTTTCAGTAATTCGGTTTTGCGCTGTGCGGACACTTATTGCATCAGGGCTGATTAGGCAATGAACAGACAGCGTTTCCAACACATCGGCAGAAATGTTTTCAAATTCGGTAGTTACCGCAACACATTGGTTGCTGATTTTTCTTAACGCCGATTGATCGGTATAGTTTGCGCAAATAAAATCGTCTGCAATGCGTCCAGCCGGACTATCCGGTGATGAATCCAATACTGTTACAAGATAACCCATTTCCTGCGCAGCCGTTACAAACATACGGCCCAGTTGACCGCCGCCCAGCATGCCGAGCATGGCACCAGGCATTATCTTGCCGTACATTATTTTAAATCAACAGTCAGCACGGATTCGGCTTGTTTTTGTCGGTATTGATTGAGCCGTGCGCTCATCTCACTATTGTTATTCGCTAGCAACGCAACAGCAAATAACCCGGCATTAGTTGCGCCGGCTTCACCAATAGCAAATGTGGCAACCGGGACACCTTTTGGCATTTGTACAATAGAGAGTAATGAATCAACGCCTTGTAGGTATTTTGAATTAACTGGAACACCCAGCACGGGGAGCGTTGTTTTTGCTGCAATCATGCCAGGCAGATGCGCTGCGCCCCCTGCGCCAGCGATAATGCATTGAATGCCACGCGCTTTTGCTTGTTCGGAAAATTCAAACATCAAATTAGGCGTGCGGTGTGCTGAAACAACTTTCACTTCGTAATCGATACGAAATTCTTTCAGAATATCAACGGTATGATGCATGACTGGCCAATCACTTTTGCTGCCCATCACCACACTGACAGAGGGCTTGATCACACGTTTTTCATCTGTGGAAGAAATTAATGATAGATTTTTATGGGCCATTATTTTCCTTATTAAAAATACAGCCAAATATTTGTCAGTTGTTTATTAATGTTTGTTGCTTGGTAATTTTATTGGATTCACTTTAACCAGAAGCATAATTGGTATTATACTAGATGGATTACAATTGATTTCTTTCAATCACTAGACTTACAACAATTCAAACTGATTTTTCTTCATTTTAACAACACTATAGATAGTTTTATGAATTTTCAGCGCGGTAAACAAAATGATGAGCCGGAAATCAATTTAGTACCTATGATTGATGTTTTGCTGGTAATTTTGATTTTTCTCGTAGTGACGACGACCTATTCAAAATTTGCACAATTAGAGATCAATTTGCCACAGGCAGGCATTGAAGAAGTCAATGAGAATACTGAAAAGCCAAATACGATCGATATCACCGTAAGTGCGACGGGAGAATATACCATTAACTTAACACCCATTAAATTTATCAGCATCGAAAGTTTGCGCGACGCATTGCAGGTTGCTGCGCAAAACATGACCGATCCATTCATCATCATAAACGCTGATGCAAAAGCAGCACACCAATCCGTCATTACAGTCATGGAAGCCGCTCGCTTAGCTGGACATAGTAAAATTACGTTCACTACAGAAACAAGCCCGCAAGAATAAACTAATGCTACTTAGGTTTTTTCATCTAGTTTGACTAACTAATGGATTACTGTTTTAACTATGAATGACATTCAGAAAATCGGTTTTTTATAAGGAGAAAATAATGTCCAATTACAATTTTGATAATTTTTCTAAGACTGCACAGTCCGGCTCACAATACATTCTAGCACCATTACCCTATGCTAATAATGCACTTGAGCCTGTAATATCTGCGAATACTTTGAGTTTTCACTATGGCAAACATCATAAAACCTATGTTGATAACTTGAATAATCTGGTTGCAAATAGTGATCTGGCAGGTAAATCTCTCGAAGAGATTATCAAAGCCTCTGTTGGACAGGCTGACAAGGCAGCGATTTTTAATAATGCTGCACAAGTTTGGAATCACATGTTTTATTGGCACAGTTTGAAGTCTAATGGCGGTGGTGAGCCGACAAGTACATTGAAACAAAAAATTGAAGCTTCATTTGGTAGTGTAGATGCCTGCAAGAAAGAATTTGCACAAGCTGCTGTTACTCAATTCGGTAGCGGTTGGGCTTGGTTAGTGGTTGATGGTGGGAACATTACTGTTGCTAAGACCAGTAATGCTGAATCACCAATCACCAAAAATCTCCGCCCACTATTGACCATTGATGTATGGGAACATGCCTATTATCTTGATTATCAGAATCGTCGTGCTGATTATGTGAACACAATATTGGATAGGTTGATTAACTGGGATTTTGCTGCAGCCAATCTCGGATAAGATTCTAGTTTTATGACGGATATCACCATCGCCTTATCAAAAGGGCGAATTTTTGAAGATACTGCGCCGCTGCTTAAGTCGGCCGGAATCATTGCTAGCGACGATCCGGAATCATCACGCAAGTTGATTCTGTCCACCAATCGTGCCAACGTTCGATTGATCATTGTGCGAGCTACGGATGTGCCAACTTATGTGCAATATGGTGCGGCCGATCTCGGCATCGCGGGTAAGGATGTATTATTGGAACACGGTGGAGCAGGGCTTTATCAACCGCTGGATTTAGATATTGCACGCTGTCGTCTAATGGTGGCCGTGCCCGATGGATTTGATTATGAATCTGCAGTACGGCAAGGCGCACGACTACGTGTGGCTACGAAATATGTCAAAACTGCGCGGGAACACTTTGCTAACAAAGGTGTTCATGTTGATTTGATCAAATTATATGGGTCGATGGAGTTGGCGCCTTTGGTTGGATTAGCCGATGCGATTGTTGATTTGGTATCTAGCGGTAATACGCTGAAAGCTAACCACTTAAAAGCAGTGGAAGAGATCATGCCGATTTCGGCAAGGTTGATTATTAATCAAGCGGCACTGAAACTGAAAGCTAAATCGATTCAACCTATTTTAGATGCATTTACTGAAACGGTTAAAAAATAACAACATACGTATTTATTGCTCAATGATGGTGCAAATAGCGCAACTCAATTCAACCGATGCTGATTTCCAACAAAGTCTTGACAAACTATTGGCTTTTGAAAACGCACAGGATGATGCAATCGATGTCACTGTCGCCAAGATTCTTGCGGATGTTCGTAGTTTAAAAAATAGTGCATTGATTGAATACACCAATCGTTTTGATCGGCTTTCGGTCAATGCTGCGCAGGATTTGGAATTAACGCATGATGATTTGCAACGCGCTTTAACGGCCTTGCCGATTGAGCAACGCACAGCACTACAGCAAGCGGCTGACCGGATCCGTAACTATCATGAAAAGCAGTTGTTAGCTTCGTGGCAATATCAGGACGGGAATAGCCTATTAGGCCAGAAAGTGACGCCGCTTGATCGGGTTGGTTTATACGTTCCCGGAGGTAAGGCCTCTTATCCTTCCTCAGTGTTGATGAACGCCATTCCAGCCAAAGTTGCCGGAGTCAAAGAACTCATTATGGTGGTGCCTACGCCGGATCGGGAAAGAAATGATATGGTCTTGGCTGCTGCAGCAATCAGCCAAGTGGATCGTGTGTTTACCATTGGCGGTGCGCAAGCGATTGGTGCTTTAGCGTATGGTACGGAAACCATACCGCAAGTCGATAAAATTGTCGGTCCAGGCAATGCTTATGTGGCTGCTGCCAAACGGCGCGTTTTTGGTGTCGTCGGGATCGATATGGTCGCTGGCCCTTCTGAGATCTTAGTGATATGTGACGGTAAAACCAATCCTGATTGGATCGTGATGGATTTATTTTCTCAAGCCGAACATGATGAAATGGCGCAGTCGATCTTGCTATGTCCCGATCAAGCGTTCTTACAGCAAGTCATGCAGGGTATTCAACGGTTGCTACCGGAAATGCCTCGGCAGCAGATCATCCGTGCATCATTGGAAAATCGAGGTGCTTTAATTCAAGTACAAAACTTGGATGAAGCATGCGAAATATCCAATAAAATTGCGCCTGAGCATTTGGAGTTATCGATTGATCAAGCAGAAAAGTGGCTTGATAAAATCCATCATGCAGGAGCTATTTTTATTGGCAAAAACACCTGCGAAGCTTTTGGCGACTATTGTGCGGGACCCAATCACGTACTACCGACTTCCCGTACCGCCCGCTTTTCCTCACCGCTTGGCGTGTATGATTTTCAGAAACGGAGTAGTTTGATACAGATAGGGCTGCAAGATACCGCTAAATTAGGTGGAATTGCTTCGATCCTGGCTCATGGTGAAGGCTTGCAAGCTCACGCACGATCAGCAGAATATCGTTTTAAAGATTAGTGGTACAGTTGATTTGGTTGAATTGCACTTCAATATTGATCAGTTGTAATGATCACTTCTCGTCAGCACCCACTGATTAAGCACTTAATCAAACTGGAAGAATCAGCGCATTATCGCAGAGAAGCGAATTTGACACTGCTTGATGGTTTGCATTTGATACGAGCGTATCAAGCAGCTTGGGGGTTCCCTGAGCAAATCGTTGCCAGCGAATCCTATCTTCAACATTGCAACAATCCAAAAAACTTACATGAACTTTTGGGTGTTACTCTGCCAAAGATTGCGGTTGTAAGTGATGCGCTGATGCGGGTAGTTTCTCCGGTTAAAACACCCACAGGCATATTAGCAATCATTGCCAAACCGATGGTAGAGGAGATTTACGATAACTTCGCGGAAGACTTTGCCCTGCTGCTAGAAAACATTCAAGATCCTGGTAACCTCGGTTCTATTTTACGTTCTGCTGCTTCGGCTAATGTTAGTAACGCTTATTTATCGAACAATTGTAGTGATGCTTGGTCACCCAAAACATTACGTGCAGGTATGGGAGGGCAATTTTTTTTAAATATCTATGAAAATAGTAACTTAGTTAAAATTGCCCAAGACTTCCCGGGGCAAGTGATTGCTACTTCGCTTACCGCAACAAAAAGCCTTTTTGATATTTCATTACGAAGTCCAGTTGCTTTTGTGTTCGGCAATGAAGGTAGTGGGGTATCTTCTGAATTACTGCAGCAAGCTGATGAGATTATTAAGATTCCAATGCTTGGTAAAACCGAATCATTAAATGTAGCCGCAGCAGCTGCGGTTTGTATGTTTGAGAAAGTAAGGCAGGGCAAATACTGTTGCAGATGACAAGGTTGGTGCTAAATAATGCCTCAGTGTATGATACGTGGCTTTTATCTATTTGTAACTTTCGGAGTATTCATGAAGATTTATTTTTTACTAATTACTTTGTTGATGTTTTGTTCATTCAATGTCATGGCGTTGCACCATGAACCGCAAGGCGAGGAAAATACGCAATTATCCAATGACAACAGCTCGGCAAAAAATGAAGGTGTGGTGGTTGATGTGATTGATACAACGGGTTACACCTATATGGAGCTGGAAAATGCGGGAGGGCGTTTCTGGATTGCTGCACCTACTACGCAGGTCAAGAAAGGCGATCGTATTCGCTATGTGAAAAACATGACGATGAGCAACTTTACCAGCAAAACGCTGAATCGCACATTCACTACCTTAATTTTTGTGACGTCCACAGAAATCAAAAAATGAAAAACAGAAGTAATAGGTTTAGTTGGTTATGAGTATCCGCTATAAGAATAATATGTAATTTCTTGGTCTGATCGGATACTCCTCGAATTTCCAAAAAAACTGCTCAACATTCAGTTACGCTAACGGCTAACCCTCCCAATGAAGTTTCTTTGTACTTTACCGACATTTCCAATCCGGTTTGCTTCATTGCTGCGATGCAGTTATCAAGTGACATGAAGTGTTGACCATCTCCACGTATAGCAAGCGACGCAGCGGTATAAGCTTTGATTGCGCCAAAACCGTTGCGCTCAATACAAGGCACCTGAACGAGGCTGCCGACCGGATCGCAAGTCATTCCCAGATGATGCTCTAATGCGATTTCGGCGGCATTCTCGATTTGTTCTGTGGAGCCGCCTTTGACAGCACATATACCTGCAGCTGCCATTGCCGAAGCGGAGCCTACTTCGCCTTGGCAACCCACCTCCGCTCCTGAAATTGAACTATTGTGTTTGATTAATCCGCCAATCGCACCCGCTACCAGCAAAAAATCACGCACTTGTTCGAGAGTAATACCTTCATGTTTAACTAAATAATAGATGACTGCTGGTATAACACCCGCTGCGCCGTTGGTCGGAGCGGTAACGACCATATGGCCGGCAGCGTTTTCTTCATTTACAGCCATTGCGTAAGCACAAAGCCAATCGTTCATGTTGGCTTTGTCTGGTTGGTTTTGTAGTTGCTGATATAAAGCAACTGCGCGACGTTTAATATTGAGCCCGCCCGGCAATCTTCCTTCTGTGATCAATCCTTTTTCCAAGCAAGTACGCATGGCATCCCAGATCGCATCGAGACCTTGATTCAGTTCTAATTCACTCATCCGCTCTTGCTCATTACTGCGCTTCATAAGGCTCACCGAATACTTACTATCGAATGACATTTTCATCATTTGGTTGGCACTTTCAAAAGGGAAACCGCACGACTGTGCTGGTTCAATTTTAAGAGGCGCAACAATTTGACCAATTTCAGCAATGGTTGAAATAAAACCGCCACCTATCGAGAAATATGTTTCGCTAAGTAACGTTTTACCCGTGCCATCGAGCAACTGAAAGATCATACCGTTAGGGTGTTCGGGAAGTGGGTCGCTACGATCAAAAATGATGTCTTCTACAGGATTGAAATGGATCAATCTATCGTTATCGGTACGAAAAGAACTCTGTTGCCAAAGTTCTTGAAAAAGCGTGTTGACATCCACTTTTGCCAAAGCTTGTGGAGTATGTCGATACATACCTAAGGTAACAGCTCGATCCGTTGCATGACCTTTACCGGTAAAAGCAAGTGACCCTCGTAATGTACAGCGCACGTGAAGAAAATCGGAAACTGCGTTGCTGGAAGCAAATTTTTCCAGAAGATCACGGAAATTCTTGGCTGCCACCATCGGACCCATAGTGTGTGAACTGGATGGACCAATACCAATTTTGAAAAGATCAAGCGTACTAATAAACATACAATAGCAACCTGTGAATAAAGTAAAAAAGCGTACTCAGAAAATTTACTGCTTACTTCTGAATTATTATGAAAATGCGGATTTTACCGCAATGTAACTGAGATGTACGAAAAGGAGTAGCGTTTGTTTAGCTTAAACTTAAAGCAACTGTCCCAGTTAAATCGGCTATTGTAACTTTGACTATGTATTGTTAGAAGATAGTTAAGATTTTTTTATGTAGTTGTTAATTAAATATATATGTTGTGTTAATCTCATCTGCTGCATACTGCTGTAATAGATATATTCGGGATAAGCTTTTAATCACATACAAGGATGAATGCTTAACGATGAAACCAGATTTGGATCACTTACTCAATCAACATTCCGCTGATTTTGAGGTGCGTGATAAGCGTTTTGATGATTTTATCAAAAGTGTTCCTGGTGTTGTTTTTGAGTTTTGTGTTGATGAAGAGAGACATCGATCATTACCTTTTATTAGTGAAGGTGTTGCTGATTTGATTGGTTATTCCGCAGCTGAATGTATGGCCAATGTAGAAATTATTTTTGATAAGATTTCTCCAGAATTTATTCCAGCTTTAGAAGCTTCCATGGAAAATTCTTTAGAGAGATTAGTACCGTGGATTTATGAGTATCCTATTGAAACATCAAGCGGCGAAAAATGGATATGGAGTTATTCTATCCCGCAACGCAATAAAAATGGAGTGACTTGTTGGCGTGGCGTTATTGTTGATATCACCCAACAAAAAAATATTGAAAAAGCTTTGCGCGACAATGAGCAGCTTTTTCGCAGCGTAGCAGAGGTGGCACCCATCGGTATCTTTCGAGCCGATGCCACAGGGGAATATGTTTACGTGAATGAACGGTGGTGTGAAATTGCTAATATGTGCGATGAAATGGTGTTGGGATCCGCGTGGATTAACTGCGTTCATCCCGACGACAGGAAGCGTGTTATATCTGAATGGCGTAATACCGTGCAGCAACAAAGGCAATTTGTCTCGGAATACCGATTTCAAACTCAGCAGCAAAAAATCAAATGGATCGTTGGTCGCGCGCAAATCGAGCGTGATCGCCGAGGAAATGTGCTGGGTTATGTAGGTACTATTGCGGATATTACCGACCGGAAGATGAAGGAGGTAGCGTTGGCCGAGTCTCGTAATCTCCTGGAAACGATTATTGATACAGCTCCCGTTCGAATTTTCTGGAAAGATAATGAATTAAACTATATCGGTTGTAACTTGGCTTTTGCTAAGGATAATGGGGCGGAATCGATGCAGCAAATTATTGGTAAAAATGACTATGATTTGCATTGCAAAAAGCATGCAGATATTTATCGAACTGATGACCGCCAGGTAATTGATACAGGCCTGTCAAAGTTAGCTTATGAAGAACCTCGTAATTCGCCCGATGGAAGAATTCTGTGGCAAAGAACATCGAAAGTACCGTTGCGGAATCACCACAATGAAATTATTGGTGTGTTGGGAACCTATCAGGATATCACTAAAGAAAAACATACCTACGATTCGATGCGTTTGGCTGCAACCATTTACCAATCGAGTAACGAAGCGATTATGGTAGCCGATGAAAATGATTTGATTATACAAATAAATCCAGCTTTTACACGAATGACAGGGTATACCTTGACGGATGTTCAAGGTAAAAGTCCGGAGTTTTTGCGTTCTGATTGCCATGATGCCGATTTTTATCAAGAAATACGCCGAACACTTTTTAACGATGATCATTGGCAGGGTGAAATCTGGGATAAACATAAAGACGGTACGCTGCATGCAAAATGGGTCAGCATTAGTGTGATTCGCCACAAAGATAATCGCATTCATTATTATGTATCGCAATTTACCGATATCACCGAAAAGAAAAAGAAAGATGAACTGCTTTTGTTCCAGGCGAATTACGATTCGCTGACTGGATTACCGAATCGTAATTTATTTAAAGATCGGCTCGAGATGAAAATCCAAGAATCCCGGAAGAATGGTTCATTGCTGGCATTATTGTTTCTGGATTTAGACCATTTTAAAGATATCAATGACACCTTGGGTCATGATAAAGGCGATGAATTATTAAAACAAGTTGCTATCCGCATCAAGGGTTGTATTACGGAGCAGGATACCGTAGCCCGTTTGGGGGGGGACGAGTTTGCCGTAATTTTATCAACGATCGTTGATCGTACGCAGATCAGATTGATCGCGCAGAATATTATCCAGAGTTTGAACGAGCCTTTTAACTTTGATCGCAGCCAAACGGATTATTATATTTCGACCAGTATTGGGATCGTATTTTATCCAGATGATGGCATGCAGATGAAAACGCTGATGAAGCACGCCGATCAAGCGATGTATGCTGCGAAGCACGAGGGACGTAATCGTTTTTCGTATTTTACCCCGTCCATGCAACGCGAAGCGCATGAAAAAATGATATTAATTCGTGACTTGCGTCAGGCCATCGAGAAAAATGAGTTGCAAGTGTACTATCAACCGATCATCGATTTGTCGAGTGGCCGTTTTGTGAAAGGGGAAGCGTTGGTGCGTTGGGATCATCGGCGTAGAGGGTTAGTTAGTCCAGCCGTTTTTATTCCGCTGGCGGAAGAGAGTGGTTTGATCTTAGAAGTGGGTGACGCTGTATTTAAACATGTCATTGCATTGATTCAGCAGTGTTCTGAGAGGTGGGGGTATGATGTGCAGATCAGCGTCAATATGTCACCGCTACAGTTTAAATTTATGAATAAATTTAGCTGGTTAGAAGAACTGGAACGGCTCGGATTGCCAGGTAACTGTATCAATGTTGAAATTACCGAAAGTCTTTTATTAAAGGATTCATCGGTCGTTCAAGAGCATCTACTCGAGTTCCGCAATAATGGTATTGAAGTATCGATCGATGATTTTGGTACGGGTTTTTCGTCATTGTCCTACCTCAAGAAGTTTGATATTGACTATTTAAAGATAGATCGGACTTTTATTAATCAATTGATGGAGAATGAAACCGACCGTACTTTGGTCGAGGCGATTATTGTGATGGCGCATAAGCTCAATATTAAAACTGTTGCAGAGGGAGTTGAAACAAAAGCGCAACAGGAATTATTAATGCATCTCGGATGTGATTATGGACAAGGTTTTTTATATTCGCAGCCCGTTAAGGCAAAGGCGTTTGAGAAATTATTGATGGATAACAATAATTATATATTTTTGCCCAAACACTTTGCACATTAATTTTGATCAATGATGTTGATTGGATATCAAAAAAATATTCTCATGCAATCGACTCAAACCTCTCTCTTGAAAACGTGGATTTTGTAGCAGAACATCGTATTGTGCCAACAATTCGATATGGTCATATGAGTGGTAGCTTGTTAAGACTTCCTGCGGTGTTACAGCAAAGGGTGGCCCGGACATTTCCGAATCTGGATAGTCGAGTGTGATCAGGAGAATGGGGGAATTTTTCGGTAAAATCGTTAATAAATGATTGATATACCGCTTACGTATTTCAGGTGGAAGCGCGATAAGCGCGGCGCGGTCATAAACGGCTTGTACATGCTGTACATGTCCTTCTTGTAGGTCGAAGAAATCACCACATAAAATCTGTAAGCAATCGTGTTCTAGCTGAATGAATGGGGCAAGTTCGGCCCGTATGGGAGGTAGATTATTTTCTTGGAAAAAAGACAGTGCGGCTGAACTGCTCAATTCAACCCCTAAAACAGCCAGTCCTTGTTGATGAAGCCAAAGCATATCATGGCTTTTGCCACACATCGGTACAAATACCTCACTGCCGGACGGTATGGCGAGGCGATGCCAGTATTTTTGTAGATAAGGATTAATATCGGTTTGATGAAAACCAATTTCCTTGCGATCCCAGCGATCGAGCCAATATGTTTTATCCATTTTATGATTTTACCAGCTTGTTCGAATCACGGGGATTTGCGTCAATCGATAACTTGCAGGCGTATGATCATAACATGTGCATTTTTATTTTATGTCTACCCGGCTTAAAAATATAAATTTTGTTATCGCTCGCTTGCTTAGGTGGCTGATGTGCACCAGCATTGCTCGTGCCATTAATTTCCCAATATCGGAACAATCCACAAATTGAGACGGCGACCTTGCACATCCTTGAGAAAAATTGCAAGATGCCCACTGTTACCTGGAAATAGCCTTTCAATCATTTTAGGATTTTACTGTGTCCAATATTTGGAAACGTTTTATTTATATTGTTTTGATTACGCTGTTTTTTAGTGGGATTTTTTGGGGGATTTTTGGTGCGGCGTTTGCCTTGCTGTTGTTTGGTGTGACGCTATTTTGGATCGCATTACACCATGTTTCGCATCTGGTTGCGCTGGAACGTTGGTTATTATTGCCCAAGCAAGTTTCCGCCAATATTCCGGCCGGTAGCGGCGAATGGGATGATGTGTTTGCGTATTTGGCCCGTTACGTGCGCCAGCATAGTCAGAGCCAGGAATTGCTGAGTCTGGCGCTAGAACGCATGCGCAATGTGACGGCCGCCATGCCAGATGGTATTGTCCTGTTGACTGAAAACGATCGGATTGAATGGTGTAATCCGGTTGCGGAAGATCATCTAGGAATAAGCTTGGCGCTTGATTCAGGGCAACAAATTACGCATTTGGTGCGACAAGTTCCGTTTGTTGAATATTTATTGGTACGTAATTTCACCAAGCCATTAATTTTGAACCAAACACGCCGACGGCATAAAAGTGTTTTTTCCTTGCAATTCGTACCTTATGGCTTCAATCAAAAATTACTCATTAGCCGCGACATTACCCGCTTTGAGAAGCTTGAAACGATGCGCCAAGATTTTATCGCCAATGTTTCACATGAATTACGCACGCCGCTTACGGTAATCAGTGGTTTTCTTGATACCTTGACGCATGAGGAAACCACACCGGATTTTGACAAAAGGGCTTTGGCGTTGATGTCGGAACAAGCAATCCGTATGCAATCTCTGGTAGAGGATCTGTTGGTTTTGTCGCGTTTGGAGAATGAGCAAAACAAAATTAATGAAACGATCATTAATGTAGCTGATTTACTCAGCGAGATTCTACGCGGTGTAGAATCACTTAGTACCGAAAAGCATCTGATTAAATTGGATATTGCGACACAAAGCCAGTTACTGGGTAGCGAAACAGAATTGCGCAGCGCGTTTAGTAATTTGATTAATAATGCTGTGCGTTATACGCCAGAGAGCGGTGAGATCAGTATTCATTGGCAGGAAAAGGATGGCCAAGGCGTATTTTATGTACAGGACAGTGGTATCGGCATCGAAGCTCAGCATATTCCCCGCTTGACTGAGCGTTTTTATCGGATTGATACCAGCCGCTCGCGGGAAACCGGGGGAACAGGGCTCGGGCTAGCAATCGTTAAACACGTCGTGAATCGGCATGATGCACGTTTGCAAATCACCAGTGAGATTGGTAAAGGAAGCCGCTTTACGATTGTTTTTCCAGCTAAACGATTAGTTGCGTAAGCGAAAGTATCCTAGCAAGTGTTGAAAAACGATCTGCGTTGCATTACCTTCCTCGAAAACGTTTCTCAATGGGTTTTTGCTAAAGTTAAGATTCAGCTTTTTCGGGCGTCGCTTTTAAAATCTTTTGTAGCGGCTTGACCAATAACGACAAGCCAAATAACAACGTGCTGAATAACACGATGGTGGTGCCCGAAGCGACATTAAAAACGTAACTCAGATACATCCCGATAATGCCGGAAAAGGTACCAATCAGTGTGGAGTAAATCATCATTTTGCTAAAACTGTCGGTCAAAATCCGCGCGGTGATGGCGGGTGCGATCAGCGTTGCGGCGACCATTGTGACACCGGTCACGTTGAGTGAGGCGATGACCGCGAGGGTGAGTATGATTGAAAACAGCAGTTGCACCGATGCGGTTCTAATGCCTGATACGTGCGCCGCTTCTTGATCGAATGTCGAGAAGAGTAGGGCACGGTAGGAAAAAAACAAAGTAATGAAGGTGACAACGGTGACGATGCTAATGATGATCAGGTCATTGTCACTGATTCCTAAAATATTGCCGAACAAAGCTGCTTCGAAATTTTGCTTGAAATTGCGCAATTTACTCACGATGGCAACACCCAATGCAAACATTGCGGTCGTGACAATGCCGATGGCTGCATCGAGTTTGATTTTGTTGTTTTGAGTGATTTTGTTAATGATCAGTGCGGCGGCTAATCCCATGGCGCATGCACCCGCATAAAAATTCATATTCAGAGTGAATCCCACAATCGCTCCACCGATCGCGGCATGCGATAGTCCGTGACCCACGTAGCTCATGCCCCGCAACACCACGTATACGCCAATTAACCCACCGGTTGCGCCCACTAAACTGGCAGCTAACAGGCCACGAAGAAAAAAATCATATTGCAGCGGTTCAAGCAAAAATTCCATCAATTATGGCTGATCCATAAACTGCAAAGGAGTGGCGTGAGCAATCAACAAGTGCCCTTCATGTTTTACGATGACAATATCTCCACCATACGTTTTGGCAAGGATTTCGTTGGTGAATATATCGTGCGGGCGGCCTTGTGCGATGACGCCTTTATTGAAACAAATCACCCAAGGTAGATGCGAGGCTACGGCATTCAGATCGTGCGTGGTCAGTAAGATGGTAATGCCTTCGCAATTCAAGCTGCCTAACAGATGCAATATTTCGTGTTGTGTCTTGATATCAACGCCCGAAGTGGGTTCATCAAGAATCAGAATCTTCGGATTGCTGATCAAGGCGCGTGCTAAGAAAGTACGCTGACGTTGGCCGCCGGAGATTGCGAGAATGTGCTGTTTCAAGCAACTACTGACATCAAGGCGTTCGGCCAGATCGTAAATTTGATGGCGCTCATGTTTTGTCAACCAAGGCAAAATACGGCCATTGGTATAAAGCCCCATGGCAATGACTTCCTCAACCGTGACAGGAAAATTCCAATCGACGCTACCCAGTTGTGGCACATACCCAATGATTCCCGGCTTGATTTTTTCAACGGCACGACCATTCAGTTCGGCTTTGCCGCAAGTCACCGGGTGCATGCCCATCAGGATTTTAAGCAGCGTCGTTTTACCGCAAGCGGTAGGGCCTACGATACCGGCAAATAATCCATGCGGAATTTCTAATGAAAGGTTCTGGAATAATGAATGTTCGTAACCTGCGGTGATATTGCAGAGGCTAACGGCTGAATGCGATGGTGTGTCAGAATCGATTATTGCTTGCATCGATGTTCGAGGTACAAGTTGCGTTTCCACCCAGCGCTTGCGTCATGATCGCCATATTGTTCGTCATCATGCCGATGAAAGAATCGATAGGAGGGGCAGGCAATTCATCGTCTGAAAGTTGATCGATAAATTGCACATTGGCTTCACGCGCAATCTGCTTCATGATTTTGCTGGGAAAAACATCCGAGCCAAAAATGGCCGGTACACCGGCTTGCTTGATCTGTTTGATGACACTCATCACTTCTTGCGGTGCAGGTTCAGAGAAATCTGACGGTTGGATGGCTGCAATGACGGTCATGCCATAGCGCGGTGCGAAATAAGCAAATGAGTCATGATAAGTTACCAACTTGCGATTCTTTTCAGGAATCGTTTTAACACAAGCAAAAATGGCTTGATCCAATTTTGTGAGTTTAGCGAGATAGGTTTCGGTATTTAAGAAATATTGTTCTTGATGCTTGGGATCCAACTCGCTCAGACTATCTCGGATGATTTCAGCATATTGCATCACCAATTGGATGTTCAACCACAGATGCGGATTGGGATGCCCATGCTCACGCGGGAAACTGAAGTCGTATTGCCAGTCTTCTTCCTTCAGTGTGCGGTTGCCCAATTGTACAACGCGCGTTGCGGGTTTCTTTACTTTTTCAGCCAATTTCAAAGTCGGCAACTCAAGGTCAAGGCCGTTGGCGATGATCAAGTCGGCCGCTTGTAGTGTTTTGATGTCGGATGGAATGGGTTCGAAAGTGTGCGAGTCAACACCGTCTGGAACTACACCAATGACATCTATATAAACCCCGCCAATATTTCGCACCATGTTCGTGATGGGGGCAACAGTTGTGATGACCGTGAATTTCTTGGGATGCTCCGAAGCAAAGACTTGCTTTCCTAGCGCCAGTGAGATGAATACTGTGACGAAAAAAAAGAGTAATAGGTAACGATTAGGAGTTCTCATAGGTTTTTATTTTTTCTGTCGAGCCTTATAGCAGGCTATTTTACACAAGTTTGTATGAAGAAAAATTTATCTTTCATACAAAATCACGATACACTCAGTGCGTATGAAGTTTTTTATATAGTTCATACCAAGAATGTTTTTACAGTATAAAAAGCTTCAGCTTATTGAATTGTCAGTAAATAGAAGATTCGTTTTGATGCCAAAAACAACAAAAAAAGAATTTATAGCAAGTGGCAGTACCGTACTTTTATCGCTGGGGATGGCAACAATCGTTCACGCCGCAGGCGTGCCAACACTGAATGAAGTCGTCGTAAAAGCCAATTCCAAAGAATTAATCGGAACCGCCAATTCTGCAAATGAAGGGACCGTTCTCAAGCGCCAATTAGACGCGCGTACCGTCTATCGTCCGGGAGAATTGCTCGAATCGGTGCCTGGATTGATTGTTACGCAGCATAGCGGTGAAGGAAAAGCGAATCAGTATTTTTTGCGAGGATTTAACCTGGATCATGGCACGGATGTGCGCATTTCTGTTGATGGCATGTTGGTTAACCAACGTTCGCATGGACACGGCCAAGGCTGGGCGGATACTAATTTTATTATTCCAGAGTTAATCGGCGGTTTGCAGTATATGAAAGGCCCCTATTATGCAAGTCAGGGTGATTTTTCTTCTGCGGGTGCTGTCAGCTTGAATTATCTGGATAAATTACCGCAGGGGATTGCGACCTATGGATTGGGTCAGCAAGGATTTATGCGCGGATTGGTAGCCAAGTCTCATGAAGTCGGTGCGGGAAACCTTCTGTATGCATTCGAGTTGTTGACTAAAGACGGGCCTTGGGTTAAACACGAGGATTATAAGAAATTCAA
This sequence comes from Nitrosomonas sp., assembly GCA_024281675.1. Lineage (GTDB taxonomy): Bacteria > Pseudomonadota > Gammaproteobacteria > Burkholderiales > Nitrosomonadaceae > Nitrosomonas. The sequence goes on from JAMXAG010000009.1 coordinate 26,515, forward strand.
TGGTGTATTACGTTATAGTCAGGACAATGGGTCGACCAAATTTAATATTACCGCGATGGGGTATGGTGCGAAATGGAATGCAACCGATCAAATACCTCAAAGAGGTGTGGAGAGTAGCTATGTTCCACGGTTAGGATCAATTGATCCTAGTAGTGGTGGTGAAACGCATCGTTTTAGTCTCTCGGGTGCGCTGCAACATGCCAGTCGTTTCGGTATGACGCATATCAATTTGTATACGCTGCATTCAAACTTGGCGCTATTTTCCAATTTTACGTATTTCCTGGATGATCCGATCAATCGCGACCAGTTTTCACAAGTGGACAAACGTTTTCAATCGGCCATGAATGTTAGCCATTCATGGATCAACAAGGTGGCTGGCTTAGATGTTGAAAACACCGTCGGTGTACAATTTCAGAATGACGTGATTGATAATGGGCTGTTAAGCACAAAAGAACGCCGTACTTTATCAACGACGCGGAGTGACCATATCAACCAGAACAGTGTCGGGTTGTTTTATCAAAATAGTATTCAGTGGTTGGAAAAGCTTCGCACGGTAGCCGGTGTACGCTCGGATTATTATTGGTTTGATGTTACCAGTCACTTGAATAAAGAAAATTCCGGCAATAGTTACGACAGTATGACCAATCCTAAGCTGGCTGTAATTTTGGGTCCATGGGTACAAACCGAGTTTTATTTTAACTATGGCAGCGGATTCCACAGCAATGATGCACGTGGAACTACCACCAAAGTAGATCCTAAAACCGGTGATTCGATCAATCCGGTCCATCCGTTGGTGCGCTCAACAGGGTATGAAGTGGGTCTGCGCTCTGCGATTATTCCGGGATTGCAGGCTTCATTTGCGTTATTTCGTTTGGATATGGCTTCTGAATTGCTTTTTGTCGGCGATGCAGGAACGACTGTAGCCAGCCGTCCCAGCCAGCGTGAAGGTTTTGAGGTGTCGGCGTTTTATATGCCTAAGGATTGGCTCACCATCGATGTGGATTACGCACTCGCACTCGCACGTTTTAGCGATTTCGATCCGGCTGGTAATCATATTCCTGGCGCCATTAATGGGGTAGGGAAGCTGGCAGTTTCGGTTGACAATATCGGTCGCCTATTTGGTAGTATGCAAGTCCGTTATTTTGGTAAGCGCGCGCTCATCGAGGATAATAGTGTGCAATCAGATAATACCGTAACACTCAATGGGCAAATCGGATACAAAATCAGCAACAATGTTCGAGTCATGCTACAAGGATTTAATTTATTGAACACACATGCGCACGCAATTGATTATTTCTATACCTCCAGATTGCCGGGAGAGCCGGCTGGGGGTGTGGCAGACAAACATTTTCATCCGATTGAGACGCGTTCATTTCGGGTGAATATAGTGGCCAATTTTTAGGGGTTTCTAGGATTAACAGTTATTATTCTGTGTTAGTTAAAATGAACTTCTTTTTTCATCGCTAAGGATTAATTCAAGGAAGAGATATGGAACGATTTACCGTTTCAATGGATGAAGAGCTTTTTGAGCAGTTTGACAAAATCGCCAGTGACAGGGGTTATGATAATCGCTCCGAAGCGATTCGTGATTTGGTGCGGGAATATCTGGAAGCTTCTCGCCTGCAAAAAGACAACAAAGGTTATTGCATCGCTACTTTGACCTATATCTATAATCATCATGAGCGGGATTTGGCAGCATTAGTGACATCTTCCCACCATGAACATCATGACATTACACTATCCAGCATGCATGTGCATATGGATCACGATAATTGCCTTGAGGTCGTGATTTTGCGCGGCGCCATTCAAGATGTACGGTTCTTTGCTAACAAAGTGATCGCCAAAAGCGGCGTTCGCCACGGTAAATTACATATTGTGCCGATTGAAGTGTCGGAAGCTTCTCATCCACATGCCAACAATGCGCATAAGCATACCCATAGCAGTCCACGAACATAGTAGGCCATTGAAAAACTATCTGTATTGCCGAGGTGCTACCATCCCGCCAAATAGGTGTTCATCAGACTGGAAGAACTTCCATAAAGCTCGGCAATGCTATGGCGGTCAAACCTTAATTTTCTTAATTTTACTGGGTTCGTAGGCAATATTTCTTTGGTTTCAAAATTAAACTGAATCAATGGCGTGACATGGTGGGCATTAATATAGAGATCGCCAGATTCATCTGCATTGGAAACCGGATCGTGAATGTCTGCAATGACGTGAATGAGTTCGGCGATTTTTTCTGCTGGCAGTGTAATCGTGTAGGTATCAAAAAAATCATCGGGAACGGGAGAGGAATTGAATGCAAAAGCTTCTAAACCTAATGTTGCTCCGACGGCTTGCGCGAGTCCACCGCCAAGCGAATGGCCTGCCACAATAATTTTAGTGCCTGGATATCGATTGATTACATCGAGAGCAAAGTTGAAAGCGTGTTTAAATTGATCGCTAACAGTTCCCGTCGCGATGGCGGTATCCGCTGTGACATCGCGGAGGAAATTCTCGGTCTCTTTGAGTGAACAGGGAAAATCACAGGTTTCTGTGCCACGAAAAATCAGTGCGATTTCTTTGGGATTGGTATTCTGATTCTCGTAGAGACCTGCATCCATGCCGGAGCTTCTACTTTTGGTTTCGATTAAATTCCAAGTGCCCACCGTAGTATTATCAAAGTCATACACTAAGTCGGCCAATTGCATATAAGGCAGGGAACGGCCAAGTAGGTCCGCTGCTCGGCGCTCTTCGGGAGCTAACATGCCAAAAGGTTTCCAGTCTCTACCTGCAACATAATCGGGGTTGATGTAGATAGAAACCTGGTTAAGCTGAAAGATTGTTTCGCTAATATCGGGCATGAGGCTAAGGCTGACATGATAACGCTCAGTACCAAATTGTTTTGGGATATCAATTTTGGGCATATTCAAGATGCCGGTTGCCGATGTAAATGTTGGGCTATGTGGCTCAGCAGGCATGTTATCCAGTTCAATGCCAGTCAACAGGAATTGATTGCTTAGTTCTGGATTGCCGCTACCTAACCATTGCAATGTGCCTTTATAAATATTGGAATCATTGGGGTCGATCATGGCTACTTTTTGTAAACAAACTAAGCTCATGGTATCCAGATAGCTTGCGGGTACTATCGATTTCGAACACTCTTCCGATAGTGCGTAGGTTACAGAAGCGACAGAGAATAGGCTAACAAAGCTAATAAATTTTGCTGCAGCAAGTTTCATAGTAATTGAGTATCCGGTAATTTGAATAACGCTATGTTTTTCAAGAAAGTTTTTCTGTGTCGGTGATCAGCGAGGCATACTCGAATGAAAACCTGCTTTTAACGCGCGAATAGCGTCTTCACTGTTTCTGACTATTTGTCGGTTCGGGCAAAAGATATTTTTGGCTAGTTCTCTCTGTGCGTAAAACTGCCTAACATAGGTTAGCTTCTCCCATTCTGATACACGTGGTTCTGCCCAAGTTTTGTCATTGCGTCCGAGTGCGTAAAGTTTTCTTTCAGTGGTCGCACAGCGGATTCCTTCATAACTGATATTTAAAGCACCGGAGGAAGATTTGACGACTAAACTGAATCGGATCACGCCATCTTCAACAACATTGATAGAAGCGGGGTCAATGAGGTACTGATTGCCGGTAATGGCACCGCCCGCATCGAATTCCAACAAATTGCTGGTATCGGGATAAGGTGGCAATTGCGTCGCGCGTTCGACCCAAGTCTTTTCGTCTTCAAATTGGTCTTTGAATGTTTTGTTGGCGCAAGCAGCCAATGTCAAACAACAGATCAATATGACGAGTAATTTCATGTTTCAACTAGGTCGTTTAACAGGGAGGTACGCGTATCGCCTTGGATGCTGTCGACTGTCACAGAATAAGCCGGGTGAGTAACACCCATACTCAGCGTTGCATTTTGATGCAAAGCAAGGATCATTTCAGGGGTGAGTTCAAAGCGCAGAAAATGTACAGAAGAAGTCTTATCGGAATTTTCACGCTCGATATCCTCGTCAGCAATCGCGAATACTGCAGCGGATTCACCTACCTTGACCCATACCTGGTCTTCGATACCCACCATGTCCGCTAATTTCTGGGCACGTTCAGCCGGATCCGGGTATTCGATCATCATCGTAACTTTCCAGTTGTGCCCATCCGGGATCAATGGCGTATAAGTTTCGAGTTCGTGGTTGATTTCCGCTTCTTGAAAAATACGCTCAGCAAATAGCATTTCCTGAATTTGATACCGTATGGTCAATGCATCTTCAAAAATCAGCGAAATATTTCCCCCTAAAGCCACTTTACGGGGTTTTTTGTGCGCCATGACCTGATTTCGAAAATCATTGCGCACTTTGGCATACGCTTCTAATGTCAATAAGCTGTCTCGGGTAACGGTTTTCATGTTTTTTCCTCGGAAGCATGCGTTTGCGCAGACAAAACTTGCAGTCCTGGAATGGCTTGTTGATTGTCGTCATAACCATAAGCCATGCGTAGTAAACTCAGTGGGTGCAATTTTTGCGCTGTTTTATTACCGCCGTTTTCGCACATGCCTTGTTCAATATGACGTGCCGCTATGGCGCAGTCGGAGCTAATATAATCCGGTTTGGGGGTGGCCATTTGTTTGAAAACCGGGCGGCCGATTTTCATCGAGTCTGCAAAGTATTCACTTTTCACGCCCCAAGTACCATCATGCCCGGAACACCGTTCTACCGTAGTGATCGTTGTTCCTGGGATCAATTGCAACACATCGCGCGTTTTTTTGCCGATATTTTGTACCCGTTGATGGCAGGGAATGTGATACGAAACATTGTTCAATGGTTGTTTGAAATCCGTTTTGAGCAGCTTGTCTTGATGTCTGAGCAATAGGTATTCAAATGGATCAAACATGGCAGCCGCAACGGTTTGTACCGCAGTATCCTCAGGAAACAATAGCGGGAGTTCCTGTTTGTACATTAAAACACAAGAAGGAATCGCAGAAATAATGGCATAACCTTGTTGTGCAAATTTCAAGAGATGCGGGATATTTCGATTTTTCAGTGCTTCTACCGCCGGTAAATCGCCTAATTCGAGTTTTGGCATACCGCAGCATGCTTCTTGTTCCACTAAACACGTTGAAATCTCATTATGCGCAAGGATTTGCAGCAAATCATGGCCAATACCAGGTTCGTTGTAATTAACATAGCAGGTTGCATAAATCGCTACTTTTCCGGGTGTTTTGTTCCCATCTTTTACTGTGTAATTAGCATCCGGTTGTGCATGGGAACGAAATTGATGTGCTGTGTATTCGGGAAGTTTTCTGTCAGCATGTATGCCTAACGTGCTATCCAATACCTTACGAGCAAGTGGCGCATTGTTTAACGTGTTAACGATTGGCGCGACAACTGGATTGGCATTGATTTTTCCCAATAAGTCGGTATTGGATAATAACTTGTCGCGAAAACCAGCACCGGATTGCTGATATTTAACCGCTTTGGCACGTAGCATGAGATGTGGAAAATCTATGTTCCATTCATGCGGTGGTACATATGGGCATTTGGTCATAAAACACATGTCGCACAGGTAGCAGTGATCGACTACTTCCTGATAACGATGTTTATCAACACCATCGATTTCGCCCGTTGAACCTTCATCAATCAAATCAAAGAGGCGTGGAAAAGCTGTACAGAGGTTGACGCACCGGCGACAGCCGTGGCAAACATTAAACACACGTTCCATTTCCTGTTGCAATTTTTCTGAATCGTAGAAATTTGCATTTTTCCAGTCTAATGGGTGACGCTTAGGGGCTTCTAAACTACCTTCGCGAGATGCCATAGTCAATGATTTTTTAGGCAGAAGTATTTTCTAACTGTAAGATTCGTCGAAAGGGCATTTCAACGAATCTTACGTGTGGTTAATAATTACTGGAATTAGTAATTAATCGGTCAAGCCATCCAATGCACGTTGAAAGCGATTGGCATGCGAACGTTCAGCTTTGGCTAAGGTTTCAAACCAATCGGCAATTTCATCAAAGCCTTCTTCACGAGCGATTTTAGTCATGCCAGGATACATATCGGTATATTCATGTGTTTCACCGGCAATGGCGGTTTTTAGATTATCGCGTGTTGGACCAAAACTCAATCCTGTCGCTGGATCTCCACAAGTTTCAAGATATTCCAAATGGCCATGAGCATGCCCAGTTTCACCTTCGGCAGTAGAGCGGAATACAGCGGCGACATCATTTTGTCCTTCCACGTCAGCTTTAGCAGCAAAATATAGGTAGCGGCGATTGGCTTGCGATTCACCCGCAAATGCGGCTTTTAAGTTGGTTTCAGTTCTAGATCCTTTGAGTTCCATAATTATTTCTCCTTTTTGAATGAATAATGCAGTATCTTTTCGATTTTTTGTTATGCATATTTAAAATATACTCAGAATGACGAAAGAAAGCGAAAGTGCTGGATGATATGTGTGTTGCAACAACATTAAATAACTACAGCAGTAGCACCAATCTTTCTAGCCTTTCTTTGAGAGCGCACCAGTATACATGTTAATCCATGTGAAAAAAGACTATCGAAGGGATTGGAAATTGTCAACTGCTATCTCAGTTATCGGAAATGAAAATAATGCAATGAAATGGAAGCAGTTCAGATAGCTCTGATTGATTATTCATAGCTAGTCTTTTTGAAAGTATCTTTATGTAGAGGAGCCCATATGCCAATAGCCAAAATTACATTCAATAGCCTTATCCAAGATTCTCAGGAGTACGGGAGCGATGATCAGCACATGATTTCGAGAGCTTTCTTTTCAATAGAAATAGACGGAAATGAAGCAATTGAGAGTTATGTTAGTATAAAGCAAACAGTTGGAACTGATTTTGAAACAGCGTCCCTTGAGGTTTCTCGACCGTATGGATATAGTGGTCCTTTCAACTACACGGCTTTCCGTCAAATAGTCGAATCTTATTATCGTGGCTTGGTTGGCAAAGGCGGATCTGGAATTTCTATCAGTGGTGAAGGCAATATTAGAATGCTGGATAATCGTTTTGGAAAGAGGGTTGTGTGCGAGATTGAGGTCAGTAAAGAGAGTCCTACTTGGTAAAACATAACAAAACACCAACGGGATAGCATTAGTACTGCACATTAACTCCAGCGTTAGGTGTTTCCATTATTAACCGAACGAAATATGTTTGAAATTAAATCGGTCTGCTTTTCTGATTATTGTGGTGACCGGAAATCATCAGCTGCCATTTCCCTCAGTACGTGAAGCTGCCTTACCATAACCACTGAAGTCGTTTTCTTTAGTGGGCAGCGTACCTCAAGATACAGATTAATAATTGAATCGGAGTTTCTTTAAAACTTATGAAAATTGCAACCTGGAACGTCAATTCACTTAAAGTGAGATTGCCGCATGTCATAGATTGGCTAACCAGTTGTCAGCCTGATATCTTATGCTTGCAAGAAACAAAGCTAATCGATGACAATTTTCCGCATGACGAAATTCGCGCACTTGGTTATCACTGTTTGTTTAGTGGACAAAAGACCTATAACGGCGTAGCGATTTTAAGCCGGCAAGCGGGGAGTGATAAAGTTTCTGATATCCCACAGTTTTGCGATGAACAAAGGCGAGTCATTGCCGCCACGTATGGTGATTTTCGGGTCGTTTGCATCTATGTACCCAACGGAGAATCGGTGGAGTCACATAAGTATCAATATAAATTACAATGGTTAGATGCGCTTAAAGGCTGGCTAGAACAAGAATTGTGCCAATATGATCAACTGATCGTATTGGGTGATTTTAATATTGCACCGGAAGATCGCGATGTCCATGACCCGGAAGCCTGGCGTGACAAAGTGTTATGCAGTGAACCAGAACGCGATGCTTTTAAGCGTTTGCTGAATATGGGATTGCAGGATAGTTTTCGTTTGTTTGATCAAGCTGAAAAATCCTATACGTGGTGGGATTATCGTATGATGGCTTTTCGTTTGAATCGAGGATTGCGGATCGATCATATTTTAATCAGTGATGCATTGGCTAAAAATTGCGTAGCTTGTACTATCGATAAGCAGCCGCGAAAACTAGAGCGACCTTCGGATCATGCGCCAGTCACCGTTGAAGTTGCTGTTAAGGGGTAGTTTTCGTAGATTCTTGTTTTTTTTCGGTTAGGCTCTGCATTTCACTACGCAATGCGCTGAGATTCTTTTCTCGGGCCTGTATTTCTTGTCGGAGGTGTTCGACTCGATCGAGATATCGTTGATAATTACGTTCACTACCTAACCGATCGGGAACGCCATCCTTGTATTCGTCTTTGACTTCGTTCAAGCGTTTTTCTTCTTCAGTGATTTTGCTTTGCAATTGACTACGTTGTTCTTCAAATTTCATTGATTCCCTACGTTGCATGATGCGTTCATCGATGCCGCTGGAATTTGTCGAGGGTGGCATGACTACAATGGGCGGCAGATCAAGCCGTTGCGCATTAGTGGAGGGAATATTGGAATAAGTGACTTTACCGTTCTGATCAACGTGTTTGTAAATGCCAGCTTGTGCCGTGTTAATCAGCAGAATAAAACCAATCGATAGACAGAATAGGGGAAGTTTGTTTTTTAGCATGGCACCTATTGGATCGTGAACGGCATTTAAAAGTTATAACCTGGAAAGTTCTTTTTTTAAAGCAGAAATGTTTCGTTGATGCAGAAATAGTTTGCTTTTAAGCTGTGCGATTTTACCGTCTTGAAGGTTATCATTACTCTGACTGATTTGCGATAACGATTGCTTGGTATCGGAAAGCAGTTTGTTTTCACTATGCAACTCTTTTTCCAGGATTTGTCGCCGCGTTCCATCACGTTCTTTCTGGGCATTGCTTTTAATGCTGGGTGCGCTGATTGGTTTTTGGGTTACGGTTACGGTATTCGCAGTATGAGTGTTGGCACTCCCAGAAAAAGAAGCAAGATTGATTTTTTGCGCATTACGCGTCGGACGATTGGTAAAAGTAATATTGCCGTCTTTGTCGACCAGCTTGTAAATTTCTTTTCCAGCGACTGTAACGGATGTGAACCCCAAAAGCACTGTTACGAAAATGACAGATAAATTTCTGATTCTCATATCGTTTAATGAAGATTCTATGAGTTAGTATACCTACAACGTCAATATATCAATTTTTTCTTGAATGTAAAGTAAAAAGTAGTAAAAGGAAACTTCCTGATATTACAACATTTAAAAATGTTAATGATGTATTACAAACTATAATACAGTTCAAATTCAACGGGGTGCGTGGTCATACGCAAGCGTGTGACTTCTGCCATTTTAAGTTGGATGTAAGCATCAATCATGTCATTGGAAAAAACACCGCCCCGCGTCAGGAAATCGCGATCTTTGTCTAAACAATCCAGTGCCTCGTCTAATGAAGCGCAAACATTTGGCACTTTGGCAGCTTCCTCAGGCGGTAAGTCATATAGATTCTTATCCATCGGATCACCAGGGTGTATTTTATTTTGAATGCCATCTAACCCAGCCATCATGAGCGCGGTGAAAGCTAAATAAGGATTGGCTATTGGATCGGGAAAGCGTACTTCAACGCGCCGTCCTTTAGGGCTACTGGTATGTGGGATGCGAATAGCGGCCGAACGGTTGCTGGCTGAATAGGCTAAATTGACAGGTGCTTCAAAACCGGGGACTAAGCGTTTATAAGAGTTGGTGCCGGGATTGGTAATAGCGTTAAGCGCTTTGGCATGTTTCAGAATGCCACCAATATAGTAAAGTGCCAATTCGGACAAACCTGCATAACCATTTCCCGAGAAAAGATTTTTGCCATCTTTCCAAATAGATTGATGTACGTGCATACCGGAGCCATTATCACCGACAATCGGTTTAGGCATAAATGTGGCGGTTTTTCCATATGAATGCGCTACATTGTGCACGACATACTTCAGTATTTGACTCCAATCGGCGCGTTTGACCAAGGTATTGAAGTTTGTGCCAATTTCGCATTGTCCTGCAGTAGCGACTTCATGGTGATGAACTTCCACGCCAATACCCATTTCCTCTAAGGCAAGGCACATGGCAGAGCGGATATCTTGCAGCGAATCAACGGGTGGTACGGGAAGGTAACCACCTTTTACAACGGGGCGGTGGCCGGTATTGGCGTTATCGTATTTGTTACCGGAACTCCAGGCTGCCTCTTCGGATTCGATTTTTACCGAGCATCCCGACATGTTGATGTTCCAACGGACCGAATCAAAAATAAAAAATTCTGGTTCTGGACCAAAGTAAGCTACATCACCGATGCCAGTTGATTTTAAATAGGTTTCTGCACGCTTGGCGAGTGAACGAGGATCGCGGTTGTAACCTTTTCCATCAGCGGGTTCAACCACATCACAGGTGATGAATAGGGTAGGTTCGTCCATGAATGGATCCATGTTGGCCGTATCCGAATCCGGCATCAGCAGCATATCAGAAGCTTGAATACCTTTCCAGCCACCGATCGAAGAACCATCAAACGGATGACCATCCTCAAATTTATCGACATCAAACGTGTGTGCGGGTACGGTAATATGGTGTTCCTTACCATTCGTGTCGGTAAAACGCAGATCAACAAACTTAACGTCATTGTCTTGAATTAATTTCAAAACATCAGCTACAGCCATTTTTCTCTCCAAAGAGCATTGTGCAATGCATTCAACAAAGAATTAAAAACGTATGATTATACCAGTACGCCAGCGTAAATGATTTGCATGCGTATCATTCTGCACAATAACATTGTAAAAGCCGTCTTTTTATTGCATAAAATTGGGACCGTAGCAAATAGAGTATTGTAAGATCGCAAACAGATGAGCAGTAAATTGTGCGGCTCTGGATTGCCATTAAACCGTTGCATCGTTGAATTGGAAGAACAATAGTGTTTGAATTTTGCCCGAATGTCCAAAGCGCTTAGTATTCTCAATAAGGTTTTTGGTTATTCGTCCTTCCGTGGGCAACAAGCGGAGGTAATTGACTATGTTGCCGCAGGTGGAGATTGCCTGGTTCTTATGCCGACCGGTGGTGGAAAATCACTGTGTTATCAGATTCCGGCTTTGTTGCGTCCGGGTGTTGCGATTGTTGTTTCTCCCCTCATTGCATTAATGCAAAATCAGGTTGCTGCGCTGAATGAAATGGGTGTGCGTGCTGTGGCATTGAATTCATCGTTGCTGTTCGAAGAAGCCGCACGAATAGAACAACAGTTGTTAGCGCAGCAATATGACCTATTGTACGTCGCGCCAGAACGTTTGCTGACACCCCGATTTTTGCGCCTTATTGAACAGATGCCCATTGCATTGTTTGCCATTGATGAAGCCCATTGTGTTTCACAGTGGGGGCATGATTTTCGTCCTGAATATAGCCAGCTATGTGTGTTGCATCAACGCTTCCCTTCGGTTCCGCGTATTGCTTTGACTGCCACGGCTGATCTGGATACGCGCCAAGAAATCATCGAGCGGCTGGGATTGAAAGATGCCAGGGTTTTTATCGATAGTTTTGATCGCCCCAATATTCGTTATCAGGTAGTCGATAAATCCAACAGCCGTATGCAATTGTTGAATTTTATCCAATCTCAACATGCGAATGAAGCTGGAATCGTATATTGTGCTTCACGTAAAAAGGTTGAGGAAATTACTGCATGGCTGGTTGATCAAGGTATGCGCGCAGTCGCCTATCATGCCGGCATGGAAATGTTGCAACGTCAGTTAAATCAAGAAAAATTTTTGCAGGAAGAGGGAGTGGTCATGGTGGCGACCATCGCTTTCGGGATGGGAATCGACAAACCAAATGTACGTTTTGTCGCGCATCTGGATTTGCCAAAAAGCATAGAAGGTTATTATCAGGAAACGGGGCGGGCGGGTCGCGATGGTCACATGGCCAACGCTTGGATGGCATATGGATTGAATGATGTCATCCATCGTCGCCGTATGATCGAAGAATCCCAAGCACAATTCAAATTTAAGCAAGTTGCGGTGCAGAAATTGCAAGCGATGTTAACGCTATGCGAGACCACTACATGCCGGCGTTTACAAATGCTGCATTATTTTGGTGAGAATACGGTAGCCGAGTCGTGTGGAAATTGCGATGTTTGTTTGAATCCTCCGCAAGTATGGGATGCGACGATTGCCGTACAGAAGGCGCTTTCATGTGTTTATCGCACTGGGCAGATGTTTGGCGTCGGACATTTGGTGGATGTTTTGCGTGGCAATTTAACCGCGCATGTCAAAGAATGGCAACACGATACCTTAAGTACTTTTGCGATTGGTGAAGACTTACCCGGAAAAACCTGGCGGTCAATATTCCGTCAACTGGTCGCATTGGGATTATTGACGACCGACAGCGAAGGTTATGGTGCCTTACGCCTTACTGAGGCTAGTCGCGTGGTGCTGAAAGGGCGGCAAGCAGTGTATTTGCGTTAAGATAGGGCGTGTAAAAGACATTTATATATCAAGTTCCTGTATAAATTAATGGCTATAAGCACAATAAATTTTACAGTCGTGATGGCATGGGCTGAATTATCGGTGATTGTTCCGGCTTGACGAGTTTATTTTTATTTCTTCAATAATTTGCGCGTCTTCAACCATATTAGATTGTTTAGAGTGAACGGATGATGTGGCATCGCTCCAATCTTCGTCAGCGTATTCTTTAGAACGATTGAATTGGTTATATTTTCTACGTAACCACCAGAATCGTGTGCCTATGAAGGTGGCAGCCACGGCAATCAAAGCTAGGAATGCGGCAAAAAAGAAGAAACCGACCATGGTCATCACGATGACGACAGGGATCAGTAGCGCATAAGTAATCCAGTGATTAGCAGAAAAAATGGGGGTACGCCCGGTTGTGTTGGTTCCAGAATCATGAGTATTATTACTCAGTATTCTGTGGATGATAATTCTTTTTGGATCGTGGTTCATTGCATTAACTCCTCTATGTCAGCGATGGTTTTAGGTGCTGCTGCGGTTAATATATTATGGTCGCTTGCAGTCACAACAACATCATCCTCTATTCGAATACCAATATTCCAGAAATGTTCCGCAACGTTGTCATCTGCTCGAATGTAACATCCGGGTTCTACCGTCAATACCATGCCCGGCTGTAATGCGCGCCATGCGCCGCGTTGCTTATATTGACCCGCATCATGTACATCCATTCCTAGCCAATGCCCAGTGCGGTGCATGTAAAAACGTTTATAGTCCTCAGATTCTAGCACGGCATCGAGACTGCCATGACATAGACCTAAATCGATAAAGCCTTGCGCTAAAACTTGCAGTGCTGCTTGATGAGGTTCATTCCATAGATTTCCTGGTTTTACTTGTGCAATGGCAGCGGCCTGTGCATTTAACACCAGTTGATAAACATCCTTCTGCGCTGCAGAAAATTTTCCATTGATTGGAAAGGTGCGGGTAATGTCTGAAGCATAGCCGTGTAATTCACACCCGGCATCGATCAATAACAAATCACCGGATTTCAATTCCGCAGTATTTTCGACATAATGTAATACACATGCATTGGCGCCGCCGGCAACGATCGATGTGTAGGCTGGAAAACGGGCGCCTAGCCGATTGAAGGTGTAAAGCAACTCGGCTTCGATTTCGTACTCGTACTTATCTGGTTTTGTTATTTGCATGGCGCGCTGATGCGCTTGTACGGAAATATTGGCAGCTTGCTGCATCACCTGCAGTTCTTCACTGCTCTTGATCAAACGCATTTCATCCAGAATAACACGGCAATCCGTGATTTTTTCTGGTGCTGTCACGCCAGTGCGGATTTGATCACGAACTTGATTCATCCAGCCGATTATTCGCTGATCCCAGGAGGAATCATGTCCTAGTGCGGTATAAATAACAGGTTGATCCGCGAGCAAGGTGGGCAGTATTTCATCCAATTGCGTAACCGGATAGGTTTCGTCAAAATTAAAGGCTTCTTTGGCTGCTTCAGGACCATAGCGGTATCCATCCCAAATTTCCCGCTCTTTATCTTTTGCGCGGCAAAATAGAATATGTTTTTCTGGTACTTTGTCTGTTTTTGCAACGATGACCAGTACCGCTTCTGGTTCGGAAAAACCGCTCAAATAATAGAAGTAGCTATCACAACGATACGGATAGTGTGCATCACGATTGCGTATTCGTTCTGGTGCTGTCGGAATGATCGCGATTCCCGTTTGCATATGCTGGGAAAACAATTGACGACGTTTGAGATAAGATTGAATAGGTATCGTGAATGTTTGCATAGTCATTAATCTAAGTGAATGGATCGTTTATGATTGTGCCTGCACTTTCAGGTGATTGTCCAATTGTTGCAGGCGTTCTGGAGTACCCACATCAATCCACCGGCCAGAAAAGTATTCCCCGGTTACCTGGTTGTTTTGCATCGCTTGGCGTAACAGCGGCGCTAATTTTGCGGCTTCGCCTGGTGCTACGGTATGAAAAATTTGCGATTGGTACAGGCCGATACCACTAAACGTAAGCTTCTTTGTTCCGACCGAGGTAACATATTCATGCTGTAAAAAAAAATCGCCTTCCGGATGGTGCGCGGGATTATCTACCAAAATAAGATGCGCTAATCTTTGCTTTGCTTGTGTTTGCATGGTATCTAATGTGGCGCGCAGTGGCGCATAATCAAATTCGCAATAAATATCGCCATTTACTACTAGGAAAGGCATTGTTTGTTGAGGGTTGGTGAGTAAATGCATCGCGTTGACAATACCGCCGGCTGTTTCTAGTACTAGTGTTTCCGGTGAATAGTGAATACGAACACCGTACTGATCGCCATTTCCTAAAGCCTCTTCGATCATCGTGCCGAGATAGGCATGATTGATGACAATATCCATAAATCCTGCACGTGCTAGATTAAAAATTTGATATTCGATCAATGCGTGCTTGCCAGCTTTGAGCAGTGGCTTAGGCAAATTATCAGTCAATGGGCGCATGCGCTTCCCTTGCCCAGCCGCCAGGATCATCGCACGGTAAGGATTGTGGTTAGAACGTGTAGCCAATTTTCGATTCTGGGATTACAGGGTGTAATTCATCGAACAAACTTAACAGCGGTCTTAGCTCGTGATAGCGATCACAGGTTTTTTGCAGATAGTCCAACACCAGTGGCATGTCATTGAGATAATTAGATTTATCGTCACGGTAATTGAGTCGGGCGAAAATGCCCAATATTTTTAAGTGGCGTTGTACGCCCATCCATTCGAAATCTCGGTAGAAAGCTGAAAAATCGGTTGTTACAGGCAAATTTGCTTGGCGCGCTTTTTCCCAATAGCGGATTGCCCAATCGAGAATGCGTTCTTCACCCCAACAAATGTAGGCATCTTTTAATAAGGATACCAAATCATAGGTAATTGGGCCAAAAACTGCATCTTGGAAATCAATGATGCCGGGATTGGGTGAGGTTACCATGAGATTGCGCGAATGATAGTCACGATGGACTAACACTTTAGGTTGGGCAAGATTGTTTTGTAGGATTTGATTAAAAATATTTTCTAGCATTGCTTTTTGCTTCGTAGACAAATCAGCTTGTAGATGTTTGGCAATGTACCAATCGGGAAATAAGTTTAATTCTCTACGCAACAATGTTTCATCGTAATCCGGCAGATTGGGTGCTTGTGATGATAATTGTATTTTGACCAATGCATCAGTAGCATCACTATATAACTGATTGGCTTGATCGTCTTCTTGCGTCAGTATTTGCAGATAAGTTGTATGGCCAAGATCTGAAAGCAGTAAAAATCCTTGCGCTAAATCGTATGACCATACTTTGGGTACATGCACTCCGGTTGCTGCAAGCATGTTGGCAACTTGTAAAAATGGTTTGCAATCTTCTTGCTGGGGGGGAGCATCCATGACTATCCAGGTTTTGCTATCCAGAAAAATACGGAAATAACGGCGGAAGCTCGCGTCTGCGGATGCTGGTTGTAAAGTAAAAATTTTTCCTGGAAATTGCGCTTTAAGCCAGTTTTCTAATAGATGTTGACGTTCCATGAGTGTATCTTATTGGGTAATAAATATGAGGAAAGGTAAAAGAATCATCAAATAAATTTTAATGTTCAAAACTGACATGGCAGAATAGGCCATCCATAACAATAGATTATGGAATTTTATCACGGTGACCTATGGCTAATGTACGATATTGGTATATCAGCATGATGGGAATAAAGGAGAATGTTAATGTTAAATAAAAATGTGATCGATGAAATCAACGCCAAAGTAAGCGAAATTTTTCATAACAGCCCTGTAAAAGATATTGAGAAAAATATCAAGGTATTATTATCAGGCGCCTTTACTCGCCTTGATTTGGTCACGCGCAATGAATTTGAGATCCAGCAGGAAGTCTTACAACGTACTCGTGAAAAATTAATCATCCTTGAAGCCAAAGTCGCTGCATTGGAAGAAAGATCGAGACAATCAACATCACACTCTGCAGATGCAGATAATGTAACAGAAATACGGCCACATCAATAACGCGCGTATCAGCCAAGTTTATTGCAAAATTAACATTAAACCTGCCAATATCAAACTATTTGCAGGTGTAGCGTTCCATGTCACTTGCTGTATTATATAGCCGGGCCTTATCCGGCATGAATGCACCGTTAGTGACGGTTGAAATTCACATCGCTAACGGATTGCCAAGCTTTACGATTGTCGGTCTTCCTGAAACAGAGGTCAGAGAAAGTAAAGACCGTGTCAGATCCGCATTACAAAACTCCCACTTTAAAGTCCCTGCACAACGGATTACTGTCAATTTAGCTCCGGCTGATTTACCTAAAGAAAGCGGTCGGTTCGATTTGCCAATTGCACTAGGCATTTTGGCGGCTACTGGGCAAATTCCTAAAGAACAATTGGATCAATATGAATGGGCCGGTGAATTAGCTTTAACTGGAGAATTGCGTCCGATTCGGGGTGCTTTGGCAATGACTTATCATGCTTCTCAGTCTGGACGGAACTTTGTGCTGCCTGAGCAAAACGCGGCTGAAGCGGCACTGGTAAAAAAGGTCACCATTTACGCGGCGCAATCACTGTTACAAGTATGCGCGCATCTAACTAAACAAAGATTGCTACCCGTTTTCCAAAATACCGCAGACAATGAGGTTGCTACTGGGAATCAATATTTTCCCGATTTTGAGGATATCAAAGGGCAAGTGCACGCTAAACGTGCTTTGGAGATTGCAGCTGCAGGTCGGCATAATATTTTGATGACAGGCCCGCCAGGTACTGGAAAATCCATGATGGCAGCACGTTTCCCCGGAATTCTACCACCGATGACCGAAGACGAAGCATTGGAGTCAGCGGCGATACAATCACTAAGCCACGGGAGCTTTAATATTGCTGAATGGAAACGCCGCCCTTTTCGTGCGCCTCATCACACGGCATCAGGAGTTGCATTGGTCGGAGGTGGTAGTCATCCACGCCCGGGAGAAATCTCGCTTGCCTTGCATGGTGTACTATTTTTAGACGAATTTCCTGAATTTGATCGTAAGGTATTGGAGGTGTTACGCGAACCGTTGGAATCAGGAAAAATTACGATTTCCCGCGCAGCGCGTCAGGCGGAATTTCCCGCCGATTTCCAGCTAGTCGCTGCTAGTAACCCGTGTTTCTGCGGCTATTTAGGCCACCCATCAGGCAAATGTCAATGTACTCCTGACCAAATTGCGCGTTACCGTGGAAGGATTTCCGGTCCGCTACTGGATCGGATCGATATACAAATCGAGGTGCCAGCAGTACCGCAGGAAGAACTTATGCGCCAGAATGTGATGGGTGAGAAAAGTAGCGTAATCCGGACACGTGTAACGGAATCACATCAACGGCAATTGGCACGGCAGGGCAAAACTAACAATCGCTTGGGTGTCAAAGAAATCGATCAATATTGTACTCTCGATACGGTCAGTGAAAACTTGCTGAAACAAGCCATCAGCCGTTTGAACCTATCTGCACGCGCATATCATCGTATTCTAAAAGTCGCACGAACGATTGCGGACTTATCGGGTGTTGAGAAAATTAGCAACCAGCATATTGCCGAAGCAATTCAATACCGAAGGCTGGATAAACAATAATAGGCAATCCATAACAATAATGATTTAGAGATGGCAACACTATTCGGAAATGCTTAAAGCCAAGTCTCGCCACGGGCAATCAATCTTAATCATACTTAATGGCAATTTTAGAAAATGATGATCTTTACACGTAGTCCGCCAAACACATTGAGAGGAGGGCCTGGTTCATAAAAACGACCGAGTGCAGCATTAATACGTGTGTTGGCATTATAAGGTGCATCGAACAGGTTATTGATACCGAGAAAAATGGCACCTTCAAGCCGGTTACTTTTGGTTTCCCACCCTAGTAATAATTGCCCTAAATTGTAGGCGTGGTTGTTTGCCGTGTTGATATCGTTGACAAAAAAATGACCGACGCGATGTACATGAAGCTGTCCGAAAAAACCAAAAGGGTGCGTGTATTTAACTAACCCTTCCCAGCGATGGGCGGGGATTCCGGGTAAATTATTCCCTTTTAAATTGGTTTCATTGATGGCATATTTTTCAAATTCGAAATTAGAATACGTATAGCCAACTTCAGCATGCAAGCCTTGCCATTGCGGAGTTACTAAGCGCGTTTCAATACCAATTCTCCGTGATTGACCCGCGTTACGGAAAAATGCGCGGCCCGGTGAAGAGGGCAATTCGAATGGCGTGATTTCATCCCAGGTACGAATAAAAAATGCCGCCGTGTCATATTGGAATCCAGCGATACTGCCACGTAATCCCAATTCGTTACTTAGTGATGTTTGCGTGTTCAAATTGGGGTTGAATCCACCTCTGCCAGCGGGATTATTCAATAACTCTGTCGTCGTAGGGGCCTCAAAAACTGAAGCAATATGTGTATACGCTTGGTGTTGCGGAGTGAGGTGATAAACCATGCCTGCTGATCCGCTGGCTTGCGATACCACTCGAGATCCCGATTGATTTCCATCCGTTTGGTACTGATCTTTGATTTGATAGTGCAGCCAATCCCAGCGGCCACCGATGATCACGTCTAGTTTATCGCTGACGTTCCATTCATTACGGAAGAACGGCCCAACGCTTTGCACGCGCTCGATTTGGTTTAAATTGATAACTCCTCGAACCCCAAAGTTGTTATTGAAGCGCTGCCGGTCATCGTTTTGCATGCCGTAATCTATGCCGGCTAGAAACCGGTTGGGTCGCTGAAATAACAATCCGTCTGAAGTAAATTGCAAAGCTAAGCCGCCTACCCAACGGTCAAATTGTACCTGTCCACCGTCCATAAACGGTTGGCGGCTCTGAAAATCGCGGTGCGACCAATGGGCGGCAAGCGATATTTCTTTGCCAGCAGTAGGTTTGACGCGAAAACGCGCGCCCATTTCCTCCTGTCTGATTTCTTCACCGGCATTGAATTGTATGTTTCTCGCAGATGCTTGCCTGGGATTGGCCTGCACTTCGGCGGCGGTCAGCGCGCCGGCATCTTTTGACAAAGGTGAATAAAATTCACGGAACACCAACATCAAATCCGACCGATCACTGGTCTGAAAATTTAATTTGACTTGTGAATTTGTATTTTGCATTGCGCTGTGGTCGCGCCAGCCTTCTTGCTGCAAATGCGATCCAAATACCGTGTAGGAAAATTTCCCCAGTCGCCCACCCATGAATAATTCGGATTTTAGATAACCGTACTGACCGAATACCTGGCGTGGCATGATGACAAATTTTTCGGATGGTGCTTCGCGTGTGGTAATGTCGATCAAGCCGCCAGAAGCATTGCCATATAGCGCAGCCGAAGGGCCGCGAACGATATCCATGCGTTGAATCAACGAAGGATCGATTGAGTCCAATTGCGTTTGTCCGTCCGGTAAGGTTTGGGGAATACCATCGACACGCATTTGTATGCCCCGCACACCAAAGGGCGAACGTGCGCCAAAGCCGCGAATCGCGATGCGGAGATCTTGCGCAAAATTAAACTGATTTTGGAAAAACACTCCCGGCGTATTCCGGGCAAATTCATCCAACGTTGCACCCGGTTGGTATTCTTGCTGGGGATAGCGATTGATTTGCGTAATGCTGTTCGGAATCTGCATTGGTGAGCGATCACTTCGTGTCGCCGTTACATTGATCGGATTGAGTATGACTGGCTCAGCATTGCTATTAGTATTGGATGCAAGCACAGGTAAGCTAGCGAAAAACCAAATAACGATGATTTTGAAATTCGATTCGCGGTGACATCGCCAGCGGTTATGAGGATTCAGTGCATCGCATGAGCTGCCCTGAAATACTGTACGAGTTAGGGGTATTTTTTCCATGCCACGAAATCGGCTTGTACTTTATTCAAGGCTGCCCATCGTTGTTGAGAATCTGCTGTTTCAACGGCGGCGATCAATGACAATATCGTCGTGATCTTTGAGTTGTGTTTCAAGCTGGTTAATCTGCGGTAGATCATCTCGAGCATAGCTTAGAAATACCTTGGGCATGGGGGCAGGAGCAAGCGCTGTTTATTAATAGGTTAAGATTTAAGATACACGGGAAATGACTATACGGGGAGCTAAAATCAAATGTCAACTTTACTTAAATAAAATGCGTTTCATAATGGAGGAGGCGGCTGATCAAGAGGATTTTACGAGGCAAATTCCCCTTTAAATAACAAAAACTATTTAACCAAGCAAGGTTGGCACGGCATTTTTTCAGGATCTGTTGGGATAGAGCTATTTGGGTTAGCGGTGTTTATAGTAAAATCTCGTTTCGCTTGTTAAAATTCAAACTATTAGAAAACTGATTATATTATTAATTTAGGATTGTTCATGAATACCGAAGATTTTCGTCCCGAAAAAGCAGTAAAAATATTTATGCCACCTCAACGCGTACTCATGGGCCCCGGGCCTTCCGATACGCACGCGCGCGTACTGAATGCGATGGCACGGCCGACACTGGGTCATTTGGATCCGGTTTTTACCGAAATGATGGAAGAAATCAAAGAATTGATGCGTTATGCCTTTCAAACTAAAAACCGCATGACTTTCCCCGTTTCTGGCCCTGGATCAGTCGGTATGGAGATGTGTTTTGTCAACATGATTACCCCAGGCGATAAAGTGGTTGTGTGCCGGAATGGCGTGTTTGGTGGTCGCATGATCGAAAATGTCGAGCGCCACGGTGGTGTTGCGGTTGTCGTTGATGATCCTTGGGGAGAACCTGTTGATCCGCAAAAAGTTGAAGATGCCTTGAAAAAAAATCCCGATGCCAAAATTGTAGCGTTTGTACATGCAGAAACATCCACGGGTGCTTCTTCTGACGCTAAAACATTGTGTGAGATAGCCCGTCGATATAACTGTTTAACCATTGTTGATACAGTTACTTCATTGGGAGGTACACCGATCAAAGTGGACGAATGGGGTATTGATGCGATTTATTCAGGTAGCCAAAAATGTTTATCGTGTCCGCCTGGATTGTCACCCGTAAGTTTTTCTGAACGTGTTACCGAGCTCGTTAAAAATCGCAAACAGAAAGTGCATAGCTGGTTCATGGATATCAGTTTGCTGTTGAACTACTGGGGGTCTTCGACACGTACTTATCATCATACTGCGCCAACCAATGCGTTGTATGGTTTGCATGAAGCGCTATTAATGTTGGCCGAAGAAGGGCTTGAGCATTCTTGGGCGCGCCATCATCGCAACTATCTAGCTTTGAAAGCCGGATTTGCGACCTTAAATATGCAATATGTGGTGAAAGAACCGTATCGCTTACCGCAATTGAATTCAGTTTTTGTGCCGGCAGGTATTGATGAGAAAGAAGTCCGACGTCGCTTGTTGGATGATTTTAGCCTTGAAATCGGCGCCGGATTGGGAGATTTTTCCGGTAAGGTATGGCGTTTTGGTTTAATGGGTACATCCAGCAGAATTGAAAATGTCATGTTTTGTTTGAATGCTCTCGAGTCAGTGTTTGCGGCGATGGGTGCAAAAGTCGAGCGTGGTGCCGCTGCTTCGGCTGCGCATCGTGTTTATGCTGAAAATCCTATGGCGTAATTCAACAGGGAGTTATTACAACTTCAGCATGTTTTTGCTTGTCTTCTGATTTTTAGTCAGATGAGCATTTTAATTCTACTGAGCAATCACTAAAATCCAGCTGGATACTATGTATGGCTATGGATTTATTTCAAAGAACGATAGTGGCGATGCTGCTATCGTTCGTAGTGGCTTATGCTATTGACTATTGGTTGATCAATGGCAGCAAAAAATGGGGGCAATGGGGATTCGATCATCCGAATGCACGCTCTCTCCACGTAGCACCCGTTTCTCGTCTCGGTGGAATCGGTTTGTTTTTAGGGGTATTGACCAGTTGGTCGTTTTTTTCGCTAGCTTTACCCAACATGGTTTGGATCGGGCTGTGTTTGTTATTGATTGTGTCAGTGCTCGATGATATCAAGGGTTTACCGGTCTGGTTTCGTTTGTGCTTACATAGCTTTGTCGCTTTGAGCTGTGCGTTCGATCTGTTTTTTTCTGGGGGCGGATATTTTTCAGTGATAATTGGTACCGCTGCCATTGTGTGGATGATTAATCTCTACAACTTTATGGATGGCTCGGATGGTTTGGCGGGAGGCATGGCTGTAATTGGGTTTGGCAGTTATGGTTTGTTTGCCTATTGGGCAGGATATGAGAATTATGCCTTAATTAATTTCTCGGTTGCGGCTGCAGCATTGGGTTTCTTAATCCACAATTTTTCCCCGGCACGTATTTTTTTGGGGGATGGCGGTGCAATTCCTTTGGGCTTTTTAGCAATAGTAGTAGGGGTTCTGGGATGGAAAGAAAGTATCTGGCCGCTGTGGTTTCCATGGTTGATATTCTCACCTTTCATCGTAGATGCTACAGTTACTTTGCTCAAACGTGTATTTCGTGGTGAAAAAATTTGGCAGGCGCATCGACAGCATTATTATCAAAGTATGGTGCAAAATGGTTTCGGTCATCGTAACACTGCGTTATGTTGGTATGGTGTAATGCTTCTGGCTGGTATCAGTGCGGTGTGGGCTGCACAGCAAGACAGTTCTGTGCAACGCGTGACTTTGATCGCCTGGAGTACCATTTATCTGATGTTGTTATTTATTTTCGAATCGACACAAAAATTCCGCGGCAATCGAGGGTAGTATGTTCATCAGCAAAATAGATATTCGTACGATCATTGCTTTTATGCATGATATTGTCGCAGTTGGCTTCGCTTGGTGGCTCGCCTATCTATTTCGTTTTAATTTTGACATCCCTTCGTCGGTTTCAGTGATACTAATCAGTACACTTCCATGGATTGTGTTAACCCAAACCAGTTTTTTTTTATGGCTTGGGTTGTATCGAGGGGTCTGGCGCTATGCGAGTTTACCTGACGTCAAACGCATCGTCATTGCGGTATTAACGGGAACGTTATGTGTCTTGGCAATGCTAGGATTCCTGGATCAACTGCAAAATATTCCTGGCTCAGTCGTTGTATTGGCTCCTCTATTACTACTACTCATCATGGGGAGTAGCCGCCTTATCTATCGTGCTTGGAAAGAACGCCGCCTCTATAGCCTGGAGAATTACGAAGCCAAATTGGTGTTAATCATAGGTGCAGGCCGAACCGGCATTAACTTGGCAAAAGACTTAGCCAGAAGCCGGGATTGGCATGTTGTGGGCATGCTCGACGATGATTCGCGAAAATTTGGTGCGCGCCTTCAAGGTGTTCGCGTGCTTGGTAAGATTAAGGAATTACCCGAATGGGTGCAAAAACTGAATGTGGGGCATGTCATTATCGCTATACCCTCGGTGTCTCATCGCATTTATCGTCAAGCGCTGGAGATGTGTTCGGGAGCGAGGGTAAAAGTCATGACGGTACCATCGTATTCAGATTTAATTAGTGGCAAGGCTGTCGTATCGAAAATTCGCGAAATTGAATTGGATGATTTGCTCGGCAGAGAACCGGTGGTGCTGGATAATGATGGACTACATGAGTTATTGTCAGGGCAAGTCATTTTGGTCACGGGTGCGGGGGGATCGATTGGATCTGAATTATGTCGACAGCTAATGGTTTTTAATCCTGGCCGAATTGTATTTGTAGAGCTAAACGAATTTGCGTTGTATAACGTCCAGGAGGAATTTTCCGCGCGTTTCTCAAAAGAACAATTAGCCTTCGTCATTGGTGATATTAAGGATCAGGCACGAATGACGGAATTATTTTTACAATTCCGACCCTCGGTTGTTTTTCATGCGGCAGCCTATAAACATGTACCGTTGATGGAAGAAGGTAATGGCTGCCAAGCGCTGCTGAATAATGTTTTGGGAACCTACATCGTAGCCAAAATTGCGCAGAACTTCGGAGTAAAAAAGTTCGTTTTTGTTTCTACTGATAAGGCGGTGAATCCAGTCAGTATTATGGGAGCGAGCAAACGTCTTGCCGAAATGGTATGTCAAGCATTGCAGCAATCGAATGATCTTAGCAAAGATATTGGGAAAACCTGTTTCGTGATGGTCCGGTTTGGCAATGTTTTAGGAAGCACCGGCAGTGTCATTCCAAAATTTCGTGAGCAAATTGCCAAGGGAGGGCCGATTACCGTGACACATCCCGATATGACGCGCTATTTCATGTCTATCCCCGAAGCGACACAATTGGTACTGCAAGCAGGGCTCATGGGAGGAACGGAAGGCGGTGGGGAGATATTTGTTCTGGATATGGGGAATCCGGTAAAAATCGTCGATTTGGCCAATGATCTGATTCGTCTTTCTGGATTGACGGAAGAAGATATTCATATTGAGTTTACTGGATTGCGTCCTGGTGAAAAAATTCATGAGGAACTGCTGTCGACGCATGAAAATACTTTACCTACTCCACATGAGAAATTGCGCATTGCGCAAGCCAGACAGGTTGACGAAGAATGGTTAGAAAATTTATTGGCTTGGTTGATAAGTGTAAAGGTTCTTGATGATGTTGAGGTTCAAGAGCATTTGGCGAAATGGGTACCTGAGTACACGTATCGAAAGCTTGGTTAATTTGATAACGTACAAACTAACCAGGGTGTCGGTAGCATTTTTTATTCTGATTGTTTTTGTGGTTCTTGCTTGGTTCTGAAACTGTCATAAATCATCAGTGCCGTGCCGATAAAAATTGCTGAATCGGCTATATTGAAAGCTGGCCAGTGGTAAGTTCCGACATAGAAATCGAGAAAATCTATGACATGGCCTAACATAATGCGGTCGTATAGATTGCCGATGGCTCCACCCAGTATCAAGCTCAATGCCCAACAGAACAGTTTCTCGAGTTGATATTTGTTGAGTAAAAAGATAATGACGATTGCCGCAATACTTGCAATACCTGATAAAAACCAGCGTTGCCAACCCGATTGTTCACTCAAAAAACTGAATGCAGCACCTGGATTGTAAGTCAGAACTAAATTAAAAAAACTGGTTACTGGAATTTGTTCGCCAAATTGCAACGTTGATTCGATCCAATATTTGCTCACAAGATCAAGCGCTAGCACGAAAAAAGCAATTCCTAAGCTGATGTAGAGCTTCATGATTTAATTTTTAGTAAATAACAAAGTTAGGAAAATATCACCGAAAAATCATAGTGAATTACGTAAATGGCCTGTAATTCAAGCGTAGTGACGTTTTTCACCCGGACCGTATAGGTTGGTGATGCAGCGTTCGCAAATCGTGCTGTGTTCAGGATGTTGGCCAACATCCTGGCGGTAATGCCAGCACCGCTCACATTTCTGATCACTGCTGGCGGTCACCGTAATTCCTTCGAGCGTTTTATCATCGACATACTGTAATTTAACCTCGGATACAATTAGCACAAAGCGTAAGTCATCTTGCAAGGAATGCAAAAGTTCAAAATCTTCCTGGCAAGCATGAATTTCAATGGTAGCGGCGAGAGAAGAACCAATTTCACCTTTTGTACGGACATCTTCCAATTTCTTAAGTACCTTGGCACGTAACGTACGAATGCTTTGCCAGCGTTGTTGTAATTCACTGACGTCATATTGTTGCGGGAAAACATGCCATAACTGAAGCAGTACACTGCCTTCCGTGTCGCCTGTAAGGTGTTCCCAGGTTTCTTCAGCGGTAAAACTCAAAATCGGAGCAAATAACCTAACTAAGCTATGTGCAATATGATACAGCGCAGTTTGTGCGGAGCGGCGTGGCAAGCCATGGGTTGCTGATGTGTATAAACGGTCTTTAAGTATATCCAAATAGAATCCACCCAAATCTTCCGAACAAAAGTTGTGGAGTTGGTGTACTGCTTGATGAAACTCATAATGCTGATAGCTTTGTGTTAGATTTTCTTGTAAAGCCACGGTTAATGCCAGCATATAGCGATCGATTTCAAGGCAATCATCGGTTGGAATTGAATCTTTTTCAGGATTAAAATCGGTGAGATTGGCCAATAAGAAGCGTAGCGTATTGCGAATACGTCGATAGCTTTCTACCACTCGCTTGAGAATTTCTTCGGAGATGGAAAGTTCACCGGAATAATCCGTTGATGCCACCCACAAACGCAAAATATCCGCGCCTGAGGTATCCATGACTTTCTGCGGTGCAATGACATTGCCTTTGGATTTGCTCATTTTATGGCCCAAACCATCGACGACAAATCCGTGCGTTAACAAAGCGTCGTAGGGCGCACGACCATTCATCGCGCAACTGCTCAATAAAGAGGATTGAAACCAACCACGGTGTTGGTCGGAGCCTTCGAGGTATAAATCAGCCGGAAATTGTAGTTGCGAGTTGGTAGCGATGACAGTCGCGTGGGTGGTACCAGAATCGAACCAGACATCCAGTGTATCGGTCAGTTTTCTATAGTGATCGGCATCACTACCAAGCAATTCGGATGGATTTAACGCAAACCATGCTTCAATACCGTGCTGTTCAACTTTTTGCGCAATTTGCTCCAGCAATTCCAGAGAACGAGGGTGCATTGCATGGGTGTCTTTATGCACGAAGAAAGTCATCGGTACGCCCCAATTGCGTTGACGGGAAACGCACCAATCCGGGCGGTTTTTGATCATTGCTTCCAGGCGTGCGCGCCCCCATGTGGGATAGAAAGCCGTTTGGTTTACAGCTTGAATCGCCAATGTACGTAAATTCTGATCATTTTGGTGACCATGTTGATTCATACCGATAAACCATTGCGGGGTGGCGCGAAAAATGATCGGCGTTTTGTGTCGCCAGCAATGCGGGTAACTGTGCTCAATTTTCTTCAAACAAAACAAGTTTCCGTTGGTTTTCAATGTATCAATCACAACATCATTGGCTTTCCAAACGAATAATCCACCGACCAATGGCCAGGAATCGATGAATTTGCCATTGCCATCGACTGGGCTATCACTCGGTAGGCCATAGTTTTGACCAACAAAATAATCATCGAGACCATGTGCCGGAGCAGTATGCACGAGACCCGTGCCGGCCTCTAACGTAACATGCTTGCCGCAAATGATTGGTACCGTTCGCGATTCAAAAGGATGATGGAGGACAAGGTGTTCTAATTGCTGCCCTTTGCATGTGGCTAATGTTTCACCGCTTAATTCGTAGCGTTGCAAGCAGGCTTGTTTGAGTTTATCGGCGACGATCAGAAAACCGAGGGGCGTTTGTATCAATGCATACTCAAGATCAGGATGAACGCTGACGGCCTGATTGGCGGGAAGTGTCCATGGAGTAGTCGTCCAGATAATGACGTAGATTGATGTTTCTGCGGCAACCGAAACACCAAAAGCATCATTGAACAAGTTCAGGTTGGTATCTGCATTGGATAGCTGAACAGCAAATCCAACATCAATTGCAGGTGATGCCTTGTCCTCATATTCAACTTCTGCTTCAGCGAGGGCTGAGCCGCAATCGATGCACCAGTTGACAGGTTTCTGACCCTGGTAGAGATAACCATTTTGATAAATTTGTCCCAGGCTACGGATAATGTCCGCTTCGGTTTTAAAATTCATGGTTAAGTAAGGATTGTCCCAATCGCCTAATACGCCAAGGCGGATGAAGTCAGCTTTTTGGCGTTCGATTTGTTCTTTAGCGAAAGCTCGGCATAGCTGGCGAACTTTATCAGCTGGCAAATGTTTGCCATGTTTTTTTTCGATCTGGTGCTCGATCGGTAACCCGTGGCAATCCCATCCGGGAACATATGGTGCATCAAATCCCGCTAAGGTTTTACTTTTTATGATAATGTCTTTGAGTATTTTATTGACGGCATGTCCGATATGAATATCGCCATTGGCATAAGGCGGACCATCGTGTAAAACGAACTTGGGGCGGCCTTGGCTCGCTGTGCGAATTTTTTGGTAAAGGTTCTTTTTCTGCCATGCACGTAACATTTCCGGCTCACGGTTTGCGAGATTGGCACGCATTGGAAAAGGGGTATCCAATAAATTGAGAGTTTGCTTATAATCAGTCATGAAAGATCAACATTCGATAATTTAAGAAGCATTGCACAACCTGCTGGCATCGATCGGTTGTGTGAGGAAGAATTTCTTGGCTTGATCGACATCTAGTTTGATTTTTTCGGTAAGCGTTGCAAGATCAGAGAATTTTTCCTCGTCGCGTAGTTTATACAAAAAATCGACTTGTAACTGTTTTCCATAAATATTTTGCTTAAAATCGAATAAGTGAACTTCCAGTAACAATTGACCATTTTCATACACTGTGGGCCGCACGCCTAAACTGGCAACGGCTGGCAAGACGGTCGTTGGTGAGGTATCAACAGCGCCATGTACTGCCACGGCAAAGATGCCAGTTAACTTTGGCCGATGACGATGAATTGCGATATTTGCGGTAGGAAATCCAATTTCTCGTCCTAATTGCTCGCCCTTGATGACGCGACCAGTTAGGCTATAAGGTCTGCCGAGATATCTCTGGGCTGTTGTAAGATCGCTATCAGCGAGCGCTTGACGAATCGAAGTACTAGAAACACGTTTGCCGCCTATCAGTATGCTTGGCATCGCTTCAACTTCGAAACCATGCTGTATAGAGTGTGCTTGTAGCATTGAGAAATCACCTTTGCGCCCAGCCCCAAAACGGAAATCATCCCCTACTAATAACCACTTAACGGCCAATTGTTGGGCTAAAATTTGACTGATAAATTGTTCTGCGGTGATTTTGGCAAAGCTTTTTGTGAAACGATATGTATGTGTGTAGTCCACGCCCAATTGATTCAGCATGAGTAATTTTTCACGCAAATAGGTCAAACGTACGGGCGCATGATCTGGGGTAAAAAATTCCCTTGGATGAGGCTCAAAAGTCATGACGCAAGCAGGAATATCCAAATTTTTAGCAACTTGCTTTAACCGACGTAAGATAGCCTGATGACCCAAATGGACACCATCAAAATTACCGATAGTCAATGCAATCGGTGTGCTACAGCGCGCGAACGACCTTCGCCAAGTATGGTACATAATCAGGGATTGATAAAAAACAAATGGCCAGCAAATTAAAAAGATGTTGATTTTAGCTTGCGCTCAGCCATATGGTCTAGAATCTCTTAGCAAGACTGTATAATTTTTTAGCCATTGTTGCGTTTTATTGAAAATATTTTGAAGTATGCTATCCGTGAATGAGAATTTTCTTATAGAGACAAACATTATTATTTCTTACAGAAGATATGGATTCGGATTGAATCATAAGATCTATACGCAACAAAAATTATTGAAGAATCAGATAACAATTTATTTTGTTTTACTATAATCACATTTTGATATTACACAATCTATGCCAACTCCTTTGACTTCAAGTGCTGTGACCTCGGTGAATTTCGTCAATGTCAATACGATTGATTCATTACTAACGGGTAAGCGCTGGGTTAATCCATTAATTTCATATAGTTTTCCGAATCGTGAAAGTTGGTGGTCGACTGATGAGAGCTTAGGTTATGGCGCACAATTGGGTATTGGCGAACCGTGGCAAATTGAAACGGATTGGCTGACTAGTAACGATCAAGTTAATTTTGAACGTGCATTACAACAATGGGCCAATGTCGCCAATGTCGCGTTTACCAAAATAATTGAGACCGCAAATGAAGTTGGTGATATTCGCGTTGCTTACACCAAAGACTCAGATGAATTGACTTTGGCTTGGTCTTATTTGCCGGGCAGTAGTGTCCGATCCGGAGATATTTGGGTGAATACTTTAGGATTATTGAATGCCCAAGATTGGAACCCTGGCACGATTTCTTTTGAAACGATATTGCATGAAATTGGCCACACACTGGGCCTTAAACATCCTTTTTATAATTCGGATAAACCCGATACTGCAACATTGCCAACATCGCTTGATAGCATCATCAACACATTGATGAGCTATACCTACAAAGACCTAGAAGGAGTGGAAGGCAATGAATTCTCGTTCCATCCGACCACGCCGATGGTGTTAGACATCGCTGCAATTCAATATATTTATGGCGCTAATACCAGTTTTCATAGTGGTAACGACACGTATCGCTATAGCGATACCGGTACATACCATGAAGCACTCTGGGATGCGGGTGGCATCGATGCCATTTTATATTCCGGGGCGGCACCTACTTTCGTCAATCTTAATCCTATACATGGCTCTTTTATCGGTCAACCTGTGTTCGTGCAATCCAATGGTGTGAATGTAGGAAAACCTGTTCCAAATATGTGGATTGCGAAGGGAACAATAATAGAAAATGCTATTACCGGTACGGGTAATGACATATTGATCGGAAATGGAATCGCTAATTTATTGGACGGTAACTTGGGGATTGATACCGTTTTAATATCTGCCAATCTAGCGCAGTATGCTGTCAATAAAGTTGCCAATCAAAGTTATGATGTTACCGAAAATAGCAATACGAGCAATCAAGATCAACTCAACAGTATCGAGCGTCTGGTGTTTAATGACGCTAAGCTAGCACTAGATTTGGATGGCCATGCTGGCAGGGTAGCCAAATTGTTAGGTGCGGTATTCGGTGCTTCATTTGTTTCAAATCAAGAATATGTCGGTATCGGGTTGATTGAAGCTGATCGGCTTGAATATCAGCAGCTTGCTGATTATGCGCTCAGTGCGAGGGGTTTTACGAATCATGAAAAATTAGTTACCGTATTGTGGGCGAACTTATTCGGAAATGTGCCTTCTGAAATAGAAAAATCACCTTACATCAAAATGCTCGATAATGACGAAATATCAACGGGTAGCTTGACAATCATAGCAGCGGAAAGCACCGTAAATTTGCAAAATATCAATTTGATTGGATTGACTGAGAGTGGCATCGCATACATTTGAGATATGGTAAAAACAACCTCTGCTAACTGAAATATTTTATCCTAAATTTTTTCTTAGTGTTCATAAGCGGTTTCTTGGGTTAAATTACCTTCCGGCAGCCGAAGGCTTAGATTTTAAGATAGTATCCAAATGTCACGCTACATTGTGATATGAGCTAGGGTACTAAAAAGTAACACACTGTATTAATCACAAAGATTCCAATAAAGTTGAGCACTAGCCCTTCACGCGCCATATACGCAATGGGAATCTTGCCTGTGCCAAAAACGATCGCATTGGGTGGCGTGGCAACCGGTAGCATAAATGCGCAGCTGGCACTCATTGCGGCAGGGCAGAGGGGTACCATCAATAGGGCAGGATCAAGTCTCGCAGCCAATGCTACAACCGTAGGCAATCCTCAGTAACAATGGTAATGCAATTTTTTTGTCCTGGTTTTGATCGATCACTGCTAACCCCAATGGTAGCATCATCAATGCCGTTGCCGTATTGGAAATCCACATACTCAACGTGGCACACGCACAGATAAACCCGAATACGATACGCTGGCTGGTATCACCCCCGATCAAATTTACTAACGGAAGCGACGGAGTTTTCATCGTTGTTGTACAAAATCGAAGATTTTCGCGATGTGCGTTTAAAATAAAGTCGGGAGTATGATTGCCAGGATTAGAGTTATCGTGATTTGAATAAAAAACCAATTATGTTTAGGCTGATGGCGTCATAGCGATGGTGCGTTGAGATTCTGGAAGGCTTTAACCAAGCTTCTCCGGCCGGAAACTAATCAGCAGCGCTGTGATGGGTACATAAGATTGCCAAAAGCCATGCAATTCAAGATTAAAGAAGTGCATGCATAAATCTGACAACTAGAAACTCGAGGGGGGAAGCTCGGGTATCAAATTTGTTAACGCTATTAATAGTAGTTTTTTGTAAAAGACGAAGAAATTGACGTTTATGGCCCAAGAAGGTATAGTGACGGCTTTCTCGGGGTGTAGCGTAGTCTGGTAGCGCGCCTGGTTTGGGACCAGGATGTCGGGAGTTCGAATCTCTCCACCCCGACCAGTTTTTCAAAGCCTTAGTATTTAGGAAAGCTCGACTTAGTGCCCGTAGCTCAACCGGATAGAGCACCAGCCTTCTAAGCTGGGGGTTACAGGTTCGATTCCTGTCGGGCACGCCATAAAGGCAATATCGTAAATTAATTATTCATTTGCCAATACAGGCGATTTTTTCGTTTCTTATGGTGGCTGTAGCTCAGTTGGTAGAGTCCCGGATTGTGATTCCGGTTGTCGTGGGTTCGAGTCCCATCAGCCACCCCACATTGTAGAAACTAGGATCCATAAAGAAGCCCTTTATCTTTATAGAAGGGAGCAAAGTGTTACTCATTTGTATCTCGAACCTCTTATTCAATTTCCGTATAATTTATAGTTATATGACGAAGTATAAAAATCTTTGTTTGTAAGATAAAATAGCCAGTTAAATTTATTCTCAAGAAAGTTTGCCATACGTTAAACGTTGTTGTCGAATTGTTAACGCTATTTTAATTAAATGTCTATGAATTGAACAATAATAACTTGTTATATAATAATAATTATTTTGTTACTATTAAATTCTTTTTTAACATTGAATCAAAATTAGGAGCCTAAAAATTATGTCGCAAGAGTTGCAAATAAAGCATATAACTTCCTATGAACCAGAAGTGGGTGAAGAGTACATGAGCGCTCGGCAGTTGATGTATTTTCGCAAAATGCTGGGAGATATGAAGACTGAGCTCAGTAATGATATTGATCGCGCTGTGCATACGATGCAAGATGACGCAACTGTATTTGCCGATCCCAATGATCGGGCTAGTCAAGAATCGGATATGACACTTGAATTACGCAGTCGCGATCGAGAAAGAAAACTTATTAAAAAGATCGACGAAATTATTGGTAAGATAGAATCAGGCGATTATGGCTATTGTGAAAGTTGTGGAATCGAAATTGGTCTTAGGAGGCTTGAGGCGAGGCCGACTGCCACCTTATGCATTGACTGTAAAACACTCGATGAAATAAGAGAAAGGCAGATCGCAAAATAATTAAGGCTCTAGACTATCAGAGTTAATAATATCTGATGATTTGCCATAGTTCATTAGCAAGTTCATCAGGTTGTTTTTTCCAACGCCACTCAGATTCTTTTAAATGCAGCGCAAAGTTAACCGACACACCGTTAAACTTTGCCAGCCGCCGCTTGGTAAAACTCCAAAACGATTCAATACCGTTAATATGGCAATGCCCATCCCGAGCAAATTCATTATCACCATGAGATACACGAAAATGCTTGGAATATCCTACATCTACCAAACCATTGTAACCGCGCCAACCATCACTATAAATGACACTTTCAATGGATACTTTACCCAGTATCACCGCTTGTAAAGTCAGTCGCTTACAGTCTGACACTATTTCGGTATATACCCTGCCATCTCGCTCAAACACACCAAATACAGGTTGCTTTAGTGTACCGCGACCGCGCTTGAGTTTGCCATGATAACCACGTTGCCGTTTTCCACCAAAATAGCTTTCATCAACTTCCACTTTGCCTAACAGCTTGTCTTTAAGGGCAGTCTGATGGTTATAGATTACTTGCCTGAAAATGCCATACCAACGATTAATCGTGTTACGATTTTTACCTATCAGCAGAGCTGTTTTGCTGGCAGGTATATCAATGCAAAAGCATTGAATTATTTTTTTAATGTAATAGTCGCTTAATTTACTGTTTCTTAACATCTTACTAGACTAACAGATCGTGTCTGCTAGTCTAGAGCCTAATTAATTATAATTTTTCCAAGTTCTATATGATCATGACTCTTTGATTTCAGATTCCGAATCCACAGCAGTTTCCGGTAGGATTACTTTCATACTCAAACGCAATCTTCCTTTATCATCTGCTTCCAATACCTTAACGCGAATTTGCTGTCCTTCACTCAAGTGATCAGAAACATTGTTAACATGTTCACTTGCGATTTGGGAAATGTGTAAAAGTCCATCTTTTCCAGGTAGGATGCTAACGATGGCGCCGAAATCGAGTAATTTTAGGACGGTTCCATCATAAATCTTTCCAACTTCAACTTCTGCAGTGATGTCTTGAATTTTCTTTTTAGCAAGTTCTCCACCCTCTGCATTAACACAGGCGATAGTGACTTCTCCGCTATCACTGATATCGATTGTAGTATTGGTTTCTTCAGTCAGTGCGCGAATAACCGCTCCGCCTTTACCAATAACGTCGCGAATTTTTTCTGGGTTGATTTTAATTTTAATAATACGTGGTGCATGGACTGAAATATCTTCACGTGTTGATGGTAAAGCTTGCTTCATGATTTGTAATATATGCATACGACCTTCCTGTGCTTGTATCAGGGCAGCATGCATGATTTCTTTGGTAATGCCTTGTATTTTGATATCCATTTGTAGTGCGGTAATACCTTTTTCCGTACCGGCAACTTTAAAATCCATATCACCTAAATGATCTTCATCACCCAAGATATCTGTAAGCACTGCAAAACGGTTGCCTTCTTTAATGAGTCCCATTGCAATACCTGCAACATGTGCCTTAAGTGGTACACCGGCATCCATTAATGCGAGGCATCCGCCACAAACTGAAGCCATTGAACTGGAGCCATTCGATTCGGTAATTTCTGATACAACGCGCAACGAATAACCAAATTCTTCTGGTGAGGGTAAAACTGCTACAAGCGCACGTTTTGCAAGGCGCCCATGGCCAATTTCTCGGCGCTTTGGGGTTCCAACCCGACCTATTTCACCGGTAGCAAACGGTGGCATATTGTAGTGCAGCATAAAGCGATCATTATAATCACCTTGTAAGGAATCAATTTTTTGTTCATCACGAGCTGTTCCTAATGTAGCTACTGCGAGCGCTTGTGTTTCTCCTCGAGTGAATAATGCTGAACCGTGTGTGCGTGGTAATACTCCATTACGGATTGTTATAGTTCTAACATTGCGGGTGCCTCGTCCATCAATACGAGGTTCACCATCTAAAATTTGATTGCGGACAATTTTTGATTCGAGTGCAAAAAAAGCTTCTTTAAAAACTTGTATGCCAGGTTGATTATCAGCGCCAATTCCTAATTCTTCTGCTACACGTTGACTAATTGCTTCAATGGCTTCCGAGCGAATTTGTTTTTGTTTTATTTTGAAAGCTTGTCGTAAATCATTTTCAACCATACCTGCTAATTTCTCTTGAAAAGCGGTGTCTTTTTCTGGCGGAGTCCAGTCCCAAGCAGTTACTCCTGCTTCATCTGCAAATTCATTGATGGCATTAATGACGCTCTGCATTTGTTCGTGTCCAAAAGTTACTGCACCAAGCATAACTTCTTCAGACAATTCCATGGCTTCGGATTCAACCATTAAAACTGCTTGCTGCGTACCAGCTACAACAAGGTTTAGTTGCGTATCTTTGAGTTCAGAGGTTGCCGGATTGAGCACATATTGATTATTAATGTAACCGACGCGAGCTGCTCCTAATGGGCCATCAAATGGTATGCCCGAGAGTATAAGTGCAGCTGAAGTTCCAATGATGGATGGAATGTCTGGATCGACTTCAGTATCGGATGATAAGACTGTAGCAACAATTTGTACTTCGTTATAGAAGCCTTCTGGAAAAAGAGGACGAATAGGGCGATCAATCAACCGGGAAGTCAGTGTTTCCTTTTCCGACGGACGGCCTTCGCGCTTAAAGAAGCTTCCAGGTATTCTGCCTGCAGCATAGAATTTTTCTTGATAGTCAACAGTTAATGGAAAAAAATCTTGTTCTGGTTTTGCGTTCTTTGCACCGACTACGGTTACGAGTACAACGGTATCATCCATCGTAACAACAACTGCACCATGTGCTTGTCTCGCAATTTCACCTGTTTCTAATGTAAGTTGATGACGTCCGTAGGTAATACTCTTTTTGATAGATTTCAATTAACAATCCTTTTTATTGAATGCTCTGAGTGATGGTGCATTAAGCCATTGAATAGCAAAACCAGTCATTACTGGAAAGAACAAGTCTTTTAATTCGCCGTTTGCTTGGTTAAATAGGTTGATTCATATAAAAATTTAAGTAATAACTTACTTACGCAAACCAAGGCGCTCAATTAAAGTTTGATACGTACCGGCATTGCTTTGCTTTAGGTAGTCCAGTAATTTTCGGCGTTTGCCAACCATACGTAATAGACCTCGGCGAGAGTGATGGTCTTTAGCATGAACTTTAAAATGCTCAATGAGATCATTGATTCGATTCGTTAAAAGTGCAACCTGAACCTCAGGAGATCCGGTATCACCATTAGCTCTTTGAAAATCTCGTACGATCTGGGCTTTTTGTTCAATTGTGATTGACATAATCAGTTGTTTCTCCAACATTACCAATATAAAGAAAAAACGGAATTTTACTCCTTAAAGTTACGCTTGTCCAAACCAGATCTAGTACGGGATCAAACATAATCCGACTTCAATGCAAATTATCATGACGAATCGATGTTATTAAACTTAAAAGTGCTAGAGTTAAACTAGAAAATTTTTTATGGCTCTAGACTAGCAGACACGATCTGTTAGTCTAGTAAGATGTTAAGAAACAGTAAATTAAGCGACTATTACATTAAAAAAATAATTCAATGCTTTTGCATTGATATACCTGCCAGCAAAACAGCTCTGCTGATAGGTAAAAATCGTAACACGATTAATCGTTGGTATGGCATTTTCAGGCAAGTAATCTATAACCATCAGACTGCCCTTAAAGACAAGC
Source organism: Nitrosomonas sp. (assembly GCA_024281675.1). Lineage (GTDB taxonomy): Bacteria > Pseudomonadota > Gammaproteobacteria > Burkholderiales > Nitrosomonadaceae > Nitrosomonas. Next base: position 63,511 of record JAMXAG010000009.1, read on the forward strand.
TGTTAGGCAAAGTGGAAGTTGATGAAAGCTATTTTGGTGGAAAACGGCAACGTGGTTATCATGGCAAACTCAAGCGCGGTCGCGGTACACTAAAGCAACCTGTATTTGGTGTGTTTGAGCGAGATGGCAGGGTATATACCGAAATAGTGTCAGACTGTAAGCGACTGACTTTACAAGCGGTGATACTGGGTAAAGTATCCATTGAAAGTGTCATTTATAGTGATGGTTGGCGCGGTTACAATGGTTTGGTAGATGTAGGATATTCCAAGCATTTTCGTGTATCTCATGGTGATAATGAATTTGCTCGGGATGGGCATTGCCATATTAACGGTATTGAATCGTTTTGGAGTTTTACCAAGCGGCGGCTGGCAAAGTTTAACGGTGTGTCGGTTAACTTTGCGCTGCATTTAAAAGAATCTGAGTGGCGTTGGAAAAAACAACCTGATGAACTTGCTAATGAACTATGGCAAATCATCAGATATTATTAACTCTGATAGTCTAGAGCCTTTTTATTTATGACCCGATGGATTGGTAAATTGATCATTTAGGATTTGAATATAATCATTGGCTTTGTTGATAACTTCATCGATCGTATTCTGGGTGGTTCCATTCCAGCCTGCAGGGTCTCGCAAAAACATCGGGCGATAGGCGGCTGTACTTTTATTAAATGCGTGTACATATTGCTTATATGTTTCATCATCGTTGCCTAATTCAAGTGACAATTTCTTAAGCATACTATTGGCTGCGAAACGACGGATAGAGAAATGAATAATGATGATTACAGTGAATAAAATTGCCACAACTACCAGTGCAGAAGAATCACCTTGTGTAATTTTGTCGCAGAACGCTTTAGTGGACTCCCATGATTCATTGATAGTAATACCAACAGAAGCCAGAATCGCTAGCGTACCAAAAGTAATACTATCGAGTAAAATGACCTTGCTTTTCCATTTTTTGAGCATGTCGGAAAGTTTAGGTACGATTTGATTCTTAATTCCTTTGGCTGTTTGCTCCAGTTTTGCGACGATACGGTAAGAGCGTTCGACTTCGATCTGCTGGATACGTGTATTAATATCAGCCATATCTTCCGCGCGCTTTTTCTCAAAGCGCTCTTTAACGCCTGGATTCGTGATAGGTACAGCGGCATCTAAATTATAGATGCGATAAAAGCGCCCGGCTACCAAACCAACTTCAGCCAAAGAACGCTGCCATGCTGAAACAACCTCTTCTGGATTGTCTTCTTTTGCAGTAACATCGATTTGATTCAGAATATAAAGAAATTTATTAGCGTCGGCTCGATTAACGCTAGCCGAAACGAGATAAGCAAGTGTGTCTTGCATTGCTTTAGGTTCAGGATGCCGAGCGTCAAAGAAAACCAGCACTAAGTCAGATAAATTAATGATATGTTGCGTTAAGCGTAATGTAGATGCACGTTGATTATCCGCATCAAAGCCCGGGGAGTCGATCAATATTTTTCCGCGAATATTTTCTGACGGACAGGTTTTGAGTTGTAAATATGCATCAATACGTTCTTGGCCTGCCTCGGAAATTTCATCAATGCTTTTACTGATTTGAAAGAATGGAAAACGCGGATCAGCATCAAGGGCTATGCCAGGAAGGGTTTTGACCTCTTTATGATGGCTATAGCAAATGACTGTAAACTTGTCATCAACAGCCTGGTTGCCAGTTCGCTGCAAGGGTAGATTCAGGTAAGAATTTATATAAGTCGATTTGCCAGCAGAAAACGTTCCCAATACCGCTATCATCGGCCACCAGGTCACATAGGTTGCATACGATTGATCTTTTTCGAGTAATCCCATGCTATGACCGACCTCATCAATCTTTCTAAAGCTTTTGACCGCATTGGCTAAAGTTGGATTGTGAGAATATTCGTCTGCTAAGTGCTTTTGTAAGTTTTCCAAATGCTTGTTAATTTGCTCCGAGTTATATGACATGACCATCCCTTTTCATTTTTATAAGAAACTATTTGAAAAATATAAAGATATAGATATTATTTCTATAAGTTCTAAGTAACGAATTTTGATTATTGTAGAAAACTTTATTTCTCTGATTAGCACCGATCCAGCATGAAATAATATTATCATATCGTGCATGATGTCGAATGAATCTTAAATTTTGAGATTTTCTATTCTGAAAGTGTATTTGAGGGAAGTATTGATTCCAAGTTGATGATATTTACGAGGCAAGACAAGTTTATGGGACAAAATATAACGATCACTAATCTGTGGTTGAATTTTTCTGTATATAGAAGAAGAGGCTACTAATGGGTCGTTATATTGTGATTGGTTTCTTAACGGTTGCGCCCTTGTGGGTTACATGGCTCGTATTTGATTTTCTATTGAAATTATTGGCGCGTATCGGTGATCCCTTACTTAAAGGAATGGCGCGGGTAGTGCGACCTTTCTCAGACTTGACTGCAACTTGGTTACTTGATTCAAATTTTCAACATGCCGTGGCTGCCTTGTTAACAATAATCAGTTTCTATGGGATCGGTGTGCTGGCATCTTTTGTCATTGGTAAAAAAGTCATTAGTATCTATGAAAACATTTTGGCTCGATTGCCATTGTTCCAAACGATTTATGGCGCTACAAAACGATTCTTGAATACCATTAGCCAACCACCTGTTACAGGGCAGCGTGTTGTTTTAATCAGCTTTCCATCTTCTGAAATGAAGGCGGTTGGATTTATCACCAAGGTGATGGAAGATAAAGAAACCGGTAGAAAACTAGCAGCTGTCTACGTGCCGACATCCCCGAATCCAACCTCTGGCTACATTGAAATTTTGCCGATGGAAGATCTCGTTTTGACGGATTGGACCACTGAAGAAGCCATGACATTTGTTGTCACAGGAGGCACCAATGCGCCAGAGAGTGTGCACTACACCAAAAACAAACCCACACAACAATAGTCGGTAATAGTAATCTTTGGATTGTTAAGGTAATGGATACGGGAGTGTTTTGATTTGGACCACCGGGCCTAGCAGTGAGCCCCAATGAATCTCGCCTGCCTCAACACTGCTTTGTTGAATGACTGCTAACGCATCGTAACCATCATGTGATTGTGACGCGACTGCATTGACAACGCTGCCACAGGATTGGTCAGTGCTATCAGCGCAGTATAGTAAGTCGCCTGGATTGACAGTATTTGTGGTGTTAATGTGGCATAAATACATGCGTCGCTTGAGTTTTCCTAAATATTGTGTGCGAGCAACGATTTCCTGTCCTGGATAGCAACCTTTTTTGAAACTCAAGGCACCGATGGCATCTAAATTAATCATTTGAGGCAAAAATTTTTCTTGTGTTTCCAGCAGTACTACTGGAATTCCAGCTTGAATAGTTAAGCGATTCCAGTATGCGATGTCGACAAGCTGTGCTTGTTGATGTAGGTATTTCCAGATTGCTATTGCATTGGTCGAGGGTGAAATGAGTTGTATCCGGTTATTTGCTAAACAGAGAAAAGCGTGATCATTAAGATCTACAAATCGTAACGGTTGATCAAGAATGGGTACTGATGCAAATAGTCTATTTAGAGCTTGTGAAAGGTGAGAGCCCGCTAGACCGATGCACGCATATTCGTGGCTAACATTTTCAATGGTTACTTTTGCCCGTAGTTTATAGAGTGACAGTCTTTTTTGTAACGGTTCACAAAGATTTATAGGTAATTGGAGAATATAGTTGTTGTTGTATTGGAAAAGTAGAAAACTGACTAAAACGCGCCCTTTAGGTGTGCAATAACTGCCATATGAGGCTTGATGTTCAGAGATTTCACGCATGTCGCATGTCAGTTGATTCTGTAAAAATGTACTGGCATCTTCACCCGAAAATTGAATCAACCCATAGTGCTGTGAAAGGTCGATCATGACGGGTTCTTCAATGTTTTGTGAAGAGGTTGTTTCAAGTGTATCTACATGAATGATGGAGTTATTAGTCATGTTGTTAATCCATTCCAATAATTCATAGAATTAATACCTTAGTTTGCACGCATCGACTGTGATCAAAAAAATGTGCGCAGAAGGCTAATTTTTTCTGAATTCTGCCAGTATTTCAATATGAGGTGTATGCGGAAATAAGTCGATCAGTTGAATATCATTGATGATCCATCCGTTTTGTTTGAAAAACCACGCATCTCGCGCAAAGCTTTCTGGGTTGCAGGAAATATAATAAATCGTTTTCAGCGAAGAGAAAGCAGTAAAAAAACTGTGATGTGTTTTCAGTCCGCAGCGCGGTGGATCCAAAATAAGCGTATCAGCATCCGTGACAGTTTTCTGTAGCTCTTTCCAAATAAAAGATTTAAAAAGATTGCAGAGCTGGACTGTTACTTTGGGTAGTTGTTTTTGTTGCAAAGCTTGTATCGCATGTTCTTCGCACTCATAGGCAATAATAGATGTGCAGGTTGATTCGGCAATGATTTCAGTGAAATTTCCTGAGCCGCAGAAAAGTTCAATGACTTTTCCCAGCGCAGTATGCGCAGCAAGCTTATCTTGCAACCAATCCCTCATGTGCGTATTTTGTAATGTATTACCTTGTTTAAAAGGTCTCTTTTGATTGATGGCTACCTTGTCAGACTGTGTGTCGTCATCGAACTCGATAAAGTGCCAGTTTTGCTGTGTATCTATAGAACCTTGCCAAGCTGGATGGGGTAATTGGTTGAGAATGTTTTTTAACGATTTTCTACAGCTACCATTAAGCACAATACAGTCTTGAATCGGTGCGATATTGTGAGAGTTTTCTGAGATAAAACCGAGAATTGTTCCATCTGTTTTAACTTGGCAGCGATTGCGATAACCATATACCTGTTCAGAAGGTAGAATGGATTCAATACTGAAGTGTTGGTCTTCAAAACCAACCCTTTTCATGGCGTATAGGAAGCGATTTTTTTTCTGTTCCAATTGGCTTGTATAATCTGCAATCATCCAAGGACAACCAGTGCAAGATGTTTCTTCCAAACTGACATAAGGGCATGCCGGTTGCTGTCTGTGCACTGAAGGTTGAATAAGTTGGGTTAATTTTGCATAAGCAAATTTTTTATTATTGAGTATTTTATCCATGACTTCAAATTCGCCGATATCTCCAGGCCATGTGCCATAGACAAAATAAGATAGATTGTTTTCAGTGTTTTTGACTACACCTAATCCTTTTTGTGATAAATGTGTAACCGTACCTTTAAATTTCATCTGAATGATATTTTTAAATGAGAAAAAGTGATGTTAAGACCTTACCAGTCTTGCCAAAATGTTAAGAAAAATTTGCATGCCTGGGAGACTGGATTAAGTCCGCTGCAATTCCAAGTCATGCAAGAATTGGGTGCTGAATATTTTTCTCAAAATGAGTTCTGGGATCATAAAAGGAAGGTATCTATGCGGATATTGTATCAGGAGTGTCCTTGTTTGCTTCGATTCATAAGTTTGAGATTCTGTTACGGGTTGACTCAGTTTTGTTAGCCGATCGATGAAGAAGTATATTCAACTTGAATAAGAAAAAAGATTTGCAGGTAGCCAGTATGGTGAGCTAATGAAACTATTTCCATAAGTTAAGTAACAAAAAATAATCATCATCAATGCTTGATAGCCCTATCGTCAATGGAAAATAAACCAATTCCCAAACAAAAGCTTCCACTGATAGGCCATGCATTCATGTGCCTGGTTGGGGTATTTCTATTAATTTTTTTGGGCTTGTTTGTCTATGACATTAACCTTCATATCACCATTTTCCTGGCAATAATTTGGGCATGCGGGCAAGCACGCTGGATTGGTTATTCATTTGATGAAATCCGGTTAATGATGAATGACGGTATCGCTAAAGCGCTGCCGGCTATTTATATTTTTCTGCTGATTGGTATGGTCATTGCCAGTTTTATGCAAAGTGGCACGATCGCTAGTTTGTTGTACCACGGCATCGATTTGCTGAGCCCATCTTGGTTTCTGGCTACAGGGTTAATCCTTTGCAGCTTTATGTCAGTTGCAACAGGCACATCTTGGGGGACTGTTGGCACGATAGGGGTTGTGTTAGTCGGTATCGGTGAAGCAATGGCGATTCCTTTACCACTGGTTGTGGGAATGATCGTCTCGGGTGCGACTTTTGGCGATAAACTATCGCCTATTTCAGATACTACTAATCTCGCTGCGATGAGTGCGGGAACTAATCTATATCGCCATATAGGCGCGATGCTCTATACCACGATTCCAACTTTTATCATCGTGCTCACGATCTTCACTGCTTGGGGGATGCAATATGAGGATCACGCGTTACCGGCTGATCAAATCGGCGCCATTCGCAATGCTTTGCTGAGTGCCTATCGCTTGGATTTATGGATCACGATCTTGCCGCTGCTGTTGATGTTTGCTTTGAGCATCAAACGTTATAGCGCTGAGGTGAGTATGCTATGTGGTGTGGCAACTGCGGTTCTGATTGCGGTCAGTTATCAAGAAAAAAATCCGATCGATGTGATGAATGCATTGTGGTTGAATTCACCCGGACAAACCGGCATTGAAAGCATCGATGCGTTATTGGGGCGCGGTGGTATTTATAGCATGGCTTGGACGTTATTGCTATCGATGATGGCATTGGCTTTGGGGGGAGTTTTGCATCATGCGGGTTTTTTGGCAGTATTGGTCAAGGCTGTCATAAAACATATCCAAAGAACCGGCACATTGGTTGCTACGACGATTTTATCTGGATTGCTTGGCAATATGGCGATGGGTGAAGCTTATATTTCTATCATCCTGAATTGCCAGCTATTCAAACCCATCTATCAGCAACAAAAAATTGACCGGGCGGTATTGTCCAGATCAATAGAAGAAGGGAGCACACTAACGGCCGCACTCATTCCGTGGACCACAACGGGAACTTTCTATGCTGCAACACTGGGAGTTTCTCCACTGGATTATGCCGCTTATGCATTCCTCAATGTACTCAATCCACTGATATCAATCATTATGGTTGCGTTAGGCATCGGGTTGCTGCAGCACAAGAAGTGACGACTGACTGTGTCAAATCTTACAACACAGGGTATTTCAATAGTTAAAATCATAATTTTTTTTGGGGCTGTAGTAGATTAGGTTAAATTTGAGTCCAATTTTTCAATATTTTCAACTGTTGTTTAGGTGTTCCATAATTGAATCTAAATTCACATTCTTTGAGAAACAATGGAAATGATTCTTTGAGGATTCCATTGTATTTTCTTAAGACTCGTTTAGCCTGATTCCAAAAGTTTTCAATACCATTAATGTGATTCTTACCCTGCGCAAATAGCGTAGAGTGATTGATTCGTTCATGATAGAAGTGGCTCACATCAAGTGCATTGTAACTACGATAACAGTCTGTATAAACTATGCTGTCTGGCGCGATTTTTCTCGTTATCAAAGGCATTAACGTTTCCGACTTCGTATCTCCTACAACCTTGGTGTAGACTTTGCCGCCTCGCTTCAATATGCCAAATACAGCAACTTTACCTGCAGCACCGCGACCAGGTTTACCTTTACGAACACCACCAAAATAGCTTTCATCCAATTCAACTACACCATACCTTTACGAACACCACCAAAATAGCTTTCATCCAATTCAACTACACCACCAAAGATTTCATGAGATTCTTGTTCCAGATGGTACGCAATAACTTCCCGTATTTTGCGATAAAACAGCGCTGCACTATTAGGCTGAATCCCCAATATATCTGCTGCTGATCTCGCTGTAACTTCCAGCACAAAAAATTCCAGTAACCTTAACTGTATTTTCTTCAATAATCTACAATGACTTATCTTCATTTGATTAGCCTAACATCTAAGCTAATCTACTACAGCCCCTTTTTTTAAATTACTATACTGTCTATGATTGTTCTTGTTTCTTTTGTCTTTTGGTATCCTTGCTTCTCAAAACGAATCACCATCATTTTAAAGAAACATCGAATACACTTCTAATATAAAAAAAATCAGTGTTATATTATGTAATCTCATGCATTTTGTTGGATCATTGCAGGAGTAGACATAATTCTTTATCAACAGTAACAATATAGTCTTTTTAGAAAGAATAGAGTTCCTGAAATTCCGTGGATTTATATTTTGGAAACGAACATAACAAAAAGTAAAAATAACGTAACCTTTCCAACATTTATCGTAGATCCAAGTCGTAGTGCACCTTGGATATTCGCATTTATTATTTGGTTAACAGTCTCAGTATTTTTTTTAACACCACTGTGGTTTGAACCAACGCTTGCAATTCAAAATGATAATTACTGGAATATGAGTGAATATTTCCATTCATTGGGGCCTTACCCGTTCTCACATTTCGGTCCAGGTTTTCCATTCTTGATTTATTTGCTGCGGTCGATTGGTATCGATATGCTGGGTGTCGTTATTATCCAGAAAATAGCAGTAGCATTTACCGGGATTGCCTTGTATCATCTCGGTCGAACTATTGGACTTAAACCGATTATCTCACTCTGCGCTGCAACAGCCTTTACGGTCTTTCCTGTTGTTCAGGCCTATTCCTCTATATTCGTTACGGAAACATTTTATTTGTTGCTTTCTAGCATCGGAGTAGCCATTATTTTTCGTCAAATTAAAAAGCACTCTGATCCTTCGTTAGTTTGGTTAATTTTAGGTTATAGTGCGCTAGGTATTGCAGCACTCGTCCGTGGTAATGCCGTGATGTTACTGATTGGATGCCTAGTCATTGGATTGTTTACTACATTACCCAGGCATAAGATTCTCATAGCAGGAATTATTGCCATAATTCCTATATTGAGTTGGTCTGCACTGAATTGGCATTGGTATGGTCATTTTAAATTGTCCAGTTCAGGTGATGCAGCCGTTGCAACATCAATAATCGGTCCTGTCATGATTGAAAGAACTGGTATGGTGCAAAGGGCCGAACCGGAAATATGGTTTAGCTCTGATGAATTGAAACGATATGACAATCTTTTCGAGTTGTCCAACGATGCTCGTAAAATAGCTATTGACTATGCCATGAAGCATCCGTTGCCGGTGATTGTTGGCAACGTCAAAGGGTGGTTTCATGGTTTGCTTGGTCCGGGTGAAGCTAATTTCCGGTATCTTTTTGGTTCTCCATCATCCAATACATATACTGTTTTATCCTTTATGGTGCGTGGCGCACTTTTAATCGGCCTTATTGGTTTCTTTGTCATTGGGGGGTATCGACAGCAAACAGCGTTTGCAGTTTTTTTGTGCGTCATGTTGGCTGCTCATTTACTTACGGCAGGGGCAGCAGGCCATTCTCGCTTTGGCTATCCAATTGATGCTTTTTCAGTTTTAGCGCTTGCTTTTTTCCTACAACATTTGTTTTATCGAAAAAGTTAGAGTCAAATCCGGCTTGGCTCACTAACTAATCATGATGAAATCAATTAACAAGTTTCTGGTCAGTAAGCCTGAGTCATTTGGATTTGCGCAGTTACGCGAAAGATTAAACCCGTTACAGCAGCTTGGTTAAGGAAAATTTTAGCGGGCGAGTTTCCAATATTGAGGAACTAACCAAATCGATTGCATCAGCAAATCTGTTCCAAACAAATTCGGTCGATGAATCGTACTGCTACGTCTTAGTATTTTTAATCACCATTTCGACCAGAAATATGATGCTATTTTAACATTCTCAGTTGTTATGATCATTTAGAATCAGTGTGGTTGCAATAATATCAGGTGCTTATAGATTTATCAGAATCGACTAAGTAGTCATGAAGAAAATCTCCCTAATCAAGCAAGGTCGCTTGTAATCGTCTAGTAATACTGTGGCTTCATCACATTTTTATCTTCCATAAATAGAGCGTCGAATTGGAAAAATCATTCAGCTCTATGATTTCATCAGGAGCTACACCAGGAATTTGAAATGTATTACTGATCAATAAGCTGCCTGGGCGCATTTCCTTGCGTGCTTTGTGCCAGAGTGTTTCCATGGGTACAGGCGATAAATAGGCATATACCACATCATATTGAGAGAAATCTTGTTGCCAGAAATCGCCCCAGGAAATTTTGCAGGATGATGACGCAAAAATATTCCGTAGTTTACTAATCAAAAATGGTATAGGAGCGGCTTCAATGCCATAAAATAAACCATTTTTGTGGGCTTTTGCTAATCGACTGATCAATCCACCGCAACCACTACCCAGATCAAGAAACGAAAAGTGTTTGCGTTTGGGCAACCTTGATTTTAAGACTTTATTAACTTGTTGGCTGGAGAGATACAACGGTACACGAGTTTTATAGGTTTTACCATAAACTAGCATGAGGCAAATAAAAAGAAACAGGTACCAAAGCGGTGAGATGTTGAGTGCTAACGTAATGATAACTAGCGGCATAAAGCCTAGATGAATGAGTACCCACCATTTCGGCATACATAGATGATATGCCAGGAAACCGGCTAGAAGGCTTTGCGTTATGCTCCATTCGAATACACTCAGCTCAATGAAAGATTGCGTGATCACTAGAAAGCCTATCGCCATTAGAGAAATGATTTGAATCAACAGGGCGACGACTAAAAAATGCGGGCGTTTATGAATGATTGCTGAAATCATTTTATTCATGATAATTCAGATTGAATTAAGGTGTTTTTAACAATTCGATATTCGATCGTTCTTCCATATCAACCTCAACAGCATCACCATCCATCGTGACCGCATTTACTGCTTTTTCGTTCATGACAACGATACTGATACGACGATTGATGGGATTGAATGCATCATTTTTATCAAATAATACTGCTGATGACAAGCCAACGACCTTGAGTACTTTGTCGGTATCCATGCCGCCAGCCACAAGCTCACGCCGTGAAGTGTTAGCCCGATCTGCTGATAATTCCCAATTGCTAAAGCCTTTGTCACCAGAAGGAAAAGGTTTCGCGTCAGTGTGTCCAGAAAGACTGATTTTGTTAGGAACATCATTTAACATTTTACCGATCTCACGTAAAATGGTTTTGGTATAAGGTTGTAGCTCAGCTTTGCCGAGTGCAAACATTGGTCGATTTTGTTCATCGACAATCTGAATTCTTAAGCCATCGGTTGTGATATCGAGTAATAGCTGGTTTTCAAATTTTTTTAGTGAAGGATTGGCTTCTATGGCTTGTTCAATTTTCTTTTTTAAACCTTCCAGTCGAATACGCTCCGCGCGTTCTCGAAGTACTTTTTTGGTTTTCTCATCAACTTTTTCCTCTTTAACAACACCTTTCAGAACTTGACCTTCCTGACGGGTAAAGTCTTCACCGCCTCCTACAAGTATGCTGTCAGTATTGGCAACAGACGATCCCCCTGATAAAGCAACTTTAAGGGGTGTTTTAAAATATTCCGAGATACCTTCCAGTTTTGCTTTGGTGCTTGATCCTAATAGCCACATGAGTAGAAAGAACGCCATCATTGCGGTTACGAAGTCGGCATAAGCAATTTTCCATGCACCTCCGTGGTGTCCACCCGCAACTTTCTTAATTCGTTTTATGACAATAGGTCGTTGCGCTAGATCCTCACCCATATTACGTTCTCTTAAGTTAGGTAATTATTTAAGTAGGTTTATTTTGCTTTACTTTGTTTAACATGTTCTTCGAGCTCGGCAAAAGAAGGCCTTTCAGTGGTAAACAATACTTTTCGACCAAATTCCACAGCTAAAACAGGAGAATAGCCATTTAAATTGGCAAGCAGGGTAATTTTGATACACTCGAACATTTTGCTGGATTCGTGTAAATTATGTTCAAGCTTGCCTGATAACGGAGATACAAACCCATAAGCAAGCAGAATTCCTAAGAATGTACCGACCAGCGCTGCTGCAATCAAAATCCCTAATTCGGCGGGTGGTAAATGAACAGATTCCATGGTATGTACCACTCCCATTACTGCTGCAACAATGCCAAATGCGGGTAATCCATCACCAAGCTTCGCGATGGTGTGTATGGGGACTTCTCCTTCCTGATGATGTGTTTCTAATTCGCTATCCATGAGATTTTCGATTTCTAATGAATTAAGGTTGCCACCAACCATTAAGCGAAGGTAGTCGGTAATGAATTCCGTGATGTGATGATCAGCCAAAATACCCGGATATTTTGTAAAGATGGGGCTATTGTTAGGATCGTCGACATCGCCCTCAATAGACATCAATCCTTCCTTACGAATCTTGCCAAGGATTTCATAGAGTAATGTCATTAATTCCATATATAGTGATTTGGTAAATTTGGAACCTTTAAAAACAGTGGGAAGAGCTTTCAGCGTTGCCTTAAGCGCTTTGCTGGAATTACCAACCACAAACGCACCAACCGCTCCCCCGCCAATCATTAAAACTTCAACGGGTTGCCATAATGAAGCCAGATGGCCACCTGCCAAAGCAAAACCACCAAATACAGAAATGATAATGATGATGTATCCAACAATAACAAGCATTGTGCTGACTCCCAGAAAGATAACGGTGTAATCTTTGATGATCGACTCTGGATTGAGAAGGTAGCATATCGCTATGTTGTTTATTTTTAGAGATAAGGCTAATTTATACCGTGATTTTCGAATTTTATATTTCTAAACAGTGCAAATTCCAGGTGAGACAAGGAATACAAGAAGAAACCAATGCTTTTAATTTTTTTGTGTGGTAGTTCATCATTCAGTTTTTATTCATGTTGGCTAGCGTAAATTGGCGCTATCAGAAATTATTCTGAATTTATCAACTGAAAGGAGACATGCAATGAAAACCACAAAAACAACGTTCGCTCGTGTCTTTGCTACGCTATTACTTGCCTTTGTTTTAGCAGCGCCTACATTAGCGCAAGCGGGTAGAGGGCATCATCATCACGGTCATCATGAACATCATCAAGGTCATCGACATCATAGCCATCATCACGGGCACCATCATAGCCATCATTTAAATGGATATATGATGTACAACCAACCACGTATTCAATACCGTTCCTACTACCCACAACCGAGCTATAATTACTATCCAGCCCCGATTTATATTCAACCCTCAATGTTGGGTATTAGTACCGGAGGTGCGACCTTTATGATAGGTTTCTGAGTTAACTAGACAAGCTGGTAGCAAGCACTTATCCTGCTTTCGTTACCGGCTTGGTTTCTATAATTCATATGGAATATGTGACATGAATAGATGGCAAGAAATAGTGACTATACTGATTGTTTTGATAACACCAGTTACGCAAACAATAGCCCAATCCAATCACACAATACGTTATTATCAAGCCGGAAGCGACCATACTATCGCTACAGTAGGGATTACCGAGCAAAAAGCGATTGCAATTGCTCAGCAAAATTTTAATGGACGTGTGTTGGCAATCAATCATTCCAAAAATACTTATCGGATAAAAATGCTTAGCCGAAACGGTACTGTGCATATAATTCTGATTAATGCTGTCGACGGCGCGATTATGTCGACTCATTAACTGAGTAATGAATAAAGTTTTTCATATGCAATTCAACGATCATTTCAATCGATACTAATTTCACGGATTAAGTTATGCGTATTCTAGTCATTGAAGATGAAATCAAACTGCAACAGCAGATTCGTCAACAACTGGAGTCGGCTGGTTATATGGTGGATACTTGCAGTGATGGTAGCGAAGGATTATTTTTTGCCAGAGAATATCCTTTAGATGTTGCAATTATTGATATTGGCTTACCAGGTAAATCAGGATTGGAAATCATTAAAGCGTTGCGCGAACAAGGCAACTTATTACCTATTCTAATTTTAACTGCGCGTAGCAGTTGGCAAGATAAAGTGCAGGGATTGGAAATAGGCGCTGACGATTATTTGACTAAACCGTTTCAAATGGAAGAATTGCAAGCGCGAGTGAAGGCCTTGTTGCGACGCTCGACCGGTATTCCGCATACTCAGTTGAATTGTGGTCCAATTGTTATTGATGTCGCATCGCAGTCAGTGACTGTGAATGACAAACCGATTGAACTTACATCATTTGAATATCGTATGTTGGAAGAATTGGTGCGTCATCATGGTGAAGTACTTTCTAAGCAATTACTCACAGATTATCTTTATCCGCACGATGAAGACCGTGACAGCAATGTATTAGAAGTTATGGTCGGACGCTTGCGTCGCAAACTGGATCCGGATGGTTCGCTAAATCCGATTGAAACACTGCGTGGCCGCGGTTATCGTTTTACTTTCGATTGTAATAAATTACGATGATATCTTTAAGCCAGCGCGTTCTATTTAGCGCTACTCTGGTATTGCTAGCATTTATGATTGGGATTGCATTGACATTGGATCGTGCATTTTATGATAGTGCGCGTTTAGGTGTACAAGACCGTTTATTTGCAAAATTATTGATGCTGATGGGTGATGCAGAAGTTGATGATACGGGCGTATTAGATTTAGAAACCAACTTGATTGATGCAGAACTAGGGCATGTGAATTCTGATACCTACGGATTTGTAATCGATCAAGCAGGAGCAATATTGTGGCGCTCCACTTCATCGCTGAATGAAAACATTCCGGCCATCTCTCCTCTAGACAAAGGGACAAAAGTATTTGAACAATTGACGCTCGGCGATCAAACCTATTTTATCTATCGCTATGCAGTGACTTGGGAAACACCTGCTGGGGAGTATCCATTGACGTTTGTCGTTGTTACCAATACGACATTATTTGATGCACAGATTACGCAATATCGTGAGGATTTATGGGGGTGGCTGATTGCCTTGATTGCCTTATTGCTGTTTATGCAAATGCTGGCGTTACGTTGGGGGTTGAAGCCATTGCGAAACGTTTCAATGGAGCTTGCTGCGATAGAATCGGGTGCGCAAGAAAGCTTGAAAGGGAATTACCCAAGCGAATTAAAATTGTTAACAGATAATATTAATTCTTTAATTAATCACGAACACAAGCAGCAAAAACGTTACCGTAATGGTTTGGCTGATTTGGCGCATAGCCTTAAAACGCCACTTGCAGTACTACAGGGTGCTGTAAATTGTGAAGAAGATGAAGTGTCTCGGCGCAAAATTATCCATGAACAGATTGATCGCATGGACAACATTATCCAATACCAATTGCGCCGCGCAGTTACGGCAGGAAGTTCCACGGGGATGGCGTTGGTACTACTAAAACCTATGGTGGATAGAATTATCAATACAGTGCAAAAAGCATATCGTACAAAGCAGCCGGAAATAGTTGTTCAGATGGATGATGTTGTTGGCGTACGCATCGACGAAGGAGATTTAATGGAATTACTTGGGAATTTGATTGACAATGCCTTTAAATGGTGTCGTAACAGTATTCAAGTTTGCGCAGAATGCCGAGATAATCAGGTAGTAATCCAAGTAAAAGATGACGGCCCTGGTATTCCATCACAGGAAGCCGATAGAATTTTGGAACGCTGTGTTCGCGCCGATCAATCTACTCCTGGGCATGGTATCGGATTGGCCATTGTACACGACATTATTCAAGCTTATGGTGGGGAAATGGCCATAGCAAATAATCCAGCAGGTGGCGCTTGCGTTGCATTGTACTTAAAGAAAAATAAATAATAACCCAGAAAAGCCTTCGTCAATTGCTATCTTGAGTCAGGAACTTCAGAGTGAAGTTCACAATTTGCATAATTTACTCGCCAAATGCATTTTGAATCCAGTCAATCTTTTGCCCATTAATACCGCTGAGTAAAATGACATCAAAACGGCAGGGTGGATCGTTGTCGATCTCTGCCAAATAGTGACGGGCAGTGCGGAGTAGTTTGGCTTGTTTTGTCGGTGTGATGCTGGAAGCTGCGCCACCAAAAGTGTCTCGTGTACGCATGCGGACTTCAACAAAAACTAAAGTGTTGTTATCCTGCATGATCAAATCAATTTCACCAAAGCGGCAGCGATAATTTTGCGTAATCAGAATTAATGAGAGCTGCTGTAAATAGGTTGCTGCGATTTTTTCAGCTTCATGGCCGTTCATGGTTCCGATTGCGGTGCTACTGAAGCTGGGATTGTTCGTTGTATATCCAGTAGTTGTACTTGACCCTGTATAAATTGTGCTGAGACGGGTTCGCGAATGAATTGGTTGGCCGGTGCTGCACGCACAAACCCCGTGACGCCGTCAAAGCTGATTTCATTGATAAACAATGGGTCGAGTAAATGTGTCATCAAGCGAAATGCATCGATTCCTAATGCATACAAACGTTCCATATCCATATTTTTAATGGTGCGATTCTGGCGATAGGCCATTACGGCTGGATGGTCGAATTGCAATAACCACGGCATATCAACAAAGCGAATTTCATTCAGATCATTGTTGAGTAGGGTGTTATCATTGCCAGTGTAAACTTGAGAGGTGGCAAAAATCGGTACATCTGTCGCAATGTAAGGTCGCACGATACGTGCTTTATCTGCACCCAAAGCAAGAAAAACCAATTGATTGTCGTTGCTGCTCAATTTCTTCAATTGCGGTAATTGCTGCTGGTCATCAGCATGACGAAAAAATGCTAAAGCGCCACCTTCATGCTGCCAGCGTTCACTAAAGGCTGCTTGCAGACGTTTCGACAAGCCACTGTTGTCGCCAATTATTAAAGCTTGTGTTTTTCCACTGTCACGTGCCAGTTGCGCAACTTGGCTCGCTTCAGCTTCCATTTGCAAACCAAACAAAAACAGTTGGGTGGGTATTGCAGTAGTATTATCAACCGTATTCAAGGCCAGAGTCGGCACTGTTACACGTTGACTCGATGCAATTGCAGCAACGCCGTCCCGAGTCAGTGGGCCCACCACAAATTCAGCACCTGCATCCAATGCTTCGTGGTAGGTCAGAAGAATATCCAGCGGATCATCACCGGTTGAATAAATACGGATAACGAGTTGCAACGGTTCTTCGCGCATCGTGGCAGCAATAAAGCCTGCTTTGACTTGATCTGCCGCTTCACTAAAGGCGGGTGATTCCAACGGTAAAATGAGTGCAATGTGCGGTGTTTTTACTGATTTAGAAACATCTCCTTGATAAGGAGGCTGGTTAAAATAAGTATCGGTAGTCGCTGATGCGAGATTGCCGGATAATGCCAGCGTTATGATCAAAACAAGAGTGAATATACGCGGCACCCAAAGTATGCTAGGAAAAAGCGCATTATATGTAGTGGCCACGCCAATCGGGAATCTGAATGATATTAGTTTACGTGCATTGGACATATTGAAAACAGTCGATGTGGTTGCGGTTGAACATATACAAAATTCTAAATATTTATTAATGACACATGGTATTTCAGTACCATTGATCAGTTTGCATCAACATAATGAAGTTGAGGTAACAAATAAGATATTAACACTATTAGCAGAAGGCAAGAATGTGGCATTGATAACCGATGCTGGAACACCAGCAATTTCTGATCCAGGTGCAATTTTGGTTCAGCAAATTCGTGCAAAAGGTTATCCGGTTATTCCCATTCCAGGTGCGAATGCTGCAATTTGTGCGTTATCGGCGGCGGGTATCACAGACCCACATTTTTTCTTTTATGGTTTTTTGCCAACAAAATCGATGGCGCGCCAGCGTGAATTGGTCAAATTTAAGTCACAGTCATATCCTGCAATATTTTATGAGGCGCCGCACCGGATTATCGAATGTATTGAAGACATGATCGAAGTCTTCGGTGCAAACCGCACGCTGACGCTTGCGCGTGAGTTGACCAAAGTATTTGAGACGATCCACGTAAGTTCATTGGCAGAAACCCTAAGTTGGCTCAAATCGGATATTTATCAACAAAAAGGGGAATTCGTGCTAATACTGTCTGGTAATGAAAAACCTGATAAATCGCAAGTGAGCGAACAGGCACACGATACCTTGAAATACTTATTGGCTGAGTTACCGCTTAAACAAGCCGTAAAACTTGCAACAGTAATTACTGGCGAGAATAAGAATACGCTGTATCAAGTTGCATTACGTTTGAAACAACCCGATCAATCAGAATGAATCAGGAATGAGGTGGGAAGTCCGCGTGCTAAGTTATAATTGATTATTTCAATTATTCGAGGGATTTCCTTTGTCATCCTTTTTAACGCATCTCACGATTACTCGCCCGGATGACTGGCATTTGCATTTGCGTGATGGTGAACAACTAAAAGACGTGTTGCCGTACACCGCGCGGCAGTTTGCGCGCGCTATCATCATGCCGAATCTACGTGCTCCGGTGGTTACTACCGAGATGGCGCAAGCGTATTACACTCGTGTCGTATCGGCGCTGCCTGAAGAGTTGCGAGGCCAGTTCCAACCGCTGATGACCCTATATTTGACCGATAACACGCAGCCATCAGAAATTGTGCGCGCAAAAAACAGCGGCATTGTGCAGGCGGTAAAATTGTATCCAGCTGGAGCGACAACCCATTCTGATGCGGGGGTCACTGATATTTCCAAATGTTTTGAGACTTTAGCTGAAATGGAAAAGCAGGATATACCGCTATTGGTTCATGGAGAAGTGACTGATCCGGATATTGATGTGTTTGATCGAGAAAAGATTTTCATCGAGCGTGTGCTAATTGCACTGACGCAACGGTTTCCACAGTTACGGATAGTATTTGAGCATGTCACGACTCGGGATGCGGTTGAGTTTGTCAAACAATCCTCGGTAAAAATCGCAGCAACTATTACGGCGCATCATCTTTTATTGAATCGAAATGCATTGTTTCAAGGTGGCATTCGACCGCATCATTATTGTTTGCCCATTCTTAAGCGGGAAACGCACCGGCAAGCGTTGCTACAAGCTGCCACGAGTGGCAATGCTAAATTCTTCCTGGGCACGGACAGCGCGCCGCATGCACTGATGAATAAAGAACATTCGTGTGGCTGCGCTGGCATTTTTACCGCACATGCTGCAATGGAGTTATATGCTGCTGCTTTTGAACAAGCCGGGGCACTCGATAGATTGGAAGGCTTTGCCAGTTTTTTTGGTGCAGATTTCTATCGATTACCGCGCAATACCAATACGATCACGCTGCAGCAGAAAGTCTGGATGATTCCCAAACAGTATGCTTTTGCTGGAGAAGTATTGGTACCTTTGTATGCGAATGCAGAATTATCCTGGAAAATGGGGTAGCGTTTTGTTGATGGCGGAAATGATACAATTCCCGTCTATTTATTCAGTTTCACGCCGGAGATAATGCATGTCCACGATTGAATCATCGCTTAATGAAACGCGGATTTTTCCCCCTGCGAAGACATTTTCCACCCAAGCCAATGTGTCAAGTTTTGCGGCTTACACTGCCTTGTGCCAAGAGGCAGAGAATGATTATAAGCGTTTTTGGGGTAATCAGGCGTGTGAGCAAATTATTTGGCAACAATCTTTCGATCAAGTGTTGGATGATCAGAATTTTCCTTTTTGCCAATGGTTCAAGGGTGGTCTGTTGAATGTTTCCTATAACTGCCTTGATCGACACTTGGTAACACAAGCCGAAAAGATCGCGATTATTTTTGAATCGGATGAAGGTAACGTGTCTCGAGTGACGTATCGTGAATTGCATCAATCTGTGTGCCAATTTGCCAATGCTTTGAAAAAGCAAGGTGTTAATAAAGGCGACCGCGTTATTATTTATATGCCAATGGGGATTGAAGCCGTCGTGGCGATGCAAGCGTGTGCACGCATTGGTGCTATTCATTCGGTCGTGTTTGGGGGGTTTTCCGCGAAAAGCTTACATGAGCGTATCGTGGATGCTGGTGCCGTTGCCGTGATTACTGCTGATGAACAAGTGCGTGGCGGTAAGAGAAACCCGCTTAAATTGACTGTTGATGAAGCCATGAATATGGATGGCACGGCTTCAATCAAGCGCGTCATTGTGTATCGTCGCACGGGTGCTGCAGTAACCTTAGATCCGGTGCGAGATGTCTGGTGGGATGAAATCATTCAGCATGTCGATTCTTCGTGTGAACCTGAATGGGTCGATGCGGAACATCCCTTGTTTACGCTTTATACCTCTGGTTCTACCGGTAAACCCAAAGGTGTGCAACATTCGAGCGCAGGCTATTTGCTAGGGGTAAAATTGTCCATGCAGTGGGTGTTTGACTACAAACCGACCGATGTGTTTTGGTGTACAGCCGACGTCGGTTGGATTACCGGGCATAGCTATGTCGCCTATGGACCGCTTGCCATGGGGGCTACGCAAGTGATTTTTGAGGGAGTGCCCACTTTTCCACATCCTGGGCGTTTTTGGGAAATTATTCAAAAGCATCAGGTGACAACTTTTTATACCGCGCCTACCGCGATTCGCTCGTTGATAAAATTGGGGGCTGATTTGCCAGCGCAATATGATTTATCATCATTGCGATTGCTTGGGTCCGTGGGGGAACCTATTAATCCTGAAGCATGGATGTGGTTTTATGAGAAAGTGGGTCAGACCCGCTGTCCGATCGTCGATACTTGGTGGCAAACCGAGACCGGTAGCCATATGATTGCTCCATTGCCGGGTGCCATAACACTTAAACCTGGTTCCTGTACTTTCCCGGTGCCCGGCATTGCCGCCGCGATTGTGGATGAGGAAGGACATGAAATGGGTAACGGAAAAGGGGGATTGTTAGTCATTAAAAAACCGTTTCCTTCACAAGTGCAAACATTGTGGGGCGATCCTGAGCGTTTCAAGAAAACATATTTTCCGGCAGGGATTGCAAATGGCCAATATTACCTTGCTGGTGATTCAGCCTACCGCGATCAAGACGGATATTTTTGGATTATGGGACGGATTGATGACGTTTTGAACGTTTCCGGTCACCGCCTTGGAACCATGGAGATTGAATCGGCGCTGGTTGCACATCCCTTGGTAGCAGAAGCTGCGGTGGTCGGCAAACCCCATGAAGTAAAGGGTGAAGCCATTGTCGCTTTTGTGACACTCAAAGGATCCTATCCCGAGGGTAATGCAGTTATCGAGATTACCAATGCCTTGCGTGATTGGGTGGCCAAGCAAATTGGCCCAATTGCTAAGCCAGATGAAATTCGTTTCGGTGAGAATTTGCCTAAAACTCGCTCTGGTAAAATCATGCGCCGTTTATTGCGCGCTTTGGCCAAAGGCGAGGAAATTACACAGGATGTTTCTACCTTGGAGAATCCTGCTATTCTTGAACAATTAAAATCAACTCCCCAGTAAATGCTGACAGATTTTTTTCATAGGATCGTTGAGTAACCGCTATGGTATTACCATTGGTAACAGAGTTTGGTCATGGCATCAGTGCCATTGATGCACAATATCATCGGCCTTGTCGTGCCGCGATTCATTTGCTCGTTGAACAAGGTATGGCGGCATTGATCGATACCGGAACGAATTTTTCCATACCGGGTGTAGTTGAGGTCCTCAAGTCAAAGCGCATTCCGCTTGAGAACATTGCTTATGTTATCTTGACGCATATTCACCTGGATCATGCGGGTGGTGCGAGCGAATGTATGCACCTTTTCCCCAATGCGAAACTGGTGGTGCATCCGCGCGGGGCTAGCCACATGATTAACCCAACTCGATTGGTGGCAGGTGCCTCTAGCGTGTATGGCGCAGAAGAGTTCAAGCGCGTGTATGGCGAAATTCAGTGTATTGATGAGCATAGGATTATCGAAGCGCCCGATAATCATTGTATTGATCTGAATGGCCGGTTACTGTGCTTCCTGGATACGCCGGGACATGCGCGCCATCATGTTTGTATTTATGACGAGCGTAGCCAAAGTATGTTTACCGGTGATACATTTGGCGTGTCGTATCGAGAGTTTGATGTGAATGGAATGGAGTTTGTTTTTCCTACTACTTCGCCAGTGCAATTTGATCCAGATGCAGCCCATGCTTCGCTCGATCGAATCATGAGTTTTAAACCGCAATTTGCTTATCTGACACACTACAGCCGTATTACGCACTTGGAGCAGCATGCGAATGCGATGCACCGTTTGATCGATGCGCATGTCGCCATCGCACAAAATGCCAACACGCCGCAATCGGATCGGCAATCGGTTATTTCAGAAGAGCTAAAAGCATTATTCAAACAATGCTTATCGACCCATGACTGTCGTTTATCTGAAGTGGAGGTTAATCAATTATTACGATCGGATATCAAGCTTAATGCTCAAGGCTTAGTTTACTGGTTGGATCACCCGACAGAGCGGTTTAAAAGTATTTAAGTGCATGGTTCTACAAAGCATCTTGCTAGAGTTTTAAGATTGAACGATGGTCAATGTGGAAAGTGCTGTCAAATTCCAGCGTGGGTGGATGGTAAAGCTACGCGCTGGTTGCAGTTGCAGCATGGTATGGTTTTCTTGTGCGCTTAATCGCAAAGCGCCTGCCAAGGCAATCATTGCGCCATTATCGGTACAGAATTCTAATTCGGGATAGAAGACGGTCGCTCCAGCGAGTGTGGCTTTAGCGCTGAGGTTATTACGCAATTGATCATTGGCGCCTACGCCACCTGCTACAATCAATTGTTTTAGGCCGGTTTGTGATAGGGCAGTTAAGGATTTTTCTACTAAGACTTCGACAATCGCATCTTGAAAGGCCAAAGCAATGTCTGCACGTGTTTGTGGGGTTAGTTCGTGCTTATTGATTAATGTCAGTACGGCTGTTTTTAAACCACTGAAGCTAAAATTGTGGTCTTTACTATTCAGCATCGGTCTCGGTAGCTTGAAACGTCCAGATTGTCCTTGATGTGCAAGTTTCGATAAGGCTGCACCACCGGGATATCCCAGGCCGAGTAGCTTGGCAGTTTTATCAAACGCTTCACCGGCTGCGTCATCGACAGTTTCACCCAATAACACATATTGACCGACTGCACTGACTTGCATCAGTTGTGTATGCCCTCCCGATACCAGCAATGCAATGAAAGGAAAATCTGGAGCGGGTTTCGATAATAAGGGGGATAGCAGATGTCCTTCCAAATGGTGTATGCCGATGACTGGGATATTAAGTGCAAAGCTCAGTGCAGCACCGACGCTGGCGCCAACTAATAATGCACCTGCTAAGCCAGGACCCTGCGTGTATGCGATAGCGTTGATTTGATTTAATGTGCGATTGGCGGCAAGTAACGTTTGTTGAATGAGTGGCAGAATGTGTCGGATATGATCACGCGATGCTAATTCTGGCACGACACCGCCATATTCACTATGCATTGCGATCTGTGAATGCAGTGTGTGACTAAGTAAGCAGTGTTGCGTGTCAAAAAGTGCTATTCCAGTTTCATCACAGGAAGTTTCGATACCTAAAACAAGCATGGGAAAAATAAGTTGTTTTTCTTGGAGAGGCAATATTGTTAATGTTATAATTCGCAGCTTTTCGTTTCATCAGTTTTTGCTTATTCACATTATATAGGAATTAATCTAAAGGAGATTTATGACGTCCATTAAAGTTAAGGAAAATGAACCATTTGAAGTTGCAATGCGACGATTTAAACGGTCTATTGAAAAAACAGGTATTTTGACAGAATTGCGTGCCCGTGAGTTTTACGAAAAACCAACCACCGAGCGTAAGCGTAAATTAGCTGCCGCTGTCAAACGTAATTACAAACGTTTGCGTAGTCAGTTGTTACCTCCTAAACTTTATTGACATTCATATTAGGTAATAAGCGAAACGAATAAAATTTCCATGCTTTATTGCGCAGCATGGATTCCTCTTCATTTGTTGCTTTACGGTATTTCTAATGAGTTTAAAACAAAAGATTACTGACGATATGAAAGCAGCCATGCGTTCGGGTGATATTAAGCGACGCGATACGATCCGCTTACTACAAGCCGCAATCAAGCAGCGCGAGGTTGATGAACGTATTGTGCTCGATGATGCTGCTATCATTATTGTGATCGAGAAAATGCTTAAACAGCGTAAAGATTCTATCGCGCAATATGAGGCCGCACGGCGCATGGATCTGGCCGATATTGAAAAAGGGGAAGTGTCGATTTTAATGGACTACATGCCCCAACCGCTGAATGATGCAGAAATAACTGCATTGATTACAGAAACGATTGTTGCATCGGGTGCGCAAGGTGTGCGAGACATGGGTAAAGTGATGTCGATATTGAAACTGAAACTTGCCGGACGTGCTGATATGGCCAAGGTATCGGTCCTAATCAAAGAAAAATTATCGGGCTGAAATTCGTATTGAAAAGCACAATCGGGCAATTTTTGCGTAATTTGTCCGAGTGTCTTTATAATTTTGCTGAGTGTTATTGGATTCGCTAAATGATTCCTCAGTCTTTCATTCTCGATCTTCTGAATCGTATCGATATTGTTGATGCGATTGATCGGTACATTCCACTGAAAAAAGCAGGCGCCAATTTTATCGCTTGCTGCCCCTTTCACAACGAAAAAACGCCTTCCTTTACGGTCAGTCAATCCAAACAATTTTATCATTGCTTTGGTTGTGGGGCACACGGGAACGCGATTAGTTTTTTAATGGAATACAGTGGCTTAAGCTTTACTGATGCAGTGAGCCAATTGGCCGAATATGCTGGGATGCAAATGCCTGTACCTATGGCTGTGCCGATGAGTTTACCAGATTCAAATGGGGGCTCTGGATCTTCAGAAGAATTTGTGCAAAACCAAGCTGATATTTCGACACAGGATTTAAATCAAGCTTTGCAAGTTGCAGCCCAGTTTTACAAATCTCAGCTTAAATTATCGCAGAAAGCGATTGACTATCTAAAAAAGCGTGGATTATCTGGTAAAACCGCAGCCCGATTTGGTATCGGATATGCGCCCGCGGGTTGGCAGGGTTTGAGTGCTGCATTTCCTGACTACAAATCGGAACAAACGCGAAGTATATTGCAACAGGTAGGGTTAGTGATCGTCGATGAAGATAAGCAGTATGATCGTTTTAGAGATCGAATTATGTTTCCGATCGTTAATTTAAAAGGTTACATCATTGGTTTTGGTGGTCGGGTAATTGAGCCGGGTGAGCCTAAGTATTTAAATTCTCCGGAAACAGTGCTCTTTGGTAAGGGACGAGAACTTTACCATCTCTTCTCAGCGCGTCGTGCTATTCGTGAAGCCGATCGTGTTATCGTTGTCGAAGGTTATATGGATGTTATTGCATTGTCGCAACACGGTATTGATTATGTGGTCGCTACTCTCGGTACAGCCATCACGAGTTTTCAGATACAACGATTGATGCGTCAAACCGATAACATTATTTTTTGCTTTGACGGCGACAATGCTGGACGTAAGGCTGCATGGCGCGCTTTAGAAAATAGTTTGGAGTTTTTATCGGATAACAAGTATTTAGGTTTTCTTTTTTTACCTGAAGGGGAAGATCCGGATAGTTATGTGAGTCGCAATGGTAAGGAATTATTTGAGCAACAACTAACGCTTGCTACACCCTTGTCTGAGTTTATGTTCAAAGAACTATGCTTGGATATCAACCTGCAAACCAGTGAGGGTAAGGCAAGGTTAATTCATCAAACAAAACCATTATTACAGCAAATTAAAGCACCTGCATTGGTTTCGATACTTTTAAAGCGGCTAGAGGAGCTCAGTGGGATTAACCAAAATCAGGTGGTAGGCTTGATGCAATTAAAGCCCCTATTAAAAAAAACGAACACCCAACAGGGTCATCTTGCGAGGCAGTTGATTACGCCCTATCGGCGTATCATTATGATGTTATTGTGCAGACCGAGCTATCTCGAAAAACTTGATCGAGAATTATTGGTCGAATGTGATGAAACCAAGCAGGAACAAGGCGCGTTAAAAGCACTGGTTGATTTGTTGGATAAAAACTTACATCTAATTGAAAGTCCATTGACACATTCTGTTTTGACTTATTTCAACGATATTCCACATAAGGCCCTGCTGGAGAGTATTGAAAGTGAAGTGCTAAAATGGGATGATGCGATTGATTTAGAAGTGGAATTTATGGGTGCACAACAGCTGTTGCAACAAGTGCAGCGAAATAAGCGTATGACTGAGTTGCATAGTAAATCATTAGCGCAATTGACAGATGAAGAAAAACGAGAATTGCAACAACTGACTTCGTTTTAAATCTGTGGAGTAATTTTTAAGTAATTGTCTAATGTCAGCATTACCAGCTTTTGTTATAATCAACGGCTTTTAATTTTTTTAAAATCCATATTAATAGTTGGAATTCAATATGCCAAGAAAAAAGGAACTCAAAGCTAAAAGTGATGGGATTGATGTTGCTACAAAAATAATAATTAAAAAGGCAAAAGATATTGATAAAAAAATGATTAAAAAAGAAAAAGATAACCTAGCCAGTACGGCCGAAAATAAAACAAGCAGAAACTCTAAAGCGATTTCCAAAGTAGAAAAAGCAGCAAAAACAGTAAAAAACGAAAAAACATTTGTTCATGACGATGCTTTAGATTTGGAGGGTACTTCCATAGAAGCCGATAGCAGCTTGGATAAAATTGCCGAAGCTGCTTTTGATGAAAGTGTTGATGCGGCCGTTAGCAGCAAAAAAGGCAGGGGAAGAACCGCTAAGAAAGCAAAATCTACTTCAGATAAAGATTTGGCTAATGAATTAGAACCTTCTTTATCTGTAGGGCAAAGCGCAGCTTTACTACAAGACATCGAGGCGCGCCGGATGCGTCTGAAAATCTTAATTGGATTGGGTAAAGAGCGGGGTTATCTGACTTACGCAGAGATCAACGATCATCTGCCTGATGACATGCTAGATGCCGAGCAAATTGAAGGCATTATCAGCATGATCAACGATATGGGTATTTCCGTACATGATGAAGCACCGGATACGGAAGCGTTACTCATGTCAGATGCTGCTACAACGGTAGCGGATGAAGACGTGGCAGAAGAAGCAGAAGCCGCGCTCTCAACAGTGGATTCCGAGTTTGGAAGAACTACTGATCCCGTGCGAATGTATATGCGAGAAATGGGGTCGGTAGGATTGTTGACGCGTGAAAGTGAAATCGAGATCGCTAAACGTATCGAAGGTGGATTACGCCATATGATTCAGGCGATATCAGCCTGTCCACCTATCATTGCCGGTATTGTTGCTTTAGCGAAAGACATCGAAAAAGATGTGCTGCGTATTGATGAAGTTGTTGACGGTTTACTGGATGTCAATGCGCAAGACATTATGAATGAAGAGTTCTCAGAAGATTCGTTAGCACAAGAATTAGAAGCTAGTGATCTGGATGGTGGCGATGAAGACGAAGAAGGTGGCGACGCTGCTTCAATTGCAAGTGCTAATCTTTTGAAATTAAAGTCTGATGCGTTAGAACGTTTTGCTGTTATTTGTGGTATTTATGATGAAATGCAGGTGCTACTAGAGAAAAAAGGACCTCATCATGATGGATATATCGAATTGCAGGAAAAGATTTCCGCAGAATTAATGGCAATCCGGTTTTCTGCAAAAATGGTGGAGAAACTTTGTGACACGCAACGTGATTTGGTCAATAACGTTCGTAGTTATGAGCGTAAGATCATGGACTTATGCGTGACTAAAGCAAAAATGCCGCGCAACTATTTCATCAAATGCTTCCCCGGAAACGAAACAAATCTGGAGTGGATTGACCAGGAAATAAAATTGAATAAGCCCTATAGCCAGGCGCTTGAGCACTATAAGCCTGCTATTATGGAAGAACAACAAAACTTGTTGACGTTGAAGGGCGCTATTGGTATACCTATCAAGGATTTAAAAGAAATCAACCGCAAGATGTCAACAGGAGAGGCAAAAGCACGCCGCGCTAAGCGCGAAATGACAGAAGCCAATTTACGGTTGGTGATTTCTATAGCTAAAAAATATACCAATCGCGGATTACAGTTTCTTGATCTGATTCAAGAAGGTAATATTGGTTTGATGAAGGCGGTCGATAAATTTGAATATCGACGTGGTTATAAATTTTCGACTTATGCAACATGGTGGATACGTCAAGCCATTACCCGATCGATTGCTGATCAGGCACGTACCATACGCATTCCGGTGCATATGATCGAAACAATTAATAAGATGAATCGTATTTCACGCCAAATTTTACAAGAGACAGGGCAAGAACCAGAACCAGCGGTATTGGCTGAAAAAATGGAAATGCCAGAAGAAAAAATCCGTAAAATACTCAAAATTTCCAAAGAACCTATTTCAATGGAAACCCCGATTGGGGATGATGAAGATTCGCATTTGGGTGATTTTATTGAAGATGCAGCAACAATGGCACCATCAGATGCGGCAGTGTATGCGAGTTTGCGAGGCGTAACAAAAGATATTCTGGATTCTTTAACACCCCGTGAAGCCAAGGTTTTGCGTATGCGCTTTGGTATTGAAATGAATACCGATCACACATTAGAAGAGGTTGGTAGGCAATTTGATGTTACGCGAGAACGTATTCGTCAAATTGAGGCCAAAGCGTTGAGAAAGCTTCGGCATCCAGCGCGTTCTGAACGTTTGCGAAGTTTCTTAGATACAGGTAACACTTAATAAGTAATCCTGAGGGTCTGTAGCTCAGTTGGTTAGAGCAGGGGACTCATAATCCCTTGGTCGCTGGTTCGAGTCCAGCCAGACCCACCAATAAATCAAGAGGTTAGAGCATCTCTCTAACCTCTTTTTCTTTTTCTATACGCGTCCCCCAGCACGGCGTGGGTCAGTGAGGCGGTGTGTCGCTGGATGTGCAAAGCCAGCACCTGCAGGTTTCTTTGTGGCCGGTTTTTTGTTATTGGTCTGGTTTTTTGGTGGATTGCGTGAATGGATTGCACCACGGGGTTCGCTGCTACGGCCATTTTTTATCGGTTCAGCTTTAATGCGTGGATCCGGTTCAAAACCGGTAATTACGTGACTGGGTATTTCGCGCTTAATGAGTTTTTCGATCGCTGTCAGCAGCTTGGTTTCATCGACACAAACCAGCGATACCGCATCTCCTTCTGCGCCGGCACGGCCTGTGCGGCCAATTCTGTGAATATAATCCTCAGCTACATTGGGCAGTTCAAAGTTAACAACATGCGGCAGCTCATTGATATCAATACCGCGCGCGGCAATATCGGTTGCTACCAGTACTTGCAGGCCGCCTGTTTTGAATTTTGCCAATGCCAGTGTGCGTGCCGATTGACTTTTATTCCCGTGGATAGCCAGTGCAGGAATGTTATTTGCTAACAAAAACTCAACCAGCTTATTGGCGCCATGTTTGGTACGAGTAAACACCAATACCTGTGACCAGCGGTGTTGCTTAATCAAATGCGCAAGCAGCTCTTTTTTGCGATCACGATCCACTGGATGCACCACATGCGTTACCTTGTCTGTGGTCGCATTACGGCGCGCCACCTCAATCATTACCGGTTTGTTGAGTAAATTGTTCGCCAATGACTGGATTCCATCCGAGAAAGTGGCCGAGAATAATAAATTCTGCCGCTGCTTCGGCAGTAATGCGAGAATTTTTTTGATATCGCGGATAAATCCCATGTCTAGCATCCGATCGGCTTCATCTAGCACAAGAATCTCAATGTGAGACAGGCTCAGCGTTTTTTGTTGCACATGATCGAGTAACCGCCCCGGTGTCGCAACCAAAATATCCACGCGGCTTTTCAGGCGAGTGATTTGCGGATTAATATTCACACCGCCGATCATAATCATTGAACTTAATTTCAAATATTTGCCATAATCACGCACGCTTTCTTCCACCTGTGCGGCGAGTTCACGCGTCGGAACAAGAATCAGCGCTCGTATCGGTGGCCGCCCGCTGGATGGTCCTTTAATACTTTTGTCGGAAAGACGATGCAAAATAGGTAAGGTAAAACCAGCGGTTTTGCCGGTACCGGTTTGTGCCCCTGCCAATAAATCACCGCCAGCCAATACGGCTGGAATGGCTTGTGTTTGAATGGGGGTAGGAACCGTGTAGCCACGTTCAGTGACGGCACGGATAATTTCATCGGACAAGCCGAAAGTAGAGAAAGACATAAAACTCCAGGAGGGTTAACGGTCTGCCATTGCGGTTATCGCATGACAATCAAGGTAAGCGGATGCAGAGTACTGCCATAAATCCAGATCTTATCAAGAGTATAATATGGGTTGAACTTAAAATCTCAACTATAAACGATAAATTTCTCATATGCCCCCATTGTTTGTTAACAGCTAAATGGAATAACCTCAAAAACAATAACAATTACGCATAATGGAGAATAGTAATGTAAAATTTCGTAGTACAACAGATTACTAGCATTTTTGTTTTAACCTTGTTGGTGGTTGTTATCAGTAGTACTGACGCACATGCGCATAATCCACATGATCCAGTGCAAGGATTAGGGATTTCACCAGATTTTTCTAATGATCAAACCCTTTTCTTGACGACTGATGGAGAGCTTACTACTTGGCGCTACCAAGATATTCTAAGATCAACCGACGGTGGTGTAACTTGGACTAAACTCCCAAGAGGCCTGGATAATTACTCTAATTTCTCAGCCATCCGCGTTTCTCCCAACTATGCCATTGATCGTACTGTATTTGCTACTACTCTGGGTGGTGGTGTTTATCGATCAACAAACCGGGGTAATTCTTGGCAATTCTTTAATATTGGTCTTTCAAATCTATACTTAAGGGAGGGCTGAAGATTGTTAAATCGGGGAGTGCCGATTATGTGCTTTTTCTCATGCCAGGCCAAGGTGAACTTTATCGACGGGCTAAAGCAGATACAAGTTGGACTCAATTGCTGGGTTCGGCAAATGGCGTAAATCTGGTTGCTGCATCACCTGAATTTGCACAAAATACTACTGTGATGATTATGAGTACGAGTGGAGACTTACGAGTCTCGACAGATGCTGGTAACCACTGGATTGAAAAAGGGAATCTGGCAATCGCAACAACTTATGATTTCGCAACAGCACCTGGAGATGCCAGAGAAATATTCCTAGCTACCAGCAATGGAGTTTTTTATAGCAATGATTCGGGAAATACATTTACAAACAAGTCTACTAATCTACCAAGCGAAGTGATTAACAACATCGCCATTTCACCCAATTACCTTATTGATCGCACACTGTTTTGCACGACTCAGACCCAAGCTGTTTATAAATCCACAAATGGTGGTAATAGTTGGGCATTTTATAATTCAGGCGCCAAAATTACCGGACAGACAACAGCCCTTGATGAATTCTCTGAGCTACAAATATCCAATTCATTCGCAGCCGATCAAACCGTGTTGCTCTCGGCATTCGATGGATTGTTCATCTCAAAAGATAGTGGTGTCAGCTGGACTCAATCTAAAACCCGGGAAAATTTGATTACAGGCTTCGCTTTATCTCCGCATTTCATCGATGATCAAAAGATTATCGCGACGACATATAATGGAGGCGGTTTATACACTTCTGTCAATAAAGGCACCACGTAGACTATTGGCTCAGCGGGCTGGCACAATCCACTTAAACATCCCTTATTAAGTGCTTTTGATGTTGATTTTGTACAAAACCATACTGGATCTCTGCTGGCATTTGCTTCATTAAGTGAGATTAAGGTTGGGTTTTCCAGTGATTCTGGCAACAGTTGGAATGTCACATCTATTCCAACATTCCCTGTCATACATGACAACAATGTTTTTGTAAATTGAGGTATGCTGATTTTCAAGGAGTCCGAAGTTTCATAAAATGAAGACATGAAATGGAGGATGAAAATGGAA
>JAMXAG010000002.1 GCA_024281675.1 Nitrosomonas sp.
GGTGCTTCTTCTGTTGATACCGTCATTAATTATGATTATTAGTCACAATCTTTTCTTCTCAACTGAAAGAGCTTTACAACCCGAAGGCCTTCTTCACTCACGCGGCATTGCTGGATCAGGGTTTCCCCCATTGTCCAAAATTCCCCACTGCTGCCTCCCGTAGGAGTCTGGGCCGTGTCTCAGTCCCAGTGTGGTTGGTCATCCTCTCAGACCAACTACTGATCGTTGCCTTGGTAAGCATTTACCTCACCAACTAGCTAATCAGACATCGGCCGCTCCAAAAGCGCAAGGTCTTTCGATCCCCTACTTTTCTCCAAAGAGATTATGCGGTATTAGCACATCTTTCGATGCGTTATCCCCCTCTTTAGGACACGTTCCGATGTATTACTCACCCGTTCGCCACTCGCCACCAAGTGCAAGCACTCGTGCTGCCGTTCGACTTGCATGTGTAAAGCATGCCGCCAGCGTTCAATCTGAGCCAGGATCAAACTCTTAAGTTTAACTCCTATTTTTAACTCTCATGATTCATATACTATATACAAATACTTGAATTTAAATTTTTTCAAATCCAAATCAAATATTATTTTCACTATTATTAAGTGTTCACACCTATCGATTGTTTTTTTAAAGAGCATTCGTTACTTTTAGATTTTTTTCTTCTTTGATACTGCCAAGCAACGAGAAACGGAATTATACAGACTCTTAATAATCGGTCAAGAAGTTTTTAAGCTGTTTAGGTAACAAATAAACTACCCATGTTTGTAGCACGTGATCTGTCTGGATTATCTTTGCCTCATGGAGGTGTTGAGATGAAACGGACGGGATGATTGTTGCAAAAGTGCTCGTCTCGCACATATAGAAGCAAAGCAGCTTTTCTCCTTTGGGCATGTGATCGTACATTTCGGTGTTACATGGTCAAATATGCCGAAGATGGACTGAAATGGCTGCTGGATAAGCGGCCAGCCCAAGCTTCGCATCGTTGTGCGTCCGTTAATGAGGTGATGGATTAACGGAGCAATATGTTACGAAATCGTTATTCAGATTGGAATGCCAAGCACTTTCACGCATGGTATCGCAAGGATTCAGTACGCTTAGCTATACATGGGTTAAGAGTCGCTTGCAAGAAGCTGTTGGAAAATTTGGATTTTTTCGCCCTCCTATTCGGATCGAGGTTGCCACTATTGGCATACGTCGGAAGCTGGCGGTAAGGTCGACAAACATAGTCTCACTCAGTTTGGGCAAGCCATGAGGCGACTCGGAATTGAAACAATTGCGGCTTATTAATCCCGAACACGAGAGCGTAGTGAACGCATGTTTCGTACACATCAAGAACGTTTGCCGAAGGAACTGGTACTGGCTGATATCACCGACATGGTGGCAGCAATCCAATATTTGAAGGAAGTATATTTGCCTGCTTTTAATGCTGAATTTATGCAGCCTGCAGCAACAGAAGGATCAGCGTTTGTTCCCTGAACCGGTGGGCAACTTGAGGATTTCCTTTGTGAGCGCCACGAGCCATGGCGTCGTATGATTTCGATCTTAAGCAAGCCATTGATGGTTTCAGCTAGTGCATTGCCACAAGAATCTCCGATGCTACCAACGGAAGCGTCAATATTAGTTTGTGCCAAACGCTCCGTATAGCGAATCAATAAATATTGGCACCTCTATCACTATGATGTATCAATCCTGCGATTTCCTTCCGAAACCATAGCGCCTGTTCCAATGCATCCAGTACCAGATCCGTTCGCAATGAACAACTCACTCGCCAGCCAACGATGTATCTTGCAAATACATCGGTAATAAAAGCCACATAAACAAAGCCAATCCACGTCGCTACAAAAAGACCTCTGCACAACCGCGAGAATTTAGCTGTAGTGACAGAGAAAAATATCCAACTGACAGTTATTGCACGTCATTTTGGTAGAAAGTGAAGTTTTTTCCTTTTTTTAGGGGAATTTTCCCCCTTATGCAACATTTGGACGGATTGCTCTCCTTAATGGTTGGTCTACGAAGATTTTGTTGGCTGCTTTTTTCAGGTTCATGCAGATACTTTTCAGTATGACTTGGGCGTTGATTTTTAGTGTACCGAAGTAGCTGGCGCGCCCCATTCTGAATAAGCGTTTGATTGCGCCGAAATACTGTTCGATAATATAGTGTTTTTGCTGATCAATTGATTCGCCAGCTTCTGGCGTGACGAGAGTGGTTTGTTCTTGTACGCGCGATGCTCTTGATCTTTTGCTTTCTTAGAAACTGTCGATTGGCGTTACTGGCGGATCCCTTGTCGGTATACACTCGATTCGCCTCGATATGCGCACCATCGATAGCTGCTTCGAAATGCATCATTTCAGGCAGGAGTAATGTGAACCCCGCGCACATAGCCGTCTTGTGCGTCTACCACCAGGTAACTGCGGTAGCCAAACTGCGACTTCTTGCTTTTCTTTAGCCAAGTCGCATCCGGATCCGCACTTTGTTCTTCGGTACAGCTGATTCCAGGCTGACTGCCATCTTCAAACTGAACAGCCTTACCTTCGGCATCTACCTCCAGTGTGATGGTTTTTTTAGGGCGTGCCGCGACTCAATCAGCGTGGCATCAATGACCGCTCCTGTCGCACCCTTGATCATCAATCCGTGTGATTGAAGCTGCTCATTAATAGAACCTAGCAAACCATCTAGTCGGTCGTTGATTACCAGACGGTTACGGAACCGGCACAAAGTGGTTTCGTCCGGTATCGCATCCGACAAGGACAATCCACAAAATTGTAGAAAATCAATCCGTACACACAGCGCTTGCTCCAACGCAGCATCCGATAAACTATGCCACTGACCCAGCAGGATCGCTTTGAACATCAACAACACATCAAACGGTTCCTGTCCTCCACCATGCGATAACTCGCGCTTGTATAAACCCGTAAGCTTCGGACGTAACTCCTCCCACTCAATCAGCGCATCAATCTTCATCAGAACATTATCTCGCTTCAATCGCTCTGCCAATTCCAGTGTTCCAAAACTCATCTGCATCTTTTGCTCCAACTGTCTTTTAACTACCTCTATTTTAGTTGGTTATTGCAATAGCAGGGGAGGTTGTGCATGAGTCTTACAAATGTAATATCCGCCACCCACAGTTAAGTGGAGGGCGTACAGCTACAAATTGTCGGTTAACCTTGCGTTGGTCGGACAAGCAAGTTATCCGCAATCGTTGTCCAGCATTGTCTACTAATCCGAATACCTTGCCAAATTTCTTCATCAATCATTCGACCATACAACGGGCAACGCCAATTACTTGCATAACATCTCGTTGGTTCGCTTTAATTCCTCTCCTGTTCCAATTCCTTGAATCGCTCACGATCCGCGGTCGACATGCCGCCACAATTCTCTATTCGCCTTACCCAGGTGCGCAATGTCCCCGCTGTGCAGTCAATCTTTGATGCAATCGACTTGATCACCGACCATTGCGATTCATGCTCCTTTTGCTGCTCGAATACCAACCTTACCGCTCGTTCTCGTACTTCCGGTGAATAACTGATTCGATTTTTCATCGCTTCTTCCTCCCAAATCATTTTATTTCCGGAATACTCGGGGCGATTCATACGCCTAAAAGACACCATTTACCGGGTCTTATTGTGTTTTTGATCGAATCTGTTAGCCGCTATGCTACCCCTCGATAAACGTCAGATCATCTCTCTAAGAAATTTGAGGCATTCTGAAAAGCCATGATTAAGCCTGGAGAAGTCAATGGATGAACATTTTTCAAAATTAAAATTGGCAACCGGAATTTCTGCACTAAGAACAAATTTGCCAATTATTGTGCTATCACCCAAAGCTGATAGCAGAAAAAACGTAACATTTCTCAACAGACAGTGGGCCATGGGGCTTTGGGTAGTATTTTTGATACTATGCATAGTAACTGTTTCGATCATCAGCAAGTACTATAACCAGCGCGTATTCACTCAAGCACTACTGGTTTCTGATTTGCCAATTCTTCACTTGCAACTAGCAAAAAGTATCCAAAAAGCTCCTCAAGTTCATTCGACCACTTTTACTGATTTGCAAAGTTACCAAAATGAAATCAATACATTACTAAATATCTTGAGTGAAGGTGGAAACTATCAAGGTGAAACCGTAGCTGCTGTAATTGATCCTGGTACTCTAGCAGCACTGGAAGTTTACCGGCGTGATTGGCGGCAAATTGAAGAGCGGATCAATCTGGTACTCAACTACCAGGACACCATGATTAAACTGAACAATAGCATTAAGATAATTGAAACCCTCTATAGCCAACTAACGCGAAGAATCGACGAAACCTTATACCGCATGCTTGAGATAGGTAACCTATCGCATGAAATGCGAATCATGGAAACCATACGTGCACGCACGCGCAATGCAACCCAGAACATCCAAGTTGTTTTTTTGAGCGAGCTATCACCCGCCGAAATTACCGCACAACTCAATCAAGATCAAACACAGATTGCGGCTGTTATCCAAACAGTCAGTCAAGGTTCACAAGGGCTTGGTGCAATTTCAGATAAGGATGAAATGATTCAAGATTTGCTGTCACACATCTATTCACTATTAAGAAAATTTGACCAGCATATCAACTTGGTTCAAAAAGAAATCACCCCTGCAATGACTGTGCAGTCAACGATACAAAGGATTAGCAATAAAAGTGATGGGGTCGTAGCTTCGATTGAAGAACTAAAAAACAAAGCTCAAGAACACAATCTTGCATTCCTTTCTGTATTGAATACACTGTTTTATTTTTTTGCCGTCAGCCTAACTCTCAGTTTAATAGTATTTATTTACCAGATACGTCAAAATTTTCAAGATAGAACCTTCCAAAATAAGGACGAAATCAAGCGCACGCAGCACGCGATTCGGAAATTACTTAGTGACATGAAAAGAATCGCTGAAGGTGATTTGACGGTTCGCACTGATATCACGAATGACACCACCGGTGCCATTGCTGACGCAATCAATTGCACCATCGAAGAACTGCATACTTTGGTAGAACAAGTCAATCAAGCAGGCGCACTGGTTGTCAAATCTTCTAATCAAGCGCAGTATGTGTCGACCGAATTGCTGTCTGCCGCACAGCATCAATCAACTAAAATTGAAGAAACCACTTTAGCGGTGCTGGGCATGGCCGAATCGATCAGCGAGGTATCGAATCTAGCGACTGAATCTGCAAAAGTTGCGGAGCAATCATTGACTACTGCTGAGCGAGGTACGAAGGCGGTGCGTGATTCGATTGCCGGCATGAATGAAATTCGTGTACACATCCAAGATACCTCTAAACGTATCAAGCGGCTAGGGGAAAGTTCTCAGGAAATTGGCGAGATTATCGCGTTGATTAGTGATATCACAGATCAAACCAACGTCCTCGCACTAAATGCCGCATTGCAAGCCAATGTTGCTGGGGAAGCAGGACGTGGATTTAGCGTCATCGCTCAGGAGGTTCAACGTTTGGCAGAGCGTTCTACCGAAGCCAGCAAACAAATCGGTGAATTAATCATAACTATTCAAGGTGATACGCAAGACGCCATAGCCGCGATGGAAAGAAGCACACTTGGTGTTGCGCAAGGCGCTCAAAGATCCGATGCTGCCGGGCGGGCACTCGAAGAAATAGAACAAGTTTCCAAACAATTGGCACAACAAGTAACCCATATTTTTGATGTCACCAATGTGCAAACGCGAGCAGCCCACCAAGTGGTGGCCAATATGGAAGAAATCCTTCGTATCACCAGGAAAAATACCGAAGGAACCCAAAAAACCACTACCTCAATTAAACAGATTGCTGGGTTTGCGTCTGAGTTGAAAGCTTCCGTATCGAACTTTAAAGTGTAAGTTTTATTTTCAATCAGTACATTGACTGATAATATTCCGGTATGAGCGCTCAACACAAACTCAATATTTCGTCGATCTACGGAATTAAGGAAGGAATCTATCAGGTTTTTTCATTGATTGATCAGAACTTGGATAGCTATACGCAGCATCCAGAGAAGATCAGTTTAATCCGCAATTGTAGAAATTACATCCTACAATTGAATGGCTTGCTCGAAATGCTGGAGCTTAACAGCATTACAGTTGTCAGTAAGCAAATGATGCAATTGATCGATGCACAGATCGACAAGAAAATTACCGCAAATCCAAAAATCCCAGAAGCATTACAACTGGCCTCAAAAACCTTGCAGCATTATTTAAACGAGCTGATTGAGGGAAGAACCGAAAACCCACTCCAACTATTCCCAGCATATCGCTCACTGATGCAAGCTTATGGCAGTGAATATATTCCTGAAAGCGATCTATTTTTCCCCCGATTGGCTATTGAACCGCCTTTAGCCAACATCTCAACGCAAATAAATGCTCTTGAGACGAAAAACATCATCAAGCAAGCCGGCAGCGAATATCAAACTGGATTACTCAAATGGCTGCGAGATACCACGCAACAGGAAGGATTGCAACTCATGATCGCTGCAGTCCAACAACTTGAGAAATTGCAAGGGACATTAGAACAGCGGGCTTTCTGGTGGGTCGCCACTGGATTTCTTGAAGATTTAATGCAACTCAAATCAACTGAAATTAATCTTCCGATTCGGCGGTTGTGTGGAAAAATTGAACAAACGATGCGCCACTTAGCCACCGAAGCGTTGGTCGATACACAGTCGTTATTACGCGAATTGCTATATCACGTTGCGCATAGTGGAGAATCCAGCCAACGTATTGCTGATATTAAACGCTGTTACGTATGGCCAGGACAAGACACAAAAACAAGCCCGCTGACGTTAGAGCAATCGGAAGTTTTATCGCCGATTCTTAACAAACTCCGCAGTACGCTAATGGAAGCCAATGATATTTGGCGGGAATATTGTGCTGGTCATCAAGAAAGTCTGATTTCACTGCGTGAAAATGTTAAGCAATTAAAACAATTATCACAACAAGCGCAATGCACACCACTAGAAAAACTAGTGGAAGGCATTAATCAAGCTGTCGGTTATTTGCATGATAAGCAAGCAGACATCGATGAAGAATTGGCGATGGAAATGGCCACAGCTTTACTATTAGCTGAGAGCATCATTGACGACTTTAACCAACTTTCCACTGATTTACCGCAACAAGTGGAAGCGCTGACTGCTCGACTGCAACAAGTTACGGTATCCAGCGGAGCAAACTCTACAGATTCGGAACATCTTCCATTTAGCATCATTGATAATCGCAAACAAGAAAAAGAATTACTAGCGCAAATCGCACAAGAAATTCAGACTAACTTAGGATCAATCGAAAATATTTTGGATGCTTTCTTTTTCGAACCTGAGAAACGTTCAGAACTGTCCAAGCTTACCACGCTGTTCAAGCAGATTTCCGGCGCATTCATTGTGCTAGAACTAGAGCGTGCGAATAATCTGCTTGAGCTCTGCCAAAACCTGGTCACAAAATTTCTGAATCCGGAACATAAAATCATTGAAGCCGAACAGATTCTGTTAGTCGATGGCTTAAGTAGTCTCGGTTTTTTCATTGCATCGTTGAATAACGGTCGCCCTGATAGCTATCAAATCCTTGAAGAAGCAATTTCTTTATTTGAAATTGCTTCCTTGCCGGAAAATGCATCATTGCTTGCACTAGAAGCTGCGGTTGAAGCAGAAGTTACCAAGCAACCGGATACCGAAGCGCTAGAAAAAACGACGAAGCCAGAACCTGACCGAGAATTGCTGGATATTTTCCTCGAAGAAGCTGATGAGTTGTTAGCCAGCATTACTCACGATTTAGAAAATTGCCAAAAAAATCCTAACGATGGTGTCGCATTGGTTGCCTTGCGGCGTTCATTTCATACGCTTAAAGGCAGCGGCCGTATGGTCATGCTCGATGAAATGAGCGAAGTAGCATGGCACCTTGAGCAAGTTTTAAATCGCTGGATTATTGAAAAAAGATACGCTTCAAAACCATTGCTTGATTTGATCTCAAGAACTATCGATGCCTATAGCTTATGGTGCAAAAATTTAAGTACCTATGGCGCAACAGACGTTGAAGCCGAAGATTTATTACGATTTGCATCGGAGCTGCTTAATACTACAAAAGATCACCACTTAGTCGCTGTCGAAGCTGATATACCAAAACCTGATAAAGTAATGACTACTGTTGTCACGAATGACAACATGTCGGTCACTGCTATCCCTACTCCGATTCAGGAACCTACTCTGGCAGATTCTAAGCTGCAACTCATTCAAACCGATAAGCTGACGCATCATCAGAGCAATGACGATCAGATTAATTACAAATTATTGCCGGTATTTATTGAAGAAACGCAAGATCTCATTCCACAGATTGGCAGTAAATTGCGTGCTTGGCGTATCTTGCCACAAGATCAAGATATCCATCATGCGTTGATGCGCCTGCTCCATACGCTAAAAGGCAGTTCTCATATGATCGGCGCTATGCGCCTAGGCACCCGAGTCCATGCGCTCGAAAGCCATGTCGCTGCCGCATTCCAGCAACATAATATTGCAGAAATTGCACTCGATCAGCTTGAAAACGAATTTGATGTCATCAGTGACGAAATCGAACAACTGCAAACTGCGCAAGTGAATGCTGTTGCTCTAGATCAGGATTTGCCGGATGCCAGCCTTCCATCCATTCATTCGGCTACAGATGGCTCGGATGACAGCAACTTGCTGCAATCGAAAGCCATCGTTCGAATCAATGCAGATCTGATTGATCGCTTAGTAAACGAATCGGGCGAAATGAATGCGCTTCGTTCAAAAATTGAAACACAATTGAATGCGTTTAAATTGTCATTACAAGACCTATCGGAAAGCGCGCATCGATTACACGATCAACTGCGTGAAATCGAAATTCAAGCAGAAACACGGATGCAAGCACACAATGCACAGCAACGCGATCTTGAACAAGGATTTGATCCGCTTGAATTTGATCGATTCACTCGATTCCAGGAACTTACTCGGTTAATGGCTGAAAGTGTTGACGATATCACCACCGCGCAAAAAAGCCTACGCACCACACACCATATTGCTGAAGAAGCTACAGCGCAACAAGCTGTCATTCATAAACACCTACAGCAATCTTTAATGCAAATCCGCACTATACCTTTTGGCAATTATGTCGAGCGATACTATCGTATTGCTCGGCAAGTTGCTGAAGAAATGGGCAAAAAAGTACGCCTTGAAATTCATGGTATTGAAGTCGAAATTGACCGCAACGTACTGGAAAAACTCAATCCGCCTCTCGAACATCTGCTACGCAACGCTATTGCACACGGAATAGAAGATTCAGCACAGCGCACCAAAACAGGAAAACCTGAAGTGGGTGCGGTTTCCATTCGTTTACACCAAGAATCCAATGAAGTGACCTTATCCTTGTCTGACGATGGTCAAGGCTTAAATCTGCCGCGTATCCGTGAAGAAGCCCAACGACTGGGATTGATAGAGGAACCCAATGCGCTGGATGATGACACCGCAATGTCTTTAATTTTCGCGCCCGGACTATCAACCACCGAAGCAGTTACAGGTATTGCCGGACGTGGTATTGGCTTAGATATCGTAAAAAATGAAATCGCTATTTTAGGCGGCCGCATCAGCGTTAACTCATCTCCCGGCAAAGGAACGACCTTTATCCTTAATTTACCGTTGATGTTATCCGTCGCACAGGTCATGATGGTTCGCGTCGGGAAACAACGTTATGCGATCCCGGCTTTTATTGTCGCTAATCATTGCGAAATGGATTTAGACGCATTGAAGCAAGCGTATCAGAAACACTATGTACTGCTCAACGATAAGCAGTATCTGTTTTCGCACTTAGCCCACTTGCTCGGCGAACCGGATCACGTGCCTGAAATGGATAAAAAAAGCCACGTACTGTTTTTGCATAGTGGTACACAATACTTAGCTGTTCATGTTGACGAGCTGCTTGATAACACCGAAGTGGTCATTAAAAATCTTGGTTCGCAATTAACGCAAGCACCGGGAATCGAAGGCGCAACCATTACAGGCAACGGTGAAGTGATTCTGATTATGAATCCGGTGAAATTGATGCCGCGTAGCGATGTCCAAAAGATTTTGAACACGCCAACAAAATTATCACTCGGTTCAAATCAACGCAAAAAGCCCAAAACCGTGCCCACGATCATGGTCGTCGATGATTCGTTAACAGTCCGCAAAGTAACCTGCCGTCTTTTAGAACGTGAAGGATGTGATGTCTTGATTGCGAAGAATGGCGCGGAAGCAATTAAGATCTTACAAGACACGATACCGGATGTGATGCTGGTCGATTTAGAAATGCCCAAGATGAACGGCTTTGAGTTGATCAGAAATATCCGCGCCCGTAGCAAGACAGCAAAAATCCCCATTATCATCATCTCGTCCAGAACCGCAGAAAAACATCAAAAATTAGCCCAAGAATTGGGTGTCAATGTATTCCTAGGAAAACCCTACAAAGAAGATGCATTGATCAAACATCTCGCTAAATTTATCTCAAAGCCTGATTCAATCTAAACTGTTTTTGCTTTTTTGCGCATTCTTCAAATGCGCTTGCAAATAAGGCTTAAAAGTCAATCTGTTTACGCATATAAACATAGTCCACAACCGATATATTCAGTGCATTATAGGAATATACCGTGAGACATGAAGCTTTACCATTGTAATCAGTTACTACATCAAGGTGATGGCACCTATTATTGCAAACGCTCAATCATTATTATTGCCCTAATAATTTTGTCGGGCTGTGCAATACAACCTAAGGTAGTAACTGAAGAAGAAAACAAACACAGAGTATCCAGTGACCTTTTGTTACTCCAGAAAGTCCACGATCCGGTACAGGGCCCTATTTCCTTGCAAGAAGCAACTGCCAGGGCATTGAAATATAACCTCGAATTACAAATTGAGTTAACCCAAAAAACACTGGCTCAGAAACAACTCAATCTCAAGAGTTACGACATGCTGCCAAAATTGGTGGTAGACCTGCATTATGATTCACGTAGCAATTTTAGTGGCGCAAGAAGCCGATCATTGCTGACTGGAAGAACAACACTAGAACCATCCACTTCCGCCGACAGAGATATTTTCTCATCCGCATTGGGGTTAAGCTGGAACATTCTTGACTTCGGGGTATCGTATTATCGCGCTCAGCAAGCGGCCGATAACGTCCTGATCCAAGAAGAACAAAAACGTAATGTGATCAATCGAATTGTGCAAGAGGTGCGATCAGCGTACTGGCGTGCTGTCAGTTATGAGCGACTCATTTCACGAATGCACGGCCTAAAAGCGAAAGTACGTGAGTCGCTTGATCAAGTAAATCAAATGAGAGATGAGCGGCTTAAT
The DNA here is from genome assembly GCA_024281675.1 of Nitrosomonas sp. Lineage (GTDB taxonomy): Bacteria > Pseudomonadota > Gammaproteobacteria > Burkholderiales > Nitrosomonadaceae > Nitrosomonas. Next base: position 11,325 of record JAMXAG010000002.1, read on the forward strand.
AATCCCAAAATCAATTTTACTTTCAAACGTGATTTATACAGCATAGAACGAGAACTCAATCTATTGCAGCGTAATTTACTGCTAGCCAAATCGCAATTGGCTGAATTAATGAATATTAAGCCAGGCACAGAATTTACGTTAGTCATACCAGACCGGGACTTATTTACCAAAAAGATTGATTTGGCGATCGAGGACATGGAACAAATTGCACTGGAAAGCCGCCCCGAGTTACGTGAATTGTTTTATAAAAAACGTGCCAATGCAAAAGAAGTCCGCGCAGCCATACTACAGATGTTGCCAGGCATTGAACTAGGAAGTCGATATAACTATAACTCTAATGGTTTTCTATTTAATGGAGACTGGTTAAGCCTTGGCGCACAACTATCATGGAATCTGATTAGCATCATTTCTGCGCCAGCAAAATTCGCTGAACTGGAAACTAAAGAAAAACTACTAGACATCGAACGTTTATCCATGAGTATGGCCGTGCTCGCCCAAGTACACGTCAGTTTAGCCCAATTCAGTCATTTTAATGAAGAATATCGATCTGCCTATGACTATTATCAGGTTCAGAAACGCATCATCGAACAAACCCGGATCGAAGCAACCGTAGGAAAAGTAAGCGGTCATGCTTTAATTCGCGAAGAACTCAATACGCTTTTAGCCGAGGTTCGTTGTGATTCTATTTATTCCGAACTGGAAAACTCTTACGCAGGCATCTATGTTTCGTTAGGACTCGACCCCATTCCAGGTGACCTAAATGATAAAAACCTGTCAGAACTAGCCGATGAATTAGCTGAACACTGGCGCAAACAATAAATCATCTATAAGTAAGTCCATCAAAAAATGGATTAACAGCGTGACGAAAAAAAAATCTAAACAGATTCATCAACCATCTCAAGTCAAATCCAATCACGGACTTGGGGCTCTGTGGCAATTAGAACCACGCATGATGTTCGATGGTGCAGCCGTGAGTACTTCGATAGAGATCGTAGAACAAACATTATTTGACTCAATGAATCAACAAACGAGTCAAAATAATTCTGCTGATCATTCAACACGATCAAATTTAACCTCAACCGACACCGAGATTCTTGATGCTGAAACAGATTACCAGACCCCCCCGATAATCCAATTAGAAAACGAACTGGAAAAATGGTTAACGAGTTATGAGCCTCCAAACGGCCCCGTCAATGAGATTGTTTTCGTTGACACCCATGTTGAAAATTATGAAACGATTCTAGCCGGAATCAACCCGAACATACAGATAGTCTTGCTTGATAATCAGAAAGATGGCGTCAAACAAATGGCTGATTATCTGACGCAACATCAATCAGTAGAAGCGATCCATATCATTTCTCACGGCAGTTCCGGATCTCTGCAGTTAGGAACAGGATCACTAACACTCAACTCCATGACACAACAGTACAGCGTAGAAATGGCTGTGATCAAGCAAGCATTGACGGAACAAGCAGATATTCTGATCTATGGTTGCGATTTTGCAAAAGGACAAGTTGGTCAGGAGGCAGCAATACTCCTGGGAGAATTAGCAGGTGCGGAAGTAGCCGCATCCAACAATGTAACCGGACATATCAACCTTGGTGGTGACTGGGATCTCGAAGTTATGATCGGCACGATCGAAACGCAAGTCGCGGTAAGCGAGGATACGCAAGCGAACTGGAAAGGGTTGCTGGCGGAAACCTGGATGAATGCCAGCACGGGGGCGGTGATTGCAGGCCCGGCAGGGAACGATTGGTATGTGGGCGATTCGGCCAACAATGCGCCGACCGCAGCCGGGAGCGGCAATGACATCATGTATGGGGCCGAGGGTGACGACAACCTGCAGGGGGGGAGCGGAGATGACATTCTGATCGGTGGAACGGGAAATGATACGCTGTCTGGAAACAGCAATGACGATGTCATCCTAGGCGGAGCAGGAAACGATTACCTCGATGGCGGGAGCGCAATCGGCAAGAACACGATCATCGGTGGCGGCGGAAACGATCAGATGGTGGGTGGAACCGGCGTCGATGTCTTCCGATTTACTGGAGCACAATCGGGTGATGCCTATACCGTGAATGGAGGCGATGGAGCAGATATTATCGACCTCAGCGAGTTCTCGACGGCCACGATTACCAACAGTGGCGGAGTGATCACTGTCGATCGCGGCGGCGGCAACGTCTTCACCATCAACCACTCGAACGTCGAAACCATTATCACGGGGGCCTCGGTCGGCAACCACGGCCCATTAGCCGACGCTGGGGTCGACCAAACTGTGGCCACGAGTTCGACAGTGACATTGACTGGTGCAGGCAGTTCCGACCAAGACGGTAATACCCTGACCTATCAATGGACGCAGATCGAAGGCCCGAAAGTCACGCTCAGCAGTTCGACGGCCGCCTCCCCGACCTTTACCGCCCCAGGTTCCGCCACCACGCTTCAATTCATCGTCGTGGTGTCCGATGGTACGGCCAGTCACGCCGACACCGTCACGATTAATGTCGGCGCAGTAAGCAATGCACCGACCATCAGCAACCTGAGCGGGGACAGTCTGAGTTATACGGAGGGCGCGGGCGCAGTCGTGATTGATCAGGACGCCAACACGCTTGTGGTCGATGCAGATAGCGCCAATTTCGACACGGGAGCGCTGACCGTCAGTATTCCCGTAGGAGCCGAGCCAGCGGAGGATGTCCTCAGTATTCGCAATCAGGGCGCCGGGGCTGGGCAGATTGGCATCAGCGGAAGCAACATTTCATACGGTGGCCTGACGATTGGGACATTCACCGGGGGTAGCGGTGGAAATAATCTCGTCATCACGTTCAATAGTAATGCGACGCCGACAACCGTGACTGCGTTGATCAAGAACATCACCTTTGAAGACATTAATACCGACTCCCCGGCAGAAGGAGCACTGACAATACGATTTGTTCTTACTGATGGGGACGGTGGAATAAGCACCAATTACGATGTCTCAGCCTGGGTAACTGGTGTAAGCGATGCGCCGGTCAATAGTATCCCCGGAGCCCAGAGCACCAACGAAGATACGAATCTTATCTTCTCCTCCGGCAACAGCAACCAGATCTCGATCACTGATACGGATGCTAATAGCAACTCCATCGAAGTGACTGTTTCGGTCACCAACGGGAAATTAACGTTGGCCGGCACGACCGGGCTGACCTTCACCACCGGAGATGGCACGATCGACAGCACCATGACGTTCCATGGGACGGTGACGGCTATCAATACGGCCCTCAACGGGCTGACGTATATCCCGACGGCGGAGTATAACGGCGGTGCTACCCTGACGTTAGCCTCACGGGACAATACGCTCGTCTCGCTCGACATCGATGCCAACCTCCAGGCCCGGTACACCTTTGAAGGCACGACCAATGACGTCGCGCCCGGCACAGCTCAGAACGGGACATTGTTCAATGGGGGCACTTACGTAACGGATGGAACACGTGGACAAGTACTGAGCTTGGATGGAGTGGATGATTATGCCCAGATCACCGGCACGGTCATCGGCACCCCGCCGTCCACCGAAGTCACGATCGGTGGCTGGGTAAATCTCGCCGCTGGGAGCGGTCGTAAAGAATTTATCTCACTAGACAATCGTGTTCATATCGCACTGGACGATGCGTCTGGAGTAAAGGGGAGTATCCAAGTCGACGCCAGCTCATGGATTGATTTGCACTCGAATCAATTCATTGCCGGTACGGGCTGGCACCATGTGATGTACACGTACAGCGACAGTACGAATACCCATAGTCTCTACATTGATGGGGCAAGAGTGGCGAGTGCCACGATCGCCAGTTCGGTCTATTGGAGTGGTGCCACAGACACCTATATCGGTCGCCATCCGACCAATGGGACATGGAATGCCAATGCCAAAATAGACGATGTCCGGATTTACAACCGCGCGCTCTCTGCGAACGAAATCTCGGCACTTGCCTCTGACCTGAGTCTGACGGACACCGACACGGTAGCGATCACCGTCAATGCGGTGAACGATGCACCATCTGCCAATGCAGCCGGTCCATACGCCATTTCGGAGGGTCAGAACCTAGTACTGAACGCCGGAAGTTCGAGCGATCCAGAAGGCGATACACTGACCTATGCTTGGGATCTCGACAACGACGGCAACTATGGCGAAGTGGATGAACCGACGACGGTGAATCCCACCGTCACCTGGGCCACGCTACAAAGTTTGGGCATTGCCGACAATGGCAGCTACACGATTGGCCTTCGTGTGAGCGACGGAACGACTCCTGTGACCACCACTGCCACCATCAATGTGAGCAATACGGCCCCCACGCTCAACGTTACAGGCAGCGCAACCGCCAACAGTGGCGGTGTCTACACGTTGAATCTATCCGATATTGATCCTGGTAACGATACAATTTCAAGCTGGATTGTAAATTGGGGCGATGGCTCAATCGGCACCTATGTCGGCGACCCATCCAGTGTTACTCATACCTATTCCAACGGTCTGGCCGGATTTACCTTCAGTATTACCGCCAGCGCGATTGACGAGGATGGCCAATACTACGAAGCCGATATGTGGCTGCCAGCCTACGGCGGCAGCGAGCTGGACGTTGTCGATGGATACGTTGGCAATGTCGTTGATTTCTTTGCTGTGAGCGATGGACTCATCGGACACGCGAATGTCGTTCAGAAACTAGATGGAAACTTTTTGATCAGCGGGCACGGATCCAGCAACGTACTGGAGTACCAGCCGGATGGGACTCTTGTCGGTACGTTTGTAACTGCGGGTAGCGGGGGGCTTAACGGTGCCGCAGGCATGGATTTTGGTGCCGATGGCAATCTGTATATAACCAGTTCCAATAGCGGTAAGGTATTGCGGTTTGATGGCACGACCGGCGCCTTCATTGACGAATTCGTTTCGTCAGGATTGAACTTCCCATTGGGGTTGACCTTTGGTCCCGACGGTGATCTGTATGTCGCGAGCCAGGGATCGGATGGCGTTCTGAAATTTGACGGTGTCACAGGAATACTGGATGCGACATTCAATGCCCCGCCAACCGGCAGCACCGAGGATATTACGTTTGGCCCTGATGGCAATCTATACGTTTCGTCCTTATCGAACGGAGTGTTTCGACTGAATGGAACGACCGGAGCGTTAATTGATAACCTTGTCGTGATTAACGCTGGTGGGTTGAGCAGCGCTGCGGGTGTTGAGTTTGGTCCAGACGGCAATCTGTACGTGAGCGATCAGAATGCCAATGCCGTTCGTCGATATGATGGAACCACGGGTGCATACATCGACGACTATATAGCACCTGGTGGCGTTCCCGGCCCGGCCTACATGGTGTTTACGGCCGACCATCAAGTGACAGTCGGCACCAACGCAGCGCCATCTGCCAATGCAGCGGGCCCATACGCCATTGCGGAGGGTCAAAACCTGACGCTGAACGCCGGAAGTTCGAGCGATCCCGAAGGCGATACACTGACCTATGCTTGGGATCTCGACAACGACGGCAACTATGGAGAAGTCGGTGAACCGACGACGGTTAACCCCACCGTTACTTGGGCCACGTTGCAGAGTTTTGGCATTGCCGACAATGGCAGCTACACGATTGGCCTTCGTGTGAGCGACGGAACGACCCCTGTGACCACTACCACTACCGTCAACGTGAGCAATACGGCCCCCACACTCACCGTCACAGGCAATGCGACCGCCAGCAATGGTGGTGTCTACACTTTGAACCTCAGTACAGCCGACCCTGGTGCAGACACCATTTCTGGATGGACAATCAATTGGGGTGACGGCACGGTGCAGGCTGTCGCGGGCAACCCCTCGACAGTCACGCACAGCTATTCGAACGTCGGACTGACCTACAACATTCTTGCTACGGCCACGGACGAAGACGGGACCTTTACCGACAGCAAGGCACTGGTCTCAAGTTTCGGCAATGACAGTGTTCGTCAGCTGGATGGGGTTACCGGCGCGCTGCTTGGTACGTTGCCGGTGAATGCTTCATTGGATAATCCGGGGGGGAGCGTCATCGGGCCGGACGGCCGGTTGTATGTCAGTGGATACGGGTCCAACAATATCGTGTGGTATGACCTCGGCGCGGGGACGACCGGCGTTTTTGTCACAGCCGGCAGTGGCGGTCTCTCCAGTGTCGCCGACGTGGTCTTCGGTCGCGATGGCAATTTGTATGTGACCAGTTACAATACGGATCAGGTGTTGCGCTACAATGGGGCCACGGGGGCATTCATTGGCGCGTTCGCGACCGGTACCCTCAATGGGCCGACAGGGCTGACCTTCGGCGCCGATGGGCATCTCTACGTTGGGGATTGGTTCGGCGGCAAGGTCTACAAGTTCGATGGTGTTAGTGGCGCACAAATCGGCGCGGGCGCATTTGCAACCTTGCCGTCCGGCTTCGGCGTGGCATCGATCGAATTCGGTTCTGACGGTCATCTGTATGTGGGTGACGGCCAGGTCAATGATCTGCTCAAATTCAATGGCACGACTGGCGCGTTCATGTCGACGATCGATGCCTCGATTACGCCGTACGATATTGAAACCGGTCCGGATGGCACGCTGTACGTGACTGATTTCACAACCGGCCGTGTGGGGCGCTTCGACCCCACCACCGGCACCTCACTTGGCTTCTTCGACACCGGCACGACCGGCATCGTCAATCCATGGGGCCTGGCGTTTACACCGGAACTACAAGTGACAGTGGTGGACTCTGTCGCACCAACTATCACGAATCTAACCGGCGATAGTCTCGCCTACAGCGAAGGCGACGGGGTAGTGGTGATCGAGCAAGGCGGCAACGCCACGGTCAGCGATGTGGACAGCGCCAATTTCGATACCGGGATGTTGACCGTCTCGATCCCCGCCGGCGGGGATAGCGCCGAGGATGTACTCAGTATTCGGAATCAGGGCACCGGTGCGGGCCAGATTGGCGTGAGTGGCTCCACGATCACCTACGGCGGAGCGACCATCGGGACGTTCACCGGCGGCAGCAGCGGGAGCAATCTGATCATCACGTTGAACAGCAGCGCCACTCCGACGTCAGTGACGGCGCTGGTCCAGAACGTTACCTATGAGAATACCGACACGAGCACCCCAACCGCAGGGGCGCGCACGATCCGGTTCACGCTGTCCGACGGAGATGGCGGCACCAGTGCCAACTACGACACGACGGTGACGGTGAGTGCAGCGAATGATGCGCCCACATTCGAGGTAGGTGACGGCCAGGCCCTGACCAGCTTCGGGACGGGATGGGAGTTCGGGAAAGAAACCATCATCCAGCCGGATGGAAAAATCTTGGTCGGCGGCTATAGCGATAGCGGGGGCACCGATGACTTCAGTCTGGTCCGATACAACGCCGACGGCACGCTGGATAATAGTTTCGGCGGCGGAGATGGGGTGGCCTTTCCCGGAATCGTCGGTCGGGCGGAGGCCATGGTTCTCCAAGCCGACGGCAAGGTGGTGCTGTCTGGGTATACGACCACTGGTGGTTACCAGGTGTGTTTGGTTCGGTTCAATGCTGACGGGTCGCTGGATACGAGTTTTGGCGGCGGCGATGGCGTCGCGTCCTCGGGGGTGTATGGCAGCGCGAAAGATGTGGCGCTTCAGACGGATGGCAAATTCCTGGTCGCGGCCGACCTGTCGAACAGCAACTTCAACCTGATGCGATTCAATAGCGACGGGGCGCTCGATACTAGTTTCGGCGGCGGCTCAGGGTACGTCAGCACAGACCTCGCCGGGGGCAACGATCGTGCTGATAGCCTCACCATCCAATCTGACGGAAAGGTGCTACTGTCGGGGTTTGGGTTCAACGGGACCAGTTTTGATTTTGGATTGGTCCGGTACAATACGGACGGGTCATTGGATACCAGTTTCAACGGAACAGGGAAAGTGCTGACCGATTTCGGTGCCAATAGCAGCGATATGGGCAACGAAACGCGGATGCAGGCGGATGGAAAAATCGTTGTGGTTGGGTGGAGCAACACCGGCGGCACCAACGATTTTGCGATTGCCCGCTACAACACTAACGGGACGCTGGACACCGGCTTCGGGACCGGCGGCAAGGTGACGATCAATCTGGGGAACAGCGACTTCGCCGAAGGGCTCACGATTCAGTCTGACGGCAAGATTCTCGTGACGGGTACGGCGGGGATCAACGGGGGTGATGTCGGATTGGCGCGGCTCAATACAGATGGCACGCTGGATACGACGTTCGGCGGTGGGGACGGGATTGTCACGACGGATTACAGTGGCTCCAGCGATGATCGGGGCTATAGTGTGGCGGTGCAAAGCGATGGACAGATTGTGGTGTCCGGTACCACTCAGGTCGGCGGCGGCGGGTACAACGTCGCGCTGAATCGCTACAGCAGTACCGGGTCGCTAGACACCACGCTCGATCCCGTCAACACGTTGAACGGGACGCCGACCTACACCGAGGGCGGGTCCCCTGTGGCGCTCGATGCCGACGTGCAGATCTTTGACGCCGAGCTGTCGGTCCTGAACAACTTTAGCGGTGCCATCCTCGCCCTTGTCCGCAACGGCGGCGCCAGTGCCGACGATATCTTCTCTGCGACTGGCACCCTCAGCCTGAGCAGCGGCAACGTGATTGTCAATGGCACGACCATCGGCACCTACACCAACGCTGGCGGCACGTTGACCTTTACGTTCAATTCAAACGCCACACAAATGCTCGTCAACTCAGCGATGCAGCAGATCGCCTACAGCAATTCCAGTGATGTGCCTCCCGCCAGCGTGCAGATCGACTGGACGTTCAGCGACGGCAACACCGGTGCCCAAGGGAGCGGAGGAGCGCTCGCTGCGACCGGCAGCACGACCGTCAGCATCACCGCCGTCAACGATGTACCGACCATCACCAATCTGAGCGGCGACAGTCTGAGCTATGCCGAAGGCGACGGGGCGGTGGTAATCGAGCAAGGCGGCAACACCACGGTCAGCGATGTGGACAGCGCCAATTTCGATACCGGCACCTTGACTGTGTCCATTTCGGCTGGTGGCGATAGTGCCGAGGATGTGCTCAGTATTCGGAATCAGGGCACCGGTGCGGGCCAGATTGGCGTGAGTGGCTCCACGATCACCTACGGTGGAGCGACCATCGGGACCTTCACCGGTGGCAGCAGCGGGAGCAACCTGGCCATAACGTTGAACAGCAGCGCCACCCCGACGGCAGTGACGGCGCTGGTCCAAAACGTTACCTATGAGAATACCGACACGAGCACCCCGACCACAGGGGCGCGCACGGTCCGGTTCACGCTGGCCGACGGGGATGGCGGCACCAGTGCCAACTACGACACGACCGTAACAGTGAGCGGCGTCAACAACGCGCCGATACTAACCAACGGGGGATCGGTCGGTGCAGGAGAAGACAGCGGGGGAAATCCATTCTTTGGCGGGGCAACCATTACAGACCCGGACAGTGCTGATTTTAACGGTGGAACGCTCACGGCCTCAATCAGCGCCGGTGGTGAGTCGACTGACAAGCTGAGGTTGCTCGCTATTGGCGGTGTTTCACTGTCGGGCTCAAACGTGTTGGTGAGCGGAGTCACGGTGGGCACATGGTCCGGCGGAACTAGCGGCACGCCGTTGGCGGTGAGTTTCAACGCCAGTGCGCAAGCGGCGCAGGTGCAGGCGGTCTACCAGTCGATTACCTATACCACGACGTCGGACGCACCAACCTTGGGCGTACGCACGATCTCAGTCGTGGTCACTGATGGCGACGGCGGTACGAGCAACACGGGTACTGGCACAGTCAATCTGACCGCGACCAGCAATGACCAACCGGTCTTCAGCAATTTGAACGGCACGCCGACCTATACCGAAGGCGGCGCGGCGGTGGTGCTGGATGCTGACGTACAGATCTTCGACGCCGAACTTTCGGTGCTGGACGATTTTGATGGCGCCATGCTCACGCTCGCCAGAAACGGCGGAACCAATGCCGAAGACCAACTCGTGTTCGACGGCACGGTGGTGACGGTCAGTGGACTGGCCGTGTCAGTCAGCGGGGTGCAGGTCGGGACCTATACGTTCACGGGCGGGGAGATGACGATCACCTTCAATGGGAACGCGACGCAGGCACTGGTCAACACCCTGATGCAGCATATCTTGTACTACAACGTGTCCGATACCCCTCCGGCCAGCGCGCAGATCAATTGGACCTTCAGCGACGGCAATACGGGCAGTCAGGGCACGGGCGGGGCGTTGCAAGCCACCGGCAGCACCACCGTCAATGTGACCGCTGCCAATGATGCGCCAACCGACCTGGCCCTCTCCGCCAACACGGTCGCTGAGAACGCCGCCAATGGCACCTCGATAGGTACGGTCTCTGGCACCGACCCCGATAGTGGCGATACCCAAAGCTATAGCTTGACCGACACCGCCGGCGGACGTTTTGCCATCGACAGCAGCACCGGCGAGATTACCGTCGCCAATGGAACGTTACTGAACTACGAAGCGGCCGCCAGCCATAGCGTGACCGTCAGAGTCACCGATTCCGGCGGGCTGACCTATGACGAGACCTTCACCGTCAATCTGACCGATGGCAATGAAGCGCCAATAAATATAGTGCCAGGCTCCCTAATTGTTAATAGGAACACACCATTGACTCTTGGAGGAATATTTGTTTCCGATACGAATGATGATTTAAGTACGGTGCAATTAGTAGTAGAGCATGGCACGCTGAAAATTACATTATCAGGTACCGCTAGTATTAGCGCAGGGGGCAACGGTACAAGCTCTCTGACTTTGTCAGGCAGTCTAGCGGATATCAATGTGGCCTTAGCAAGTTTAATCTATCAAAGCAACTACAATTACATTGGAATTGATACTTTAAATGTCATCAGTAGTGATAGTAATTCGACACAGGATATTGATGCTGTCGTTATTAATGTTGTGTACGACAATAATCTTCCTGTTGGTTTAAATGATAGTTATACGTTACTGCAAGACTCCATATTTTCCGTAGAAGCACCTGGGCTGCTCATCAATGATAGTGACGCCGACGACAATGAGCTATCAATCACTCCGATGAATGGTCCCGAAAATGGCACGCTGGTAATGAATTCCGATGGCAGCTTTATTTATACACCCAATAAAGATTTTGTCGGAGTGGATTCGTTTACATATGTTGTCCATGATGGTTATGGAAATTCTTCTCCTGTTACCGTAATGTTAACTGTGAATCCGGTGGTGCTTCCATTACCCGAAACACCCTCATCACCGATTGTACCGATAACGCCGCCTTCGACGGCGCCAACACCAGCACCAGCAACAGCCTTACCCTCTCCCGTTGTCCAAGGAACAATACCATCCATAGTACCTGCAACTGTATTACCAGCAATACAGAACCTACTTGGACCAGCTATCTCCCACCTTTCAGGAAGTTCGACTGAAAATGCCAGATTAGCACTTCAACCTGCAAAGTTACTGCAAGACCATGCAAATAGTAATTTACCTGAGCATTTGCAAGAAACTAGTAGCCCTATCTCACATGCTTTGCTTACGCAAAACACTGTAATCGCCAATCAACAATTATGGGAAGAGGTTGAAAATATACAGATAGACATTCAGAAAGCATTCGATGAAAAAGAATTAACCGCAAATGTTGCATCTGTTGCAGGTATCTCATTAACTGCAGGTATCGTAGGATGGCTAATACGATCAGGTTCGATGCTGGCAAGCCTCTTAAGCATCATTCCCGCGTGGAAGAGTGTGGATCCTCTTTCTATAGTCGTTGCAAAATCAGGCAAGGATACTCATGAAAGCTTAGAGGACGACGATGATACTAAACAAAAAGAAAATTCTGCTGAAAAACTTTTTTACCCGGATAAATAATTAATTAAGCATGTTTACACTGCGACCATATGTTCGACTTAGCTTAGGATTAATTGCATTAATCCTAAGTATTTTGTTGATTGGTCAATCGCTCGGCATCGTTCCTGACAAATCGCACTCTCTTTTAGAAAACCGGAAGAATATAACAGAGATTCTTGCCATCCAGTTTGCACTAGCGGCAGAAAAAAATGATTTCATCCAGATAGAAAAGACTTTAAATGTCCTAGTAAATCGTAATCTAGATATTCTTTCAGGCGCTATTCGAAAAAATGATGGCGTGTTTTTTGCAGTTGCAGGTGCTCATGATGAGCATTGGCAAGTTAATGAAAATGGCGCCCCATCTTTGACACATATCCAAGTTCCTATCTTGCAAGGTGACCAAATATGGGGAATCGTTGAAATAAGTTTTTCACCTCTCCTTGGTAATACTCTATTGGATGAAATAAAAAACTCATTTTGGGGTTTTATGCTGTTCGTTGCCGCATTTGGTTTGTTTGGCTATTTATTAATGCTGAAACGCGCCTTAAAAGAACTGGATCCTTCAGGAGTTGTTCCGCAGCGAATTAAATCTGCCTTTGATACTTTAACCGAGGGCATACTGATTCTTGATGAGCAAGGACGTATTCTATTAGCAAACAATGCATTCAGCCAAAAAGTAGCATTACCATCCGATAGTTTGATTGGTAAGGAAGTTTCAAAACTAAACTGGGAAAAATCTTCAGTTGAACAATTGAAAGAAGATTGGCTTTATCCCTGGGCCGAATCTCTTAAGAAGAGAAAAATACAAACACGTATACGGTTAAGTTTTAATTCAACTCGGCAGGACAAAAGCATTTTTATGATTAACAGTGCGCCAATTCTGGGCAACGACAATCAGTGTAAAGGGGCATTAGTTACTTTTGATGATGTTACGGAAATTGAGGAAAACAATCTCAAGCTTGACTTAATGTTAAAAAATCTAGAATCATCCAGGAACGAGATATCGCGCCAAAATAATGAATTAAAAAAATTGGCAGAAGTCGATCCACTTACTGGTTTTTACAATCGACGAGCATTGACCTTCTATTTCAACGAAGCCTTTAACTTGTCACGTGAGCAAGGCAGCAATCTTATTTGCATCATGCTCGATATCGATCATTTTAAATCTGTAAATGATAATTATGGGCATCAGGTCGGCGATGAGGTCATTAAATTGGTTACTGCCATTTCCAGAGAAAGTTTACGAGATACGGATATTGTAGGTCGATATGGAGGGGAAGAGTTTTGTCTTGTACTGCCAGATATTGAGATTGGAATTGCTTTGAAAATTGCTGAACGCATTCGTACCAACGTAATGAATGCGACGACTTACCATGCATTTGGAATTGAACGAGTAACTATAAGTTTAGGAATCTCCTCAATAACAGATGGTGCGCAAAACACCAATGAAATGATCGATTTGGCAGACAAGGCACTTTATTATTCTAAGAAAAATGGCCGTAACCGCGTTACCGTGTGGAAAGATATTGCACGGGAGGATAGTAGCGCTAATGCAGTAGACAATATAGACAAAAATGATACTTCAATAGCTATAGTTAATGATACTACCAACATCGACATCAACCAGCTAATCGAAAAAATCAAAGAATTAGAACAGCTAAATGAAAAACAACAAAAACTGATTGAGCATCATATAAACTATGACTCTGGAACTGGCCTACTGAATCGTTTCGGCTTACAGGAGCGACTTAAAACCGCAATTTCCTATGCTGCCAGATCAGATTGTTATGTAGCTGTCCTCTCCCTTTCATTGAATAGCTATAAGCGCGTTTATAATACTTTAGGTTATGAGGCGGCAGAAAAGTTTATCGTTGATGCCTCTCGCAGAATAAGTAGTATTTTGCGCACAACAGATGCCATATCCTCCGAAACCGAAACCACGGGCCTCGATTCAATGCTATCGAGAAAAAATGAAAGTGGTTTTTATATTTTACTTTCAGAATTAAAGAAGAACGAACCTATCACACAGATTATTAACCGTATTTATCTCGCGTTAAATCAAGCTTTAATTGTTGAGGGCTTTAACATAAATGCTGACAGTGCGATTGGCGTTAGTATCTATCCAATTGATAATCTGGATCCTATCAATTTACTGAATTATGCTGACCTAGCGTTGAATAATGCTGAATCTAGCGGCATAGGGATATGTCAATTTTATTCAAAAGAAATGAACCATCAGTATTTGTCAGAAATACAACTTGAGTCAGATCTTATATATGCCATTGAACTGAACCAATTCGAAGTTTTTTATCAACCCATCGTTGATATTAAACATAGTGTGATCAGCAAATTTGAGGCCCTGCTACGTTGGCACCATCCTGAAAAAGGAATCCTAACAGCAGCAGGCTTTATTGAAGTTGCCGAACGAAGTGGCTTGATCCTGCATATCGGTGATTGGGTTCTTCGTGAAGCAATCAAACAACTTGCTATTTGGCGCAAAGAAGTATCAGATGAAATACAAATATCAGTGAATATATCAGCCGCACAGCTGCAATTTGAAGATTTGGCCGAAAAAATACTCAGCTATTTACGTGAATATGAAGTACCACCCAAGAATTTAGTGCTTGAAATTACTGAAAGCATGATTATGCAATCTATCGAAGGCTCAGCACAGCTTTTGAATGAACTTCATGACATGGGCGTTCAAATTGCACTTGATGATTTTGGTATGGGGTATGCATCATTTCAGTATCTACAGAAATTTCCTATCGATATCGTCAAAATAGATCGCTCATTTATGAGTGACATAAATGAAAATAGCAGTAATAACGCTATCGTTTTGGCAATCATCGAAATGTCGAAAAGAATGGGAATGATTGTTGTGGCTGAAGGAGTAGAAACCGAAAAACAATTTAAACATTTATGCAAATTAAAATGCGATGAAGCTCAAGGTTATTTACTTGGGCATCCTATGCCAAAAGAGCACGCTTATAGCGCCCTTAAGCGACTTAATCTAACGACCGAGAGACAATTTATTGTCGTTAATCAGTGAGATTTCTTTGACCTAATATGTTATAAACACATGGCGTTGAATTAGAATTCTTCGACTCATTGCTTTCATCGTACATCTTTACTAATTCTATTAAGAGCCGAGATCAAATGAGAGTTTCTAGCTATATTGGGTTCATTTTTTTGTTTTCTGTTTCATGCAATATAACAAATAGTTACGCTGAATCTACTGAACCCAAGGCTGCTTCTGTCTTGAATTCTATAGAAAAGCAAACCAAAGAAAAACCTACCCCTCCTTCCACTGCAACGACGAAAATCCGAGGCTTGGTTAAGCCATTACGTGAAGCTGTGTTATCAACCGATGTGATCGCTAAAATTACGCACATTAATGTCAAGGAAGGAGATCGTTTTAAGCAAGGAGAAAAATTAGTACAGTTTGAATGTAGCCGACAAAGAGCGCAGCTAAAAGCAGCGGAAGCTGAAGTTTTAGCAAAAAAAATGATTTCCGAGAATAACGAAAGTCTTTCGACATTTAATGCCGTCGGCTCACTTGAACTGGAAGTATCCAAAGCTCAGTTGGATAAAGCCATGGCAGAATTAGAGGCAATCAAAATTGGCAACTACTTCATTTGCTCTTTTAGAGCGCCATGGAATGGACGAGTTACTGAGATTAAAGCAAACGCACATGAAGTAATTGAACCAGGTCGTGAAATTATGAAAATCTTAGATGACAAAAGTCTTGAGGTCGAAATGATAGTTCCATCCGGTTGGCTAAAATGGATAAGACCAGGCATCGATATTTCCATGGCAATCGATGAAACAGGGAAAAATTATGATCTTGAAATATCCAGAATTGGAGCCCGAGTTGACCCTGTTTCTCAAACCATACGTATCTTCTCAAGTTTTAAGAGTGATGCAGCAGATGTTTTGGCTGGAATGAGCGGAGCCGTTATTGTTAATCTTCCAGATTAACATTGATCTAGAAAAAACACATAAGGATCAATGTGTCATGGATGACAAGAAAGCGTTTCCAGAAGAAAACAAAGCAACCTTAATCCTACTTCAGTTAGAAGCAGACGCACGTAATGCAGAAGATTTATTGGCATTACATTACCTTATAGTCAATGAAACACGACGTTTACTAAAATACCGACATGCAACACTCTTAAAAGCTGTCGGGCAAGTAACCTCTAGTTTCCAAACAATCAGAACATCCGGTCTTACTGTAGTTGATCGTTCAATTCCAAAAAACCAATTGATTGAACACATCATTCATCATCAAAGAAAAGAATCTTCGAGTGATCTGCCTTTTCGAGTCATTTTTGAGCAGCTCCCAAATGAATTGCAACAAGATCGTCAGAGCTTATTGCTAGCATTTCCTGTTTGGGTTGGCATGCGATTGCCAAATGGCATATTAATAGGTGCTTTATGGCTTGAAAGGGAAACTGCGTGGAGTGATAGCGAGCTGTTCTTGATAAAACGATTAGCCGATACTTATGCACATGCTTGGGGCTATTTTGATAAGCATCGGCAATTAAAAATATGGTTAGCTTCTAGAAAAACGCGATGGGTAATTGGGATCATGACAATGATCTTGTTTTTTTTACCCATCCAGCACTCAACGCTGGGATCCGTTAAAGTTGTTGCTAAAGATCCATTGATTGTGAGTGCACCTATCGACGGAGTAATCGCATCAATACCCGTTGAACCCAATCAACTGATCTCTCAAGGACAAACATTATTCAATTATGAAGATACCAGCTATAGAAACGAATATGTGGTTGCTCAACAATCCTTAGCCGTCGCCGAAGCCGAATTGAAAAAAGCTACTCAAAGTGCATTCCAAGATGAAAAAAGTAAAGCAGAAGTGGCTTTATTAAAAGCAAAAGTTGAATTAGCTAATATCAAGAGAGATTACGCAAAAGAAATGCTCGATCATCTTAATGTAATAGCAGATAGAGATGGATTTTTGTTATTTGGTGACAAGCTAGAATTAATTGGGAAACCAGTGATTGTTGGTGAAAGGCTTATGGAAATCGCGGAAACTGGGAAGTTTATGTTTCGTATTGATTTACCCGTTGAAAATAACATTGAATTTTCTATCGGAGCCCCGGTAAAAATATACCTGAATATTGATCCGCTTAAGTCAATCGGCGCAGAAGTTACTAATATTGGTTTTCGTGCTGAAGTGACACCAGGAGATACTCTGGTTTACCGAGTCGACGCTGAAACAACGGAGACAACTGGTCATCTTAGAATTGGTTGGCAAGGTACAGCCAAAATATATGGTAATTCGGTTAATTTATTTTTTTATCTTTTTCGTCGACCTCTTGCGGCAGCTCGCCAATATTTTGATTTTTAAGTTAAGAAATTGGCATGATGCTCTGGGACAAAAGAAAACATGTCTTCAACTAACATTCAACCCTTACCTTCATTACGAAGCGATTTACATTTCTTAAAAGCACCTAATGCTCACGATGGTTCAGCCACGTGGACTTTATATGATCCTGTCAATAATCGTTTTTACCGGATAAGCATCTTGATTCATCACATGCTGAGCAGATGGTCAATCAATAATAGTCAGCAGATAATAGATCAGATCGCAAATGAAACTGTTTTTAAACCGACACAAGAAGATATCGCAACCCTGATTAACTTCCTGCAACACAACCAATTAACGAACCAATCCCATACGCAACCAGCCTCTGAATATTTAGCACAACATAGAAAGGCTGATACAAATTTTTGGGAAAAAATAGCCCATCAATATTTATTTTTTCGCATTCCTCTTTTTCAACCCGATGCGTTCTTGAATCGAACGTATCCTTTTATCAAGCAATTCTTTTCTACTACCTTCCTGAATTTTGCCATTCTAATTTGTATAACGGGCTTATACCTGGTTTCACGTCAATGGGACGTGTTTGCGAACACATTCCTGCATTTTTTTTCGTTGCAAGGCATTCTGGTTTATGCAATTGCGTTAATAGGCGTAAAGACTATTCACGAGCTTGGGCATATGTATACAGCGAAGCATTATGGTTGTCGTGTGCCTAGTATGGGGTTAGCCTTTATGGTCATGGTGCCAATGATCTATAGCGACATGTCGGATACTTGGCGGCTATACTCAAAAAAACAGCGAATACATGTAGCTGCAGCTGGAATTTTGAATGAACTGTTGATGGCTGGTATTTGTTTATTTATTTGGGCATTTTTACCCGAAGGGATATTGCGTAGCGTTTGTTTTGTGATTGCAACTACCAGTTTGATTAGTAGCTTGCTGATCAATATCACACCTTTTATGCGTTTCGATGGCTACTATATTTTGTCAGACTGGTGGGGCATCGACAATTTACAGCAACGATCATTTCTATTAGCAAAATGGAAATTGCGCCAATTACTATTTGGATCCGTCGAAGAAAAACCAGAACATTTTTCTCCTGAAATAGAATTTAAATTGATTGGCTATGCATGGTTTACCTGGTTTTATCGTTTGATTCTATTCATCGGAATTGCTCTACTGGTTTATCATTTATTTTTCAAATTATTAGGTATTATTCTATTTGCAGTAGAGATAATTGTACTTATTCTTGTTCCTCTTTTTAAAGAAGTCAGACATTGGTGGATGCTAAAAAATAGCATCCAATTAAATAATCGGTTACGAATATGGATGCTTATTTTAATAAGCTTTATAGGCCTTTTATTTATCCCTTGGAATTCACATATTTATATTCCTGGAGTACTAACTTCAGCAAATTACAGTACGATTTTCACACCTGAATCCGCCCAAATTGTTTCTATTGAGATTCAAACAGGTCAAAAAGTAGATAAAGATCAGGTGCTTATAGTACTAAAATCACAGAAACTCGACGTAGAAATAGAACTTACACGCAAACGGCTCGAGTTGCTAGAGCTGCGCGCCACAAGAGCAGTGGTCAGTCGTCAAGAGCAAGATAATTTGCAGGTAATACTAGAAGAAATTGCATCAGAATCGAGCAAACTAGAGGGATTAGAGAAGCTGCAGAAAAAACTAAGCCTACGCGCACCGTTTTCGGGTGTCATTACAGAAATGGATGAAACACTGCATGTGTCTCGTTGGGTCAAAAGTGCCACACCACTTTTTTCTATTATGGACTCTAACACCTCTGAAATCAGAGGCGTTGTCTCTGAATATGAACTGAATCGAATTGAGCTAGGGCAACAAGCCTCATTCTACCCTGAGGATCTTCAATTACCCAAATTAACGGCTTCCATTGATAGAATCGATAAAAGCGAAATCAGGAATCTTGATTTAACCTATCTGATTTCAAACTATGGTGGAAGTGTGGCTACTCGGAACAGCAAGAACGGTACATTTGTACCGGAGACAACAATTTACGCTGTCTATTTAGGTAATGTTTCTTCTTCGGTACCGCAAAAAGAAATCAAGGGAAACATTTTTATTTCAGGCACTCCCATTTCACTCGCAACGAGAATCTATGAAATGATCACATCCGTTTTTATACGAGAAAGTGGTTTTTAGTGGCGATCTATTGGGGCTGGATTTCTCCTTGAAAGCGACACTTTGCTTCTTCGCTAACCTGAATGAATTCAGAGCTAATCCGCTTTAGCAAACCCTCCAGCTGCGCATCATGGGAAAGTACAATGCCAACTTTACCGGACGAGGATCTATTTGTTGCATCAACTGTTTATATTGACCCAACTGAAGCTGATAACGGAGCTGCTCACGATTAAGGAATCCCTGCAAATCTGTACCTTCGTGACTGCTTATTTTGTAATCTATAATCCAACGTGTTTTATCAGAATCATAAAAGGTTCTATCAATCACCCCTTTAACAAAATCATTCTTCACAACACCAGTAATTTTTAATTCGTTTTGCGCATTCTGTTGTGGACCCAGTATCCATTGGCCTATGGGGTCTGTCACCGCATTCGTCAATGCACTTGTTATTAGATCAATTGCGCTGTTTAATTTTTCTTCGCTTGTATTCAGACCGACCGCAAATAGATTTTTTTTGAATTGATCCTGCATAGATTGTATTCTTGCCGCATTCCATTCACGCATTTCATCTTCTGCGATCTGTTGCAACCATCGATGCGCCACTATTCCGACACATCGAGCGATTTCACTGGCCCAGGAAAACTCAATGTCATGCTCAAACACTTCGTTCAAGAGCGGCTCTTGCCAAGCCACAGCAGAAAAGGCATCGGGTAATTTCCAATCTGCAGGTAGGCGATAGAAATTTTGATTGATCGTTTTGCTATCTTCCTGTGGCGGGTGAATATTAGCTTCAATTTGCGCTTTTGTTGCTGCGCCCCAATAATCCGGTGCTACAACCACCCACAACTGTGATAGTAAAGAACGTGTGCCTGGTTCTTTAACATGCGGCTCTTGCTGTGTAGTGTCCAAATTAACATGGCCTAATAAATGCAGATATTTTCGTGCCCGGGTAGCGGCGACGTAAAGCAATCGCACTGACTCAAATTGCTCTTTTTCCTGGTTGAGATTATCAATCCAGCGATAGGTATAATCTACTGGTTCACCAGTTTTTTCGATGGAAGCCAATAGAAGATTGGTTATTACATTTTGTGCGGTGTTTTTTTCATGGCTCGGTTGCTCAATCCACTTTAATAATTGTTTGTCTCTATTGCGAGGATTGCGGCCCAGCCCAGGGACAATAACGGTATCAAACTCAAGCCCTTTGGCCTTATGGATGGTCATGATCTGTAGTCGATCATCGGCGTTTGGATCGGGTAATGCGTATAGTTCACTCAGGCCCACTTCAAAATTCGCAATGTCCGAAATGCTGCACGCACTTTCCTGTTTTTCCAAATAATCCAGAAAAACCATTGCGTCACTTAAATCGATTTCACTTCGCGTGTTATTTCCAGTATAAATATTTACACAACCTGGCCCACCCAGTATTCGCCAGGCGGCTTCAACTGTGTCACGTAATGATCGGCGCTGGCGATGTTCAATGCAAAGCTGCAACACACTCTTTAATCTGCAAATGCGCTCGACGGCATCGGTTGAAAGATTTCTCCAGTGATTTTCATTGCACAACAACTCCCAGACTGTAAAAGCTTTTGATGTGATGTTACTTTGGCTATGCTGTTGTTCAGAGTCGATTAAAGCAAGCAAGTCATCTAAGCGAATTCCACAAAAAGGTGTCCGTAAAAGGGCAATCCAAGCAATACGATCAGCAGGATTGAGAAGTGCACGGGTCAAAACCCATAAATCCTGCACAACGGATCTGTCCCGCAGCGGTTCAATCTCAATCGCTCGGAAAGCAATCTTGGCTTTTTTGAGTTCCGCAGTAATTGCAGTCAGGTGATTTCGATTGCGTACCAGAACTGCAATCGTATCGCTTGGATTCTTACGTCTGGCTTCTACAAGAATGTCGAGTACTTGATAAGCCTCTTCAATATCATGGCGGATCAAAAAAGGATACACTTTGACCGCTTGCGCAGTATCCAAAGCATGAATGGCCACCGAAGCAGCATACGCTACGGCACCCTTAGAAATATCTTCTTCATCAGGCATGATACGGCCAAAAGTATCATTCACCCAATCTACGATACCTTGCTGTGACCGAAAATTGGTTGTAAGTGTGATCGGTTGCAACGTTACATTGCCGATTCCTTGCTGTCTTGCTTGCAGAAAAAGCCCCACTTCTGCTTCCCGGAAACGATAAATGGATTGCATGGGATCACCCACTGCAAATAAGGTGCGACCATCTCCCGCTTCCCATCCCGCTGTCAGTTTCTCAATTAACTGGAATTGACTGATCGAAGTATCCTGGAATTCATCAATCAGTAGATGTTTGATGCGATGATCCAAGGCTAAGGCCAAATCGGTTGGAGATTCTGAGTCCCCAAGTGCTAGCAAAGCTCGCTGGGTGACTTCGGCGAAATCCACCTGGCCAGATTGTTGGAAAACAATTTCCAGTGCTGCTACCGCATGGTGCAATAAACTGGTAATCGCGGCGATGACTTGCCATTGTTGGTCAGAATAATTAGGAGATGGCAGCAGCCGGATAGCCTGCAGTGATCGGCGAAATTCTTCATTTGGTTGCAACAATTCCAATAAATCCATCAACCTGGTTTTCCATTCTTTTGTCGATATTTTTTCTTTTGGGTTATTGCCAGAAGGAAAACCTTCATTGACCGTGATCTTCTTTCGCCACTCACCTTTTGCAGTCAACAACAAAGCTGCTATCCCGTTCCAATGCTGAATGCTAGCTGTGGACAGATTTTCTAATTCACTGGCCATGCTAATTTCTGAAGTAGGCTGTTTTGACCCACTTTGGCCAAGATTACCTGCTGCATACCTTATTAATTGCAATAATTCATTTTGAAATTCGAGTGGAAATAATCGATAAGCCGATTGCAGTGCATTGTTGCGTACATTTTGCAACGCTATTTCCAATTCTTCTCTAGGTTTTTTGGTCATCAAATGACGTAACCATTGATCACGCTTTGCTAGCATTTCTGCGACTAAAGATTCCACGCGAGCCCAGTCGTTATCTAAGTGTACCAATAGCTTTTTTATGTCTTGTGCAATTACTCCGTTTTTTTCTATTAAATCCAAGGTAATGCGTGCCGCTTCACGATAAAGATCATGAGCATGCTCAGCGATTCTTGGTGGCGCACCAAATTCTGATAAAACAGGCATTTGTCGTACTAACGAAGCGCATAATGCATCAATGGTATGTATACGTAATCTCTGCGGGTTACTAACCAGTTGCCAACCCAATTGTTGATCTCGATCCAATACCGCCGTTGATAATTCGCGATTCAATCGATCCTGCTCTATATCTGAATTGCTGTGTTCTTCACCTTGATGAAGTTCCAGCACCGCTAAAACACGTGTACGCATTTCTGCAGCAGCTTTGCGCGTGAAAGTAATGGCAATAATTTCTTCGGGTGAATCGACACAAGTCAGTAATCTTAGGTAACGTTGAATCAACAATGTGGTTTTTCCAGACCCGGCCGGCGCCTGAACAATAAACGAATTTTCCGGGTTTAAAGCACGGTAACGTTCCGAAGCATCAGGAATAGGACGATCAACCATCATTCTCATTCTTTGATTCTGTGAAAGAATCGACATTCAAACGCTGAGAGATTCGACAGATCAATTGCATGTCACACTGTTGACACGTTGCAGGATAGCTTTTAGGGTTAACACGTGCATCGCCACTGGAAAATCCTTCAGCAAGCGCTATCAACTGCTGCTGCCAAGTTGCTATCAGTTCCCGCCAAGAACCAAAGTGTTTGCAGCCAGTTAGCTGCGAATAGGCTTTCACATCTGGCAATAAATCCGAATCTTGCAAAATGCCTACAAATCCAAACGCACCCGCTTTGACGATTGCAAATGCAATACCTACCGTTTGTTGATGCGAATTCGCCATGACCAAATATAACGGTAACTGAGGTTCATCAGGGCAATCACCGATCAAAGTCTGAATCGATTGCCGATTTGTTTTGTAATCAATAATGATTGATTGACCATTTTCCAACACATCTATGCGATCTATGCGAACATTCAGAATCAGATTACCGACCTGGATCAGTTCCTTTTGTTCGATTGCGGCTACCGTGAAATCAAATCGTTTCTTTTCGATATCCAACCAATTGCTGAGCACATTCGTCAAACGCTGTAATTCAATTTCATAGAAACCTTGAGAAAACCTAGTGCGTTTGTCCGATTGCAAATTAGATAGCGCATTATTGGCGCTGTTCGCAAGTATCACTTCCAAATTCGTACCACTGAGTGTGTCTAGTTTTGTTTTACTCGCTAATTGTTTCCATAGGTAGGCCAAGGCATCGTGAATGAGTATGCCGCGTTCCATAGCATTCAGTCCGTTATGGGGTGTTTCTAAACGCCTTACTTTTAGCCGGTGCTTGATCAAAGCGCGAATTGCACATGCAGCATAGTCCTTGATAACAGCAGTGCCTCCTGCGATAGGCTGTTTAAGGATTTCTAGCGGTAATGGAAAAGTTTGATGATCTTCGATCATTTCTAACGTGCAAGACTGAGCAATCCGTTCATCATGTGATTTCCAGGAAGGCAGCTCGACAGCAATTTTCGCAATCGAGTGAATCAATGGAGTCGGTAATAACGCATGACCATCGTTACTATTTTCGGGGTAACTTAGGATCACTTCATCAGCGCTTAGAAACCATCGCTGCGTCAATTTCTTAGAATATGCAAACGCTTGTGACGAGGACCCAAAAGGAAACGCTGTTTTGGCCTGAAATTCCACTGGGATAAATGGATTAGGATCGGCATTTAAGGGCCATTGCTCGTCTGAAAGGCCCATCACCCACAAATGATCAAATGTGATTAGATTGGCTTCCAAGACACCCAAAATCTGTATCGGTACAGACGGTGATTCAGGTTGAAATAAGGTGTCATGCGTTATCTGTTTTAAATGCGAGACTGCTTCATAAAAACAAACCTCCGACTTAACACGGTCTAACGATACAAAATCTACCAGCAACGATTGCCATTTCTGGTAAGTTTGATATTCATCAGAATTTAAACGTCGTTCGCCTGGAAAGCCCAATAATTGCAACAGCTCAGCAATAATTTGCGCAAAAATAACGTAACTGCCCGGATTCAATTGCTTTGCTTTACAAAAAGCGGTTAGCCTATTTAAACATTGAAATAATAGTGGACAAGATACTCCGTCATCAATTTGTTGTATCAATCCAATGAAACGATCGAGCGTTATTGTGGGTTCACTAAACCGGCGTAATTTGGCATCCAGTAATGCGCGCGACATTTTTTCACTTTCTGCGCCGACGATAAAAGGTGAATGTAAAAGTTGACTCACACGACTGAACGGAATTTCTGCTTGCAACAAATCAAGGCAAATCAAAGCTGAGTCAATCAGCGGATAAGAACTCAGAGGAAGCCCCAGTGACAGATTAAAAGGGACCACTCTACGAGTAGTTCCTGGTAATAGAGAATGCGCATCGGGATACATCACGGAATTAAAGATACGTAGAATTGCACTACGATAATTGGCTAAATCGGGTACTACGATACCGATAGAAGCTCGAGGATTTTCTTCCAAACGTGTACGAGCCCAAATAGCAGCTTGCTTAATTTCATCGCTGCTGGTTATAAATCCAATCCGACCTATTTTTTGGGAATGTCGATTCGTATCGAATTGATGAGGGGAGATGGAATAGGCCACCGTGACTTCACAATCACTATTTTGGAGTTTTTCTAGTAATTGTATTTGTTGCGGAGTAAAAAAATCAAAACCGTAACAGATCAATGAAGCTATTTTTTTTACGGGTATATTTTGATAGTTTTCAGCAATCCAGTCACAAAGCTGTGCTTGATCAATTTGTTGATGATTGCTCGTTGTTTCTTCGTATAACTTAGCCCATGCTAAAAAAGTACTCGCGTCATCACCGAGAAGATCATCTGCAAATGCCCGGAAAATTTTCCAAGCATGCAAAAACTGCCATGCTTCTTGCGCTAGTTTAGCCGTTTGGGAATGTTGCAGTAAGCCATGTCCTACATCTGAGGAGTAAATGATCGATTCCCACAACAACCGCTCCTGCAAAACGGAAAGCAATTGTGGTGCAACTTGCGCTTGCGATAAATAAAGCGCATCAGAGTATATTCTTTCGAGGAAAGCAGAAAACGGCAGAATATCTGCCGTATGCCAAGCTACTTTTGCAGAACGAGCATTGTTCCAGTCAAACTTTCTTGTCAACGTCAAAGCTAGCCTACGATTCGGAGTAACAACCGTAGCGCCTGCTCTGAGGCGACTTAAAACTTCATCTAAGGGGATTTCTGAAAATTTAGGAAATCTGCCGGTCATGCGGTGGCAAAATTACCGCCGTAGTCAATCAACGTTCCAACTGATCAAACTTGTCACTAACTTTGGCCCAGTTATCAGCATCCGGTAATGCCTCTTTTTTTTCAATAATCGGTTGCCATTCTTTGGAGAGTTCCGCATTTAATGCAATAAAATGCGTTTGTCCGTCAGGCACATCATCTTCTGCAAAAATTGCCTCTACCGGACACTCTGCAACACACAGTGTACAATCGATACACTCATCCGGATCAATAACTAAAATATTAGGTCCTTCACGAAAACAATCAACCGGACATACATCTACACAATCTGTATACTTACATTTGATACAACTTTCAGTTACTACATAAGCCATGACAACTCTTCCTTGCTAAGCGCTTTGTACAAAATAGAATCTTGCATTTTATCAGAATTCTCATAAACAAAGCCAACATCAAACCTGTTAAATAATGCGTAGGATTGCATCATATTTTTTGCAGTTGCTGTTTATATTGACCAACTGATTGGTTAGAACACGATGAATCAAGAAAATAAGCAATTAAGAAACGACTAATCTTTGATGCGGGTAATCTTAATGATGTCTTTAATGTGCCTTAGTCCTCGCATCACTTGAGCAAGATGCTGGCGATTATTGATTTGTATAATAAGGCGCATATAAGTGTAATCATCCCCACTTTCCATATCGATATCATCAATATTGGATTCAGCTTTGGCGATTTCAGCTGCAACTTGCGCTAATACACCCTTTTTGTTTGCCGCAGTAACTCGAATGCTTACTTCAAAACTCCTGGCAATATCTTTACCCCAAGCCACATCCAGGCAATTCGAGCAGTTCTCTGGGCTTTTCTGACTACTAGCAATGACTGAGCAGTCATGCGTATGAATGATAAGGCCATGTTCCTTTTTAATGATGCCTGCAATTTCATCGCCTGGGATCGGTCGGCAACATTTAGCGAATTGCACGGTCAACCCTTCTGTTCCCAGTATCATGATGGGGCTTGCTATCTGTTCGCTAGCCATAGACTCGAAGGGAGAGATAAGTCGTTTTGCAATGACAGCGGGAAGCTGTTTTCCCAAGGCCATTTCTGCTAACAAATCTTCTTTAGATTTCACGCCACTATCACGAACGAGTTTTTCCCACTGCGCTTCAGTGATCGTTTCCGGATTGATATTGAATGATTGCAATGCTTGGTTTAATAATCGTTCTCCCAATTTCACCGATTCGTCATATTGAATATTTTTGAGAAAATGACGGATATGAGAACGCGCCCTCCCGGTTACCACATAACTGAGCCAAGCAGGATTAGGTTTTGCGTAAGGTGCCGTAACAATTTCAACGCGATCGCCACTTTTTAATTTAGTACGTAAAGGAGCGCTTTCACCGTTAATTTTTGCCGCAACACAGCAATTTCCTATATCCGAATGTACTGCATATGCAAAATCAACTGCTGTGGAGCCTCTTGGTAGTGTTAAGATTTTTCCTTGCGGAGTAAATACATACACATCGCCCGGAAATAGATCAATTTTGAGATGCTCCAGGAATTCCAAAGAATCGGAAGTGTTTGATAGCAGCGCCTCTAGTAATCCTTGTAACCATTGACCAGATTTCAAGTGTTCGTTTTTGAACTCGCTATTATCTGAAGATTTATAAAGCCAATGCGCCGCTATGCCATTTTCTGCAACACTATGCATTTCAATCGTACGAATTTGAATCTCAATAGGCAAACCGAATGGCCCTAACAAAGTGCTATGTAACGATTGATAACCGTTGTTCTTAGGAATCGCGATGTAGTCTTTGAATTTCCCAGGAATAGGACGATACAATCCATGTAATATTCCCAAGGTTACATAACAGGAAGGAATATCTTTAACAATCACACGAAAACCATAAATATCCAACACTTCAGAAAAAGACAAATGCTTATCCAGCATTTTGGTATAGATGCTATAGAGATGCTTTTCCCGTCCCGTTACCTCCGCATCCAAGCCCGCTTCTTTCAGTTTTATTTTAATTGCATCAAGGATTCTGCCAACCACCATACGGCGGTTACCTCGTGCTGCTTTTGTGGCTTTAACCAATACGTTATAGCGCATTGGATAAGAATAGCGGAAACCCAGTTCCTGCAATTCCTGAAAAACATTATTAAGGCCTAGTCGATAAGCAATGGGAGCATAAATTTCTAGCGTTTCGCGTGCGATACTCTGTTGTTTTGCAGAATTCATAGATTCCAGCGTACGCATATTGTGCAATCGATCCGCTAGCTTAATCAAAATAACACGTACATCACGAGCCATTGCTAGCAGCATTTTACGAAAATTCTCTGCTTGTGCTTCTTCTTGTGTTTGAAATTTGATCTTTGCCAGTTTAGAGACGCCATCTACCAATTCAGCCACGGAATCACCAAAACGTTCGCTGATTTCGGCTTTGGAAATTTCTGTATCTTCGACCACATCGTGTAACAAAGCCGCCATTAACGTAGGTGCATCAAGATGCAAAGAACTTAAAATTCTTGCTACTGCAACCGGGTGGGAAAAATAAGGTTCCCCGGATTTACGAAATTGCCCTGAGTGCGCACCACTGCCAAAGGAATGCGCAATTTTCAGCTGTGCAACATCTTCGGGTTTAAGATACTGTGCTACTTCAGAAAATAGAGTTTCTGATTCAGGCATAAAATTAACAGCCCCTAAAAATCATATTTGAAAAATACTGAATTTACTAATTGAGAAGAGACTATATTCTAACTGACTTCCAATAATTGGATTTCCAATAATTGTCATTCAGCCGAGATATCGTGACGCCTTTTCTTTCAGAGACGTGCAGAAACCGGTCATTCTCTAAAAAAATACCGACGTGGCCTGATTGAAAAGTTGTTTTGAAGAAAACTAAATCGCCTGCCTTTAACTCACTTTTGTTGACTTCTTTTCCTAGTCTAGTTTGTAACGCAGTTGTTCTAGGTAGATCCAGCCCCAGTTTTGTTTTAAAAGTTACATAAACAAAACCTGAACAATCGATTCCCGAGCGACTTAAACCACCATACCGATAACGAACACCCTGCCAATCATTAAATTGAGAATATAGTACTTTCTTTACGTAAGCGGAATCGGTCAGCTTAGCAGTATTCAGTGATAACGAGCTTCTTTCTTGTAAAGCCCCACAGCTCATTAACAGGCTGGTAACAAAAACCAGTACCGCAAACCGGACAATATTCCGTGTAATCGACATTGAATGATTGATTCCAACAAAATGAAGAAAATTTAACTACACGCGATTGGTACGGATTCCCATAGAAGATAACTTCGACAATACGCTTCTGGCAATATCTTTTAATGGTACAACTTCATTGACACCACCAGCCGCAATCGCTTCTTTTGGCATTCCAAAAACCACACAACTAGCTTCATCTTGAGCAAAATTATAGGCGCCGGCCTTGTGCATTTCTAACATTCCAGACGCACCATCTCTTCCCATGCCCGTCATAATAACGCCAATGGCATTCTTACCCGCACAGTTCGCCGCTGAACGAAATAGTACATCAACCGATGGACGGTGTCGACTCACCGGCTCACCTTGATTCAATTCGGTAATATAATTCGCACCACTACGTTTCAATAGTAAATGCGAGTGCCCTGGCGCGATAAATGCATGCCCCGGCAGGAGCCGTTCTTCGCCACGTGCTTCTGTCACTGATATCTTACAAAGACTATTCAACCGATTAGCAAAAGATTTCGTAAAGCCTTCTGGCATATGCTGCGTGATTAAGATAGCCGGAGAGTCAGGAGGCATTTGAACAAGAAAATCTTTAATGGCTTCCGTACCTCCAGTAGAGGCTCCAACAATGATCAATTTTTCCGTCGAGGCGATGCGATTGGACAGTGATGGCAAAACCGCATCCGCAGTATTGCTCTGAGTCGCCGTGATCGCTGTACGTTTTTTTAATCGTGCAGCTTTGGCAATACGAATTTTATTGGTAATTTCGCCGCTATATTCTTTAAGCCCATCAGCAATACCAATTTTGGGTTTTGATACAAAATCTACCGCCCCAAGTTCCAGAGCGCGAAAAGTCACTTCGGATCCTTTCTCAGTCAAAGTAGATACCATAACTACCGGCATCGGCCGAAGACGCATCAATTTTTCCAAAAAATCAATGCCATCCATACGAGGCATTTCGACATCCAGTGTCAGTACGTCAGGATTTGTCTCGCGAATCATTTCACGTGCTACGAGCGGATCGGCGGCAGCACCAATAACCTCCATATCGGACTCATTATTAATTATCTCGGTAAGTAGCTTACGTATTAATGCAGAATCGTCAACAACCAAGACCTTAATTTTACTCATGATAATGCCTCAATTATTCTAATAGCTTACTTAAGAAAACAATTCAATTTCTCCACCGCCTACATTTACTTTATCCAAAGCTTGTTTATAAGCACTTTCGCGTACCGAAATTTCGGCATTACGAATATTTCTCAGTTTTTTTACCATGACCCTACTGCTTTTTGGAAAAAAATAGACTTTGCGTGGAAATATATCGACCAAATCCTGCGCCACCACCTTTATTTTTTCCATTTTAAGAAAATTCAAGACGAAATCTGCATTTCGTTGACCAATATTGGTAACGGTCATGCTCTCGATGACATTTCCACCGCCAAATACTTTCGCTTCGAGATTCGATCGCTGGGCGCCTAGCTTTAGAAGCTGATTAATCAATATTTCCATTGCATAAGTGCCATAACGTGCTGATGCATTGAGTGGATTATTAGAATCTCCTCCCGCATCCGGCAACATAAAATGATTCATCCCGCCAATTCCACTACGGTGATCTCGGATACAAGCCGCCACACATGATCCAAGGACTGTGACCAACATCATATCTTTGTTGGTCACAAAATATTCACCGGGTAGTAACTTAACAGCTTCACTGTCAAAGTTTCTATCAAAATAAAAATTAGTTGCAACATGTTCATCGGGAATTTGAGCCATAGCGTTGCCTTATTTATGAGCTAATTCGTACACCGTCTTCTCACGTAATTTAAATAAATCAGATGCATGCTGAAAACTTTCTGAATGTCCGGCAAATAATAATCCGTCGGGCGCTAACAGCGGAACAAATTTCTTCAGGATTTTATACTGTGTTGGTTTATCAAAATAAATCATTACATTACGGCAAAATATCGCGTCAAAAGGACCACGAATTGGCCAAACTTCATCGAGCAAATTTAGCTGCCGGAATGTGATCATATTGCGCAGCTCTGGGCGGACTCTTGCTGATCCGGCATGGTGGCCTTTGCCTTTCAAAAAAAACTGGCGAAGTTTTTCTTTGGGAATTTTTTCCAACCGATCTAACGAGTAAATTCCAAGCTGGGCCTTTGCGAGTACATTAGTATCCAAGTCAGTCGCCAGAATATGTACCGGTGGAGTCATGGATTTAAACGCGTTAGTCACTGCCATGGCCATTGAATAAGGCTCTTCACCCGTTGAAGAAGCACTACACCAAAGCTGTATTTTCTTCTGATTTTTACGCTGTTCTAGATGCTTCTCAAAGATAGGGAAATGGTGTTGTTCACGGAAAAAGGCCGTTAAATTGGTTGTTAATGCATTCGTAAATGCCTCCCACTCTTCAGAATTGCCTTTTTCCAAAAAACCTAAATAATCTTTAAAACTGTTCAGGCCATTTGCACGAACTCGTCGTGCAAGACGGCTATAAACCATATTCTGCTTACTGGGTGATAACGAAATTCCTGCATGCTGATAAATAAGTTTCTTAATGCGCTCGAAATCTTGTTGAGTAAAAGCATATTCCCGTTCTTTATTATCAGAAACTTCACTGTCTGTGCTTATTCCCATAGTTATGTCAACCTAAATCTGTACCATTTTTTATCTTCATTCTAGAAAACCTACCGCACAGTAAAAGTTGACTTGACGATTACATTTTCGTTTGCAAATAGGTGTTCTATACTATTAAGAAACTCGTATTGATAGACTTTATAAAATTGCGGACAAGAGTGTTTGTATCCGAAAAATAAACAGCAAACACCTCGGAAGGACATCAACATCACACCATTTCTTGTTGTGATGCCATTACTAAAGCTGCTGTATCGAGAATGAGCGCAACCTTCCCATCGCCCATAATCGTTGCGCCCGATACGCCTTTAACTCGGCGATAATTCGTTTCAAGACTCTTAATGACGACTTGATGCTGACCAACCAAATCATCTACAAACAGTGCCGCTTTGCGGCCTTCTGCTTCCAGGATAACCAAAATACCATCGTGTACCGAAGTAACATTAGGGTGTAGATTAAAAATCTCATGCAAAGCTATAATGGGGAGATATTCCCCGCGCACTTGCACTACCCTGCCATTGCCGCTAACGGTTTTGATATCGGCAGCAGTAGGTTGTAATGACTCGATAATATAGTTGAGCGGTACGATAAACATTTGATCGCCAGCTGCAACAGACAGTCCATCCAATATTGCCAATGTCAACGGCAAGCGAATTGATATCCGTGTGCCGACGCCAAACGAAGATTCGATATCAATGCGTCCACCTAAGCTTTGAATATTACGCTTCACCACATCCATTCCGACACCTCGGCCAGAAACATCCGTAATAGCGTCAGCAGTAGAAAATCCTGCTTCAAAAATTAATTGCCAAACTTCCTGGTCGGTCATGCCATCATGAATCGACAATCCACGCTCCCGAGCTTTGGCAAGAATTTTTGCTCGATTGAGGCCCGCACCGTCATCGCTGACTTCGATTACAATGCTGCCTCCTTGGTGAAACGCACGCAGTGTAATCGTGCCTTGCATTGATTTTCCTGCGGCTCTACGATTTTCAGGTTGCTCA
The DNA here is from genome assembly GCA_024281675.1 of Nitrosomonas sp. Taxonomy (GTDB): domain Bacteria; phylum Pseudomonadota; class Gammaproteobacteria; order Burkholderiales; family Nitrosomonadaceae; genus Nitrosomonas. The sequence continues at coordinate 43,854 of JAMXAG010000002.1, forward strand.
ATTCCATGGTCTAAGCTGTTTCTAACTAAGTGTGTCAGTGGATCAGCAATCTTCTCGATAAGCCCTTTATCAAGCTCGGTATTTTCACCGACTGTTTTTAATTCCACTCGCTTATTCAGTTTTGAAGCCAAGTCACGCACCACGCGAGGGTATCGACTGAATACAAAACTAATTGGCATCATACGAATTGACATCACAGATTCTTGTAAATCACGAGTATTTCGCTCCAATTGGTTCATGCCACTATGCAATTTCTCAAAAACAACTGGATCAAATTGAGAAGCTGTCTGAGCCAACATCGCTTGTGTAATCACCAATTCACCAACCAGATTAATCATCTGATCAACTTTTTCGATACTTACCCGAATTGAAGAAGCTTCATTCGATGTAGCGGGTGCATTAGCTTTGGTAGATGCTTTTGCCGTTTGACGCTGATCTGTATTCTGATGGAGCAATGGCTTCTCTGTTATTTCTGAAGGATTATTCTCCTTAGGTGCTGCAGGTGCATCTGGAAAAAAACCGTAACCGGGTGAAGCCAGTGCTTCTTTGGCTTTATAATGCAGGGAAGTATCATCCTGATTAGCTTCTTTTTCTTTCAATACATTCTCAATGATATTATTCGATACCTCCGATTCAATTTTTAATTTCTCAGGGTCTACGACAAAAGCTAGAGCCTCCCAAACATCCTCTTCGTTATTCTCGGTAGCTAACTTTAGTCTGCACAAGTTATCATCACTACTCCTAGTTTCATCTTCAAGAGCGCCTAATAATTGGAGATTGCTGAATAAGTTTTCTAATGCGGCCTCATTTAAACCAAATTTTGAAAACTCTATACGATAAATGCACTTTGGCTTATTTTCCGTTACTGTGGCGGTGTTCTCGACAACCTGAAGGTTTTCTATCGAGGCATCAGTTTTACTCTCAGTATTGGAGGATTCTTTATTCGATAGTAGTTGCGTCTCATCGCTTAATTTTTCCAGCTCGTCTAAAACCATAGCCGCTTCAGCAGGATCTGCCGCACCTTCGCCGCGATGTCCCGCGAGCTGATTTTTAATCACATCCCCCGCTTTGAGGAAAGCATCAATCATTTCACTGCGTACCTCAAGTTCACCTTTACGCAATTTATCAAGCAATGATTCCAACATATGCGTTGTCTCCGTTATATCGGTAAAACCAAATGTTCCTGCTCCGCCCTTGATAGAATGCGCAGCACGAAATATCGCGTTTAAATCTTCCAGATCAGGCGAATTAACATTCAATCTGAGCAAACATGCTTCCATATCCGCAAGTAATTCTGAAGATTCTTCAAAAAATATTTCATAGAACTGTTCAAGATCATCACTCATAGATTGCCTATTTAGGTTTTCAAGTTAGCGGATAGCCTAACACTGCATTAAAACGAGTAAAGTAACAAACAAAACCATAAAAATTAGTTATTCGCTTAAATGAATCTGACTGATGCATGAATTGCCAAATCATTTGGTTTATTACCCAATAACTTTAGCAATCACCTCGAGTAACCGCTTCGGATCAAACGGCTTGACCAACCAACCGGTAGCGCCGGCAGCCCTGCCTTTGGCCTTAATGTCGTCACTGGATTCTGTTGTGAGCATCAAAATAGGTACCGTTTTATAGTTGGACAATTTACGCAGCAGTGCTAAAAGTTTTAATCCGTCCATTCGCGGCATATTGATATCGGTTAGCACTAGATTAACAGTATGTTGATTGGCCTTTTCAAGCGCATCTTCACCATCAACTGCCTGAATTACTTCATAGCCCGCACCTTTAAGCGTAAAAGCAACCATTTGTCTAATAGATGCGGAATCATCGACTGCAAGGATTGTTTTAGCCATTTACCTGTTACTCCTCTTACCTATTGTTAATTTACATTGAAATCTTTTATGTCTATGGAGCGTTGTTAAAACAATTCAACATCACCCATTTGCATGCCTTGTTGCACCACAGGTTTTCTATTATTTTTAGTTTTGGCGATATTGACCGCTTTGGTAATTCCTTCATGAATCGTATGCAAAGCCGTCTTCCCATTTCTCCAATTGTCTTCTCTATCAACACGTTGCAATTCCATATTAAGCATTTCGACTTGATGGGTGGTATGTGCCAGTAGCTGCGTCACTAAATCGCCAAACTGCAAAGAAGTAATTGCCATTTCCAATTCTTGCTCGATCTTATCGGCAATATTCATTTGCTTATCTAATAATTCCAAAATGGGTTTACTAGCTTCGGGAGAAGCCATTTTTTCAATCACCAAAACCATCTCATGGTGAGTTTTGGTCAATTTGCTGATGTAGTGGAAGTTAATCACTAAATTATTTACGGCATCGCTGATCAGTCGATCAACCTGACCCAACTCACTTTTTATATTCATGAAGTATTCATCAACTTCGGCATTACACAATGCATGATCTGAATTTTCTGAATTCATTTCGTCAGTAAACTGATTATCAATATTGGATTGCATCTCAGTCATAATTTTCTCCCGTTTTTAACGGACTTGAAAACCGATCCTCCTGATCTCCAAACATAGTATTACTCACAGTATTTTTATTACTGATTTCGAATTGAGAGATTAATTGTTAGAATACAAACAATTAAGATTACAAGCTTTTTAACCTGCAGCTTCGCTCATACGATTAGCCCACCCCATTGCTTGCATTTCAATGTTGGCTAATTCACTTAGACTCAAAAACCCTAACTCAGTCAGAATCGATTGCATCGTTTCAACTTCACTATTTTCATTGGCTTCTACTAGCTTCAATTCTTGCCCTAAACGACCGCCACGCGATATGAGCGCCTGGCTCATGTCCTCAGAAATAGCTAGATTGTCCACTATCTGTTGCATGTCCATGCCGAGCAACACATCAAGAAGCGATAATATGCCGACCATAAAAGCTCTTTCATGATGATTTTTGTCGTGAGGTCGTTCGGCTATCGCGATTAATTCCATGAGTTTGCCACGCGCAGCTGCAGTTTGTAGTAAAGCGCTTGACATGTTATCGCCTGACTGGTTAGAGGTATAAAGTAGCAATTGAATCCATTTCTGCAGTGGTTTGCGGCCAAGCACCATAATGGCATGCTTAATCGAATTAACTTTTTGTGGCAATCCGCCAGCAACAGAATTTACCATTCGCATCAAGTTGTAACTTAAGCCGGGTTGGTGTTTAAATTCTTTCTCGATTTCTTCTATATCGTTATCACTCGTGATGACAGCCAATAATTGCAACAAAGCTAATTTTCCTGGATCTGCACGTTTTATCGCTAGCACTTCAGGCTTAGCAAAAAAATACCCCTGAAACATTTGAAAACCTAATTGCATGCAGTGTGCTTGCTGCTCACGAGTTTCCACCTTTAATGCCAGCAATAACACAGGCCAACGATTTAATGCAGCCACCAGTTTAGTGAGATTTTCTTTATCGAGCTCAAGGACATTTACTTTTACAATGCTCACGATATTCAGTAATTGCTCTACTTGAGCGTTAATAACAGTGACATTATCGAGCGCAAATTGATATCCGTTTTTTTTCAATTCACCACAGCGGAGTAAAAATTCAGGCGTAATTTCTGCAGTTTCTCTTAGTTCCAAAACAACATGTTTACTTGGCAATAAAGAAATGATATCGCTCATGATCAATTCGGGATCCGCGTTGATGAACCCACGCTGATTTCCAAGTACATTTTGGATACCAAATTGACCGTAAGCGTTTACAATAACATTGGAAGAAGCGGCTAACTCGTTAGTAACAGTCACTCCTTCTTCATTCTCTTCTTGCCGAAATAGCAATTCAAATGCCACTAAATTCTGATCTCGATCTAAGATAGGCTGCCGTCCAAGAAAAAAGCCGGTCATACTAATTCTCCACATTGATTCATAATTTTATTCAGCAATTTAGTGCTTCAAGGAACGCTCATCAAAGCAAAATAACATCCTAATTTATATGCTGATTTCAGGCCACTGAAGGAATAGTACAATTTTTCCCCATACGTTTAGCTTGATATAGCGCTTGATCAGCCCGGCTAATCACCGAGTTTTGATTTTCGCCAAAAGCGCGTAGTGCAACACCGGCACTAAAGGTGATCGGCATGAGTTGATTTTCGAGTGGAAGGGCACTACTTTTTGCGAGGTTATTTTGTATCCGCTGCACAATCGTTAGCGCCTCTTCCATTTCAACATCAGGCAATAAAATGACAAACTCCTCACCGCCAAAGCGCACTACCACGTCAGTAGGACGTAGCGTTTCCTGTGCAACGGTAACCAAACTAATCAGAACGTTATCGCCATAGGGATGTCCTAAGCAATCGTTGATTCTTTTAAAATCATCCAAATCAACCATAACAACCCCCAAGGATTGCGCATTCCGATCAGCACGGGCTGCTTCACGTTTAAAAATATCGTCTAAACCGCGACGATTAAACGCACCCGTCATTTGATCTGTCTGCACAAGGCTGCGTAACTGTTCAACCTCATTTTTTAGAGATTCAATTTTTTGTTCCGCCCGCTTTACTTGTTCCTGTGCAACGAATGCTTCATCGCTGAATTTTACTCCCCGCGTTTCGGACAAAACAATATCAAGAATCCGAACGATTTCATCAGCATTTCTCGTATTACGTATCTGTTCAGCATATTGCTGAACTTGCTTATAGTATTTCTCTGAGTCAGTCATAGGCTTCTGCTCACTTTCAACTAAGTTTGATGATTTAACCAGTCTCAACATTCCTCTTTTATTATTTGTGGCTTTTTGCATTTTACTAACCTCCTTATTAAGCGTATGAAGGCCTGCGCTGCGGACTAGGGGGTTATTTCGTTGGATTGCGAAGGAGAACCCATATCCCGCTTATACACTGCCATATCAGCAACATTAACAGAGGAAGTTAGGGTTGGATTAAAGAAATAAAAAGGAGAATTGGTGTTATTTAAACTGTTTTAAAGAAATGCATTGATAACAGGAGGTTACAAATAGTCACTCAGCCATAAGTATCTGATTCTTACCAGATCTTTTGGCACGATATAGCGCTTCGTCCGCCCGTTTGAAAATACTTTCTTGACTTTCGCCCGGATTAAATTGCGCAATACCCGCACTAAATGTTATCAACAGTCGATTATTATCATGCAAGAAGAATTTTTTGGTTAAATTGCGCCGTATCCTGGACAATACTTCAAAAGCTTCTTCTTTTTCCGTGTTCGGGAGTAAAACCACAAATTCTTCTCCACCATAGCGTGACACAACATCTTCTGGCCGTGTTTTTTCTTTGATTGATTGAACTAGATAGATTAACGCATCATCGCCAACCTTATGACCGTGCGTATCATTAAGTTGTTTAAAATTATCAATATCCAATAAGGCATAACATAAGGGAACATGGTGACGAACTGAACGAGCAGTTTCTCGCATAAATGCGCTGTCCAATCCGCGTCGATTCAATATGCCTGTCAGGTGATCTTCATGAACCTTCTCACCCATCTCCATGAGGTCGGTTTCAAGCTGATTAATTTTTTCCTGTGCTTTAGAAACTTCGGCACGAGCTGCAAGAAAATCATTACGATAGCTATGTGCATTTTTTTGCATCTGCTTAGTTTCATCCATAATCAACCTAAGCAACTGATTCATATCATCAATATCATCTGCTTTGCTGATTTTATCTGAATAATCTCCAAGTTTCTCCTGATATTCCCCGGTAGCATCGGTTAGTTCTTCAATGTTAGTAATGATTGAGGTCACCATTTGTTTCAGTGTTGTTTTGGCTTCATTTAAACTAAGTCGAATCTGGTCTTGCTTTTGCGTTATTACCCCTAAGCACTGCTCTGCTTCTTCAATTACCGCTTGATTCAAAGGTTTTGACATCGTTACGCGCAATTTATCGATTTGGGTTTTGACCCACTGATCACCTGCTAATAATTCTCCTGTACTATCCATAAGCATACCTAGCAGCTTTAATAGTCCCTGACGAAGCGTTTTTTGATCTTTATCATAAGCATTAAAATTACTGCAGAACTGCTGGAAACACGTTACAAATAATGTCAATTCTGACTGACTGCTTACCTGGCGAATTTGATGTGCCAACTCTTTAGCTTCTTCTGACAAAGTGATATCTTCAATCTGACATGCCACAATTCGATCCAGAATTTGTCCAGCAATATCCACTACCTGATCGGTGTAAAATTGCACATCTTGTTCCTTCAGCAATAACTTCTGTGTATTTTCTACTTCGGTGATTACAGATTCTGTCTCAGACTGTACCAATTCGAGCGACACTTTTTGTTGCCGTTCAGAATCGTCCTGCGGTGATTTAGGGGGAGCAACGACTAATGCCCCCCATGAATCCATCAATCCCTTGAGCTTGATATGTAATTGATTTGAGTCCTTGGAAAATTTACTTAAAACTCGAGTAACGCCTTCCCTTTTTTTGGCAATCGTCAACTTACCGTGCTTACTTTCCAGTTGTTTCAGTAATATTTCCAGCGTTTCCCCCCAGTTCAGAGAATTTCCAGAAATCGAATTAGTATTATCAATAGTCTGATTTGCAGTGGCATCACTGCTCAGAGAATTTGCTTCTACTGAATTATCAGAAACTCCGGCAATTTGATTATAAAGCTTGTAGTAATTATCAGGTGTTGGAGGAATTTTCAGCGTAGCAAGTTGCTTTAGGGTTTCACGAGCAACAATTGTTGGGTTTGCGTTTTTTGATTCATTCATAGCTATTCAATTCGAAGGACCACGATACAGAAAAATTATTGTAAGCGACTACTGGTATTTATGCCTCATTTATGCCTAGCTACTTTACACATTAAAAGAAATGAAATAAGTATATCGATTAAATTCTCCCCTCATTACGGGAAAAACAAATCATTAATCAACCAATTTATTTTTTATCGCATAACGAATGAGTTCAGAATTATTGGTCAGTTTTAATTTTTCCAATAAACGTGCGCGATAAACACTTACTGTCTTAGGACTTAGAAACATTTCACCAGATATTTCTGATAGCGTCTTCCCTGCAGCAATAAAACACAAAGTTTGATATTCCCTATCTGACAAAGTGGAATGGAGTGGTTTATCGGCATCAGTATTAATAATATTTGCTAACTCTTGTGCTACTGCTGGACTGACATATTTATTGCCAGTTGCGACCTGACGAATCGCCACAACTAGTTGTGCTGGTGCGCTTTGCTTGTTTAGATAACCAGCGGCGCCTGCCTTTAATGCGCGAATTGCAAATTCATGCTCGTTATGCATACTCAACATCAAAATAGCAAGGGTGGGCCTATCTTTTTTAACTTGCTTAAGAATTTCAATGCCGTTTCTATCGGGTAATGATATATCAAGCAACATTACATCAAAAGATTGTTGCCGCGCGATTTTAACTGCTTGAAACCCTGTTTCAGCTTCCCCAGTTACTTTAATGTCATCCGTCTCGCTAAGTATTTGCTTTAAGCCTTGACGAACGATTGCATGGTCATCGGCTATCATGACATTAATCATATATATCTTCTGCTATTCAAAACCATGAGATCACTTCCTCATTGAATGATTGGCAAAATATTCTCTATTGATTTCAATCTCAAAATCAATAGCTTCCTGTGTTGATAGTATATTCTCCCCTTTAGGAATAAGAATGGTTACCTTTGTTCCCTCATCAGGACCTCCAGAAATATGAAAGCTTCCTTTTAACTGTTGGCAACGTTCCCGCATCCCTCTAATTCCAAAGGAATCATGTTTCTCCATGTCGGCATTAGTGATGCCACGACCATTGTCGCCAATTTCAAGAAGAATTATTTGGTCTAGATCAGCAAGCGTGACATGCACTTGAGATGCTCCAGCATGTTTCGAAATATTTGTAAGCGCTTCCTGAAATACACGAAAAATTGCAATGGCCAAATCAGAGTCTAACGTTATGTCATCACTATCACAAGAAACTTTGCAGGCGATTCCTGTACGACCACTAAACTCCTTAGCTTGCCATTGCGCTGCAGCAACGATACCACAGTCCAAAATACCTGGACGTAAATCTAAGGAAATACGACGTGTACTATCAATTACACGATCGACTAGCGATTCAACTGATTTCATTTTTTGTTGATAAAACTCGGGGGTTCTAAATTCTCCATCGATGCAGGGAAATAGCTCACATTTGATAGCAGTTAAGGTTCCTCCTATGTCATCGTGAATCTCTCGGGCGATACGCGCGCGTTCTTGCTCTTTGACTTTCTGCATATAAGAAGACAGCTCGGCTAATTGTTCGCGTGAACGTGCTATTTCACGCTCGGCTAACTTATTGCGGGTTATATTAATCATAATGCCATCCCACACGGTTGCTTCATCATCTATCCTTCTCGGCGTAGCGCGTAAGCTAATCCATTTGATATCGCTATCACCCTTAACCTGAATACAACCCTCCCAATCCCAAGTAGAAAGTTGTTCCGCAGATACTACAAATGATTGCCGATAAGATTCTCTATCGTCAGGTAATATTAATTCAGGAAATAAACCGGGGTTATCAATTAGTTTTTCTGGACGTAAACCCAGCAATGTTTCACTGGCATCACTTGCATATAAGAAACTAGTCTCTCCATTGCTTGTCAACAAAAACTGGAAAACGACACTCGGAAGATTGGTTGTAATTGCTTGAAATAAAGTTTCACTTTTTTGTAGTGCACTCTGCGCGATGATAAAACGTTGGTAGTTTTCGGCTTCATTTAGAATGCGACGTATCACAGGCACCAATCTAGCAGAATGGCGTTTCATCATAAAGTCATATGCGCCCAAAGCCATAGTATGTTCTGCTGCTGTTTCGCCGACATGGCTAGACAATATGATTAACGGAATGTCGAGTTCTTTTTCATTAATCATCCGCAGTACATCATGGACAGTTAATTGCGGCAAATCGTAATCGGATAAAACTAAATCCCAGCGATGATTTGACAATGCGTCTTGTAATGCTTCGATTGAAGTTATTTGCAAGTATTCCGTTTGAAATCCGCTTCTAGCAAGCAATAACACTATCTGCTCTGCATCATGCACAGAATTCTCAATCATTAGCACTTTCAGTTTATCTCCACTGACCATCTAATCCCTTCCTGGTCGAAGCTGACAACCTAAATTATGTCCTATCAATTAACCAACTGAATTTTTAAAGTATCTTACAAGATTATTCGCAAATGACATAGCCATTTATTTCGTTAATTACCAACATAAATCAGTCAATTAAGTATTAATTCTGAGCTATAAAATTCTAAACTTTTGAAAATGCTATCCGATTACTGCTACAACAGCGGTTACAAACCCTCTTGGATTGCGGGGAAAACCAATGGAAATGGCAATTTTGCCAATATTACTTAGTAAAGTAAAAGGAGAACCCAAATGCCACAAATGATTAATTCAAATATTGCCTCATTGACTGCACAACGTAATTTGAATACTTCACAGTCATCATTGAATACCTCTCTGACACGTCTTTCTTCTGGTTTGCGTATCAACAGTGCAAAGGATGATGCAGCAGGTTTAGCAATTTCAGAACGCATGACTTCACAAATCCGTGGTTTGAACCAAGCGGCACGGAATGCAAATGACGGCATTTCATTGTCACAAACCGCTGAAGGTGCTCTGGGAGAAATCGGCAACAACTTGCAACGTATTCGCGAATTGGCCGTACAATCAGCCAATGCAACTAACAGTGCCAGTGATCGAGCATCACTTCAAGCCGAAGCTGCGCAATTAACTGCCGAAATAACCCGTGTTGCTAGTCAAACCCAGTTTAACGGCACGAACTTGTTGGATGGTTCTTTCCTGAACCAGAGTTTCCAGGTCGGAGCCAATGCCAATCAAACCATTAATATCTCTTCGATTGGTGACTCACGCTCTACCGCATTGGGCAGCAATATTTTGAATACCACCGGAACTGCCATGGGGACAACAACTGCTGCTGCCGCTGCATTAGCTGCAAATGGGGTTGCTGTCGAAGCTGATTTAGCGCTTACAACCAACAAAGGCGCAGTAACTGGCATCAGTTATGCGGCGGGCGCTGACGCAAAAACTATCGCAGCAGCCATTAATACTGCAGCCACCAACATTGGCATTACAGCAACAGCTACAAATAACGCCACATTGGGCAATTTAGGCAGTGCCGGCACAGTATCTATGACATTAAATGGCAGTTCGGTATCCGCTGTTGTTACCGATAAATCGGATTTAAGCAGCTTGGCTGCTTCAATTAATGGCTTGCAATCAACCACTGGAGTTACCGCTTCATTCGCGACCCCAGGCAATAAATCCGTCATCACCCTATCAACCACTGATGGCAGAGACATTACCGTTGTAGATTTCAACAATAGTGGCGCTACCAAAACGGCTGATATCGTAGCAGGAACAACTACAACCACGCTGACAGGTGGAGCAGCAACTGACTCAACAACCATAACCGGCACGATTGAACTTGCCAGCTCTGCGGGTCAGATTACTGCGGGCAATGCAAATGCCAGTGTATTTGGAACTTCAGTAAGTGCTTTCAATTCAGTAGCTACGCTAGATCTATTATCAGCAACTAATTCACAAGCAGCATTGAAAACTCTCGATGCCGCCTTGGCCCAGATTAACAGCACACGCGGTGATCTAGGTGCGATTCAAAACCGCTTCAGCTCAACCATTGCGAATTTGCAAAGTACTTCTGAAAATCTGTCAGCTTCTCGTAGCCGAATTCAAGATGCTGACTTCGCAACGGAAACCGCTAACATGACACGTGGGCAGATCCTGCAACAAGCCGGTGTAGCGATTCTTGCACAAGCAAATTCACTACCTAATAATGTACTCTCATTACTCCGCTAATCATTACATGTAATGATATAGCGAATTCACTAAAGCTGAATACGCGGGAGCATAGCTAAAAGCTCCCGCGCTCAATTCAACTTTAAGGAGAATAATCATGAATATCAATCCATTAAATGGAACAAATGCATATCCAACACCTCTAACTGTGAGTGTTCAAAAAACAGCAGCAACTTATTCACAGATTCTCCCATTCTCTCAGGTTAAAAATACTCAATCTGAAAGCGCTTCTGGATCAGATCAGGGTGTCCAACAAGCCGTACAAAAAATACAAGAAACTGTAGCAAACTTGGCACATAACTTGCGTTTTTCTATTGATGAAGATACCGGCAGAACCATTGTTAAAGTGATGGATACCAATACGGATGAGGTTATTCGCCAAATTCCAACCGAGGAAGCCATTGCAATAGCACATACCCTTGATAAAGTACAAGGACTACTGTTTAACGATAAAGCTTAATTCAGCCATTAGAAAATCTAAACAAAGAGAACAAAAATGCAAACGCTCGCATCACCAGGAATTGGATCCGGCTTGGATGTAAACAGTATTGTTAAACAGTTAATGACACTGGAAAATCGCCCCCTGGTTGCTCTTGATACCAAAGAAGCCAAGCTTCAAACAAGATTATCCGCTTTTGGTGCCTTAAAAGGAGCGCTTTCTGCATTCCAAGGTAGCGTTGCAGCATTAGCCGATCCGGCAAAATTTAATGGCATAACGGCAACTATTTCCGACTCAACTTTAGCCAGTGTGAGCGCCACGCCAGCTGCAATAGCAGGTAGTCATTCGCTAGAGATTCAAACACTGGCGCAATCACAGAAATTGAAATCGGCAAATTTTGCGACTACAAATACTACTGTGGGTAGTGGAACATTAACAATACAGTTTGGCACATACAGTAGTGGCACATTCACACTAAATGCGGATAAAGCAGCGCAGTCGATTGTTATTTCACCGAGTAATTCATCTCTTGCAGGAATCCGTGATGCTATCAATCAAGCTGATGCAGGAGTAACTGCGAGTATTGTCAATGATGGCTCCGGTAATCGCTTAGTAATTGCATCAAAAGACACCGGTGTGAGCAATGCTTTAAAAATTACTACTATAGATTCCGATGGAAACAACTCGGATAATACTGGCTTGTCTCAATTTGTTTATGATGCTTCTACGGGAGGTGTATCGAATCTGGCTGAAACGGTGGCAGCTAGCAATGCTAGCTTTATTATTGATGGAATTTCAATCAGCAAAGCATCCAATAAAGTTACAGATGCAATCGAGGGTGTCACAATAGATTTACTAAAAGCTAATCCAGGTTCTACAACAACTTTAAATTTAGCGCACGATACAGCAAATACCCAAAGTGCCGTTACCTCTTTTGTTAAAGCTTTTAACGAGCTTAATAAAACCATTGTCGATCTTTCTAAATATGATGCAACAACAAAGCAAGCTTCCATTTTAACCGGCGACTCAACGGTACGATCAATTCAAACAAGCCTGCGTAATGAAATGTCGAATCCCCTTACTACAGCAGGTGGTGGACTGGAGTTACTAACAGAAATAGGTGTGTCTTTCCAGTCGGATGGAACGCTTAAACTTGATCAGGAAAAATTATCCAAAATACTAAACGATCCTACTAAAGATATCTCAACTTTGTTTGCTTCGATTGGAAAAACATCGGACGATCAAGTGTCTTTTGTAAGCGCAACTTCTGACACGATGAATGGAAAATATTCTTTGAACATCACACAAATAGCAACACAAGGCACGGCGTTAGGAAGCAGCGCAGCATCACTAACCATTAATTCAGGATCAAATGACATACTCGACTTTTCCGTCAATGGTGTAAGTTCAAGCATAACAATTGCAGCGGGAACTTATACAGCATCATCTCTAGCTTCCGAGATTCAATCTAAAATTAATGGATTATCAAAAATCACCTCGGCTGGGATTAAAGTAGCCGTGACTGAATCCTCAGGAATATTAAAAATCACGTCAGATCAATATGGTTCATCATCTACTGTCTCTATAACAGGAGGAAATGCCAAAGCAAGTTTATTTGGAACACCTATTGAAACTGCAGGGTTGAATGTGGCTGGTTCACTTAATGGTATTACCGCCACAGGCACCGGTCAAACATTAACCGGACTAAGCGACAGTAGCGGACTGGTTTTAAAAATAACAGGGGGAAGTGTTGGTGCCAGAGGAGAAATCAATTTTGCTCACGGTTTCGCAGCAAAGTTAGACAATATCGTTGATAAAATGCTTGATAATCGTTTGATTGAAAGCCGTATAGATGGCATAAATTCATCCATAAAAGACATTAACTCTCAACGCGAAACCTTGAATCGGCGTCTGGTTGGTATCGAAGAACGTATTCGCGCACAATTCACAGCACTTGATTCCATGGTCGCCAGTATGACGCAAACTAGTAATTTCTTACAGCAACAACTATCAAAGTTACCTACCATTAAATAATTATAGATCAATAATTAGCTCGCCAAAGGAAAGCAAAATGCATGCAAACAACGCTATATCTTCTTATCAACGTGTTGGTGTTGAAACAGGTGTGGAGTCGGCAGATCCCCACAAGCTTATTCTTATGCTATTTGAAGGTGCACAAGAAGCACTGGCCAGAGCAAGAATGCATATGAAACATAATGAAATTGCTGAAAAAGGGCAGATGCTCTCAAAAGCAATTATGATTATTGACCATGGATTAAAAGCAAGTCTCGATATGAATGTTGGGGGCGATCTGGCTATAAAATTACATTCTTTGTACGAATATATGGCAAATCAGTTGTTAATTGCCAATATTCAAAATAATTTTGAGAAAGTTGATGAGGTAAATAAGCTTTTATTCGAGCTATACGACGCCTGGAGGCAGATTGGAAATACTGAACTAATATCAAAACCGACAAAAACGATTGCGGTTTAGTTCAAAGAAATTTGAAAGGCAAAATATATGACTAGCGCAGAAACAATTATGACTTACGAGGCTATTTTGGCAATCACAAGAAAAATGCTATCCGCAGCTCGAAAAAATCAATGGGATGAATTGATCGTTTTAGAAAAAGAATGTAGAAGTCTTACTGATAAACTAATAAATAATGACCCAGAGCCTATTCTTGATGAAGATTCGTTAAAAACTAAAATAAAAATGATTCAAGAAATATTGGATGATGATGCACAAATCAAAGCGATTACCCAACCTTGGATGGAAAAATTACAATATATGTTGAATACGACCGACCACTCTCATAGAGTCCAGCAAGCTTACCATTCAGTTGAAAACATATAATTTCTATCAAATCCAAAATGTCATTGATCGATAAATATAAACAGAACAAAGATAAATTATCGTGATTCCATCGATAACAAAAACCGACTTAGTCACCGCTTTACTGCAGATAAGGTCTTCTATATCTGCAATAACCCCTCTCAATTTAAATCTTCCAAAAACCGAGTTCAAACAGGGTGAAAAATATCCAGCTCTTGTTGAAGCACGGTTACCTAATAATAATGCACAAATCCTCATAGCAGACAAACAACTACAAATCAAGTTACCCGATATCTTTCAACCAGGTACCAAGTTCACATTAATGATTGCATCAGTAGAACCACAACTCAAATTCACGATTATCAATGAAACTCAATTCAAAATGCAGGATGAGCCATTACTCAGTACTACCGGACGGTTCCTAGGTAGCCTTACACAAGGTCTATTTAAGAATCAGAATCCCAATAATACGCAAACGATTACACCCCAAGCTCCAGTTATAGTTGATACGAATTTAAATAGCGCAGAATTACCCAGTTTATTGCAGAAAACAATTACCCAAAGTGGATTATTCTATGAGTCACATCAAGCAAAATGGATAAATGGAGAAAATACACTTGAAAATTTGCGACAAGAGCCTCAAGGCAGAATTGCGGTGATTCCACCAGAATCATCTGTGCTCAAAACACAAACAATGGCTCAATCACCCATTACTGATTTATCGATACCTAGCCAGACCGTTTCTCTAGTTTCTCAACAATTATCAACTTTGGAAACAGGACATATAATCTGGCGAGGAGCAGTTTGGGAAAATCAATTGATGGACTGGGATATTCATGAGGAAAAACAGAACAATAAAGAAAATGAGGCAGAATACCTTGTTTCTTGGGATAGTCAAATACGATTATCATTGCCTAATCTCGGGGAAATTTTAATAAATATCTCTCTTTCTAATCATGATATTAAAATTAATATTGGCGCCTTGCAGTCAGAAACAATTTGTCTGTTAAAAAATAACCAACGCCCACTTGCTAGTGATATGCATGCTTCAGGAATTAATGTTCAATCAATTAAAATTCAAGGTCATGATGAAGGAACATAATCCACCGACGTCCGCTATTGCTCTCGCCTATCAAGAAGGGCAAATAGCGCCTAAAGTTGTTGCTAAAGGTCATGGTCTAATTGCTGAAGAAATTATTAAACGTGCCAAGGAAGCAGGTATATATGTGCATGAATCACGAGAATTAGTTGCACTACTAATGGAAGTTGATTTAGACGATCGCATTCCACCGCAACTATATGTTGCTGTTGCCGAATTATTGGCCTGGATTTATCGTCTCGAACACAACTGCAATATTCCACCGATTAAAAATACAATTAGTTCAAATGTAATGTCAAAGGTCTAAGGGGGTTTTAATGATGAAGAAAACTTATCCAACAGATGAAACTACAAGTCTTCCAGAACAAGTTTGGATTTCTGAAGATGATAAAAATGAAAATTTCAGATTACATTCGAGGGTGGACATTCTATTTATTTTAAAAGACTTAAAGCAATCAGACTCACTCGTTACTCTTTATTTCGGACAAGAAAATAGTTTCATTCTTACATCAATCCTTCACATAGACAGCGATAATAATGAAATTATTATCGATTACGGAATTGACGCTACAACTAACCAACGAGTGCTTAGCAGCAACGAGTTGTTCTTTGTTACTCGGCAGAATAGAATTAAAATAGAATTCACCTGCAATCAAATAAAAAAAACACAATACGATGGGAAAGATGCATTCTCTGTAAATATCCCTGAATCGTTGTTACGAATTCAAAGAAGAGATAACTATCGGATTTCAACACCTATTGCTAAGCCGATTAAATGTCTCATTCCACTAGTTATGGAAAGCAGATCGACCAATGCGGAAATTACGTTACTGGATATTAGTTGTGGAGGCATCGGCGCTATTGATAAACAAAACTCATTGAATCTAGAACCAGGCAGTGTGTATATCAATTGTCAAATTGCTTTACCAGAGATTGGGATTTTAAAAACGACCATCAAAGTAAAAAACACTAGTGAAGTCAAATCACAAACTGGCAATATTTATCAACGTGTAGGGTGTGAATTTATAGATCTACCACCAAAAACAGAGTCACTCATTCAACGGTATATTATTAAGCAAGAACAAATGAGCAAAGCATCAAGTCGCTCCTAAAACAACTTAAATGAGACCTTTACGCGGTAGAAACCTGGTGATGATTAGAGCTTGGCATAATATTTTTCAATCAGTTCATTATGCTTCGATAATCCCCCCAATTGCCATGACAGCAGGCCGCTGCTGACTCTGCCTGATAAAGCAGGGATCAAACCCAGCACCCGCATTCAGCCGACAAAGCTTACTGCAGCCAAAAACATCACGATGCCTTGAAGTCACTCGGCATAAAAAAACGGTAATAAAGAACCCCATGGCAAGACCGCGGGAAATCACAAGTTAAAAATTGTAATCAACAAGTTATTTGGGCACCAATAAAATGGTGCCGATAGTATTTCAATTCATTGATAGAGTCATAAATATCCGCCAGTGCTTCGTGCTTACTTTCTTTAGTTAAACCGGAGGATATTTCAGGTTTCCAGCGTTTGACGAGTTCTTTTAATGTACTGACATCTAAGTTACGATAATGAAAATAAGCTTCTAATCGTGGCATGCTGCGGACCATGAAGCGCCGATCTTGGCATATAGAATTGCCGCACATCGGGGAAACACCGGAAGGTACATATTGCTGAAGAAATTCGATCAATTGTGTTTCAGCTTGTGTTTCGGTTAAACGTGATGCTTTCACTTTGTCAATCAATCCTGATTTAGCATGTGTTGACTTATTCCATTTATCCATGCCATCCAAAACTTCATCGGCTTGATGCACCACCAAAACCGGCCCTTCCGCAACAGTATTTAGTTGCGAATCGGTGATTACCAGCGCCACTTCAATGATACGATCAAGATCTGGGTTTAGTCCGGTCATTTCCATATCAACCCAGATGAGGTTATTGTTATCTTGTGCCATATTTTTTATCTTTTATATCACGATGAATGAATGTAACGAGCGCAATTGTGTCATATCGATATCGGGACGTCACTTGAGCAACGCATAAATTGCCTTCAGCATTATCGCATTAATTGATGATGGTACGAGCAATAGGTTGTTTGTGTATGTTTATCTGTGATATACAATGAATCAAAATCTTTTATTTATTGACTATGCAAACCTTTACTTTGTTTTTCTTGATTACACTATTCATTTCAACGCTGACGCAGTTTTGGCTTGCTGCGCGACATATTCGTCACGTTAGTCAGCATCGCGACCGTATACCGGAAAAATTTTCTAGCCAAATTAGCTTAGCCGATCACCAGAAAGCCGCAGATTACACGTGCGCCAAAACACGCATGGAGTACTTGAGTATCTTGCTGCATGCCGCGTTATTGTTATATTTAACGCTGGGTGGTGGATTAAATGCTTTGAATCAATTTTGGGGCGCGCAATTTGATGATTCGTTGATTCAAGGCATGGTGCTTATTATCAGCGTTTTTCTCATTACAGCTGTGGCGGAAATCCCATTGAGCTACTACCGTACTTTTGTGATTGAAGAGCAGTTTGGTTTCAACAAAATGACGCCGGCGATGTTTTTGGGTGATTTATTTAAGAAAGCAAGCGTTGGTCTATTATTGGCGGCACCGTTATTGTTCGGGATGTTATGGTCGATGGAAAAAATGGGGGAATACTGGTGGGTATATGCCTGGATCGGCTGGATTAGCTTTAATTTATTTGTGTTAGCAATTTTCCCAACTTGGATCGCTCCATTATTCAATAAATTCACTCCATTGGAAGATGCGACCTTAAAAACTCGCATTGAACAATTGCTAAATAAATGCGGATTCAAAACGAGTGGATTGTTTGTCATGGACGGTTCGCGTCGCAGTAACCATGGCAATGCCTACTTCACGGGCTTTGGTAAAACAAAACGCATTGTTTTTTTTGATACCCTGCTCTCGCGCCTGAATCCGAATGAGATCGAAGCAGTACTAGCCCATGAGTTAGGGCACTTTAAACACAACCATGTCATCAAGCGTATTATTTTTTCCTTTGCAATGAGCCTGATATTTTTGTGGAGTTTAGGCTATTTGATGCAGCAACCGTGGTTTTATGAAGGATTAGGGGTATCGGCATCTTCCGTACCATCGACAGCACTTGCATTATTATTATTTTTCTTAGTAATGCCGGTGTTTACCTTTTTGTTTCATCCACTTTCGAGTCTTTATTCACGTAAACACGAGTTTGAAGCGGATGCTTATGCGGCACAGAACGCTTCTGCTGAAGATTTAATTCGTGCTTTAGTTAAACTCTATCAAGATAATGCTGCGACATTGACACCCGATCCACTACATTCCGCTTTTTATGATTCACATCCGCCAGCGGCAATTCGCGTAGCGCATTTACAAGATCAGATGCAATCATGAGTACCGCTAACGATTTAGCCGACAAGCAATGTAAATCTTGCGAAGGTGGCGTTCCTCCGTTAACTGGTGCTGAAGCGAACATTCTGTTTCAGCAAATTCAAGGATGGCAATTGCAGAGTAAGTTAATTAGTAAAACATATGCATTCAAAAATTATTATCAAACGATGGCGTTCGTGAACGCAGTCGCATGGGTGTCGCATCGCGAAGATCACCATCCGGATATGGTCGTCGGATATAACCAATGCATCGTCAGCTATACCACGCACGCTGTGGGTGGTTTGTCTGAAAACGATTTCATTTGTGCAGCGAAAATCGATAAGCTGTTTACCATTTGAGTCGTCGCGCCAAAAGCTCGCAATCTTCGGTTGGTTGCCTACTAGGCCAAGTGATTGCGGCTTTTGGTAGGCATTATTCCGTTACAACAGCAGTGGGAACCTTATCTTGTGTCATGCGGGGTAAAAAAAGTGGTGTTGCATGCGGTGACCAAGTAGAGTGTCGGATGACTACCCAAGGGCAAGGAGTCATCGAAACGATTAAACCACGTAATTCACAATTTTACCGGAGCGATGCTTTTAAGGAAAAAATCATCGCCGCAAATGTTACGCAAATCATACTTGTTGTTGCAGCGGTTCCAAGCTTTAGTGAAGAACTAATTAGCCGCTGTTTAGTGGCTGCTGAGAGTGAAAATATCAATGTATTGATCGTATTAAACAAAGCCGATCTGATACAACCCACGCAAGTTGCACTTGATACGCTATTGTTATACCGAGAATTAGGCTATACCGTACTACAACTGAGTGCGATTCAGAACGCATTAACACTACGTCCTTATTTATCAAACCATCTGAGTGTATTAGTTGGTCAATCAGGAATGGGTAAATCGACATTGCTCAATACATTGATTCCGGAAGCCAATCGGTCGACAGCAGCGATTTCATTGGCGCTAGATTCCGGTTCACATACCACGACTTATTCGCAACTTTATCAGCTAGATAAAAATAGTGCGATTATCGATTCCCCAGGGTTTCAGGAATTTGGCTTGAATCACATCAAAGAAGAAAATCTGGCATACGGTTTCGTCGAATTTCACCCCTATATTGGACATTGCAAGTTTAGTAATTGTCGGCATCGTAGTGAGCCAGGGTGTGCTGTACTAGCAGCACAAGAAGAGGGAAAAATTTTGCGCAAACGTCTAGATTATTACCATAAATTGCTGCGATAGTTTTTTAGGCACTAAATTTGTAAGGTTAATATGAAGGAATTAGAGCGTAAAGGATCTTGGGAGCTATAGTAGATTAGCTTGAAAGAAAACTTCAAAGATTTCACCTCCTTAACAGATCGAGTGAAATTGGCTTGATTAGAAAAGAGTGATATCTCCCACAATAAAAACAAAAAATCTTAAAAAATTACATAACATAAGAGCTATTTTTTGCAAAAAAAAATGCTATAGATTCATAAACTACCACTATGATAATAGACAAAAATTTTCTTATTTTTTTCTGGGGAGTTATAGTTACAGGAATTATATTGTCACTTACTTCAGACCCAGCAAAAACCTTACTAAGTGACTCAGTCAATTTTGCTCTAGCTCTTTTTTTCACAACCCTTGCTGGCTTATTCTGCTTTGACAGATTTAAAAAACTAAACCGACAAGAACTTGAACACGAATACAAGTTAATTAAAAAAACCAAAGATCTAAAGCCGAAAGATTTGAATTTTAAAGAATTGGAACCGAGAGAAACGCTCAAAGACTCTGAGCGGCCATACTTTAAGATATATATCAATCGAGAAGCAACTCCTTATGAAGCAAGCGAAGCTAAAAAAATATTCTATACCGAAAATGACTTAGCCGAGCTATTAAAACAGGGAAGTAATATTTTATTAATTGGGAATCCTACCGAAGGTAAAACGCGTACTGTATTTGAAGTGATAAAAAGGCTATCTGATTTTCTAGTTATAAGTTTGCCGATAAATAGCTCACTAAGTGATAAAGCATTACAACTCCTTAAAAAGAAAAAGTTAATATGGTTGTTTGATGACTTAAATACTCATGATAATGACAATTATGATTTTAATCATAACCTTAATCGGATAAAAGAAATCACAAGTCTTTGTGTGCTGATTGCGACTTGCAGAGATGGTCCAGAATTTAAATATGTTAATTTGAATTTTGGGCAGTTACACAAAATCTATGAATCATTTGATCACAAATTAATACTAAAGCCTGTGTCAGAGGATCAAAAAGAAATGTTGAAAAGCGCTATTGGTGAAACTGCATCGCGCGCTTTTCCAACTCTTGGATCAATTTGTATGCATAAGCATTTTGAGTTTATGCAAAATCGCTTTTCTGCATTAGGACCACTAGAAAAAGATTGTTTGCACTCTATATTGTTATTACACACCGCTTATATAGCGCCACTAACACAATTTCGAATTAAGGCTGTACTAAACAACATATTTAAACGGCTTCAAGGTGAGGCAGAAATACGTGATTGCCTAAATACCCTTATTGAAAATGGATTTATTATTTCTCAAAAAGATATTGATCCTATTATTCCAGAAGCTGCTTATGTCACAAATCCAGAAAGTAAGCATTATTATCCGAATGGGCGTAATTTATTATGCGACATGAGAAGCTTGGCAGTAATATTTACAAGTCATAAGGATGTAAGAGGCCTAAATAATCTTGCGGTCTCACTCTATTATTTAGAAGATAAAGAATCTGCCATGAAAGTGTGGCAGCAAATATTAGATACTCTCAAGAATCCACAAGAATTTTCTTTGAAGATAGAACTTGCTAATACACTTCTTAATAAAGGTTATGCTCTTGGTCTAGATGGAAAATCAATAACAGAGGTTATCTGTTATGATGAGGTTATAAAGCGATTTGAAGCAAGTGAAGAGTTAGGTTTGCGGGAGGCAGTTGCTCAAGCCTTTATTAATAAAGGCTTGTCTTTCGTAAATCCTGGCAAATCAAATCAAGAAATTGATAATATTACATATAAATTCAAGGATGCAACTGACTGTTATGATGAAATTTTAAGACGATTTGGAGAAAACACTGAATTAACCTTACAAGAACGGGTAGCCAGAGCTTTAGTCCTCAAAGGTCTTACGCTCGCGATTGTTCGGCGGCTCTTTAATTCTGGAACTACTGACCAGGTCACCACAACGAAACAGCTGGATAAAATCCTAGAATGTTTTGATGAAGTTGAGAAACGCTTTGGTAAGAAAACCGAATTAGTTTTGCGTACACAGGTTGCTAGAGCGCTGGTCAATAAAGGTTATGAACTTTTGAAGGATAACAAATCCGAAGATTCGATTGTTTGTAATAACAAAGTCTTAATGTGCTTCAGAGAAAGTAGAGAATTCCCTTTACAGGAACAAGTTATCAGAGCACTGGTGCACAAAGGGCTAGCGCTAATGCAGCTTGGAAATTTTGAGAAAGCTATTAAATATAATGAAAAGATCATAAAAAACTTTGGAGAAAGGGTCGAGTTAAGTTTGCAAGATGGAGTAGCTAAAGCGTTTCTTAATAAATGTATTGCACTTCGGCAAGTCGGTAGAATTGAGGATGCGGTTAGCTGCGAAAACGAAGCTATAAAGCGTTTTGGAAAGAATCCACAATTAATCCTTCTGGAGGAAAGTTTCATTCCGATTAGGGAGTGTAAATAATTTCGTGTAAATGGTCATTTAGCAAGAAACTGTTTATATACTTTTGGAGTAAAGATGACTATACCCAAATCCCTACCGGCGGACTTAATCGGTGGGCATGGTCTTCTCAGGCACCTCACCAAAGCGTTGTTGAACGTGCCCTGCAAGCAGAAATAGCTGAGCATTTGGGCAACGATAAGTACGAAACGGTAACTAATTCGACTGACAATGCCAGAAATGGCAAAAGCCGTAAGACCTTAAAAAGCGAATTCGGTAAATTGCCCATCGAGATCCCCCGTGACCGTGCAGGCAATCTCGAGCCGCAAATCATTCCCAAGCATCAAACCCCGCTGGACGGGCTTTGGTTATTGCCTACGCTTATTTCCACGGTCACCGACGGGGTAATTGGTAAGTAAGCAATCCCGATCTCTCGATGTGGTGTATCCAGTAGAGATCTTTGCAAAATTCAACGAATTATCAAATTCGTTACAATTTCTGATTTTTTTGTGAGTATCGCGATATTTTTTAGTCATTTCCTTGCTGAAATCACGCGAACAATCACTTTCATTGATCATTATCGGCTCAGAAGGCGCATTTGTCCTATGATTGCAATTGTATCTGCCTATTAACATACAATCTGGGCAACCTTTTCAGGTTGTATGCCATGGCTTGTAAAATATGCCAGGCATGTGCTTTGGCTTTGCCCTGGTAACGCAGCACCTTGACTCCAAACCAGCGTGCTTCTGTATCCACACCGGGCTGAATCACTTTAATAACGCGCATGGCTGATTTCGCATCTTCTTCATCGTCACGATCCTCTCGGTCAGCAACCACTTCATACGATGGCCTGGTTTTTGGCTTACGCGGGCTGTGCGTGATACTGGCGTCGACATGACAGCCCTGAGTCACCATGATGTCGTGCTCCTGGATCTGTTGATTGATCTTCTCCAGCAAACCATCCCATGCATGTGCTTGTGTTAATCGTGTCCTGAAACGAGACAATACCGAATGATCCGGAACATCGTCTTCCAGACTCAGGCCCAAAAACCGCATCACGTGCAGATTCGCGTTAGCCATGTCTTCAACTGATTCATCACTGAGTCCACCGTGCCAGATTCCTGTCAGCAACATTTTGAACAGCAGCAGACCGGAATAAGCAGGACGGCCTGCGGCATCAAATGTGGGGGCGTAATGTTCAGCGATTGCTTTTTCTATCGGTGTCCAATCAATCAGGTAATCGATTTGATTGAGAAAATTTCCTTTTCGGGTGCGGCGGGTGACATCAAACTCTGAAAAACTCATATCAATTAACTCAACAATATGATTGGAAACGCTATTATATCATCATCCACACCTGAAAATGACTCTAGCCGTGCAAAGTTCTCTCTTAGTCTATCTCGATTGCATCCATGTGAAAGTCCGTGACACTGGCAGTGTTGTGCCAAAGCAATTTACCTGGCGATCAAAGGCCATAAAGAAATCCTAGGTTTATGGATTGCTCTGTCTTGGCGCAATAATTGGCAGCGACCATTTATACTACCAATACGATTGAGTGAGTCAGTATGAGCCTACGCAAAGTCAGCAAAAGCCGCGGACTGTTCCCTAATGATGACGCTGTGATCAAATTGTTATGCCAACAAATATGGTCTATGCCACTAAAAGATTGGAAGCCTGCGTTAAACAGGTTTACTATTCAATTTAACGAAAGAATACATCAATACTATTAAACACCGTTTACACAAAATCTAGAGCGCCCTCCGTTATAGTGATTGATGGATCGGTTATGTTGTTATCTCCAGAATAATTTCATACGCGATAAGCTGCGCCATGCATCACTGGATTGATGTTCGCGCTGCAAGGTTTCAATTTCCAACGTACCACTGAATCGACCGAGATCGAAGGCAGCCGATCCCTTTTTTTGGGCAACTTGTTGTAAAAGCTGTAATGCCACACGCCTATCATTGGTGTAACCCAATTCATCCTGCAAATTTGCCAGCATTTCAGTAAAGCGCTGAGGATTTTTGCGATTAAACAGAGAAAATAAAGTATCAGCGGCATAGCGCATTTTTTTTGCTGCAATGCGTGCCTGATGACGTTTTGCTCCGGTTTGGGTTGTCAAACCTTGACAACATCGATGTAACACTTGCCATCGATCTTCAAGAATTTTTGTCGCCCACTGTTGAATATGTTCTTTGGTCGTCATCTCAGTGTGCGATGACAAAGCCATCAAATGTCTTTCGATAGCGAGAATCAATACGGTAAATTCTATATGATGCAATTTTTTTTGTGTGCGTTGCCGTGTTTTTATGGCGATGTCTTGAATGGTAGCTAATGTAGCTTGTTGAATGGGTTCATGTTCAGACACAGATGTCATTTTTTTTAATATATCGGGAAGAATTTCATGCTCAAAAACATCCCAATCTCTCGCCTCATTGAGCTTTTGCATTATTTTCCGCAACGATTTATCCCAAGAGATCGCAATGGGTTGTTCCGTTGATTGAAGCAACGATAAGCCGGAACGCATGCGTCGCAAAGCGACACGAATTTGGTGCAGATATTCAGGATTATCGATGTGCTGGAAGTACCCCGGTATATTTGCGAGTAATTGTTTCAATGCGGTTGCGATAATACAGCGATAAATATCAGTAATACTTTGATCCGTATGAAACAGAACTGGCATGGCTTTAATCGGTTTTATCGTGCTTGCGCCCACTAATAAATAACCTCGTGCGGCCTTACTTTGCGGCTCAACAAACAGAGGAGCTTGTTGCAAGAGTTGTTCTGCCAAATCGAATAAAAATTCGGCGTGCCCTGATTTGAGTTCGAATTCCACTTCGCAAATTTCTTGCTGCAAATTGTTCGCGGTTATTGTTCCGGTATCCAGCACAATCTCTGCTTGATTGTCAGCATTTTTTAGAAACCAAGCCGTACGTTTAAATTCTGTCACAAAAACGGGCGCAACCTGTTCAAGTTCGATCCCTGCTAATAGCTCGATCGCTTCTTTGGGTAACACAGCAAAATCTGGATGCGTATCATTTTTAACGGTCGCTTCCCATTCCGGACGGCATGTCAATGTTCCAGACGATTGCGCTTCAGCTTTCAAAGTCTGAATCCACCGTTTTTTACCGACACGTCGAATACGTAACGCAATACCGCGTTGTTTAAGCTGGAAGGTATTGGTATCAAAATAAATACTGTGTAAGTGCTGCTGTTGCGGTTTGATTTTATGAAACAACGGCGCATCGAGAATGCGGGATATGTGCCGTGGATACAATGCCAGTTTAAGCTCAATTTCCATGATGGTTCTAGCGAAATGAAGTGCAGCTTACTCGATTTTTAGCGTAGCAAAATCAATATCTGAAGGTGCTGGCGGCATCTTTAATTTCATGTCTTCCAAGGCACTAACCACGATCTGTGCAACCAATAGGTTACGATACCAGTTGCGATTGGCCGGAATCACAAACCAAGGAGATCGTTCGGTACTAGTTACCGAAATCATGTCTTCAAAAGCTTCCATATAATCCTGCCAGAATTTTCGCTCCTCAATGTCTCCAGCATTGAATTTCCAATACTTTTCTGGATCATGGATGCGCTCTTCCAATCGCTTCTTCTGTTCATCTTTAGAGATATGCAGAAAAAATTTCACAATAGCAGTACCGTTTTCTGACAACATTTCCTCAAACTCATTAATTTGATCAAAGCGTTGCTTGGCTACTTTATTAGATATCTTGCCATGAACACGGGTAATCAGTACGTCTTCATAATGCGAACGATTAAAAATTCCAATATGGCCTTTTGCCGGCGCACTATAATGCACTCTCCACAAAAAATCATGCTTCAATTCCTGCTCTGACGGTGTTTTGAATGTCACGACCTGGCACCCCTGTGGATTGATGCCCGACATAACATTTTTTATCGTGCCATCTTTGCCACTGGTATCCATTCCCTGCAGGATAATCAGCAGTGAACGTTTGCCGCTAGCGTACAGACGCTCTTGAAGCTGCCCCATTTTCTCAATGTAGCCTTTTGTCAGTGCCTTAGCTTTCTCTTTATCTCCGACTGTTTTTTTAAAATTACCCGTATCGTCGGGATCAAACTTTGACAGTGTTACCTGATTGTCTGCTTTTATTTGATATTTCTTCATGGCATTCATCTCTGTAAGGACCTGATTTTTTAATAGTCTACTCGCCCGAAAGCAACAATCAAGCAAATCAATTTACAAACTGCACCTTTTTGCTAAATATTTGTTGTTGTTTTAAACAAATGGCTTCGACATCCAAGGGTGGCGTCAAGGTTGGAATCGGTATGTAATTGAGTTGATTGATTGTAAGTGCTTGCTGCCAATTATTTCCGATTTTTAATAAACAGCTATCCATGCCTGCGCTCTGAAAATAAATATCCCCTTGTGTTGCGCCATGCGTTACTAACTGCTGGAATGAGCCGCGTGTTCCGATGGCACCTACTAGGCTCATGGCGGGGTGGAATTCAGTATCGGCGGTAAGTGATTTTTGGTTGTCTATACGTTCGCGAAAAATATTGGCGATCGCAAGCCTTACATTGAATAACGAACGCGCGCCAATAAATGGTATTGGGCCTTCCTGTAAATCCCCCCAAATAAAGCCCCCCATTCCCCCGAATAAAGGGGAAGAATCGAAAACTTGCGTAAATGCGTTGATTTGATCGATTGTCTTGTTTTCAGAAGGAAAATTGTGAAAGTTTTGGAAAGCACCAGGAACGAGAAAAATTTTCCGTCCGATCGGATTGACAGCTTCCATGGATAACGCAGCACTCCTGACCCAATCAATGTATACACTTTGCGGCATTGGTGAAATGATAGCGCTTTCCAGAATTGGACCCGTGATGATGCATTCCGAGTTGGAACTATCACAAACCAGATTTAATTCATGATCAGAACCGAATAGAGAAGGCAGCTTCTGAAAAATCTCTATAAAAGGAAAATTCTGCAATTCCAATTCTTTTGCTAAAAAATTGATGACATCTGAATCGGTGATTTTATAAGGTATTAGATTATCGGGATAAGCATTACTGAAAACATCAACGATATTAAAGCTTGCAAGATTCGAAGTGCTCCCTGTGTCTGCAAAAGTATCGGAAACATCCGTCATGCCACATTGATCAAACGGGCCGTAGCAGTCATACCCCAGGTATTCAACGTCATCCAGCATAATCACGTTATCCGAAGGATTGCTATTTTTTTGATAGATTAATTCAGAAAATGCTTCGATGTGGAGCATACCGCTTCCTGGTAATGCCTTACGCAACTCTTTACCAACTTTCCTAAATATATCCAGCGTATGGGTATATTTATGATCGATTTCCGCACAAGCTGCCGGGTTTTGCTTGAAGCAGGACAAACGCAACCTCCATAATGGCTCATCAACGAGAAATAGCATGGGTCCCTGGTAAGTCGAAGTTTTTATGGCTTGAACCAGTGGGGCGATATCGAGCTCTCTGAAAGAATAGGTCGTTTCATCGAAAAGAAACCGGCCAATTTCAATTACAGGTACCAAGTTATTTGAATTTCTATTCAAGTACCGCGAAACATCTTCCAATTTTTGAGGAGAAAAGGAGAATGCATTGGAAAAATTCGCAATTTCATTAATTTGACTAGGTTCGCTCAAAGCAAAACCAACGATCTTTTCATTAGGTTTGGTCGAAAAGTATTTTTTTGTATGGTCCAAACAAAACTTATAGTGATCTGAATTAGTATCGATAGCACCGCTATGAAAAATTTGCGATGGGTAAATTCCATAAAATCCGTGCTTGAATACCTCAAAGTTAGTCACATCGGTATGCGTTGCAAGTAGGTGCGCGCTGCCGTTCCGGCACGAAATAAGCGCATCGTTGTCCTTGTTGATGGCATCACAACAAGGTTTTCGCATTCTGGGGTTTGCATATAAGTGCAAAATTGCATGCCCTGATCGCTGTAATTTTTCCACGGCATGTTCTAACGATTCATCCAATACACGTGCCACATTATCTTCGGAGTAACTGATCGCACCACGAAAAGGATTTAGACTGATGATCACAATAGACTTATCATTGGATAACTGCAGCTTCTTAAAAATATTTTCAAAGTAATGTGATAAATCAGATAACCCACCGGCTTGCGCAATGTGTTGATAAGTAACGCGGGTTTGCTCTAGTGTGCGTGGCGTAATTGCTTGACTATCTGGCAAATCATAATGCCACACGTCGGCATTCAGATATTCAGCAGATGCTTTCAACTCCAAAGTACGTAGCTCGCCGCAACTATTCTCTGATTCCGATTTACAGCCTGATTTACCTTGTGTGGCAAGAATCATGGCGCAATAATTGATACTTTCCGAACAATGATCCTTCATGAGCGGATAGATCAAGAGCTCATCCCCTGGATATGCACTAACAAAAACGAAGTGATTAGGATTGTCGAACCGAGAATTTTCAGCTTTGGTACAAAATGGATCGTCACTACACGGATCTGCAGCAGATGTGTTGCAAGTCCACAAAGTGCTTAAGATAACCATAGCCGAAAATAATAAAGTCTTCATAATGCAATACCCCTCTTACGATCAACTGAAATTACTTATTGTCTTCCTGATATGTAGGTAGTTTAATGTGCGATCCTCTTGGCCGATAGCGTCATTGATCGAAGCTATGGCACTTGATCGGATGAATCTTGCACTTGAATCCAATGTTCCAAGAGCAATTGCACCGTTCTTCTCCCATTAAATTCATTGACTTCAACACGATACACGGCATCAATCACTCCGGGTAATGGATCATGATAAAAAAACAATATCGCGTCGTAGATAGCCTCAGGCAATGATTCATAATTGTCCTGATCTGCAGCATGTAGTTTTCGTAAGCGCAGTTTTGAATGCTTTTCGCCCACGATACGCTGGCTTTCTATCGCAAATCGCGTCATAAAAGTGGGTTGCGGAAATCCTTGCCCCCAAACTTGTTGATCCAGAAACTCGGCTAATTCCAAATTGATTTCGGATAGCGTCAGATCACCATCAGTTTCAATCACGCGCGTCAAATCATGGGGTAACAAGAATGCTCGTGCAGCCTGCTCAAAAGCTTGACAGAATTGCATAAACGCTTGCTGCTTAATGGTCAATCCTGCAGCGGCTGCGTGACCACCAAATTTAATAATGAGCCCAGGATGTTTTTTAGTCACCCAATCCAATGCATCGCGCAAATGAAATCCCTGGATAGAGCGTCCAGAGCCTTTCAGCTCATCGTCATGACCGGGTGCAAAAATAATCACTGGACGGTGATATTTATCTTTAATTCGTGAAGCGAGAATACCAATCACACCCTGATGCCAATCCTGATCGAGTAAACTGATGGTGTAGTTATCTTGCGTCTCCGTTTGGCGTTGCGTCAGCAGATTATCCAGCTTAATCAATGCACTTTCCTGCATGACCGATTCGATTTCGCGCCGTTCCCGGTTTAATGCATCCAATTGCTGCGCAATGTGCGCGGCGTAGGCCTCATCATCGGTAATCAAGCACTCAATGCCCAACGACATATCATCCAAACGACCCGCCGCATTCAAGCGTGGCCCAAGGATGAACCCCAATTCATAAGTGGAAATTTGCCGATAATCGCGTTTTGCGGTTTGTAATAAAGCGTGAATGCCGGCGCAACACTGCCCTTTACGCATACGCTGCAAGCCTTGTTGCACTAAGATACGATTATTACTATCCAACTTAACCACGTCTGCAACTGTCCCAAGTGCAACCAGATCCAGGAAACTAGCCAAGTTGGGTTCCGGCATAGACGCGGAAAAAGCACTTCGGTTACGCAGCTCAGCACGCAGTGCCAGCATCAAATAAAAAATCACACCAACACCGGCGATACTTTTGCTCGGAAAAAGGCAACCGGGTTGATTGGGATTGATGATCGCAACCGCATCCGGTAATGCTTCACCCGGAAGATGATGATCGGTAATGAACACACGCATACCCAATGCATTTGCTTCTCTAACACCGTCGATACTGGCAATACCATTATCAACAGTGATCAGAACATCCGGTTTTTTCAGCGTATGCGCCAGCCGAACGATTTCTGGCGTTAAGCCGTAACCAAATTCAAAGCGGTTCGGTACTAAGTAATCAACGACCGCACCAAATTTTCGCAAGATACGAATACCAACCGCACAAGCAGTGGCACCATCAGAATCATAATCTGCAATAATTAGTAAGCGTTTCTTAGCGGCAATCGCATCAGCCAGCAATGTAGCCGTTTGAGTGATGTTTTTGAGTTGCGTAAAGGGAACCAGCTGCGCCAGTTCTGTTTCGAGTTGCTGGATACTATTAATACCTCGTGCGGCGTAAATACGTGCCAAAACAGGAGGTAGCCCACCATCATTTAAATTCTTATAACATTGGGCATCAAATGATCGGGTAACAATTTTGCTCATGTATCTAACGTTGCCCGTCGATCATCGCTTCTAAAAATGTCAACCAGAAACATCCGTCGCAGCATTCGCTGCAACTGTGATTTTTTCTGCTTTAAGTAAATAAATTCGACGGCTATCTACGCGTTGTACCGTAAATTTAAACGGATCAATGACAACTGATTCACCACGGTTAGGCAAGCGGCCAAATTTATTTAACACCAAACCACCAATAGTGTCGTAGTCTGCATCATCATAATACGTATTGAGCGCTTGGTTAATGCACTCGATTCCGGTGATCGCTTTGATGCGATATACATCTTCCGCTTCGGCCACGATATTGTCTTCCTCTTCATCGAAATCGTACTCGTCTTCAATTTCACCAACAATTTGTTCTAATACATCTTCGATCGTTACCAGTCCAGCAACACTGCCGTATTCATTGACTACAATAGCCATATGATTGCGGTTACTGCGAAAATCCTTCAGCAATACATTCAAACGCTTGGATTCTGGAATAAACACGGCTGGGCGTAACATGCCACGCAAATCGAATTCATCGGGGTCTGCATAATAGCGTAGCAGGTCTTTTGCAAGCAGAATGCCGATGATTTCGTCCTCGTTTCCTTCGATGGCAGGAAAACGTGAATGCGCAGCTTCAATCATAAACGGAATGAATTCTTCCGGTTTCTTACTGATATCGATTAAATCCATCTGTGATCGTGGCACCATGATATCGCGCGCCTGCATTTCTGAAACTTGCATGACACCCTCTATCATGCTGAGCGCATCCGAATCCAGCAGGTTCCGCTCAAACGCGGAGTGCAACACAGTAATTAACTGTTCGCGGTCTTCCGGCTCACGAATCAGCAAAGCGCTGAGTCGCTCTAACCAGCCGCTCTTAGGTGAAGGATCATCCATGTATTATTGGCACTCATAAAATGTAAATTTCGATTGTTTCAGGTAAACGCTCGGATTTAGCCGGTTAGCAAAGCCACGTTCGTTTCTTGCTCCAAATAAGGATTCTGATAGCCAAAACGAGACAATATCTGGCTCTCCAATTGTTCCATTGCAGCCGCTTCCGATTCAATCAGGTGATCATAGCCCTGTAGATGCAATATGCCGTGTATCGTCAAATGCGCATAATGAGCACGTAGCTGTTTGTGTTGTTGTTGCGCTTCTTGAAGGATGACTGGCGCGCACAATACAATATCGCCCATCAGCGGCTGAACATCATGATCGGTAAAGGTAAGCACATTGGTGGCATAATCTTTTCCACGAAACTGGCGGTTTAATTGCTGCCCTTCCACTCCGTCAACGATACGAATGACAACCTCAGCCTGTTGTGCCAAAGCAGCTTTAACCCAGCGGCGAAATTGTTGGCGTGTTGGCAGTGTTTCGCAATCGCCACTGGCGTATTGCACTGCAAGTCTGAAAGTGGGGTGCGCGCGCAACGCATCACGGTTTTGTGGTGCGCCGATCGTGCTGCTCATAAGCATTGATGATGCGTTGTACCAAAGGATGTCTGACTACATCGTCCGATTTAAAACGGGTAAAAGCAATGCCGCGAATATCATTCAATACGTCTTGAACATCGACCAGACCGCTTCTTTGATGTTTCGACAAATCGATTTGTGTAATATCACCCGTTATCACCGCCTTAGAACCCATACCGATGCGCGTCAAAAACATTTTCATCTGTTCCGGGGTCGTGTTTTGCGCTTCATCCAAAATAATGAACGATTGATTCAAAGTGCGTCCGCGCATAAACGCGAGTGGCGCAATTTCAATAGTACTGCGCTCAAACTGTTTGCCAGTTTTATCGAACCCCATCAAATCATAAAGCGCATCATACAGCGGACGTAGATAGGGATCGACTTTCTGTGTCATATCGCCCGGTAAAAAACCCAAACGTTCTCCCGCTTCAACCGCTGGACGAACCAAGATCAAACGCGACACCAAGCCGCGCTCCAAAGCATCGACCGCGCTGGCTACCGCAAGATAGGTTTTTCCGGTACCGGCAGGGCCGATGGCGAATGTAATATCGTGATCTTGAATTTGTTGCAAGTATTGAATTTGACGCGGTGTCCGGCCATGAAGATTGCTACGGCGCGTCATCAGCGACGCTGGCACCGGCGAATTTACCAAGGATATACTGGTATCGCCAGCTCCTACAGTTGCCGATTTTCCTGAATTGAGTGCCTCAACCAAGCCCAGCTGAATTTGTTCCAAACTCAGGTGCTGCTTCGATTGGTTATAAAAATCGCGCAAAACTTTTGCAGCCAATTTGGTTTGATCGGAACGACCCGACAAGCTGAAATGCTCACCACGCCGGGAGATTTCCACATCCAATACGTTTTCAACTTGTTTGAGATTTTCGTCCAAAGAACCGCACAAGTTGGCCAATCGCTGATTGTCGGCGGGCGTGAAGGAAATTTCGAGAGGTGCTGATTTCAATGTTAAACGATACTGTTACGATAACGCGATTGTCGCAGCGGTTGTGATACTTTGCAAGCAAAAAACCACGTAACGTATCTCAATTATTCCGGTAGCATTTCACCACGCAGAGAATGAGCGCGCGCTTCAGTGATGCGAACATTGATGAAACTGCCGACATGTTCAGGATTGCTCGCTAGGTTGACGACCCGGTTATTATCAGTCCGGCCACAAAATTCACCGGCATTCTTTTTAGAAGTACCTTCCAGTAACACGCGTTGTACCGAATTCACCATGCTTTGGCTGATTTTACGAGCTTGCTGGTTGATTTGTGCTTGCAAGCGATGCAATCTTTCTAGTTTTACTTCCTGCGGTGTTTCATCAGGTAAATCTGCAGCAGGTGTGCCGGGGCGCGGACTATAAACAAAACTATACGATTCATCAAAATTTAATTCTTCAATTAATCTCATTGTGGCCGCAAAATCGGCCTCGGTTTCTCCAGGAAATCCCACAATAAAATCCGAAGACAGTGAAATATCTGGGCGAATAGCGCGTAATTTTCGGATGATTGATTTATATTCCAGCACGCTGTAGCCACGTTTCATCGCTGCAAGCACCCGGTCGGAACCGGATTGCACAGGCAAATGCAAATGATTGACCAGTTTCGGCAAATTACGATAGGCTTCAATTAAACGCGTAGTAAATTCTTTAGGATGTGAGGTGGTATAGCGAATGCGCTCAATGCCGGGAATTTCGTGCAAATATTCCAGTAACAACGCAAAATCGGCAATCTCGCCATCATCCATGACACCCAGATAGGCATTGACATTTTGTCCAAGCAGGTTGATTTCCTTGATACCTTGATCTGCCAGCACAGCAATTTCCGTCAGCACGTCGCCAAGCGGACGAGATACTTCTTCTCCCCGCGTATAAGGCACTACACAAAAGCTGCAATATTTGCTACAGCCTTCCATGATTGATACAAATGCAGTGACACCCTCAGTGCGCGCCGGCGGCAAATGGTCGAATTTTTCGATTTCAGGAAATGAAATATCCACTTGTGGCCGTCCAGTTGCTTTACGTGTTTCAATCAACTGCGGTAATCGATGCAACGTTTGAGGGCCAAAAACCACATCAACAAAGGGTGCACGAGTCACAATCGCCTTGCCTTCTTGACTCGCGACACATCCCCCCACGCCAATCAATAAATTAGGATTCTTTTCTTTCAAATGACGCACACGACCCAGATCGTGAAATACTTTTTCCTGCGCTTTCTCGCGCACAGAACAGGTATTAAACAAGATCATATCGGCCTGAGCGGGATCATCGGTTGCTTCCATGCCATACGCAGCATGCAGCACATCGGCCATTTTTTCCGAATCGTATTCATTCATCTGGCAACCGAAGGTTTTGATATATAGTTTGTTACTCACAGATTAATATTGACCATGAAATAAAGTGAATTGTTATGCCCTTAGTTACAAGCCTACGCTTATTTTTCTTTTTTTGCGCCTTTGGCTTCTTCCGGTGTTAAATACCAGATACGGTGCAAATGCCCCATTAGATCAATCTGATAGCGTACAGTACCGGGTTTATAAGCGGTATTGGGCAACACAATTTGGTTATCGATATCGCGCACTTGCCCGGCTGCACCCATAATCATGAGCCTTCCATCAATATTGAATTGAGGAAAAGACGCGCCATTCAAATTCCCCAATTTGCTATCGGGTGGAAAATTTCTCTCCATCTGACCAGAAACCGGCATTACCCCTATCACCAATAGAATCAGCCCAATCAAAAAATATTCAATCGCACGTGTAATCTTCATAATCGTTGCCAGGAAAATCCTATCAAATCAAAAAGATCAACAATATACAAACATCCAGTACTAACACCTGTTTTTAGAGTGGCCTAATGATACGCTAAACGGAAAATACCGAGCAACGGATTTGTATCCATCATCGTGATTCTTTATAGTGCAAGCATGTATTCATGCAAAGATTAACATGGAATCAAACCCGGTGATTAAAACGCAATTGACCTGCAAGATTAAACTGCCGAAACTTTACCACGTCGATTGATCGTCAGCCGCATGCTCTCAAACGGTGAATACATTTCACAGACAAATTACAGTACCGGCCATTGGACGATCAATTATGTCTTATTACGTGGCTTCGGATGGCTCGATGCTTTATTACACGGTGATATCGCCGTACGCCGTGGTTTACAGAAACTCCTTGCCAGCCCTAACAAAATGAGTGAGAAACAAGTACAGCAATGGTTAGAACAATTTTCTCCTTGGCGTGCATTGGTCGCTGTACATTTATGGGCATTTGGAAGTGCAAGCAATTCAATATCGCTTGCCATAACGTAGCTATCATTAAATCGAGTACGTCACCTCTCAGTCGCGACTTACATGTCATTGTGAATGATTGGCGTCGCAACGTACGGTGTCATAAATACAACGCAATGTGCAGTTTTGCGATGACGTACATCGTGGTGCTGAAAATACTTAGTCATATTTTCGAAACAAATAACAGTTTGATTTCATAGAAACAATATCGACTTTGATTGTAGGGTTAAAAAAAAGCAATAATGCTTGCAGTTGGGTCATGATAGAGGTGCAATGGTAGACGTAAACATGGAGTGTTGTTGGAAAATCCGTGCTTTTTATCAATCTGTATATGTTGGTAGCTTAAGCGCCTATTACGGATGTTGTGCGGAATGAAGGAACCGTTGTGAATATGGAAACGAAAGATAACAAAACTAATATTCTTGCTCACGTTCGTCAGGATAAAAACGGTAACTGGGAGGAACATGCGCTGAATGAACATCTGTATGAGGTTGCCCGTCGCGCCGGGGAAGCTGCTCATGCATTTGATAATGGAGATTGGGCGCGGCTTGCTGGGTTATGGCATGACTTGGGCAAGTATCGTGAGAAATTTCAGGAATACATCAAAAAGGCCAGTGGTTACTACGATACAGAGGCGCATATCGAAGGCGCACCGGGACGGGTCGATCATTCCACCGCGGGGGCAATTCATGCCGTCGAAAAACTGGGATTACAAGGGCGTATTCTGGCTTATCTGATTGCCGGTCATCATGCCGGATTACCGGATTGGAACAACGCTGAAGGTGGTCAATCTACACTACTTCAACGCATGGAAACCGGCAAGCAAAATGGTTATTTGCAAGAGGTACATAACGCTGCACCACCTGCCGAGATTCTCAACCAACCCCGTCCTGCATCATTACCTCCAAAAGGATCTTTGGCATTGTGGCTCAGAATGTTGTTTTCTTGCTTGGTGGATGCGGATTTCCTCGATACAGAAGCTTTCATGGACGATAAAAAGAGCGGTTTGCGTTCCGGATATCCTTCGATAGAGGCGCTGAAAAGCACATTCGATAAGCACATGATCGATAAGGCTGCCAACGCTAAAGATAGTGCAGTCAATCGTATTCGAACCGAAGTGCTACGGCAGTGCCGCGAAAAAGGTGAATTATCTTCTGGTTTATTTTCTCTGACCGTGCCAACCGGAGGAGGCAAGACGCTCTCAAGTATGGCATTTGCGCTTCATCACGCAATGCACCATCGTAAAAACCGCGTGATTTATGTGATTCCCTACACCAGTATTCTGGAACAGACAGCAGAAATCTTTCGAAGCATCTTCGGTGCTAAGAATGTTATCGAGCATCACAGCAATCTCGATCCAGATCGCGAAGATTCGCGCTCCCGATTGGCAACAGAGAATTGGGATGCGCCCATTATCGTCACTACCAACGTACAATTTTTTGAATCACTGTTCGCAGCAAAGACCAGTCGCTGCCGCAAGTTGCACAATATCATTAACAGCGTGGTGATATTGGACGAAGCACAGTTACTGCCACCGGAATTTCTTGCACCGATTCTGCACGTAATGCAGGATCTGGCACTCAGTTACAAAGTCAGTTTCGTGCTTTCCACTGCGACACAACCCGCTTTCTCCTCGCGTCCAAAATTTCCTGGTCTCAAAAATGTGCAGGAACTCATGGATGATCCAGCGCGGCTATATATTGATCTAAAGCGTGTTGAAACCGAATTACCTACCGATTTTGCTAACCCTCGTACCTGGGAATTCATCGCCGAAGAATTGCAACAGCATGAGTCCGTGCTTTGCATAGTGAATTCCCGCAAGGATTGCCGTGAATTACACGGCTTGATGCCGAAGGACACGATTCATTTGTCGGCATTGATGTGCGCACAGCATCGCAGTCAAGTCATAGCCGAAATCAAGCAACGTCTGAAAGATGGTATTCCAACGCGTGTGATCAGCACCCAGTTGGTCGAAGCCGGGGTCGACATGGATTTTCCGGTGGTCTATCGTGCATTGGCAGGGTTGGATGCTATAGCACAGGCAGCAGGTCGCTGCAACCGCGAGGGAGTACTATCCAAGATGGGCAAAGTAGTGGTATTCGTGCCTCCAAAACCTGCTGCTCCAGGTTTATTACGCAAAGCTCAGCAAAGCGGGCAGGAAATTATGAGATTGACTGAAGGTGACCCGCTCACTCGTGAGCGCTTTGAAGCTTATTTCCGGCATTACTATGCAAGCCTGAACAGTTTGGATAAAGCAGACATTATTGGTTTGTTGGATTTGCACAATCAAGCTGAGGCAAGAAAAGCAGAGTTTAATTTCCGTACCGCAGCCGGACTTTTCCGGTTGATTGATGAGGAAGGTCAAACTGCCGTGATTGTGTGTTATGGCGAAAGTCTAAAACTGACCGATACACTCGAGAAAAGTCACAATATGGAACCATATGAACGCCGGGGCATATTACGCAAATTACAACGTTATACAGTCAATATTCGTGAATATGAATGCAGAGAATTGCTGGAAAATCGAGATATCCGGGAAATCTTTCCTGGTGTGTACATACAAGATTCTGATTTACTCTACCATTCTCAACTAGGACTATTGATGAGTAAGGACATTGTTTTTGATCCAATGCAAGGCGTCATTTAAGAAAAGGGGGGTATATGAAAACTTACTGCCTTGAAGTCAGTGGCGACTTCGCTTGCTTCACTCGCCCGGAAATGAAAGTCGAGCGTGTGAGCTATGACGTGATGACACCATCATCCGCTCGTGCAGTGTTTGAATCCATCCTGTGGAAACCATCTATCCGCTGGCACATCGATAAGATCGAGGTGCTTAAACCGATTCGCTGGATTTCCATCCGTCGAAATGAGGTAGGAGCAGTAATTTCGGTGCGCAATGCTCAGGAAGCAATGAACAAAGGCACAGGCCAACTTGGATTGAATATCGAAGACGAAAGACAGCAGCGTGCCGGATTGTTTTTGCGCGACGTGACTTATCGTATCCATGCGCATTTTGAGTTGCAACTGAATGCCGGAGAAAATAATACAGCGGCTAAATTTATGGATATGTTCGAGCGCCGAGCAGAGAAGGGGCAATGTGTTAATCAACCTTATCTTGGTTGCAGGGAGTTTGCTTGTAATTTCCGGCTGGTTGATACAAGCTTGGAGCAATCAAAACAGAATGAACTAAAACCGATGGAGCGAAGAGATCTGGGATTTGAAGTCCCACGTGACCTCGGTTGGATGCTGTACGACATGGATTATTGCAATGCCGCTGATCCGCAACCGCGATTTTTCCGTGCCACGCTGGAGAACGGCATATTGAATGTACCGGCTTGGGATAGTCAGGAGGTGCGAGGATGATTCTGCAAGCACTCAACGAATATTATCAGCGCAAAACCCGGCTGCCGGATAGCGACTTGGCACCACCCGGTTTCGAGCATAAAGCCATTCCGTTTCTCATCGTGCTGACAGCGGATGGTAATTTTGTCAGCCTGGATGATACGCGCGAAGGCGAAGGCAAGAAAAAGATTGCCAAATCCTATCTCGTACCACAGGCGGTCAAACGCTCGTCAGGGGTAGCGGCTAATCTGTTATGGGATCACTCTGGTTATGTTTTCGGAGTCGATGATAAAGGAAAACCCAAACGAGCTCATGA
The DNA here is from genome assembly GCA_024281675.1 of Nitrosomonas sp. GTDB lineage: Bacteria > Pseudomonadota > Gammaproteobacteria > Burkholderiales > Nitrosomonadaceae > Nitrosomonas. The sequence goes on from JAMXAG010000002.1 coordinate 82,981, forward strand.
ACAGCATCTGGCATTCACCGAGACTATTCGCTCTCGCTTTGCTGCTTCAATGGATGCGGGTATTCAGGCGGTATTGTCTTTCCTTGAGCATGGCAACTTTGAAGCAGTTTTCTCACACCCTTTATGGCCAGAAATTCAGGAAACCGGAGCCAATCTGACGTTTCGGCTGGAAGGCGATTACGAACCGGTATGCGAACGACCCGCAGTAGCGGATGTGCTATCCACGAAGGACGATTCCAATCCTGAGAAAGCCTCACTTTGTTTGGTCTCAGGTGAAGCAGATGTTATCGAACGACTGCATCCTTCCGTCAAAGGCATATGGGGTGCGCAAAGCTCCGGTGCCAGTATCGTTTCATTCAATCTGGATGCATTTAGTTCCTATGGCAAATCACAGGGTGGGAATGCGCCAGTGGGTAAGCGAGCTGTATTTTCGTATACCACAGCACTCAACCATTTGTTGGCCAAAGATTCAAGACAACGCATCCAGGTAGGTGACGCATCGACGGTTTTCTGGGCAGCAACACCGGGACATCCAATGGAGGAATTGTTCCCCGGGTTGTTTAGCGAACCACCTAAAGATAATCCCGATCTCGGCACCGCAGCAGTTGCCGCATTGCTAAATGCGCCGAAAACTGGTGCAGGCAGCTTAGAAGACGATGACACCCGGTTTTATGTGCTAGGTCTTGCGCCCAATGCTGCCCGTATCGCTGTGCGCTTCTGGCATATCAAAACTGTGGGGGAATTGGCTGTCAATATTCGCCGTCACTTCGATGATCTGCGGATTGCCCATGCGCCGCATGAGCCGGAAACACTGTCGCTGTTCCGCTTACTGGTCGCAACAGCGATGCTGGGCAAATCGGAAAACATTCCGCCCAATCTCGGCGGCGACGTGATGCGCAGTGTGATTGAAGGGCTACTTTATCCGCAAACCCTACTTTCCGGTGCAATTCGTCGGATTCGTGCCGAACAAGAAATCACCTATCCGCGCGCCGCGATTATCAAAGCGTGCATTAATCGTCAATCAGGCAAGGAGGAACTCAAAGTGGCACTGGACGAAAATAACACGAATACCGCCTATCGGCTGGGTCGACTGTTTGCGGTACTGGAACGGATTCAGGAGCGAGCAAACCCTGGTATCAATGCGACAATCCGGGATCGTTACTACGGCGCGGCATCAAGTACGCCCGTCACCGTTTTTTCGACATTGCTCAAGCTTAAAAACCATCACCTTGCCAAGCTGGAAAACAAAGGTGAGGCCATCAATTATGAGAAATTGCTGGGGCAGATCATTGATGGTGTCATCGATTTCCCCGCGCAACTTGCCTTGCAAGACCAGGGCCGTTTTGCCATCGGCTACTACCATCAGCGACAAGCTTTTTCACCAAATCCGAATCCACCAATAAGGGAGAATGATCATCATGGCACTTAACAACCGTTACGACTTCGTTTTGCTGTTCGACGTAAAAGATGGCAATCCCAATGGCGATCCGGATGCAGGCAATTTGCCGCGCGTGGATGCGGAAACCGGTCGTGGCCTGGTAACCGACGTGAGCTTGAAGCGCAAGGTACGCAATTTTGTAGGTTTGACAAAGGGTGAGCAACCGCCATTTGAAATTTACGTGAAAGAAAAAGCTATTCTCAACAAGCAACATGAGCGAGCTTATCAGGCCATTCCTGGCGGAGTTGAGATACTTGCTGGTGATGACAAGAAACGCAAAGGTGGGGATAAAGTGGCTGAAACACGTGGCTGGATGTGCAAAAATTTCTATGATGTGCGCACTTTCGGTGCAGTTATGTCAACAGGCATCAATTGCGGTCAAGTACGTGGACCGGTTCAATTAACTTTTGCTCGTTCTATCGATCCGATTGTGGCACAAGAACACTCCATTACCCGCATGGCAGTTGCTACCGAAGCAGAGGCAGAAAAGCAAGGTGGAGATAATCGCACGATGGGTCGAAAATTCACCGTACCTTACGGCTTGTATGTTGCCCATGGTTTTGTGTCCTCCTTTCTCACCAAGCAGACCGGTTTTGATGAAAAGGATCTGGAATTGCTCTGGCAAGCACTGGCACAAATGTTCGAGCATGATCGCTCCGCCGCAAGGGGTGAAATGTCTACACGTGGATTATATGTCTTCAAACACGATAGTGAATTGGGCAATGCACCAGCATTCAGCTTATTCGAACGCATTCAACCCAAACTCAAGAACGGCATTGTTGTACCGCGCTCATTCGAAGATTATGAGATTTTTGTAAGTAAGGAAACCATGCCAACCGGCATAACCCTTGAAAGGCATGATGATGAATAATTCCAATGAAATTATTTTCTTAGTAGAAGAGGCGCCTGAAGGTGGCTTCATTGCTCGGGCACTGGGCGAATCTATTTTTACCGAAGCGGATGATTTGAATGCTTTGCATCATCAAGTGCGCGATGCCGTGCATTGCCATTTTGATGAAGATAAACACCCGAAATCATCCGTCTACATTTTGTCCGTGAAGAAGTAATTCCGGCATGAAACTGCCACGCGATGTATATGGCGCACAATTAATCAGAGTACTGAAACGACTGGAATATCGCGTCTTTCGACAAACAGGAAGCCATGTTCGACCGATATGCATCGCTTGTGAAGAGCATCACTTGACTGTTCCATTGCATGATCCATTGCGCATAGGCACATTGGCAGCGATTCTGGCTGATGTGGAATCACGCCATTATCTATCAAGAGATGAGCTGATCACTCGATTATTTGGCAAAAATTGATGGCAATCAGTGAATCTGACGAACCAATCATGTTGTCTGCCCTCCAGCACTGGAGTTATTGTCCACGCCAGTGTGCCCTGATTCATATCGAACAGGCATTTGATGAGAATGTTCACACCATGCGTGGCAATGCCGTGCATCAGCGTGTAGATGAACCAGGTACGGACTCATTTGAAGGGGTGCGTAGCGAACATGCTCTGCCGGTTTGGTCGGAGCGCTTGGGATTAATAGGCAAATGCGATATCGTCGAATTTCATCCGAACGGACGTATTTATCCGGTGGAATACAAACATGGAAAAAAGCGAGTCAAGCTTCACGACGATCTTCAGCTTGCAGCACAAGCAATTTGTCTGGAAGAAATGACTGGAAAACCAGTAACTCATGGAGCGATATATCATCATACTTCCCGTCGCCGTCGAGAAGTTGAAATAACAGCCACCTTGCGTCAACAAGTCGTAGATACTGTTAATGCGGTGCGCACTTTACTAACCAATGGCCAATTACCGCCGCCAGTCAACGATGCACGCTGCAAAGAATGTTCATTACAGGATATTTGCCAGCCGGAAGCTTTAGCGGATAAAGCACACCAGCGCGAAATTTTGACCGGATTATTTAACGTGGACGAATAGCGTAATGAAACATGCCACATATCCCCAGAAAAGCACGTTCAACAGAAATCATTTCTTCTTCGCTAAGTGCAGCCAAAGGCCCTTCCCCGAATCGGGAGCGATCCAGGGTTCGCGGTTGATCGACAATGACTTGACAATCTTTTATCAAACGATGACGAGCGGTAACCGTTACCCTCCATTGTTTGAAAGCGGGATAAACTCGCGTTGTCAGCGGCAGAATGATAATCATCGGTGTTCCGATGGCGGTAAGCGCATCGTCCTGAAAAACCAGAACCGGACGGATTTTGCCAACTTCCTGCCCGCGCGGCGGATTCAGATTGGCGGTCCAAATCTCGCCACGGTGAATTACTTCCACCACTTTTCGGGAGACTCAGTATGCGGCAAATCGCCGGATATTCGGCGCTCAACATTCTCCAGCATTTCATTTTCAATCGGCAGAAATTCTTCGCCAATGGCTTGCGCTTCTTGCCGGATACTCTCGATAGCGTATGCTGCTCGTGCCTCTTCAAGGAGTTGATCCATGAAACGTTTTTTTTCAATTTCAGTGAGATACCAGGTAAGCGCATCGCGCGCAATTTCGGAACGGGTTTTATTTTCCCGTCGGGCTTCCTCGGCAAGCTGCTGTTCGATTTGGCCGGTTAATCGAATATTGAGTGTGGTCATGCTGCATTCCTTGTCGCATCATAAAATACCATACATATTGTAATACAAAATGTATCAAATCCTCAACACACTTTACATCATGACACCTAATGCCTATGCGCATTTGGAAAACGATACACTACGCATCGACGTGGAACGTCAAAAGAAATTGCAAGTACCTTTGCATCACCTCGGTTCAGTGGTCTGTTTTGGCAATGTCATGATTTCTCCTGCTTTGATGCATCGCTGTGCCGATGATGGTATCAGTCTGGTGCTGCTCAATGGTAATGGGCGTTTCAAGGCACGCCTGGAAGGCGCGGTCAGCGGCAATATTCTGCTGCGGCAGGCGCAACATCGTGTGGCTGCCGATGAGCAATTTTCTTTGGCGACAGCGCAGGCGGTTCTTGCCGGAAAGCTGCGCAATGCAAGGCAAGTATTAATGCGCGGTGCGCGTGAAAGCGCCGACGAGCGAGATCAAAAAACTTTGAGTGATGCAGCAACGTCATTGGCTAATTCCATTCGCAATCTACCCGTTGCCGGAGATTTAGATGTAGTACGTGGCATCGAAGGTGATGCTGCCAAAGTATATTTTTCTGCTCTACCGTATCTGGTGCGCCTGAATGTACGGGAACATTTCACCATGAATGGCCGCTCGCGTCGCCCACCACGTGATCGTTTCAATGCGCTGTTATCATTTCTTTACTCCATGGTAATGAACGATTGCCGTTCAGCGCTTGAAAGTGTGGGGCTGGATCCACAGTTGGGGTTTTTACACACTGTGCGCCCTGGTCGGGCGGCGTTGGCGCTGGATCTGATGGAAGAGTTCCGCGCTATTCTGGCGGATCGGCTTGCGCTGACCTTGATCAATCGCGGCCAGATCACAGTGCGTGATCTCACGGAACATGAAGGCGGCGCAGTGTATCTGGAAGGGGATGCAAGAAAGATTGTTGTGGCGGCATATCAGGAACGTAAACAAGAGGAAATAACTCATCCGCTACTGGAAACAAAAATGCCAATCGGCCTTTTGCCGCAGCTTCAGGCGCGTTTCATGGCGCGCGCCATCCGTGGCGAAATGGATGGTTACATCCCTTTCTTAATAAAATAATCATGTTGATCATCGTAACGTATGATGTTTCTACTGAAACCAGAGAGGGACGCAAAAGACTGCGGCGCGTAGCCAAAATATGCGAAGGAACCGGGCAACGCGTGCAGAAATCGGTATTTGAATGTAAAGTCACGCTAATGCAATACGAGGAGCTGGAACGCAGGTTGTTAGCCGAAATCGATGAAAAAGAAGATAACCTCCGCTTGTATCGTTTAACGGAACCGGTTGAATTGCATGTCAAAGAATATGGGAAATTTAAGGTGGTTGATTTTGACGGGCCGCTAGTTGTTTAAAATGCGCGAACCACAAGGGATGACAAAACTCCGGCCTGTTCGCGATGTATGTAACCTAATGAATATTATGAATACTATCAAGAAAATATTGTTTGATATGCTGCTAACTAGCCTTAGCAATAGACAGTTCGCGCATTCACAGCAATATTCCTTGTTGTATGATGGAGTTGTAGTTGTACTGTAGCGCCCGGCTCCAAAGCCGGGCGAGGATTGAAACATTTCTAGGTGGCCAACGTAAAGTTCCACGGCGTAGGTAGCGCCCGGCTCCAAAGCCGGGCGAGGATTGAAACATACTCTTCATCATCTAAACTAAGAATTCGATGGGGTAGCGCCCGGCTCCAAAGCCGGGCGAGGATTGAAACTCGCCCAATGATGCTAAGTTTGCATCACTACAATGTAGCGCCCGGCTCCAAAGCCGGGCGAGGATTGAAACTGCATATCCAGCACAGCAAAGGCATTTACCCGCTGTAGCGCCCGGCTCCAAAGCCGGGCGAGGATTGAAACAGATAAGGAGTAAATGAAATGGAAGGTGATGACAGTAGCGCCCGGCTCCAAAGCCGGGCGAGGATTGAAACTTTTACGCCTACCATTTTTTGAAGTGAAGATACTGAGTAGCGCCCGGCTCCAAAGCCGGGCGAGGATTGAAACTTTAAATACATTAATAATATTATCGAACATAATTAGTAGCGCCCGGCTCCAAAGCCGGGCGAGGATTGAAACCAGTTAGGTGAAGTTGTTCCATCATCAAACACTAGTAGCGCCCGGCTCCAAAGCCGGGCGAGGATTGAAACTCCTCCATCATCCCACTCATCTTGTAGTTCCTGTAAGTAGCGCCCGGCTCCAAAGCCGGGCGAGGATTGAAACAGAATATTCTATAAGCTTAGATATTAAAACTTGGTGTAGCGCCCGGCTCCAAAGCCGGGCGAGGATTGAAACACCAGCCGTTGTCCCCCAAGGTACAACACCTGTACGTAGCGCCCGGCTCCAAAGCCGGGCGAGGATTGAAACACTTCACCAGGCTTGAGAGCAAAGAGATTTGTGATGTAGCGCCCGGCTCCAAAGCCGGGCGAGGATTGAAACCTTGAACAGATTGTGGGAATAAATAGTGCTGTGTAAGTAGCGCCCGGCTCCAAAGCCGGGCGAGGATTGAAACACGTAATGCCGCTCTTACCTCCGGTAACCATAGCGTAGCGCCCGGCTCCAAAGCCGGGCGAGGATTGAAACAATATAATCATTAAAATCCGCCATCATTTACAACGTAGCGCCCGGCTCCAAAGCCGGGCGAGGATTGAAACACGAACAGAGTTAAGCATGAACAATTGGAACCCGCGTAGCGCCCGGCTCCAAAGCCGGGCGAGGATTGAAACTTTAAGGGATGGGGAATGGACACATATAAAAATAAGTAGCGCCCGGCTCCAAAGCCGGGCGAGGATTGAAACGACAACCCAGCAAGTGTTGGAAGTGGAACCGGAAGGTAGCGCCCGGCTCCAAAGCCGGGCGAGGATTGAAACCACCACAACCGTTGAGTTATTAACGCCTCACGCAGGTAGCGCCCGGCTCCAAAGCCGGGCGAGGATTGAAACTATAACAAAGGTTCTATGCTACCAGGAATTGGCCGTAGCGCCCGGCTCCAAAGCCGGGCGAGGATTGAAACATTACTCAGATAACTAACCACATCGCTGAATTTTGGTAGCGCCCGGCTCCAAAGCCGGGCGAGGATTGAAACGCAAATGATCTGATTGAGCGCGGAATTACTCTAGGTAGCGCCCGGCTCCAAAGCCGGGCGAGGATTGAAACACCAGCGGTTGTGCCCCATGGTACGACGCCTGTACGTAGCGCCCGGCTCCAAAGCCGGGCGAGGATTGAAACTGCTATAACACAGCGGTTAGATCACCCAACGTCACGTAGCGCCCGGCTCCAAAGCCGGGCGAGGATTGAAACAGTAGCAGATGAGTAGGTAGCATTATTTATGCGAAGTAGCGCCCGGCTCCAAAGCCGGGCGAGGATTGAAACAATATCCCGCCGATTCCGGATCCGATTATTGAAATGTAGCGCCCGGCTCCAAAGCCGGGCGAGGATTGAAACGCTGGTCTGTGGTTCAACCGAAAAGGCACGCCAGGGGTAGCGCCCGGCTCCAAAGCCGGGCGAGGATTGAAACAATCAGTCCTATCGAATAGCATTTTCGATTTCTTGTAGCGCCCGGCTCCAAAGCCGGGCGAGGATTGAAACAAAACTATCCTGATGTCACCGAAATCTATTACCGACGTAGCGCCCGGCTCCAAAGCCGGGCGAGGATTGAAACATATCGCTTTGCATTGTCTGAGATGATCCTAGCAGTAGCGCCCGGCTCCAAAGCCGGGCGAGGATTGAAACGTAAATAAGCTCGTAGATGTGGGATTACTAGAGCGTAGCGCCCGGCTCCAAAGCCGGGCGAGGATTGAAACTCTCTAAAAATGCTTGATAAACTAAGAGACTTCAGTAGCGCCCGGCTCCAAAGCCGGGCGAGGATTGAAACGTAACAATATCTTATGGCTAGCTCCTCTAGTAGGTGTAGCGCCCGGCTCCAAAGCCGGGCGAGGATTGAAACCCAAACTGCGCGTCCTTTTAAAAATCTGACCTCGTGTAGCGCCCGGCTCCAAAGCCGGGCGAGGATTGAAACACCAGGCTTGAGAGCAAAAAGATTGCTGATAGCTGTAGCGCCCGGCTCCAAAGCCGGGCGAGGATTGAAACGACAAACAAAAAACCGCATGCTTGACGACCCGATGTAGCGCCCGGCTCCAAAGCCGGGCGAGGATTGAAACTTGCGCTATCTAATCAAGAGATTACGATGCATACGTAGCGCCCGGCTCCAAAGCCGGGCGAGGATTGAAACAATTGCCAACATAAATCATCACTCATACTCATAAGTAGCGCCCGGCCCCAAAGCCGGGGCGTTTCAAGTTTTGTTTTTCCGTTTTATAAAAATTTGACAACCTACCAAGGGTTCAGTACATTCAAAGCGTTCTAATAAAGGTGATGATTGGCTTTGTTGGATCGTTTCTTAAAGTTTTGACGTAATCACTGATTCAAAACCGCTGCTTTTAAAACATCGGCCAAAAGCAGTTGATAACGCTACTAAAAATTCTTTGGAGAACATTATGATACGAAATGGTTTAATTGCAGCAACGGCATTCCTGCTTTTATCTCCTGTTGCTGCTACTGCCGCCGGGTATGGCGCTGCGGGCTGTGGATTGGGTTCTGAAGTGATGGGTTCTGAGCCAGGAGCAAAACAAGTTTTAGCAGCTACGACCAACGGTACTTCTGGAAATCAAACTTTTGGTATCACCTCGGGTACTTCCAATTGCGGCGATCATGGTTTGATTAGCTTAAATAAAGAAAGAGAAGTCTTTGCGCAACAAAACTACACGAGTTTGGTAAAAGAAATGGCGCAAGGCAAAGGTGAAACGCTTTCGACGCTGGCCAATTTGTATCAGTGCCCTGGAAGTACGCACCAAGAATTCGGCGCGATGACCCAAAGTAAATTTGACCAGTTAGTGTCAAATGATCAGGTCACTTCAACCGAGTTACTTGCAAAGCTTGAAAATCAAATCAACAGCAATCCTAAACTTGCAAAATCTTGTAACATTCAAGTCTCTTCCCTCAATTGATTGAGAGAGATACGGTACAACGGACATAGTACTCACACTATGTCCGCTAGTTAATTTCCACATTGTTTTTTTTCATTTGTGCTCCGGTTTGGGTTCGTATGCTGCGCGGTATTACTGTGTTTTAGTTTTTCCTTCCGTGTCACTTATGCCAATGTTAGCAATCACTATCTCCTAGAACTCCAACAGCAAGCAAAACAGCAACAACTCAGCAGCGAGCGTGTCTGGCGGCTATTACTGAAATATAATAAAAAAACTTTTGGCGGCGTGGTCAGCGAAGCCGATGGCATGGATTTTTTTAATTCTCCCACCGGAAAAACCGATCCAGAGTCTGAGTTAGCCGCAACACTCGCCAGTTTCTTTGTTCCCATAGAACAACTTGCAGATGGCAAAGAACATCCGCAATGTAATTTTCCGGCACGATTTAAATGGTTGAGCCGACAACTGCAGTTTGATCCGCACCGGATTCAGATCCAACATTGCGACCGCCTGAATCGCTGGATGACAACGTTAGATCCGGTTGGTGTGACACTGGTGTTTGCTTCCTATTTCCTCAACAATCCCGCTTCGATGTTTGGCCACACGTTGATTCGCATCGATAGCCGAAGAACAGGTCCTGATAATCAATTAATCAATTACGGTGCCAACTATGCTGCGGAACCGGATACCGAGAATGCATTTTTATACGCTCTGAAAGGATTGATTGGCTCATTCGAAGGTCGATTTGCAATATTTCCTTATTACACCAAGGTCCAGGAATACAACAACTGGGAAAGCCGCGATCTTTGGGAGTATCAGCTCAAATTTACCGAAGATCAGCTTAATATGATGTTGTTGCATCTGTGGGAATTAGGCGGGACCTATTTCGATTATTATTATTTCCAGGAAAACTGCTCGTATCATGTGCTTTCGTTATTAGAAATTGCCAATCCCGAATTGCACTTAAAAGATCAGTTTTTCTTCAGCGTCATTCCCACTGACACAATCAAACTCGTCAAAGCGCAAAAAGATCTGGTGAAGCAAGTCGACTACCGCCCTGCGGTTTTGACCAAGATGAACCATAAGCGCATGCATATGACTGTTGAGGAACAACAGCTTTTTCTCGATATCGTCAAAGAGAAAGCCACGATAGAGGATGAACGTTTCAAACAGCTTCCCGATCCATCAAAAGCATTACTGCTCAATGCTTATATGGATTATTTACAGTATTTGAGCATGCAGAGAAAAACAGATAAAGAAGTCAAAATCCCGCGTTCAGTATTGCTGGCACGTAGTCGACTGCCCATTAGCGACGATGGCAACAATCAGATCGCACAATTTTCTACACGGCCGGATCGTGGACACGGCACGGATCGTTTGCAATTTGGAGCAGGTCACAATGATCACGAACCTTTTCTCGAATTTGCCTATCGTCCGGCTTATCATGATTTAATGGCAAGAGATATCGGTTACGATAAAAATTCGGAAATCATTTTTATGGATTTCAAGCTTCGTTACTTCCTCGAGTCTGAACGCCTCAGATTGGATCAGGCAAAGTTTCTTGCCATTACCGCGCTCAATCCCTTCGACCCCTTATTCAACAAGCTGTCTTGGCGGTTGGATGTCGGAATTGACACACTGAGAGACCATGACTGTAATTACTGCAACGTCTTCAAAGGTAGTTATGGTCGGGGGCTTTCCTATCGTCCACATTTCTTTTCACCACTGCTGCTTTTTTCCTTTGCCGATGTAAAAGCGGAAGTTTCTAAGGGGCTAAAAGACTATTACCGCTTGGGTGGTGATGTTGAAGTTGGCGCCTATTATGATGTTGCCCAGAATTGGCGCATCAAATTGTCGGGTAGTTATCAGATCTTCTTACTAGGAGAGACCAAACTGTTTTTTACTACACAATTTGCAACACGCTACGCTATCTCGCAAAATCTTGATGTCCGACTTGAATTAAATCATTATGACCACAATCACGAGGGAATTTTTTCAATCAATTACTTTTTCTAATGGAAACAAATGCCTGCATCAAATCAACCGTAAATAGACAGTGTTATGTTTCCGCACCCTGCGACAATTTGTCACATTCCCAAAACGAAAAGTTACGCGCATAATAATTTCCATGCTGTTTGAACGTTAGTTGATCAGTATCTTTGTTAACAAGAAGTTGTGGTTATACCCCTCCCTCGTATTCATCCGCGCTGAGCTCCTTCTAATCGTAAAGCGCGGATGAATTTTTCTTCCCGTTTTCCTTAAAAGATTCTCTATAACATTCGGTTAATTTCTATAGTATGAGCTGGACTTCCCATCATCACTTTCTTTGCAATAAGAGAAAGGTTTGTTGTTGACTCATATCATTGCCATCCAGTTACTGAATAGCCTTTTTCCTGTAAGCATCGATGTACAAAATTGACGTATGCTTGATTAGGTTGAGCAGGCCTTGCTGCAAAGAAAATACCCCGTAACAATCCAATTGCAGCTCCGCTCGCAGCGCCAACTAACGAGCCATGACCCGCTGCACCAGAAATTGCGCCTCCAACCGCCCCGCCTGCGGCACCCATTCCTGCTCCCATAGCTGTGCTAGTCGCAACCCTACCTACTGTTGAATCGCCGTTATCCTCACTAGCGCCAGCGGATTCAGCGAGCTGTCTACAAGCTTCCACATCTGCTTCCGCTACTTCTCGCCCCACGGAATTATAATGAGCGTTAGGGTATAGAATGGGTCTTGTATTAGCGCAGCCGGACAACCATAGTAATAAAACCAATGCTATGCCTAGCGTGGTTACAGATTTCATTTAATCACTCCTTTGTTAAACAACTTGTGTTGGACAATATTAATGAACAGCAATCCGGAATCTTACAGTGCTTCAAAATGTAAATTGCTTACTTTTTTAAATGGCGTTGAGTTGGGTTACTCTCGTGTTTCTGAAGAAAAGACTTCACGGCTCTAATTAGTTCGCTGTCCTGTGAAGTGGTAACAAACTCATTTAGACTCTCCCGGGCAGCATGAGTAAAATTTATTTTTTTGATATGTCTTTGTTTATCAGAAGAATCCACTTTATCCTGAAAGAAATTACCTTGCACCAATAAGTGAATTGAAGTAATTTTCCATCCTAGCCTTTGCAGTTTATCCAGCAATGTTGGGGAAAGTTGCTTGAGTTTTGCAGCAATAGCGCCATTTTTTGCAATGACTGTTAACTCGTTATCATTAATTTTACTGAGGTAACAATAGGGTGCCAGATTTGCTGGAACTAGTTTCGCAAATACCAATTGGTTTTCATAAAGTGTATGAGCTAATGAAAGAATGTCTTTATACTGCGGCGATTCGCCAAGCATATCAAGATAAACGTTAACTTTTTGAGACGTCATATTTATAGTTTATAGGCATCATTTATTTTTTATATGAACATTATTTTTATTTCGAATAATTCAGACCGAACAAAAAAAATAAGGCTCACGAAAGCAAATATTATATTAATATCAGGTGCATTTCTATGCATCGTTTTGCTCCTTGCTCTAAGCTTAAATTTCATTTCACTTCGGTATGCGCACCAAATTGATATTCCGGCAGTACGAGCTGTTTTGGTTAATCCTTTAGAAGAAAGGCATCAAAAGATCCAAACACACATGCAGGAAAATCTCAATAGCATGGCGAGTAAGCTGGGTCAAATGCAGGCACAGTTGATGCAATTGGATGTGCTTGGTGAGCGCTTAGCGGAATCCTCTGGTATTAAATCAAATGATCTTTTTATGGAAGTACCCGGACAAGGGGGTGTTTATCATGCGTTACCAGATAATGAATTTACCATTAGCGAATTCAACGATAAAGTAGAGGAACTTTCCAATTTGTTAATCGAAAAAACCGATAAATTGGGTGCGTTGGATTTATTACTTCGTAATGATCGCTTGTCAAAACTGATAGTGCCCTCTGAAATGCCTGTAGAAATAGATTGGTTTTCTTCCGGTTATGGATATCGCATTGATCCCTTTACTGGAAGAAAAGCCTTTCATGAAGGGGTAGATTTTTCTGCGCCCACAGGAACACCGATCAAAGCAGCAGCAGCAGGAGTGGTCGTTTATTCGGATCGACATCCCGATTATGGTAATATGATTGAAATTGATCATGGGAATGATTTGGTCAGTCGTTATGCGCATGCATCTAAAAGACTGGTAGAACTCGGGCAAATCGTACTACAAGGGCAAAAAATCGCCGAAGTTGGAAGCACCGGACGTTCGACCGGGGCACATTTGCATTTTGAAATTAGGCACAATGACAAATCACTTAATCCGGCAAAATTTCTAAAAAAGCCAGGGTAACGGATGTTTTGGAAAGAATAGCTTAACAAAACACTTCGCTCTAATGATCAGCTTAAATAATGTTGTTATTTTCTAGGAAGCTTCATTTCGTTCAATGAAGCAATCCTAGATAAAGCACTTTTGGTAATTTTTGTTTTTTTCCACCATTCCAATTAGTAAGAATTTAAAGACTCTATGCTAACCAATCTACTCAAAAAGATTTTTGGTAGTCGAAATGATCGAATGATCAAACAGTACGCTCAGACTGTGCGCATGATTAACGATATGGAGTCATCAATCGCACAGTTATCGGATGCCGATATCCGCAATAAAACCGATGAATTCAAGCAACGGATAGCCGACGGAGAAACGCTCGACGCGCTATTGCCGGAAGCTTTCGCAGTTGTACGGGAAGCATCAAAACGAACGTTAGGTATGCGTCATTTTGATGTACAGCTGATCGGGGGAATGGTGCTGCATGGTGGCAAAATCTCCGAGATGCGAACGGGTGAGGGCAAAACTTTGATGGCAACCCTGCCTGCGTATTTGAACGCATTGTCAGACAATGGCGTGCACATTGTTACGGTTAATGATTATTTGGCAAAACGTGATGCTGAATGGATGGGTAAAATTTATCAATTTCTAGGCATTAGCGTGGGCGTAATTTATGCGCAAATGGCGCATGATGAAAAGAAAGCCGCTTATGCAACGGACATTACCTACGGCACCAATAATGAGTATGGATTCGATTATTTACGAGACAACATGGTCACACACCCAAGTGAGCGAGTACAGCGCATGCTCAATTTCGCTATTGTGGATGAGGTTGATTCGATCCTGATTGATGAAGCGCGCACGCCTTTAATTATTTCTGGTCAAGCGGAAGGCGATACGGATGTTTATATTCAAATCAATAAATTGATACCGAAGCTCAAGCGCCAGGAAACTGAAGAAAGCGCCGGCGATTTCAGCGTTGATGAAAAATCGCATCAGGTTACGTTGAGTGAAGCTGGTTTCGAACATTCAGAACAATTATTGACAGATGCAGGATTGCTGAAAATTGGTTCAAGCCTTTACGATCCGGCTAATATTACGCTGATTCATCACCTGAATGCGGGTTTGCGTGCGCACTACTTGTATTTCTTAGATCAACATTACGTTGTGCAAGATGACGAAGTAGTCATCGTTGATGAATTCACGGGTCGGTTAATGTCGGGACGCCGTTGGTCAGATGGATTGCATCAAGCCGTTGAAGCCAAAGAAGGGGTTGCAATTCAGAAAGAAAACCAGACGCTTGCCTCGATTACCTTCCAAAATTATTTTCGCATGTACCATAAGCTATCCGGCATGACCGGTACGGCGGATACCGAAGCGGCTGAATTCCAACAAATTTATGGTTTAGAGACCGTGATTATCCCGACCCATCGGCCCATGGTACGTGATGATCGCATGGATCTTGTTTATAAAACAACGAAAGAAAAAAATGCCGCAATTATCGAAGGAATTAAGGAATGCTATGAACGCGGGCAACCTGTTTTGGTGGGTACGACCTCGATCGAAAACAACGAATTACTTTCTAGGTTGTTGGAGCGCGAAAAATTACCACACCAAGTGCTGAACGCTAAGCAACATGCTAGCGAAGCTAACATCGTTACACAAGCAGGTCGTCCCAAAATGATTACGATTGCTACTAATATGGCGGGACGTGGTACTGATATCGTGTTGGGTGGTAATCCAGAACCGGAAATCGAATATATTCGCAGCGACACACAATTAAGCGAAGACACGAAAAAACAAAAAATCGAAGAAGTCCAATCCAAATGGCAAGCAATCCATGATGAAATTTTGCGGTTAGGCGGACTGCATATTATTGGCACCGAGCGACATGAATCACGTCGCGTTGATAATCAATTGCGTGGCCGATCAGGGAGGCAAGGCGATCCTGGTTCAAGCCGCTTCTATCTATCGCTGGAAGATCCGTTGCTACGTATTTTTGCTTCGGATCGTGTTGCGAATATCATGACACGCCTTAAAATGCCCGAAGGGGAAGCCATCGAGCACCCTTGGGTGACACGCGCGATTGAAAATGCGCAGCGCAAAGTAGAAGCCAGAAACTTCGACATGCGCAAGCAATTACTCGATTATGACGATGTTGCCAATGATCAACGTAACGTCATCTATCAACAACGCAATGAGTTATTAGAAGCAGGCTCGGATATCACCGATACGATTATCGCCATGCGAGAAAATGTGCTCAGTAATTTGTATTATGCGTATATCCCGCCGCAAAGCGTTGAAGAACAGTGGGATGTTCCGGGTTTAGAACGTGCGCTTGCGTCTGAATATCAATTACATTTCCCTTTGCAAAAATGGCTTGAGGAAAACCAAGATTTACATGAAGAGAATTTATTACAGCGCATTCTCGACCTTGCCAGTGAATCGTATCAGAACAAAGTTGAGCAGGTAGGCTCGGATATCATGCACCACTATGAACGCGCGGTGATGTTACAAACTTTGGATTCCCACTGGCGTGAACACTTAGCGGCATTGGATCATTTACGCCAAGGCATCCATTTGCGTGGCTATGCGCAGAAAAACCCCAAACAAGAGTATAAACGTGAAGCTTTCGAGTTATTTACCACCATGCTCGAAGAAGTGAAGAATGAAGTCACCAAAATACTATTGACAGTCCAGATCAAAAACGAGCAGCAAGTAGAAGCGGTCACCGAAACATTACGTGCACCAGAAAACGTTGAGTATCACCATACCAGTTACGAAGCGCTAGAAGAGGATAAACCGGACGATCAACGTAGAGAACAGCCTAAAGTAAAACCTTTTGTGCGCCATGATAATAAAGTTGGGCGCAACGATCCTTGCCCTTGTGGATCAGGAAAAAAATACAAGCAGTGTCATGGCAAGATTAAATAGAGCTCTGTGATTTCAAAATTGTGGCTTACCATTTCAAAAGACCCAATAGTGACATAAACAAAGGGATTGCATTCTATGAATTAAAAATGGATAACTGCACGGATCATCTTCCCCAAAAATAATGCTATTCACACATTTCCGGCTTCTGTTTCCTGTGTCTTGAGTACAATAATTTTTCAGGATTGATTATTTAATCATATTGGTCAACTCGATCACTTGCAGTTTTGCCACAGTGATAATGGATTCGATTAATTCCGGTGTTAAACCAAGAAAATCCCAAGCTTCAAATGTACATTTTGATATGGATTTCTCGGAATCAATTTTTTGGTTCGTGTAAGGCTGCATGAAATTAGCAATGCCGACTGCAGCATTTAGCGTAGAGGCATCAAACTTATCTCTGGTATCCAGTATTTCTTCAAACTGTAATTCCACCATCTTGCAAATATCAGGGGGGAGTTTCCATTGCCGCAAAAGCTCTGCTCCTAAGTTGGGATGAATAAAACCAAAAGTCTTGCGCTCCGCATTAAGCACAGCTTCTTCACCTTCGTTAAGGAGGCCTAGCGCTTTAGCCGATTCCTTAGGAAATTGATGGAGCAAAATAAGTCTTCCGACAGCATGCAATAATCCTGCTATAAAGAAACGCTCCCTATTTTCCACATTGGATGCCAACAATCGCGCGATAACCCCGCAAGCCACGCTGTGCTGCCAAAATGTATCCATGTTTAACAGATTCGATGGAATATCTTTAAAAGTAGCGGTTACGGATGCTGCGATCGCCAAATTGCGTAATTCTTTGTGGCCAATAATTGAAACGGCCCTTTGTACTGTATCTACTTTTCCTGAAAAGCCAAAATACGTACTGTTGGCAAACTTCAACAGTTTGGCCGTTAGTGCAGGATCATTAAGAATGACGCGTTCTATCTCAGTGTTGCAGGTATCCCCTGATTCAATTAATTCATTGATGCGAATAACAGCTTCGGGTAAAGAAAATATTGAACGAACATTGCCGACTATTTCACGTATTTCCATTTTGGCTCCACTCGATTGAATATATTGATTAAGTAGACAGTATAAGAGATATGCGAATCATTTATCTTTTTTGTATTTTTGATTAAGAAACCGTAAGAGACAGGTATTAAAACCTAATTTAAATCTTCATTCTTATCATTAGAAAATGCAAAAGAGTAGCTCTGATTATAGGGAATGATTTCATCATCTATGCAATAAATAAACGAAAACAACGCCCCGTTTACAAATAAAATTTGATTCGGCTACCCGTCATTTTGCGATAGAACTTACCTTTTGCTTTGATTTGTAAACAACTTCGATAAATTTCATCTGTCAGGGCATGTTTAATTTTGTTATATTCACAATTCCCATCATTAAATTAAGCCCGTCAAACACAAGTCGTTCAAGAATCGGCGCATAAAAAGGCATGCTCAGAGCCAGTACGAAAAGACCGATGGATAGTGTTAATGGAAAACCAACAGCAAAAATGTTTAATTGCGGTGCAGCGCGAGTCAAAATACCTAAAGCTAAGTTGGTAATCAATAAGGCTGTTAGCACGGGTAGCGATAATTGCAAACCGGATTTGAAAATTTCTTGTCCCCAATTTGCCAATGTTTGAAAAGTAAGCTCATTTACACCACTCACGCCTACCGGTAATGTGCTGAAGCTTTGTGAAATCAATGCTAATACCATTAAATGGCCATTCATGGCCAAGAAAGCTAAACTGGCAATAACACCGAGGAAGCGGCCAATTATGTCGATTTGGCCGGAATTTTGTGGATCGAAAAAGATCGCAAAGCCAAGCCCCATTTGTAAGCCAATTAACTCGCCAGCCATCTCGACGGCGACAAAAACGATACGCATGACAAAACCAATTGCAATGCCGATCAATAATTGTTGTAGTAATATAATAAATCCCAATCCTGAAGCGGGATCAATATCAGGCAAGGATTTTTCGACGGTTGGCGCGACCAAAACAGTCATCATAACGGCTAATCCAATTTTAACTCTGATAGGAGTGCTTGGGTTTCCCAAAATTGGTGCCGTTGCAATCAACGCCAGTATTCTGCTGAGTGGCCAGATGAAGGTGGCCAACAATGTATAGAGCTCATCTGTAGTGATGCTGATCATGGCGTATTAAACATTGCTGATCGGGACATGTGCACATTATCAAGCTAACACGGATATGTTTAACTTTCTGAAAACTACCCAATCGCCATCCAGGGAATGTCGGAAAATAATCGCTGCATGTAATCGGTCATGATGCTGATCATCCAGGGACCTGCAACAATCATGACAATAAACATCACCAATAGCTTAGGAATAAAAGATAATGTCATCTCATTGATTTGTGTGGCAGCCTGGAAAATGCTGACCATCAAGCCTGTTATCAAAGCAGATAATAATAGCGGAGCGGATACGATGAAGGTAATTTCAATCGCTTGCCTAGCAATGGTCATGGTGCTTTCGGGCGTCATCTCATCTTTCCTTTTAAGGATAGAAACTTTGTGTCAGGGAACCGATAATCAAATGCCAACCATCCACCAGAACAAATAGCATTAATTTAAACGGTAATGAAATGATCATGGGTGACAACATCATCATACCCATCGCCATCAGCACGCTGGATACGACAAGATCGATAATCAAGAACGGGAGAAAGATGATAAATCCGATTTGGAATGCTGTTTTTAATTCGCTGGTGATATAAGCCGGGACTAATATTTTTAATGGGACTTTTTCGCGGCTTTCCAGTTCTTCGCTATCCGAAATCTGTACAAAAAGCGCTAGATCCGTTTCCCGGGTTTGATGCAGCATAAACGTTTTTAGCGGTACACTGGCTTTCTCGCCAGCTTCTAGAATCGATATTTTGTCCTCGGAAAAAGGAATATAGGCTTCCGTGTAAACTTTATCGATCACTGGGGACATTACAAAAAAAGTCAGAAATAAAGCCAATCCCAGCAATACCTGATTGGGTGGAGAAGATTGAGTACCCAGCGCTATTCTTAATAATGACAATACGATGATAATTCGTGTGAAACTCGACATCATTAAAATGATAGCGGGTAGAAAAGTTAATGATGTCAGCAGTAATAATGTCTGTAGATTAAGCGCATAACTTGTACTGCCATTTGCATTCGGCGAGCTGGTAAATGCGGGAAAACCAGAGTTCTGTGCATATACAGGGAGCGCGATAAACCCCACTAAAAAACAGATAACTTGTAAAAAAATACGTATGTTGTGCTGAAACTTACCTCGATCCATGATTGAATTGAATAGCATAGTGTTAGGCATTGCTCTTATGGATGTTCTCATTAAGTTTTACCGAGAATTCTGATTCGGTTACTGGAGGGTTGGATATTTTTTCAGATGTGCCTGCAGGTTTGCTCAGACTATGCAACTTGCTAACATGACCCGGTGCAACACCCAGAACTAGCCAAGTATCCTGAATTTCTACCACGACGACACGTTCTCTTTGTCCTACAGCCGTAGCGGACACGACTTTTAAGGCACTTGAAGGGGTTGCTGGTAATAGCGAGAATCGTTTTAACAACCAAGTAATACTCAAAATGATTGCCAGCACTACTAATAATCCACCAATCATTTGTAAAGTATGTTCTGTCGAGATCACGGGAGATGGAGAAACGTAGTTCGGCTTCTCAGTTGTCGTGGCATACGCTCTGAACGAAAACATCAATCCGAATAATGTGGATGCAATCCAATAACGTGTGTGCATAGAATAATGAATAATGTTATCGATTCAGTTTACGAATACGTTCGCTCGGCGTGATGATGTCGGTTAAACGGATACCGAACTTGTCGTTCACCACAACGACTTCACCTTGAGCAATTAAACAGCCATTGACTAATACGTCCATTGGTTCGCCTGCCATTCCATCGAGTTCGACCACAGAGCCTTGCGCCAATTGAAGTAAGTTTTTGATAGCAATGCGCGTACGTCCTAATTCGACGGTCATTTGCACCGGTATATCGAGGATCATATCGATGTCATGGGGCGCACCATGATTCGAACCGCCTCTAGAAAACTCTTGGAATACAGATGTCGCGCCATTCTTGGCATCTAAAGTGCCATTCTTCCCACCGGAGTTGCTAGATTTTGCTGTATTGTCCGCTTCTTGTTCGGCCATCGCGGCGCCCCAATCATCCGCACCAATCGCTTTCTCAGTAGCGTTGCCTTCCACTTCAGCCTGTTCCGCCATCGCGGCAGCCCAGTCATCAATTTCGGTCGCGTTATTGTCTGTAGATTCTGGCATAGTTGTGTCTCCGGTAACTTATTCTACTTCTGATTGAGATATCAGCGAATTCACTTTCAAAGCGTAACGCCCATTCATCGTTCCGTAGCCACATTCCATGACAGGAACGCCATCTACATGTGCTTTAACTGTTTTTGGAACTTCTATCGGGATGACGTCACCCTCTTGCATACTGAGAATTTGTTCAAATGTTACTTTAGTGTGGCCAATATTCGCGACAAGCTCAACTTCGGCACCTTGAATTTGCTGTGACAACAACTTGTTCCAGCGTTTATCAACTTCTAAGTGTTCTCCTTGCAAAGAGCTATAAAGAAGATCACGAATAGGCTCAATCATAGAGTAAGGAATACATACATATAGAGTACCGCCCTTGTTTCCTAACTCAATATTAAAAGTGGCTGTCACTACGACTTCATTCGGAGTTGCAATTGCGGCAAATTGTGGATTCATTTCCGAACGGAGAAATTCAAATGTGATCGGATACACTGATTTCCATGATTTCTCATAATCCTCAAATACCACGTTAAGCAAACGCTGAATCATGCGTTGCTCTGTTTGAGTAAAATCCCTTCCTTCCACGCGCGAGTGATAACGACCATCGCCCCCGAATAAATTATCGATAATTAAAAAAATTAGACTCGGATCAAAAACAAGTAGTGCTGTTCCCCGTAAGGGTTTCATGTGCACCATGTTAAGATTGGTTGGAACAACGAGATTGCGCACAAACTCGCTAAATTTGATCACTTTCACAGGACCAACCGAGATGTCCACTGAACGGCGCATGAAGTTAAATAGCCCGATGCGGAAATAGCGCGCAAATCGCTCGTTAATAATCTCATACGTCGGCATACGTCCACGAACAATTCGCTCTTGCGTGCCGATGTTATAGGGTCTGGCGCCTCCCTTGTTTTCCTCTTTGGTGTCTTCGTCACTACCACCATTGGCGCCTCTGAGGAGTGCGTCGACTTCATCTTGTGAAAGAAACTCCTCAGACATGAATAAGCTCGATTATTGAATTACAAATGAAGTGAACAGCACTTCGAGAATATCTGATTGAAATTCTTCCGTTTTGACAGATTGTTTAATTTCTTCAACAATCTGTTGACTAAGCTGTTGTTTTCCAACAATGCTATTTACTTCTGATGATTTCTTGCTGGATAGCAACATCAGGATTCGATTGCGAATATCCGGCATTTGTTTGCCGATTTCTTGTTCAACCGGAGTCTCTTTGATCTTGATTGTTAATCCGACTTGTAAATATTGACCGCCCTCATCAGCGTTTAAGTTTACGGTAAACAGTTCTAGATCCATGAATTTGGTAGGTTTTGGTTTGGGTGGCGCAGGTTCTTCGGAAGCGTCACCATTCATTTTCATGAAGTACCATGTTCCGCCGGCTCCTGCACCAATTGCAATGAGCGCGACAAGCACGCCAATGATTAAACCTTTTTTCCCTTTTTTCCCTTCTGTTCCAGCAGGAACTTCGGCTGCAGCTTTTGACATATTCACCCCACTCCTATGTTAATGAGCACTATTATCATGGAAGGCATATTGGGATGATGTGGCAAATAACGCCAAAATAATGTCGTTATTTTAGAAGCCAAATAGGGTGTGTAACTTGGTTGATAACAGCAAAAATGAGGGAGAATGGATTAGTGCACGCGCTTATCGAGCTGCTTATCGCAGCTCGACGAGTTTAGTTGTATTTAAGCATAGGTGTTAACAATACCCTGATGTTGAATAGGTGCAGTATGGTTGATTTCATTTCTACTCCTTGTTTCAGTAGTGTGATGAATATTCCTATCGGAAGAATCTTTTGACAGATTGTGGGCTTGTTGCTGATTGCCTTGTTGAAATGATTCAGCACCTACCGTTACATTGCCTAGCTGAATTCCGTTATCTGCCAGCATTTCTTTTAGTCTCGGTAAAGCATCTTGAATAGCCTCACGAACGGATGCATGCGGAGAGACAAATTGTGCGGTAGCTTGGTCCTGTGTAATGCTAAGCATCACTTCAACGGGACCCAAATTTGCAGGGTTTAAGTGGATTTCGGCAACTTGCTGTTGTTGATTGCCCATCCAAACTATTTTTTGAGCAAACTCATTGCCCCATTTAGGCTGACCAACTCCAGCCTCAACATGGATATCAGGTACAGGGGTGTTGTTCGTTGAAGAGGGTGCCATTGATACCGATGCATTTAAACCCGAGAGTGGATGCTCGGTCGATTCGATTGAGGCAGTTAATGAGATATTTTCTGTTTGTATTGTTATAGGTTTAATCGCTTCGGATATAACAGGAAACAGTTTGCCGAAATCGGCAGAATTTGCCGCATCGAATGATTGCAAAAGATCATCGGTTGCATAGGAAAAATGATTTCCCTCAAAAGCTGATGATGTCAGTCTTTTCTGTAACAGGAAATTTGTAGGTTGCGATGGGCTTTGAGCCGGCTCACTTTCCCCGATTACTAAGCTGTTTGGAATCGATGTTGCGGAAAATTCTGTAGGTACTGCCAATGAGGTTATTAATGAACTGGGGCTTGTTGCAATATCAAAAAAATGGCTGGGTAAATCTGACTGATGTTTTGCTTCAATGACGGACAGATTGTCCATTCCACTGTTATTGGGTAGCGTGTCTGGCAATGTCTCGGTAGAAGGCCTGTCATTTGCGGGTGTTACGGGCTCTATTGAAGCATCTTTTTGGGTGGGTTTAGGGTCTGCATCGCTTTTGCTCGATGCTTCGGAGACCTCACGCTGTAAAATCTTATCAAATTTTTCTGGAGTAGCTGTTGACTGTTTTGAAGTTGATGAATTCGTATTCGGAGTATTGTTTATTGGTGTTGCAGAAGCTAGAGTTTGCATGGTCTCTCGATCTCACAGGTTGTCAACATACTCCGTAATGAGCAATCTCTGTGCCATTATTATGCAGAGTTTCTACTGATCTACTGGATCGATTGTGTTACGGATGAAATTGCTGGTGGCAAACTCATCCATCAGTTTTTGTTCAATTTTCACTTGCTGTTGCACTTCTGCTTGTTGCTGGCGTTTGAGTAAAGCTTCGAAGGATTTTAATTTGCGTTGGTAGATTTGAAATTCATCTCTACCGGTATTTCGATTATTTTCTGCTAGTTTCACTGTTTGGCGTTGTTCATCAACAGCGCTCTCGAGCTTTTGCATAAACGTCGTAAAGTTATACCATTGGGTATGCTCGATACCTTGTTTCATAGAGTTATGTAGGTATATTTGATAATTGTTTCGATATTCTTCGAGTAACGCTAATTTTTTTTCTGCTGCTTGTAAATACGAGTTAAATATGCTGAGTTTTTTCGCGGCAGAATCCATTCGCTGTTGAGCAAGCGCAACTATCGTATGCAGCGAAGATTTTGACATGATCACATCAAAAAAATTGTATTTCCAAGTTTATTGGAAATTTTCATTACCCAGTAAATCCGTTAATTTCTGCAAGCTATTTTCGAAGTGTTCTTGTTCGGACATGCTTTGATACAAGAATTTCTCAAATGCGGGATACAGTTGAATGGCCCGATCCAGCTCTGGATCACTACCTGGCGCATAAGCGCCTACGCTGATTAAGTCGTAGCTGCGTTGGTAACGCGAGTAGAGACTTTTAAACCTTCTCGACATCTGGATATGTGTGGCAGAAACTAAATTAGGCATAATGCGGCTAATCGAGGCTTCAATATCAATAGCTGGATAACGACCAGCTTCGGCTAACCTTCTCGTTAGAACAATATGTCCATCCAGAATTGCGCGTGCACTATCCGCGATAGGGTCATTTTGATCATCGCCTTCGGCTAAAACAGTATAGAAAGCAGTAATAGATCCCCCTTCTTTATTCCCGTTACCCGCACGTTCTACTAATTGTGGTAATTTCGCAAAGACCGAAGGCGGGTACCCTTTTGTGGCAGGAGGTTCACCAATGGCAAGGGAAATTTCGCGCTGCGCCATCGCATAGCGAGTTAATGAATCCATTATGAGCAACACATTTTTGCCCTCATCACGGAAATATTCTGCGACTGCTGTTGCATAAGCTGCACCTTGTAAGCGTAGTAAAGGCGAAGTGTCCGCCGGAGCTGCTATGATTACAGAACGTGCAAGACCTTCTTTTCCCAAAGTATGCTCGATGAATTCTTTCACTTCACGGCCACGTTCGCCAATTAAACCGACCACCACGATATCAGCGCTGGTGTAGCGTGCCATCATGCCGAGTAAAACACTCTTGCCCACACCACTGCCAGCAAATAACCCCATGCGTTGACCCCGACCAACTGTGAGTAGTGCGTTAATGGCGCGTACGCCAACATCCAGTGGTTCGGTCACTGGCACACGTTCAAGGGGATTATAGGGACGGCTGTAAAGCGGGACACTGTGTTCCGCATGTATAGCACCCAAATGATCCAGTGGCTCCCCCAATCCGTTGACCACGCGACCTAGCAATTCGATTCCCACGTAAATATGTTTCGCGCGATCAGCAGCACGTCTGCGTGGATGTTGGAGTTCCCCAAATTTTGGTGGATCGGCGACGAGTTCTGTCGGAATGACTTTAGTTCCTGGAGAGAGCCCATACACATCGCTCGAAGGCATTAAATACAGGCGTTCACCAGAAAACCCTACAACTTCAGCCGACACTTTCTGGCCGTTCGATAACAGGATGGTGCAGTTACCACCAACCGGCACTTTTAGTCCAATGGCTTCCATAACCAATCCAGAGACTCGGGTTATGGTTCCGCTGGTAGCATAAGCATTGACCGGTTCTATGCGTTGCGCGCAGTTGTTCAGAAAACTACGCCAATGTTCGTGACGATGCATATTCGTAGGTTATTCGAGCCAATTGTTTTGTTGACCAATGGCAGCTAATATTTTCTGCCAACGTGATTCGATGGTGGCATCGATTTCACTACCATTGGTCACGATACGGCAACCACCACGTGTTAATTGTTCGTCTTCGCGGATTGACCAGTTTTCTTGTGTTAATTGATCACTCAAATGGGTGCGTACGATTTTTGCATCATCGGGATGCAAAAACAGGCGAGGATGTTGGACTGAATAAGGTAGTTGCTGAATAGCTTCTTGCACAATAGGTACAATTAATTCTGGTTTTATCTGGAGCGCTTGCGCAGTCATTTTTTTGCTAGTTGTGATAGCCATTGCCAACAAATCATTCGCGATATGTTGTTGCATAGCATGCAAGTCTTGCGTGAGATTGGATAATAGAGTTTGCAGATGCAACACTTCTTCCTCGACTTCAAGCTCTGCAGTGTTTCTGCCTTCAGCGTATCCTGCCGCCTTCCCCTCTTGAAATCCGACTGCATATCCTTCTTCCTTAGATTGTTTACGAATTGTGACTAGTTCAACTTCTTTAGGTAAGGAAACGACTGTCGGGTTATTGATTGAATCGTTACTTTCTGACGATTCTGGTTGTGCTTCATTTGGTACTTCAGAGGGTACGTTCGCATCATCAAAAGCGTTCATCTCCCATCTTTGGTAAGAGTTGAGCTGTTCTTTGGGTATGAAGCTGCCGGTCATAATCGGTTATAAACAGTAATCATGATAATTCACACTACTTCACTTAATCTGAATGAGATTCTTAGGTTAAATAAAACTATCATCACCTTTGCCTCCCAATACGATTTGTCCATCATCCGCAAGTTGACGTACCACTTTAAGAATTTCTTTTTGCTCAGCTTCAACTTCAGATACTCGAACAGGACCTTTACTTTCAAGATCTTCTCGGAGGGCTTCAGCCGCACGTTGTGACATATTTTTGAAAATTTTCTTACGTAATTCTTCTTGCGCGCCTTTCAAAGCGATAATCAAAGATTCGGATTGAACCTCTCTTAATAGCAGTTGGATACCATGATCATCAATATCGATTAAGTTATCGAAGACGAACATTTCGTCCATGATTTTCTGTGCCAGTTCTTCATCATATTGCTTGATGTTATCAATTACACTTGCTTCCAGAGCAGTGGGCACAAAGTTTAGGATTTCAGCTGTGGTGCGTACACCCCCCAGAGCTACTTTACGAATATTGTTACTGCCTGCAAGTAATTTTGTCAAAACATCATTGAGTTCGCGCAAGGCATCAGGTTGTATACTATCTAAGGTTGCGATGCGCAACAATGTGTCATTACGCAACCGCTCCTCAAACAAGCTAAGGATTTCACTGGCCTGATCACGTTCTAGGTGCACTAAAATGGTGGCAATAATTTGCGGGTGTTCGCTTTTGATTAGCTCTACCACCGAAGGTGCATCCATCCATTTTAACCCTTCAATGCCGCTGGTATCGCCGCCTTGTAAAATACGGTCAATCAAATTGGCGGCTTTCTCATCACCTAATGCGGTCGTCAGAACTTTGCGGATATAGCTTGACGAATCTTGGCCAAGCGTAGTTCTTCCTTCTGTCTCACTACAAAACTGCTGAAGGGTTTTTTCGATTTCAGTACGTGTGATATTTTGCAGACTGGACATTGCTTCACCGAGTTTCTGTACTTCTTTCGGCCCCAACAATTTAATCACCGATGCCGCTTCAGCTTCTCCTAATGTCATGAGTAGGATAGCGCTTTTTTTTATACCGTCGTCATCCATTATTTTGAAATCCAATCTTTAACAACGTTGGCAACGATAACGGGTTCTTCCAAAGCTAGTTTCTTTGCTTGCTTTAGGTTTTCTTCATAGATCGATTTTTGAATCGCGAGCATGGCTGGACTTACAGCTTGCCCAGGAAGCGGTTGTCCATCCGGTCCTATACTGACTCCTTCTGCTGATGTACTCATCGTACCGTTATTAGTTAATGCAGGAACGGCAGATGCTGGCTCTAAACTTTTTAGGAATGGCCGTAAGATCTTAAGAAAGAAAAACAATACTAATGCGAATACTAAAAACTGTTTGCCAAAATCTTTTGCGAGCATAATATTCTCTGGATCTTTCCAGAAAATGATATCCGAACTCATATCGCGATCCGAAAATACACTATTAGTTACGGTCAGAGAATCTCCACGTTTTTCGTTAAATCCCATTGCTTCTTTTACTAGATTGTTGATTTCTTTGAGTTCGTCTGCAGTGAGTGCTTCATGTGTGATTTCACCGTTTTCATCGATCTTCTTACGATAATTTACCACCACTGCTGCTGTTAAGCGTTTGATATTTCCAGTTGATTGCTTGGTGTGCTGTACTGTTTTGTCGACTTCATAGTTTGTGGTCGATTCTTTTTTCTTGTCAGTTGGGATAGGGGGTTCCTTCTTATTTTTTTCATCTTCATTTTCAGAAGCGGGTTCTCCTTTTTTCTTTTTATCTACTTCAATAGGCGCAGTAGCATTTTCAGGTGGCCGATTGGACAGTGCACCTGGAATTCCACCATCAAATTTGGAACCAGTAGCGATGGATTCATGGGTTTGTTGACTACGGATTGACGCACCTTCATTCTCGTTATTATTGGGGCGATAAATTTCCTCAGCGCGCTCGATATGAGAAAAATCCAAATCGGCAGAGACTTGAGCACGTACATTGCTAGCGCCAGCGATCGGTGCCAATATTGCTTCAATGCGGCGAATATACCCTTCTTCAAGCTCTTTAATGTATTCGAGTTGTTTGGCGTCAAAACGTGTATCTTGTTTGGTGTCGTTGGGTGTACTCAATAAATTACCATTCTGATCAACAATAGTCACATTCTTTACAGGTAAATTCGGTACGCTACTCGACATCAAATGCACAATGGCGCTGACTTGTTCCACAGCGAGAATCCTACCTGGATGTAAATTAACGAGTACTGATACACTTGGCTGTTGCTTATCTCTTGAAAAAACCGATGGTTTAGGCATAGCCAAATGCACACGAGCGCTTTGTACCGCGGAGAGTGACTGTACCGAACGAGCAAGTTCACCTTCTAAGGCGCGTTGATAGTTGATTTGCTCCAGAAACTGACTGGAACCAAACTTTTGGTTCTCCATGATTTCGAAACCCGGCAGACTACCTTTTGGTAATCCCTGACCAGCCAATTTCAGGCGCGCTTCATGGATGTGTTTTTCCGGGATTAATATGGTACCGCCATGTTCAGAGAACTTATATGGCACGTTCATTTTTTGCAAAGCAGCAATAATGCTCGAACCATCTTGATCCGATACATTGTGATACAACACACGATATTCAGGAGATTGACTCCACATCAAACCGCCAATAATGAGCGCAATCACTGCGGCCAAAGACAATATCAAACCAATTTTTTTCTGGTTGGATAATTGACGCAATTGCTCCAATTTGAATGCAGTTGTGCTCATTGGTGCTGGTGCTGGTGCTGTTGCTGTTTTTTTCGCTGCATTAGTTTCGTCCGGAACTGTCGCCACGAACTGTTCTCCTAATTACTTTCAAAGTTCAATCAATTGTTCTGATCAATGTTTCGTATAAAAAGCATACGGTTGGGCAGCAATAAAATCATTTCTGCTTACAACACAGATTCTTATGACTGATGATTATGGATAATTCTAAGCATTGCGAATGCTTGAATAAAATAGATTTGCATGCCTTATTTCAGTCATTGTTGGTGCATGAATAAAGGTAAGCTAGCGATAATTTTGAATAACTGTCAGTAAATTTTGTGCAGATCAATCAATTTAAATCAAGCAGAGATTCAATGGCGACCGATCAACAGCAACTACAGATTGCTTTTGCTGCATTTAATGAAGCATCGGAACAACTTTCCGGCGTGTATCAGGAATTGCAGCATCAAGTTGCACAGTTGACACATGAGCTAGCATTAGCCAATGGGGAGCTGCATAAACAACTCTTAGAGAAAGAGAATATATCCAATCAACTGAGTTTTCTATTAAATGCACTCCCAGGTGGAGTCATTGCATTAAACACTCAAGGAAGTATCGAACAAGTCAATCCAGCGGCGTTACAAATTCTTGGAGAACCCCTACTGCACCTACAGTGGCAAGATATCGTTGCGAAACGGTTAAAGCCAACCAAAGTGATGAATGAGTGGTATTTGCAACAGAACGAAGCAAAGCAACAGTTACGTATTCGCATTCAAAGCAGTTTAATGGATTGCGAAAACAGGCAAATTTTATTGCTAAATGATATTACCGAATCTTATGCAATACAGGAAAAAATCAGAAGAAATCAACGCTTGACTGCGATGGGAGAGATGGCCGCAAATCTTGCGCATCAATTGCGCACCCCACTGGCGACAGCGCTGTTATATGCGACACATTTAGGTAACGATAACTTAACACCCGATGTGCGGAAAGGCTTTGCCGAAAAAACGGTTGAACGCTTGCATCGCTTAGAGCAATTAACTAAAGATATGCTGCGTTTTGTCAAAGGCGAAACTACGCAGCTTGAGAGGTTTTCGATTAGTTATTTGCTGTCTGAATTGCAACAAGTCATCGAACCGCAATTAACACTGCGTCATATGCATTTGATTGTCCGTGATCATAGCAAAGGGGAATATTTAGTAGCCGATTACCAAGCGTTATTTGGCGCAATGATCAGCTTGCTAGAGAACGCCATGCAAGTATCTATATCGGACGATTTAATCACACTGACCAGCAGCTTGAAAAAGGATATGCTGGTATTGAGTGTTCGAGACCATGGCCCGGGAATCGATGATGTGGCCCAAAATAGAGTATTTGAGCCGTTTTATACTACGCGACAAGAAGGCACTGGATTGGGGTTGGCCATTGTTCGTGGTGTGATTCAGTCCATGAATGGCATGGTTTGCGTTAATTCGCCGTCGGATAATGGCAGCGAATTTGTTGTAACAATACCGAGAACTCAACAGGATTGATCGTATGCAAAAAACATTGCCTATTTTAGTGGTTGAAGACGATCAAGATTTGCTTGAAGCGGTTTGTGCCACCATCAAGTTGTCCGGTTATGAGGCAGTCGCGGCTGCAAACGGCCATGATGCACTGACTGTAATCCAAACGCAACAAATTGGAATGGTGGTCAGCGATGTGCAGATGAAACCAATGGATGGATTGACGCTGTTAAAGAAAATTAAATCTTTGAGCCCTGAGTTACCCGTGTTACTGATGACAGCTTATCGGGAAATCGACAAAGCGATAACTGCGATGCGTACAGGCGCTTGTGATTATCTACTTAAGCCTTTTGATCCGGATAGCTTACTTGTCTATATTAAACGCTATGCGTTGTCGGAATTCGATCAAGATAGTTCAATGATTGCCAACGATCCAAAAACCCGAGCGTTGCTATCGCTTGCCAGGCGTGTTGCAAAATCACCGGCGACGGTTATGTTGACTGGTGAAAGCGGTTGTGGCAAAGAAGTCATTGCCCATTATATTCATCGACATTCTCTGCGTGCGTCACAACTTTTTGTTGCCATTAATTGTGCAGCCATTCCGGAGAATTTGCTTGAGGCAACATTATTTGGTTATGAAAAAGGCGCCTTTACCGGGGCAACACAAGCACAGCCTGGAAAGTTTGAGCAAGCCGAAGGGGGCACTCTATTATTGGATGAAATTTCCGAAATGCCATTGGAATTACAAGCTAAATTACTGCGAGTACTTCAAGAAAGGGAAGTTGAAAGAGTTGGTGGACATAAAACGATCAAACTCGACATTCGAGTTTTAGCGACTTCAAATCGCGATATGCCGATGATGGTTAAAAATGCTCAATTCCGAGAGGATTTATATTATCGACTCAATGTGTTTCCGATAGAAATTCCATCATTAAGAGAACGACCGTTGGATATCGAACCGCTGGTGCTCAAAATGGTGGGGGGAAATGCTCAACAAAACGATCAACCGCTTTTCCGAGTTACGCCAGAAGCGATGGAAAAATTGGTTCAGTATTCCTGGCCGGGGAATATCCGTGAATTAGAAAATGTCATACAACGCGCCATGATTTTGGCAACTGATGAAATCGACATAGAACATATTCATTTACCGGAGAATAAGCTTTATCCACTGAAGGACAAAAAATGCTCAGAAGAGTCTCCTCAGGATATGAAATCACTCGAACGTAAACATATTCTTGAAACATTAGCTTCTGTTAATGGTTCGCGCAAATTGGCCGTTAAAAAACTGGGAATTTCTGAAAGAACGCTGCGATATAAATTGCAACAGTACCGTTTGATCAATCAAGAAAATTAAGTCTGTGATGAATGAATTGATAAGTTTTGTATGTAGAGAGGCAAGCTATGGATAAATCAGCTATTGACAGTATTCTTCAACAATTACAATCAACCTCAGCTTTAGCTTCAGGGGTTAAAAAGGACGCAAGCACCGACGGTGTCTTGAAAGTTGATTTTTCTGAAAAATTGGAGTCTGCAATTAATCAAATCAACAGCGCTCAGAATAAAGCAGATACGTTAAGCCAGCAATTTATCAGCGACCAACCTAACATCGATTTGCATGAGGTGATGATTTCATTGCAGAAAGCTAATATCTCATTTCAATCTATGGTGCAGGTTCGCAATAAATTGGTTTCTGCTTATCAAGAAGTTATGAACATGCAGGTTTAATTCAAGAAACACGGGGAAACGGTTCGGCTGAACATCCGCATATTTCCCCGTGATTATCTTCAAGAATCAATACACAACAAAATCTGTATTCGTTAATGCAAGTCCGATACCTACCTTGG
This sequence comes from Nitrosomonas sp., assembly GCA_024281675.1. Lineage (GTDB taxonomy): Bacteria > Pseudomonadota > Gammaproteobacteria > Burkholderiales > Nitrosomonadaceae > Nitrosomonas. The sequence continues at coordinate 115,162 of JAMXAG010000002.1, forward strand.
CGACTTGCAGCGCAGCACCCGCACCACTGCCATCTGCATCATAAAAAATCGCACCAGTAGTCTTGTTATAAATGATGAAATCATCACTATCGAGCGCCTTGGATCCTGCTCGGAACTGTTCGTTGGCCAAGACACCGGTATTCAGGGATGTGAAAACATCGTTCTCCAACGCAATGATATCGCCACCTGTCACGTTGAAATCAGTGATCGTGTCAAAGGCATATTTTGAGCCGATGTAGAAAGTGTCTTTACCAGCACCTCCCGTCAGGGTATCTTTACCGGAACCGCCATTGAGGTAATCATCGCCATTGCCTGCGCTTAAGATATCAGAGCCTGCATCACCGCTGAGGAAATTGCTGGCGGCATTACCGATGAGTTTGTTATTGAGTTCATTGCCTACACCATTAATCGCATTTGATCCCGTCAACGTAAGGTTTTCCAAATTCAACCCCAATGTATAGGAAAGATTGCTACTGACAAGGTCGGTTCCCGCATTGAACTTTTCAGTGACAACATCTCCGGCATTCTCGACATAGTAAGTATCATTGCCTGTACCACCCAGCATCGTATCAGCACCTGACCAGCCACGAATGGTATCGTTACCCGCACCGCCTTGAATGACATTGTCGTCACTATCCCCGGTCAACTTATCATTGAATTTACTACCGATCAGATTGTCGATGCCGATCAATTGATCCATACCAGAATTGACAGTATTTTGTGCGGTTGTGATATTCAATGATACGGTCACCGGACCGGTAGCCGAAGCATAAATGACCGTATCATCACCCGTTGTTCCAATTAGGATATTGTTACCGGCAGTTGCTTTCAACAACGAAGAGCCTGGGATTTTAAAAGATTTTGTCGCCTCCAGAGGTGCCGCTTGGTTATCCGAAACCGTTGCAACGACAGTAAAATTATCAGTTCCATTATTAGCTGGAATGAATTGCAAATTAGCCAGTAGCGTATTCACATTGGCCAATTTACCCGATGCGGTCCATGTCCCTGTGGTTGCATTGAAAGTTGACGTGACAGTCCCAGACGTAGCCGTACTCAACTTGCCCACAGCCGCATTGGATAGCTTGAGTGTGACTGTGATGATGTCAACGCTGTCTGAATCTTCGACAATGATATTTTGCAAATTTAACGGAGTGCCTTTTGTATACTGTTCAGGCGTTGCCAGATTGGTAACATTCGGCGCTTTGTTGTTGATGTCAAAACCGCCAAATGGAGACGGATAAGGATAGTCAGAAATAAACGTCGTATACGTATCGAAATCCCCATCGCCATCGATATCCACAAAACTATGATTGGTTAAGCTTAAGCGATAACCGCTATCGTTTAAGCTACTAAGATAAACACCTCCGGTTGGAAATTTAGGATTAGCGGCATCACCTTCATTAAGAAACAACGTTTCTCCAGAAATGACATCCAGATCACCATCGCGATCAATGTCCAAAAAATCTGGTGATACGCCCAGCCCGAAAGGATCGATTACTGGTGCGCTGAATTTAGCATTTGTTTGGGTACCGATATTTTTGAAATACAGGTTGCCGATAAACGCATCCGAATCGCCATCACCATCGATATCCACGAATTTTGCATCAGAACCGCCGCTGGCTTTAACCAAACCAAAGGGATTCGTGGTTGAGGCCGCAAAAGTGGGGTTGGTGATCGTTCCGGTATTTTTGAAAAACAACGTATTCCCATCCGCATTGCTGATGAAAGCATCCATATCGTGATCGCCATCGATATCGACGAAGGTCGGCATGGCATCCTTTCCTACATCTTTTAAACCAAAGGGATTTTTGACCGCAGATGCAAATGAAGCGTGATCCTTTGTACCGATATTTTTGTAAAACAACACGTTTCCTGATGCTGAATTTGCAGAATTGGGATCTTCGTTGAGAGCGTAGCCAAGGCCTATAAAAGCATCCATATCGCCATCACCATCGATGTCAACAAATGTGGCGCTTGGCGTAAAACTCAGGGTAGTATTATCGATTCCTGTATCCCAAATAAAGCTTGAAAAACTAGGCAAATTAACGGCAGCGGTGGCCGTACCTGAGTTTTGAAAAAAACTAATACCAATAAAACCGTCCTTATCACCATCGCCATCGATGTCGGCAAAAGTCAAACTCACGTAATTACCGGCATCCGAGAGCCCAAACCGGGTCGGGGTATCTTGATAAAAAAGCGGATTACTCGCAGTGCCAATGTTTCTGAAAAATTCTACGCCACTGAATTGATAGTGGTCTCTTTGAACGAAAAGGTCTAGGTCACCATCACCATCGATGTCGACAAAAGTAGGAGTAGAGTAAAAGCCTGCTGGCGTAATTCCAGGAAGAGGAGCTACTGATCCGTCAAAAACAGGATTCTTTGCGGTACCAGTATTTTGGGAGAAATAACCACCGCCGAAAATTAGATCCAAATCGCCATCACCATCGATATCGGCGAGAGTAGGAGAACTCACTATTCCAAATCCAGATACGTTATTATCTAAGCCAAAAGGATTTGCTACCGCCGCTGCAAACGATGGTTTTTGGGATGTACCATCGTTTTCATAAAAGAGCACCGACTCGTCATAAGATCCAGTGAAAGCATCCAGATCGCCATCGCCATCGATATCCCAAAATCCTGCCCCTCCTCCAAGAGTCATGCTAGTAAGTCCCAAACCGAATGCTTGATATTGAGAAATAGGTTCCGAAAATTTCGGATCAGTTTTGCTACCGATGTTTTCGTAAAATCTGTCACCAGCAAATGCATCCAGATCGCCATCGCCATCGATATCCGCATAAATAGGACTGTTCATCCCAAACGGATTAACTCCCGCATAATTAAAAATTGGATCAGGCATTACATTTCTCCTTACAAGGTATATGTTAAAAGGCTCTGTTTTTATAGAGTTATGCCATTAGAACAGAAATCCTTCCTAGGGTAATGGTCAACTAAGACCGGATACATTTTTAAGTCATCTTTCTATAAAACAAACGCTCAGATTTCAATGTTAGCTACGTTTGTTTTTTCGTTGTGAACCGCCGAATGGCTAATGATACACAGCTCTGCGTATTTTCTGGTTCTAAATTTCTCATAATCATCGTAATCAACTAAACGCTGTCATTTAAAAGCGACTTCCTTTTCTTCTGAGAACCACCAATGTGTTCCTTCCTTGGCATAAAGTTTGTATTTTTCTCCAACAGCTGGGCGAACCAGCCGCTCTTCAAATTGACGGTTTCTCACATAAAAGGCATGTTCTTGGAAATAAACACCCACTTCCAAATGCTCAGCACCGACAATATCCCAACGCAATATTCCTCGGTCATAAACGACATTTCCGCTAATCGGCGGCGTGGAGTCCATTGAACTACAATGCTCAGCAAGCGTTGCATGAGAAATGATTTGGCCATGATGATTCAACAATAAATGATTGCCGCCTTTCCACTGCAACGCTTCAAGGCAGTTTGCACTGATTTCACGAGGAAGCGTATATTTTTGCTTTAATGCAGCGACCATGCTGCCTAAAGCATAGTTTTCCGGAAAGTAGATCGCATCTGTAACGGAATAATGCTCTAAGATCGTTTGCGTGATGCGATACTCGTCCGAGTTTGCAGCTCGCTCATCGTAAAGGTTGGTTTGGTAGAGAGATCGAACGAAGCCCGCGATGACTATACCGCCTGCCACTGCTAATAGCACAGGATGATTAAAGAGTCGATTCCGCTGCTGCCAGCGAGCAAATCCTAGCGCGGCGGTTGCTGCTAAAGCAAAATCACTCGCGATAAAAAGGCGGTCGGCATGAAGTTCCGGATAACTGTATCCATGTGGAGCAGCAAGTGTGGGGACTGCAAGCATCACTGCGACTACTAGGCCAGCAAGCACGGTCAATGGATTAAGAAAAAAAGCACCGATGAGCGCTAAAAGTAGGAGTGCTCGACCACTTACGTACCAATCTATAAAGCTTGGCAATACTTCATAAATCGTGACCAACCCCTGAATAAAGCCGTTCTTGGCAACCCGAGCACCGATCAATTGCTCTAGCATATATCCGCGATAGGCGAAATAACTAAGCACAATGATAACGCCAGCAGTGAAAATTTTCTTCGCCAATATTCGATTTTGTAAAAACAGGAAGAAGCTGATTGGCAAGATAGCAATCATGATCTCCTTTGACATTAACGCCAGAATCATCAGTGCTGTTGCAATCCAATAAAACATCGAACGTTGCGTTTGATTGTAGTGGCTTAAAGCTATCAGTGAAACCGTACCGAAAATACCGCTTAACAAATAATGCGATGTATAGAATCGGTTGAGAATTGTGCCCACTGAAGAGATTGATAGAATCAAGATTCCGAAAAGGATCATGTAAGTGCCAGGCAACTTAAAATGCACTCTTAAAAAAAGCGCGCAAGAAAACATCCATAAGGCCAAAAGAATGGTCATGATATTCAAATAAGCGCCTGGGGAGAACGGGAAGAATTCCTGAATCAATGTATAAAATGGTACCGCAAACGGGGTCAAATGAACGACCGAGAGTTGCTGATAGATTTCAGGAACGTATACAAAACGATACCAATCAAGCGTCGACGCAAGATAAATTAGGTACGCATCATCAGATTCGAAATGAGGAAAATCGATCAGTAACCAGTGACATAACAGAAGCAGTAAGATAATAATCAGTGCTGTGATAAATTTCATGCCTGCCAACAAAAATACCCATTAAAATCGCATTATCTCTTATTCAGTCGGTAGATTTGTATTAATGGAATTTAACTATTTTGACCACAATGCTACAACGCGTCTTGATGATGCAGTATTGGAAGCAATATTGCCTTATCTGCAGCAGAATTTCGGCAATGCATCCAGTCGGCATAGTTATGGCATAACTGCGCGGCGTGCCATTGATAAAGCACGCAAACAAGTCGCTGATGCGGTCGGCGTACAACCCGTGCAGGTGATTTTTACCAGCGGGGGCTCAGAAGCTAATAATTTGTTTATCCGTGGTGCCGCCGACAGTTTAAAACCGGCCAATATTCTTATCAGCGCTATCGAGCATCCCTGTGTGTTGAAGCCAGCATTGGCATTATCGAAACGAATGACCGATCCTTGGAACATCAATATGTTCCCGACCAATACATCCGGGCAAGTTGATTTGGAAGCGGTGGAAAAGCTCCTGCAACGTGATAAACCTGCGTTGGTTTCCGTAATGTTGGTAAACAATGAAACCGGTGTGATTCAGAATGTTTCATCCATTGCCGACATGGCACGCGCGCAGGGCGCAATAATACATACTGATGCAGTTCAGGGATTTGGAAAAATTCCAGTTGATTTTTCCGTGTTGAAAGTACATGCCATGACGTTGTCTGCGCACAAAATTTATGGTCCCAAAGGTGCTGCTGCATTGATTATCGATAAACGGTTAATGCTCCGGCCACTGATTTATGGCGGTGGTCATGAAAATGGCTTGCGTTCGGGAACGGAAAATGTAGCGGCCATTGTCGGATTGGGTGCTGCCTGTGAACTGGCGCAATCCCGCTTAGATGAAACGACAAAACATATCCTGCCATTGCAGGAACATCTGGAAAAAGGGCTACTTGCAATGGGTGCCGTAATTTTTGGCGCAGAGGTTCCACGTGTAACCAACACCTGCTATTTTGCGTTACCCGATATTGAAGGCGATACTTTGGTGGTAAAACTCGATAAAGCAGGATTTGCTGTGGCCGCAGGAGCAGCGTGTTCCAGTGTCAATCCAGGCCAAAGCCATGTGTTAGCTGCCATGCAGGTTGATCCGATGTTAGCCCGCTGCGCAGTACGAGTCAGTTTGGGGCGCAGTAACACATTGACGCAAGTAGAAGACTTTCTGCAAACGACGCAGCGTATCGCTGCAGAATTACGCCATATGAGTAGTATTACTGTTTAAAATAGCAGCATGACAAATCAAGCCATCGCATCGCCAAAAACCAGATGAAAGCCATTATACTCAGCGCCGGTCAGGGGAGACGGTTACTTCCGTTGACTGAAAACACGCCCAAATGCATGCTTGCTGTTGCCGACAAACCCGTGTTGGCTTGGCAAATTGATGCTTTACTTAGCGTCGGGGTTGATGAAATCATCATTATCGCCGGTTTTCAAATAGCCTTAATCGAAACGCTAATACAGCAACGTTATGCAAATCATAAGATCAATATCTTGTTCAATCCTTTTTTTGAGGTAGCGGACAATTTGGCCAGTTGTTGGGTAGCTCGCCACGAAATGAATGGCGATTTTTTATTGCTCAATGGCGATACTTTGATCGAACCCGCGCTTTTGGCCAAGGTCTTGAATTCTCAATCCGTGCCTATTACACTGAGTGTCGATGTTAAAGATGTTTATGATGCGGATGATATGAAAGTGCAATTGGATACCGACGGTTGGGTGAAACAGGTTAGCAAGATTGTGCCAACCCATCAGGTCAATGCGGAATCCATCGGTTTGACCTATTTTCGTGAACAAGGCCCGAGAATTTTCTGTCAAGCGATCGAATCGGCGTTGCGTCATCCCGCTGAATTGAAATCATGGTATCTATCGATTATCGATGCATTAGCCAAACAGCATTTGGTTAATTCGTGTTCGATCCAAGGGCATCGTTGGTGTGAAATTGATTTTATTGAAGATTTGTCGCGAGCGGGCATGATGTTTCATCAGCCAAGTTGAATTATGAATGCAACTGTATCTGAATTACCGTCTTTCAACGCTACCATGCTTAAGTTTGGCGCTCCGCAGACTATCATCAAACAGTATCGTCACTGGTCTGTATTATTGCGCCCGGCGCAAGCAACCCTTGGGGCGCTGATTCTGGTGGCACATGAATCTGCGCAGGCGTTATCCGACCTAAGCCCTGCAAGCTTTGCCGAATTGCATACCGTAACCGGGCAACTTGAAACCGCACTGGCAAAAGCATTTCATTACGATAAAATTAATTACTTGATGCTCATGATGGTCGATCCGGATGTGCATTTTCATGTTATTCCGCGGTACGCTCAGCGCAAGACTTTTGCGGAGATAGAATTCATAGACGCTGGTTGGCCAGCTATGCCCGACTTAAAACAGGTTAATGCAACTGATGTGGCGCAGAATAACTTGATCATGCAACATATCCAGCAGCACTGGCTTTAAATTGCCAGAAAATATTGATACGAGAAGCCCGTGACCGAACAACAAGCTCCTTACACCAAAGAATTTCCACTCCGTGAGGCACATCACTTAGTGCGTGATTTGATGACGCCCAATCCCTGGATTTATTGGATTGATTTTACAGTGCATATTACGCTGGGATGGGCTGCTTTCTTTACCGCGCTGCTGTCGCCCTTATTTTCACTCTGGCAGATCGGTGGTTTTATTGTTGCTGTGTTGGCATTGTATCGTTCAGCGGTATTTGTGCACGAGCTGGCGCATTTGAAAAAAGGTACTTTCCAGAATTTTCGCTTAGTGTGGAATGCTCTCAGCGGTATCCCTTTCATGATTCCATCCTTTATGTATGATGGTGTACATAATGATCATCATAAGCCGGATGTTTATGGTACTCGTGCAGATGGCGAATATCTACCATTCGCAGTGCGCAAACCTGCAGAAATGATTACCTTTGTGTTGCTGTCTTTTCTGATACCCCCTTTGCTAGTATTTCGTTTTCTGATACTAACGCCTTTATCTTATTTGATCCCACCTCTAAGGAAAATCGTTTGGGAGCGCGCTTCATCGCTCACAATTGACCCCACTTATCGGCGGGCCGAAAATGCCGTCCGTAATGATTTAAATTGGCGCCAACAGCAGTTGGCGGCTTTTCTATTCGCTACCACCGTCACAATATTGGTGATAACCGATGTAATACCTTATTCATTGCTGATATTATGGTATCTGGTCGCGGTAACGGTATTCACGCTTAATTCACTGCGCACATTGGCAGCGCATGCTTATCGAAATCCGGGCGACCGCAAAATGACATTAGCAGATCAATATCTTGATTCTATTAACATACCCGGAAATTTTTTTACCACCCCTCTATGGGCACCGGTTGGATTGCGTTATCATGCCACCCACCATCTATTCATGAGCATGCCCTATCATAACTTGGGTACAGCGCAACGTCGATTGGTTAGTGGTTTAACCGACAATACCCAATATTTAAAGACGGTTCGTAACGGTCTATGGGATGCATTACAACAAATCTGGCGTGAATCTTCCGCCGCTAATAAATAGGAATTACAACAATGACTGAAAATACTACCAGCACTGCGCTGACAATCGCCAAACCCGCCGTGCTCAAAACCAAAAAACTGATTCTTCTTCGACATGGGGAAAGTATCTGGAACCAACAAAAGAAATTCACCGGATGGAGTGATGTTGCATTGAGTACCAAGGGTGAAGGGGAAGCCGTACAAGCTGCGCAAATGTTAGAAAAAGCGGGATACCAATTTGATGTCTGTTTTACTTCCGTATTACAGCGCGCTATCGTTACAGCACAAATTGTGTTGGCGGTTATGGAGCAGGCAAACCGGCCGATTTATCAAAATTGGCGTTTAAATGAGCGGCATTATGGAGCACTAGAAGATCTCGGACGCTTGAATGCCGTCACGAAATTCGGCGTTTGGCCTATTCTGGGCTGCCAGGTTCAATTTGATGCAGCTCCCCCGCCTATAACTGCTCATGACATTCGTTTTCCCGGCAATAATCTCAACTATGCTGACATTGACAAAAGTATACTGCCGTTGGGTGAAAGTATGGAACAAACCGTTGCTCGTGTGGAACCTTATTGGAAAAACATCATTAAGCCGCAGTTAAAAAACAATCAGTGTACCCTCGTGGTCGCGCATCGCAACTCACTACGTGCTTTGATGATGCTGTTGGATAACATGACTCCAGGCCAGGTTATGAAATCCAGATTGGCTACTGGAAGACCATTGGTATATGAATTAGATGAGAGCCTCAGACCATTACGGCATTATTATGTGGATAAAAAAATCTGATCATCATTGCTTTAACACGCCATTTTCATAGAATCGGTCACTATTTGACGTTCTACGCGAACGCCCACCGTATTTCTTTTTTACCTACCCAATCGTGACGGACTATCGACTTTTTGCGACCACGCCAAAAGCGATGGAAGACATCCTGGCTGGTGAAATCAAACTTCTTGGTGGCAAGAATGTGCAGCTGAAGATGGCAGGCGTTGCTTTTCAAGGTGATTTGAAGCTTGCCTATCAGGCTTGTCTATGGTTGCGCACAGCCAGTCGCATTTTGTTACTGTTGGATAGTTTCGAAGTGCGATCGCAGCAGGATCTCTATGCGGGTATACAACGAATCGACTGGTCAAAGCATCTCAATGCCGATGATAGTTTGGCGGTTTCGTTTAACAGTAAAAATAATCCGGCGATTACCCATACACATTTCGGCGCGCTCAAGGTCAAAGATGCCATTGTGGATCAAATGCGCGATCGTTTTGGCACCCGCCCCAATGTTGATACAGAACGTCCCAATATTCGAGTGAATGTTTATTTGCATCATGAAATGGCGCAATTGAGCTTGGATTTATCGGGTGAAAGTTTGCACAAGCGAGGTTATCGCGACACGCCAGTTATTGCGCCGCTGAAAGAGAGTTTGGCGGCGGCGATGTTGCTACGAGCAGGTTGGCCCGCAATAGCCGCACAAGGCGGTTCATTGCTTGATCCGATGTGTGGTTCTGGCACGTTAATAACGGAAGGCGCGATGATTGCGGGTGATATCGCACCCGGCTTACAACGTGATTATTTTGGTTTCTTGGGTTGGAAACAACACAATGAAACCTTATGGCAAACGCTGATGAATGAAGCTCAGCAACGACGCATGATTGGCATCGATAAATTACCGGTCATGGTAGGCTTTGATCAGGATCGCCGTGCGGTTGTGGCCGCGTTGCAGCATATCGAGAATATCGGACTGCAAAACAAAATTCACATTGAAAAACGAGATATTGCAGAAGTATCTGCTGCAGAAAGCTGGCCCAAAGGACTGCTCGTTTGTAATCCTCCATATGGTGAACGGCTTTATGATGAAACCCAAGCTGCGGCGCTCTATCGTACTTTTGGTGAGGTATTAAAACAACGCTTCACCGGTTGGCAAGCAGCCATCATCATCGGTAATCCAGAACTAGGTTTTCGCCTGGGTATCCGTTCACAAAAACCCATTACGTTATTTAATGGCGCGCTGGAATGCAAATTGTTGCGTCTGAATATCGATGAAAAAGCCTTCTTTGAACCTAAAGCAAAATCTCAACAGGAACGTATTGAACAAGTCAATCTTCGTGCTCAATCCACGACAGCGGATAGTCACGCCGAAATGTTTGCCAATCGGTTACGCAAAAACTTGAAGAAATTATCACAGTGGATTAAGAATCATCATATCCATTGTTATCGCCTGTATGACGCTGATTTGCCAGAATATGCGGTTGCTGTTGATGTATACCAGAGCGAAAAAACCTGGGTGAATGTGCAGGAATATGAACCACCTAAATCGATTGATCCGATCAAAGCTAATCATCGATTAGCCGGCGCACTCAACGAAATAAGCAAGGTACTCGAAATTCCACCGGAGCAAGTGCTTTTAAAGATTCGTCGCAAGCAAAAAAGCACTGAGCAATACGAGAAAATGAGCGACTCTCGCCGTTTTCACATCATTGAAGAGAGCGGATGTCAATTTTGGGTGAATTTTGAAGATTATCTCGATACTGGGTTGTTTCTCGATCATCGCCCAATACGTTTGATGATTCAACAACAAGCTAAGAATAAGCGTTTTCTGAACTTATTTGCTTATACCGGTAGCGCATCGGTTCATGCCGCTATCGGTGGTGCTCGTTCCACACTGACCATCGACATGTCAAATACTTATCTGGATTGGGCGAAACGAAATTTTACCCTCAATGGCATTCAAGGCGACCATCAATTCGTGCGCGCGGATTGCACCGAGTGGTTGAATGAGCAGGCCAGGGCAGAAAAGAAGCCTCAGTTCGATCTAATTTTTCTCGATCCGCCGACTTTCTCGAATTCCAAGAAAATGGATGAGATTTTCGATATCCAGCGTGACCATGTACAGTTGATTCGTAATGCAGTTGCTTTATTGTCAACAAGTAACGGAGAAGAAGAAAAAGGAATACTTTATTTTTCAACCAACTTCCGGCGCTTCAAAATGGATTTGGAGGCTTTAGCTGATTTGTCGGTTGAAAATATCAGTTCTGCCATGATTCCCGAGGATTTTAAGCGCAACGCTAGAATTCATTCTTGCTGGAAAATTACACAACAGCCTCACAAGAAAATTCACTGATCCGACAGACGATAGGTCAATCAGGTATTTCGTTATTTGTAATTTACCGAAATAAAACTGCTGTTATCAACTAACGCGTGCGGCAATTTGTCACATTCTCATTCTTCTTTCTTTCAGGAATAATGCTGCCCCAGCTAGGGTCCTCGCAATAGATTCAATTTTCTTAGCAGGTGCATTTAAACCCCCTCTAGCCAATTACCTTTGTGAGTTTCATTAACTACGAATGGAAGAAAAATGATTAGTAAGTATATGGTTATACCGGTCTTAGTGCTTGCTTCCTTGGTCGTTCCGATAACATCTGTATCCGCAGCTGACGTAAGCAGAACGACGAATCCAACAAGTATCAGCGGAACAAATCTTCATGGTAAAGACAAGACATACAGTACAGAAGGTTTCATTGATTTAAATAACTCTTTTTTTAAAAGCTTAGGTACAAATGGACGTTCCTGTGTAACTTGCCATGTGCCTACAGAGGGATGGGTCATTACCCCAAAAGGTGTAAAAGCCCGTTTCGAAAAAACAGGGGGTACAGACCCGGTTTTCCGCTTGGTTGATGGCGCCAATTCACCCCTTGCAGATGTATCTACTGTTGCAAAACGTCGCGAGGTCTATAGCATGTTGCTAAATAAGGCGAATATTCGTGTAGGCATCGGTATTCCTGCAGATGCAGAATTTATATTGCTCGCGGCAGATGATCCCTATGGTTTTGCGAGCGCAACAGAATTATCGCTATTCCGTCGTCCTATGCCGACGACCAATCTCAAATTTATTAGTGCAGTCATGTGGGAAGGGCGAGAAACAACGCTTGACTCAAGCTCCAGTGATTGCATTTTTAACACCACAACGTGCTTCTCACCGGTATCGTTTGATTTATCCACTCAAGCCAATCACGCCACGTTGGGACATGCCGAAGCATTAGCAGACTTGACTGAGGCAGAGCGAAGTGAAATTGTTGCATTTGAAATGGGTCTTTTTACAGCCCAAGTACAAAGCAAGGGCGCTGGCAATTTGACAGATAATGGTGCGCATGGCGGGCCTAGCGCGCTGATCAATCAAACCTATTACTTTGGCATCAACGATACGCTTGTGGGAGACTATCGTACCCGTGAACCTTTTAATCCTAAGGTGATGTCGCTGTACGATACTTGGCATAGATATATCACAAGCAATGCATCGGATGGGCTCACGCTAGCTAGAGCTGCTATCGCACGAGGTCAAACCTTATTTAATAACAAGCCTATCCAAATCAGCGGTGTTAAAGGCATCAATGATGATTTAGGTGTCGGTGTACTGCCAGGCACATGCACTACATGTCACAACACGCCGAATTCAGGCAATCATTCGATTCCAATGCCTTTAGATATCGGCATATCTGATGCTTCCCGCCGTACTCCGGATATGCCTTTGTATACACTGCAAAACAAAGCAACCGGTGAAACCATTCAAACAACCGATCCAGGTCGGGCCTTGATTACCGGTAAATGGAAAGATATCGGTCGTTTTAAAGGTCCTGTATTGCGTTCTGTTGCATCTCGACCACCTTATTTTCATGATGGCTCAGCTAAAGATTTGCCAGCAGTGGTAGATTTTTATAATACCCGTTTTGCGATCGGACTTACCAACAGTGAAAAAGCTGATCTAGTCGCCTTCCTTGCTTCATTGTAATCAATAAAAATACCCTATTATTAATCAAGTAATAGGGTATTTTTTCTATCAAAAGGGTTAATGCCTGCTTAGTTAAACCTACCCTTTTTTTTCGATACAAGCTAGTAAAATCAGCGCATACGACCTTCAACGAAAGTCGTCTCCCGACCAAAATCATCCCAAATATAGGCTGGTTTCACAAAGGGAGTCGTTGGAATTAAAAAGGTCGCAATATCAAAGGCGCCACTTAATGAGCGTCCTACCGCATTCGCCAGACCCGTCAATAAACCGATCGTCATTGCGTGAATAACACCATCTCTGTGCGCAACAATATTCATTGTTTTAGGTATCTCAACCACGCCAGTCACCGCGTTGGCAAGACCGTTACCTAATTTATCCACAACTTTATCTGCATATTGTTCAGCAGCGGCTGTTCCTGAGGAAGTAATAAATACCATCAAAACGATAAAGAATAGGTGAGTTATTTTTTTCATATATGTATGCCTTAATTAAGATAATCAATTAGTTTATTTATTAGGCTGTTGCTGTTTTAACAAATTCATAATCTGCCCAACATCTCGTTCGATTTGTTTTTCTGGATATTCCTGACCTGCTAAAGCTGTTCTAAGTCGGTAAGACATTTCTAAAGAAAGTAATTCCATCGTTTTTTCATTCTTATCTTGGGATGCGGCCAAATACTCAGATTGAAACCTTTTGACTGCATTTGTGATCTCTGGCGTGTCAATTTTCAATCCCGCGAGGGTCGATTGCAAGTCATATTTCAAACTACCAGATGTTTCTGTTAACGGTATGGACTTATCTGCAGATTCATAAAAAACATGCTTGTGCAATAAAGCTGAGAAAATGATTAATACAATACCAGAGCCAACAGTGATGACAACAAATCGCCACAGCTGATGGTTTTTTCCGAACACTTTTATCGTATTGATGCGTTGCATTCCCAATAGGGCGTAAACAATAACTCCGGAAAGAAATAAGATGACGCCGAGCGACATTAAGATGGATGTGATCAATTGCACAGTTTACTCCTCTACTCCTGATGTCATAAATACCTTATGACTGTGATTTTTATTAATTATGTAGTGAAAACAAATAACAAGTTGAGTTTTTTACTATTTTACTAACTATCTTTAGCGTAACGTTAGCAAATACACGAAACAAGCATTCTAGCTTATTTTAATTTGAAGTTTGCTTCATTAATTGTTTCATACTTGATTAATTTTTAGCAAGATAGTAGCGTTGGCGGAACGAAGCTTGCCTAACAATAAAAGTATTATGGAACGCTTTAATAATACTTCAACGCAATAAACACTCCTGCAGTACTTTGTTTAGGGCGATTACAGGCTTTAATAGCACAAATACTGCAGATTTTAGGTAAACAATTAAACCCGTGATCTGATGCAGCGCAAGACTGTTACGCTTTAACATCAATTAAAAGGAATATCGAAATGAGCAAATCTTATCATCGCCTCGACAAAAATAACGCACTCGTCGCGCTCGTCGACCATCAGGCTGGATTGCTATCCTTGGTACGTGATTTTGAACCTGATAGATTCAAAAATAATGTATTAGCGCTAGCTGATTTGGCTAAATATTTTAAATTACCGACCATTTTAACAACGAGTTTTGAGGAAGGCCCCAACGGTCCACTGGTACCTGAATTAAAACAAATCTTTCCGGATGCCCCATACATCGCACGCCCGGGACAAATTAATGCCTGGGATAACGAAGATTTTGTCAAAGCAGTTAAAGCAACAGGCAAAAAACAGTTGATCATCGCGGGTGTTGTTACAGAGGTTTGTGTCGCTTTTCCAGCACTTTCAGCCCTGGAAGAAGGATTTGAGGTGTTTGTTGTGACGGACGCATCGGGAACCTTTAATGAGGTAACCCGTGAGGCTGCCTGGAGCCGCATGGCGGAATCGGGTGCGCAATTGATGAGCTGGTTTGGCGTTGCTTGTGAATTGCATCGTGACTGGAGGAATGACATAGAAGGTCTTGGTGCATTGTTCTCCAATCATATTCCTGATTATCGCAATCTTTTTACATCATATGTTGCAATCAAGGCCAGCAAGTAGGACGTTGAATATATAACATAAATGCTGTATCTAAACGCCAATTCAGCCGAAAATTGATTGCTTAATCTCTCATTCAACTGGAATGTTTCCTCGGGTGTCGTAAGCATAGTTTCCCGATAATTCCATAAGAGACAAAACCTCTGAGAAAGTGAATGCTCTCACAGAGTCATTAATTCTTATCTGTTAGTTGGGCAATTATGACATGATGGCGAATCTGGCAAGACCGTAAATAGCTTAAACCTTAACCAGGCCTGGCACTTCGAGTACACTGCAATGATTAGGGGCAGGAATAAATCCTCCAAGAAAAATCCGAATGTATGACTGTAATCCAAATCAGTTTATCATCAAAAATTGAATGCCATTACAAAATGGGAGCGTCCATGTAAGGTCTCCCTCCTTTATGAATCCAATTCCATAGTAAGGAAGTTTATGCCATCACTGATCATGATAAAATCCCTCTACCAACTCCGGATTAAAAGCTTACCTGGATTTATTTACTTCCCGTCATGAAAAACAATTATCTTGAAAGAATACTGACCGCACAGGTCTATGATGTGGCGATAGAAAGTCCATTGGAACTCGTCGCCAATTTATCCGAGCGTATCCATAATCAAGTGTTGTTGAAGCGCGAAGATTTGCAGCAAGTTTTTTCTTTCAAGTTGCGCGGTGCATACAACAAGATGATCAAGTTGCCACCTGCGGTACGCAATCGGGGTGTAATTGCTGCTTCAGCAGGCAACCATGCGCAAGGTGTAGCGCTTGCCGCCAAGAGATTAAGTTGTAGCGCCACGATCGTGATGCCGGTAACCACGCCACAAATCAAAGTGCATGCAGTGATGGGACATGGCGCCACGGTTGCCTTATACGGCGATTCGTACAACGACGCCTATGAACATGCCATTACACTGGCGAAAGAAGAACAAGTCACATTTGTTCATCCCTACGACGATCCGGATGTGATCGCCGGACAAGGAACGGTTGGCATGGAAATCTTGCGTCAGCACACGGGAAACATCCATTCTATTTTTGTACCGATTGGCGGCGGAGGACTGATTTCCGGCATAGCAGCCTATGTGAAACGCCTATATCCGAAAATCAAAATCATCGGTGTCGAGCCGGTCGACTCGGATGCTATGTACCGTTCGTTGCAAAGCGGTCGCCGCATCAAATTAGCGCAAGTGGGGTTATTTGCGGATGGCGTAGCAGTAAGGCACGTGGGCAAGGAAACTTTCCGATTATGCCGCGAATTGGTTGATGAAGTCATTCTAGTCGATACCGATGCCATTTGCGCTGCGATTAAGGATGTGTTCGAAGACACGCGCACGATTCTGGAACCATCCGGAGCACTATCGATTGCCGGCATCAAGGCCTATGTTGCGCGTGAAAAAATTCAGCACAAGACGCTGGTTGCTATTGCATCTGGCGCTAACATGAATTTTGACCGTTTACGCCATATTTCCGAGCGTGCGGAAATTGGTGAGCAACGCGAAGCAGTGATGTCGGTAACCATTCCCGAACAGCCCGGTAGTTTCAAGAAATTCTGTAATTTATTGGGTGCCCGCAGCATCACTGAATTCAATTATCGTTATTCCAATCCTAAAGTTGCTCATGTGTTTGTCGGAATTTCGATTCGTAATCAACAAGAAGCCCAAGCACTGATTCAGGAGCTTAGACAAAACGGTTTGGCTACTGAAGACATGAGCGACAATGAAATGGCGAAACTACATATCCGCCATTTAGTCGGCGGCCATGCACTTGCAGTCACTAATGAGATCCTATATCGCTTTGAATTCCCAGATCGTCCGGGTGCTTTGATGAATTTCCTCAATAACTTGAGCCACAACTGGAATATCAGCTTATTTCATTATCGAAATCATGGTGCTGACTATGGTCGTGTGCTGATTGGCATCCAGGTGCCACCTGAAGAAAAACCCGACTTTAAGGCATTTCTTGATCAATTGGGCTATCGCTACTGGGATGAAACCAAGAATCCCGCGTATAAATTATTCCTTGCATAGCACCCTGACGAGTACAATGATCACCTGCGGCAATAGAAACAAAGAGAGGGCGGGGTAAAAGATCGAGTCGCCGAGATATACGGAACCTCAGAGATAATCCCCCTGAAGAATAGTCAAAAGTAATTTAACTTCGATTAATAATCAGGGGTACCCATTGACTTCACGCCACGGTAGTTGCGACGCATGCGGCTTGCTTGTCGAACCTACTGATTACGTGAGTGAATCGAGAATGCTTCGTCTAAGCATTTTTTAATCACCGTTTCGACCAGGAATATTTTAACACTCCCGGTCGTACGATCATTAAGAAGAGATTAATTACAACCTAATATTTAATCGTTTGAGCTATTTCAAGGACAACTAATTAACTGAAATCATTAGTGCATCTATCGGAATCAGAGGTTATCGTATTACTGCTTTACCTATCTCTGCTTCTGCTTTGTTAAATTGCCTATCTTGATTTCCATCTGCTATTTTTCTATGTAACTCTGCTTCCTGCAAATCTTCGGCTAATTCCTTTTGGTATTCACGGATATTGGCTTGTAGATGTGATTTAAGATCTTGTCCTTGTCTACCATAGTAATATGGATGATCTTCATACTCATTTAGTTCTTGCTGATAGCCCTCTAATTTTTCAGAGATCTCTTTTACTAAACCTTCATAGTAATTTGCCAATGTAGCATGATCGTTCGGATTAATATTGATTGGAGCTGCCGGTACTTCGGCAAATGCTGAGGTCGTAACAACCCCAAAAAATATTAATGAAGCGACTGCGGTTACTTTCAGTGAGTTCATGATAAATTTCCTTATAAAATTGTTCAGATGTTGCCATCTTAACGACCACAACACGGAATGCATATTGGGGAAACTCTGATTTTCAACTAAGGGAAACCATTAACCATTCATTGAAAAAGTAGGAATCTGTTGATGCCAGTATAAATTTAGCCTGATAGATAGATGATCACGAAAAAGCATCCATCGAATCGTGCCTACATACGTAAGAGTCTCAGCCCGGATTGTTTCCGCTCAATCATCAAACAGAATATGTGAAATGCCTGTTCACAATCGAATCGATATTAACAGCCCTTTTGTCATTTTTAAATCAGCGCCAATAGTTAGTTATTAAAAACTTATTTGGGTACGGAAAGAAAGAACATGCAAATTATCGTCCCGAGTCGACGTGCCCAAACCTGTATTGCCGGTCGTGGCTTCAGTGATGTAATAATTCAGCATAAAACGGATACCCTGGCAAGGATACCAATTTACTCCCAGCGTGATTATCTGAACCTGGCATTTTGAAGTGCCGGTGCTGCACGGATCTGCAGTGAGGCTTTGATTAAAGTTTTCAGCCAAATCATAGCGTCCTGCAATTTCCAACGCACCCCATTTGCCATTAGGCTGGGGTTTGCCAAAGGCGCCACGATCTTTTCTATAAACTGCATTCTCACCCGTTACAAACCAACTTGCTTGTGCATAGAAAGCATGAATTGTGGAATTCTTTATGTTTCCACCGGTTTGATGCGTGTTATCCAACATTGATATTGCATATTCTCCTTGTAGTGTCAGCGATCCGATCGAATATGCGGTCTCTGCAGAAAGCGTCGATTGGTTATTGCTATTAGGTGCACCAAAACTTGCCCCTG
This sequence comes from Nitrosomonas sp., assembly GCA_024281675.1. GTDB lineage: Bacteria > Pseudomonadota > Gammaproteobacteria > Burkholderiales > Nitrosomonadaceae > Nitrosomonas. Next base: position 133,885 of record JAMXAG010000002.1, read on the forward strand.
CGACCCCTAAAGACTGACTAACACCCTGACGTCCTCCATAAATATCTACGATTCCAGCTGACAAGGAATTTTTATTGCTTGTATCTCTGCTGACAGAGAATCCAAGGTGCAGAGTGCTATCTTCTTTATTGATAGGCAACCAAACAGCACGCCCGCCATAGGTGATACCTTCAAACGGTAAACCAAAATGGGAGAGGCTCATCACATCAATCCCTATGCCTAAATTATCCCTGATCATTGACCGGTAGCCGATGCCGGTTAAAAATTGCCGTCCGCTATATATTCCGGTGGAAGAAGTCGAGGGACGTTCCATGAATGTAATTTCATTGGAACTGGTGAGTTCTTCCAAACCCCGATAGGGTTTAAATTGGCCGAGTATAAGCTGACCCGGACCAAGCTTTGTAGATACCCAGGCTTCACGAAGGCTATGTGGAAAGGCACTGGTTGCATTGACCGCAAAGTCATTCTCAAATTTGAAATTGACCCCATAAATTTTTCCAGTTAACGTGGTATAAGTTCTGCGCCAATTGAACCCATCTCGATCGTTACCGCTTAAAGTCTGGCTACCAAATGCAGGATAATCTGGATTTGTGTCATCTGGATACACTGAATGTGCATCGAAGTGTCCGCGACCATTTAGTCCTACCTCAAAATTACCATCATCGCTCTTAATTCTAGGGCCGCCCTTATAGGCAAAATTGAATGCATGGCATGAAGCAATGCTTATATTTGTCAGCATTACAAAACCACAGAGCTTTATAGTGTTCTTCATACTCAATCTGCATTCTGACATGTGACGGCATTACTACGAATAAAGCGGGATCAGATTATATATCAACTTGATACGTGCTAATGAAATCGCATTTTGCATGTATCGTACCGGTCAGTAAAAACAAGCTGAAACGATCACCATCCGATTAAATTACCCTCGGCAAAGCCAGGGGGCTACCTCACTGAGTTAAAACGTATTCCAAGCCAGATCAAAATTACTGATTGAGTTGCCAAGATAACTACAATACAATCACCTTCTAAAACAAAATAATAAAGCTTAGAGTATTTGAGCTAAGGATTGATACGAAATTAATACTGCTGAGCTGAGAAAGCTTTACCAGCATCGCTGGCAACCCAACCTAAAGATACCCTTATTTTACTTAATTTGGATTGCACTGGGAGTTATTTGCTGGAACTCTCCCCATTGGATGATCACTTGGCTTTGCTATCTTGCAATGGGCTACATTCAAATGGGTATCATGACTTTTATGCATGATTGCACGCATAGTGTTCTATTCAAGGAAAAATGGAAGAATTCGGCATTTGGTACTTTCGCCATAATACCCATGTTTATTTCATTCATTTCCTTCAAAGAAGATCATCTCCTTCATCACCGCCATAACCGCACCCATAAAGACCCAGATGCCTTTACGATGGGTAAACGTGGAATTGGTGATTATATTCTTTTTTATGCATATGCCTTGGTTGGCGTGTTTCTTACGGCGATTCAATTTACATTCATTTTTCCAATACAAAAATTTAAAGGTGCGAAGGCTCTGATTCATTGGGCTGAGATTGCGTTACATTTAGCTTTAGCTGCGGCCATTTTTCATTGGGCATTTAGTCAAGGAATCGCATCTGAAGTTTTTGCGATTTGGTTTTGGCCACTGGTATTGTTTGGTTTTTTTAATAGTGTTCGTTTTGTGGCAGAGCATTATGGAACGCCCTGGAACTCTGGACAACTTGCGGGTACCCGGACCATTATTAGCAATCAGGTAAACTCTTGGTTTTGGAATAATATTAATTACCATATTGGCCATCATGTATACCCCGCTGTACCTTGGTACAACCTCCAGAAATTACATGCTTTGATGTTGCCTGAAATCAAAAGTCAAAACGCCATTGTTGATAAAAGCTATTTTTCTGTCTTTTGGGATGCCATGGTGAGAGGACCGGAAAGCTTAGAACAGAACATCAAGCTCAATGCCTCTCGAGTGTTGTAGGTTCACCTTCGTAATTGAGATAACCCCCCTCCCACAACAAAATTCTAGCAGTACCGATAAAACCTCAATTGGTGTCTTGCTGATCAAGTAACGCTGCTAAAAATTGATGCTCTATGTGTTGGTATTGCTGATTATTATTGCGCGTGACAGTAGGCATCTCCCATGCTGGATTCTGTCGCAGCGCGCTGATCAATTGCGACCAGTGCTCTGGTAATTTTTCATTGTCAGCTTTGTCGATCAGCACGGTTGCATGCGCTGCATGGCCACGCTGCATCAGTTTTTGCAATAAATATTTTTGGCGTAGAAATAAAACTTGCAGCGTGGCTTCATCGGCGCACTGCCATTTAGTACCAGTCATTGTAGCTTTGATCTCATCGCCGTAACGTTTGAAAGTTGACCAACCCGCACCCGCGATGGCACCAAGTGCAGTGGCTGCACCCAAACTCAAACCACCCACCATCAAATCAATACCTGCCCCAGCTGCCGCACCTTTGGCAGCGGCGCTGCCGACATCCAATCCATAAGCTTTAAGAATGCCGGGTGCAAAGATATCCAATTCCCAGTGACCATTGCTGACAGGGATTTTTTGAATCTCGACGTCTTTTTCGGAGAAATTGAAAATGGTCAACAAATCATGCAAACATTGTTGTTCCACTTTTCGGACAAAATTATGAAAGTGATCCTCTGTTAGAAAATCCGAATGTAACTTACTTTGATCGGTTTTAATCTCGCGATGACAAGCAACACTTACGATTAATTCGGTCACTCGTTTGGCACCAGACAAACAAAGTTGTTTCCATAGTAGCGCTCGATAATCAATCAGCTTTTGCAGTGGTATGTAATGCGTATCTACTAATGTTTGAATTTTCTGATACAAACGCTTTTCTGCTGCAAACGAATAAGCGACGGTATCAAACTCAAGCGTTGCATGTATGTTATAAGCAGCCAAGTGTTCTCGCCATGTAGCAAGTGCCTGCGGATTTTCAGCTGTAAAGTTAAAAATTGGAATAATCGGTCGCGCAGCCTGTGTCAGAATTTCGAGCTCTAGACGATACTTCTCGAGAAACGGTTCCCGCACATCAATGATATAAAGCAGAATATCGCTGCGCAATACTTGACGTATTACTTTAGCTTCTTGTTCCAGAGGGTCATCAATAGTAATGTTTGCTACAAAATCTCTCAGTATTTGAACTGGGAGCGTTGATTTTGATTTGGCTTGCAGATGCTTAATGTGGGAATACAATGCCCTGGAATCTTCCAAACCAGGGGTATCATACACATTCAAAATCGGTTGATTATGAGCGGAGAGTGTGGCTTGTTCAACATGCCGCGTCGTTCCAGCAGCGTCTTCAACCATTCCGAATTGCGTACTACGTAACATCGTACGAATCAAAGAAGTTTTACCGGTGTTGGTGTGGCCAACCACAACCACATTCAATAGTGGAAGTGAATCTTGAGAATCCGAAACTAAAGCTACCATAGCATTTACCTACTGATTACCTGATCTGCGGGAATACCGCAAGCTTCAGCGAGCCGAAACCAAGCCAGCTCACGTGTGCTGGCAATAGGTATTGAGGCGTTTTGTTTCAACAAAATCAGCCAAGGTTTTTGTGCAGCATTATCCACCAACTCCTTGATCAAACGTTGTACACCTCGATCCGGTAATCGGTGTGCAGCAACACCTAACAACAACGGTTCTTTTAGTTTTCGGATGGTCAAGAGCGCTTGATCCTGTGAATTCTGATCAATAATATTAGTGCGACAGCTGATTCCATTAGGCCAACGTACAGAAGCATCTAATTCGATACCCAATGCAATGGCATTGAGCGGTAAAGTAGATTTTTGAATAGGACGTCTCACATCACTTGCTTGTTGAATGTGAGATTTTTTAGCATAAGGATCAGCATCAATCACCGCTGTTTCCATTTGCGATCCCATGAGTTGTTGACGCAACGTAATGTAATAGGGCAAATAAAGATCGAGTTTAAAGCGCCTTTGATACCAGTGCTGCATCAACAACGATAAGCCTAGCACCAGTATGCGCGGAACAATGCCATACAACAACAGCACTCCCATCAGAAAACCAGCCCAGGCTGTTCGTGTCTCGGTATCTTGACCTTTGATGCCAATACGGCTAACAGTGATTTGTTCATCTTGTGGCACAGGCAATCCAATCGCTTCTAACGGAGCACCTAACAAACGTGTTATTTGAGGTAGGCTACTGTCCGGTAATAATGTCGTTCCCCAAGTAAAATTATACTGTTTGGCAAGCATCATTAAAATTAATAACGCCAAACCGGAGGCAAGATATACTAACCAGAATTTGTGCGTCAGCGCGCTAATGCGCCATTTTCCAATGCGGCCTGTCAAATATCTTTCCCACCAAGCACGCGATGCGAGCGAGGAAATCGTCAATTCCTTGTGTTGCCGGAAGGGTAACCAACTCACTAATTGGGCAACAATGCCACTACTGAGCCCTGGTATCTTCATCAAAATACCTATTGACCATAGCACCAAGGAAATGAAATTAAAACCGAGCAGAACGGCAAGCAGCCAATAGATGTTTAACGTGGAAGACTCACTGACCGCCTGACTTGCAGCCAATCCTCCCAGCAACAAGGCCAGAAAAAGGCAAACTCTTTGTGCATACACAAAATGCTGATGCGGATGCTGCAAGGCGTCTTGTAATTTGTTTTCGCGAATAAGAAAATTTGCACGATCATGAAGACGGTGCACAAAATCCACATAGTGAAACTCTCGCGAAGGGTACGCAGGCATATCCTTGATACTGTCATAGGATAAACGCTCTTTTTGCGTTGCTTCGATGTTACGCAATTGTTCAATACGTACCACATCGGAAAAACTCAGTGGCTTCATTGACATAATGCAATCCATTCCATATGGATAAGAAGCAAGGCTTTTGGCTTGAGGTAATGAATATAGATCACAGATAATAAAAACTTTGCTTGGTTTTTAGCACATAAAGCGTGCCGAAAACGGTTAAAATTCGTTGCTAGGATATTCAAATAATGGCAGGAACATCTATGAAGCCCGTTGCAATTTTTAGACATTTACCCATCGAAGGGCCTGGCTATTTTGCCACATTTCTCGACAATAATCATATTCCCTGGCAATTGATTAAAATTGATGCGGGTGAAAATGTACCCAGAGATATTCAAAAATTCAGTGGGTTAGTTTTTATGGGTGGGCCAATGAGTGTAAACGATGATTTGCCTTGGATTGATTCATCACTTGCGTTGATTCGCCAAGCAGTTGATATCGACATGCCGGTGCTAGGACATTGTTTGGGCGGACAATTAATGGCCAAAGCATTAGGTGGCGTGGTCAGCGTCAATCCATTCAAGGAAATGGGATGGGGCGAAGTGAGTATTCCTGAGAATCCGGTAGCATCGTCCTGGTTTGGTGATCTGACGCATTTTCAAACTTTTCATTGGCATGGCGAAACTTTCAGCTTACCACCTGGTGCAACCAACATTTTATCCAGTTCCTATTGCGAAAACCAGGCTTTTGCAATGGATATGCATCTAGGAATGCAATGTCATGTTGAAATGACCGCGCGCATGGTACGCGATTGGTGCAGTGTCGCTGCAGAGGAATTGGCAGCCTTAGAAGGGCCTGCGGTGCAATCAATCAGTGAAATCGAAAAAGACCTACCTCGGCGCATTGAAGATCTCAATGCCATTGCTGAGCGTTTGTATTTGAAGTGGATTACCTATCTCAAATAATACCGCATCACGTATTCCATTGAATTGAAGCTATTCAGTAAGCACTAAGCAGCTCTTCTTTACATTCGCTTTATCACATATCTCGATGCTCACTATTCAATCTTTAACTTATCTGCAAAACGGTAATTCCCTGCTGGAAAGGTGTGATTTGCAGGTTTTCCCCAACCAACGAATCGGCTTAGTAGGAAAAAATGGCTGTGGTAAGTCAACGCTGTTTCAATTAATACGCGGTGTGAAACAACCGGATAGCGGAGAGGTTATGCTCCAACCTGGGAAAACCATCGCTTTTGTAGAACAAGAAATTATCAATTCGAATTTATCCGTGATTGAGTTTGTGCTTGATGGTGATATGGAATTGCGCCAACTCGAGAAAATACTTTCACAGCCACATCACGATGACGCTTGGTTTGAGGCACAGCAGCGCTTTGAAATCATTGGTGGCTATACGGCCCAAGCGCGTGCGGCGCAGCTATTGAATGGTCTCGGTTTTTCTAATGACGCTTTGCAAAAATTAGTCAACCAATTTTCCGGTGGTTGGCGTATGCGATTAAATCTGGCGCGCGCTTTAATGCATCGTGCTGATCTATTGTTATTAGATGAACCAACCAATCATCTCGATCTGGAAGCCATCGTTTGGTTGGAAAATTATCTACTAAATTATCCGGGCAGCATCATCGTGGTATCCCATGATCGTGAGTTTTTAAATACCTGCACCAACCGGATTGCTTATATCAACAACCATAAAATCGATACCTATCAAGGTAACTATGATGATTTTGAGCAAACTCGTGCAGAACGTTTGATGCAACATACACAGGCTTATGAGCAGCAGCAAAAACACATTGCACACATGGAAGACTTTGTGCGACGTTTTCGAGCCAAAGCAACCAAAGCAAAGCAAGCGCAAAGTCGAATCAAAGCACTGGAACGATTAACGCGACTAGCGCCACTTCATGCTGAAGAGGGACATTTTGAACTGCGCATTGACGCACCCGAACGAGGCCCTGACGTCTTGATGCGTATCAAGGATTTAAGCTTTGATTATGGTAATCATACGTTATTCGAGCATGTTCAGTTGATATTACAATCCGGAACTCGAATCGCCTTGTTAGGGCCGAATGGATCAGGAAAATCGACCTTCATCAAACTACTCGTAGGAGAAATTCAACCTACGCACGGTGTTATCGAACGCTCTGCCAATCTCGATATTGGTTATTTTGCACAACACCAACTGGAACATCTTGATAGCCAAGCAACACCGTTACAGCACCTTCAAAAACTTGCACCCACGCAAACCGAGCGTAATTTACGAACTTTTTTAGGCAGATTCGGCTTAGGTGGTGAGCATGAAAATCGACCTGTTGGTACTTTTTCAGGTGGCGAAAAGAGTCGTTTGGCACTTGCATTATTGGCATGGCAGAAACCCCATTTATTGTTGCTGGATGAGCCAACCAATCACTTGGACTTGGATATGCGCGTTGCATTAACGCTGGCGTTGGAGCAATACACAGGTGCGGTATTACTAGTGTCACATGATCGCAGCTTAATACGCGCAATTGCCGATGAATTGTGGTTAATCGCTGACAAAGCAGTACAACCTTTTAATGGCGGCTTAGAAGACTACAAGGCTTGGGTAGATGCTTATCAAGGCAAGCGGACCGAGAAACCTTCGCAACAAAAAATACAATCCGTGCAACGTCCGGCTAACAAACCTAATAAAAAAGGGTTACTACAAAAACAAGCAAAATTAGAGGTTGCCTTGGATAATGCGCAAAAGGAATTGGCTGATGTTAACCGACGTTTAGCCGACCCCGCCGTCTACGCAAACCCTTCTCGTACCGAAATCGAAAAACTAAGTGAAATGCATGCAATGCTTGAAAAGAAAGTGGCCGAGTTGGAAGAAAGTTGGCTCGCTTTGGAATTAGCGATGGAAGAATGATCGTTTTGGCTATTTGTAATGATGATATGAGTAAAGGAAACACGGCTTCCCACATTCATTTCGCGTGCCAATACTTGTATTTTTGCAATTACAGGAGACAGCTCTGTACTCACGTCAAAGATTCTCACGCTATTGTCGGCACAGCCCGGAGAGTTAGACTGATAATTCATTATTAATTGCCAGTCTAACTTATTGAATCAGCGCATCAAAAAACTATTTGGCGCGCGCAGAATAATGAGCGGTTTTAAGACTATTACCATTACTCCTAAAAGTATTACCGCGATTATTTTGATCAAATGGACGTCCGCGTTGTTGTTGTTGTTGTCCGTTGCCACTTTTATTGAATGAATTTGCCGCACCGAAACTCGGCCGATTATCATAATCAGCAAAAGGTGAGCGTTTACGCTTTTGATTCATACTTGGTGTATTTTTAGCGCCGTTGCTTTTAAATCTCGGTTTGATTCTTGGTTCTAAACCAGAAATGATATGCGTAGCGATTTTCTGACCGGTATAGCGTTCAATTCTTGTCAAATGCAGGCTATCTTTTTGCGATGCAAAGGAAACAGCAATACCGTCAGCACCTGCTCGACCAGTTCGGCCAATTCGATGCACGTAATCTTCAGCAAATTTCGGCAAGTCAAAATTGATCACGTGTGTGATATCCGGCACATCAATACCTCTAGCAGCAACATCGGTTGCAACCAATACACGCAACCCACCGTTGCGAAGCCTAGTTAGAGTGCGATTCCGTTCACGTTGATTCATATCGCCGTGCAGCGCTGCTGCGGCATGGCCTTGCGCATACAAATTATCCGCCAAGGTATCTGCATCTCTTTTGGTCGCTGTAAAAACAATCGCTTGCTTAAGTTTTTCATCGCCCAAAACATGATTGAGCAAGCGATTTTTATGAGACAAATCATCCACATAATGTAACCGCTGTTCAATATTGTCCATCTTGGCTTTCTGCGATGCAACTTGAATTCTTTTGGGGGATTTCAGTAGTTTCGAAGCTACTTTATCGATAGCATCATCCAAAGTAGCAGAAAACAGCAAGGTTTGACGTGTTGTAGGTGTTGCCGCGGCAATGGTTTCAACATCTTCGATAAAACCCATATCTAGCATTCGATCAGCCTCGTCCAGCACCATCATTTGCAATCGTTTAAAATCGATTCGCCCCCGCTGTAGATGATCAATCAATCGCCCTGGTGTTGCTACGAGAATATCGACAGGTTGAGACAATAAGCGATTTTGTAATGGATAAGGCATGCCACCTAAAATGCTAACCACTTTGATACGCGGCAAATATTTGCCATATTTCTTAGCAGCTTCAGAAACTTGTAACGCAAGTTCACGCGTTGGAGTAAGTACTAAAATCCGCGGTCCACGACCTTGCATTTTGACCGGCGCTGCAAGCAAATGAAGCGCAGGCAGCATAAAAGCTGCTGTTTTTCCGGTACCGGTTTGGGCCGAGGCCAACACATCATGGCCTGCAATAAGTTCAGGAATGGCTTGTTGTTGAATGGGTGTAGGTACGGTATATCCCGAATCATGAATAGCTTTGAGAACGGAAGAATGTAAATTTAAGGCTTCAAAAGACACGTTATGTTTTCCTAAAGGAGAGTTGAAATTACATCAGCAGGAAAATCTGATCTCCGACTAAAAATAAACCTGCTAGTGCGCTAATACACCGCTACTAACCAGTAGTACTTTACATTTTTCGGAGAAACGTGAAAAAGAGAGGCCAGGAACGATGGAAACTGGTTTTCGAACAACTTCAGATACTAATTCATTTGTTACTTTTTCTCATCTAATGAGTATCTCTAAGCTTAAATACAAAAGCTTCGAATTGAACCAGGAGCGGCATTATACTCAACAATACACAAGCAAGCAATTTAAATCTACAATTCAAATTCTTAGAATACTCATTTATGACGTTTATCAGCGCACACCTATTTCTACCTAAGGTGATCATTAATTTCATGAACACCTTCCATCCCATATAATTCAACGAAGTAGATGTCGATCATTGTATAACAACACGAGCGAATTTACGTTTACCTACCTGCAATACCACTGTTTCACCTTGCGCCAGCTTAAGCGATTTATCAGTTACTTTTTGTTCATTCAATTTCACGGCACCTTGATCAATCATGCGTAGCGACTCGCTTGTGCTGGTAGTCAAGCCAGTCAATTTAAGTAATTGCACCAATGATATGTCTTTGTCTTGGATAGAAATGGTTTGTTCTGCAATGTTATCGGGTAATGCACCATGTTTGAAACGTGTTTCGAAATCCCCCAAAGCTTCCTCGGCGTCTTTCCGTCCATGGAAACGTGTAACGATTTCTTGTGCAAATAATACTTTGATATCACGAGGATTTCGGCCTTGCTCAATTTCTTTGCGCCACTGACTAATTGTATCCATGGATTCAAAAGACAGCAATTCGAGATACCGCCACATTAATTGATCTGATATCGACATAATTTTGCCGAAGATTTCTTTGGGGCTTTCTGTGATACCGACATAATTATTGAGCGATTTGGACATTTTATTAACACCGTCCAGCCCTTCTAAAAGGGGCATCGTAAGAATGCATTGCGGAGCTTGGCCAAAATGCTTTTGCAGCTCTCGTCCCATAAGCAAATTGAATTTTTGATCGGTACCACCCAATTCTAAATCGGCTTTGAGTGCGACTGAATCATAGCCTTGTACCAACGGATAGAGAAATTCATGAATCGCAATCGATTGGTTATTACGATAGCGTTTATCAAAATCATCACGTTCTAGCATACGCGCAACCGTATGTGTGGCAGCCAACTTAATCATATCTACCGCATTTAATGAATCCATCCATGAAGAGTTAAATACCACTTCAGTTTTTTCCGGGTTGAGTATTTTGAAAACCTGCTCGGTATAGGATTGCGCATTTTGTGAAACTTGTTCTCTCGTTAAGGGAGGGCGTGTTGCATTTTTCCCGGTTGGGTCCCCAATCATCCCGGTGAAATCGCCAATCAGAAAAAGGACATGATGCCCCAAATCTTGTAATTGCTTCAATTTGTTAATAAGTACAGTGTGGCCTAAATGTAAATCTGGTGCTGTGGGGTCGAAGCCTGCTTTGATTCGTAATGGTCTTCCTTGAACAAGTTTTTTTTCAAGTTCAGATTCAAGAAGGATTTCGGTGCTACCGCGTTTGATGATGTCAAGCTGTGATTTCATTGGGTTCACGTTTTTCAATTTTTATTAATGTTATGATATTTAATCACTTATTAAGTTAACATAGAAATTTCTTTAACTTTAAATTGTACTTTAGTACATATTTTGAGTTTTTCATGCTAGACTCCCGCCTGTTTAATATGCTAAGTGACTGGGGGGTACTATCTTCATGCTTGATAAATCGCCGTCTCAAAATGAATTGCCTCTTAACAACCAACAGAAAATTTTAGCCCAAAAATCATCTAAGCTCACAAAAAAAACCATTCGCTGGCTGGTCGCATTATCGAGTATTCCTCTTTTTGGTTTCGTTACCGCATTTGGTATTGCGCCGAATGTACCCGCTCTTGAAAATATTCAGACTGAAGATGTGGTTCTTGATTTATCCATCCCTGATGCTATTCATGAAGCTCCGGGGAATCAAATTTTCTGGCATCAAGAGAATATCCGACGTGGTGATACTATATCGGCTATTTTAAACCGTTTGGACATTAGCAACCAGGATTCGAGCGATTTTCTGCAGGCAGCACGGGGCAGTCGTGCCATGCGGCAATTAAAACCTGGCAAAACCATTTATGCGCAGACTTCATCCGATGGAGAATTATTAGGGCTGCGTTATTTCTTCAGTAACGAAGAATTGTTTTTAATGGAAAAAACCGATGATGAATTCAAAATCACCGAACAATCCATTGAACTCGATACCCGCATTCATATGAAAGCCGGCGTTATTAACAGTTCGCTGTTTGCTGCTGTCGATAGCGCAGGAATTCCCAATAATATTGCAACACAATTAACAGAAATATTTGCTTCACAAATTGATTTTCATCGTGATCTGCGTCATGGTGATCGTTTTATTGTTGTTTATGAAACCTTAGCGAAGAACGAAGTTAAGCGCGCCAAAACGGCTCGCGTATTAGCGGTCGAGTTTGCAAATAAGGGAAAAATTCATCAAGCAGTATATTTCAAACATCCCAATGGAAGAGATGGATATTACACACCCAAAGGAGAAAGTTTGCGCAAAGAATTTTTACTTTCACCATTGGCTGTTTCCCGTATTAGCTCTGGCTTCAGCAATGGACGTTTTCACCCGATTCTTAAAGAATGGAGAGCGCATAAAGGAATTGATTATGCCGCACCTGCAGGAACAGCTGTGAAAGCCACCGCAAGCGGGATCGTTGGTTTCTCAGGTTCACAGAGAGGATATGGCAATTTGGTCGTACTAAAACATAACGGTAAATTTGAAACTGCTTATGGTCATTTATCCCGATTTGCACCTGGCGTTAGTAAAGGAAAACGTGTAAACCAAGGCGATATTATCGGTTATGTCGGGTCCACGGGTATGGCAACTGGCCCGCATTTACATTATGAATTGAGAATCGATGGTGTACAGAGAGACCCAACCAGAGTCGTATTGCCAACCGCTACGCCACTGGGTAAAAAAGAATTGATTGCTTTCCAAAAAGAAACACAACCATTCTTATCACGTCTAAATATTATGCGTAATATTCATTACGCAGCATCGGAATAAGAGATACTGCAAAGGGCTTAAGGATCGATTTGGAGTTTAATTCGATCCCTTTGTGTCTTTTGAACGAAAAGTTCGAAACCTCCTTGCCATTTTAAGAAGTGCTTTAATTATACTTAGACACTTTTTACAAAACCCTCATTTAAAATGACGCCTATTTATTATATCGGCCTCATGTCTGGCACCAGCCTAGATGGTATCGATGCAGTACTGGTTAACTTCGGTGAACCCAAGCCCGTTCTACTCGCAACGTTATTTTATCCGTACGATGAAGAATTACGTGCCAATTTACTAGCACTACATCATGCTGGTTTTGATGAATTAAACCGCGCCGCATTGCTCAGCAATCAGCTTTCAATACTTTATGCGCAAACAAGCCTGAATTTATTAAAAAAATCCAAAATCGATCCTAAAGCAGTTACAGCGATAGGCTGTCATGGGCAAACAATTCGGCATTGTCCCGAAAAAGAAAAACACTACACCATTCAATTGGTCAATGCAGCGTTACTGGCAGAGTTAACACAGATAACCGTAATAGCGGATTTCCGCAGTCGCGATATTGCCGCAGAAGGACAGGGAGCACCGCTAGTTCCAGCATTTCACAAGGCATTCTTTGGTGACCCCCATAAACACCGCATTATCGTCAACATTGGCGGAATAGCCAATATCACCAGGCTTGACCCCACTGATGAAGTGATCGGGTTTGACTGTGGACCAGGCAATATATTGATGGATGCATGGAGTTTGAGGCACACAGGGAAAAATTATGACGACAAAGGGCAATGGGCAAAAACAGGAAAAATTGTCCAATCACTGTTTGATCTATTAATGGATCAAAGCTTTTTTTCATTCCCTCCCCCGAAAAGTACTGGAAGAGAGTTGTTTAATCTGCATTGGCTTGAATATAAGATATCGCAATGCACCCCCCAATCGCCCGAAAATGTGCAAGCAACTTTGTTGCAATTAACTGTAATATCAATAGCCAATGCGATTACGGATTACTGTTCAGCGACAAGTGAAATTTATATATGCGGGGGAGGCGCTCATAATACACATCTGATCAAACAGCTATCGAATGCGCTGCCACACTGTACCGTAGCCCTAACAAACAAATTAGGTGTGGATGCAGATTGGGTAGAAGCGTTTGCATTCGCCTGGCTAGCGCAATTAACCATACTGCGCAAACCGGGTAATCTCAGCGCGGTCACTGGAGCGAAAGGGGAAAGAATCTTAGGAGCAATCTACCCTGCATGATAAATTAAAGTATTATTAAGTAGCAGCATCAAAATAGCATCAACTGAATCATAGAAAAGTTAGTACCATCATGGATGACCCTTTCAAAAAACTACTTGTACCAACGCCATCAGCAGATAAAAAGCCACGCAAGGCACGCCAGATTGCTTATACTGACTGGGGTGATCCAAAAAATCCCCATGTTGTGATTTGCGTGCATGGATTGACGCGAAATTGTCGTGACTTTGATTATCTGGCACACGCACTAAAATCCGAATGTAGAGTTATTGCGGTCGATGTAGCGGGTCGTGGCCGTAGTGACTGGTTAGAGCAAGCATGTGACTACAATTTTCCCCCACTCTACTTATCCGATGCAACCTCATTGATTGCGCACATCCAAGCGCAATACAATACAAAGATCACACTCGATTGGGTGGGTATTTCGATGGGTGGATTGATTGGAATGATCCTATCAATCCAACCGCAAACTCGCACAACGATTCGAAAACTAATCATGAGCGATATCGGTCCATTGATACCTGCTACTGCACTCAGAAGAATTTCAGATTACGTAGGCCTCGATCCGCGTTTTGATACTTTTGAAGCATTCAAAGCGTATATGAAAAAAATTTCAGTGCCCTTTGGGCCACTAACTGATGCGCAGTGGAATCATATGGCCATCTATAGCATGCAAAAATATGAAGACGGCACGTATGGGTTTCGTTACGACCCTAGAATTGGCACCAGCTTAAAAGGATTCGAAATCAAAGATATCGATTTATGGCAACAATGGGATCAAGTTACGGTTCCAACATTAGTTCTTCGCGGCGCAGAATCGGATCTTTTATCGGTCGACACTGCTGCACAAATGAAAATGCGCGGCCCTAAAGCACAGATCGTCGAATTACCAGGCATTGGTCATGCACCTACCATCATGAATGAGCAGCAAATTCAAATTGTGCGCAATTTCATTTGCTGCTAATAACCGATCCAAGTCTAATCATCACTGCACGAACAGTTTCTTTCAATCAACTATTTGTATTAATCAATAAAATCAGCGAGCATCATTACTTTCTCGGCCAAGCCCTTTTTCCATTAATAACCACTGGCATATACGTGTTAATTTGTTTCGCAGTCGGTACAACTTTATAAATTTTTTGATCTTTACATGATTCTGGGAGTTTGTTGCTAATTAAGTCGCGTTCTACGGTAAGTACCAATTCACCCGTATGACCTGAACCGGGTATGACATAGTCTGTATCGACACCGTCCGGCATCCATAAACTTACAACACCATCTTTAAAACCACTAATGGTCGTTATCTTGCAGACATCCACCATCGGTAGCACGAACTGTATTTGTGCTGCGCACGAATCCGAAACAAAAGTGCCTGGTTGGAATCTTACCGAAATAAATCCTTTGATCGCACCACTCCCACTATGCGGCACTCCCTCTCCACCACCGACCCACATACCAACAGCCTCATCTGAATCATTCACTTTTACACCACCCGCAGAAAAAACAGAACGATCGATGACATAACTGAAAGGCGCCATGGTAGTATCATAGAGCATCTCAATGGTATCTTCTGTCGGGTCAAAAACCCCCGAAGATTGGTTGAAAATCTGTAAAGTCGGACTTTCAGAAAAGTTAGGAAAAACTACAGAACTTCCAATAATAGTATTTTCTCCACATCCGTGCCCGAATACAATCGCATTCCACGATGTTGGTCCTTCTTTAACACGAGGAGACATAAAGGAATTATGCGCCGAAACCGTTTGCGCAATCCCCCCTAACAACACGATAACCAATAAGCTGATCGATAACTTTATTTTCATCATTTAAAACCTTTTATAGTAACGTTATGAAGATTCGGATGCACAAGCAATAAACCATAATGGAATCATACGATTCAATCTTTTCTAGAGTCTTGTTTAAGCATCAACAAACAAAATCATTATTAATACAAACATTAGAAAAAACAATGCGACAAAATGTCGCATCCGTTAGCAATGGCTTGAAATCTATATTGTGCTGCAGGAATGTACGCAAACCCGATGGGATGTAATAGTTGATTGTAGTAGATTGATCTTTGAGTGACTTATAGATCAATCTACTACACGAAGTGACTGCTAATACTAGAATTATTGCTGTTGCCGACTGGTAGTACTGGTTCCAGTATGTACATTGGTAGCGGTCTTGCAATGTAGCTCAACATCGTAGCTATCCGTACCCGCAGCCGTGTGAGCTACATACAAATTGTAAGTTCCCGCGCCTTGCGTCAGTTTAACAAGCGGGCTGTAGCCGGCATCATTATCTGCGCTATCCAAACTAAATCGTGCACATGCATTAGTATTACAATTTGTCGTGCCTTTTTGAATGGTAATGTTCACTTTAGACGAATTAGCCGTCATATCTTTAACGCGAGCTTCAAGATAGGAAGGCGCACCATTGCCGTCATCCGTACACGAGACGGTATAAAAATCAACGGCTGCTGCGAGCCCAGTGGTAAAACTGCCTGCTTGATTATGCGCCAAGGCAAAAACCGAATGGGTTAAAATTACACTACCTGCTACTAAAGAGATTATCGTTTTTACTGAAGTAAATTTCATATCTGTCCCCTAAAATCGTTTTTGTAATACCGCTATTTCACAGTTTCTGCTGTCGGAAAAAGACCCTCGAGCTTAACTGCAGCAAGTTCACGAACAGCTTGTTCATCATCCTTTAACGCATTTTTCAACAGTGCTACACTGCGGTCATCGCCCATTAAGCCATCCAGCGCCATTAGGCGTACTGAAAGCTCACTGTCATCGAGTGCTTGTTCAAGCAATAACATACTGTCCGCACAATTTTGCTGCACCAATGCATAAACGGCCTGTCCTCTAACACGGGGATCCGCATCTTGTAAGGCTGTTTGTATGATTTTTTGCCGAACAACAACATCGATAGGCACTGCTGTTGCTAACCGAGACAATGCAGCAACACGCTCTTCAGCAATCCTGGATACCGCTTGTTGCATCAATTCGCCAGTAACAACTTGATCGACTGATAACTCGTTCTCACCTGAAAAACATTGGACTTGTACTGATGCAAGACTGTCAAACGCTACATTCGAACGGGTTGAAGTACTGTCATTTTCTGCATAAACAAACTGCGTAGCCCCCATCGACAAAGCCAAGAATAACGACAGATGGAGATGTTTTCGTTGCAATTTCATCATCATGAAATTCCTCTAAAAAAGAGAGAATAGATAAAGGAGCTCTTCGACTTTCTCTTATCCATTCTCTAATTTAAACACTAATAACTACAGCTACTTCTTTCTTAATGGCGTAATGATGGCCACCATTGTTTACCCTTGACAACAATCGGCATATCGCGATCCATTTGCGCTTTGGATGGAATCAATTCCACAGCATCACCCGCTTCGGAACAATCTCCTGGTAATGGATTGGCAGCCAGATCTCGTGTAATCGTTAATGTTGCTGGAGAATCATAGCCATGCAAACCTACACCGTCAAAAATCGACCCAACGGCAGGTGTCCACATATTCACAGTCGCATCAGAAAGACCTGCAACATTGGTAACCTTGCATATATCTGAAATTGCAACAACTACTTTTACGCTGGAAGCACACGAAGTCGGTTCAAACGTATGCGCACTGGCTCTGAACGGTAGGAAAACCGTATAATAAGCAGGCATTTTTCCTTCCCTGACATAGAAACCTACCGTGTTTCCCTGTTCATCATGTTTTTCATCTTCTTGTTTAAAAGTGCCAGTATCCAAGACTTTTTGATACAAGTTGCCATAATTAGTCACATAATCGGCAATTGTTTTATCAGTAACGACAGTACCATTCACTTTTAATGTAGAGTCCTGCCCATCCGGGAAAACCACCGAGCTCGCAATGATATGAGTTCCATCACCACATGCGTGACCGATGACAACATTATTCTCAACTCTTACCCCTTCTGTTATCACAGGCGTGTTTAATCGAGTATGCGCCAAGGCATTGTGTGAAAAACCAACAACCGCAGCTACAGCCAACGCTGCTTTTGTTACATCCTTAAATTGTTGAATAGATTTCATTTCGAGAATTTCTCCTTTTTCTTTTAATGGCTACTTTTATTTTTACAATTCATAAAAACCCACTTCCGTCACACGTATACGCAAGGTATAGGCTTATAAATTTCAGAGCATAAAAACATGATGAAAGAAGTCGATCTACAAAGAAATTGGGGCTGTAGTAGATTAGCTTAGATGTTAGGCTAATCAAATGAAGATAAGTCATTGTAGATTATTGAAGAAAATACAGTTAAGGTTACTAGAGTTTTTTGTACTGGAAGTTACAGCGAGATCAGCAGCAGATATATTGGGGATTCAGCCTAATAGTGCAGTGCTGTTTTATCGCAAAATACGGGAAGTTATTGCGTACCATCTGGAACAAGAATCTCATGAAATCTTTGATGGTGTAGTTGAATTGGGTGAAAGCTATTTTGGTGGTGTTCGTAAAGGTAAACCTGGTCGCGGTGCTGCAGGTAAAGTTGCTGTATTTGGCATATTGAAGCGAGGCGGCAAAGCTCACACCAAGGTTGTGGAGATACGAAGTCGGAAACGTTAATGCCTTTGATAACGAGAAAAATCGCGCCAGACAGCATAGTTTATACAGACTGTTATCGTAGTTACAATGCACTTGATGTGAGCCACTTCTATCATGAACGAATCAATCACTCTACGCTATTTGCGCAGGGTAAGAATCACATTAATGGTATTGAAAACTTTTGGAATCAGGCTAAACGAGTCTTAAGAAAATACAATGGAATCCTCAAAGAATCATTTCCATTGTTTCTCAAAGAATGTGAATTTAGATTCAATTATGGAACACCTAAACAACAGTTGAAAATATTGAAAAATTGGACTCAAATTTAACCTAATCTACTACAGCCCCAAGAAATTTGTTTTTTAATGTTCCGCGTCTGCGCTTTATAGCCAAAAATAATTTTTCAAGCGCACATTGGCACGATAGAAACAAACTTCGAATGGGATGGTATTTCCTGTATGGATAAAAGACAATGCGACAAATTGTCGCACTTAACACCCTAAGCTTTGTGGGGATACCCTTGCAAAAATTCGCTTGCAAAGACTTAATAGATTCTCTTAATTGATTATTTCTGAAGTAGGGTTTTACAAAACACCACTACAGAGACTGCGAAAATGAATACTTTTAAATCTCGCTATCGGTCTAAAAGATATATCTCCCCCTACGATAAAATTAGCAATAGGCTAATAAACCGCTCACTTCATAGGCGTGTTGGTTTGATACTGGGAGTTTACAGAGGATTTTGCGTAACCGTGTTCTCGGCAGCAATTTAGTGCAGAAAATGTGCACCCGGTCGGGTTAGCAGGCTAAGTTAACAAACCCGTAGCCCGACTCGGATTGGAAATATGCTTCGTCTATTTCTTAACGAATTCGACGAGTTTTTGGTAAGTAAACAGATAGTCTTGCGCTTGTAACGGTGTATGACATTGAACGCAGTTCAGATCGTTGCTTTTCGCGGTGCCATCCGGATTATAGACTGCAAACCCCCAGTTTCCAGTGCGATCTTCTTTGCTAAAAGATGCCTCCCAGTTATCTTTATTTTCCATCACAGCGACTGCCGCTAAGGAATCAATTTCAAAAAGTCCATCCTTACCTGCTACCGGCTTACCGTCACCACCTTTTTTCGTATCGTAGATTTCCATCACGATCACGGAACCCGATCCGCTCTTACTATCTTTAGTATAACTATTAACCGCTGCCTCGTTTGCATAGAGCTTGGCCACTTGTGTTTGATTGGCGCGATTCATTGTGGCGTATTGTTTAAAATCTTTTTCGTAGCCTTGTGGAAACTTTACATGATCGGGATTTCCACCCGCTTGTGTATGCAAAGGTATTGCTATCAGGCCCAATACTAATAGTTTAATAAAACTTCTCATGTTTTCTTCCTTTTAGGTAATTTGGATCAAATAATCGTTGAATGAGTATGATACCGTATTCAGCCGATTGTATTAATCGAATGAGCTTCTGTCATTTACAAACACTGGGTCAATTATTGGCCGAGATCCCAGATTAGTCGAATCGACAAATAGATTACCAGTAATGCAACCACTAGGTGGATTGCAAAATTCACCGGATTTTGCTTGATCATATCGATAAAAGTTTTGTTTGCTCCTGTTTGTTTCAATAACAATAACTCGTTTTTGATTCGATTGGAACGTTCACGTTGATAGGCATCTAATAAAGTACGTGCTTGCTCGAATTGATCTTCCTCTTTCACCCAAATAGCCGGGATTGAGACCCCCCAATTTCCTGGCGGCGTTTCATAAAAATCAATAGCATGCTGCGCTAATAACTCGCGGACTTCTTCAATTTCATCGTCAGGAGCGCCATTTAATCGAAACAATATCTTTGACATAGGGCGTCTTTTCTGGTGTTATTTTTTGTAGAGTGTCATATTTACTAATCCAACGATATTGTTACATGGTATGCATAATCGTGCTGCGAAAAAAGTAACTGTCTTTAATTATTAACAACTAACTGAAAACCGATGAAAAAAACAATATTAATAACAGGATGTTCCAGTGGAATCGGTTATTGCGTTGCGAAAGGATTGCAAGCGCGCGGCTACCAGGTATTAGCAACCGCTAGAAAGCAGGCTGATGTAGTGACGTTAGAAGCGCAGGGGCTAGAAAGTTTTCGTTTAAACTTGACTGACTCCAATTCAATCCATTTTGCTTTCGAAGAAACGCTGCGCCGAACCAACGGCGAACTATATGCGTTATTCAATAACGGTGCATTTGGACTACCGGGCGCTATTGAGGACTTAAGCCGCGATGCATTGCGAGAGCAATTTGAAACCAATGTTTTCGGCTGGCAGGAACTCACGAATCTGGCAATACCGGTGATGCGCCGCCAGGGATATGGAAGAATCATTCAAAATAGTTCAGTATTAGGGCTGGTTTCACTGCCTTTCAGAGGAGCATACAATGCCTCCAAATATGCCATTGAGGGCCTGAGTGATACGATGCGGCTAGAACTCCGCGGCACCAATATTTATGTCAGTTTAATTGAACCGGGACCCATTACCAGCCAATTCCGGACAAATTCGATGAAAGCATTACTGAAATATATCGACATCGAGAATAGCGTACACCGGGAAAAATATCAGGGCGTGCTCAATCGCTTAAACAAACCCGGACCAGCAGCCGTTCCGTTTACACTACCTCCTGAAGCCGTGTTGGATCGAGTCATTCATGCACTAGAAAGCAAACAACCGCAACCACACTATTATGTAACCTTTCCAACCTATTTGTTTGGCGCCTTACGAAGGTTATTGCCGACCCGCATGCTGGACTTTCTGCTGGCAAAATCAGGCAATAACAATTAGGTATTGCCTATGCTCGGATAGCCCCAAGGGATCTATGCCAAAAATATCTTTAGTGTTTTACGGCGTTGGGGGTTGTTCTGAAGTTACTGAGGCGCAAGACTCGAGTATTTTCCAGCCAATTTCCCCTGTGTAATGATCACCCTCCAAAGTAGCGGTGGTAGAAGCATAATCATTTTTCTCCAGCAGTAAGGAAAAAGTGAATGCCATTTGGTTTTTCTCGCTCGCTCTAGCTTCGTAAGAAAGAGTTTCTGTAATTTCTGTATACAGTCCTCCCGATATTTGAACGGCATCGGGATTAGAAGGAGCGTAAGCAGGATATACATTCGATAAGTAACGCGTATCCAGGGCAAGAATTTCTGAAGCCTCTCTATCTGAAAATTCCCGTTGCTTAAAATGCAGATAGTGAAGCGCGCGCTTACCGTCAGACCGCAATTTATTGATGACACATTTCGCTAGCGCTGTATGTTCACCAGAAAACTGCTGGTTGAAATTTCGAGGTGTTTCCTCGCTGGTTTGCAGTGTTTCGGGAAGATGACTGCACGCAACCAAAGAAAACGGAATTGTTAAGGATAAGAGCGTACGAATTTTCATGCTGGATATCGTCAAGATTTATCCACCAAAATAAACATACGGTTTCATGGGATCACTGGATTCTTTAAACTTTTTTTGCTCTTCTTTATTGAGTTTTTTATCCCACCACATGTCCCGCGCAGTTTTGCGCTTTTCTTGTAATTCCGGGTTTTTTTCAAGTAATTCACGAATGAATTTCGTATGATCGGATTCGTAATTGTAATCCATTGCTTTGTCTCCTTTTTAAGACCCATCTAAACCAATAACTTTAGCATAATCAGGGGGCTTTTTCAGAAAATTCACATCACTGAGATTACTGAATCTTCCGAACAGGTATACGCCAAATGCAAAAAGCCAAAATGCTTCCTAACGTTACCAACATTATTTTTTGCCACATTTCGGGCACGATAAGAATAGAACTACCAAATGATAGCGAAATTAGAACATACACCCAGCGTTTGACGCGTTCAGGTATGCTGTGATAAATCAACCACTCGTAAACAATAGGCCCGGTGATTTTATTTTCCATCAATTTGCGGTGAAAGTGTTCCGATCCGCGGGCAAAACAAGCTGCAGCCAAAAGTATGAACGGCGTCGTCGGCAATATTGGCAATACCGCTCCTAGGATACCCAAGAATAACGCCAAAAAACCACCTACCAAATAGAGCATCCGAACCATCGGCGAATCATGTAATTTCAGGAGATTCGCGATTTGTGATTCGGTTAATACTTTTGTGCGCATTTCCGATGGTGCCGACAGTCCCAGTTTTGTTGATTTCTCCATTTCCATGTCGTCGTTGTTAACTAGAAAAACACTAGATTAGCAGAAAAGAAGGACGAAAGCGGTTTTTCGCATTGCGCGTTTTGAGCGGAAATCTGTACGGGCTATTTTTAGTCAACGTAGTCTTGTGAAACCAAAAGCTTGAGAAACAGGAGATTCGTAGACTATGTCGATGAAATTCTATAATTTTGATTGCCATCTTCACTTCGAAAAATAATAATTCCAGTGCTATGAGTTTATTGTTCATTACTACGCTGGTAGCGAATCTTCGCGCCAATCAATAATAGCCCAGAGATTAACAACAGATAGGTAGAAGGTTCGGGTATCGCTTGAATCATATGTTGTGCCAATAGTGCATGACCAGCGGAGGTAGGATGGAGTCCGTCCCAAAATAAGTAGGTAGAAGGATCGCAAGCTGCAATAGCGCCACAGGCATCCGTTGCATTCATCAAACCGGCCGCGGCAGGATTCATCACCGCTTGAGTGACCAAATTGAAGTCATCGAAGATAGTGACACCCGTCTCTTCTGACAAACGATTCGATAGTGCGCCGTTCATTGCCAAGGCTACCTGTTCACCGAGGAACGAAGCTTGCGATCCCTGCTGAGTGATCGCAGGCAACAGCCCAATATTTGGCACATTCCAGACCACAACACGCTCAGCGCCGGCTGTTTGTAGTTGATCAACCAGCGAACCGATGGATTGTGCATATAGGGTCGCCGTGGCTTCGATGACGGATTGTGGATCGGCACCTGATGCAATTGCAAGCAATGCATCGCGTGCATCATTGCCACCGCCTTGCAATACATACAGCGCATCATGCGGCGCAATGCCGCCAGTGCTTCCCAAAAAAACCGCACCTTGCGTGACCAAGCTCGGTGGAAGATTCAAGCCGTCGGTACTGGTACGCGCCCCGCCAAATGCGAAGTTGCCGCCTCCGGCAAGAACGGGCTGCGCAAAAGGTGACAATCCTATGGCATCGGCGAAAGTTGTCGCCCATACATCACCGTCAGTAAACTGACCAGACGCATAGGGACTATTCGGAATATAGCCGTTGTCGGTAATGATCTGATTGGGATCAGAACCAATAATCAACGCAATGTTTCCGGAGTCGGAAAGACTATCGCCAAATACATACAGACCCGAAAAATTCCGTGCGGACACACTCGCGGTCAATCCAGTTAAAATCACTGCAATAACAAACCTGCCAAGGCAATTCATAAAAAATCTCCTGAGTAAACATTGCTTGTAAATAATTAAAAGACCTCTGCACAACCGCGAGAATTTAGCTGTAGTGACAGAGAAAAATATCCAACTGAGAGTTATTGCACGTCATTTTGGTAGAAAGTGAAGTTTTTTCCTTTTTTTAGGGGAATTTTCCCCCTTATGCAACATTTGGACGGATTGCTCTCCTTAATGGTTGGTCTACGAAGATTTTGTTGGCTGCTTTTTTCAGGTTCATGCAGATACTTTTCAGTATGACTTGGGCGTTGACTTTTACCGTACCGAAGTAGCTGGCGCGCCCCATTCTGAATAAGCGTTTGATTGTGCCAAAACACTGTTCGACAATATAACGTTTTTTGCTGATCAATTGATTCGCCAGCTTCTGGCGTGCCGAGAGTGGTTTGTTCTTGTACGCACGATGCATGATTGCGCTCTTGATCTTTTGCTTTCTTAGAAACTGCCGATTGGCATTGCTGGCAGATCCCTTGTCAGCATATACCCGATTCGCCTCGATATGCGCACCATCGATAGCTGCTTCGAAATGCATCATTTCACTCTGGTTGGCAGGAGTAGTGTGAACCCCGCGCACATAGCCGTCTTGTGCGTCCACCACCAGGTAACTGCGGTAGCCAAACTGCGACTTCTTGCCTTTCTTTAGCCAAGTCGCATCCGGATCCGCACTTTGTTCTTCGGTACAGCTGATTCCAGGCTGACTGCCATCTTCAAACTGAACAGCCTTACCTTCGGTATCTACCTCAAGTAGGATGGTCTTTCTAGGGCGTGCCGCTGACTCAATCAGCGTGGCATCAATGACCGCTCCTGTCGCACCCTTGATCATCAATCCGTGTGATTGAAGCTGCTCATTAATAGAACCTAGCAAACCATATTAGTCGGTCGTTGATTACCAGACGGTTACGGAACCGGCACAAAGTGGTTTCGTCCGGTATCGCATCCGACAAGGACAATCCACAAAATTGTAGAAAATCAATCCGTACACACAGCGCTTGCTCCAACGCAGCATCCGATAAACTATGCCACTGACCCAGCAGGATCGCTTTGAACATCAACAACACATCAAACGGTTCCTGTCCTCCACCATGCGATAACTCGCGCTTGTATAAACCCGTAAGCTTCAGACGTAACTCCTCCCACTCAATCAGCGCATCAATCTTCATCAGAACATTATCTCGCTTCAATCGCTCTGCCAATTCCAGTGCTCCAAAACTCATCTGCATCTTTTGCTCCAATTCTCTTTTAACTACCTCTATTTTAGTGGGTTATTGCAAGGGCAGGCGAGGTTGTGCAGGAGTCTTATTAATATTTTAAATATAGAATCAATAGATTAATTGTAAATTTAATCACGACCTAAGCAAAACTTCTGATAATCATCGAGAAAATTCACAGAAAATTTTCTGCTAAGTTTTCGGCAATTAAAGAAACCAAATAGCGCACAGGTAAAGCATTCTTTTCCATATTCCTCATTGGATGACACGCTCACACATAATGACGAATTATCCATAACAGTTATAATACTTCGATGCGGTTAGCTAAATGTTATTAATTTCTATTGTAAAAATTAAAAGGGAACTATGAGAACATTCAATTTTAAGCATTCACTCAATTTGATCTTCATACTTTTTGCGATTACTTTAACGTCGGAATGGGCATTCGCGGATTCCGATGAATTACAAAAAATCGATGTCAAAGTTGGTCATGGCGAAGAAGCAGAAGTAGGTAAGACAGTCAATGTTCATTATACCGGCTGGTTATATGACGAAAATGCTGCCGATAAAAAGGGCAAAAAATTCGACAGCTCGCATGATCGAAAAGAACCATTTTCTTTCATGTTAGGTGCAGGACGAGTCATTAAAGGTTGGGATAAAGGCGTACTGGGCATGAAGATAGGCGGTCAGCGCACATTAATCATTCCTCCATCTATGGCCTATGGATCGAGGGGTGCGGGTAATGTCATTCCTCCCAATGCCACCCTTATTTTTGATGTGGAATTGATCAGTCTGAAACAAGAAGGAGGACATTATTGATTGCTTCAATAAGATATGATTGGCCTATCGACTACTCAGTCTATTATTAACAAAATAAAGCCACCATGACATCGACCGAACAGATTCAGCATCCTGAAGGGATTCCACCGACGGATAAGCGAGGATTTTGGGTGCGTAACAAGCGCTGGACAATCAGCTTAAGCGTTATTTGCGCGCTCATATTGACCCTGATTGCGTTGAGTTATTGGTGGTTGCCTGGCTATGCAAAATCGCAATTGGAAATACACTTGTCCGAGCTGCTACAACGTCCGGTTAAAGTAGCAGTCATTGAATTTAAATTGCATAGCCTTGAATTGATTGTGCACGACTTTAGCATCGGAGAAAAAGCAGGTGATGAAACCGCACCAACCAAGCAGCTATTTTCCTTGGGCAAGTTGTATGTCGATGCCAGTATCGAATCCATAAGACATCGTGCACCAGTGATTACCAGTATTGTCTTGTCAGAACCTAAAATTTGGCTAAATCGAGATGCCCGTGATCAATTAAATATTAATGATTTAATTGAAAAGTTTGGTCAATCCCCAGATAAAGAGGAGAAAGGCCCACCTGCAAAATTTTCGGTTGCTAATATCAAAATTGAAAATGGTTATTTCGAGTTTGATGATCAATTCAAATCAGCCAATCATAAAATCAGCGAAATCAATTTTGGAATACCCGTTATCGCTAACTTTGAAAGTGCGTTGACTCATTGGGTTGAACCGCATTTTAGTGCAAAAATTAACGGCTCTCCTTTTTCTCTGGAAGGAAAGTTGCGGCCATTTGCTGAGAAACAGGAAGCAACGTTAGCCTTAAAACTAGATAAGTTTGATTTAACCGAATTTGATCAATATGTATCTCTGCCAAAAGGTATAAGCTTTAATTCCGGTTTACTGGACATTGATTTGTTAGTCACATTTACCCATATTGCTGATCAAACTCCTGATGTGGTGTTATCAGGTGAAGCGCATTTACGACGCATTGCAGTAAAAAATAACGCCGTTGAAGAACCCTATCAAGCTAAATTTAAACAGATGACAATCAATTTAGCGAACGTCTATGTGATGGCACAAAAACCTTCTCAATTGGCGATGAAGATTGAGGATATCGCATTAATTCCGAACGATGAAAAAGCGCCTGCCTTGTCATTAGCCGATTTAACGATTGATAAAATCGGAATCGATATGAACAAGCATGAAATCGAACTGGATGACATCACATTGGAGCGCTTGCGCACAACATTGCGTCGCGATACGACTGGTAATATCGATTTGTTGCGGCTATTTAAACCAACGGGGGATGCAGCGACAAAAAAACAACCGATGCAACCACAACCTATTGTGAATGCATCGAAGCAAAAAAATACCCCTGTAAAAGACCAATCTAACAATAAGGTAAAGAATACTCAGAAACCTGCTATTGCGCTTGCACAAGTGCCACTGCCAGGACGAAAACCCGATCCCAATAAACCAGTTCAGCCCCAGGTCGCTGAGAACGATACTTCGAGCAAATCAGAAAAAAAGGATCGAAAAGTCGACATAAAAACCGAGCCAACTGTCATAGCAGATAAAAAACAAGAAAATAAAAAAGAAATTCTCAATGATGCACCTTGGACGGTTCAAATTAAAGGCATCAACCTTGCAAAAGCCGCTATACGTTACGAAGACTTGAATTTGACCAAAACGCCGCCAATGGTGATGGAACCACTCGATATAACCATTCGTGACATCGACTTAACTGGCGTTAAGCCGATGAATCTGTCTGTAAAAGCACGCATCAATCAGCGCGGCAACGTTAAAGTAGACGGTACTTTGGCTTGGGCGCCGTTGAACACCGACCTAATGATGCAGCTCGATTCGGTTGACTTGGTATCACTGCAGGGATGGGCTGACGGGAAACTCAATGCGCTGATCACGAGCGGAGATATTTCTTTCCATGGCAATGTAAAAGCGCAGCAGGACACGCAATTGAATTTCAATGTAGCTGGTGATGCAAAACTCGATAACTTGCATGTCTTCGATGAAAAAAATGCACAAGACCTGCTGCACTGGAAAAAGCTGGATGTCAGTAGCTTAAAAATCGTCAGCGATCCACTGCGCGTTGATATCAATACCGTCACCTTTAGTGATTTTTATGCACGGATGGTTTTATTGCCAAGCGGCAAGCTTAATCTGATTGACATCGTGCAAGTCGATAAGCCGATCGATGTGGAGGTTTCTTCTGCGGATAATAAAAACGCGGTTGAGCTGAAGGTCACGACATCCGATATCAAACCTATTGATACCTATCAAGTAAACCCTCAAAAAGAAACGCTTGTTCACATTGGCAAGGTATTGTTACAACGCGGCAATATCAACTTCTACGATCGCTTTATTAAACCCAATTACCGTGCAAATTTAACGGGATTACATGGACAAATCGGACCATTGTACCCAGGCAAATTCGGAGTCATTGACGTTAAGGGCGCGATCGATAAAACAGCCCCTCTAGAGATCAAAGGAAAAATTGAACCATTTAGTCAAGAATTTTTCCTCGATTTAACCGCCAAGGTTAAAGACATCGACCTACCCCCCTTTAGTCCTTATTCTGGAAAATATGTGGGTTACGCTATTGAGAAAGGAAAACTTTCAGCAGATGTGCAATACCATGTTGAAAAAGGCGCATTGACTGCGGATAACAAAATCTTTCTCGATCAGTTTACTTTGGGCGAAAAAATCAACAGTGAAAATGCCGTGTCACTGCCACTGGATTTAGCCATTTCACTGCTAAAAAATCGCAATGGCGAGATCAACCTGCATCTGCCTCTTAAAGGCTCCCTTAATGATCCAGAATTTAATTTGGGTGGCCTTATCTTTGAAGCGTTTGTTAATCTGATAGGCAAAGCAGCGACCGCACCTTTTACATTAATCGCATCCATGTTTGAAGGTGGCGAAGAGCTTTCTACCATTACATTTGTACCAGGTTTTGCTGAAATTAACGAAGAAGCAGCCAAGCGCTTGCAATCTCTTGCTAGTATTTTGGCGGATAAACCGTCGCTTAATTTGGAAATTTCGGGCTACGCAGATGCAGCCGAAGATCATGACGGACTAAAACTGGCTTTATTGCAGAATAAAGTAAAAGCGCAAAAACTTGCTGACCAAACGGAAAAAGGTGAGACCGGTGGAGAATTGATCAACGTGCAATTGACCCCCGAAGAATATAGTCAATATTTAACAGCAGCCTATAAGAAGGAGCCTTTTGAAAAACCTAAAAACATCGTTGGTTTGACTAAAAGCCTGCCAGATGCTGAAATGGAACAACTGATACTGGCGAACATTCAGATCACTGATAACGACCTTGCTGCACTTGCCGAGCAGCGCGCCACGGCAGCGCATAATTGGTTGATTGAAAAGGGTAGTATTCCAGATAACCGTATTTTTATCGTTTCAGCTCCTGAAGCTGAAAAAATCGAAGAAAAAAAAGGCGGAAGAGTGGAGTTCTCACTGAAATAGTTTCCGAGTCTAATAGCTAGAAAACTGGCGCCATAAATTTGCTACAAAATAGGTTTTAAAAACTTAATAGATAGTCCGGGAGTAAAATCATGTATGGCGCAGGTCAAATCATTCAATTTCACTATACCGCTTGGGTGTTGGTCGTGCTTTTGACAAATATAGCATGTACGCCCACCGTTAAAGTTGAACCACCCCACGAACCAATCACGATCAATTTGAATATCAAATTGGATGCGGACATCCGTGTAAAGCTTGAAGAAGACGCAAAAAAAGATATCGCTGCGAATCCTGGTATTTTCTAGGTTATTTGAAATATCTATCGATGGAGGACGGAATGAGCAAGATTATGAATAGCATCGATGCCACTACTTCGATGCAAAAATTTATCACAATCTCTTTACTGATTTTTACGTTAGGGAATCCCTATGCATGGGCTGCCTCGTTGGAAGAACTGCGTGCATCCGGAACAATTGGAGAAAGCGCTACGGGTTATGTGATCGCACGAGATTCCAGTGCACAAGCACAAGCGGATTCTATCAATACGCAACGCCGCGTAATTTACCAGCAGAAAGCCGCGGCACAAGGCATCAGTGCCGATCAGGTCGGTAAAGTTTACGCCCAAGAGATTTTTAATACAGTACCTGCGGGAACCTGGATTCAGATCAATGGGCAATGGACAAAGAAATAGCGGTTATAACACATCGGAGTAAAATATGGTTTAGCAGCTTGATCGCTGTTTCGATTAACCTATAGACCGTGCCTCGTAGCAAATTACCTAATTGGTTTGAAGCATTAATCCTGTAAATCCATTATGTTAAATAGACATTCATGCGAGCAACATCCGATACCCATGAAACGCTTTACGCTTTAGCGCAGCGAGTCGGGGCATGCCTAATCCAACATGAATTGATGCTCGTCACGGCCGAATCGTGTACCGGCGGTTGGCTAAGTCAAGTAATTACATCGGTTCCTGGAAGTTCCTCTTGGTACGAAAGGGGATTTATTACTTACAGCAATCTTTCCAAACAAGAAATGCTTGGTGTTCAATTCGCAACATTGGCGCAGTATGGCGCCGTATCGTCACAAACAGCACAAGAGATGGTATTGGGAGCACTCAACCGAAGCCATGCACAGATTGGCGTATCGATTACTGGTATAGCCGGGCCAGATGGCGGAACAGTTAATAAGCCTGTCGGTATGGTATGTTTTGCGTGGACGACAAAAACGGGTTGCGTTCAGCAGGAAATCTATCATTACCAAGGTGACCGAGAGGCCATTAGACATCAGGCTGTAATAACAGCGCTGAATGGAATATTAATGCTGACCAGCAATATTTCTGTAATCGTCTAAATAATCATAATCAACCGAACGATGATCGTATCTATGTTTCATCCAGCTTTTTCAACACCTTCCGGTAATTTTGTCTGCATGTTTAAATCACGCTTACCACCATCAGTATTTTTTGGATGTGATTTTTCTCACAGATAACTAAGACTCCTGCACAACCTCGCCTGCCCTTGCAATAACCCACTAAAATAGAGGTAGTTAAAAGAGAGTTGGAGCAAAAGATGCAGATGAGTTTTGGAGCACTGGAATTGGCAGAGCGATTGAAGCGAGATAATGTTCTGATGAAGATTGATGCGCTGATTGAGTGGGAGGAGTTACGTCCGAAGCTTACGGGTTTATACAAGCGCGAGTTATCGCATGGTGGAGGACAGGAACCGTTTGATGTGTTGTTGATGTTCAAAGCGATCCTGCTGGGTCAGTGGCATAGTTTATCGGATGCTGCGTTGGAGCAAGCGCTGTGTGTACGGATTGATTTTCTACAATTTTGTGGATTGTCCTTGTCGGATGCGATACCGGACGAAACCACTTTGTGCCGGTTCCGTAACCGTCTGGTAATCAACGACCGACTAGATGGTTTGCTAGGTTCTATTAATGAGCAGCTTCAATCACACGGATTGATGATCAAGGGTGCGACAGGAGCGGTCATTGATGCCACGCTGATTGAGTCAGCGGCACGCCTAGAAAGACCATCCTACTTGAGGTAGATACCGAAGGTAAGGCTGTTCAGTTTGAAGATGGCAGTCAGCCTGGAATCAGCTGTACCGAAGAACAAGTGCGGATCCGGGATGCGACTTGGCTAAAGAAAGGCAAGAAGTCGCAGTTTGGCTACCGCAGTTACCTTGGTGGTGGACGCACAAGACGGCTATGTGCGCGGGGTTCACACTACTCCTGCCAACCAGAGTGAAATGATGCATTTCGAAGCAGCTATCGATGGTGCGCATATCGAGGCGAATCGGGTATATGCTGACAAGGGATCTGCCAGCAATGCCAATCGGCAGTTCTAAGAAAGCAAAAGATCAAGAGCGCAATCATGCATCGTGCGTACAAGAACAAACCACTCTCGGCACGCCAGAAGCTGGCGAATCAATTGATCAGCAAAAAACGTTATATTGTCGAACAGTGTTTTGGCACAATCAAACGCTTATTCAGAATGGGGCGCGCCAGCTACTTCGGTACGGTAAAAGTCAACGCCCAAGTCATACTGAAAAGTATCTGCATGAACCTGAAAAAAGCAGCCAACAAAATCTTCGTAGACCAACCATTAAGGAGAGCAATCCGTCCAAATGTTGCATAAGGGGGAAAATTCCCCTAAAAAAAGGAAAAAACTTCACTTTCTACCAAAATGACGTGCAATAACTCTCAGTTGGATATTTTTCTCTGTCACTACAGCTAAATTCTCGCGGTTGTGCAGAGGTCTTTTTTATTTTGTAAAGGCTTCAGCATATATCCATACAATCCTATTGCTTTTTATTGTTGGTGAATAGACAATAGCTGCAACTGGGGATAAAGCAGCCTCCCCGCTTTAAGACGACTTCGTCCAAGGACTGCTCTACAATTGGATAATTCCAAGGAGGAGTAATGGACGTACCGAAGCAACAATTTCCTGATAACACACAACCCCCTGAGCAAATTACATTATCTCAGGCTTTCTGGTATTGGCTAAAACTTGGTTTCATCAGTTTTGGTGGGCCAGCCGGTCAGATTGCCATCATGCATCAGGATTTAGTCGAGCGTATGCGCTGGATTTCAGAACGACGTTTCCTGCACGCGCTTAATTATTGCATGATGCTACCAGGGCCGGAAGCTCAGCAGCTTGCTATCTATATCGGCTGGTTGTTACATCGTACATGGGGCGGAATTCTTGCCGGAACTTTGTTTGTATTGCCTTCTTTGTTTATTCTGATCGCGCTTTCATGGATTTACCTCGCTTTTGGCGATGTTTCAATGGTTGCTGGCCTATTTTATGGGATCAAACCCGCAGTAACCGCTATTGTGGTACAGGCAACCTATCGACTTGGCTCGAGGACCCTAAAGAATAATCTGCTATGGGCAATAGCAGCAGCTTCATTCGTTGCAATCTTCGCACTAAACATTCCATTCCCGATTATTGTCGCCAGTGCCGCATTGATCGGTTATGTAGGCGGATATATCTCGCCCAATAATTTCAAGGTTGGTGGTGGGCATGGACAAGCAAATAAGTCTTATGGTGCAGCATTAATTGATGACCATACGCCAACACCCGAACATGCGCGCTTTCTTTGGTCGCGGTTGGCTAAGATAGTTGTGATCGGTGGTTTGTTATGGTTACTGCCAATGATGTTGCTCGCAACCCATTATGGATGGGATCACACACTGACACAGATGGGCTGGTTTTTTACCAAGGCCGCCTTGCTGACTTTTGGAGGGGCTTATGCGGTACTACCCTACATTTATCAAGGTGCGGTTGGATTTTACGAATGGCTCACACCAGCACAGATGATTGATGGCTTGGCACTTGGCGAAGCTACTCCAGGACCACTGATTATGGTGGTAGCTTTTGTTGGTTTCATTGGTGGTTATGTAAATGCGCTATTTGGGCCGGACATGCTATTTCTAGCCGGAGCCGTAGCGGCGACACTGGTGGTGTGGTTTACTTTCCTACCATCTTTCATTTTTATTCTCGCCGGTGGCCCGTTGGTGGAATCCACCCACGGTAACCTAAAATTTACCGCGCCTCTGACTGCGATCTCGGCAGCCGTTGTCGGAGTCATCCTAAACCTGGCTATGTTCTTTGGCTATTATGTGCTATGGCCGAATGGTTTTACAGGCACATTCGATTGGATATCGGCCTTGATTGCCTTGATGGCGGCTATCGCGCTGTTTCGCTTTAAACGCAACGTGATTGAAGTCATCGCAGCCTGCGCAGTCATCGGGTTGATTCTAAAAACTTTTCTGTGAGGTGTAACTATGAAATGGATTACTCGTGAGCGTCCTAAAATTGATCGAATCGCCTGCCCCTGGTTGATTGTGCCCTTTATTGAGCAGATTCTCGGGCGACTTTCTTTAAATGAGTTCTGTTTTTGCAGAAGCTTGTTCTTGTCGTGCTACATTCCATACTGATTTAGCAGCATCCACATTTAAGATAGCAATACCTATTCCCACGATTAAATCCGGCCAACCAGAATACCAGTATAGAGTAACGAGGCCTGCCAGAATTATAGCGATGTTGGCTAATGCATCATTTCGTGCAGAAAGAAAAGCCGCGCGGGTCAAACTGCTATTGTGATCACGAAATCGAGCCAGTAGAAAAGCGCACCCTAAGTTAACGGCTAATGCTCCTAAACCGGTTGCAGAAAGCATCCATGGATCAGGAGCTATGGGCAGGTTAAATTTCTCCCATGCGGTCCAAAGCATAAATATTCCAGGAATTAGCAATATAAAGGCGAGTAACATTCCAACAAATGAGCGCATCTTTAAAGACCATCCGAATGCGACGAGAATCAGCAAATTGACGGTGGTGTCTTCCAAAAAATCGATGCTATCAGCAAATAAGGAAACAGATCCGATACGTTGGGCCACCTGAAACTCAACGAAAAAATAAGCTAAATTAGCTAAAGCTACAATCAGCACTACGCGACGAATTTGTTGTTCCAGGGAGTTCAGATTATTCATCGATGGGGATTCAGGCGAGTTGTTGATTCGGCCATGCTACATGAATCGTAATTTAAATACATTACCCTCATTGGCAAACAAGTCAGTTAGAGGCAATCAAAACTATTTGTAGTGATCGTTATATTTTTTCTCAATTTCAGAAGGATTTGTTTCACCATTTACGTTGATCAATACAAGGCGTCCATTACCTTGCGAATAATCATTACGAAAATCATAGACGCCGCCTAAAACAGTCAATCGGTTTTCTTTGACTTCACTCGCGTATTTCTTTAAAGCAATTGATACTTGATGATTGACATTGCTTTCAACGCTTTCTTTAACCTGCGCATGATCATCAGCTTTATGACCTACCACTTTGATGGTTTCTAATTCACGCCAGATGGAAGGCTCCAGATGTTTAGGTCGCGACATTGCAGCTTCAACAGCTCCACATGAAGAATGTCCTATCACAAATAAGACAGGTGTATGTAAATGACGAACGCCATATTCAATGGATCCCTCAGTTGTGGAAACTTGATTGCCAATGTTTCGAACCAAAAAGATATCCCCATCTGGATGAACATCCATTGCGTGGGAATGCACTCGCGAATCGGCACATGTAACCATTGTTACAATCGGCTTTTGGCCATGAATATGCCGATCAAAATAACCGGATGGCATGTTCTTAACGAACGCATCATTCGATACCATGATGTGGTGAACGACTTCTCTAATCTGCTCTTGTTTACTTTTATTGATTTGATCAGTGGAAGAAGCCCATAAACTACTATTAATAGTAAGAAAGGATAGTATAAAAATAAAGATTCGATATTGCTGTACCACAAGTGCGCTCCATAAGATTAATATCAAGAATAACAGGACGGTAATTTATTGATCGAATTCAGGGAGATATGAATTGCCATCTTGTCTTATTTAAAATAACAGAAAGCCACTGTCATTATTGTAGTATAGGCCCATTAACTGCAAAAGAAGGTTGAACTTAATGACGCAACATGAAATACATCACTTGCATCGGGTAGGATGGTTACGCGCTGCAGTTCTTGGCGCCAATGATGGGATTATCTCAACGGCCAGCCTCATTATTGGTATTGCAGCCGCTCAAGCTAACCAAGCAGATATTTTACTTGCAGGTTGTGCCGGTATGGTTGCAGGTGCCATGTCCATGGCAGCCGGAGAATATGTATCGGTCAGTTCACAATCTGATACAGAGAAAGCAGATATTGAACGGGAAAGAAAATCGCTAGGTGAAGATTACGAATTTGAACTTCAAGAACTTGCAAACATTTATGAACAACGCGGGCTTGATTACAATTTGGCTAGAAAAGTAGCGCAGCAACTGATGGCGCATAACGCATTAGAGGCCCATGCTAGAGATGAGTTAGGGTTATACGAAAATGTCAAAGCACGTCCAATTCAAGCCGCGTTATTCTCTTGCGGTACTTTTGCCGTCGGTGCCGCGCTGCCTATGTTTATTGCATGGATGGTGCCATTTGTTCAATTGATTCCGTTAGTTGCAACTTCGTCCTTAATATTCATGGCAATTTTAGGTGGGCTTGCTGCTTATGCGGGAGGCGCATCCGTTCTAACGGGTGCGGTTAGAATCACATTTTGGGGCGCCCTGGCTATGGGTTTAACTGCAATCGTGGGAAAAATATTCGGTGTAACTATATAGGATGAAGTGCCATTGCTTTCCAAGCTGCGTTGCAAGTTTATACCCGAGAAGCTCACCCATAAGAGTGGGGAACTATCCAATCTTCTTTGGGTTTATTTGGCATCGTAATGAGTAATCAAGGGAAATAATTTCCGACTATGTCATTCACTTACACATGATCAATGATCGTATTCCTAGTATGCTGACGTTAAAAACACAAATCTGGCACATCGTTTTATACACACTGTTTGTGACGCTCATTTCGTTAGGTTATTTCATTTATGCCTACTTCGTTCACCCTATTCCTGATGAACGGGAAACCTTCATGAGTGAGATTGGTGAAGGTTTCGGCAAATTGGGTTTGGCACTGCTGATTTTTATTTATTTGCGCACTGTGTTAAAGCTCTTTCTAGGTGAGGGAAGCTTTGCCCAAAGATTACTTCCCGATTATGATGTGGTGATTCAATCTACGTTTATGCGTTAATTACTGGCGTGGATGAACAAAACACATATTTACTTTGGTATTGGCGCTATTGCCATCATCTTATTGCATATTGCAATGATGGGATTCTCACGATACAGCGATATTTGGTTCTTTCCCGCATTATTGTTCTTGGTTATCTGGCAAGGTTTTTTTGGTTTATTTCTAACGTGGCGGTATTCACCGGCGGAACTCAAAACGCTATCTTATCTGGTGCATGCACAATTCTTCACAGGCATTGCCATCGGTATATTTGCATTTTTTTGGTCATCTACTCATTGATAATTAGCGCGCATAACAAATACCCCGTGGTCTTGCCACGGGGATAGGCGTAGGGTACGCAGAGCAAATTTATCGGAAGAAATCTCGGGAGATTGCTCCCGAGTAGTTAGCCTGAACGAAATTTATGCAATTATGTCAGCAGCAAGATTAAGTGGCGCACCCACCAGGTTGATTTGAATATCCGCGCCAAATAGCACATTTGCCGTTAATATTCCTGCGTTGTACGATAATTGAGCCGCAGCAAATGTCTGATTACCTAGGAATAACACGTTTGCGTCAATTGTGGAAAGATCAATCTTATCCCCTTCTAGCCGATTGAAGTCCAAAATGTGATCGATTAAACCACCAGAAGGGCTTTCGCTGACAAAATTAAAATCAAACTTGTCCGCGCCTGTTCCACCTACAAGAGAATCTTGGTTTGCCCCGCCGGTTAGCATATCATTGCCGGCACCGCCAGCTATGAAGTCAGCACCGGCACCACCATTTAGAGTATCGCTGCCCCCTTCACCCGAAAGTATGTTGTTGGCGCCATTTCCATTGATGATGTTATTCAAACTATTGCCCTTTCCGCTGATAGCTGCACCTGTCAGATTAAGGTTGTTCAAAAAGTTTCCAAGCGTATATGACAGTATTGAACTGTTTACCGTATCCGTACCGCCGGGTACCGTTTCGGTGACAGCATCTCCTTTGTTGTCGACGTAGTAAGTATCGTTACCAGAACCACCCCGCATGTTATCAGCACCGGTACCGCCATTGAGCGTATCATTTGTTCCTAACGCATGGATAATATCGTTACCGTCGAGTCCATTGATTGTATCGGGACGATCAGGTGTAAATACTAATACGCCATTGATAATCATAAATGCCGGGTCAACCTTTCCAACCAGTATAGGATGAAACAGGCCATTTCCATTAACTGTATTGTTATCACTAAAAATCGTTCCATTGACTGTTGCCATGATATAACTCCTTATTCGTAAATTAATCTTTTACTGGCCACGCTATAATTCAACATCAACTCAAGTTGTGGCATCTTTGTTTAAGATACTTCTTGGGAAGTAAGCTGAATTATTTCTATAGAATATTCACAATAACTTCAGTTAAAGACCTCTGCACAACCGCGAGAATTTAGCTGTAGTGACAGAGAAAAATATCCAACTGAGAGTTATTGCACGTCATTTTGGTAGAAAGTGAAGTTTTTTCCTTTTTTTAGGGGAATTTTCCCCCTTATGCAACATTTGGACGGATTGCTTCTTCCTTTAACGGTTGGTCTACGAAGATTTTGTTGGCTGCTTTTTTCAGGTTCATGCAGATACTTTTCAGTATGACTTGGGCGTTGATTTTTAGTGTACCGAAGTAGCTTGCACGTCCCATTCTGAATAGGCGTTTGATTGCGCCGAAATACTGTTCGATAATATAGTGTTTTTGCTGATCAATTGATTCGCCAGCTTCTGGCGTGACGAGAGTGGTTCGTCTTGTCGCGCGATGCTCTGATCTTTTGCTTTTCTTAAACTGTCGATTGGCGTTGCTGGCGGATCCCTTGTCGGTATACACTCGATTCGCCTCGATATGCGCACCATCGATAGCTGCTTCGAAATGCATCATTTCAGGCAGGAGTAATGTGAACCCCGCGCACATAGCCGTCTTGTGCGTCTACCACCAGGTACTGCGGTAGCCAAACTGCGACTTCTTGCTTTTCTTTAGCCAAGTCGCATCCGGATCCGCACTTTGTTCTTCGGTACAGCTGATTCCAGGCTGACTGCCATCTTCAAACTGAACAGCCTTACCTTCGGCATCTACCTCCAGTGTGATGCGGTTTTTTAGGGGCGTGCCGCTGACTCAATCAGCGTGGCATCAATGACCGCTCCTGTCGCACCCTTGATCATCAATCCGTGTGATTGAAGCTGCTCATTAATAGAACCTAGCAAACCATCTAGTCGGTCGTTGATTACCAGACGGTTACGGAACCGGGGCACAAAGTGGTTTGTCCGGTATCGCATCCGACAAGGACAATCCACAAAATTGTAGAAAATTAATCCGTACACACAGCGCTTGCTCCAACGCAGCATCCGATAAACTATGCCACTGACCCAGCAGGATCGCTTTGAACATCAACAACACATCAAACGGTTCCTGTCCTCCACCATGCGATAACTCGCGCTTGTATAAACCCGTAAGCTTCGGACGTAACTCCTCCCACTCAATCAGCGCATCAATCTTCATCAGAACATTATCTCGCTTCAATCGCTCTGCCAATTCCAGTGTTCCAAAACTCATCTGCATCTTTTGCTCCAACTGTCTTTTAACTACCTCTATTTTAGTTGGTTATTGCAATAGCAGGGGAGGTTGTGCATGAGTCTTTAAAAAGCTTTTATCCAAAGTACATTTAGCCTAGATTTCTTTGAGTAAACTGAAATAGTTTTAAACTTTCTAACAAAAGCACTTTGGAGATCATTGCTTTAAACCAATCAAGTTCTTAGTTATCGGATCTATAACAAGCTTGAGGCGCTCATGATTTTTTATAAATCATGACTAGCCTAATATTCCAGTACCACAACAATAAAGC
Source organism: Nitrosomonas sp. (assembly GCA_024281675.1). Taxonomy (GTDB): domain Bacteria; phylum Pseudomonadota; class Gammaproteobacteria; order Burkholderiales; family Nitrosomonadaceae; genus Nitrosomonas. The sequence continues at coordinate 173,036 of JAMXAG010000002.1, forward strand.
ACCCCGCCGCAAGCAGCGGGGAATTGAACCCGTAGAGATTAAAGTCCGGCCTGTACAGCGAAGGTATCAAACTCGCCCAAATTATTAATATTGGCACCAAATTCACCACCGATCGCAAAAACATGATTGTCTTTTATACCCACGCAAGTACCATTTTGATAACACCGCGCATAATATCCCAGTGCTATGAACGATGTTGCCGCATGCGGCAACAAAGCAGGATAATTGGATTCAGCCCAATTAAACAACTTATCGGCCAATGCAGTATCAGTATTCGATTGTAGAACTCGCCCGGCTACTGCCTGCTGAAAATCTGTCAATGGCAAACCATTATTAAACATTATCCATAAACTATCGGAAGGCACAGGATAATTATCGGTAATTAATTGCAGCTCGACCATATAAGCACCTATGGGTGCATTAGGGGTACCTAGATTAGATTCTATAATCCAATCAAGATGCGTATGCAAGGAACCATCAGATCTGACTTCGCCGACAATGAGGGATGAAGCACTGCTTACCCCATGTCGATTGAATATCGTAAATCCTTCAATCGTTTTGGGAATACAGAAAATCTGCCCACAATCTTGATTGGGTTGCAAATCCAGGCCACCAGCCAATCGAATTTGTATGCTCTCAGGTGCCAATGTCCATTGGCGGCTTTCTGTACTCCAATAACTTAAATGACCACTTGCAAGATATCGCACCCGGTCACCGGCCGTCATATCACCTGCAACACTTTCGAATCCTGGACTATCAATCGCTGTGCGGTCAGGAAAGATACTGAATCCTGATACATAAATCGGTGTGCCGGTCAGCTGATCAATCGGCATTTGCCCAGCAGGCAAACCAAGCGTTTCTGGTTTTACCAAGCTACACCCTTTTTCAGGACGGCAAAAGCTCGCTTGTACTCGCTGCTCTATAGTCCTGACTTCAATATGTTGATGCAATTCACCTGCGAATACAATCAGTGGATTCAATAAATAGAATCCAATCAAGCTACTAATAGCTATATTAGGCAACTTAAAAAAAAGCTTAGAAATAAAATTGGATAGCGTAAACATATTAAGAATTAAGTAAAAGTTGGTTGAATTTGTAAGTTCATATGAAGTGAAACCATCAAATAAATTTTCTGAGATTTTCAATTTACTCCTGTGCATAACATCAATTCCCTAGGAATACAGAATTCGTTTTAAGGACGACTAGAATGTTGCACTCATTCCTACTTGAGCGCTAAATCCAGCTTCAGGTGCAAAATTCCGTAAAAAAGACGTTGAGTTTCTTATGGTCGTGTTAGTCATATTTGAAAGTTTAGCGAAGAAAAGGATTTTTCTGTGATCGGACATCTTCCAATCGTAAGTTAAATCCAGATCTAATCGATGATAATTCGGCGTTTCAGTTTCCAGATTCCCTGGTCTATTTTGCTCCAATGCATGGGTATAGCGTAAACCTCCCCGCCACTGCATCCATTGAAATCCTACTTCCCCACCGAATCGTAGTGGTGGAAGCCTAGGAACATCGCCAAGAGCGCCATTCTGAAACCAGCCACGCACATAATCAGAAAACAGGGTTAAACGAGGACTAAAGGGTGAACTCAAGCGGGGATGAGCGGTAATCTCAGCTTCATAACCCCAGAAATTTGCATGATTAGCTTGATAACCAAAAACAGGTAAGCAATTCCTCAAATTCGCACAAGTTTGTTGAAAACGCGGTGGATCTGGTGCGAAATTAAAAAAGAAACCCTGGTTCTCCAAATAAATAAAATCTTGTATCGATTTGTAATAGCCATTGGCAAGGAAAGAGGCATGTTTACCTGCAAAACGCAATCCTAGCTCATAGTGATTCGTTTGCTCTGCATTAAGATTCAGGCGACCGAGCTCAAAGCTACGAGTAGCAAAATGAGGACCTGAAGCAAAGAGTTCTTGCACATCCGGTGCTCGTTGAGCATGTTGCCAATTTAAATATAGCGAAGTTTGTGGAAGAATTTCATAATTTAGGCTCGCAGCTAATGAGTAAGTAAGATAATTTAATGTATTTGGCAAAGGTAATGGTGCCGAAATTCCTGCCATTCTAACCTCATTGCTCTTGGGGTTCGTTGTTTGGTGCTCAATACGGGCACCTACTTCAAGATTAAGTCGATCCGTAATAAAAAGAGTCTCCGTTAGAAAAAATCCTAACGAATCGGTATTCGTACTAGGTGTAAACGTTTCGATTCCTGTGGCTGAAAAATTACGATTCTGCCATTGCATACCAAAAACACCATCCAGCCAGCTACCTCGTTGATGGTTCATCTCCAAACGAGATTCCCATACGGAATTCTTAAACTGAGTCAGTGAAGAACTCCTATCAGTAATACCTTTATCATAATCCCTATGATCGTAATCAATATAGCTCAGTTTTGCTTTTATTTTAGGCAATGATGGCCAGTATGTTTTCAACAAGCCATCTAAATCATATCGACGCTGGGACATATCAATCCTAATGGCTTCTTGTGAAGTTCTTGTACCGTCGGTATGACCAGGAACACCCGGTGGAATACCATAATTTCTCGTCATTTCATGATAGCTTCCACCCAAATGCCCATGTTTACCGATCATTGATAGCCCAGCAGATCCTCCCTGACTGTTGGCATTACTATTTTGAATCACTTTCGAGCTATTCGTCTCAGGGTCAACCTGGAATTGTTGCCGGATCGCAGCTTCATCCAAAGCAGCTCCAGGAATACGGGTATTATTCGAGGAACGTTGAAAATAATCGATATGAATCGCAAAATTACCTCTGCCAATATCCAAACCGATCATGCTGGATTTATCTGAAGAATTATGGTCATAACGAAAATCCATTCGACCAGCAGCGCCATTAAGAGGAATCTTTTCAGGTATACGTTGATGTTTAATATCAACCATACCGCCAATCGCATTACCACCATAACGGAGGGTTGCAGGCCCCCTTAGCACGGTAATACTATCTGCCAACATTGTTTCAAACGCAACCGCCAGATCAGGACTTAACGCAGAAAGATCATGTGCGCCAATCCCATTTTGCATGATTCTGACGCGAGGACCACTCATACCGCGGATGACCGGTTGACCAACACCAGGCCCATAAGATAGATTACTAACACCCATTTCACGCTCTAGCGTTTTACCAAGGGTTTCGCCGGTGTGAACACGGAGTTCCCGACTCTCTAGCTTCTGTATCGGTTCGGCACTGATTTCCGTAGCTTCAATCGTAATTGTTTTAAGCTTGACAGGCTCTTGCTGCGAATTAGGGGAAGTTTGATTCTGGGTATTCGTATTGTTTTCTGCTATCGATTTTTTTTGTCCGCCTTGATCCTTTGATAACGCAGAATCACTCAAAAAAAACAAAGTGATCAAAAGAATGCATGGGAATAATAAGCTCGACAAAACTTCATTAAAGCCCCGCTGCATTGTAAAAAACTCCTATTGAACCTTGGCTGGCTAGATCTCCCAGAACTCCACCCACAGTGTAAATATTACCGTCCTTGCTACCGACGCAAACAGAGTTATCGTAGCATCGAGCATAGTATCCAGAAATAAATCGGCTTTCTGCCGGATGAGGAAATAACTGGCTATATTGTGATTCTGCCCAATCAAAAAGTGTATCCATGCGGTTATAATCATTTAATTCAACAGTTGGCACCACCTTCATAGCCTGAGACAATGCCAAGCGATCAAAGCTCTTTTGGGCATTAATGTGAAAAATTAATGCAAATGGATCGGAAGGTTTATAAAGAATATGCTCACCCGAATCATCTACCCCTAAAACATTAATAAAAACCATATAAGCTCCATCTTCAGGTACAGATCCATCTGGTTTTTGTATTCGGAAAATAACATGCGCTTCGAAGCTACTACTGCTCGTCAATTTCTCGATAAATCCTTGCGATCCTTTACCTTCCTTATCGCTCACCATTTTTTCATCAGATAATCGACTAATTACTATTCGTTCTGAAAAACCATCTCGTAACCACTGTGATTGCTCACTTGACCATCTCAATAATGTGCTCTCGATTTGATAGCCTAAAATACCTCCTTGATCAAAATCGATCCCAGTAAATCCCGAATCTCCCATGCGATAAGGTGTGAGCGTATCAGTAAAAGGAATGACAAATGCGGTATAGTCACCCAACGGTTTTCCCTGCCGCCGGATATCAATTTCAATTTTGCCATCGCGCCACGCAAACCCCATATTCGGCTCACCCTCATGAGCCATGGCCACTACACTGAAAAAAAGCAAAAATAATCCGACGAAAATACATTTAATCAATTGAATGCTCCAGAAAATTTCTAAAGAAGATCTGCTGATATGAGTCACTGAATGAATCTCCATCAATTGAAAAATTTTCAATTTTTCTTTTCTTAAGCAGTTTACAATTTATGTAACTGAGAACTCATTTGATGGAGTGTCTGTAGTATCTCTTGAAAGAAATACGCTATGAACTCGTTTGATAAATTTCTACAAAAATAAATTAGCGCGATCCTATGTGATCAATGGATAAATATCAATGCGACAAAATGTCGCATGGCTTCTGTCCGGTTTTATCACTAAAATTGGTGCTCTTTCTTTTTTCTCTAAACTATTCAATGAAAGCGGTTGTAGCCTATACGCGACTTGGTTGGCACTTTCGGTTGTTTTGGTAAGCATGGGAGAGTGCTTTACGCCGCCGCTGCGAAATACTCAAGATGTTGTGTTGGTACGAAGTTGCCGGAACAATATAGTCTGTACGAATCCCAATAATCCGTTACATCAACTCTGTTGTCAGATGAACGCCAACTAATTGGACCGATTCACCCAGAACACCATCGTTCACAAAATCATTTGAAGTAGGACTATTTGTTCGAATACTGGCACTCTCACTCGCAAAACTACGGCCAAATATCACATATCCGGCACCAGAATTAATGATGCCACCGTCACCGAAAGGCGCTCCAATAATCAAATCATCAAATCCGTCATTATTGACATCACCTGCACTACTAACCGACTTACCGAACGCATCGCCGAGAGTCAACCCATCCAGAGAAAGCCCCTCACTGCTGCTCAATTCAGTTAAATTTAGCGAAGCACTAAAACCGGATGCTTTACCAAACACCACGTAACTGGCACCTGAATCTTCACCATTCGAATCTACCCCATATGCACCGATGATCAAATCATCAAATCCATCACCATTAAAATCCCCAGCGGAGCTGACCGATCTACCGGATAAATCTCCAGCTGCCCCACCTTCCAAACGGAAACCATTACTACCATCCAAGTTGGATAAATTGGATGTAGCTTCAAAACCAGATGCCTTACCAAACACCACATAACTGGCACCTGAATCTTCACCATTAGTATCAGTTTGTCTGGCGCCAATAATCACGTCATCAAATCCATCACCATTGACATCGCCCGCACTATCGACTGAATAACCCGCTTGGTCTCCTTCTGCTTCTCCATTTAGACTAAATCCGTTATCGCCATTCAATTCAGTTAGATCTACGACAGCACCGAAACCCGAGGCTTTTCCAAATAGCACATAACTTGTGCCAGTTCCTCCATAATAAGAGCCGCCAATTAAATCGCTAAATCCGTCACCATTAATATCACCCGCACTGACACCATTGCCAAACTGCGCTCCTTCCAATGATCCTTCAATTTTAAAACCGTTGCTTCCATTAAGATTGGACAAATCTAACGTCGCATCGAAACCAGTCGTTTTACCAAAAACCACATAGCTATTACCAGCTCCAGTACCATTTGGATTGGTTGCAGTAGGTGCGCCGATGATTAAATCATCAATATCATCTCCATTAACATCTCCCGCACGACTAAGAGACCATCCTAATAAAAGACCTTCTTCATCATCAACATTCATCCGAAAACCATTACTGCCATCTAAGCTAGACAAATCCAGCGTAGCGCTAAATCCTGAAGCTTTGCCAAAGATGACATAAGTATAGCCAGCATCTTTACCCTGAACATCAGACATAGCCGCTGAAATTAATAAATCATCAAATCCATCCCCATTGATATCTCCAGCAGTACCCACTGCTTGACCTGCTGCATCACCACCCGCCACACCATTAAGACGAAAACCGTTACTCCCATCCAAACTCGATAAAGGAAGCGTTGCGCCAAAACCTGTAGCTTTACCAAACACCACAAAACTGGCGCCAGAGTAAAAATCATCAAAATTATGCGGCGCACCAATGACGAGATCATCGAACTCATCACCATTCATATCGCCCGCGCTGCCTACAGATTCACCCGTATCATCACTCGTTGATATACCATCCAGACGAAACCCATTACTACCATTGAGATCCGCTAAATTGATGGATCTACCAGCGTTATTAAGCAGACTATCGATGGCTGTTTTAGCAGTCGCTACCGTGACAACATCCGCGGTAACACCTGCCAATACTTGCTGGAGTGTCGCCAGATTGGTTGATGATCCGGCTTTTTCAATCGAATAATAGCGCGACACCTCAATACGGTTATCAAATTGTGTGGCAGTAGCCCCCCATACCAGATCAGCATGATCCATGCCGTCGAGTGCGGTAACTGCCCAATCGACCATTTGACCAAACGTCAGGCCGGCAGCCTGCTGCGCAAGGATGTAGTCGACCGCGCCCGTTTTGTCATCCGAAGTCACCGTATCTCCCACCAAGTTATCAACTATCCTGGTTGCATTGTTGGTGTTGTATGCTAATGCTGCAGCTCCCCAATCGGCATCGGATTCGGGAAAACCGCCCAACAGGCCCGTTATTTCCACAATCATTTCTGCTTGTGTTGCGCCAGCATTCATGCGATCCAAGATATAGTCGATCGCAATCGTTTTATTTGCTTCCGTAGCGCGATCCGCGATCAAGTCATTGATGAATGCTTTCGCAAACGCTTCAGGCGTCAAATCATCAGCATAATTTTTGCCCAAAAATAATTCATTGCCAGCAAGGGATTGCGCGATATCCGCCAACGATTTCTCGGCTTCCAATTGCGAACCCATCGCGTCCAAAAAAATTGCGCCAGGCGATGCATTGAACATCGCCTGAACCATTTGGAGAAGTGAGGTTTGTTGTTGTTCTGTCAGTGCCATTGCATTATTTCCTTAAATTCTTAGTTATCTACTGTGATCAATCAGGGTTGTGGCCATACTTGTACGCCATTGAATTGGATCGGCATATCGCGATCCACTTGTGCGGCGGAAGGTCTCACCGATACGTTCTGGCCTGCAGCACAAGATTCCGGCAAGGGATTGGCTTCCAAATCACGGTTGACTGTAAAAAATACAGGAAAATCAAAGGCGTGCCCCCCAGGAGTTCCGTCATACTTTGAACCAACCGCTGGAGTCCAAAAACTTACCGCATTGTCACTATTGATGTCATCAATACCGGTTATTTTGCAGATATCGGCCGCAGCGACCGCAAACCGAATTGTTTTGGCACACGATTCCGGCTTAATTGTTATGGCACTAGAAACGAATGGAATACGACCAAACAAGTGAGGTGCTATCGTTCGACCGCCACCGGTCCAGAATCCGAGCACATTTCCAAGAGCATCGCGTTTGGTATCTTGTTCACTGAATACTGAACGATCCTGGTATAACTGAATGACATTTCCCCAGTTTGTTACGAAATCGCTTAATGGGCCACTGTAAGGATTACCGTTGGTTGTAATGGTTGAATCAACACCATCTGGGAAAACAATGCTTGAGCCAATCACAGCATTATCGCCGCAGCCATGCGTAATCACGAGATAGTTTTCCGATTTCTTGCCTTCAGTAATTTGTGCAGGTTCGATTACGGTATGAGCAACTGCACTCTGATAGGCAAAACCTGTCAGCACAATGAAAATGAATGCCAGAAAGCTTTGATTGATTATTCGAGATAACAATACGTTTCGCATAATTCGTCTCCTTGATGAGTTATTTTTTTAATATTCGGAGTAGTGAGAGAGAACTGCGCACTGCAGAAAATCGAGTGATAAACATGAAACGACTGCTCATCCAAAAAACACTACTCGGTTAATAGCGAGGCATTATCAGCGATCGGTGTATTGTTAACAATGTGACAAATTGTCGCATTGATTTAAACATTTTCCTCAATCAGCATATCGCTGGAATCTAGGTTTAAATAATGAATTTTCTGAAACCGATTCTTAGAAAGTGCTTTTCTACCAATAACTGATTTTTTACTTAAAACAAATAAATTACGAGAACGCACTGATTACATAATTTTTCAAACAAGAGGTGTCTATGAACAAAACATTAACGCTGCAAATCGCGGCTGGCATTGCATCAGCGCTGCTGGTGACAAACGTGCAATCGCATATGTTCACGAACTTTCCAGTCTACGATCGCGGTGGGCTTTATAAAAAAAAGTAAGGAAACCGAATGGCCCTATTACCGAGATGGCGCTTTCGGTCCCATCCGGTTCAATGTACAGCACGCTTGCAACCATGATGGCAATGATCCGATAACCACTAAGCAAGTGGCAGTCGTTATTCCTACGGGTGCAACCGTTCAAAAGATCAATACAACTCTGCCTGCCCCATGGGAATTTCCAACTTTCGAACCGCCCTACCAGGAAATCGGCTCCGCATCTCCCGATGCAAATGGCTACGACTGGGCCATTCAATTTGTGAAACCGCATGCCCAGACTTCGTTGAACAAGGTTTATCCAATCATGGGTAAAACGTCAACAGGAGAAAATATACCCCGAGCACTCGTTTGGGTTGGCGATCATCCGGACAACAATGATGCAGATCTTTTAATCACAAACTTCTTTCCGGAAATTCCCGCAGAGTCCTGCATCAAAGAAGCGCAATACTTTTTCCCATCAGCACAATTTTGTACCACCCAAGGCCAGCCCAATTCTGTAAGCGGCTGGTTACTCGGCACTACAAGCCAATGGACGAAAGATCGATTGGGTGAATCTGCAGTACAGTGGTCACTCACCGTCAGTGTAATGCGTGATCTCACGAAAAAGCCGCTACCCAGCAACTGTGGAAACGGTGACATTATCGGCATATATCCCTCCCGAGAGGACATTGATCAATACTTGAGACCGGTCTCTATGGATAAGAAAGGACACAAAGTTCAACAGAAAAGTATCAACTGGTGGCTCAAGCAACGTCAACACGGTGATCATTAGAATTTTGTTCTACAGAGCAGCCTAAGGATCTCCTTCATCGTTACCCTATAGATAGGGTAACGATGAAATAGTCTGAATCATATCAATCTAAAGAATCAAAATAATCGCGATCTGTTCCCTTTCTTTTTACCGGCCAATAATCAGGAATGGGTAGATTTTTATCGACATCTTCCGCCGACGGAGTAACTCTAACGGTTATACCGTTACCGCATGCTTTCGTTAATTTACCATTGGTCACGGTATGGATTTGTTTTCAAATTCCTCATGACGGTTAAAGTCGATGGTTCGCCTATTCCATGATTAACACCATTAGCACGCGCATCGGCAGCAATTTTCAATCCATTATCAGAAATGAATAGCGAAATCTTTCCAGGTTGCAATGCGGGTGCGTTCGGATTCACTTAATGGCGCTAACGGAACTCAGTAGGGCGGCTGCAAATCCAAGTTGAGCGGCCAGACTTCAACCTGAGTAGGAGCATCGTCTGGAAGCGTTACTCGTTGAATCACCTGCACCATTTATTAAGAAAAAGGATATCAAGTATAAGAAGGATTGGGCTGTTCAATCTTAACCGAGAAATCCTAGTTGGATAAAGCAAAGTTTCTGGCTCAAAGAGAAAAACAGCATCCTCGCTACCTACTGCCTTTATCCCCACGGGTGATGTAAATCTCAAACCCGAATTGCTACAAAGAAAGTGCGACAATTGGTCGCATGTTCAAAAAATAGAAATTTGTAGATAATCTGTCGAAACTGAACGAATTGCCTCTCTTTGTGCCACATTGATATTTAATAACCTCAACCTCACTCATCGCCATTAACGAGCACCATCATGAAGCGACCTAAAATTATTGTTACTTATTTTCTATTCTTGTTATACGGTATTGGCTGGCCTGCTCACGCGGAACAAGCGGATTTGAAGCATTTTACTTCCGGGAGTTATCAGCAATTGCTGAAAGAATATGCCGACAAGCCCTTTGTATTGATGATTTGGTCTATTAACTGCACTTCGTGCTTGAAAAAAATGCCTTTAATGAATGAACTGCGCAAAAGCATGCCGGATATTAATATGATCATGTTGGCCACTGATGATGCTTCGGCAGCAGATCAGGTTAAATCCATACTGACTGGAAACGAACTCAATCAAGTCGATAACTGGATTTTTGCCGATGCTAACTCTCAAAAGCTTCGATATGAAATTGATCCCAAGTGGTATGGCGAAGTACCACGCACCTATTTTTTGGATAAAGACCACCAGCGTCTTGGGATCAGCGGCTCAGTACCACGAGAAACGCTTGAAACCATACTCAAGAAAATTCTCAATTAACTCTATTTATAAGGAAGTCAGACTTCTCCAATACGTGCACCTTGAGACAATAAACCAATATGTCCTCGCCACCACATGTAACGGATGCACTAACCTTATCACGCTGGATTTGTAGTCAGTTGAATGATTCAACTGAAACCAGTTTTTCTAAATATACGCCATCATGAACGGTCTTTCTTTGATTTTCATCGCGGTATTGCTATTAGTTTCATCAGGAAATTTGATAGCCGAATCCGAGAAAATACTTCCTGAACAAAAAATCTATACCGCAGCAGCATTCGGTCCAGATGGACGATTATGGCGAATAATTCCGTCTCAGAAATATGTCTCGGTCGATTATTCAACCGATTACGGAAAATCATTTGGTCAAGCGATTCGCCTCAATCCAACCGATATGCCCATCCATTTATGGGACGAAAATCCTCCCGCTATTTCCGTGGATCGAGAAGGAAGAGTCTATGTGCTCTACTTCGCCGATGATCAACAATCCAGCACCAGTTTTTTCAGCCATTCCGACAATGGCACTCTGTTCAGTGCGCCTATCAAGATCAGTTCCGAGGCCAATACCTGGTATCACTATCAAACGGAAATGCTGGTCGATGCAAAGAATCGCATTCATTTTATTTGGCACGATACGCGCGACCGGGCTGAATATAAAAAACAAGGCGGTGGGGATTTATCGATTTATCATGCTTCCGCAAAAACCAAAACAATAGAAGCTCCCTTTTCTGATCAACGTATTGCAAAGAACATCTGTTCTTGCTGCCGCACAGCGATGGCTGAAGATGTCGATGGTAATTTGGTCATATTGGCCCGTTTTGTCTACCCGGGAAATATTCGCGATCATGGCCTGTTTAAATTGTCATCTGATGGAAAAGCCGGTGAACCATGGCGAGTAACTTTCGATGACTGGGAAATTGAAGGATGCCCGACACACGGCCCCGCACTGTCGATCAGCACTGATGGTCGCTACCACATGACTTGGTTTACCCAAGGAGAGAAACGAAGCGGGCTTTTTTATGCATGGTCGGACGATCAAGGAAAAACATTTTCCAATCCAATACAAGTGGGCGATCAAGATAAATTACCCGGCCGCGCTGATGTACTGGCTTTGGGTAAACGGGTAGCGTTAGCATGGAAAGTATTTGATGGTAATAAAACCCGTGTGGAAGCTATGTATTCTTCTGATGGAGGATTGCATTGGTCGAAAGCCGAATCAATCGCTGAAACAGCCGCTCAGTCTGCTCATCCCGCGCTGATCACAGACGGTAAGCAGATTTTTCTTTCCTGGAATAGCATGGATACAGGCTACCACCTAATTCCAATTGAACCACTCAACAGCACGGTCGATACTAAACCCTAATTGGTGGGGGAGGAGAAAGGGTTATGGCTGATCAATTTTGGTAACCACTGAGGTATCAGAATGCATATTATCAATGTCTTCACAATGAAAAATTAATTGGTAATTGGCCGCTTTCTCATCGCTCATTGATTGGCTGACATAGACATGATAACCCCCCACACCTCCTCCCACTCGTAGCACCGGGCTTGTTTTGCCATCTGGATTCATGGCGCTGAATGCTACCTTATCCTTGACAACCACTACATTAAATTGTCTGCCATCCACTACCTTGAGATCATCAATCTGCACAAACAAGTGATGACTACCCGCCTCTCCACATGTTATTAGGAAATAATCTACGGCATGCGGCGCGGTAAGGCTATTAATGAGTTGATGCGACGAAGCAATGCTTGCGTAGCAAATCGCAATCAGAATACTTGAGAAAATGGCCACTTTTTTGAGTGACTGTTTCTTCATGGTAAAACTCCTAATATTGTAAATGTTTCGATTTGAGCTGCAAGACATTGCTATCTTGTCCCAAGTAAAAGCGTTAAGGAAAGCAAAATGCGTATTCGTGACTGTGAGCAATATCGCACGTTTGACAACCACTCGGAAGAACCAAGTCTGTCATATGGGTAAAACATTTTTTACTTAGCTTGGCGTGCGTTATCTTGTTCCATGTGTTTTCGTAAACTCAATGGACGCATATCCGTCCATACTTCCTTGATGTACGCCAGACACTCGTCCTTGCCACCACTTTTACCTACCACACGCGCCACCCACCTGGCATTTCTTTATAGCTCGGCCAAATAGAGTATTGTTCTTCATGATTGACCACAATATGATAAATTATTGCGTCATCTTCATTTTCGTTCTATTCCATGCTACTTTCTCTCTCATAAAATAATCAATAAAAACTTTCCCAGAACCTCAAGAAGTCTTATTTAGACTAAAACCAGCAAGAAGTGGTGTCAATGTGGCAAATTGTCGCATTCTATTTCTATTATTTAGAATCCCGTCACTAGTAATGAATTATTAGACTACTTTATATAAGGTAACTGGATATTAAGATACGACAACGCAGACCCCGATCAATTAGATGTAATGCGTAAAATAATAAGCCGGGGGAAAAACAAAATTAAGTTGCCAATCATTATTGGAATGCCGCAATGAATGCCAGTGACACAATCGTTACACCAGCAACTACGCCAACACTTGAAATCAATACATCTCGCCAGTTTCTATCTTGGCTGGCAGAACATCGCCTTTCTATTGCCTTTACCACTTACCAAATCGGTAAAGTTTATTTTGTTGGCTTAAAACCGGATAACACACTTTCTGTTTTTGAACGCAGTTTCAATCGTTGTATGGGCTTGTGTGCAACAGCCAACGGGTTATACATGAGCAGCCTGTTTCAAATATGGCGCTTTGAAAATGTATTCGAAACAGGGCAGCAATCAAATGGTTTTGATCGGCTATATGTACCGCAAGTAGGATATACCACGGGTGATTTAGACATTCACGATATGGCGGTAGATAGCAATGGCCGTTTGATTTTTGTGAATACACTCTTTGGTTGCCTCGCCACCTTGAGTGAGACGCATAGCTTTAAGCCGTTCTGGCAACCTTTCTTTCTAAGTAAACTGGCAGCGGAAGATCGTTGTCATTTAAATGGTCTAGCAATGAAGGATGGCCAGCCGGCTTATGTCACGGCAGTGAGTCAAACCGATATTGCAGATGGTTGGCGTGAGCATCGTATGCATGGCGGTGTCGTAATCGATGTGGCACGCAATGAGATTGTTTGCTCAGGATTATCCATGCCACATTCACCGCGCTGGCATCAAGGCAAATTGTGGGTATTAAACTCGGGTACCGGGGATTTTGGTTATGTTGATTTAAATACAGGTCGATTTGAATCGATATGCTTTTGTCCAGGTTATATGCGTGGACTGAGCTTTCATGGCGATTTTGCCCTAGTAGGCTTGTCTAAACCACGCGAAAATAAAACCTTCAGCGGTTTGTCTTTGGATGATCACCTGAAATCCAAGCAAGTTGAAGCGCGTTGCGGTATCCAAGTCATCGATTTACGTACTGGCGATATAGTCCATTGGTTACGAATGGAAGGAATCGTGAATGAATTGTATGATGTAGTTCCTCTGCCAGAAGCCCGGCGTCCAATGGCGCTCGGCTTTAAAACCGATGAAATTCGCCGTATGTTAAGCATTGAAACATAATAGAAAATCAAGCTTCAGCGATATTTTGTCCAGTCACCCGTTAGTGCGTGATCACAATATTTCTCAGAAAGAGGCTGGTTATAAATCAAGTGCGCTTAATACTTCAAGTCCTTGTCAAGCCGCGATGATTAGTTGTGGCTTTCCCTATCATGTGATAACAATCGATCGCAATAGGCAATTGCCAGCGCGGAAAGTAAAAAAGCGATGTGAATACACGTTTGCGCGATTAAAGTTTTCTCATCATAGGCACTGGCATTGATAAACGTTTTCAATAAATGAATCGATGAAATGCCGATAATCGCTGTTGCCAGTTTAACCTTCAAAACAGACGCATTGACATGAGATAGCCATTCAGGCTGATCGGGATGATCTTCTAAATTCATACGCGACACAAATGTTTCATACCCTCCAATAATCACCATGATCAGCAGATTAGAAATCATGACCACATCGATTAAACCCAGCACAACCAACATAATCGCCGTCTCACCCAGCTTGGTATGTTTGTGATTACTATCAACTGCAACCGCTTCCATGATATGTTTCAGCGATTCTTGATTGCCCATCACGGCACCGATTAAATCTACCAGTTCAACCCAAAAATGATAAACGTATACACATTGTGCAAGCACTAACCCCAGATACAAAGGTAGTTGCAACCAGCGCGTGAGAAAGAGAAAACGTGCCATGATTGAAATCTTTTTCACAGTAACTTGTTTTGAATTGTTTTCCATAAGCCTTTACGATAAATCGAGAAACGAAATAACCCCATCACTAAAGTCATGCCTAGAAATCACAGTTAGACAAGGCGAAATTTCTAAGCTCAATACGAATAAAAAATCGATGCCTCTCAATAACCTGAGAAGCACCGATCTTAGTTGAAAAATGATGAATTATATTTTTGCTAATACTTGAGCGATTGTCTGCCCCATTAAAGAGGGTGTAGGGCAGATCGTTACGCCTAATTCCTTTAATAGGGCCACTTTTTCTGCGGCACTCTCACCCGCAGATGAAATGATTGCCCCGGCATGCCCCATGCGGCGACCCTCCGGTGCTGTTAAACCTGCAATATAGGCAACCAATGGTTTGGTCATGTTTTCTTTGGCAAAACGTCCAGCCTCTACTTCCTGCGGGCCACCGATTTCGCCAATCATCAATGCGATTTTCGTTTCGGTATCCTGCTCCAGTCGTTCCAAAATATCCCGATGCGAGCTGCCGGGAATAGGATCGCCACCAATACCAACGGAAGTCGAAATGCCAATACCCAGTAAACGCATTTGATCGGCGGCTTCGTAGCCCAATGTGCCGGAACGGCCCACCACACCTACATTACCACGCATATAGATATGACCGGGCATAATGCCAAGCATGGCACGACCTGGGCTAATGGTTCCAGCGCAATTAGGGCCTGTCAGCAGCATACGCACTTTTTCCGGAAAACGTCGCAAATAACTTTTTACACGCATCATATCTTGTGTGGGAATACCGTCCGTGATCGAAACGCAGTATTTGATACCAGCGTCAGCTGCTTCCATGATTGAATCAGCAGCAAATGCGGGCGGTACGAATACGATACTGGCCTCAGCGCCAACGTGTTGCACCGCTTCTTCTACCGTGTTAAACACCGGCAACCCCAAATGCGTTTGCCCCCCTTTTCCTGGAGTTACCCCACCAACCACGTTGGAACCGTAGTCGATCATTTCCTGTGCATGAAATGTCCCGATTCTGCCAGTAAAGCCTTGAACAATGATTCTGGTTTTTTCGTCAATTAGTATGGCCACTTTATACTCCTAAGCTTTTTGTAATGGCTTCGTTACGAGCATGCACAACTTTCTCAGCGGCATCCGCCAAGGTATCGGCCGTAATAATCGGTAAACCACTTTCTGCAATGATACGTCGTCCTTCCTCAACATTGGTACCGGACAGCCGTACGACCAAAGGCAGTTTCATGTCGATATTTCTAACCGCTTGCACGACGCCTTCCGCAATCCAGTCACACCGGTTGATGCCTGCAAAAATATTCACGAGCATGGCTTTAACATTGCTGTCGGCCAATACCAAGCGAAACGCTTTTTCAGTACGTTCTGCTGAAGCGCCACCGCCTACATCAAGAAAATTAGCAGGCTCGCCACCCGCCAGCTTGATCATATCCATCGTAGCCATCGCTAAACCAGCACCGTTGATCATGCAGCCGATATCACCCTCCAAACCGACATAGCTTAATCCCGCTTCGGCGGCGGCGACTTCGCGACTGTCTACCTGACTGTTATCGCGCAATTCAGCAATTTTATGCTGCCGGAACAACGCATTTTCATCAAAAACCATTTTGGCATCAAGCGCGATAATTTCGTGCTTGTGGGTTAAAACAAGCGGGTTGATTTCCAAGATATTGGCATCAAGATCACGCAGCGCACGATAACAACCCTTAATCGTTTTAACCGCATGATTTAACTGAGAAGAATCTATTCCGAGCGCAAAAGCCATTTTACGTGCTTGGAAATCCTGCAGTCCTACAGCCGGTTCGATATAAATTTTGATAATGGCTTGTGGATTGGTTTCCGCCAGCTTTTCAATTTCCATGCCACCCTGCGCTGAGCCGATCATGATGATGCGCTCACTGACACGATCAATCAGGAAAGACAAGTATATTTCTTTGGCGATTTGCGTACCGGCTTCGATATATAATCGCGAACAGACTTTTCCAGACGATCCGGTTTGATGCGTAACTAATTTTCTTCCAAGCAATTCTTCGGCAGCTTTTTCGACTTCCGCGTGCGATTTGCAAACTTTAATACCACCCGCTTTGCCTCTTGCCCCTGAATGGATTTGCGCTTTGACCACCCATACATCACCATCGATTTCACGAGCGCGCTGCACGGCTTCTTCGACACTGTAGGCTAAGCCGCCTTCAGCCATCTTGACACCGTATTCCGCTAAAATTTCTTTAGCTTGATATTCATGAATATTCAATTCAATCCCCTCTTTTTATTTTTAAATTACCAAGCATCAGGATCGCTTACAGCAGTCCCGATGCTTTAATGCTTGGCTGCAATAGCTTCGGCAATTTTCATCACATTATTGGCCATGCGTTCGGAAGCCGCATCGATTAAACGTCCATCTAACGCAGCAGCGCCTTTGCCTTGTGAAGCCGCTTCTTTGAGTGCGGCTATGATGCGTTTGGCTTTTTCAATTTCGCGTTCCGGCGGCGTAAAGACTTGACTGGCAAGCTCTATTTGGGTTGGATGGATCGCCCATTTGCCTTCACAACCCAGTGCGGCGGCACGTTTGGCCGCTAATACATAGCCTTCAGGATCTTTGATATCACCAAAGGGGCCATCGATCGGCCGCAAACCGTAAGCCCGGCAAGCCACGATCATGCGGCTAATGGCAAAATGCCATTGATCACCAGGATAATCGGGGTTCAATCCCCCGATGTTAGTCGTTCTAGCACGATTACTGGCGGCATAGTCCGCAACGCCAAAATGCAGTGCTTCTAATCGTCCGGATGCACCATTACGTGCGATATCTTCGACGTTGGCCATACCCAATGCAGTTTCAATGAGCGCTTCCAAGCCGACGCGATTGGTTAGACCTTGTTGCTTTTCAAGCTGCGTTACCATTGCCTCAACCATATAAATATCTGCATAAACACCCGCTTTAGGAATCAACAACGTATCGATTTTGCTGCCTGCCTGCTCCATCAGATCGACCACATCGCGTGTCATGTAATGCGTATCCAATCCATTAATCCGCACTGAAACGTTGACGCCATGACCTTTCCAATCCAAATCATTGAGTGCCTGGATGACGTTTTTGCGGGCCTGCACTTTATCATCAGGTGCAACGGCATCTTCCAAGTCCAGAAAAACAAAATCAACACCACTGTTCAGGGCTTTTTCAAACATTCCAGGACTAGAACCTGGCACGGCCAATTCACAGCGTTGAACCCGCTGAACGTTTGTTTCATATAGCGTATGACTCATTATTTCTCCAGAATTAGATAATCAACAAAAAAAGCATACAAGCCCACATCAAGAACAAGCGATGAGCCCGATACACAATACACACTCCGATTAGTCACAACATTGATACGCAACAATATGCCAGAAAAAAATTATTCTATATATTGAAAACAAACAAGGCGGGTAATCGTGATGAGATGAATGATTTGATAATGTGTATACGGTTTATTCTTGTTCTAAAAGGCGAATAATCCAGCAAATTATATCGATTCCGAAGGAATTTATCCACTAACGACCAGTTTTGCACAAGCATCTGCCGCGATAGACAACTTCCGGTACCGCGCTAACCATTCCAATGGAATTGCAGTGTTATTGTCTTGTTGTTGCGCGGTATAGGCCGCCATGATTGCACCCAGCAGAATGCTCCGGCCACAGCTATCTCCGCCAATGCGAATATTTTCTTGCACAGCCGAACGATAATCGGAAGCATGCCGTACGATATGCACAATCAGTGGCAGCCCTTCCTGGACATGACAGCTTGACCCAAAACTTTTTGCCGCATCGGCGCTGCTCAGCGCCGGAGTTTGTAGCGCTTGTTCGATGCGCGGTAATAACTTTCCTCCAGCTTGTGATAATGCACTAGATAAAGCCTGATGGATGGTTTGTCCTTGCAATACGTACCACAGCACGCAGCCAGCATACTGTGCAGCTGAAACTGCATCATCGTTATGATTAGTGATCCGTACGATTCGTTCGATTTGTAAGGATAGCGCTTCTGACGTTCCATTATGTGTTGCGACGACAGCGGGTAAGCTCGATAAAGCAGCAAATTGATCATCATCCGCGCCCGACTGCTCGGGAAATTCTTCCACTTTCAATGATAACAGTGTTTGCAAAGTTTGCCGCGTCGGCGAATCCACATAACCATGATATGAACCACCAGGGCCAAATAAACTGCGGTACTCGGTTTGATAGGATACTCGATCAAACCGGCCATGCCGCGCCAAATGACGTAGCATGAGTAAACTGGTTTCCCCATATCCAGACGAATCACCGGGTATTTTGCCACTGTGTGCGAAATAGCCGCTTACACCATCATAATCAAGCGGATCTGGCATTAAAAATACCAAACCCTTACTTTTCTCGATGCCTGCAATACGTTCAGGATCATAAAGCCAATGCAAGCCCAGTGCGGCAGCATCCGCAATCAGTGCTCCGATTATGGCTGCTAAGCGAGGCGCCATTAACACATTACAATTCATGATTGTTTTTTATACTATATGATATCAATTTCATCTGGTATACGACGTGCTTCATCAGCCAACATCACCGGAATGCCATCTTTGATAGCAAATGCTAGACGATCAGGCTTACAAATCAGTTCCTTATTTTCTTTTTTATAAATCAGTGGGCCTTTACATAACGGGCACACCAGTATATCGAGCAATCTTGCGTCCATAACGGTCCTTGTTTACTTGAACTAACGGTTAATACAATATTAAAGCTTATTGAGAATGTCATCCAATTGATCCAAGTTACTGTATTGAATCACAATACTGCCCTGGCCATTCTTTTTAGCTTTGATGGTGACTTGTGTACCCAACCGCTGAGAAATTTCCTCTTCTAATCTTAACAAGTCTCGATCTGTTTTTTTTACTATTTTGGCTAGCGGCTGGTTGATCCGGTTAACGATTTTCTCCGTTTCGCGCACCGATAACTGTTTTTGCACAATGACATTGGCAACCTTAATCTGTTCAGCGGATGATAATGAAAGCAATGCGCGGCCATGCCCCATTTCAATTTTTCCAGCCATCATCATGTCCTGTACGGGCACAGACAGATTGAGCAAGCGTAGCAAATTGGAAATTGTGCTGCGCGAATTACCAAGCGCTTCACCAGCGGATTCATGCGTCATGCCAAATTCGTTAATCAAACGTTGGATACCCATTGCTTCTTCCAGCGGATTCAGATTTTCCCGCTGAATGTTTTCAATGAGTGACATCGCTAACGCGGATTCATCGGCTACTTTCCGGATGAGCGCCGGCACTTGACTCAAACCTGCGAGTTGGGCTGCCCGCCAGCGGCGTTCGCCGGCAATAATTTCATATTGATCGACGGTAATAGGGCGTACCAAAATGGGTTGCATAACCCCTTGTGCTTTGATGGATTCAGCCAGCTCTGACAATGCAGTTTGATCCATATTCGTACGGGGTTGGTATTTACCCGGTTGCAACTGGGAAATATCGAGATTTTGCAGCGATTCTTCAATCGTACCACCGGTACCATGGCCTGCTAATAAGGCGTCCAGTCCTCGTCCTAATCCCTTTAGTTTTGACATCTTACAAATTCCTTAACTTCGTAACCATCGGTATCAATTACTTAAAATCTCTTTGGCAAGATCCAAATATGCTTGCGCACCTTTAGATTGACCATCGTGATACAAAACTGGCGTGCCAAATCCCGGCGCTTCCGCTAGCCGTACATTGCGTGGAATCACAGTGCGATAGACCTTATTTCCAAAATGCTTTTGTAATTGCTCAGAAACTTGTTGTGCGAGAATATTGCGTGGATCAAACATGGTACGCAGCAACCCTTCTATGCGGAGCGCAGAGTTGAAATTACTCCGCACACGTTTGATGGTATTAACCAGATCGCTTAAGCCTTCTAAAGCATAGTATTCGCATTGCATCGGGATCATCACCGCTTGCGCCGTGCACAATGCGTTCAATGTCAGCATATTCAAGGCCGGCGGACAATCGATCAAAATGTAGTCGTATTCGGCCTCGATCTGTTCAAGTGCTGATTTTAAGCGCATTTCACGATGCGGCAGATCGACCATCTCAATCTCTGCACCAGCTAAATCACGGTTGGCCGGAATCAAATCATATTTCCCTTGGGGACTCGTCACGCGTGCCTGCAGAATAGATGCTTCACCTAACAAAACATGGTACACCGTTAGCTCAATACCTTGTTTGTTAATGCCACTTCCCATCGTGGCATTGCCTTGCGGGTCCAAATCGATCAATAATACGCGCTGCCCGGATGAAGCGAGACTGGCAGCCAAATTAACGGTCGTAGTGGTTTTGCCGACTCCGCCCTTTTGGTTGGTAATGGCAAGAATTTTCGTCATGATAGGTTCCCCTGCAATTACTTTATAAGCTATTAATGGATCAAATTCCGGCTCAATTGCGTATCGTATTCTTCTGATAATTTTCTGACGATTATCAGACGTCGAGTTGCGTCTAAGCCGGGAACTTGCAGCAAAATATTATGTTCGATGACATAAGGTTTTTGCACCTGATTGAGTTCTTCCTCCGTACAATGCGCTTTCATCGCTAGCCACCTGCAGTGTAAGCCATTTGTGCCTGCCAAATGCTGGCAAATCGAAATAAAATCCCACAGGCTGGCAAATGCGCGCGAAATGATGCTATTAATTTCTCGCTTTGGATGAAAATGCTCAACACGCGTTGTGATGATTTCCAGGTTTTCGAGCATTAATTCAATTTTAACTTGTCGTAAAAAAGTCGCTTTTTTTTGATTGGCTTCGACCAAACTTATTTGCCAATCCGGTTTCGCTAATGCCAGTAGCATGCCGGGAAACCCCGCACCGCTTCCAACATCAACCACAGATGAACCTTGGATATGCGGCAACACCGACAAACTATCCATGATATGTTGCTGAAAAACTTCGCGCGAAGTCTTAGCTGCGGTTAGATTGTAGGTGCGATTCCATTTTTCAATCAACACGACATAGCGCAATATCGATTCTGCAAGATTATCGCTTGATACTGTTATAAAATTGTTTTTCAACGCTATCAAGCCATCAACAATTTCATCCTGTGTAATCATGCGCGACATTGTTTATGCTGGGTTGAAAATCCTCGTTTTAAATGCACTAATAATAAAGATATGGCTGCTGGCGTAATTCCGGAAATTCTTGTCGCCTGTCCAATGGTTTCAGGCTTATGTTGATTGAGCTTTTGTTGCACTTCGGTCGACAGGCCTTTAACGACCGCATAATCAATATCACTTGGCAAAAGCGTATTTTCAAATTGCGCTTGACGTAAGACTTCTTCATGCTGACGCAGAATATAGCCATGATATTTAGCTTGTATTTCGACTTGTTCAGCCACTTGAGGATTATTGACTGCATTACCAACCCCCGGTAACGTCATCAGTGAATCATAGGTTACGTTCGGGCGACGCAAGAGCTCAATCAACGTGTATTCACGCTCGATTGTTTTTCCCAACACACGCAAGGCGTCTGCTTCCGGCAATGTTGCTGGAAGCAAACGGATCGCATGCAATCTTTGTTGTTCGTGTTCGATTGCTTGTTGTTTCTCGGTAAAGACACGCCAACGGGTATCATCCACCAAACCCAACTTTCGACCCATTTCGGTCAACCGAAGATCGGCATTGTCCTCGCGCAGTTGCAGTCGATATTCTGCGCGGCTTGTAAACATGCGATAAGGTTCGGTAACCCCGGAGGTAACCAAATCATCGATCAAAACACCTATATACGCTTCATGACGTTGTGGAATCCATGCTGCTTGTTCGCGAATCTTTTGTACTGCATTGATTCCGGCCAATAGTCCCTGCGCCGCAGCTTCTTCGTATCCCGTCGTACCGTTTATTTGTCCAGCAAAAAAAAGGTTCTCGATCGTTTTGGTTTCAAGTGAACGCTTTAAATTGCGTGGATCGAAATAATCATATTCGATCGCGTAACCTGGGCGGGTAATGTGCGCATTCTCAAGCCCTTTGATGGAATGCACCAATGCGACCTGAACATCAAAAGATAAGCTGGTAGAAATCCCATTGGGGTAGATTTCATGCGTACCGAGGCCTTCCGGTTCCAAAAAAATTTGATGCGATTGTCGTTCAGAAAAACGCACAACCTTGTCCTCAATCGACGGACAATACCTTGGACCGATTCCTTCAATTTTCCCAGTGTAGAGTGGCGAATCAACCAATCCATCGCGGATAATTTCGTGCGTTGCATCGTTGGTGTGAGTAATCCAACATGAAATCTGCCGGGGATGCGCAATGTCGTTACCCATGAATGAAAATATGGGCGCAGGAAAATCTCCTGGTTGTTCCTGCAGTTGGGTAAAATCCATACTGCGTCCATCGATTCGCGGTGGCGTACCCGTTTTTAAACGTCCCGCAGGAAATTCCATTTCTCTTAAGCGCTGCGCCAGAGCCAAAGAAGGCGGATCGCCAGCACGCCCGGCCTTGAAATGTGTTTGTCCGATGTGGGCCAACCCAGATAAAAAAGTACCTACCGTGAGAATTACCGCCCGCGCATGTATGGGTATGTTTAATTGCGTGATCACTCCGACGACACGATCCTGCTCAAGGATTAAATCGTCGACCGCTTGTTGCATGACCGATAGGTTGGGTTGATTCTCTATACGCTTTCGAATCGCTTGTTTATACAGCAACCGATCCGCTTGCGCGCGCGTCGCCCGAACTGCCGGGCCTTTGCTCGCATTCAGAGTACGAAACTGAATACCGGATTCATCGGTTGCGATGCCCATGACACCCCCCAATGCATCAATTTCCTTGACCAAATGGCTCTTACCAATGCCTCCAATGGAAGGATTACACGACATTTGCCCGATAGTTTCGATATTATGCGTTAAAAGCAATGTCTTGCAACCCATACGCGCCGCAGCCAAAGCAGCCTCAGTGCCTGCATGTCCGCCACCGACAACGATAATTTCATAGGTTGATTGAAAATTCATGATGAACTCAGGGAAAATTTTTCTGGCCTAATATTACCTTAAGTTTAGAGCCCGTTGCGAAATTCCTTACATTTCCCTGAGATCACATCACCACTGCCAATGAAAATGAATCGATGTTTCACGTGAAACACATTTTGAAACTTTCCTCTGCTGCTACAGCAAAAATTTCCCAGTCCCGCAGAAATCATAGTATGGGTATAATGATTCTTCAAATTTCACTTGTAAAACTATTTTATGGAAATAACTGCTGCATTACTAAAAAAAGCACAGCAACGTGCTCAAGAATTAGGGTTGCCTTACACTGGAGCACTACTGCCCGTTGAAGCAATTCAAGTATTACAAAAAAATCAATCCGCACAATTGGTCGATGTACGCTCACAAGCAGAATGGGATTGGGTCGGACGAATTCCGGGCGCAATTGAAATTGAATTACGCTTGTATCCCAGCATGCAACTGAATCCACATTTTCTAGACGAGTTAATCCAGCAACTGGATAAAACAAGGCCGATATTTTTTATTTGTCGAAGTGGGGTGCGCTCCAATCAAGCAGCGAGCATAGCAAGTGAAGCGGGTTTTAACGAATGCTATAACATTTTGGAAGGTTTTGAGGGGAACAAGGATGACAACGGTCACCGCGGGAACACTTCTGGATGGAAAGCCGCCAAACTGCCATGGGTGCAAAGTTAGTAGCTCTTGAGCGTTTCCACCAGCTTAATCTAAGCCTTAGTGCTCATACTCCCATCGCTTAACGGCTGCTCGCGCGGCATCCGTATTGATGCGCCTTAGAGCTTTTTCGGTTTCTTCCTGTAAACCCGAATCCGTTTGTTCACTAATAAGGATATCGATTAATCCCGAAACAGCAGTCTCTCCAAGATTCGCCATTGCACCAATGAGTTCATATTTCGCTATGAAGACCTGAAATTACCAGCAATTATAATCATGTTGGGCTTGTCTGAAAATTCAGAAAAATTGCTAGAAACAAAGAATCCAGTAAAGTAAGCCAAAAAGATTACAAAATTAGCAAAAGTTTTACCTAGCAGAAATCTATCAGAACCTATTACAACAATTTGGCATAGTCGCTTCCATGAACCGCAAGGGTGACTGCTATGATAATGCCCCGATAGAAAGCTTCTGGGGGATAATCAAAACCGAATTGGTACACCATCAAAAATTCAAAAAGACCTCTGCACAACCGCGAGAATTTAGCTGTAGTGACAGAGAAAAATATCCAACTGACAGTTATTGCACGTCATTTTGGTAGAAAGTGAAGTTTTTTTCCTTTTTTAGGGGAATTTTCCCCCTTATGCAACATTTGGACGGATTGCTCTCCTTAATGGTTGGTCTACGAAGATTTTGTTGGCTGCTTTTTTCAGGTTCATGCAGATACTTTTCAGTATGACTTGGGCGTTGACTTTTACCGTACCGAAGTAGCTGGCGCGCCCCATTCTGAATAAGCGTTTGATTGTGCCAAAACACTGTTCGACAATATAACGTTTTTTGCTGATCAATTGATTCGCCAGCTTCTGGCGTGACGAGAGTGGTTTGTTCTTGTACGCGCGATGCTCTTGATCTTTTGCTTTCTTAGAAACTGTCGATTGGCGTTGCTGGCGGATCCCTTGTCGGTATACACTCGATTCGCCTCGATATGCGCACCATCAATAGCTGCTTCGAAATGCATCATTTCAGGCAGGAGTAACGTGAACCCCACGCACATAGCCGTCTTGTGCGTCTACCACCAGGTAGCTGCGGTAGCCAAACTGCGACTTCTTCTTTCTTTAGCCAAATCGCATCCGGATCCGCACTTTGTTCTTCGGTACAGCTGATTCCAGGCTGACTGCCATCTTCAAACTGAACAGCCTTACCTTCGGCATTACCTCCCAGCGTGACGGTTTTTACAAGCGTGCCGCTGACTCAATCAGCGTGGCATCAATGACCGCTCCTGGTCGCACTTCATCATCAATCCGGTGTGATTCGAAGCTGCTCATTAATAGAACCTAGCAAACCATCTAGTCGGTTGTTGACTCCAGACGGTTACGGAACCGGCACAAAGTGGTTTCGTCCGGTATCATCGACAAGGACAGCCCGCAAATTGTAGAAAATCAATTAACACATAGGCGCTTGCTCCAACGCAGCATCCGATAAACTATGCCACTGACCCAGCAGGAATCGCTTTGAACATCAACAACACATCAAACGGTTCCTGTCCTCCACCATGCGATAACTCGCGCTTGTATAAAACCGTAAGCTTTGGACTAACTCCTCCCACTCAATCAGCGCATCAATCTTCATCAGGAACATTATCACTTTAATCGCCTCGCTCTGCCAATTCCAGTGCTCCAAAACTCATCTGCATCTTTTGCTCCAATTCTCTTTTAACTACCTCTATTTTAGTGGGTTATTGCAATAGCAGGGGAGGTTGTGCAGGAGTCTTTAAAATTCAAAATGCAACAACAAGCCATTACCTAGATTACCGAATACATAGAGATCTTCTATAATCTGCAAACAAAACAAGGAGAAAATATGTCCAACGCACTCGATTTAATTTTTTTTAGTATTGCTGCAATGCTGGGGGTAGTCGCAGTCGTCTTAGTTATCGTTTGGTTCATTCAAGATGTAACACAGAAGAAGCATTCGATTCTACGCAATTATCCAGTCATCGGACGCTTACGTTTTTTTTTTGAAACCCAAGGAAAATATTTCCGGCAATACTTCTTTGCCAATGACCGTGATGAAATGCCTTTCAATCGCGCCACACGTACCTGGATCTATAAAATCGCCAAGAACAAAGGCAGCTTAGTCGGTTTTGGCTCCACTAACGATTTACGCCAGCCTGGTTCAGTTATTTTTGTCAATGCTGCTTTCCCAATTCAGGAAGAAGATCAATTACCCACGCCGTCACTGCACATTGGCGCAGGTTACTGCGAACAGCCCTTCGAAGCTAAATCGATCATTAATATCAGCGGCATGAGCTATGGCGCCATCTCCAAGCCTGCTGTACGGGCATTATCGCTCGGAGCAGCACAAGCCGGTTGCTGGTTAAATACTGGTGAAGGTGGTTTATCGCCGTATCATTTGGAAGGCGATTGCGACTTAATCATGCAGATCGGTACCGCGAAATATGGAATTCGCGACGAACAGGGTAATTTCTCGCCACAGCGTGCCAAGGAATTGAGCAAAGTTGTCAAAGCGTTTGAGATTAAATTATCACAAGGCGCAAAACCTGGCAAAGGTGGATTGCTTCCTGCCAGTAAAGTACATGAGGAAATTGCTGCAATTCGTGGTATTCCTGTCAATCAAGATTCAATCAGCCCGAACCGCCACAAGGACATCAACAATATTGATGAACTACTAGACAAAATCAATCACCTTCGCGAATTGACCGGTCGACCAGTCGGTATCAAAACAGCCATCGGGGGATGGAATTTTATCAATGAGCTATGCGATAGCATCAATCGTCGCGGCTTGCAATACGCTCCAGATTTTCTCACCATTGATGGCGGCGAGGGTGGCAGCGGTGCGGCGCCTCAAAGCCTGATGGATCACGTTAGCCTGCCCATTTCAGAGGCGCTACCACGCGTGATCGATGCACTCATTCAATCTGACCTAAAAAACCGCATTTATGTTGTTGCCGCCGGAAAATTGGTTACTTCTTCAGAAGGTGCATGGGCGCTTTGTGCCGGCGCTGATTTTGTCAATACCGCACGAGGCTTCATGTTCTCACTTGGCTGCATTCAGGCAATGCGTTGTCATCTCAATACCTGTCCAACCGGGGTCACAACACATGATGTACGTTTGCAGAATGGCTTGGTAGTCGAAGAAAAATATCTGCGCGTGGCTAATTACGCTAAAAATGTTAACAAAGAAATCAACATGATTGCCCATTCCTGCGGCTTACACCACGCTCGTCAATTTAAGCGAGAACATGTGCGTATCGTTGAAACAGCCGGTAAAAGCATTGCATTGAACATGCTTTATCCTTATCCGGAACCACTAAATAACGACATTCATGAGATGCGCGAGTAAGGTACCAGAAGCAGTACAAGGTAACTACTGTCAACAGCAATTGAAATCTGACCCGTTTATCGTACAGCTAAATCTGCTTTTGACCGTACAAAGGTCTCCTGAGGTGTTTCTCTCACCTTAATCTAAGCTTTAACGCTTATACTCCCACCGCTTAACAGCTGCTCGTGCGGCATCCGTATTGATGCGCCTTAAAGCATTTGCGGCTTCTTCCTGAAAACGCGAATCCGTTGGTTCATTGGTAAGAATGTCGATTAATCCCGTAACAGCAGCTTCTCCAAAACTCACCATTGCACCAATGAGTTCAATTTTTTCATAATAGCCATCGCGGTTAGTTATAATCATGTTAACAATATCTGGAATAACCGTACTATCTCTCAAGCGTAGTAATGATATTGCTGTAAAACAACGTGCATCATAGGTATAAGCATCACTGTATAAAATTTCGCGTAAATCAGGAATTGCACTGGAATTACCCAAAAATCCGAGCGCCAAAATAACTTCCTTCTCGATCGCCTTATCTTTTAAGGCTGCCCGTAACGCGGGCAAAGCTGTTCCCTCACCTATATTGCCTAAAGCCGCTGCTGCTGTGCTACGAATATCGGAGCGATCTTCTTGCAATAGCCGTTTCAACTCGCCTACCGCTTGTTTGTCTTTAAGTTTACCCAATGCTTCCACAGCAGCCGCGCGAATTCGCTCATCATCATCCTGCAAAAGAAACCGCAAATGCTCTGCTATAGATTCATTACTGAGTAAATCAAAATTGCCTAAGGCTCGAATGGCATAGATTCGTACGTATTCATCCGCGTCCTTTAACGCATCAAGCAAGGGTTGAACGGCATCTGCAGGCTTCAATGCTCCAAGTGCAACAATAGCTTCATAGCGTATCTTGTTATTGTCATGTTGCAAAAACTCCAGCAGAGTCGGAACCGCAATTACTCCCATTTGTTCAACGGTATCAAGCAAGCTGATGCTTTTCTGTCTATACCAGAACTCTACCATTCTATAATCTTTATACACCTCAAACATCCCTGGAAGTATGCGTGGATCTTTCCGATCAGGATAATTAAACGCCGCTGCAATGCGGATAGATTTATTCGGATGATTCAGCGCTTTTGCCAAAGCTGCTAAAGCCGTAGGATGATCCATTTGTGCAAGATTTTCGATCGCCAAAAGGTGTTCCTTCGCGTCTAGGTTATCTAGGGCTGCAACAGCTCGTTTGACAGCGGGTGGAGCAATTTCTGAGACTGAGATTGTCGTGACTGTGCTGGCGGTGCTTGCTTTTTCCAATTCATGCAACAACTTTTCCCAAGGACGGGATTTGCCGGTAAAATCCAGCCGCTGCAATACATCGAGTCGCGGATGAAACTCAGTTGCTCGCAATTCCAGTGGAATCACCGTCACGCCGGCACCTAACGCGAATGCCCACTCATAATTGACGTATGAAGACACGGTTGCCTCAGGTGTCATGATCACAATGAGCGCCTGAGAGTAGCGGATGGCTTGATCGATCTTTTCTCGCCAATTATCGCCTGCGTTGAGTTGCTCCTGATCCATAAAAATCTCATAACCGGCTTTGTGAAGTTTAACCTGCACGACCTCACTGAAATCGGCATCTTCACGATCATAAGAAACAAAAATATTCAACACAATTATTCTTTACCTAAATGTTCAGTCTATTTGGCAATGCAAAAAACCAGCAATATTTAAAACGTCATCAATACAAACCTGAGTTTGTGTTTGAAAGGAGGCTATAAAATCGACAGTCTTCATTATTCCGCACCCCCTTTGAAAAGTATTTGTTCGAAATCCACTAAAAAGGCAACATGAAATCCAGTGAAAACAATATCTGATCCTTATTCCCAGCAAATGGTCTATAGGCAGGTGCATCGAGAGCGTCAACACGGTCATAGCGAATATTGGGTCGAAGATTAAGTTTTTTTAACCAATCCCATTTAAGCCGCAACGAACGAGCTATTCTCCAATTCAATCCAATCGTTGCAGCATAATAATCAGCGGGCGTGGCTGTAACGCTGCTCAAATTACCCGCATAACTGATTGCTGTACCATTTACATTGTTGGCGGCAGCTGCGATGCGAAATGGCGATGGATTACGAAAACCAGCATCATCACGGTACCACTCACCGCGGAAACCGACTGATACATTTTCGGTTAAATCGTAGTATAAATGCGCGATTGCACTCATCCATTCCGCATCTTTTATGACATTGGTATATTTCAGATTATTCAGCAATACACCGCCTGCATATCCATAAACATGGTGTAAAACAAACAACGTTTTAGGGGTAATTCTGTGCTGGAATACGATATTATAAAAGGCCCATATTTCGCTACTGCGCGTCGAAGTTTCACCATAGGTACCGGAAAAATGTAGGGAAGTGGCTTTATTATTACTGTTCCATGTAAAACCGGCAATACCACTCCAGTTCCCAAGCTGTTTGTCCCAACCACCATCCCAGCCACCATTGGCGCTACCAGTAAGTGTTCCCGCCAAGACAGTCCAGTTACTGTTGAAGTTATAGTTTGCAAGCATCCCGGTATGCGTAAAAGGTTCGCCGACATTTAAAGTATAAGCTCGGGTATAGAAAAAATTATCAGGCGCCGGAACTGTTTCAAATCCAGTCGGGGTATAGAAATGGCCAAGCTTGACATTGAACCCATTACCAATTGGCACAAACGTTTCCAGATAGGCTTGCGGCAACGCAATACCATAAGTTTTTGAGGAAGAACAACATAAGTCAAGGTCCCAGTTGCTCCTTTTTAATAGCTCTCCGGAATTGACATCAAAAGTTGGCGTACCGAATGCCTGCGTAAATATCGCATCGGTTCCAAACATAAAATCAAAGCGCCCTCCCCAATCGAAGGTATTACCGATGGTTCTAACTGATCGCAGCATGAATAAATTTAACTGGTTCAATTGAAACCGATTGGCTTGGTCGGCAAAAATGACTGGGCCATTAAAGCCATTGCTTTGACTGGGATTAAATGTTGCTCCGCCATGAACCCAACCGCCAAATTCCAGCCTACTACTATTTAACACATTTCTAAAACTATTCGCGTAAAGGTTACTGGGCTGCATGGTAAAAACAACTGTACTTGCAATGGCAAAAAGAAGCCGAATTGCATATTTTAATAAATTACATTGCATTAAAAAGGAGCTGTAGTAGATTAGTTTAAACTTTAGACCACTCGATCACACCGCCATACGCTGTAAACAGAATAACGACGCCAAACACAATACGATACCAAGCAAAAATCGTAAAATCGTGATTGCTGACGAAACGAACCAACCCCCGTACTGCGATTAGTGCGCTGATAAAAGCTGCGACAAAACCAACCGCAAACATACTGAAGTCGCTCCACTCGAGGAATTCACGATTTTTGTAGACATCATAGACCGTTGCAGCGAACATCGTGGGAATCGCCAGGAAAAAAGAAAATTCCGCGGCGGTTTTACGGGATAAACCAAAAAGCAACCCTCCGATAATGGTAGCGCCTGAACGCGATGTACCAGGGATAAGCGCCAAGCATTGCGCACAACCTACTTTAAGTGCATGTTTCCAATCCATGTCATCAATGCTTTCAACTTCGATGACATGTTCCCGACGCTCTGCCCATAAAATCAACAAACCACCGACAATCAACGCGATCGCAATCGGGGTAGGGTGGAATAAATAGTCTTTAATGATTTTAATAAAGAAAAACCCCAATATTGCAGCCGGCAAAAATGCAATCATGAGGTTCATAACAAACTGATTCGAGGTAGCATCACGACCGACACCACTGATCACTTGTATTACTTTGCTGCGATATTCCCAGCAAACAGCCAAAATAGCTCCGAACTGAATCGCAATAGTAAAAACCTTGCCGCGTTCATCATTGAAATCCAACAAACTACCGATCAAAATTAAATGTCCGGTAGAAGAAATGGGAAGAAATTCAGTCATTCCTTCCACTACGCCCAGAATCAGTGCTTTTAATAATAAAATAAAATCCATCGCGCTAATGGTACGCCTGTAGAATTAATCGAATACGAAAAAAAGAACTCACAATTTGCCGTAAATCTCCGCTCCTTTTTCCTTAAACTCCGCTGATTTTTGCGCCATTCCGAGATGCAAAGCTTCATCATCGGCAACGCCTTGGCTAGCAGCATAATCACGCACATCCTGCGTAATTTTCATGGAACAAAAATGCGGCCCACACATTGAACAAAAGTGTGCGACCTTAGCACCTTCTTGCGGCAAGGTTTCATCATGAAACTGTTGCGCTTTATCAGGGTCGAGGCTCAAATTAAATTGATCTTCCCAACGGAATTCGAAACGCGCTTTCGATAACGCATTATCACGAATTTGCGCACCAGGATGGCCTTTTGCCAAATCGGCTGCGTGCGCAGCGATTTTATAAGTAATGATGCCGTCTTTAACATCATCTTTATCCGGCAAGCCGAGGTGTTCTTTGGGTGTGACATAACACAACATTGCAGTGCCATACCACCCGATCATCGCAGCGCCAATGGCTGATGTAATGTGATCATAGCCAGGCGCAATATCGGTTGTCAGTGGGCCTAGCGTATAGAAAGGCGCCTCATCGCAATATTTCAGCTGCAAATCCATATTCTCTTTGATTAAATGCATCGGCACATGGCCAGGGCCTTCAATCATGGTTTGCACATCGTGTTTCCAAGCAACTTGCGTTAATTCGCCGAGCGTTTTGAGTTCAGCAAACTGCGCTTCGTCGTTGGCATCGTGAATAGAACCCGGACGCAAGCCATCCCCAAGTGAAAAACTCACATCGTACGCTTTCATAATTTCACAGATATCTTCAAAATGCGTATACAGAAAGCTTTCTTGATGATGCGCCAAACACCATTTGGCCATGATTGACCCACCCCGAGATACGATACCGGTCATGCGCTTTGCCGTCATCGGCACATAAGCCAAGCGCACACCTGCATGAATAGTGAAATAATCAACGCCCTGTTCGGCTTGTTCTAGCAAGGTATCGCGAAAAATCTCCCAGGTTAATTCTTCCGCTTTGCCATCGACTTTTTCTAACGCTTGATAAATCGGTACGGTGCCGATCGGCACTGGACTGTTACGAATAATCCATTCGCGGGTTTCATGGATATTTTTGCCGGTGGACAAGTCCATCACGGTATCACCGCCCCAACGGATCGCCCAGGTCATTTTTTCAACTTCTTCCTGGATGCTGGAACCTAACGCAGAATTGCCAATGTTTGCGTTGATCTTAACCAAAAAATTGCGCCCTATGATCATGGGCTCCGATTCCGGATGATTGATATTGACTGGAATAATGGCGCGTCCACGTGCCACTTCGTCACGTACGAATTCTGGCGTAATCATTTTAGGCAAAGATGCACCGAAATCGTGCCCTGGATGCTGACGCGTCAGCAATGCATGATGTTGTGCATTAAAAGCTTCCACACGTTGATTTTCTCGAATAGCGATATATTCCATTTCTGGCGTAATGACACCACGGCGTGCATAATGCATTTGCGACACATTTAAACCGGCCTTACTACGACGGGGTTGCCGCTGTAAGTTAAACCGCATGTCAGCCAGTTTAGGATCATTCAAACGTGATTGACTGTAAGTCGAATTGTGATTGGATAATATTTCCGTATCATTCCGTTCAACAATCCAATTTTCACGCAGCGTAGGCAATCCTGCGCGAATGTCGATTTTCACGGAGGAATCGGTATAAGGACCGGAAGTATCGTATACCCAAATAGGCGGATTCTTTTCTACATCCTTACTCGTGGTTGTATCACTTTGGCGAATTTCCCGCATAGGTACTTGGATGTCAGAACGCGATCCTTGCACATAGATTTTCCGGGAATTCGGTAACGGCTTAATCGCTGCGGCATCGACTTGCGCAGAAACATTGGAAAAAAGCTTCGGGTTTAAAATTGAATTCATAAAATAATTGCTCCTTAAAAAATGCCATAAAGAGCAGGGGGATCAATCCCAGCTTCCCTACGGCGGCATTATCCGCGTCAGGTATTAAGGGACTTTCTCACCAGAAATCAGATAATTCTGAAAACGGACCCCTAGCCGATGCTGTGAAGCTAATGGAAATATGAAATAATTGCAAGTCTTACTCTATAGAATTAAAAAAAACGGATGGTTACAATGAATCTCGAAGAAACTCGATCTATTATGGTAGTACAGCAAATTCGTCCATGGTATGTTTTGGATGATAGTGTTTTGGATATGTTATACAAAATTAAACGTGAAGATTTCGTCCCCTCTGAAAATCGCTCACTGGCTTTTGTTGATATGGAAATTCCTTTGGGATATGGACAAATCATGCTTGCGCCCAAGGTTGAAGCGCGTATTCTACAAGAACTTAAAATCACAAAAAGCGATAAAATTTTAGAAGTGGGTAGCGGCAGCGGCTATATGACTGCGCTACTAGCTGAAAAAGGCCATCACGTATACAGCGTGGAAATCTTGCCGGAACTTAAATCACTGGCAGAGAAAAACCTAAAAGGGTATAACATCCAGAATGTCACGCTTGAGCAAGGCGATGCTGCGCAAGGATGGACTAAACATGCCCCTTATGATGTCATCGCACTCACCGGATCGACTCCGGTACTGCCGGAAGTTTTTAAACAAAGCTTGAATATTGGTGGCCGCCTGTTTGCGATCGTCGGAGAAGATCCCGTTATGGAAGCGTTGTTGATTACACGTACCGGATTAACGGAGTTTACAACTCGCAATCTTTTTGAAACCAGTATCACTCCCCTGATGAATGCACAACAACCGGAAAAATTTTTATTTTGAATCTCGAAAAAAACTCAGCTGTGATAATTATCACAACGAGCCTACTATTGGTGCAGTCTCATTGATTCCGAAACTATCGGAAATCCGTATGAAATCGTGGCAACTGGTCCTAATCGCATTCATCACCGCCTTTTGGCATCCCTTACTCACAGCGGCGGATTTAATGGGAGTATACCAAGATGCATTGGCACACGATGCACAGTACCGCTCAGCACGAGCTGCTTATGAAGCAAGCCAAGAAAAAACCACCCAGGGCCGGGCCGGTTTTTTACCGAATATTGCATTCTCTGCCAATCGTAATATTCAACAAATCGATGTAGGAAGGATTTCTGCCGCAGGAGGATTAACGACCAATCCTCCTGAGAATACTATCCATACGGGAAGCCTTGTTTTGACGGCAACACAGCCGTTGTTTCGCATGGAAAACATCATTATCTATCAGCAATCTAAAACAGAAGTCAGTAGAGCCGACGCGCAATTTATCGTGGCTGGACAGGATTTGATCCTACGCGTTTCGCAAGCCTACTTTGATGTATTAGACGCACAAATCGATGTGGAAGTCGCCGAAACACAGAAAAAAGCCATCCAAAAACAATTGGAGCAAGCCAAACGTAATTTCGAAGTAGGTACTGCCACTATCGTTGACACTAATGAAGCGCAAGCACGTTACGATTTGACGCTATCGCAAGAGATTGCCGCGCGAAATGCACTGGAAATTCGGAAACGTACGCTACAAAGCGTCACGACTCGTTTTCCTGAAAACCTAACGGGCACAAAAGAAATCATTTCTGGGTTGGCTGGATTGAAATACAAGACCATGGATGAATGGGTGCAAGCCGCTGAAGCGCAAAACTTTACGCTAAAGATACAGCAGGCCGCTTATGAATTAGCACTCCAAGAGGTTAAAAGAATCAATGCACAGCATTATCCAACGTTAGATTTGGTTGCCCAATATAGTGACCAAGCCAATGTTGGTGCAGCAATTACCGGCCGTGGTATCGATCTCACATCAAAATCCATTGGTGTACAACTCAATGTCCCGATATTCCAGGGCTTTTCGGTACAATCCCGTGTCCGTGAAGCAATAGCATTAAAAGAAAAGGCCTATCACGATTTGGAAAGTACCCGGAGAAACATTACCTTACAGGCACGCCAACAATTCTTAAATGTTACCAACGGTATCGCGCAAATCAATGCATTGAAACAAGCTTACAAATCCAGCCAAACGCAACTGGAATCAACAATGCTGGGCCAACAAGTTGGCGTCCGTACAGAGGTCGATGTTTTAAATGCACAGCAACAAACGTATGCTGCCAAACGCGACTTAGCCAAAGCCTATCATAGCTATTTAATGTCACGATTACGTTTAACCGCAGAAACCGGTGAGTTAGATGAAGATGCACTGATACAAATCAATGCCATGCTGGTAAAATAATTATTCTTGTGAAATTAAATTTCGCAGTCCAATTTATTGAATTAGTTGTTGATAAATTACGGGTAATACATGAGAGAGTCGGTCTGGCCGAGCTACAATGGTATAACCACCTCTACCGAATAGATAGGGAAAATAATCCTGCGCTTTGTGGTCTATCGTAATCCCAAATACGGACAAACCCGCATGGCGGGCTTCAATGATAGCTTGTCGAGTATCTTCAACACCATAACGACCTTCATAATAATCAAGATCATTCGGCTTGCCATCGGTCAGGAGCAGGAGTAGGCGATGTCTCTCTGTACGACGTTTTAGAAGCTTGCTGGTATGGCGTAAAGCCGCACCCATACGCGTGTAATACCCAGGACGTAATGCTGCGATACGCCGAAGTAGTCGGGCATCAAACGCTTCGGTAAAGTTTTTTACTTCTGTAACGCGCACATAATCCCGCTTGCGTGACGTAAACGCGTAAATGGCGAATGTGTCTCGGCAGGTGGCGAGTGCTGTTGCGAGCGTTATTAATGCTTCCTTTTCGATATCAAGAATTCGTCTGCCACCAATCCAGCTGTCTGTGGACAAGGAGACATCCATCAGAATGGCAACGCTCAAATCACGAGATTGTTGCCGCGCATCAAGGTAAACTCGGTCCGAACTATTGCCAGTTGCATGCAGATCGCATCTTGCACGCACTAAAGCATCCATGTCGAGTTCAGCCCCATCCAGTTGACGACGAAGCTTTTCACGTTTTGGTCGCAACGCCTCAAATTGACGGTGGATTTTACGAAAACGCTTTCTCGCTTGAAGATCAGGTTCCCATTGTTCAGTACTTTCAGTCGCATGTTGGAAAATAATCCGACATTGTTGAGCGTGATACTGTTTTCGCCTGAAATCCCATTCCGGATAAACAAGTTCAGAAATCAATATCTCCGGATTGACATCGTCTGGTGAGAGATCCAGATCAAACTTCAATCGAGTAGCTGCGCGTTGTTCATTTGGGCTAAGTGTAATTTCTTCCAGCGCTTCAGCGGCATCTTTAGCGTTATCTTCTTCATCGTCCTGCACTGCCCGATTAACATTGACCATTTCGGACCAACTCATTAATTTCTCGAAGCGATTCAATAACAATGGATCATCACGTGTACTTTGATCTTGTTTTTCCCGCCGGCTTTTTTTATTGCGTCGCTTTTCATCGACTTCGGCACTATGTCCTACATCATCATCTAGGGTATCCGGTTTAGTATCCACGGATTTTAGGTCAATATTTATTTTGCCCCACAGTGGCACTGGCAGAAAGGTACGATAATTTTTAGTAGCGCGCCATTGTGTAAAGTCGGGTGCTTGTTGCTGTATAGTTTGCAAAAAAACGCTTCCTAATGCATTCGTACAGGGTTGTCCTCCCAGCATTACCTGAATTACGCTTTCAACGGCTTGTTCTTGCGCCGTCAGTGAGCGGTGTGGCCGCAATTCGAGAATGGCTGCGCAAAGCCTGTGATAGCTCTGAGCTAGCCTTGGATAACGCTGACCAGCATGAGTACTTGTCCAGTAAGCCTGATGCAAAAAAGCAAGATCAGCCTGTAAAGGATCAATAAACTTTAACAACGAATAATCGCGGTTGTTCGCCGTGGCGAAAAATGCAGCGAGCCAAAAATAATGCTGTCGATTTAGATCCTTGTCTGGAAAATAATCGAGTGTCTCTGGAAGTAACATACGCTCTGCGTTGCACTCGATTGGAGCGAGCGATTCTTGCATCAGACCGAGACGTTGACGCAGTATCAAACGATGTTCCGACGATTGCGGCGCTCCTGCAATAATACTCACACCCGGCATACCGCCCAGTCCACGGAAAAAAATACCGAGCGCAGTGCGCACGCTATCCAGCGATACCGCTACTTCCGGATAATGCTGATAGCTAGGAGACTTACCAACCATTCGGTGCCATAAATGGCCAGTTTGTTCCTCCAGTTCGGTGAATTCAAGCCATTTCATGATTGGATGAACGTTGCGTTAATCAGCTCCAGTAACCCCTGTTTTACTTCTGGATCGTCACACAATGGCTCTACTAAAGCCGCTTCGGCGGCTTGATAGGGATCAAGACCATTCATCAATAACGTGGCGCAATAGATCAGCAAGCGTGTAGATACCACTTCTTCCAGATCAACGTCCTTCAATGCGCGTAACCGCTGTGCCAGCGCGGCGAGGGAAATACACTGTGATTCGGGCAAACCACTTTCAGTGGCAATGATTTGAGCTTCGATAGCGGGTGGAGGAAAATCAAAGCTGATGGAAATGAAACGTTGACGCGTACTAGGTTTTAGAGATTTCAGAATGTTCTGATAACCTGGATTGTAAGATACTACCAGCATGAATTGGTGCGGGGCCTTCAGTAATTCCCCAGATCGCTCCAAAGGCAAAATCCGCCGGTCATCTGTCAATGGATGCAACACGACTGTTACATCTTTGCGTGCTTCCACGACTTCATCCAGATAACAGATACCGCCTTCGCGCACAGCGCGAGTCAACGGTCCATCAACCCATTTTGTTTCACCACCTTGCAGCAAATAACGCCCTGTCAAATCTGCCGCAGTCAAATCATCGTGGCAGGAGACTGTGTGCAATGGCCGACCCAGGCGAGCGGCCATATGCGTAACAAATCGAGTTTTACCACAACCAGTCGGTCCCTTAATCAACAACGGTAGACCTTCGCGATAGGCGGTCTCAAACAATGTGCATTCATGACCAATTGGTCGGTAAAAGGGAATTTCCTTTACCTGTGCCTCATGTGTAGCACCGATAGTCTTCTGAACGCCCCTATGATCGATCATCACGTGTTAATGTGTGTGCCCAGATGTCACGACTTGTTCGCGTGCAGGGCCTAATGCCGAATAAATAAACATCAACGCACCAATGATAAAAAATACGCCAGCACCCAAGCGTAGCCAGTAAAATAATTCAATTTGCGATTGTACTTGCATGTACCCCATCTCCAACACGCGTTGCAAATGCGTTTGCAGGATGCCCGCGAATATCAACGCAAATGTAATGCCGACCATGGCAGCATTCATGAGCCAGAAACTCCAGATATTCAAGGTCTGATTAAAAGGCTGTAGTTTGCGTAGTGCAGGTAGCGCATAAGTGAAGAACGCTAGATTCAACATCACATAAGCACCGTAAAAAGCCAGGTGACCATGCGCAGCCGTTAATTGTGTGCCATGCGTATAGAAGTTAATCGATGGAAAGCTGTGCATAAGGCCAAGCAATCCAGCACCAATGAAAGCCATGACCGGACAACCCAGGCTCCAGAGAATAGCTGCTTTGTTAGGATGATCTCGACCGCTTTTCTTGACCAGATAAAAAGCCCACAGCATCATGGCAAAAAATGGCACGACTTCTAGAAAAGAAAATATGAGGCCGATCCAGTGCCAATATTCTGGCGCACCGATCCAGTAGTAATGATGACCCGTTCCAAGCAAACCACTAAACAATGAAAAACCGACAATAACATACAACCATTTTTCAATTACTTCGCGATCAACTCCGGTTAGTTTAATGAGCAGAAATGCCAGCATGGCTGCCATAATGAGTTCCCATACACCTTCCACCCATACATGCACTACCCACCACCAATACAGTTTATCGACGGCGAGATTATCGGGATTATAAAACGCAAACATGAAGAAAATAGCCGCACCCCATAAACCCAGCAACAGCACAACAGACACGACCGTTTTACGTCCTTTGAGCACAGTCATGGTGACATTGTAAATAAATATCAAGAAAGCGATGACCATTAAGACCTTTACCCAGAAAGGCTGCTCCAAAAATTCCCGCCCCTCGTGTACGCCAGAAAGATAACTACCTACTGCAGCCAGTGCAGCAAAAACAAAAATGCCTAATTGCAACCAAGCCAGTTTAGGGCTATGGATCTCCCTTTCACTTTCTTCCGGAATCAAAAAATAACTGGCGCCAAAATAACCGAGTAGCAACCAGACCAGCAACGCATTGGTATGAATCATCCGGAAGATATGAAACGGCACGGCTTCCGAAAGAAAATTCGGAAATACGTAAACAGTGCCGGCCAATAAGCCAGCCAAAACCTGAACCAGAAATAAAGTAAGAGCGGCTATAAAATAGGGGAAGGCAAGCCCCTGCGAATGATATTTCATTGACATGTCTCCTAGGGTACATCTGAGTAAATAGAATAGCTTGAAAGATCCTGATGGTTAGCCAGAAATATTGGGTGGCCAGCCTAACGTATTGATACGACTTGTCCATTCGAGAAAATCTATCAGATCATCCAATTCCTGCTCGCTTAAATTGAATTGAGGCATTTGCCGCC
The DNA here is from genome assembly GCA_024281675.1 of Nitrosomonas sp. Taxonomy (GTDB): domain Bacteria; phylum Pseudomonadota; class Gammaproteobacteria; order Burkholderiales; family Nitrosomonadaceae; genus Nitrosomonas. The sequence goes on from JAMXAG010000002.1 coordinate 213,416, forward strand.
GTCCCTCTGTGCGAGTTGGTTGTGCACGCATCCATGCCTTAAGTCCTAATCGAGCTCCCTCCGGGCTCTGCTTGCCACCGTAGCGAATCCAGACATTACCCAATTCGGGAGCAAAATAAGCGCCTTCTCCAAGTAAAGAATGGCAATTAATACAGGAATGACGCTCCCACACATGTTTACCTCGTGCAACCGATTCCGTCAGCGTGGATTCATCAGTCGCCGTGGTAACCATGTAAAAATGGCTATGAATGGTCAAAATCGTAAAAGCTATTAGAAAGAAAATGGAGCCGCCATAGAAAATATTGCGCGCAGCTGATTTCGTTAAATATTCGGCCATATAGCGTTACCCCTCCTTGACAGATAGTAAAAACCTCTTTGATACAAAGGAAATTTATCCATAATTATCAGATGGATATATCATTTTTATCGAATTCGGATTCGATTCTATCTTAAATACTACGAGAATAAAAGCTAAGGAAGCGCCGATAAACTCATCAAGCGAACAAAACACAGAGCGGATGAAATATAAGAAATGAAACCTATCATAGAGATATATGAATTTTCAAGCATTAATCAACGCAATAACCACGATCTAAAATTTTTTAATTCCTAAACTTCATGCAATTTTAAAATGTTTGCAGGAATAGCTCAGTAAGCTTTCTTGAAACTCTATAGCTTCTCAAATGTTCCTACTTGAGGTTTTATTTCAGGGATATCGCGTATATGTAAATCAAGTTGCGGAAAGGCAATTTCGATATGGTGCTGGTTAAATAGCTCGAAAATTCGCGCGTTGATTGCATCTTGAACTTCCACACGCAGATTAACCATATCAACAAAAACACGCAATTCAAAATCCAACGTACTAACACCAAATGCCATGAACCAACAAGATGGTTCCGGCTCTTTCAATACCCGCTCATCTTCTTTCGCGGCTTGTAGCAATAATGCACGCACTTGATTGACATCGGATTCATATGCGACACCGACGCGGATAATAAGCCGCGTAATGTTATCGGTTAAAGTCCAATTGGTAAGCTGCCCGGTAATAAATGTTTTATTAGGAATAACGATTTCTTTATTATCAGAATCTAGGATCGTTGTTGCCCTTGTTCGAATTTTAGTCACTCGGCCAGAAAACTCACCGACTGTAATAAAATCTCCTACACGAAATGGCCTTTCAAACAATAAAATAATACCGGAAACAAAGTTAGCAAAAATTTCTTGTAATCCAAACCCAAGTCCAACTGACAACGCAGCAGCCATCCACTGCAACTGTGACCAACGCATTCCGAGAAAGCTTAAACCCAGTACTGTTCCTCCAATCACAATTGCATAACGTAGCACACTCGTTATAGCATACCGCGACGCAGCATCAATACGGATATGCGATAACAAACTGATTTCAATTAATCCGGGCAGATTTCTTGCACTGGCTGTTGTTACCATCAGTGCGATCAACCCAAAAATCAGCGTCATTAAGGTCACCGGCTTCGTCGTGATTTGTCCATCCGATCCGGTTTCGCTAAAATGCCATAACTCAATCTCGTCCAGTTTAGTAACTGCAGGTAAAATTGCAACCCAGACCCAAATCAATCCTACAATCAGTAAAGTAACGCGTAATGCACGCAACAAACGGCGTGTCTGTGTGTTAACTTGTTCCAAAGTAATATTCTCTCCCAGCTCGGGAGTTACAACGCTACTGGATTCCTCTGCCGCTTGGGCAGCCGCCAAACGCCGTTCCTCTAAGCGGTGCAATGCTAAGCGTCTTTCTCCCAACAAAAACCATCGTGCCAGCATGCCGCCAATCAATGCAACCGCGACGATTAAGCTAAAACTAGCCAAGGCAGATTGCAATATGATTCCAGCCGAATAGATATAGCCCATCATCGCCAGTATCGCCACGAAGATGAAAGCAAGCGGCAATGATCCCCGTAAAAATTTGCGTAAACTCGATGGTTCACTGGTTACGCCTCGAATCACCCAAAGCCGGCCCACATCCAGCACACGCCAGAGAACCAAAGCCAGTATGACGCAGCACGCTACAATCACTATACGTGCTTGCACATCAATGGCTAGATCAACACGACGAACAAAAGCTAAGACATTGATAAAATAGAGCGGTAATACAATGGCCACAGCAAACGGCAGCCATTGACGCAATACCGCTCGTCTCTGTTTAGTCCACCTAAAGTGCGCGTGAGCAAGGCCTTTTTCCTTACTTACCCAGAACAGCAGCATGGCGGCAAATAACGGTATCACCAAATGCATGCACGCTAGCCCCAAAGAATGGCTAAAACGTCCCGGACTACCAATACTTTGCAACAATAGTCCTAATAACGCTAAAGTAATAGGGCCTGGTAAGGCCCCCAAAATAGTCCAAATCAATGCTTGCATCGTAGCCGTATAACTATCTTTACGGATTTGATAGGTGTTTTCAGCGAGCGCTTCAATGTGTGACGGTGCACGTCGTCTTAGTTCAAATAATACAATGATGATTAATAAAGAAATCAGCCAGGGTATCGGATATAGATGAAAATTCTGCAGGCTTAATTCCAGCGTCGTGACATAACGCGAGGGCTTAATTAAATCGTAAAAACCTTCGGGTACTTTCTCCAACCACTCGGTATTGACAATGCCATGGCTCGGAATCCACAACAAATGTCGGCTCAGCATTTGCTGTAAATCTTGTGTTACATGAATTTGTTCTTGTAATTCATGTTCACTCTTTTCCAAAGTCGAGATGCGTTTTTGCAACAACGACTCCAACATCATTAAAAGCTCAGCGCGCTTTTGCAATAACGAAACCAGTGCACGGTGAACATTAGCATCTATTTGCTCCAAACCATTCTTATAAGTAACTTCATGGATCATAGTACGCGCAGCCACATCAAAATCGACCAGATCCCGCTGCTTTTCATTCAACACAATACGTTCCAATCTCAAATCCGCCAAATCATTACGAATGGTCTTCAAACGTAGCTCTAAGCGTACCGTCGATTTCAGTCGCCGCTGCTCTCCCCAAAGCCAGCGACCTACACGTTCATTGATGCCCCCCACATCCAGTCTTACGCGACTATCTTGTAAGCTGTCCACGATACGTCTACGCGCATGCTCAATGCTCGTCAAATCGCTTCGATCCTGCACCAATATTTCATTTTGTTGCAGCATCGTCTCGCCAATAATGAGATTCTCATGTGCGGATGAAACCAAAATTGGAACGGAACCAATCAGTTTTTGCTCGTGTTGCGTCAATTTATTGACCAAAGATTCCAATTCAATACGGCCACGATCCGAAATGCGTTGCTGCAGATGTTCCACGCGCTTTTCATGCAAACCTTGGCGAAAACGTAATTCCCGCAAAGATGTTTCATGGAAACTCTGCCGCTGTGAAGCCGTACTTTGTTCCGCGCTTTGTAGATCCATTGTCACTTTTAATAAACGCTGTTCGCTGATACGCCGTAACCGTCGTGTTTCAAATAAGGCGGTAGGTTCATCTTTCTGAATCACTACAGGTAACGACACATCATCCAACATGCGATGCAAAAAGGCCGCATCCTCACTTGTTTGGGTAGAATGCGATATCAATAAAGTCAACTCATGTGTTACTGACTGTATTTTGGCTTGTATTTCTGCGATAACCGTACGCTCTCGCTCAAGAAACTGCTCCAGCATAAAACCTTCGGCATCTGCAGGGATCCGGCTCGACCATTCCAAAAATTCTTGCTCTCGATTGATGGCCAAAGCCTTTTGCAACTGGTTTATTTTTTCTGGTTGCTCTGCCATTTCGGTTTGCAACGCGGTTAAACGTTCGTTGATCGCTATGATCTCTTCTTCTTTGGTTCTCGCACTCTCCAGATGACCCAGGGCCATCTGTTTTTGAGTTTCGTCCATAGCACTACGCTCCACCACTTTCTTTGCTGCAGCAATATCTTTTACCAGTGATGAAGTCTGTTGTTTCTTAGCGACTGCCGAATGCGGAAAAAAAACCGTCAGTGTTAACAAACTGCATATGACTAAAAACAGGAAAAACGTTCTGAATCTGAGCATTGATTGGACTAACATGAATTCTTATGTTTGGAATGTTCTGAAGGATGCTTGTTTTAAAGATACCTTAATTAACTCAAATACAAAAGCCATTTAGGCAGTTAATATTATTGGCTAGGGCAATACAACATCCGTTAAATCCAGATAAATTGCTGTTGTGATAATTGCCTATATTTGTTTTACAAAACCTTAAAAAATCGATTTAATAGCAATTAATCATTCAATAATTACTTTTATTGTTTTTTTAAGTTTCAACTTCTCATGCCCAGAAAACCCAAAAAGAAAATATTTGTCTTGGATACATCGGTTATCTTATACAACCACAATGCAATATATAGCTTTGAAGACAATGATATCGCGATTCCTATTACGGTATTGGAAGAACTCGATCATTTTAAGAAAGGCAATGACATCAAAAACTTTGAAGCAAGAGAATTCATCCGGATCATGGATAAATTGTCGTCCAATCATTCACTACGACAATGGATTCCCATTGATCAACCGAACCACGGTCATTTTAAAGTGTGCATGCAAGAAAAAACTAACGGATTGGATGCTACTCAAGTATTTGGAGAAAATACAGCCGATCATCGTATCCTGAATGCTGTTATTTCACTCAGTGAAGAATATCCAAGCAATAAAATAGTTTTGGTTTCGAAAGATATCAATTTACGACTCAAGGCAAAGTCGCTCAATATCCCTGCAGAAGATTTTGAAACTGGAAAGATTAAGGATCTCGATTCGTTATACACCGGTAAAACGGTCATAGATAAACTGCCTAAAGAGATTATAGACAGCGTATATACCAATAATTTTTGCATGCCTGCTGATATAGGTCTGCAAGATCCTATACCCAATCATTATTTTATTCTAAAAAATGCTCGTGCTTCCGTTTTAGTCTTTTATAACCCGGTATCACAAAAAATCGAACGCATCCAAAAAGAATCCGCATTCCGGATTACACCTAGAAACGCTGAGCAAGTGTTTGCTTTGCATGCAATTACAAATCCACATGTCAAACTTGTTACTCTGCAAGGTGTTGCGGGTACAGGAAAGACATTGCTTGCTCTTGCCGGGGCGTTAGACCAGAAAAGGCATTACAAGCAAATCTATCTAGCACGTCCAATTGTTCCTCTTAGCAACAAGGATATTGGCTTTTTACCCGGTGATATCATTTCTAAACTTAATCCTTATATGGAGCCCCTGTGGGATAATCTTAAATTCATTAAAAGCTTGTTTACCGAAAAAGATAAGGAATTTAAACAGATTACGGATGCCGTTGATCAGGAGAAGTTGAAGATTACACCTCTCGCCTATATTCGCGGACGCAGCATCTCGAATGTTTTTTTTATTGTCGATGAAGCACAAAATTTGACTCCACACGAAGTAAAAACGATCATCACCCGTGCAGGAGAAAACACCAAAATCGTCTTTACGGGCGACATTTACCAGATAGATACTCCTTATCTTGATTCTCAAAGTAATGGACTGTCTTATCTCATCGATAAAATCAAGCATCATGATATTTATGCACATGTGCGATTAGAAAAAGGTGAGCGATCTAATCTTGCCAATTTAGCCAATCAATTGTTGTAAGTTTGCTAAATTTACTTACAGTTGAACTCAGCAGAGATAACGCCAAAATAACCGAATGCCTTCTCCTTCTTAAACTTTACTAATACACCGGCTGCTAATGTTAAAATGCCTCTTGAAGCTGGCTAGACAGTCGCCGCTTGCAAGTTTTATCAAGCAAGGGGAGGAAAGTCCGGGCTCCATAGAGTGGGATGGCGGCTAACAGCCGTCTGCCGTAAGGCAAGGAATAGGGCCACAGAGACGAACGTATTCAGTTACGGTGAAACGCGGTAACCTCCATCCGGAGCAAGACCAAATAGGCAGGCAATGACGCTACTCGCTGAGCCTGCGGGTGGGTTGCTTGAGCATGCAAGTAATTACATGCCTAGAGGAATGACTGTTCACGACAGAACCCGGCTTATCGGCTGGCTTCACTTTCAAAATCTACGATCAAGGTCAAGTATTAATCATCAAAACGATATAAAATCAAGCACAGTGTGAATACCAAACGATGGATATGGCCATTTATAATTATTAGTAATGATTTTAAAACTCCTCAATAAAGTATTTAATCGTAAATCATCTCATTACGAATCAGCCGCCCAACCAATCGTTATTTCACGCCAACATCACGGAATTCAGCGCCTCCAAATCGCCCCTTGTGCGTTGAAAATAATTACACAACTCCAACAAGCTGGTTATAGCAGTTATATCGTGGGTGGCGCAGCTCGCGATTTACTATTTGGTTTTACCCCGAAAGATTATGACGTCGCCACTAATGCGACACCGGAACAAATAAGGCGTATTTTTCGTCGATCACGTATTATTGGACGACGCTTCAGGCTTGTTCATGTTATGTGCGGTTCTGATATTATCGAAGTATCAACGTTTCGCGGAAGTTCAAAAATTGACGATGCGGCTCAAACCGATCCGCATGGTCGGTTGCTTCACGACAATGTATTCGGCACTCAAGAAGAGGATGCTGCACGACGTGATTTTACAGTTAACGCGCTTTTATATGACCCCAATAAAGAAGAAATTATTGATTATGTGAATGGATATGCAGATATCCAAGCCAAAAAACTTCGTATTATTGGAGACCCTACACAACGTTACCGCGAAGACCCTGTGAGAATGCTACGGGCAATCCGGTTCGCATCCAAACTGGGTTTGCAAATTGATGATAGTACCGCGCAACCGATTAGTGAATTGGCTCCTTTGTTGCAAAATGTCCCAGTATCACGATTATTCGATGAAATGTTGAAGCTATTATTATCAGGTCACGCGTTAGCGTGTGTTACCGAATTGCGCGCACGCGGTCTGCATCACGGTCTTCTACCTATGTTGGATGTGATTTTAGAGCAACCCCTTGGTAAGCAATTCATCACTCTCGCATTAAAAAACACGGATGAACGCGTCCAACAAAACAAACCAGTATCAGCAGGATTTTTATTTGCCACATTACTGTGGCATGAAGTGCTATCGAGCTGGAATACCTTACGTAATCGAGGCGAAAAAACTTTTCCTGCGCTATTTAGTGCGATCAGTCAGACACTTGCAATACAACACAAAAAACTTGCGATCCCACAACGCTTTGATACGATTATGCAAGAAATTTGGACCCTACAACCCCGTTTTGAAATGCGTGTAGGCCGTAAGCCTTTTCAGCTTATCGCTCACCCGCGCTTTCGGTCCGCATATGATTTTATGCTGTTACGTTGTGAAAGCGGTGAATTCGATATTGAGTTAAAAACTTGGTGGGAGGATTTCTTAAACGCCGATCCTGAAAAACGTGAACAAATGCTCGTCAAATCACCGTTGACAAAAACTAAAAGACGGCGACGGAGAAAAAAGGCTGTGACACAAACGAGCACTTCCGTGGTTACCGCTATGGGTATTAATCAATAACCCTGGGATGAATAGCGAAAAGAAATTGAGTAAAGCTTTTATCGCACTGGGAAGTAATTTAGAAAACCCTATCCTGCAGATTCAAAAAGCATTTGAAGAACTGGCTCACATTCCAGAAACACAGTTGACGAAACAGTCTTCATTGTATCAAAGTGCACCGGTTGGACGATTGAATCAGCCTGATTTTGTGAACGCGGTCATAGGGATCAGAACGCATTTGACGCCACACGAATTATTCGATGAATTAATGGCCATTGAACAAATACACGGCCGTGTTCGAGAGTCCGTGAACGCTCCACGTACGCTGGATTTGGATCTTTTGCTATACGATGCTTTAACATTCCAAGATAAACAGCTAACCATCCCTCATCCACGCATGTTTCAACGCGCATTTGTGTTAATCCCATTACAAGAAATCGCACCGGACTGTTTTATACCTGGCCATGGTCCGATTTCTCAATTGGTTACCACTTGCATAGAACAAAAAATACAACGCATCCCCCTAGAAAATTCATTTTTTCATTAGTTCCTGACGTTAGTACTCAATACAACGGAATGCAAAATTAATAGTCTGCGATCCAGTTTGTTTGATAACAATTAATAACATATGGAGTGTCATGATGATGAAAAAATATATCATTGCTGTCTTGATTGTGATTTATGCAGCGCCTACTTTAGCAAATAATACGGGAGTTTCGGTCAATATCGGACAATCAGGGATTTATGGTCAGATTAATTTGAATAATCAATATCCCAACCCACAATTGATTTACCCAAATCCGGTTACAGCGATACATTCTGCTGCTGGTATCCCACAACAGCCTGTCTATCTTCATGTTCCTCCAGGCCACGCTAAGAAATGGAATAAACATTGCCACCGATACAATGCTTGCGGTCAACCAGCCTATTTTGTTCAAGAAAAATGGTACAACGATGTATATCGACCGCATTATCATAATCAAAGTAGCCATTCTGGTCGACACATTGCGGTAGCAAATCGTCACGGCCATCACAAACCATCCAATATTGCTGGGCGCAGTAGACACGCCGATCAAAAACATTTAGGCCGCGCTAACAACAAACAACATGGAAAACACGAGCAGAGACAAGATCATCAGAAGAGCCCTAACAACAAAGGCGGTCGAAAAGATCGATAGCTTCGGGATACTCCAGGTTTAGTTCCTCGCCCGTTAGGGCGAGATCCTTCATCTGCAAAAAAAGTGATCGTTTTACCTACATTCAAAATGTGTTTCCATCACAAATTTACCACCGTGTAAAATATCTTTAATTCAAACTACTCATTTCCTGCTTTAGCTTATTTTTACAGTGTATTTCTTTGCCCGACAAATCAAGCACTCCAGCTGCTCGCATACATTCGTTATAGTCAAACAGAATGTCGGTCTTTTTTTGTGCATGATCCATTGAAATGGTTAGATTATTAACATACTTAGCGATCTTTTTGAGATCGGCTTCATCAATACGTGCACCGATACCTTCTACACTACGTTTAGTTGCGTCGAGTTTTTGTAGTGATTCTTTATTGGTTTTATTGACTTGTTCTGCAAAAGCCTGATTAGCTTTATTAGAATAACCTCTTAATTCATCGATATTTTTTTGTGTAACGTCGGCTAATTTTTCTTGATAATTATTCAATTCAGATTGCACAAAGTTATTTACATTATTTTTAAAATGATCCAATGATTTATCGATTTCCAGTTTGAAATTCTGCATTTTTTCAGAAACCATTTGATTGATTTCATTATCCAATCGTTTTTCTAACGACTCAGAAATTTTTTCGACGGGTGGCTGTGATGCAATAATTTGCGTCTTTGTTTCGTTTAAACGTGCTTTAATTTCACTGGCAAGTGATTGTTGAAACTGCTGCTGTTTATTATCAATTTGATGCTGAGAATTTTTTTCATTTTCAGAAAGCAACCAAGACACTAAAATTAAATCTCTTTTTTTGTTGGCATCCATACCATGCAACATATCGTCCAATACATTAGCAGAAACATCCGTATCCCCCGTCACCAAGATGTTTGTATGATTTAAATTGGCCGAATTTAATAAATCTTGCAACTTAATTTCGACTTCCTTGATATTCACATTGGCGCGATCAATCTGCTTGGATTGACGAAGCAATTCATAGGGCAAGTAAACCAAAGCAACAATGACGCACGTTAACAAAGCAAATTTTCGCCCATTTCTATTTTTTATTCGAAAACACAGTACAAACACAATTACCAACAATGCTATGGCTGGCGCGAGAATCAGCAATACTTCGAGCCACTCTCGACCCATTAAAATATCCGCTGAAATAAAATTCAGCGCTTTATTAATCAATTCATTCATTTAAAATTTCTCCAAACTTCAATCCGACGTATTTGTCCATTAATTTTTTAAGATGCCAAAACAACTTTAAACATCAATATTCATTGCTCGCAATGCATTTTTCTCGATAAAAGCTCGGCGTGGCTCGACCACATCGCCCATGAGCGTAGTAAAAATTTCATCGGTCAAAATGCTATCATCAATTTGTGCGCGAAGTAGGCGGCGATTTTGAGGATCCATGGTGGTTTCCCAAAGCTGTTCTGGGTTCATTTCACCTAGACCTTTGTAGCGTTGCACATTGATGCTTTTTTTCACTTCTTCCAGCAACCACTCCAGTGCCGGCTTAAATTCATGTACGGCTTGCTTGCGCTCACCTCTTTGGATGTAAGCGCCTTGACCAAATAAGCCTTGAAACAGCTGTGCTGTTTTTTGGATCTGCGCATAGTCAGCGCTTTCAAGAAAATCATTATCCAAATAACTGGTAAGTATATTGCCATGTGACATGCGCATGATTTTAAGTCGAAAACGTTCATGAATTTGATCAAATTCCGCAACAATTTGTACATCCTTAACACGTGTTGCTAATTTCGCTGCACTATCATTGGCTGTTTGCTCGCTACTCAAATCTACATCCGGTTGACGCAACAAAGCATGCATGATGTGACTATCAATGACTTGACTCATACGTTCGATCACGGCTTCGGCTAAAACATATTCTGTCGCCATCTTTCCCAGTGTATCGCCTACCATCGGTGGTTTTTCTTCATGAATAAAAAGCTCTGCACCATCTAAAGCCAAACTCAACATGTACGCTTTAAGTTCATTATCATCTTTGACGTAGCGCTCTTTCTTTCCTTGCTTAACTTTGTATAAAGGTGGCTGCGCAATGTATACATGGCCCCGTTCAATCAGTTCTGGCATTTGCCGGTAAAAAAAAGTCAATAATAGCGTACGGATATGCGAACCATCCACATCAGCATCAGTCATGATAATAATTCGGTGGTAGCGCAATTTATCCGGATTAAATTCATCTTTACCAATGCCTGTACCCAATGCTGTAATTAAAGAAATAATTTCCTGCGATGAAATCAGTTTATCAAAGCGGGCTTTTTCAACGTTCAAAATCTTGCCCTTAAGCGGCATAATCGCTTGAAATTTACGATCCCGGCCTTGTTTTGCAGAGCCTCCTGCAGAATCACCTTCGACTAGGTAAAGTTCACACAATTCCGGGTTTTTTTCCTGACAATCAGCCAACTTACCTGGTAAACCCATACTATCCAACACGCCTTTTCGGCGCGTCAATTCACGTGCTTTTCTAGCAGCCTCACGAGCTCTAGCGGCTTCAATGATTTTATTGCAAATAGTTTTCGCATCGATGGGATTTTCCAGCAGATATTCTGAAAACTTTTGCGAAACAACTTCTTCGACCACTGGACGAACCTCTGAAGAAACAAGCTTCTCCTTAGTTTGCGATGAAAACTTAGGTTCAAACAGTTTTACCGACAACACGCACGATAATCCTTCGCGCATATCATCACCGGTAGTTTCAATTTTGGCTTTTTTGGCTAATTCGTTTTTCTCAATATAGTTATTGAGTGTACGTGTCATTGCTGCACGCAATCCTGTCAGATGAGTCCCGCCGTCTTTTTGAGGAATATTATTAGTAAAACACAAGACTTGTTCACTGTAACTGTCGTTCCATTGCATGGAAACTTCTACAGAAATGTTTTCTTTAGTGCCAATGGTATAAAAAATCGTTGGATGCAATACCGTTTTACTGCGATTTATGTATTCGACAAAATTTTTGATGCCGCCGGTAAATGCAAAAATTTCTTCTTTACCAGCACGTTGATCGATTAAGTGAATTTTTACACCATTATTGAGAAAGGATAGTTCACGTAAGCGCTTAGCGAAGATTTCGTAGTGATACTCGACATGACCGAAAATTTCTTTACTGGCCAAAAAATGAACTTCGGTACCATGTCGTTCACTTTCACCAATAGCTTCTAGCGGCTTGACCGGCACGCCCATGCGAAACTCCATTTGGTGGGTTTTTCCATCGCGGCGAATGGTCAGTTTTAACCATTCAGACAGTGCATTAACCACCGATACACCAACACCATGTAAACCACCTGATACTTTATAAGAATTATCATCAAACTTTCCACCCGCATGTAGTTCTGTCATGACAATTTCCGCAGCAGAACGTTTTAAATCGTCATCTTGCTTAATACCTGTTGGGATTCCACGTCCATTATCCAATACGCTAATAGAACTATCTGGATGTAAAGTCACTGTAATCTCATCGCAATGACCTGCAAGCGCTTCGTCAATCGCGTTATCAACCACTTCAAACACCATGTGATGCAGTCCGGTACCATCGCTAGTATCTCCGATGTACATGCCAGGGCGCTTACGTACAGCATCTAAGCCTTTTAATATCTTGATGCTGTCAGAACCATAATCGTTCTGCGTTTCTTTCGATTGATTGCTATTTGGATCGCTCATTGGCTTTGTCTTAAACGCTATTAATGAAAAAATTGAAAGAAATACATGAGAAAAAATCGTGAAACTTTTTAGTTTGACTAAATTCTCATGGGCATGACGATATATTTAAAAGTTTTTTCTTCTTGAATCGTGATTAGTACACTGGTATTGGCGTTTTCGAAGGCACATTGCACCGTTTCGCTACTGACATTGTTTAATAAATCCATCAGATAGTTTATGTTTAAGCTGATGTCGATTGATTCGTCATTATACTGAATTGCTAATTCTTCTTGCGCATCTTCTTGTTCGTTGTTTTTACAGGTAATACATAAGTTGTCTTTACTGATAAGCAATCGTACACCACGGAATTTATCACTTTGATTTGATAGTATGGAAACACGCTGAAGTGCTTGTAAGAAAACGATACGATTGATATCAAAAATTTTTTTATTTTTAGTGGGAATCACTCGATTATAATCGGGAAACTTACCGTCAATGATCTTCGATATCAATGTAATATCAGAAAATGTGAAACAAATTTTGTTTTGAAAATATTCAATATGGATAGGGTCATCGGTATCCGTAAGTAATTTTGATAATTCCAAAACAGTTTTGCGCGGCAGGATAACTTCCTGTTTCATTACTTTTTCTTGTAGTGAAATAGCTGTATACGCTAATCGATGGCCATCAGTACCCACACAAATGAATTGATTATCTTCTGCCAACAATAATAATCCATTTAGATAATAGCGAATATCCTGTTGTGCAATGGCAAACTGTACGTGGTGTAGCAGTCTTTTTAATTCTTTTTGTTTAAGCGTCAAAGAAGTCGTTACATGACTTTGTTCTGTCATTTCGGGAAAATCTTCAGCCGGTAGAATTTGTAAATTGAATACACTTTTACCAGATTTAACATGTAAGTGATTGTCTTTACGTGTCAACGAAACCTCAGCGCTAACATCTAATGATCTGAGAATATCTTGAAGTTTTTTAGCAGCAACCGTTAGAGAAAAGATTTGAATATTTGCTTTATCTTTGGATACTGCAGTTTTAATTTGTATTTCAAGATCAGTAGCTAAAAAATAGGTCTTATCTTCGTTTTGACGAATTAATACATTCGATAGTATAGGCAGTGTTTGTCGACGCTCTACAATTCCAGTGACCGTTTGTAATGGTTTTAGTAATGTATCTCGATTAGTTTTTATTAATAGCATTTAATATATAAAAAAATAATAATTAAACTAGAGTGCTGAGAACTTTTGTATATTTTAAAAAATTCTATTTTTATCAAATAGATAATATTTAAAATATAGTATGTATAGTTGTTGTAAAGCAATTGGATAATTTGTGGATAAATAAACGAGAATAATTTATTCTAAAGTTATACACAAATTATCCACCTGATATTCACTAACCTCGCAAAATAAGAATCAACGCATTAAAATCCCGGCTTATCGCTGGATCTGACATGCGTAACTCATTAATTTTCTTACAGCCATGTAAGATAGTGGTATGGTCTCTACCACCAAAAGCTTCGCCGATGTCTGGTAAACTTAATGAAGTCAATTCCTTAGCAATAGCCATCGCCATCTGCCTTGGCCGCGCGACAATGCGAGAGCGCTTCTTAGAGTACATTTCAGAAACCTTGATTTTGTAATAATCTGCAACGGTTTTTTGAATATTTTCCACCGATATTTGCCGACTTTGTACCGCCAATAAATCTTTGAGCGCTTCTTTTGCCAGATCCAATGTGATTTCCTGATTGATAAAACGTGAAAAAGCTAACACGCGTTTCAATCCACCTTCTAATTCCCGAACGTTGGAACGGATATGCTTAGCAATGAAGAAAGCAACATTTTCATCAAGCTTAATTTTTTCCAGTTGTGCTTTTTTAAGCAAGATCGCTACGCGCATTTCGAGTTCTGGTGGCTCAACTGCAACGGTCAAGCCCCATCCAAAACGTGAAACTAAACGCTCTTCTAAACCGGAAATTTCTTTAGGGTATGAATCGCAAGTGATGATCACTTGTTTATGCCTTTCCACTAGTGCGTTGAATGCATAAAAAAACTCTTCTTGTGTACGGTTCTTACCACCAAAAAATTGTACGTCATCCACTAATAGCACATCGAGTGAATGATAATACAATTTAAACTTGTCAAAAGCTTTATGTTGATAGGCACTGACGACATCCGAAACATACTTTTCTGCGTGTACATAACGAATTTTGGCATCTTTGTTGCCACTAACAATATGATTTCCAATTGCTTGAATTAAGTGGGTTTTACCTAATCCTACGCCACCGTAGATAAACAGTGGGTTATAGGCAATGCCAGGAGATTGTGCGACTTGCATTGCACCAGCCCGAGCAAGTTGATTAGCTTTTCCGGTAACGAAATTTTCAAAGGTAAAATTTGGATTTAAGCGGCTCAGGTTCTTTTTATTTGCACCATATGAATTATTGGATAGATCCGTGTCGCTAGGGTGCATTGCAGACTCAGAGGGCCCGGAAATGATTGGCTGAGGTAAAGGTGGTAGCGTTTGAAATGCGTTATTTCTTACTTCGGTGGGTTCTGAGAGTTTCAAATTAAAGGCAATTTCTTTAGCAAAATAATTTTGTGCCATTACTTCAATATGGTGAATAAAATTATCTCTTACCCATTGCGATACAAAGCGATTCGGTGCGATTAATACAACGCCTTCATCACTGTTTGAGGTGGGATCAATTTGTAATGGCTTAATCCAAGTATTAAATTGCTGTGCATTTAATTCTTTTTTGAAATGATCAAGACAAGAAAGCCAAAAAGTATTCAGCGACTGCATGATTCTAAGATATTGATTCCATATAGCTTACTATTAGATAATTTCATAAACAGAACAAAGAACCGAAAATTTCATTTCATACTTCCATATTGTCTATTAATCGAGTTTTAGCGAGCCATGCTGCTACTAATACTACTAAAGGTTCGGTACGATGACAGGCAGGGGATAGCGAAGCACGATTACAAATTTGAACGTAATCTACTTTCCATCCACGTTCTGTCAACTGCTGCGTAACTTCTTCCTGCAATACTCTAAAATCTTTATTGCTTGAAATAATTTCTTTTTTGATGTGAAGTAGTGTTTGGTAAAGATTACTTGCTTCAATGCGTTGTGATTGATCTAAGTACTGATTTCTTGAGCTAAGTGCTAGCCCATCTGATGCACGAACAGTTTCTCCAGCAATGATTTCAATCGGAAAATTGAGTTGCTTAACCATTTCTTGCACCATGTACAGTTGTTGATAATCTTTTTTACCAAAAATTGCCAGGTCAGGTTGAATAATATTGAATAATTTCAATATTATTGTTGTTACGCCGCGAAAAAACCCGGGGCGAAATTTACCTTCCAAAGTATCTGCGATAGGTGGTAATGCTAACAAGAATTCCTGGTGTGTAGGAAAAAGAATTTTTTCATCTGGGATGAAAATAGTATTGACATTTAATTCTTCAAGTAATAGACAATCTTGTTCAATGGTCCGAGGATATCTTGAAAAATCTTCATGAGGTAAGAATTGCAAGCGATTGACAAAGATACTGACAACCACTTCACTGGATAATTGTTTGGCTTGTTTTATCAGCGCTAAATGACCCGCATGCAAATTACCCATGGTTGGAACAAAAGCAATCGATGGCAAGTTCTGCAAATGTATGCGAATAGAAGGAATGTCTCTAAAGATTTTCACAATGCGATCAAAAACTCTAATACTCGTGCTCGTGATCAGGAAATTGCCCTGATTTAACAGCAGTAACATAATTCGCAATAGCTTGTTGAATGCTACTTGTGCCTACCATAAAATTTTTCACAAATCTTGGTTTTTTATCTGCATACAGACCTAACATGTCATGAAGTACAAGTACTTGCGCGGAACAGTTCTTACCTGCACCTATTCCTATGGTAGGGATTAAGAGCGATTGGGTAATCTCTTGAGCCAATTTTGCCGGGACGACTTCCATTAGGAGCATTCCTGCACCTGCTTTTTCTAATAGTAATGCGTCTTCAATCAGCTGCTTCGCAGATTGTTGTGAAGCGCCTTGTAATTTGTAGCCGCCTAATTGGTGAATGGATTGAGGCATCAATCCGATATGGGCACAAACAGGGATCCCTCTTTGCGTAAGGAATGCGGTGGTTTCGGCCATGACTTGACCACCTTCTATCTTAACCATGTGAGCACCTGCTGCTAGGATCTTGCTGGCATTGTCAAAGGCCTGCTGTGGGGATTGTTGGTAGCTGCCGAATGGCATGTCTGCCATGATGAGCGCTCTGTTTGAGCCGCTTGAAACACACCGGGTGTGATAGATTATGTCGTCTAAAGTTACCGATAGTGTCGTGCTTTCACCTTTTAAAACGTTACCGAGTGAATCTCCTATCAGTAATACATCAACCCCTGCGCCTTCCAATATTTTGGCAAAAGTTGCATCGTAACAGGTTAAAACAGAGAATTTGTTATTGTTTTTAACATGTTGCTGCAAAGTAGTAAGAGTGATTCGCATCGGTTAAGAAAAATGTTAACACTGAGTTCATGGTTTTAATGAAATTATGATAACGCATTTAACATAGAAGATTGAAACAATGCTTGGGATTTATTAACTGTCTTGGTTTAGTTTCTTCAGGGGTTATTCTCCTTTCTTGAAGCTTATAATATACCTTTGGGACAAAGTCCTTTATTGGGTTAATAGAGCCGGGTTGTTAAAATCTCGACCAGTGATAGTGAGCAATTTGTCCATTAATTATTATAAATCGGTGATTATATTCATCGATACGATAAATCCACATTTCTCGTGTATTGTAGATTGGATCCATATTTATTTTTACGTGCGGTTTTCCCATATTGAAGATTAACTTATCAATAAAATCACCATTCGAAATAATGGCGTCATTCGGAGCGCGAAATCCGCTTAATGAGATGAATAGTATTGAAATGAGCAATATTTGCAATAACTTTTTCATGATGTTTCTCCTTTTTCGAACCAATTTGATCACGATAAATTTTGATATGGGATTACTATAAAGCTAAGGAAATTAATACAAGCTGAACAAATAAGAGCTATATCAATTACGCTGAAAACACGTGATAGGAACGCAGTGATCCAGGTTGTATCGACTTCTTTCAAAAATAATGCCTATGGATAAAATAGTCTGCGTGATTGGATCTGATACTATTTGTGATTTAAGTACCTAGAAAAAGTATGCTTATTGTCATTTCACCTGCTAAAACATTGGATTTTGAATCTCCTGCGACTTCTCATTCGTGTACACAACCAGACTTTCTTGATGATTCGGCTGAATTGATTGATGCATTGAAAAAAATGGAACCCGATCAAATTGGCCGGTTGATGTCGATCAGCCCTGCTCTAGCAATACTCAATTCCAACCGATATATCGCCTGGAAGCGACCATTTACACGAGATACCGCTAAGCAAGCTTTGCTGGCTTTCAAAGGGGATGTGTATGTAGGACTCGATGCGAGTACATTCAGCACATCAGAACTTGCGTTTGCACAAGATCATTTACGTATTTTGTCTGGATTGTATGGCTTGTTGCGCCCGCTAGATTTGATTCAACCTTATCGGTTGGAAATGGGTACTCGGTTCAAAAACCAACGTGGTAATGATTTGTATGAATTCTGGGGCAATAAGATCACTCAGGCTTTAAACCAGGAGATGGAAAAACAAAAAATCGATGTCTTGATTAATCTAGCATCCCATGAATATTTTCAGTCGATACAAACGCATCAACTCAATGCGCGTGTTATCACGCCAGTATTTAAAGACCAGAAGAATGGGGTGTATAAGATAATTAGCTTTTTTGCTAAAAAAGCGCGTGGCATGATGAGCCGCTATATTATTCAGAATAAACTAACCAAACCGGAAGATATCCGCTATTTTGATAGTACTGGTTACCAATTTAGCGAAAGCGACAGCAGCGCAGACCAATGGGTTTTCTACCGTGCAGAATCCAACGTAAGTTAACGAGGCAAATACGTTGTTAGAATTTATGAATTCCCAGCCTGCAATATCGATAATATCGAATGCGACAATTTGTCACATTCTCAGTCACTTATGTATCGGGCATAATGTACTTGCTTTCAGTGATTCACGTGAACCAAATTTAGTATTCCGACTGTATCCCTCCCTCCTAGCTTGTTTATAGTCGAAAAACACAGACCCTACCATGTTCATATGAAAACACTGAAAGCATTTGATGCTTTCAGCTTGCTACAGGTTGTTAATAAGCAGTAATCGCTTCTTTATTGAGGGTACCGAAGCTACGGAAGCTGAAGCCGATTATCAGTGTTTAGTATAAAACTGCCAATAATGCCGCCATTGACGACAAATTCGTATCCGCCCTCGTTTAAGCCATAAACTGATAAAGCAATGATTTCTTCATACGGAGCACAATCAACTAAAGGATCACCCGTATACGTATTTTCGATATCAATCGAAATCACAAAACGATTTTCAATCAAGCGCTGATTGATCTGCCCGATTCTTTGGCTGCAGATAGAGGTTCTATCCAGAACACGCAAGAATACCTGCGTTGGAAAGGAGTCGGTTATGGTGACCTCGATTACATCCAAATCAATTTTCGGTGGTGCTATACGGTAGCTCAATAAATTCCACGCATTCTTGCCGGGATCAAATTGCAACAAAGCATTTTGATATAAACCAACTTGATCAAGCGTATCAACCCGAGGGATTTGTAAACTACCATTCTGGTACAGTGGAAAATTCTTCAGATCAACCAAAGTTTCGGCGATAGCAATCGTTGCAAACAGCGACGCTATTATTGTGTTGGCAGCGCCCCAAAGCAAAAACGCTGAGTGCTTATTACGATTAAAAATCACTGTATCGCGACGATCTTTTACGAGCAAATCGAGGGAGAATCAAGCCCAGTATCAGGCCACCAAATAAAACTAAAGCGCCAGTGATAAACCAATCTCTATTTTTGCGTGCCTCTATTTCGCTACTTTCATTTTGCAAAATGTTCAATTGCTCTTCTGTATCAGCCAGTTTATGACGGAATTTCTTGTTTTCTGCTTCGATGTTCAAAACATTCGCAGCTGTGGTTTTCAACGAAGACAGCTGCTCGGTTAGTTTTTTATTTTCACTTTCTAGTTGCGTAATAAGCTGTTTGGCGGTTTCATGCTCGTTTCTAATAGTTTTTAACTGTTCCACCACAGAAATATTGGCGTCTTCCTTCTGGTTCATGCTTTTAAGCAACTGCTCCAACTGAACCCGAGCGGTAGGCTCTGCACTCAGATAGCGCGTTAAGATCCAGCCTTCCTGTCCATTGTTCGTCTTAACCCGAGTATGCCCACTTTCTTTGTCAACTTCTAACACTTCAACAGGTGTGCCGCTTTTAAGCATTCTTAAAATAGCATGACTTAGTGTTGGGCCACGACGCAATGTTACTTCCAACTGATCGGACACATAACGCGTTTCCGCAAAAACCGAGGTAGTCAATAAAAGACCTAAAAGAAAAAAAAGAAAGGCGCTGCTATCGATATAGTTTTTCATTATTTTTTAAAATTCCAAGCTAATAAGTTCTGGCTTTCGGTGGAAAAGATTCCACAGTAATAGGTTTCAACCGCACAGGTTTGTAATCGAGCCGATTATCCTGACTGAAAAACAAGGTGTGTTTTAACCATTTGACATCATCGCGGTGCGGATAATCATCGCGTGCGTGTGCACCGCGGCTTTCACGCCGAGCTTCGGCAGAAAACATGGTCGCAGTGGCTACTTCCTTCAAGTTGTCCAATTCCAAGGCTTCAATGCGGGCGGTGTTAAAGATTTTACTTTTGTCTTTTATTTCCGTGTGCGCTACTCGTTGTCCGACTTCCTGTATTTTCTTTATCCCTTGTTGCAGAGTATCTTCAAAGCGAAATACACCACAATATGTTTGCATAGTTTTGGTCAAATCGGCCAACACTTGCGCTACGTTCTCGCCATCTTGTTGATTTTCCAAGCGTGCGAGCCGCACCATCGTTTTATCGCTAGCATCTATGGACAAAGGCTTGTGGTGGGGACGAGTCTTCAAATCTTCAATGATTTGATTGGCTGCGGCACGTCCGAATACGACCAAATCTAGCAGAGAATTGGTGCCTAAACGATTGGCACCATGCACTGAAACACACGCGCATTCGCCCACGGCATAAAATCCAGAAACGACTTCTTCCGGTCCTGTACCATAAGGCGCCACGACCTGTCCCAAGTAGTTGGTTGGAATTCCCCCCATCATATAATGTGCAGTTGGCACCACTGGAATGGGTGCGGAAATCGGATCGACATGCGCAAATTTCATGGCTAATTCACGAATACCAGGCAGACGAGATTTGATGACCTCTGCACCCAAATGATCTAATTTTAGTAACAAATGATCGCTTTCTTCTCCACAACCGCGACCTTCCTTGATTTCCATCGTCAGTGCTCGCGAAACGACATCCCGGCTTGCTAAATCTTTGGCATTCGGCGCATAGCGTTCCATGAAACGTTCACCGTTCTTATTTAACAAATAGCCGCCTTCGCCACGTACCGCTTCGCTAATGAGTACCCCGACACCATAGACACCAGTCGGATGAAATTGCCAGAACTCCATATCCTCAAGCGGAATTCCGGCCCGAGCGGCCATACCTAAGCCATCACCGGTATTGATCAAAGCGTTGGTGCTGGCTTGAAAAATACGCCCGCCGCCACCCGTGGCAAACAGTGTCGCTCTGGCTTGTAGTAGCATCACTTCACCGGTTTCCATTTCCAATGCGGTAACGCCCAGTACATCGCCTTGTTCGTCGCGTATCAGATCCAACGCCATCCATTCGATAAAAAACTGTGTATTGGCACTGATATTGCGTTGATACAACGTATGTAACAGCGCATGTCCAGTTCGATCCGCCGCAGCACAAGAACGTGTTGCCTGCGCACCACCGAAATTCTGCGATTGCCCGCCAAAGGGACGCTGATAGATTTTGCCATTTTCCAGACGGTCAAATGGCATACCAAAATGTTCCAATTCGTATACCACTTCATTAGCTTGGCGGCACATAAACTCAATGGCATCTTGATCACCGAGGTAATCGGAGCCTTTTACCGTATCGTACATATGCCAGTGCCAACTGTCTTCGGTTACATTGCCTAAAGCTGCAGCGATGCCGCCTTGCGCCGAAACGGTATGTGAACGGGTTGGAAATACCTTGGAAAGCACGGCCACTTTCAATCCGGCTTCTGAAAGTTGTAATGCAGCTCGCAAGCCTCCACCGCCTGCGCCAACAATTACCACATCAAATTTTCTTTGTGTTATCGTCACACTAATTTCCTGTATTCCATAAGATATCTGCTGTCCAAACGGTATAAAACAATAAGGAAACGATCACCAGAATCTGCAACGTTAGACGAACTGCAGTCGCATGCACATAATCCATCAGAACGTTTCGCAGGCCAATCCAAGCATGCCAAAATAAGCAGATGAAAAAAATCAAGGTTGCGAACCGTATCCATTGTTGATTGAATAAATTTTTCCACGCGGCATAGTCTTGATAAGGACCGGTAGTTAATATCACGACGATCATTAAAGCCAGATAAAGCACCATCAAGATAGCGGTAATACGCTGTACTAGCCAATCCCTTAAGCCATAATGTGCACCGGTTACTGCAAGTTTGCTTTGCTTTACCATAGCAGCCATCCAGTTAAAGCGGTTAGTATGACACCCATGATAAACACTAAGTAAGCGCTGGTACGCGCCTGTTGCAATTCGATACCCATATGCTGATCCAATGCCAGATGCCGAATCCCCGCGCATACATGATGAAAAAAGAACCATAGGGGAATTAGTAATATCAGTATTATCAATGGATTTCGTAGATTTTCCTGCAAATGATCGAAACTTTCTTGGGAACCAAGAAAATCTTGCAAGATACACAGTAGTATTGGAATACCTGGGAAAAAAAGCAATACACCCGTAATCCTGTGAATAATTGAAACCACAGCAGGAAAAGGCTGCTTAATTTTCAGAAGATTTAGATGCTTAGGACGCTTAGAATATGTTTTCGCTACCATGCTGGAAGTTTTTATGTAGAAGTTTTGCCACTAAAACTTAATTCCTGCTTAATATCTGAACAAAGTTCGAAGTAAGTGTAGACGGTTATGCCAAATGACACAAGCTTTGCCAAGGCAAGTTCTAAAATTTTGACGAACAGAATTGATGTGCGGGTAAAAACGTACGACAGTTTTATTAACGGAAATTACTGGCAATTAAATTCTATAACTTGTGAAATATTAACCACAGCAAGCCACCCATCGACAGCAAAAGGATTGTCAGCGCAATCAGCGCATTACGTTGATATTTTTGGGAGAGTTGTTTTTGAGAGTATACCGAAATGATAAAAGGATATCCGTTCTTTTCAGGTTTTGCGATGATATTGACATCGGGTTCTAGTGCCAATTGACCGTGGATTTGTTGCGCTTCCAAGCGCGCTTTCTGTCGCGCAACCTCCCATTCTGGTTGATCGATAGTCCCATCACGATTGCTGTCAAAGCGTTGCTGCAAATCCGCTTGGTCTTTTTTCCATTCATTCAACAGATCAATCATGATGGTGCGCTCGCTGTGTTGCGTGATAGCTGAGGCTGTAGTGAATTGACCTAAAATATACAGTGATTGTCCCGGCAAGATGAGTGATTCGCTATAACGGTAATGATTGGAAAGCCCATGCACGGGTGATTGGCTTTCCAATAAAAGTGTTTTGGTCGGCCATTCCGTGTTGCCGTACCAGACCAGGTGTTCGTTGCCATTCACTTCTGCATGGGCTGGATCGACATAGCAACTGCTATCAGCATCCATCAATTTAAAGCGGTGACCACTGATATTTTTATAAACGATTCGCCAACGCGACTGCTTGCGATCATTGTCGATGACCGATTCTTTTTGTTCGATTTGACTGCGATACCAAAGACAGGGGTGATTCGATAGTGGTGCATAAATCACTTGATCATCGATGAATTGTCCTTTTCCGTTGATTTCCACATAACCTTGATGCGCGGATCGCAACTTGGCGGTGGGGGTATCTTCGATAATCCGCGACCGTTTCCAATTTCGCATCGTCAGGTACAGACTGATGATAGCCACTAGCAAGCATGACAATACAGCAAACTCCCAGTCCTCACGCGACATGTCAGAAAACAGGTGATCCATGCTGAATTGTGTTATCGAAATAACTGACCGATATTGACGTCCGTTGTTTCGGCGGCGTTGAATTCCAATAAATCCCGCGGCGTAAAATGGAACCAGCGCGCAATCAGGACATCTGGGAATTGTTCAATACGCACGTTATTGATTTTGACCGCTTCATTATAGAATTCCCGGCGGTCTGCAATGGTATTTTCCAGTCCGGTAATTCTGATTTGCAGATGCTGAAATTTCTCGCTGGCTTTGAGTTCAGGGTAATCTTCCGCAACCGCAAATAAATTGCCTAATCCGATGCGCAAACTATTTTCTGCCGAACCCAATGCACCCATATTGCTGGCTTCTCTCGCGGCAGCCACTTGCGAACGCGCTGCAATCACTTGTTTCAACGTTTCTTGTTCAAAGCCCATGTATTGTTTGCATGTTTCCACCAATTTGGGAAGCTCGTCATGACGCTGTTTCAATAAGACATCAATATTTGACCAGGCTTGAGACACATTGTGTTTGATATCGACCAAACGGTTATAGATCGAGACGCCATAAATAGCAACGATGACGATCAATGCTAATAGTATGTAAATGAAAGTTTCCACAGTATGAATTCTCCTTTTATCAGTCAGGCAATGATTAATATACCTGATCCATCACCGTATGAATGGTGTAAAAAGAAGGCCTATCGAAGCGGTATTTTTTATCATCGACATGCCCGGTTTGAATTTTCAATCCTATTGACGCGGGTTGGTGAGCTTTATACTATGCTATCGACTATTGCAAGCATCAATCACAATGAGGAGAAGACGTTGCGGGTACATCATAGGAATCGATTTGAACGAGTTAGGATTATTAAATTGGCAATGCTGTTATTTTGTTTGACTATTTCTGCAAACGCCTTGTCGCAATCTCAGGAATCGAAAGCAATTGCTATTCATATGGGTGAAGAAGGCCCTGGTGGATGCGAATTGCTTGGCAGAATGAAAGGTTCTTCAAAAGAAAATGATCAGGATGCTAATGAAGATAAGACGCCTTATGTCGACCGGTTAGTTAAAGCGAGAAACCGTCTTCGAGAAGAGACCGCGAAACTGGGTGGTAATACAGTGCATATCCTCCGTGCTAATAATTCAGGAAAATATGAAGTGCCCGGCGCGGACAAGGAAATTTTTTACATTGGCGATGCTTATCGGTGTAACTGAGCGTAGTTAAACGGATAATCGTTTTCAAGAGCAGAATTAATCAGTGTTTCTTTAAATATGTAAGAGCAATTCTTACATACGTTTTTCGAGGACAGATTGTTTGCACGCAGCAATCATGTGCTGTTGTAACAGGGGGTCTGGGTAATCTTTGAACCATGCTAAGCATTGCTCAGGCGAAGGCTGGTTTTCATGCCTTAGCAAATGCACGCAGGCTAATAAAGCAATGGGCGCGATGATAAAAGCGCTGGCCATGAATAGCTTGCGAGTTTCGGCACTAAAATATTCCTGCTGCTCGTTGGACATTTGGGCGAGATCATAGCCCCAACCTAACCAAGCAGTGATGGCCAGCACAAAAGCTGCAATACCAAACCAGAATAAAGGTGCGAGTAATCCTTTTCCGGGTAAATACACCAATTGCAATAACCTATCGCGAGACATTTCACGTTGAGAGAGCAACTTATCTACTTGCTGGTTGATGAAAATGATGACCCATCCGACGATAAACCAGCCGATATAATTTGCGAACGTCACATCAAAATGCCAACCAGCTTCCGGGTAGTGATAAATCTCACCGAGAAACCAGTGTTTTCCCAAGTGTGCCACAGGATCGGTAATCCAATCCAACACCATCATGAAAAAAGCGCCCATGAAACCAGCTAAGCGACTATTACGAGTAGCGCGTAATGTCACGCGTTGCACATTGAATCCAGACCGCCAATGCGTGGACAAAAAAAACTGCGCAAACGAAAAACTGGCGTAGCTTAGGAAAACAAATGATAGCGAATCAAAGAATGGTACGCCGAGAATCAGCAGATCCTGTTCCAGCACATCGTAGTGATACGCATAATAACCAAAGGGAATGCCATGGTTAATGCTTCCCCATTCGGCTATTAGGGCAACCAGATAACCCGAAACCAACCAAATCAACGTACGAAGCTTTCCCTGCTCCAACCAGCTCAGCGCCAGAAACGCTAACAGGAATAGAACAACATAGGGACGAGTGAAGAGGCTATAGAGCAGTTCAGA
The DNA here is from genome assembly GCA_024281675.1 of Nitrosomonas sp. GTDB lineage: Bacteria > Pseudomonadota > Gammaproteobacteria > Burkholderiales > Nitrosomonadaceae > Nitrosomonas. The sequence continues at coordinate 239,186 of JAMXAG010000002.1, forward strand.
CACAAGCGAACGTGAAACCTGTGTTAATCGTCATTGGTCATGCGTAAGCACATTTTGGTGGACTAAGGCGTTGCATAGCGGTCATCATGGCATAAAAACATAAAGTTTTCGATGGTTTTGCGATGATTTTGGTTAAGGTGATAGAATTTTCAGAGTAAATCGATCATTTCAGCAAAATAGGCAGAAAAAGCATGGGTGAGCAGAACTCAAATGGCAATGAATTAGTGGGTAGAGTACCCATCCAGGCTTATTTATCGTACCGCCATTCGGCCGAAACTAAAACAGCACGTGATTTATTAAAAGCACACTGCGCTGACCATAATATTCAATTAATTTATGATGAAGAACAGCTTAAGATCGGCGAAAGTATTACAGCGTTCATGGATGAAATCGCGAATGCGCAATGTATATTCATTTTTCTGACACAATCCTATTTTGAATCCGCGTATACGTTATACGAACTGATTAAAATTAACCAATGTCGTGAGGAACATAAACCATTCGTTGTTCTAATCAAAGTGTCAGAAGCAATGCACAAAATTTCGGTTGGTGATGTAAAAATTCATTGCTGGGATGGCGATGACGATAGCCGCAGAAAATGCCGAGATGATTTAACCACGAAACTTAACCCTCATTCAAGCGATTCAGATAAAACATGGCAGGAGATCGAAGCGGCATTTCAAGCAATGCTTAACCCTTTTCTCGACAAAATACAATTTTCGCTCGAAGGATTAGATAAGGATACAGTTCTAGAAAACCATGTCATGGAAGTTTATAGAAAGATTGGTGATGAGATACAGGAGATAAAGAAAAAACTTAGTCACGACATCAAAACAAAAATCACGTTGATTCTGAAAAATAGAAAACCTATTTTTCTCAATAGAATTAGTGAAAAATTAGGGATAGGTAACAGTGCAGTTGATGAAATTGCCCAATATCTAGTGGAACAAGAAGATGTTAAAGACATCATCAAAAGACTTACGGAGGTTCTCATAGATCTAAAAAGAGAAGCTAATAATCTTGAAAAATGGTATGAGAGTCATGCCATTGCTGAGCAACTTTGTGGGTGGCTATTGATTAAAACTGTAGATCATGTGTGGTGGTTCAATCATAAATCAAAACTAAGAAAAATTGAGAAGGTGCTGATTAGTGACATTCTTTTGGAGGAAATGGCTTTTGTTGAGATTATTATTTCCAGGGATTTATTCCAACCAGCTAAATTTATACGTGATGTGTTTGGAAAAGCGCAGCCATTTACTGAAGATTCAAGTTCTAATTTTATTTTTGATGCAAGTCAAAAGGCGCTCGAAGAGGATTTTTTAGTAACCTTATATAGAAGATTATTTACCGCTTCTGCTGCGGTGAAAGGGTTAGATGCGCTAAAAGAAGATATTGCTTTGCAGATCAATACAAGGGTGTCAGATGAGCGTAGGTGCATTTACTATGTAATCAATGAAACCACGATGAATAGTTTGAAATCTATTCGTGGTATTGATGAGTGGGCGAGTCAATTGGAAGGTAAATTGCGGTTTATCTACGTGCCAACATTTAATAACGAAGCAACAAAGCAAGCTCAGTCTCCCTATCTCGACCAAAAAGCGTTGCTTTTTCAAATAGCCGAATTATTAAGAATAAAAGATTAAAATTACTTAAAAATTAAACTTATGACCCAATTTCTCAAACCTGAACAATTCCTTCCCGATGGCTTCATCGTGACGAATCCCCATAATCAGCTTCACCATATTTTTGATGAAGCCGATTGCTATGCGCTATGGGCCGCCTATGCTGCAGGTAGACCGCTATTGGTACGTGGCAAGCCCGGTACAGGGAAAAGCCAAATGGCCAAGGCCATTGCTGAACAATTAGGTTGGACATTTGTCAGCGAAGTGATTCGGGGCAGCACCGAATTGAGCGATCTGCACTGGCATTTCGATGCAATTGGGCGTTTGAGTGAAGCGCAAGCAATGAGCTTCAGGCCCAAGGAGACTGCTGACGATTGGGAGAATCGCATCAATCCCTTGCGTTTCCTGTCACCGGGTGCGTTTTGGTGGGCGTATGACTGGGTGTCGGCTGAACAACAGTATCAAGCTTGTGTGACTCAATTGCGCCCAAGGCCTGACTGGGCGCAAGATCCATCAGGGCAAGCGCAGTCGCAGCCGCAGGGGATTGTGCTACTGCTCGATGAAATCGATAAGGCCGAGCCCGATTTGCCTAATGGCTTGCTGGAAACGCTAGGGCAGTATCAATTCACGGTACCGTATCTCAATCAGCGGCAGGTGCAGGCGAGCATCAAAAACCCGATCGAGGCTGATCCGGCGCGTTTGCTCGTGGTGATTACCACCAATGAGGAGCGTGAGCTGCCGACTGCCTTTGTGCGTCGCTGCTTGGTGCATACCTTGAAAATGGAGGAATCAGCTGAGACAGTAGGCGGTATCGAAAAACGCGTGCAATGGCTCATGCAGCGCGGACAATTACATTTTGGCCAGCACATCAGTGAACAGGTCTATCGCCAGGCAGCGGAGCTTCTATGGCAAGACCGAATGTCAGCGAGTTATACGCGTTACCCACCCGGACTAGCGGAGTACATTGATTTACTCAAAGCGCTGCACCGTCTTAAGCACGACGAGCAGGAGAGCCGTTTGACTAAAATTGCCAGTTATACCTTGAAAAAAGAGGTTGTGGAGTAAAGCCTATGGCATGGGAGCGGTTGGCACTTGTCCAAGCGGTTGGCGAAAATGCGCTTGCTTTGCAGAAAGTGGCGGATGTGTTTGGTTTTGAATCGAAACAACCGCCCTATCCTTTCCCAAAACCGGATCAGGCTAATGAGTCTGGAGGCGATCAAAAAAACCGCCCAGATCCGGTCATCGATAGTGCGATTAGCCAAACCACGGCGCGACCCTCCGCGCTCTTTTTACGCGTCAATCGCATCGAACAACGGGTCTCGCAAAACGAAGACACGCACGCACGGCCGCATTATCTCGATAATCCGGAGTTGCGTCTGGATCTAGCTTCATCGGCGCAAGGCACGTATCGTTTTGCGCCGCCACCTCCCTTGCTACCCATGTCGCGCTTGCTGCCCTTTTTGCATCATGGCTTAGGGCCAATCAAAACGGCCGGCTGGATCGATTTTTCTCGGTTGACGCGCCAAATCGCGCAAGGAAAATCTATTCGCCGCCTACCGCATGTACAGCAGCGGCGCTGGCCGCAGCGTTTGCACATCATCGTGGATACACGGATGAGTTTAGAAACTTTCTGGTCTGATTTTGCGTTTATCATTTCCCAGCTTAAGAAATGGTTAGGAGCTGATGCCGTTACCGTCATCCGGTTTGATGAAGCGACATTCGGCGAACCGCAGATGCACGCTATTGCTTGGCCGACGAAACCCCACGATCGCTGGTTCATCTGGCATGTGCCGGCGCCGGAGGAATCGCTATTGATTCTGAGCGATTTGGGCATGACGGAAGCCCATTCGGGTGTTCGGCATCACTGGCAGCAATTTTTCCAACGCTTGCGGCTCCACCCAGCTCCGATACTAACCCTGAGTCCGGCGATCCAATCGCCACAGAATCGGCAATTTTGCCAACTTGCCCGACCGAATCCGTTGCATGATCAGGTGCGTTTGCCCCGTCACCCTTCGAAGAAAGGGTTTCACTTGCCCGAACCGGATACTGAAACGGTGAATGATATGCTTTCCTGGTTATCGGTTTTGCCCATCGTGGATACGGGTTTGCTGCGCCGGTTGCGCAAAAGCTTACAATGGGGCGGCAGCGAGCTGGAGTGCCTGATCTGGAATCACCCGCATGTCAACCAAACGAGTTTGGGGATTCGCATCCAAGACTCGGTCGCCGAGACCTACCGCCAACGCTACCAGCAGAAATTCGCGGGCACTGAGGCTGCCGCTCAGCAATTCTGGCAAATCGTGCATGAGCATCACGCCAAGGCTTTTGAAGGGCTGCGCCAGCTTGAAGCACTCAATCACGGTATCGTGGAAAATGAGCACAATGCCGAAGTGCAAGCCTATTGCCAGAGACTATGCGCGACCTTGACGCAAGCGATGCCAGAATCGCCCCAGCAAAAAGCTTTGCAGATGCAAAGCCGCACCATGCTCGAATCGCTTCCCGACAGCGTTTGGAGCAGTCAGCTCGATCATCTGGCGTATGATCTGTATGCCATGGTGCATCAGGCAGAAATACGTGCCGGCCAATGGCCGGAATCCTTACCGCCCGGATTTGATCCAACCCGTTTACAATGGATTCTGGATACGGAGCAACACCATCAGCGCATGCAATGGCACGTGCTGCAAACCGGTGCGCAGGGTCAGTTTATATGTCAGCCGCAAACAGAGGCAGTAACCTCAAGGTTACCACCTGTTGCCGTGCTTGAGGCGCACGCTGCGTTTCCGCCCACCTATCAGGCCTCATCGGGCACAACGCAATCGCGTGGCATGGTTCAGCCAACGCAGGTGTTCTCCGCCGTTAATACCTCGGTGATACTTGAAACGAGCTTGCAGTGTGTGGAATTGCAAGCCATCCCTAAGCCAAACTGGGCACTCAGCATTCGGGCAAATCGCTCAGGATTAGCGGTTGATCTGCCGGCTTGGCAAGGAAAGTCAGCGACTGCACCTTGGCAACCTGGCTCTGGAACCATACCGGGGCGCTGGCAAATACCTATTCCATGGGTCTTGGATGAATTGGGTTTATACGCTGATCTTAATTTTCAAGGTGTTATTCAGCGTTTCCGTTGGATTGCACCCGGAGCCTTTTTGATGGGGTCACCGGAATTTGAACCAGAAAAAGGAGAAAATGAAATTCAACATGGAGTAACCCTGACGCAAGGGTTTTGGTTGGCGGATAGCGCGTGTACTCAAGCATTATGGCAAGCGGTGATGGGTGAAAATCCGGCCTATTTTCAAGACAGTTTGGATCATCCGGTTGAATATGTGAATTGGGATGATGTACAGAGCTTTATCCAAGCACTCAATACGCAGTTGCCTGATTTGCACGCCAGATTGCCGACTGAGGCTGAGTGGGAGTATGCGTGCCGTGCGGGCACCACGACTCCGTTTTCATTCGGAGAGACTATTACGCCTGAGCAAGTGAATTATGATCCGCATGCTGGCAGAGAAAAAGAACGGTATCGGGAGAAAACCGTGCCGGTTAAATCTTTACCCCCGAATCCCTGGGGGTTATATGAAATGCACGGGAATGTTTGGGAGTGGTGTTCGGATTGGTATGGCGCATATCCAACCGCTGCAGTGACTGATCCACTGGGTCCCGCTACTGGAGGGAGTCGCGTGTTGCGTGGCGGGTCCTGGAACGGATACGCCGGGAGGATTCGTTCTGCTTACCGCTTAAATATCGTGCCTACCCACCGCTTTATCATCATCGGCTTTCGTCTTGTCCTAGGTCCAGCGGGGGTCTAGTGGATACGAAGTTACTTCCTCCCATTTTTCCAACTGTTTGGACCAGTGAATGGGGGGAGGACGAATTGGGTTTGTATTTGGATTTGGACTATCAAAATGTAACACAGCGTTTCCGCTGGATTGCACCCGGAACCTTTTTGATGGGATCACCTGAAACACAACATGCGGTCACGTTGACGCAAGGGTTTTGGTTGGCGGATAGTGCGTGTACTCAAGCATTATGGCAAGCGGTGATGGGTGAAAATCCGGCCTATTTTCAAGACAGTTTGGATCATCCAGTTGAATATGTGAATTGGGATGATGTACAGAGCTTTATCCAAGCACTCAATACGCAGTTGCCTGATTTGCACGCCAGATTGCCGACTGAGGCTGAGTGGGAGTATGCGTGCCGTGCGGGCACTACGACTCCGTTTTCATTCGGAGAGACTATTACGCCTGAGAAAGTGAATTATGATCCGCATGCTGGCGTAGAAATAGGACGGATTCTGGGAAAAACAGTACCCGTCAAATCTTTACCCTCCAATCCCTGGGGATTATATGAAATGCACGGCAATGTCTGGGAATGGTGTTCGGATGGGTATGGCGACTATCCAACCGAAGCAGTGATCGATCCATTCGGGCCCACTACAGGACAGAACCGCGTGTTGCGTGGTGGGTCCTGGCGCAGCAGCGCCTGGAGGACGCGTTCTGCTTACCGCCACAGGGACGAGCCTGTCAATCGCATCAACCGCTTCGGCTTTCGTCTTGCCCTAGGTCCAGATAGGTAACCCGAATTCAATGGATATCAACGGCCTATGTTTAATCCGTGATCCATATGGATTTTTTCATGAGCGGGCGCCTCATTGTACTGACAAAAACCATTGTAGACCCATTGGTTAGTAGTAGCACCGTTCGTTTGTTCGATGGTATGGCGGTATACATATTGGTCGCCCACTGGGTTAATTTCGATTCGAATAACGGTTGGCAGCATTGCCTTAATGACGCCATCCAAAGATTTTATGGTAGTGTTTTCGATATAAGCAACGTTCGGACGGATTCCTTTTTCACCGTCGTATTCGACTACAAATTCCCGGCAGGGCGGCGCAGAGTATTCCGTATTGGCCTGGCATCGAGCGGTTTGATGTTTCCCATTCACCCATGAATCGTAGGATGAAATGGCGCACGTCCAGTATTTATGGATCGGATGGGTTGCTCCAGAATTCTGAGCCGGCAATGGCTTGGGGATTATCAAGATGAGCACCATAAATAGGGTTGTTGATGTTTTCATAGCTATAGGTTCGACAACTGTTTTTACGACTTTGTTTCCAAGAAAGAAAGTACTACGCGACCTAAAACCATACCGTTTTAGGTCGCGGGTAACAGCTGTTAAGTCCTTCTAACCGAGATGCCATAGTTTCCTGTACCGGTTGGGCTGTAATGCCTGATCCGAACGTAGTAAATGCCAGGAGTCAGGACACGAATTATTTGCGAGTTGCTACCGGGCCCACTATCGTCATCTTGGCTGATAAAAGCGTTTTGGTTGTCGGGGCCATTCAACGTCAGGAATGTGTCAGTATTTCCTGACGTTACGATCGTATAAGTCGCCGTTTGCGAAGCGTTAAACAAATAGACATCGCTTTCGTTTGTCGCTGCAATGCTTCCTTGAACTTCTGGCCCGTTCACGACGATTTCGGCCGGACCAGGAGGTTGTGCGTTTCTGTTTACCGATAGGCTGTAGTTGCCTGTCCCCGCCGCTTGATAATGACGAATCCGGATAAAATACGTGCCAGCAGATAGGTTGCTGACAATTCTTGAGTTACTGCCTTCGCCACTGTCGTCATCTTCGGTTACCAAAGCGCTTTGGCTATTAGGGCCATAGAGTGACATCCATATATCCGAGGGGCCTTGTGTTTCTAGGGTATAGGTTGACGCCAAAGGCGATACAAACCGGTACCAATCAAATTCTCCAGCTTGGCCGATATTGGCTTGATGGGATGGAGCGCCTACAGTCAAATCAACAATTGGCACTGGAACTGGATCATCAGGACCGTAATTATATCCCATGGCAATATGGTCTGAGACTCTCCCTGGAGTGGGTGGAGTGATTTCATTTTCCCAAGGTGGCATGGGGCTATTCACATTAAATTGTCCATCCCCCTGAAACGGCGATTCAGTGGGATGCAGCTTTTGCCATTCAGCCCATAGCCGATCCACATTGCAATGTAACAAGAAAAATGCAGGATCATTGGGTGAGCTTCGAGTACCTGCTGAGCCGCCAATCCAAACATGCACAATATTATGAATGAGATTTTCCAGTTCAACGGTGAACGACGAGAAAGGTACCCGGCTCAGCGCTCTGAGTACTGCATTGGTCGTCGGTAAAGATGAGCCTGATCCTATCGCTCGTGTCAGTTCCACCCTTGCAGCCGGGTTGTCACGAATGGTTAGTGTCCACCGCCCAGTACTAAATGCAAATGGTCCGGTTTGTACGGCACCACCTGAGGGTACGCCATTGCCGCCCATAAAATCATTGCCCCAGAAAGAGGAGGTTAACGCCCTATCGATCGTCCAGTCCCAATAAGGAAGGTTTACGGATGGATCGATGGCTTGAAGATCTAATTCAAGCCTGCGTAGAAACTCTCGGTGCCAGGGTAAAAACAAGGCAGTGTTATGAATTCCACTGTTAAAAAGATCGCGGTGATGTTGTACATAACGGTCATAGATTCCGTTTGCTTTCAATTGCAAAACGGCATTGATGAAACGTGACTTTTCATCAGCCGTCAGCGTCGATTGATTTTTTCTCATGCCCATTTTGCTCTCCCTATAGAGTCGCATTAAAAAGAATGATTAGAATATTCGTCTGTTAGTGTTCTCCGGTGTGATAAATCGCACTATTTTGTGGCTAGCTATCATAAGCTTGAGGTAACTTGAGGCGAAATCCAGCGGATATCGAGCATACTAAAGCCCATTCCACACCAACAGTATCTGTGAGAATGCGATTTGGAACAACAAAAACTTGAACTCAATCGAATCTGACGAATATTCAGTCAACTTGGTTCTATTCGATCTGATTGAGCGAGTACAGTTGAATTCATAGCCCGAATCTCGACGCTTTGAGTTCCCTATCCGCACGCTGCCAAGTTTGTTCAAACCTTTCCTTAACAATTGCCGCACGTTCAGTTTTGTTTTGTGCGGTCAACGCTTGCATGAGTCCGAAAAGTGCCCAGCCATTGTTACGAATGCGTTTTAAGTCTTCCCAATAAACGGTTTCTGCTTCATTGGCGCGGCCAGCTTTTAACAAAATGGCGCCGAGTGCCAAGCGTGGTGGGAAATGAAACTCAGGGGGTTCGGTGTACAACAACGCATCGTCCAATCGAACCGCTTTATCGAGATGTAAAATTGCTTGGTCAAATTGGTTTTTTGCCGCGGCAATTTCTCCAGCGAGTACTTCCGACGCTATGTGAAGAATATTGCTAGCGGAATTCATTGAAATCACCCGATCGTTTTTCGAAAGCTGGTTTAGAAAGTTGCGTAATTTTGCTAGTTCCTGTTCGGCTTGTTTTGTTTGATGGGTTGCGACCCATGCAAGCCCTCTGACATAGTGCCAGCTACCCGTTAAAAAAGCATTGGAAGCAGGTGGCGCAGGTTCTTGCAAAATTTCTTGCCAGTGGCCAAACCGTGCTAACGCCCAGTAAGGTGTGACTCGGAACAATGCAGTGATGGGCATTTCACTCAGCATGGCATCATCAACTTTGCTGGCTGTTTTGCGCGCAGCTTCAATGGCCAATTTACTTTGCCCATCGAGTGTTGCCGCATGCCAAAGAAAATGGATATTATGAGGATGATAGACGCTTGGATAGACACCTTTTTCAAGACATTGAGCGAGATAATTCTCATCGACAGCAATGGCCATTTGGTTGCTTTTGATGGCGTCTGCATAGCGCCCAACTCGTTGATAAATATGTGATGCCATATGCACCAAATGTCCTGCTTCCGGTACCAATGACAATAGGGTGTCGGCGGATTGTTCAGCTTTTTCAGGATTCTTGGTCGACTCCATCAAGTGAATATGCACGTGCAATGCACCTGGATGTTTTGGATTCACTGTTAGAATTTGCTCAGTAACACCCACGATTTCAGCGATTCCTTCGTAAGGTGTGTCATCAGGCATCCAATAGCCCCACGGGCGTAAATCCATTACCGCTTCGACAAATAATATTGCAATATCTTGGTCATCCGGGAATCGTTGATGAGTTTCACGCATAGCTTGTGCATAGGCTTTATTGTTCGTTGTCCGATCCTTGGCGTGACCTGTATAACGTTTTTCTAAAGCATTGATCAGCGCTTGCTCACGTGGTGATATATTTTGTATCAAAGATTTAGCTTGCTGCACCAATGTATGGGCTTGTATTTCCAAGGTGGCATCCATTTCTGCATTAATATTGGGGCCTAATACCAGAGCTTGCCCCCAGTAGGCCATCGCAAGATTGGGATCAAGCTTCGCAGCCTCTCGGAAAGCACGTCCCGCTTCAGCGTGGTTAAATCCATACGAAAGATTCAATCCCTGATTCATATATCGCTGTGCATCGCGGTTGTTCGTGGATACAGGAAAAGAATGCTCTCCTAGTCGATATAATTTTGCAGCAAATGGTTCATCTGAGCCCGCGGCCTTTGCATCCGATATAACGTGCTGGTGTGTGTTGTCTATTATTTGCGATTTTTCGGATGGATTGGCTGAAATGGTGTCATTTGTGATTGCGCAGGATTGTAGTAAAACGCTTATCGTCAGCGCTAAATAGATTTCTGTAGATTGAATATTCCTCAACGGCATGTATTTCCCCTTTGCTTTTACAATTTGCTGCGTGAAGTAAAGAACATACAAGCCCTTCTCCGTGAATTGCAGCATTAATGAATTTGGATTTATATTTTATAATTTTCAATTATCTTCAATAAGATAACTAGATTTGATCAATTTCTTGAGAGATCATTATTGATACATGGGCTTCAATGAAGATCAGCAAAATTTGATTAAGATCAAGAATGCATATAGCAGAATTCAGTATCGTGTGTTGACCTTGATAAAAAAATTTAATTTTAAATAACAAATATGAAGGATTTATATGAACATTAAACATTTGTTGATCGTATCGTCTGTAGTGATCGTCGTGGTTGCTTGTGGCGGTAGACCGACAGCGCCTGAAACACCTGATCCCGATGCTTATGGAAAAACCATCCAGCCTTTCCATCAAATCCCTTCAGGTGATCAAGAAGGTGGAGGCAAGGCCCGATCTACAGAAGAGAAATCAAACTACTAAAGCTTGTACAGGTTTCATTGAGCTCAGCATTGAGCTTTTTAGTGCTCTATAATCGGAACAGTCGGTGAACTGATTATAGAGCACATTTTTAAATTCCAGCACCGTGTATTTGAATTGAAGAATGTCATGGTGATAATCATCAACCGCTACCCGACTATCTCAATACCCTGAGAAACTGTTGAGACCAAGCCTACCGTTCGAAGAGCCCAATCAAAAGCAAGCTGGTATCTACGTTTCCACAACTGCTTCCCGTTATCTGAGCTTTTAACTGGATAATAATCAACCTTGCCTGGTCGGATTAGCTAGTGGATTTACTTTGAACAAATAACCGTGGCTCACGTGCTTAGCACGTTGCTTTTCCCCCCAACATCTATTCAGGAAAAGAAATTCCTATCGGCAGAAGGTCGCAAGCGTTGATCACCGCTACTTTTCCACTTGTATTTTCTCTTAATTATTGCCCTGCTATCCCGTTAACTAGGAAGGCATTTAAATTCTATGGCAATCGAAACCTGTTTGAGTGCTGGAAGCTTTTCGTTCAACATAATCATTTGGAATGACGACATGAGTATACTGGAGCTACTGGCTTTTGTAGTCAAAAACGGCGCATCAGATTTGCATCTTTCATCCGGTATGCCTCCTATGATTCGAGTGCATGGTGAGATTCGTCGAATCAATTTGCCTGAAATGGAACATAAAGAAGTACACAGCATGGTGTACGACATTATGAACGACAGCCAAAGAAAAGCTTACGAAGAGCATCTCGAGTGTGATTTTTCGTTTGCTGTTCCCAATCTGGCACGCTTTCGTGTTAATGCATTCAATACTCAGCGAGGCGCCGCTACAGTAATGCGGACAATTCCTTCCAAAGTACTTACTTTAGAGGATATTAAAGCACCGAAAGTTTTTGCAGAAATTGCCAAACAACCGCGTGGTGTGGTTTTAGTAACAGGTCCAACAGGCTCCGGTAAATCGACGACTTTGGCAGCCATGGTTAATGACATCAATGAAAATGACTATGGACACATTTTAACGTTGGAAGATCCAATCGAATTTGTGCATGAAAGCAAAAAATGCCTGATTAACCAAAGAGAAGTTGGAAGAGATACGTTAAGTTTTTCGAATGCCTTACGTTCAGCTTTACGTGAGGATCCTGACATCATCCTCGTGGGTGAGATGCGGGATTTGGAAACGATACGTTTAGCCATGACTGCAGCAGAAACCGGACATCTGGTTTTTGGTACTTTACATACTAGTTCTGCTGCTAAAACGATCGATCGTATTATTGATGTGTTTCCAGCAGAGGAAAAAGAAATGATTCGCGCGATGCTATCCGAATCATTGCGTGCGGTTATTTCGCAAACATTGCTAAAAACGAAAGACGGCAAAGGTCGTGTTGCTGCACATGAAATCATGATTGGTACTCCGGCTATCCGAAATCTAATACGAGAAGGCAAGGTGGCACAAATGTATTCAGCCATTCAAACCGGCCAGGGTGTAGGTATGCAAACGCTTGATCAGAACTTAACAGATTTAGTAAAACGTAATGTTGTTTCAACAGCTGAAGCGCGCACGCAAGCTATGAATAAAGATAATTTTAGGGTTTAGCAAGCGGAAGCACTGTTCTGATGAAAAATTCTTGGTGAGACTATGGACAAAGATCAAGCAACAAAGTTTATGCATGATTTATTACGCTTAATGTTAAGCAAAAAAGCTTCGGATTTATTTATTACCGCTGGGTTTCCACCTGCATTTAAGATTGATGGGAAAATGACGCCGGTTTCTCAACAATCACTGTCAGCACTGCATACTGAAACACTTGCACGGGCAATTATGAATGAGAAACAAGCGACTGAGTTTGAAGCCAGCAAAGAAGCTAATTTCGCAATTAATCCTGCAGGTATAGGACGTTTTCGTGTCAACACCTTCGTGCAACAACAGCGTGTTGGGATTGTGCTACGGACCATTACTACTAAAATTCCTGAATTTGATGATTTAGGGCTTCCGCAAGTACTGAAAGAAGTCGTTATGAGCAAACGGGGTTTAGTGATTTTTGTTGGTGGCACCGGTTCTGGAAAATCAACCTCAATGGCATCACTCATTGGCCATCGTAATAAAAACAGCTACGGTCACATTATTACCATTGAAGATCCTGTAGAGTATGTTCACGAACATATCAACTGTGTTATCACACAACGCGAAGTTGGGGTTGATACTGATTCATGGGAGGCTGCCCTAAAAAATACCTTGCGACAGGCGCCGGATGTTATTTTAATCGGTGAGATACGTGATCGTGAAACGATGGAACATGCGATCGCATTTGCAGAAACAGGACATCTATGCATGGGTACCTTACATGCTAACAGTGCAAATCAGGCATTAGATCGTATTATCAATTTTTTCCCGGAAGAGCGACGCATGCAGCTACTTATGGATCTATCTTTGAATCTTAAAGCACTTGTCGCGCAACGATTGATTCCCGCAAAAAGTGGCAATGGCCGTGTAGCAGCGATTGAAGTATTACTTAATTCACCGTTGATTGCTGATCTAATTTTTAAAGGTGATGTGCACGAAATCAAAGAAATTATGAAAAAATCTCGCGAGCTTGGAATGCAAACGTTTGATACAGCTCTTTTTGAATTGTATGAGGCAGGGAAAATTGGTTATGAAGATGCCATGAGAAATGCAGATTCTATGAATGAGCTTCGCTTACAAATCAAACTAAGTGGTAGCGAAGTTAAAGAAAAAGATTTCTCGGCAGGAATAGAGCATCTGACGATAACTTAACGGGTACTAATTCAGATCGTACAGTAAACGAGTTGCAATCGAGGTTTTCGCAAAAATCCATTTTCAAGAACTATATCAACCAATAAATATCCAGCAATAGTCGTAGCCATTGAGGGTGTCCTGGATTTTGTGTAAATGGTGAAATAATGCCGATTGCCCTTCTCAAAAAATTTTCTGACGCATTCGTTTTAGTTTTTTCTATCTTAGGGAGATTGTAGTTTGAGTGGTAGTCGCCAATAAGGGTAGAAATAAGACAGTTTTTTGGCGACTTTGGCATAGACAAGTAATTCTGTATTGGTATATTTACATTGCAGATTTATTGGCTGGCTCTAAGCGGCTATCAGCTTTTTTCTCAATGGTGCTACCTTCTTTAGCCATTTGCTCTGTGGCTAATTTTCTATGAAAATGCGCTAATTCCATGTTTTCTTTTACTTCTTTTTCATATTCTCGTATATTGGCGGTAGCGTGGGATTGGAACTCTTGTCCACCCCTTCCGTATAGATAGGGTTTGGCTTCGTATGTTTTCAATGCTTGTTTATGTTTTGCTAATTTTTGCTTAGCCTCTATAGCAAAATTTTCATAGTACTTGACTAACGCAGCATGATCTTTTTTATTGACTTCCGATTCGCTAACAATCGTTGGATTCATTTGTGCGCATGCAACTAGAAAAGTCAGTGAGATAGTGGAAATAATCAGTTTAAGTGTTTTCATAATTTATGCTCCTCGAAAAATTAACGATTGCATAGTACTTTTACTCTCGATATGTGCACATTGGGGAAACTATGGTTTTTATCTAAGGGAAACTATGAAATCTTTACAATGATCGAAATCTTTTACCAATTTTTATTGGATAAAACGTAAAAATGCAGTGCGTTGGGTGAATTTATTTGGCAGAATTGACTTATTTGAACTAACTGAAAATAAGTGGCCTTTTACCGACTGGGGGAATAAATGAGATACAAATCTGTGCAAGAGTTCAGTAACTATGTTGCTGGGCGCAATCCAAATCAGCCAGAATATATGCAAGCGGTTACTGAAGTCATTGAAAGTTTGTGGCCTTTTATCTCTGAACACAAACGCTATGCTGAACATGGCTTATTAGATCGACTCGTCGAACCGGAGCGTGTCATCATGTTTCGAGTATCATGGATTGATGATTGCGGCGAAGTGCACGTGAATCGTGGCTATCGGATACAACATAGTTCATCCATTGGACCTTACAAGGGAGGTGTTCGCTTTCATCCTTCAGTCAATTTGTCAATTCTTAAATTCCTGGCGTTCGAGCAAACCTTCAAAAATGCCTTGACTACTTTACCGATGGGGGGTGGCAAAGGCGGATCTGATTTTGACCCTAAAGGTAGAAGCCCTAATGAAGTGATGCGTTTTTGCCAAGCGTTCATTAGTGAATTGTTTCGTCATATTGGTTCCGATACTGATGTACCTGCGGGTGATATTGGTGTAGGGGGTCGGGAAGTCGGGTTTATGACAGGGATGATGAAAAAATTATCCAATCGTGCCGACTGTGTGTTTACCGGCAAGGGGTTGAGTTTCGGCGGTTCATTGATGCGACCTGAAGCGACAGGTTATGGCACAGTATACTTTGCAGAAGAAGTGCTGAAACATGCTGGATTTTCTCTCCAAGGTGCGCGTGTTTCTGTTTCCGGTTCAGGCAACGTGGCGCAATTTGCCGTTGAAAAAGCCATGGCCAAAGGCGCTAAAGTTGTTACCGTATCAGACTCTAGCGGAACCATTGTCGATGATCAAGGTTTTACGACTGAAAAACTGGCCGTTTTATCGGAAGTCAAAAATCATCTGTACGGCCGTTTAGATGAATATGCTAAGCGAGTGAATGTCCCTTTTCTGCCAGGTGTTAAGCCTTGGCACGTTCCAGTAGATGTTGCATTACCTTGTGCTACTCAAAATGAAATTACTGGGGAAGATGCGAAAGTCTTGGTCAAAAATGGTGTAATCTGCGTCGCAGAAGGTGCCAATATGCCATCAACCGCTGATGCGGTAGAGTGTTTTCAGCATAACAAAGTACTTTATGCGCCGGGTAAAGCAAGTAATGCGGGTGGTGTAGCAACCTCAGGTTTAGAAATGAGCCAGAACGCGATGCGTTTATCTTGGACAAATGAAGAAGTCGATTCGCGCTTGCAGGAAATTATGCAGGCCATTCATAAATCGTGTTTGAAATATGGTACACAAGCAGATAAAAGTATTAACTATGTGAATGGTGCAAACATAGCCGGTTTTGTGAAAGTAGCAGATGCTATGTTGGGGCAAGGCGTTGTCTGATTGCCTAGTGAATGAATACTCTGATACCTATGCTTTAGTAATCTATGTGATACCGCATTATTTTTATCGCAACCATTCGTGATGAAGTGCTTTCTTTTTGCGTTAATGATGTTGCTTTTTGCCGCAGCTTCGTTGGCAAATCAAGACAATGATTTTCTATCTGCACGAGAAGCTTTTCAGAAAGGGGATCGTCAGCGTCTGAATCATTATGCTATGGCACTGCAAAAGTATGAGCTGTGGCCTTATGTGGATTATTTTCAGCTCCGCAGTGTCATCAACACTACTGATTCGACAACCATTCAAAATTTTCTATCGCGCCATGAAGGCAGCTTAGTCGCAGATCGCTTGCGCAGTGATTGGGTAAAAATATTAGGCAAAGGTCGCCAATGGCAGTTTTTTGACAAGGAGTACCCAAGGGTAGTCAACAAAGATACCGAATTGCAGTGTTACTACTATCAGCGTTATTGGGATATCAAAAATGTTGCTATCACCGCTGAAGTACGCACCCTGTGGTTCTCGTCAATCAATATACTGGATAGCTGCTCACCGGTGTTTCAAGCATTGATTGATAACGGGCAGATCTCTCTGGACGAAATCTGGAAAAGAATCCGCTTGGCTTTATCAGACGGTAAAACAACTACGGCGATTCGTATCGGTCGGTATTTATCGAATACTAATGAGGCGCTTAATGCTAAAGAGCTTGATCGTGCTGCCAGGAATCCGAAAAAATATCTTGATACCATCCATAGCCCAATAAATTCACGCAGCAACCGAGAAATTGCCTTGTTTGCGCTGTTACAGTTGTTACGTAACGATACGGATCAAGCGCTTGCACAATGGCATAAAGTAAAAAACCGTTTACCAGCATCAGATCAATCTTATTTTCTGGTGAAACTTGGCTACCGAGCCGCGATGCGGCATGATGCCCGTGCTTTGGGTTGGTTTAAAGAAGCGCAAAATGGTCCTCAACCTTATCCAGCTTCTGATAAAGCGTTAGGGTGGCATGTCCGTGCAGCATTGCGTGCCAGAAACTGGGACGAGGTGCTTGCTGCGATCAAACGAATGTCATCGGCTGAGCAGCAATTTGATAGTTGGCGATACTGGAAAGCCCGTGCGCTCTCAGAAAAAAAACAAGCTTCCGATGCCCGACAGATTTTGGCATCACTCAGTGAAGAACATAGCTTTTATGGTCAATTAGCCAAAGAAGAGCTTGGCAAGGAGCTTTATTTTATTGATAAAGCTTATCAAGTGAATGACCGCGAAGTTTCGGCAATGTCGCAAAGGCCTGGAATACGAAGGGCATTGGCTTTTGCACGTATGCAATTGCGTACCGAGGCCTATCATGAGTGGAGTTGGACCGTACGCGATTTTACCGATGCTGAATTGCTGACAGCAGCCGAAGTGGCGCGACGACACGGACTGTATGATCGAGCCATAAATACGGCGAATCGTACGGAGTCGCAACATGATTTTAAAATGCGCTTCCTCTCTCCACATCGTGAAATCATGAAAGATATCGTTCGAATGTATGGTCTTGATGAAGCGCTGGTGTATGGATTAATTCGACAAGAAAGCCGTTTTATTGCGGATATTAAATCTCATGCAGGCGCCGCGGGTTTAATGCAACTCATGCCTGCAACAGCCAATTGGGTCGCCAAAAAATTAGGTATGACCGATTTTCATCAATATAAGCTTGCAGATGTCAGCACTAATTTACAATTAGGAACGTATTATCTGCATCATGTGTTGATCAGTTTGGATAATCAACCTTTGCTTGCATTGGCTGCATATAATGCTGGGCCCGGTCGGGCTAGACGTTGGCGGGATGATAGCAAAACCCTGGAAGGTGTTATTTATGCAGAGACCATTCCATTCAATGAAACGCGAGATTACGTTAAAAAAGTCATGGAAAACGCCATGTACTATGCAAAAATACTTAATCCTGAACAAAATGCACCCACACTAAAGCAACGTCTGGGTGTTATTTCACCTAAATAATCAGTTAGTAAAAAACACCTCGTATTCCTTTTCTTAAAGGTGGAAAGATGAAAGATGTGGTTATCTTAAGTGGTGTCCGTACTGCAATCGGTGAATACGGTGGTTCTCTAAAATCAAATGCACCGACTGATTTGGCAGCAAAAGTAGTCCATGAGGCGCTATTACGTGCGCAGATTGATCCCAATGAAGTCGATCACCTAGTTTTTGGCAATGTTATTCACGGCGAAGCGCGCGATATGTACTTGGCGCGAGTTGCCTGTATCAATGGTGGATTACCGCAGCATACGGCTGCATTGACGGTCAATCGATTGTGCGGAAGCGGTTTGCAGGCAATAATTTCAGCGAGTCAGAGTATTCTGTTGAACGATACGCTGGCAGCCGTCGCCGGTGGTGCGGAATCGATGAGTCGAGCAGGTTATCTATTACCGGCATTGCGTTGGGGACAACGGATGAATGGTGGTGTGACCATCGATATGATGGTAGGTGCTTTGACGGACCCTTTCGATCATGTGCACATGGGGATTACTGCAGAAAATATCGCCGAGAAATGGTGTATCGACCGGGAGCAGCAAGATCGATTTTCAGCGGAAAGTCATCGCCGTGCGTTACATGCAATTAAAAAAGGTTATTTTAACAGTCAGATTCTACCGATTGAGATCATCGTCAATAAAGAAAAAGTGCTTTTTGATACCGATGAGCATCCCCGTACAAATACCGATAGCCAACGTTTAGCAAAGCTAGCCCCGGTTTTTAAGAAAGATGGGACAGTCACAGCAGGTAACGCATCGGGTATTAACGATGGTGCTGCAGCGTTAGTTTTGATGGAAAGTAAAGCAGCGGAGAAGCGTAACTTAAAGCCGCTGGCGCGATTGGTTTCGTATGGGCATGCGGGAGTTGATCCAAAATTTATGGGGATTGGGCCGGTACCGGCCGTTCGGCAAGCATTGAAACGTGCAAAGCTTAAACTATCCGATATTGATGTAATCGAATCTAATGAAGCCTTTGCTGCGCAAGCGTGTGCAGTGATGCAAGAATTAGATTTTGATCCTAAAAAGACCAATCCGAATGGCGGTGCGGTAGCGTTGGGCCATCCGATTGGTGCGACTGGAAGTATACTGACGATCAAAGCGATTTACGAATTGCATCGCTGCCGTAAGCGGTATGCGTTAGTCACGATGTGTATCGGTGGCGGACAAGGCATTGCTGCCATTTTCGAACGACTCTATTAAGCATGTGCTGCGTCAACAACACCTTTGTAATTCATGTAAACGGATAGAAACATCGATGATTATTTTGCATAAAAATTTATCTAAAACCATGCGTTATTTATTTTTTCTTATTTTTTGGCTGACTACAACGCTAACGCTGGCTGAACCCAGTGACAACCGAGTACTCACACCCGATGAAGCCAGGAATGTAGAAATTCTTCAACTAGAAAAAACCATGGCACGCCTTTCTCAAGAATCTCAGGCTGCGTACCAGCAATTTTTGATGACACAAGAAATGCGCCGCAATGAAATGGCGCAACCGGTCGACCCTGTTCCATTTAATCCTACCGGTAAAAGCATTCCAGTGCCCAATTACGAGGATATGATTCAACGCAGAAAAGAGAAGGATGACCGTTTGGCAAAATATACCGAAGATCTGGATCGGCTTTATTCCCGTTACCAGTCTTTAGAAATGGAAAAAGAGGGCATCTTCCAAAGAATTAGGTCACTCGAGCAAAAAAAAGCTGAAGAATAATGCCATGATCTTGATTGAAGGTGGCGTTTCTTAAACAGGTTTTGCTTAGGTTTGCGTTTTTGTTGGAAGGATGCTGGTTGGCGAGGTATTGTCAGTTGGAGTAAACCACGCCAGTTTCTCACGGAGTTGTACCACGCTGCCGACAATAATTAATGTGGGTGCTTTAAGTTTAGCTTCCTCTGCAGTTTCAGGTAATGTCTGTAACGTACCGGTGATGATTTTTTGCCGTGGTGTTGTCCCTTGCTGGATGATTGCTGCAGGTGTATCGGCAGCTAAGCCATGATGAATGAGTTGTTGACATAGGATGGGTAAACCTAACAGTCCCATGTAGATCACAATGGTTTGATTCGGTCGTGCGAGGGTTGGCCAATCTAAGTCAATCGTATCGTTTTTCAAATGGCCGGTGACAAAAGTGCAAGACTGCGCATAATCGCGGTGTGTCAATGGAATACCCGCATATGCAGCAACACCCGATGCAGCAGTGATGCCTGGCACTACTTGGAAAGGTATTCGATGCGATGCCAGTGTTTCAATTTCTTCACCGCCACGACCAAAAATAAATGGGTCGCCTCCTTTTAGCCGCAGCACACGTTTCCCTTCTTGCGCCAACCGCACCAGCAATTGGTTAATGGATTCTTGTTCCATGGTGTGATGACTGCGTTCTTTGCCCGCATAGATGCGCGTTGCATCGCGCCTTACCAGATCGAGGATATCTGCAGAGACTAAGCGGTCGTAAATCACCACATCGGCTTGTTGCATCAAACGCATGGCACGAAACGTCAATAGATCGGGATTGCCAGGGCCTGCACCGACTAAATATACTTCACCGCGCGGTGGCTCATTTTTTTCGTGCTGCAATGATTGCAATAAATAATCTTCTGCAGCTTGCTCTTTACCTGCCAAAATTCTTTCTGTAAAAGGCCCTTGCAGCATTTTTTCCCAGAAAATGCGCCTGTTCTCCGCATGTTTGAAATGTGCCTTGACCTGGTGGCGAAATTTCCCGGCGATTTGTGCTAATCGCCCATAAGCCGCAGGTATCCAAGTTTCCAATTGTGCTCGCAATAACCGTGCAAGTATGGGCGATTGTCCGCTGCTCGAAATGGCGATCAGCAATGGTGATCGGTCAACAATCGAAGGCATGATGAAAGTACATAAAGCCGGATGATCAACTACATTGACGGGAATATTGCGCGTTTGTGCTGCACTGGAAACGAGTTGATTGGTGGAAAAATCATCGGTAGCAGCGATGACCAACGCGGCATTATCCAATAATCTAGGGTGAAAGGGTTCAGCGATGTGCTGAATCTCTGCTCGAGCCTGCGCATCTTTGAGCGTTTCAATTAATTCGGTTGCCACGACGGTAACATGCGCACCGGCGCGAAGTAGCGCTGAAACTTTACGTGCAGCAACCTCTCCACCGCCGATCACCAGGCATGTTTTGTTTCTGATATTGAGAAAAACAGGTAAGAAGTCCATTATGGAGAACTGTACCTGAGCGGCCTAAATAAAGGAAGCACCTTAAAATGACCAAGCTTTTTAAGGTGCTTCCTGTTACAACACAAAGAATTGTAGGTTATAGGCTCGATTCCATTTTTAGAATATCTTCGAGTTTGATGTTGACACCAGAGCCTTTAAATACTGTCCCGACTTTGCGCTTTTGCAAATGCTCTAGGTTTAATTGATAGACCTCTTTGGAAAGCGGGAAATATTTCACTTCATCGACAAGAGTTGCTGCATTAGCCATATAGAATTTAACAAATTCATCAACTTCAGGTTTATCTGCTGACTTTACATTGATGTAAATAAATATGGGTCTGGAAAGCGGTTTATAGCTGTTGTTTTCGACCGTTGCGGCTGAAGGTAGTACACCACCATTACCGCTATCGACCGCGGCAGCGGTAACGCGTTTGCTATTTTCTATGTAATACGCGAAGCCAAAAAAGCCAAGTGCATAAATATCACTTGCAACGCCTTGGACTAAAACATTGTCATCTTCCGAAGCAGTGAAATCACCACGGCTTGATTTGGCTTTGCCGACAATCGCTTCAGTGAAATATTCAAAGGTACCGGAATCCGCACCGGCGCCATATAATTTGATTTTTTTATCGGGCCAAGCAGGATTGATCTGATTCCATTGGGTAATTTTTCCTTGCGCTTCAGGTTCCCAAATTTTCTTCAATTCTTCGACCGTAATGGTTTGACTCCAGTTGTTTTTGGGATTAATGACCACGGTCAATGCATCGTAAGCAATCGGCATTTCGATAAACTGTATGCCTTGTTGCTTGCAAGCTTCTATTTCCGTCGCGGTGATCGGGCGAGAAGCATTGACGACATCGATTTCATTGCGGCAAAACTTCTTGAAACCGCCGCCAGTACCCGAAATTCCAACGGTAACCCGGATCGCACCCTTTTTAGAGGCTTGGAAATCCTCTGCCACTGCCTCGGTGATAGGAAACACCGTACTCGATCCATCAACTTTAACAAGTGGGCTTGCGTTGACGGAAGTGGCCAACACAAATGCGGCAAGAACGGTACCGGCTGCCAGTACTTTTGCATGAACTATAGAAAACATACTTCTCTCTCCAATAAACAAAAAGATTAAACGAGCAAATTGCGTAGTGACGATGTTATTGCAATATTATTACAGGATTGTGACAAGGATGTTTAAGTTTGCTGTTGCAGTAAGATTGACAGGTTTGATTGAAGCACTTCGCAAAAAATACACTACTATCAAGAAATGGCAAGGCAAAGAAGGAGGGTGAATGTTATGATCAGCTCAAACTTCGGACTAAACATCTAGGGTCAGGAATATTATTGGTTATCTTTCTTGAGAATAGTGTGAACCCACAGTAATTCTATAACTACTTGCTTAATACTAGATTCATTCAAATGGAAGGATAAATGTCATGAGAAAATATGGGGTTGTGATTATACAAAATTTTTGCTGCTGTATCTTACTGTTGACAGGGTTGTTGCTAGCTGCAAATCCTGTTCAGGCAGAAGTTAAGGCGGGCGATATTTTGGTTACCGATTATGCGAGTGGAACGGATGGGCGCGGTGCATTGGTTGCGGTAGATCCAGCAACGGGTCAGCGTAGGATTCTCAGTGATTTTGGTAATGCGGTACAAGGCAGCCTCGGATCATCCCCGCTTAGCGTTGCAGTTTTCCGATGCAAATTGGAGGAGCGCACAGAATCGGCGAACAGTAAGGCTGAGAACAGAAATCCTCATGATTGCAGTAACGGAGAAACAGTGCAGATTTTTGTTTCTGATTCAACCGTTCTTCTTAAGGTCGACCCCAACAACGGCTATCGTACCTTCGTCAGCGATTTTGGTCAGGGTGATTTGAATGAAGGGGTTTTTAATTATGGCTTGGCCGTGAATGCCAAAGGCAAGGTAATAGCGAGCCAATATAAGCAGGCACTGCCAAACCTTGAGATTCATCAGGTACTTGTTCGCATAGATCCTGAAACCGATACGCGGACTCTTGTCAGTGATCTTTTTAATCCAGATCAGGGGGCGATTGATTCAGGTACGTTCATTACTGACCTTGTTATAGAACACTCAGGGAAAATTCTGATCGGCACAGCCAATGAAAATGATTATGCGAGTGGAGCAATCTTTCGGGTTAATCCAAGTACGGGCAAGCGAAAGCTGTTGAGCGACTTCACAAATGCTGCGCAAGGACCTGTTGCTAGCTTGTTCTTTAGCACCGGCCTGGCAACTGAGACTTCCAAGAAAATCGTAGCTATTGGCGGGAATTTCCTTTTGCGGATAGATCCGGAGACAGGGCAACGCACTGTTCTTAGCGATTTTGACAATCCAGTGCAAGGTATTACAGGATTTGCTCCCCGTGGCGCAGTAGTGGAAAAATCTGGAAAAATAGTCGTAAGCGCTGTTGTGACTGAATTCTCTAGTTCCCTCTTCCGGATAGATCCAAAAACAGGGCAACGTACTTTGCTGAGTGATTCCGCTAACCCAGAACAAGGCCCACCACTCACTGCATCTATTACTTACATGGCAATTGTACCCAAGTGGCGACGTTGAGGACAGGGATTAAAAGCAGTATCCGGGTTAACAGGGTATCTGGTTTTATTGAACCAGAAAACCGGCTCATCTGTGAAATGGTTAACTCTTAATCTCTACGGTTCAATCCCCCGCTGCTTGCGGCGAGGTGCTTTATTTTAGTTTTCCCTGGTTTCGGGGAGCGCACGTTGCAATAAAAAGCCTCCACAGAGGTTGAAGTCGACGTCGCATCCGTAACCAGTCATGTCCCCATGGTTATTGATGTCGACCACCGCAGCTAATTGCACATCCGCGTCCGCTGGGTTATCCAGCAGATCCATTATATTTAACCGCACGCCAGGGCGAGGCACAAGGTAGCTGTTATTGTCTGTATCGAAATTCTGCGTCAGGACAATAAGGTTCTTATTGTTAAAAAGTGCGAAATAATTAATGCCCTCAAAATAGGATTTGAAATTTCCCTGCCGATCCCATATCCCGTAATGGTTCTTAGTGGAATCTCCTAAAAAGACGTGTGACACGCCAATGATGTCTCCGGATTTGCTAATGCCAAAGGAAGTTGTGTCACTGTCTGTCGGAAGAGGATTAAGTAACTGAGGCTTATTATACGGAGGCAGGAATCGAATAGCGCGAAAAGCATTTAAATTCGGATCGAAAATAGTTCCAACCACGACTCCTTTATTGTTAACTCCCCAGCATCCTGAGCAGTCGCTTCCTGTTGGAAGCTGATAGCTGAAGAGCGTTTCACCCTTCTTGTAGAGTCGGTAGGTATTAAGGGCAGAAGGGTCTTCTGACCTAACCAACGCAGTATCAGAATCGTTAATTGACTGGACAAAGGTTTTAGTTTCTCCAGGCAAAAGTGGAATAATTTCCACCTCGTCTCCACGAAATAGTGCTGCTTGAAAGTTTCCGGTTTGAGGATCTGTGACGTACCCGCCTATTGTTCCGCGAGCGTTGACCGTAAGCACATTACCTGGCTGGAGGACATGCAAGACTCCATCTCCGTAAACGGCGATGTGAGCAACTCCAGACGAATCATAGATATCCCCGTAAACTTTTCTTTTATCGTCGATTGCGACGGGGGTAAATTGAGCGAATCCTGATGGTAACGTTACCTTAGAAAGCGAAATATAGCGGTAGTGATATTCATGCGATTGTTCTGCATGCGTTATTGGTATCCACCATGCCAGTGCTAGTCCAAGCACACAGGCAAACCACTTACTGTGTAGGGCCTTGATTTTCTTGTTAACTGACTTAGCGATCTTGTTGCAACGATCAAGAATATTATTGCTCTCAGCCGGTACTAGGGTTGTGCAATTCGTTTGTTTTGGTTTTTTCATTACGCTATCTTTCGCTTTAGGTTTGATTATGAATAGTACCTCATCGACTGGCGTTAAGAAGTATCCAGCTAGGGCGGGGTCAATTCGTGGCAGGGTAAGGTCATAATTTCTGTACGATTGAGAATTTTTCGCTGCTACAAATCTACAGTCGACTGATTTTATCAGCAGCAGATTTCTCAAATTAGGAAGATGCCACACACCTGCTTGGAAAAACTCAAATGTAGTTCAGTATTTAAAATAGTAACACCATTTACTATAGTGCACCTTTTAATTACATTTTAAGTCGAAAAATATTAACAAATTGGATTTTGAATGGCCACAGATGATACTGAAGATGGGATCTAAAGAAGAATTGAAGGATAGAAATAGGCGCTTACATAATAAAAAAGGATTCACTTTACAAGAAAACCCACCCCTGAGAACCAAATGTCTATGGCGAACAGTTTATAATCGTATCGATGAATTCCATTTTTACATCAGGCACTTCATTTCCACCTCTGGATCGAGCGCTTAAGGAGCCCAACGGATTATTGGCGATGGGTGGCGATCTTACGCCACAACGATTATTGGAGGCTTACCGCAAAGGAATTTTCCCATGGTTTAATGAGGGTGAGCCTATTTTGTGGTGGAGCCCTGACCCAAGAATGGTATTATTTCCCGATGAATTGCGAATTTCGCGCTCCTTGTCTAAGGAGCTTAAGAGGAGCAATTATCAGATTCGCACGGACCATCGTTTTAGCGAAGTGATGCGGGCTTGCGCCGCGCCACGTAAAGGGCAAGCGGGAACCTGGATACATCCTGAAATGATTGCCGCCTACACCACATTGCATGAAATGAAATTCGCGCACTCAGTGGAAATGTGGATGGATGATGAACTGGTCGGTGGATTGTATGGGATCGCATTAGGTAAAATTTTTTTTGGTGAGTCGATGTTTTCTCGTACACCGAATGCGTCTAAAATCGCTTTTGTCCACTTGGTCAGGCAAGTGCAGGAATGGGGATTTGGTTTAATCGATTGCCAAGTCAAAACGGATCATCTTGCTTCGCTGGGTGCGCGCGAAATACCCAGAGCGACATTCGCGCAATACTTGAGTGAGTTGATTTCAGAATCGCCGGGTGGCGAACATTGGTGTTTTGAGTAACAGAACAGTATTAACGTCGATAATAAACGGTCAAGATGTTTAAATTTCACACAACCGGGGTTTATGATTGTAGCTATCTGCCAGGAAAACAGGCGTGTTCTGAAGTGGTTACGCCAGAGCACCAAATTGATACGCAGGTGTATAGCAAATTAATTCAAGTCGGATTTCGCCGCAGTGGACACTACACCTATCGCCCCAGTTGTGTTCACTGTCGCGCATGCCGATCAGTGCGGGTGAAAGTCAGTGATTTCTCGGCTAACCGAACGCAACGACGTGCTTGGAAACGTCATCAGCATCTCAGCACTAAGCTTTTGACTCTGCAATATAATCCGGAACACTACGCGCTCTATCAGCGCTATCAAATACAACGCCATGCGGGCGGTGGAATGGACCATGATTGCTTGGAGCAGTATCATAATTTTTTGTTACAAAGCCACGTTGATTCCCAATTGGTTGAATTTCGTGACCATAAACAGCTTTGTATGGTGAGTATTATTGATGTGTTGCCGGATGGACTTTCTTCTGTTTATACATTTTTTGATGCGGAAGTCGTTCAAGCCAGTTATGGAACTTACAATATCTTGTGGCAAATTGAGCAATGCCGCTTAAGTGCTTTGCCTTACCTTTATCTCGGTTATTGGATTAAAGAAAACCATAAAATGCGTTATAAAGCTAACTTCCAACCATTAGAAGTATTGCAAAATAATCGATGGAAGTTATTGGAAGATCACGATAGTTTTTAACCTTCTGTTATTTTTAACTACATATCCCATCGAATGTTGTATCAATTTCTCCGTCCGTTACTGTTTAAGCTTGATCCAGAAGACGCCCATTGGCTTGCATTTCGTGCGCTGAATCAGATACAACAGCTAGGGTTGTTGAAGAAACCGCTCGTGAGTTGCAAATCCCGCACCGTTATGGGATTGAATTTTCCCAACCCAGTGGGATTGGCAGCAGGTTTGGACAAAAATGGTGAGTACATCGATGCGTTAGCATCCCTGGGATTCGGATTCATTGAGATTGGTACTGTTACACCGCGCCCACAACCGGGTAATCCACGCCCCCGCATTTTTCGCATTCCGGAAGCAAACGCAATTATTAATCGACTGGGCTTTAATAATTTAGGTATCGATTATTTGCTGAATAATGTCAAGAACTCCAATTATCGAGGTATCCTCGGCATCAACTTGGGGAAAAACTTTGATACGCCGCTGGAAAATGCGACTGATGACTATTTGATCGGATTACGAAAAGCCTATCCCTATGCCAGTTATATCACCATCAATATTTCATCACCGAATACCCAAAACCTACGGCAATTACAAGGCGCTGATGTGTTGGATCAATTACTCAACCGACTCAAGCTGGAGCAGACCCAATTGACGCAAACTCATGGTAAGCACGTGCCATTGGTAATAAAAATTGCACCAGATCTCAGTGATGAAGCAATAACATCGATTGCGAATTTACTCTTGAAGCACCAAATCGATGGTGTTATCGCAACCAATACCACTATCACTCGTACAGGTGTTGAGCAGTTTAGCGTATCGAAGGAGCCCGGAGGGCTCAGTGGCGCTCCTTTAACCCAGCAAGCAAGCAAAGTGTTAGGGCAATTACATGCGGTATTAAACAATGCGATCCCGATTATAGGTGTGGGTGGCATTATGTCTCCCAAAGACGCGCAGGATAAGATTGATTCCGGTGCGGATTTGATTCAACTGTACACCGGCTTGATTTATCATGGACCCGATTTTGTACGTGAAATCGTAAAAGCGGTTTGTAGCAACCCTGTACATAGCAATTGAGTCAGGTGATATGACTGATCGATCAATTGATCCATGCCTGGTTGAAAAAATAGAAGCTATTTTGCCGCAAACGCAATGCAGAAAATGTGGTTTTTCTGGCTGCAAGCCTTATGCCGAAGCCATCGCAATAGGCCAAGCTGACATTAATCAATGCCCCCCAGGCGGGAGTGAAGGAATCCGGCAGATTGCACAATTATTAGGTATTCCTTTCAAGCCACTCAATACCGCGTATGGTGTGACCAAACCGAAAGCGGTAGCATGGATCGATGAAGCACTCTGCATCGGCTGCACCTTTTGCATACGTGCATGTCCGGTTGATGCCATTGTGGGCGCTGCCAAGCAAATGCACACGGTGATTGCTGCGGAATGTACCGGCTGCGAGCTTTGTATCGTACCCTGCCCTATGGATTGTATTGTTATGATTCCGGATAATAATGCGACTCAGCATGTTGATCCGAAGCATGCGGCAGATCGGGCGCGTATGCGATATGTATTCAAACAACGACGGTTGCTGTTAGCAAAAGATCCGGATGTTCAGCCTCAAAACAGCACACTTGAGGCTGAAAGTAATCCACTTGAACAAACCATTGCGCAAAAAGCTGAGCAACGAAAAAAAACCATCATTCAAGCTGCACTTGAACGTGCGGCTGCGATTCGTCATCAAACATCGAAGCACATTGAATAAGTTTCTTGTTATCAAACTATGAATGCTACAAAGCGCTACGATATTTTTGCTTGTTTGAGAGAAAGCAATCCGCATCCAACCACCGAATTGGAGTACCAAACACCATTTGAATTATTGATCGCGGTGATTCTTTCGGCGCAAGCGACAGATAAAAGCGTTAATCAAGCGACTCGAAAATTATTCCCACAAGCGAATTCCGCAGAAAAAATCTTGGCTTTAGGCGAAGAGGGTTTAGTCAACTTTATTCAAAGGATCGGTCTGTATAGAAGCAAGGCCAGAAATATTTTAAAAACTTGCCAGCTGTTAATTGACCATTATCATGGCGAGGTACCGCGTTTACGTGAGCAATTAGAACAACTACCGGGTGTCGGACGCAAAACAGCCAATGTCGTATTGAATACAGCCTTTGGACAGCCAACGATTGCCGTCGATACACATATTTTTCGTATTGCCAATCGTACTGGTTTGGCGCCAGGAAAGACGGTTTTCGAGGTTGAACAAAAATTACTAAAATGGGTTCCTAAAGAATTTAAACAAGACGCGCATCACTGGCTGATTCTTCACGGTCGTTATGTGTGCAAAGCCAGAAAACCAGAATGTGGGAATTGTAGCATTGTGCATCTGTGCGAATATAAAGGAAAAATTTTACCGTCTAACAATCCATGAGAGCCGATGAGTCTTTGATTGGGCGTTATGATGAAAAGCTATGAATCAGTCAATTCAATCGATTAGAAATGCACAAAAAGAATTTTACAAGGCCCGTTAATGTTTAATCCTACTCGCGATCAAGCGCGGCAGTTGTTTTTTTATACCTGGGAGAAATACAACAAACAGGAAACATTATCGGGTATCGAAACAATTGCACTGGAGATTATTTTATTACACCCCGAATACCATCCCATCTTGGACAACCCAGAACGATACCTGGATCAGGGTTATTCGCCAGAAATGGGTGATACCAATCCCTTCCTTCATATGAGCATGCATGTGGCGATTAAGGAACAGCTATCAATTAATCAACCCATTGGAATATGTGATCGATTTGAACAATTACAGAACATAACCGGCAACGAACATGATGCCACGCATCGTGTCATGGAATGCCTCGCAGAGATGATTTGGCAGGCACAGCGTCATAATACAGCGCCCGATGCAGTAATTTACTTAGATTGTTTAGATAAGCAAACGAAGTAAGCACATAGACGCTAATAAAAAATAATAACGGGACAGTGATTAGCTATCCCGTTCAAGTGATACCTTATTACTAATAATACAAATTTATTAGCGTTAATATCTAATGTTTTTTTATTATTTTTTAGAATTCAAAGTGCCAGGCTGGCTTGAGTAGTAAAAAGCCAAATTGTCAATGTCGGCTGGTGTCAAACCAGCAGCCATTCCTGCCATGATTGGATCATTACGCGTTCCAGATTTGTAATCTTTCAAGACTTTTTCTAAATAGGTTCTATATTGGCCGCCAATTTTTGGGAAAGCCGGTGCTGGGCTATTACCATCAATACCATGACATGAAGCGCAAACTTCCGCAGCTTTAGTTTTTCCCGCTTCGATATCAGCAGCCATAACTTGACCGGAAAGTATTAAAGCGGCTCCGCTCAATGCGGCTATCACATAATTCTTCATAATTTCTTCCTTGCAATTATAGACGAGACTTAATTATTTTTGGCATAGTAAGCAGCCAACTCTTCAATGTCTTTTTGCGACAAAGTTTTGGCTAAAGCTGTCATGGTAGGGTGACTACGTGAACCATTTTTGTAACCTTCCAGAGCTTTTACTAAGTATTCGGCATGTTGCCCACCTAGTTTGGGAACACTATAAGCGCTTGGGAAAGCAGTCTTATAGCCAGGAATTCCGTGGCAACCTACACACATTGAAGTTTTATCGCCAATAGTTTCAGACGCTTGGGCGGTACCAAATATCAAAAAAATACCTAGAGCAAGCATCAATTTCATCATATTCTTGTGTTTCATCTATTCCTCCTTCTCTCAAAAGTTGAACTTTAAACGATGCGCTTGATTTGGTCAATGAAATATGTAAGTATCCCCCTGTTGTTTATGGGGAAATGGCCTATATAACGTTTCAGTCTAAAGTTGGTTTTTTATCGATTTTGATTCTAATTCTTCCCATCTTGCAAAACAGTTGATTAACTCCTCCTCAATGATCAAGCAACGTTTCTGTAGTGTCTTTGCTTCCTCTGGAAAATGCTGATATATCGTTGGTTCACTTAACCGCAGCGAAATGTGTTTTTGCTCTTGCTCCAAAGCTTCAATTTTACTCGGCAACGTTTCCAATTCACGATTCTCTTGATAACTTAGCTTTTTGCCGGAGGAGGCAATATTGTTAATAGAAGAACTCTTGATGGAAATCTCGGATTGTTTCGGCAATATTTTTTCCTCAGAAGAGGAAGATCGCAAAGCGTTTGTTCTTACCCAATCCTCGTATCCGCCAATGTATTCACGCAGCTTACCATCTCCCTCAAATGCAATCACTTGTGTCACAATGTTGTCGAGAAATTCCCTGTCATGGCTCACCACAAATAACGTCCCATCGTAATCTTGCAACAAAGCTTCAAGCAATTCTATGGTTTCAATATCCAAATCGTTAGTGGGCTCGTCCAATACCAAAACATTAGCAGGGCGAGTGAATAGCCTTGCAAGCAGTAGGCGATTGCGCTCTCCGCCTGAGAGTGAACTAACAGGAGAATGCGCGCGTTCCGGGGGAAACAAAAAATCTCCCAGATAACTGATAACATGCGTACGTTTACCATTGATCTCGATAAAATCTGATCCCTGATTGATGGTGTCAACCAGTTTCATTTCATCATTCAGTTGCTCGCGCATTTGATCGAAATAAGCTACTGACAATTTTGTGCCTTGTTGAACATTTCCCGAGTCCGGTTGTAACTCTCCCAGAATCAATTTCAACAAAGTAGATTTTCCAGCACCGTTGGTTCCTAATAATCCAACCCGATCGCCACGCTGAATGCGACAGGAAAAATTGCGAATAACATGCTTATCGCCAAAGCTTTTATACACATTTTCCAATTCAGCTACCAGCTTACCTGATCGTTCGCCCACTTCCACGTTGATGTTTGCTTTGCCAATCTTCTCGCGCCTAGCTGCACGCTTTAAACGCAAAGCTTCCAATCTTCGAACTCTTCCTTCATTACGTGTTCGTCGCGCTTCGATACCTTTACGTATCCATACTTCTTCTTGGGCGAGGAATTTATCAAATTTTTGCTGATGAATGGTTTCCACTTCGAGCATTTCAGCCTTCTTTCGCTGATAGTCCGTGAAATTGCCCGTGAAGGTTTGTAATTCCCCGCGATCCAGTTCGATAATCCGTGTTGACACGTTATCAAGAAAACGTCGGTCATGTGTAATCAATAAAATACTACCGCAAAAATCTTGCAGTAAACCCTCCAGCCATTC
Source organism: Nitrosomonas sp. (assembly GCA_024281675.1). GTDB lineage: Bacteria > Pseudomonadota > Gammaproteobacteria > Burkholderiales > Nitrosomonadaceae > Nitrosomonas. The sequence goes on from JAMXAG010000002.1 coordinate 271,162, forward strand.
GATCGAAGATAAATCCAGATGATTGGTAGGCTCATCCAGTAATAATAATTCTGGCTCAGTGACTATAGCCCGGGCTAATGCGACTCTTTTTTTCATGCCGCCGGAAAGATGTTCAATCAACGTATCTGCGGGCAAACTCAATTTATCAATTACGGTTTCGATTTTTGCTTGGAGATTCCACCCGTCTTGCGTTTCCAATAAACTTTGCAAATCTTGTAAGCGCGTTAATAGTGCTTCGGTATCCTCATGTTGTTCACTCAATGCATGAGAAACTTCATGATACTCCAGTAATACTTTGCTAATCGTTCCTAAGGCGTTGGAAATTTCCTGGTATACCGTATTACTGGGTGAAAAAACGAGTTCTTGAGGTACATAGGCCAGCTTTAAATGCGGTGCGCGCCAATATTTACCGTCGTCGAGTTTTATTTCGCCGGCCAATATGCGTAGCAAGCTGGATTTCCCACCGCCATTTCTACCGATTAGGCCGACTCGTTCATTCGGATCTAGTTGCAGGTGGGTGTGATCGAGTAAAGGGTGATGGCCAAAAGCCAGGCACGCGTTTTCGATGGTAATAAGAGGCATCTATTAATTAATATGAGGTACGGTGAAGAAAACAAATGGATTGCTGGGTGGAATTATCTCACAATCAATGAACTGGGATGTTGAATTAGCATGGTGTAATGATCGTTATTGCGTGATACCCAACCACGGATTTCCAACGGTTTGCCGAGGTATTTGGATAATGGGGGAAATGCTTTAAGGTTCTGATTGGAAATACGTATGTCAATTTTATCGTTAATTAGCAAGCGTGTATATTTGCGATTTTTTTTGATGGTGTGAAAGGTTGCATTAAATCGCTGCCAGCCTTTGGCATGATTCGCTATCTGGGCTATAGGCTTAAGTTGGTATTCAGGCATAGCCCAGATACCCAGTTGCATTTTTTCTGCATGTTGTTGTGCTTGCGTTAATTTATCGCTGTATCGTACATTCGGTGGAATAATGCTGACAGTTCCCAAGCCATTTTCCAATAATGCGAGGTTTAAGTGCTTGCCATTGGATAAGAACACATGCGCTAATTGACGCTTATATTTGTCGAACTTCACTTCATCGTATTCGAGATAGACTTTTTTGTCCTGCAGCTGTGCTTGTAGCCATTTTTTTGCGGCAACGCCGCCTGGTTCTTCAGCGCGTTGACGACTTTCAATTTCAGGGGTATTTACACCCAACAAGCGAATATGTTTACCGTCTTCTAAAATGATCGTATCGCCGTCGTATACTTTACGGACATAACGCAGCAATCGACTCGGCTGGTTATGGATTGCAATCGCTTGGGATTTCCCAGACGGTTGATCGGAATAAGTGACGCGTCCCTGGCTATCGATACTGCGATAAATTTCTTTGGTAAACGATATTGTCGATACGAAAGACAATATCAATAGTATCAGAATGTTAGCTTTGAGTCGGTTGGCTGGCATAAAAGGGATGATCAGCAGAATGAATCGAGCAAATTACACGAAACCGTCGGTATGCGATACTGCATGAAATGTGGCAAAATGAAACCTTTCGTATTTTTGATGGAATCGATGGTGGTTTTTTGTTCAAATAAACAAAATATTATCAGTTAAATGTAGGTTACCAATGATGAGATAGCGCTCATTTCTATCCTTTTTCAATTTTGTACAAGTGAATCCCACCTGTGCAATAAAATTCGTAAACCTTTTAGAACAAAATAACATATAAGTTAGAGATATTAATTTGCTCGGGTATATTACAAGGATGTTTTTGATGCATGGAAATTGACAAGCTTATTGATTCCTCAATTGAACCTATTGCAAATGCAGTGGCATCTGTCATTTTTTATAGTGTTCAGTTATTTGATTTAGAAATTAAATTTATCTTATTTTGGCTCGTAATAGCCGCTATTTTTTTTACTTTCTATTTGGGTTTTATCAATGTGCGTTATTTTACGCACGCTATTGACGTGTTGCGTGGAAAATTCGATACAGGTGGTTGTAATTGTGGGGAAATCAGCCGCTTTCAAGCATTGATGACTTCTCTGTCGGCAACGATTGGATTAGGCAATATCGCGGGTGTCGCTGTAGCGATTTCTTTGGGTGGTCCAGGTGCAGCTTTTTGGATGGCAGTCATGGGTATTTTCAGTATGTCAACCAAGTTTGTGGAAGTCGCTTTGGGCATTAAATACCGCCAATATGCACTGGATGATAATTGCAAAGTAATATCGGGTGGGCCGATGCATTATTTGCGCGCGGCTTTCGAACAATTACATCATCCACGCATGGGTAAATTCATGGCAGGATTGTTCGCAGTTTTCTGCATAGGCGGTACTATTGGCGCAGGGGGGTTGTTTCAAGCGAATCAAGCCTATCAACAGGCCGTAGTAGTAACGGGTGGAGATGCCAGCTTTCTGGCGGATAAAGGTTGGTTGTTTGGGTTATTCATGGCTGCCCTGGTTGGGTTGGTAATCATTGGCGGCATTCAATGGATTGCGGCCGTAGCTGGTCGAATTGTGCCGATTATGACCATCTTGTATATCATTGCGGGTATCGTTGTAATGGGTGTTCACTATCAAGCAATCCCCGAGGCCATTGAAAAGATTTTTGAAATGGCGTTGTATCCGCAAGCTGGGATCGGTGCATTGCTGGGCACACTATTGATGGGTGTGCAGCGTGCGGTCTTTTCTAATGAAGCGGGATTGGGATCCTCTGCAATTGCGCATTCTGCAGTAAAAACAGATGTACCCGTAAGCCAAGGAATGGTTGCCATGTTAGGGCCTTTCATCGATACCGTAATTATTTGCATGGTAACAGCATTGGTCATTGTGATTTCCGGGGCTTATGTCGACGGTAGCGGAATTGAAGGTGTGGAATTGACTTCGCGTGCTTTCGCTTCGGGTATTTCATGGTTTCCTTACATATTGTCACTGACCGTTTTTCTATTCGCTTATTCGACCATGATCTCTTGGTCCTACTATGGATTAATATGTACCACCTATTTGTTTGGCGAGCATAAGGTGGTCGAGATTATTTACAAGTTCCTGTTTTGTTTATTCATTGTTGTGGGTGCATCGGCGCAATTATCCAATATTATTTTATTTACTGACGCAATGGTATTTGCTATGGCCGTGCCCAATATCATTGGTTTATATATCCTTGCCCCCGAAATCAAGCGAGATCTCAAGGAATATTTAAATGCTTTGCAAAAAAAGCAACCCATGTAATTTAATGCATGGATGAAATTTTTACGCTTTACGGTAAAAAGTAGTTTAGAATGCGTCGCAGATGCAGGCCGTATTTATTTAATAACGTTCATCAGTGTGTTTTGCCGTCTTTCAATCATCATTCCATTATTGAGTCATAAAACCGGCTGTCATGGGTGTTTCTCATTACCGATTTAACCATTTTGCATGAGTTCCGAGAACTTAATTGAAATCAATGATCTGAATTTTTCCTACAGTACACGCGCAATATTAAAAGGTATCCATATGACCATGCCGCGAGGCAAGGTGATTTCTATTATGGGGGGTAGCGGATCAGGAAAAACTACCTTGTTGCGTTTGATCAGTGGTGAAATCAGACCATCTGCCGGTTACGTGAAATTTTCCGGAGATGTGGTACATGAGTTGAGTCGCGACAAACTGTTCAAACTACGACGCAAAATGGGTATGTTGTTTCAGTTTGGCGCATTGTTTACGGATCTTTCCGTTTTCGATAACGTGGCGTTCCAAATGCGCGAACATACCGATTTACCTGAATCGATGATTCGCGATCTAGTATTGATGAAATTAGATGCAGTAGGTTTGCGCGGAGCGCACCACTTAATGCCTAATGAGCTTTCCGGTGGCATGGCTCGGCGTGTTGCGTTGGCACGCTCGATTGCACTCGATCCGAGCCTCATTATGTACGATGAGCCTTTTACCGGGCTCGATCCAATTTCTTTAAGTGTTATTGGCAATTTAATCCGTCGCCTTACCGATACCCTGGGTATGACTTCCATTGTAGTGACGCATGATGTACAAAAATCCTTAAAGATTGTGGATTATGTTTATTTTATCGCCGATGGTGTGATTGCAGCGGAAGGTACTCCGAAGGAAGTCATGGAATCGACTGCGCCGTTTGTGCATCAATTTATTCACGGTGAAGAAGATGGGCCGGTACCTTTTCATTATTCAGGACAAAGTTATCGTCAAGATCTGGATCTAGGGGATACACGTGTCTAAATATATCGTTTCGGTTATTCAGAATATCGGTCACCGCGTTATTGAGAGTATTTGGCGTCTTGGTGTTGGCAGTCGTTTCTTTCTGCTGGTATTGTTAAAATCCGGTACTAGTCTGCGCCGTTTTAACCTGGTGATACGGGAGTTATATTTTACCGGCGTACTTTCTTTGATCATTATTGTGGTTTCCGGTCTTTTCGTCGGTATGGTATTAGGACTGCAAGGTTATGAAACTTTACAGAAATATGGCTCTGAATCGGCGGTAGGTACTTTGGTCGCACTATCTTTGGTGCGAGAATTGGGACCTGTAGTCGCGGCACTACTTTTTGCTAGCCGCGCCGGCTCTGCAATTACTGCGGAAATTGGTCTGATGAAAGCCACGGAGCAATTAGCGGCAATGGGTTTGATGGCCGTAGATCCAGTGGCGCGTGTAGTTGCCCCTCGTTTCTGGGCAGGCGTGATTTCCATGCCACTGTTGGCCGCAATATTTTCCGTGATGGGGGTTTTAGGCGGTTATTTGGTGACGGTGGTGTTTATCGGCGTAGACCAAGGTACATACTGGTCACAGATGCAAAGTGCGGTAGATTTTCGCTTTGATATTCTGAATGGATTTATTAAGAGCTGTTTTTTTGGTGTAGCCATTGCTGCGATTGCAGTATTTGAAGGGTATGATGCACCGCCTACGGCGGAAGGCGTATCGGGCGCGACCACACGCACCGTGGTTACTTCATCGCTTGCCATTTTGGGATTAGATTTTATCTTGACCGCTTTCATGTTTAGAGGAGTAAGTTAATGCAGCGGACAACTTTGGATTTATGGGTTGGTATATTTGTCATCATCGGCATTGCCGCATTAATGATACTGAGTCTTAAGGTCGGTAATTTGAATCTGAGTGGTTCAACACAAAGTTATGTGATCACTGGAAATTTTGAAAACATCGGTGGCCTTAAAGTCCGTGCACCCGTCAAAAGTGCTGGTGTAGTAGTCGGACGTGTCACCAATATCCAATTTAGTACACAGACCTATGATGCCATTGTAACCATGGATATGGATAGCCGTTTTCTTTTTCCAAAAGACACCTTTGCCAGCATTCTGACATCCGGGTTGCTTGGTGAACAATATATCGGTTTGTCCGCTGGAGGCGAGGGAGTCATGCTAAAAGAAGGCGACAAGATCATGAAAACCAACTCAGCGATGGTATTGGAGGAATTGATAGGACGTTTCTTGTTTGATAAAGCATCAGAATAAAGTTTAGCAAGAGAATTCCCTTTTATTCGGAAATCCTAGTAACAGTGTCTGTGAATAAAAGTATTGCTTCTCTAATCTGCGATACTGAACCGCTTCAACAAATGTGTTGATACATCGCTTCTGCGTCAGGTAATCTGGCAATCAATCGGATGCTGCAGAACAATCATTGCTTCTCCACCGGGATTGCAAACTCAACCGGCAAACCATAACCATCGACCGCTAAATGGATTTTTGTGGTACTCATCCGCTGATGGCTTACGATTCTTGATACTGCATTCGTACTATGCTGATGTGCTTTAACGTAGCTGCTATCTAAATTTCCACTCACAAAATCTAGTGTCTTGTCTTATGTCTTTATATGCTGCCTAAATTCTATGTCAGTAATCAATTATTGACGCTACCGCAGTAAAAGTCTGAGAAGTTTTGCAAAGGCCTCATTTTGTTTTAAATTAGCAAAATGCCAGCAAAAATCTAGATTTTCATCTAAAAATTTAGCAAATCTTTACCCCACATTTCAAGTGTATTTAATATTTGTCCAGCGTTTTCATTCGTTTTATGCGTCTCCCGTAATAACGCGATCTGTGCTGAAAATTCATCAAAAATAATATTTCCACCGCAATCATTTTTTGTCAGACGTTGTAGGCGTATGTGTTTCCAATGTTCCATTTCTTCAAGTGTCAATGTTTCCGGCCAGTTTCGAGCGCGGTAGCGAAATAGCAGTTTGGGAAGTCGTTTGTCATGAAAATTAAATTTGTATTCCGCCAGTTCTTGCGGTGAAGCGCGTCGTATTTGTGCTAGTAACGCAATATCTGCATTGTTCAGAAAGCCTTCATACAGGGCTATATCGACATCATTGGGAGGTTCAAATTCATGATTGGTGTACGCGGTGGCCACACGTTGGAAAAAATCGGGGACTGCACATAAGGTTTGCCAGTGGTTGTGGCACTTATCCAGATCAAGTGCGATGCGCTCTATAGTCTGATGATCAAGCGTATTGCGTGGTGCCAGCGCAGGACATTTGTTGATTTTTATCGATTTGACCGGCAGTCGTTGCATTCCTTCGGGCAATTCGTCGTTGCGGGTAAACAGCAATTCGCTCAAGCTATCTACATCCAGCGATAAGAACATGTCCGGGTTATGGCGTAAATCGTACACGAGTACGCTGTTGTTGTTGCCGGGTTCCAGGATCAACGGCATGACCAGCGAAGTGCAACCTGTTTGGGTCGGGTACATGCGTGTTGTGTGCAATACGGGATTGTGGGTAGTTAAGTCAAGCTGGGCTGCGGCTTTGCGTTTGTCGCGTAGTTGCAACAACCAATCGTACAGGCGTGGTTGCTGCATACGCAGCAGACGCGCTAAGGCAATGGTGGCACGTACATCGGATAAGGCATCGTGTGCGGATTCATGTAGAATGCCGTTGGCAGCAACCAGGTCCTCCAGGCGAAAACTAGGTTGACCGTCTTCATGCCGTGGCCATGCGATTCCGGCCGGGCGCAGCGCATATGTCATACGCACCAGATCAATGATATCCCAGCGTGAATTGCCTTGCTGCCATTCACGTGCATAGGGGTCATAGAAATTGCGGTACAGCGTAAAACGCGTGATTTCATCGTCAAAACGCAGTGAGTTATAGCCGACACCACAAGTGTTCGGTTGCGAAAATTCGGTATGAATGCGCGCAATAAATTCCGGTTCTGGTAACCCTTTTTCATCAGCTAGCTGCGGTGTGATGCCGGTGAGCAAGCAGGCTTCCGGATGAGGCAGGAAATCGCGAGCTGGCTTGCAGTAAATAACTAGCGGTTCGCCGATTTCGTTTAGTGCTTCATCGGTGCGGATGCCGGCAAACTGCGCAGGCCGATCGCGTCTGGGATCGGCGCCAAACGTTTCATAGTCATGCCAATAAAATGTGATGGGCATTGTGCTTTTGAATTAGAGAAATTACGGCCTAGTAAAAACGTATTGTGCAACTAGCTTGTTGTGTAATTATAGTGGTATCTTACGCAAAATTTTTTAAATCAAAAAAGGAAAACACACGATGGCACGTCAACTCATCAGCTCAGGTTCTACATTTGAACAGGAAATCGGCTATTCGCGCGCGGTGGTGGAGGGAAATTGGGTTCTGGTATCTGGCACCACCGGTTTTGATTACAGTAAAATGACCATTTCTGATGATCTACTCGAACAGGCGGAGCAATGTTTCAAAAACATCGATACGGTATTGAAGCAAGCTGGATCCAGCATGAAAGATGTGGTGCGTGTTACATACGTGTTTCCAAATACTGAAGATTTCCCCAAATGCTGGCCGATTATGCGTAAGTATCTGGGCGATGTCAGGCCATCGGCTATGATGTTAGCGGCTGGCTTGTCCGATCCACGTATGAAAATTGAAATTCAAGTCACAGCATATCGTGATCGTGGCTAATCATCTAATAGGAATTAGTGATTAAAATTTTCTAAAATCCGCAAATTTTTCTCGTACGCTGTTTTCGATTCACTATTCTTGAAATCTTCCATCTAAGAATTTATCGAGCTATGCCGTTAAGTTCTTCATGCTATTCGAAGCAACTTGAAGCTCTATTTTTATTGCTGATGAAAATAAAACTTCAAGTTGCCACATTTTGAAGTAATTACTTTTTGAATTGATCTGGAGCCGATTAATTATGGCATCAACTATCTCCGCGCGAGCAGAAAAGACAGAAAAGAAAGTCAAGCAAGCCAAGCAATATAACTATTTGTGGGAAGGTAAGGATCGATTCGGTAAAGAGGTCAAAGGGGAGATGCGTGCCGCTGGAACCGTTATTATTAATTCTGCGCTGCGTCGTCAGGGTATTAAAGTTACTAAAATTAAAAAAGCACCTTCTGGTGGAAAGATAACTGATAAAGATATTACTTTATTCACGCGTCAGTTAGCAACGATGATGAAATCAGGGGTGCCACTATTGCAGGCTTTTGATATCGTTGGGAAAGGGCATAGTAACCACGCGGTTGCCAAGTTGCTTCTAGATATAAAAGCAGAAGTGGAAACCGGTAGTAATCTAGCGAATGCGTTCCGGAAATATCCACTCTATTTTGATTCATTATTTTGTAATCTGGTCGAAGCGGGGGAAGCAGCGGGTATTTTGGATGGCTTGCTGGATCGCTTGGCTACATATAAAGAAAAAATCCAGGCGATTAAGGGGAAAATTAAATCGGCGCTTTTTTATCCTATTTCAATTATTGTAGTTGCGTTTATTATTACCGCAGTCATTATGATCTTTGTGATTCCCGCGTTTAAAGACTTATTCGAGGGATTTGGTGCTGATCTGCCTACACCAACACTCGTGGTGATGGCTGCTTCAGATTTCTTTGTGGCCTATTGGTGGGCAATTATTGGTGTTTTGGGTGGAGGGGGGTATGCGTTTTTTTATACTTGGAAGCGCTCAATACCAATGCAGCGTTTTATGGATCGTTTGCTACTAAAAATCCCTATTTTTGGTGAAATCATCCGTAAAGCGACAATTGCACGTTGGTCTCGAACACTTTCAACTATGTTTGCAGCAGGAGTACCTCTAGTGGAGTCATTAGATTCTGTGGCTGGTGCAGCGGGTAACTATGTTTATTATGAAGCCACAAAAAAGATTCAACTAGAAGTGAGTACAGGTAATAGTTTGATGTCTTCCATGACGAACAGTGAAGTATTTTCTAGCATGGTTATACAGATGGTTGCAATCGGAGAAGAATCCGGTTCTCTTGACTCAATGCTGAGTAAAGTTGCTGATTTTTATGAGGCAGAAGTCGATGATGCGGTGGCCGCGCTTTCCAGTTTGATGGAGCCGGTTATCATGGTAGTGCTGGGAACATTGATTGGCGGTATGGTTGTCGCAATGTACTTACCTATCTTTAAAATGGGTATGGTGGTTAGCTAAATCAACACGAATTCATTCTATAGTTTTGCTGTTTTAAAATCATTCATGACAACATTTGCTGCCCAGCTACAAGATGAGACCTTTTTATGGGTCTCGTTGGTTTCTATCATTGGGTTGATGGTCGGAAGTTTTCTCAATGTCGTTATCTATCGATTGCCGGAAATGACAAAGAGAAGTTGGTTGCAACAATGTGCGGAATTACGTGGAGAAACGGCTCCAGTATTTGCAAAATTTAACTTAATGATTCCACGCTCTGCGTGTATTTACTGTGGGCATAAGATAACTGCCCTAGAGAATATTCCTATTATCAGCTATCTTGTATTGCGTGGGCGCTGTAAGCAATGCAAAAAACATATTTCGTTACGCTATCCTTTTGTTGAGGCTGTGACAGCATTGATGAGTGGTCTTGTGGCCTGGCATTTTGGTTTTAGTTTATTAGCATTAGCTGCATTGATTTTTGTTTGGGCGTTAATTGTACTAGCAGTGATAGACCTAGACACTCAGCTATTACCAGACGATATTACGTTGCCATTGTTATGGTTAGGTATCCTGATCAATTTGAACAATGGTTTTACTGATATTCACGGTGCGGTTATAGGCGCAGTAGTTGGTTACCTATCGTTATGGTCAACTTATTGGTGTTTTAAGTTGATAACAGGTAAAGAGGGTATGGGATATGGTGATTTTAAGTTGCTGGCAGCAATTGGTGCATGGCTGGGATGGGGGATGTTACCCATCGTTATTGTTTTCTCATCACTGATGGGTGCCGTTGTGGGTATTGGCTTAATCATGAGTGCTAGACACAATAAGAATATGCCTATTCCATTTGGTCCTTATTTAGTGAGCGGAGCCCTGATTGCTTTGTTTGTGGGTAATGATATTAATCAACTATATCTTAGCTTATTTTAAGCTATGACCTTTGTTGTTGGTCTAACGGGTGGTATTGGGTGTGGCAAATCGACCGTCAGTAGATTGTTTGCTGATCTAGGGATTACGATTGTTGATACTGATATTCTTGCAAAGAAATTTACTGAAGTGAATGGATTGGCCGTCAACGCAATTCGAGAGGCTTTTGGAGACGGTTGCATTAATTCTGTCGGTGCAGTTGATAGGGTTAAAATGCTTGACTTAATTTTTTCTGATAATAATGCACGAACTAGGTTAGAGAAAATCCTACATCCTCTTATTCTTAAAGAGGTAACAATTCAAATCAAGGAAATCACTGAGGCTTACATTATTATTGTTGTACCATTACTATTTGAAACGCATGATTATGACAATACTGTTGAGCGTGTCTTAGTAGTAGATTGCAGTGAATCTCTACAATTGTTACGTACGATGACGAGGAGTCGATTGTCAGAAGAAAAAGTGAAAGCAATTATGGCAACACAAGTAACAAGACAGCGACGCCTGCAGCTAGCTGATGATATTATTACTAACGATCATGATATTGATTCTTTAAAGAGACAGGTACTCACTTTACACAAAAAATACTTAATTTTTGCCAAGGGAAAATAAGTTTAGGTTAGAGTTAATAGCAGAAAGAGGAGATGCCCTAGATTTTATGTAGGCAATATTTAAAGATTTTTGAAAACCAATGATTTATTTTCTGTAAGTCCATGACCTATGAGCAATAAAAGTTAAGAGGGGCATGATGCAAAAAGAAATAGCAACACCGATGAGGTAATGCCACTTCAAAGCCTCACTGACAGCAATTGCCAAAATGGAAATGGCCAACCCTATCAGAGATACGGTAAAAAACCGCAGATAACGTTGACGCGTCAAGGTAGTTTGAAATGACCAGTGACTGTTTGCCCAGAATGAAAAAAGGTTGGCACAAATAAAAGCAATGGCGTTTGCTGGCATCGGATGGACAGAGAAAATTTCGACCAAACCAGTAACAATTACCAAATGTATGATCGTGTTAAAGACACCAATCAAAGAAAATCCAGTAAGCTGTCGCCCCGTTTCTCGATCAATCATGCGTGTCTTGTTTGCCGTAACGTTGCCTAACGATATAAATGGATCTTTGTTTGCTTTCGCTGTATATTCGCCCGATATATTCACCCAAAACACCGATCCCCATGAGCTGAACGCCACCGAGAAAAAGTACTGCTGTTAACAATGAAGCATAACCCGGTATGTCAACACCAAGCACCAAGGTTTTTAAAACAATCCAGCAACCATACACAAGTGACAAAATGGCTACAGTAAATCCGGCATAAGCCCATATGGCTAATGGTACGGTACTAAAACTGGTTATGCCTTCTAATGCCAGTAACCACAATCGACGTGGATTAAAAGTTGATTTTCCAGTTTTACGTGGTTCAACGACAAAATCGACGATGGTTTGTTTAAACCCTATCCAAGCAAACAAACCTTTCATAAAACGTCGACGTTCCGGCAGTTGTTTAAGCGCCTCTACAACCCGTCTATCCATTAAGCGAAAATCACCAACATCGCGAGGAATAGCGCATTCCGAGATGCGATTATGTAAGCGATAAAATTTCTGTGTGATATATCGCTGGAGCGGATAATCCATTTCACGTGAAGTGCGCCGTGCCAACACAGCATCGTAACCATTTTTCCACTGTCTTACCATTTCAATGATTAATTCGGGCGGATGTTGCAAATCGGCATCGAGCGGAACAATGGCATCACCTAGTGCAATATCTAGGCCTGCTGTCAACGCTGCTTCTTTACCAAAGTTACGTGAAAGCTCTAAAACAACAATGTTTCGATTGCGAGCTGCATGTTGACAGAGTATCGCTAGAGTATTATCACGACTACCATCATCGACACAAATAATTTCATAATGAAACTCATTGAGTTGCGCCAAAGTATTCTCTAGGCGCTCAAATAATGCATCAAGTCCCTCTTCTTCATTGAAGCAGGGAATAACAATCGATAGATGCTGAAATGATGTCATTATTGGCAATAATAGGATACTCTCACTTGTTAATATTCTACCGGCAGTGGGTCAAGTGCACGCCACAAATACCATGTAGCCACTGAGCGCCAGGGACGCCAAGGCAAGGCAATTTCTTTCATCTTTTTCTTGTCAATCGGTTGATTATCATTGTAGTAACGACTAATCGCGCGCTGCAAGCCGATATCGTCCAACGGTAACACATCGGGTCGTTGCATATGGAAAATCAGAAACATCTCTGCCGTCCATCGACCGATGCCTTTGATTTGAGTTAACTCCATGATCAATGCTTGATCGGTAAATACTGCCCAAGCACGTTCGGGTTGTGGGGTGTTAGTGAAATACCGGGCTAAATCTCTTATATAGGCTACTTTTTGTCTCGATAACCCACACGATCGCAATAACTCATCTTGCGATGCAAGAATTGTAGCTGGTGAAAATCCAGTCATATTACCCATGACCTTTTGCCAAACACTTTCTGCTGCTTTAACAGAAATCTGCTGTCCCACGATTGAGCGCGCTAGCGTAGTGAATGCGCAGCCGCGCGATGCAATTTTCTCTTGCTTAAAACAACGAATCAGATCCCGCAATACAGCATCGTTTTGCGCCAGTTCTTTTGTTGCTTGTTTCCAATAGCTGGGTGTCATTTGACAAAATGCGATACGTGAAAAAGCTTCAGTATAGCAAGATTAAGGAAGTTTAATAATTACGTACATTGTCATTATCAATGTAGTGCAACGAAAACCTCACATTAAACATTCAATTCTTCTTCTATCCTACTTATTTATCTAAAGAATTACAATTACTTCGCTCTGATCAATGTGCTCTTAAGTTGTTGTCACATAAACAATAAATGTCCCAATATTTGCTTGACGAGATCATTTTTTTTGATTAAAGTGGGCATTAGTGGAGAAATGTGGAGATTTGTGTATTTCTTATCGTTTCTGAAATAGAAAGGGGCGTTATGTTTCGTGGTGTTGCGCAACTCAACTTGGATGCGAAAGGAAGGATGGCTATACCTTCTAAATACCGTGACGAGCTCATGTCTTCTTGCGAAGGGCAGTTAATCGTTACTGCCGATCCTTCAAAATGCCTATTAATTTATCCACTACCTGCTTGGGAACCCATCGAACAAAAATTCAATAGTCTCGGTCTTGATGAGAGATCTCGGAATCTACAGCGATTACTAATAGGTATGGCCAGTGAAGTGGAGATGGATAACACTGGTCGCATTCTAATTTCGGCACCGCTACGTCAGTTTGCCGGATTAAACAAGGAAATAGCTTTAGTCGGCCAAGGTGCCAAATTTGAGCTATGGGACGATGCGCAATGGAAATTTAAAATCGCCAGCACTACTTTTATTGATGGAGATATGCCGCCCGAATTAAAAGGCTTTTCGTTGTGATCAAACAATAAATGCACGTCCCTGTATTGTTGGATGAAGCAATTGACGCATTGGCGATAAAACCATGCGGCATTTATATAGATGGGACGTTCGGAAGAGGTGGGCATAGCGAGCGCATTTTGTCGCAACTCAACGAACGCGGTCGGTTAATAGCTTTTGATAAAGATGTCAGTGCAGTTGCGGTAGGGAATGTAACTCAAGACAAGCGATTTTGTATCGTACACGCGAGTTTTTCCCAGCTTCAACAAAGATTGCAACAAATGGAAATTACGCATATTGATGGGATGTTGTTGGATTTAGGAGTGTCGTCGCCGCAATTGGAGGATGCTTCACGTGGATTTAGTTTTCAATCCACCGGGCCTTTAGATATGCGTATGGATGTAACAAGGGGAGAGTCTGCTGCGGGATGGATTGCAACAGTCACTGAAGATGAACTGAAATGGGTGATTAAAGAATATGGCGAAGAACGGTATGCTCAGCAGATTGCAAGAGCGATTATTGTGGCAAGAGCGCGGCAGCCTATTGATACCACATGGCAACTTGCCGAAATTGTCGCAGGTGTTGTGCGCTCGCGTCAGCGCCAGCGCGAAATTATGCGGCACCCGGCGACGCGCACTTTTCAGGCGATCCGGATTCATATCAATCAGGAGCTTAAGGAATTGTCGATAACGCTGCCGCAGTCTGTTGAATTATTATCTGTTGGAGGGAGGCTGGTGGTAATTAGCTTTCATTCGCTAGAAGACAGGCTTGTTAAGCAATTTATACAGCGAGAGACAAGCGCACCTTCATTACCTAGGCAAATACCGCTCAGACAAGAAGAATTACAGCGTTGGGGGAAGCAAAAATTAAAGTGGATTGGAAAAATACGTCCGGGACCAGATGAATTGAAAAATAACCCTAGAGCGAGAAGCGCAATCATGCGTGTCGCGGAAAGAATTGCTCAATAGGAATGATCAAGCTTGTTCAGAGTAAATGTATTCTTTTTAGTGATATTAATCATTTCAGCGCTAAGTGTAGTTAATGCGCAGCATGCCTCGCGTAAGCTTTTTATGGCACTAGAAAATGAAAGACAAATAGAACGTAAATTGGATATTGAATGGGGAAAATTGCAATTAGAACAAAGTACGCTGATTATGCATGGCCGAATTGAGAACATTGCACGGGAACATTTGGATATGATCATTCCGCCTACGTCAGCAATACAAATTGTCACGATAGAAACGGCTCCGGCAGGCTTAGATTCGAGGTTGAAGCGTGATTAACCATTGCATTCAGCCAGTCGATTTGCCGCCATGGCGTTCACGGCTGATATTGTCTGTTTTGGTATTGGGTTTTATTGCATTAATGGGTCGCGCAGCTTATTTGCAAGGAATGCATAATGACTTTCTACAAGAAAAGGGAGAGTCTCGTTATAGCCGTGTAGTCGAAATGAATGCCAATAGAGGCATGATCACGGATAGAAATGGACAGATTCTTGCCATCAGTTCTCCTACCGCTTCCGTTTATGCTGATCCTCAGTTGGTAGAAATTGAACCGGAAAAACTAAAAAAACTATCAACATTGCTTGCCATGCCCCCGGATCAAATTAATGAGCGGCTAAATCGTAAAAATAGCCGTTTTGTTTACTTAAAACGTCAATTGGTTCCAGATTTAGCAGAAGAAACCATCAATTTAAAAATACCCGGCATCTACATTAGTTATGAATCCAAGCGTTACTATCCAGAAGGTGAGTTTGCCGCACATGTACTGGGTTTTACCGATATTAACGACGAGGGACAAGAAGGCGTAGAACGTGGCTGGCAAAGCATGCTTGACGGCGAGCTAGGAAGTCGCAAAGTAATCAAAGATAACAAAGGTCGGATTATTGAAGATGTTGAAAAAATTCGCATGCCTAAGGAAGGGCAAGATATTTTTTTATCGATTGACCGAAGAATTCAGTATCGTGCTCACACTGAGTTGAAAGAAGCGGTAAAACAACATAAAGCCAAAGCGGGCAGTATCATCGTTTTAGATGCACAAACAGGCGAAATCCTAGCACTGAGTAATTTACCGACCTACAATCCGAATAATCGATCCACCATCTCCCATGACAGAATCCGAAATCGAGCATTGATCGACACGTTTGAGCCTGGATCCACTCTAAAGCCATTTACGGTCGCTATCGCAATGGAAGTAGGCAGAGTCAATGCCAACACGTTAATGCAAACAGCACCAGGAAATATGCAGATCGGAGGCCGCACTATCCGTGATGTCGGCAATAAGGGGCAATTGACGGTAGCTCAGGTCATTCAACAGTCGAGCAATGTAGGAACTGCAAAAATAGCGCTGTCATTAAAGTCCCAAACCATGTGGGAAATGTTTAATCGTTCAGGATTTGGAATGTCGACGAACTCAGGATTTCCGGGCGAAGTCAGTGGGCGATTAAGACCCTACAATACTTGGAAACCGATAGAACAGGCTACCATGTCCTATGGTCATGGTATTTCTACCAGTTTACTGCAACTCGCGCGCGCCTATACGATTTTTACTGCAGGTGGAGAACTGAAACCCATTTCGCTGTTGAAACAAGACATACCTTTAATGGGGCATCGCGTAATTTCCCCAGGTACTGCAAAAACTATGAGTAACATGTTAGAAATGGCAACAAAGCCCGGGGGAACGGCGCCTTTGGCACAAATAAATGGCTACCGTGTTGCTGGAAAAACAGGAACAGCGCATAAGCTCATCGATGGCCAGTATGCTAAAAAGCGTTACATTGCTACATTTGTAGGGTACGCACCCGCATCCAATCCTCGCCTTATTATCGCGGTGATGATTGATGAACCTTCTGCCGGCCAACATTTTGGTGGTGCTGTAGCGGCACCCGTTTTTAGCAAAGTCATGGCAAATGCTTTGCATATCTTAAATATTCCACCGGATGCACCGGCAAATAACGTCGTGACTTTCACCGCGGTTCCCGAAATCGATGAGGAGGGATAGCCGCCTATGACCGCCAAAAGAAAGCCTACAAAATTGTTTGATCTTAATGGATTGAATAATCTGGGTATAGCTATCACAAATCTTGTTTCGGATAGCCGCAAGATAAAACCAGGTGATACTTTTGTGGCCTACGCAGGGGAAGAGATTGATCGGCGAAAATTTATCCCTAATGCAATTGCAGCTGGGGCCAACGCTATATTGTGGGATCCTCAGGATTTTTCTTGGAATCCAGCATGGGACATTCCTTCACTTGCCGTTCCAGAGCTAAAAACCAATGCAGGCTTCATTGCCAGCCACGTTTATGAAAATCCATCAAAGCGCCTATGGATGGTAGGTGTAACGGGCACCAATGGCAAAACATCGTTTTCTCATTGGTATGCACAGGCTATGCTCCACCTGAATAAAAAGATGGCCGTCATTGGAACACTAGGAAATGGTCTCTATGATGATCTTGCTCCAACGGAAAATACCACACCGGATGCTTTGGTACTGCAGCGCTTATTAGCAGATTTTGTACAACAGAGGGCCGATGGTGTTGCCATGGAGGTATCTTCTCATGGCATCGCGCAAGAACGGATTAATGGAACAACATTTTCAATCGCCGTGCTGACCAATTTATCACGCGATCACCTGGATTATCATCAGAACATGGACGCCTATGCAGACACCAAGGCGCGTTTGTTTTTTTGGCCTGAGCTTAAGTATGCTGTCATTAATCTGGATGATGTTTTGGGTGTTGAGTTATCACGCCAACTGAAGCACAAAGTGGTGCAAACCATAGGTTATGGCCTCAAAAATTCTGAATACGTCAATACGGCTAAAAATGAGCCTGTGGTTCTTGGTTCAAATCTTCATGCAGATATGCATGGCATCGAATTTGATATCGAATATGAAGGTTTATATGAACACCTAAGGGTGCCCGTGCTGGGAAGGTTTAATGCTTATAATCTATTGGCAGTCACCGCAACTTTGCTAGCCAGTGGCATCAATTTATCCGAGGCAGTACAAGCAGTGCAACATGTACGCTCCATACCCGGTCGTATGGAGCGATATACTGACAATAACCAAGTTACCGTCATTATCGATTACGCGCATACGCCAGATGCATTAGAAAAAGTACTGAATACGCTACAAGAAATATTGCGTTCTGGCCCGCATGATACAAGTAGTCGAGCGCGTAATCCTTTGCTGCACTGTGTGGTCGGCTGTGGCGGAAATCGCGATAAAGGTAAGCGTGCAATGGTTGGCGAAGTAGCAACAAGATTGGCGGATAATGTTGTCTTTACGAGCGATAATCCGCGCAACGAAGATCCATCATCGATTCTTCGTGATATCGCCTCCGGTGCGCAAAAGAATAACTATCAAATTGAAGTTGATAGAGCGCTCGCAATCTATCAAGCCATCGATAACGCTTACGCGGGTGATATTGTTTTGGTCGCCGGCAAAGGTCATGAAAAATTTCAAGAAATAAAAGAGAAAAAAATCCCTTTTAGTGATGCAGACGTAGTGTGTCAGGTGCTACACGATGTCAGTAACAAAGCGCAGGTGCTGTCATGATGACGATTAAACAAGCTGCTGCCGCATTGCAAATTGATTGGTTCGAAAAAGATGTTTTTTTCACCGGTGTCAGTACCGACAGCCGTACTTTAAAAAGTGGAGATTTGTTTATTGCTTTGTCTGGAAAAAATTTCGAGGGCGGCAAATTTGTTTCCAATGCAATCAAACAAGGTGCTGTTGCTGCAATCGTCAATGAAAATATTACGTTCGATCAACCTGCTTCCAATGTTCCCATTCTTAAAGTCAAAGATACGCGTTGCAGTTTGGGACAATTAGCGGCTTTCTGGCGCAATCAATTTAAGTTGCCGGTGATTGGAATAACCGGTAGCAACGGTAAAACAACCGTCAAAGAAATGGTTGCGGCAATACTGCGTAAAGCCACATGGATCAAGGAAAGCTCGGTCGTCCAACAAAACGATCCCGTATTAGCTACCGAAGGTAATCTTAACAATGATATCGGTGTTCCATTGATGCTGCTACGACTGCGACAGCATCATCAATATGCCGTGTTTGAGATGGGTATGAATCATATCGGTGAGATTGCCTATCTAACGCAATTGGTAAAACCTGATGTGGTTTTAATTACGAATGCTGGGAATGCACATATCGAGGGTCTTGGCTCAATTGAAGCCGTAGCACGTGCCAAAGCGGAAATTTTTCAGGGATTGCGTCATCAAGGTACAGCCATTATTAATGCTGATGACACTTATGCACCTTTGTGGCGGGATTACGCTAGTTCATACCCAAAAATTGATTTTGGTTTACGTCAACCAGCGCAGATCAGCGCAACCTACCAGATGAATGCCTTAACCAGTCAGATGCAATTAAAATTGCCAGATGGCGAGGTTACTGTGCACCTGCAAGTCCCCGGTGTCCATAATATCTACAATGCACTGGCTGCAGCAGCAACAACAGTCGCTTTACGAATCAATAAAACGCAAATTGCTACTGGATTGGAAAGTTTTACTGGCGTCAAAGGCCGCATACAAAAAAAACGTGGCTTGCATAATACCTTGCTCCTGGATGATACCTATAATGCTAATCCGGATTCAGTAAGCGCTGCACTGGCTGTTTTAGCTGCGTCATCGGGGAAAAAAATTTTAGTGCTGGGGGATATGGGTGAATTGGGTGATTCTGCCATCAGATTACACCAAAAAATCGGCCAAGATGCGCGTAATGCAGGGCTTGATCGGCTGTTGACTCTAGGAAAGCTATCCGCCTATGCGGCAGAGGAATTTGGTAAGGGTGCGCAGCATTTTGATTCAATTGATGACTTATTGAATGCCGCAGGTAGCTTGCTTGCGAATGATGCTACCTTCTTGATCAAAGGGTCACGTTTTATGCAAATGGAACGTGTTGTTCAACACCTTGAGATTCCAAGCGCATGAATATTGTAAACATTAATGAGTTGAAAACGACATTCCGCTGGAGAACAGTATGTTGTTAATCTTATCCCAATGGCTTGCACAAGATATTCGCGCTTTCAACGTATTTAGCTACATTACTTTGCGTGCAATGCTTGCGGTGGTAACCGCATTAATGATTTCGTTTGTTGTAGGCCCCATGATGATCCGTAAATTAACGGCCTATAAAATCGGCCAATCGGTTCGTGACGATGGCCCACAAACACATCTGATTAAAGCCGGAACGCCGACTATGGGAGGCGCCTTAATACTCATTGCTATTGTGTTAACTACCTTGCTATGGGCGGATTTGACGAACCGTTATATCTGGGTTGTGCTGATAACAACTTTAGGGTTTGGTATCATTGGCTGGGTTGATGATTATCGCAAAGTCGTTCACCGCAATCCGAAAGGATTACGCGCAAGAACAAAACTCTTCTGGCAATCTATCATTGCAATTGCTGTGGCCTTATATCTGGTTTTGACAGCTGAAATACCCGCGCAGACCGAAATGATCGTACCTTTATTCAAGGAAGTCGCCATTCCACTTGGCGTAACTGGATTTCTCATTTTGTCCTACTTGGTCATCGTTGGCACCAGTAACGCCGTGAATCTCACAGATGGATTGGATGGATTAGCAATCATGCCTACAGTCATGGTGAGCAGCGCGTTAGCGATATTTGCTTATGTGGCAGGACACAGCGTGTTTGCAAAATATCTAGGAATCCCGTATATCCCCAATGCTGGAGAATTATCCGTATTTTGTGGCGCCTTAGCGGGTGCCGGACTGGCTTTCTTATGGTTCAATGCGTACCCCGCTGAAGTATTTATGGGCGATGTCGGTGCACTTGCATTAGGCGCTGCTTTAGGGGTTGTTACAGTGATTGTGCGACAAGAAATTGTGTTGGTCATCATGGGGGGGGTTTTTGTTGTTGAAGCATTATCGGTAATGCTGCAAGTCGCTTCGTTCAAAATGTTCGGAAAACGGGTGTTTCGTATGGCCCCCTTGCATCATCATTTTGAATTAAAAGGCTGGAAAGAAAATCAGGTAGTGGTGAGATTCTGGATCATTACGCTGATCTTGGTATTAATTGGATTGTCGACATTGAAACTGCGATGAACTTACAAGGAAAAAAAGTGCTGGTATTAGGGCTCGGTGAAACGGGGCTATCAATGGTGAAATGGCTATCGCGTCAAAATGCGATAGTTCATGCCGCCGATACTCGCAGTGAACCGCCCGGATTGAAGGCAATTTGCACCCACTTTCCTGCACTCACGGTACATACTGGCTCCTTTAACGACGATATTTTTAACACCATCGACTTGATTGCAATCAGCCCTGGCGTGCCTTTGACAGATCCTCATGTAGAGCGAGCCATTCGCCGTGGAATCACAGTGGTAGGTGATATGGATTTGTTTGCATGGGCATTGCAGCAAGACAACAGGCCACAGCCAAAAATTTTTGCAATCACCGGATCAAACGGTAAAACAACGGTTACTGCAATGACCGGCGCTTTATTGAAAAAAGCAGGTTGGAATACCGCAATAGCTGGCAATATCAGCCCATCTGTGCTGGATACGCTGATGCAACGAATCGATACGCATAACTGGCCACAAGCTTGGGTTCTAGAGCTATCAAGCTTTCAATTGGAAACGATGCAGTACTTAAGTCCAGATGTTGCGACGGTTTTAAACATCAGTGAAGATCATTTGGATCGTTATGCTACCTTAATCGATTACGCCGCAGCCAAAGCAAGAATTTTTAGACATACGCAAAACCAAGGCATACAAGTACTGAATCGCGATGATTCACTGGTAAGCAATATGGCATTTGTGGATCGCAAACAATTTTCTTTTGGTTTAGATAAATCTCTGACAAAAACTAGCTTCGGTTTGTTATACGAAGAGAATGGTGAAGCTTGGTTGACCGAAGGCGACATACGCCTAATGAAACTCTCTGAGTTACCTCTGGCTGGACTCCACAATGCAGCCAATGCATTAGCTGCATTAGCTATGTGCCGCGCATTAGATATAGCAATTGATCCACTGGTATCAGCTTTACGAGAGTTTCGTGGATTGCCGCATCGCATGGAAAAGGTTGTAACCATTAACGGAGTCACGTTCTATGATGATTCGAAAGCCACCAACGTTGGTTCAACCATCGCTGCATTGACTGGCAGGAATGGCAATGCTGTCTTGATTGCAGGCGGAGAAGGTAAAGGACAAGATTTCTCTCATCTTAAATCAGCCGTAGCGGGTGGTGCACGCGCTGTGATATTAATCGGCCGCGATGCTGAAATCATTGCAAACGCATTGGAAGGCAGTGGCGTACCGATGTATTTTTCTACAACCTTACAAGATGCAGTACAAAAAAGTTTTTTGTTATCTCAAAAAGATGATGTGGTGTTGCTTTCTCCTGCATGCGCCAGCTTCGATATGTTTAGAAATTACATACATCGGGCAGAAGTATTTGTAGCAGCAATAAAAGAAATTGCTGGTCAGTTTAATAACGTATCAATGACAAAACAGTAACGATGATTTATCAAACACAGCACTCGACCATCCGGCACAAAGTTGATAGCGACTTTGACCAAGCGTTGGTTTGGTCTGCCTTGTTATTGCTGAGTATTGGTTTAGTTATGATTTATTCAGCTTCAATCGCGATTGCAGAAGCACAATTTGGCCCAGAAAGATCTGGCCATTACTTAATCAGGCATAGCGCTTATCTCGCGGTTGGTACACTTTTTGGGGTGGTCGCTTTTCAGGTACCTTTATCGATATGGCAAAAATACAGTAGCTATGTATTCATAATCGCTGTGGCATTACTGATAGTAGTTCTGGTCCCCGGAATTGGCCATACGGTTAACGGTAGTCAACGATGGATCCCACTTTACATTGTAAATTTCCAACCGTCTGAATTCATGAAATTCGCGATGATATTGTATGTGGCAGACTATGTTAATCGTAAAGCGATTGATCTGGATCACTTTCTACGAGGGTTTCTACCCATTACCGCTATTTTAGCGATTGTAGGCTTCTTACTGCTGATGGAGCCCGATTTCGGTGCGTTTTTTGTGATCACTGCATTAGCAATGTCGATTCTATTTTTAGGTGGCGTTAGCCTGAAAATATTTATCGGACTAATCGTTATCCTAGTAGTCGGTTTATATGTATTGATTACGTTCTGGAATTATCGCTTAGTCCGCGTTGTTTCTTTTTTGGATCCTTGGGCTGATCCGTACGGAAAAGGCTATCAGTTGAGTCACGCGTTAATCGCATTTGGGCGGGGTGAATGGTTGGGCGTCGGCTTAGGTGGCAGTGTTGAAAAGCTATTTTACCTCCCCGAGGCGCATACTGATTTTTTACTGTCAGTTTTGGCCGAAGAATTGGGTTTTGTGGGCGTTGCCATAGTGATTGCTTTATTCATTTGGCTTATTATGCGTGCTTTCATAATTGGTGGGTTGGCGGCAAAACTCGAGCAACCTTTTTCCGCATTAGTAGCAAAAGGCATAGCCATTTGGATAGGCTTGCAGGCGATAATCAATATAGGCGTCAATATGGGCGTTTTACCGACTAAAGGTTTGACACTGCCTCTGCTAAGCTTTGGGGGCAGCAGTATCACGGCAAACTGTATTGCTTTGGCAGTATTGCTGCGTATAGATTGGGAAAATCGGAAAAAATTACGTGGATTGAACGTATAGATGTACGGCAATGATTCAGGAATGAAATGACTGAGCAAAATCGCGTGATTTTGATAATGGCGGGCGGTACTGGCGGGCATGTATTCCCAGGATTAGCCGTAGCGGATTATTTAAAACAATTGGGCTGGCGCATCGTATGGTTAGGAACAACAACGGGAATGGAGCGTAGATTAGTGTTACAGCATGGATATGATATGGAATTGATCAATTTTTCCGGATTGCGCGGTAAAAATCTGACCACATGGTTCATGCTACCCCTGCGCCTAATCAAAGCTTTTATGCAAAGCCTGAAAATCATTTTGAAAATAAAACCCAATGTGGTTTTGGGAATGGGTGGCTATCCGGCTTTTCCAGGTGGCATGATGGCATCTCTATTGAATAAACCACTCGTCATTCATGAGCAAAACTCATTACCAGGACTCACGAATAAAATTTTGGCAAAATTAGCGGATAAAGTTGTGCTGGGGTTTCCCAACGCGATTAATGGAAATGAAGATAAAATCGTTCACTCAGGCAACCCCGTACGTCCAGAAATTACTCAATTAGCACAACCACAAGACAGATTTCACAGCCGCCAAGGAAACCTCAAATTATTGGTACTTGGTGGCAGTCTCGGTGCGCAAATTCTTAATACGGTTGTACCACAAGCCTTAAAAAAAATGCCCGCAGAATTGTGTCCAATAGTCATCCATCAAACCGGAAGCAGTCATTGCGAAGCAGTGCAAAAAAGCTATACAGATTTACAGTTGATAGGTGAAGTAATTCCTTTTATCGATGATATGGCGAAACAATACGCACAATGTGATGTCATCATTTGCCGTGCCGGCGCATTAACCGTCGCGGAATTATGCGCCGCCGGTGTTGCCAGTATTCTGGTGCCTTATCCACATGCTGTCGACGACCATCAAACCAGTAACGCAAAATTTCTTTCCGATCAGGGTGCTGCAATTTTGCTACCACAAAGCGAATTAACAGCCGACACATTAGCGCAATTGCTCACGAACTTAACACGAAAGCAATTATTGGATATGTCTATAAAAGTCCGTAGCTTGGCAAAACCACAAGCTACCCGCGTTGTTTCTGAAATCTGTATCGAACTGAGTCGGAGGGTCGCATGAAACATAAGGTTAAACATATTCATTTTGTCGGTATTGGCGGCGCCGGGATGAGTGGCATTGCCGAAGTCTTTCTCAACCTGGGTTATCGTGTAAGTGGCTCTGATCTTGTCGACAGTCCCGTGATTCAACGCTTGCGGGAATTAAATGCAACGGTGTTCGTTGGACACGAGAGTAGCCAAATCAAGGGTGCAGATGCTGTGGTGACATCGACTGCGGTTAAATCAGACAATCCAGAAATCATTGAAGCCAAAAACAAAAATATCCCCGTTGTTCCTCGGGCATTGATGCTCGCTGAATTGCTCCGGTTGCGTAGCGGTATCGCAATTGCCGGAACACATGGTAAAACCACCACTACTAGTCTGGTCGCCAGTATATTGGCAGCAGCTGGGATGGACCCAACATTTGTAATCGGTGGGAGATTGGAAGCAGCGAGTTGTCATGCCAAATTAGGAAAAGGCGAATTCATCGTGGTAGAAGCGGACGAATCAGATGCATCGTTTCTCTATCTCCAACCGGTACTCGCCGTGGTAACGAATATCGATGCCGACCATATGGATACTTATGGACATGATTTCAACCAACTAAAACAAACTTTTGTCGAGTTCATACAACATTTGCCCTTTTATGGTATGGCAATGTTGTGTCTTGATGATGCCAATGTGCGTGAAGTCATTCCTTCGATTACCAAACCGATCACGACCTATGGGTTGTGTGAAGATGCGCAAGTGCGCGCTACGAATATTAAGCATTTTGGCGGTCAGATGAAATTTACGGCCATCATTGGCGTCAATGGTACCGCGCGAAACTTGGATATTGTATTGAATCTTCCGGGTTTGCATAACGTTCAAAATGCTTTGGCAGCAATTGCAGTCGCCAATGAAATCGGTGTTGTAGATAGCGCCATAGTTAAGGCATTAGCTGATTTTCGTGGTGTCGGTCGACGGTTCCAACAATACGGAGAAATTCAATTACCTACCTCAGGAAGCTTCTTATTGGTTGACGATTACGGCCATCATCCCGCAGAAATGGACGCTACCATGAAAGCTGCTCGAGGCGCTTTTCCAGGACGTAGGCTAGTCGTGGCATTTCAGCCACATCGTTATACGCGCACGCGGGATTTGTTCGAAGATTTTGTCAGAGTTTTGTCGCAAGCGGATACGTTGTTACTGACAGAAGTTTATTCCGCAGGCGAAGAGTTTATTGTGGCAGCAGATAGTAAATCATTGACACGATCGATTCGTGTGCTAGGTAAGGTCGAACCGATTTACGTAGAAGATGTGGATAGACTGGCTGAAGCTATTGTGGATGTAGCGCAAGACGACGATGTGGTATTAGTGATGGGAGCAGGTTCGATTGCAAGAGTACCCGCTGCACTCACGCGAATAAAAAATAGATTGTCGGTGGTCAATGGTCATAACTACTAGGAATGAGCCATCCATGCTTAATTATTTACATAGCCGGAATGTGACAATGTCAATGGTTGATGTGATGAAAGGCAGTCTGCAAGAATCGATGTTGCGCGGTGAGCTGCGCCTCGATGAACCAATGAGCCAGCATACTTCCTGGCGAGTGGGTGGAAATACGCGGCGGTTCTATAAGCCAGCAGATTTACAAGATCTGACAGATTTCCTACGTTCGTTACCCATTCATGAGCCCGTCTATGTCGTGGGCCTGGGCAGCAACTTGTTGGTGCGCGATGGTGGAATTCCAGGGACTGTGGTAGCCCTGCATGGACAGCTTGATGATTTATACATTATAGATTGTAACGAATCAAATGGATTGATTTATGCCGGTGCAGGCGTTGCTTGCGCAAAACTGGCACGCTTTGCGGCCAAAAATGGTTTGGTTGGAATGGAATTCTTTGCAGGTATTCCAGGTACTGTTGGCGGTGCGCTTGCCATGAACGCGGGTTGTTTTGGTGAAGAAACTTGGAAAAAGGTTGAATGCGTGCAAATCATACACCGCAGCGGACAAATCTATCGTCGAGAGACAAGTGACTATGCCATTGATTATCGTAGCGTGAAACTACGCCATGAAGATAAACCAGGATATGGTTCGGAATGGTTTGCAGGTGGATATTTTAGATTGTTACGAGGCAATACGATCGAATCGCAACAGAAGATAAAGCATTTGCTGGCACAACGAATCAATAGCCAGCCGCTCAATCAACCGAATGCTGGGTCTGTGTTTCGTAATCCGCCAAATGATTATGCCGCTCGCCTGATTGAATCGTGCGAATTGAAAGGAAAAGCGATCGGCGGTGCAATGGTATCAACCAAGCACGCCAATTTTATTATTAACACGAATAACGCTTGTGCGGCGGATATTGAAACGTTAATCCAGCTCGTACAAGAAGAAGTCAAGAAAAAATCCGGTATAGAGTTGGTTCGTGAAGTGCATATTGTGGGGGAATTCGGAGAGCATGCTTAATGAAATTGCATAACTTCGGCAAAGTAGCAGTCTTGCTTGGAGGGCGATCTGCCGAGCGCGAGATATCTTTACAGAGTGGGCAAGCCGTTTTAGCCGCATTGCAAGAAAGTGGTGTTGATGCGTACCCTTTTGATCCCGCCAAGGAATCTTTAGATGAGCTGCGGCGGCGGAATTTTGATCGAGCTTTTATCGCGTTACATGGTCGCTTTGGTGAAGATGGAACCGTACAAGGCGCGCTGGAACTGATGGAAATGCCCTATACCGGTAGCGGTGTCATGGCCAGTGCGTTAGCGATGGACAAATGGCGCACCAAGTTAATTTGGGAGGCTGCCGGCATCCAATCGCCTCGTTTTATGCTTTTGAACGCGCACAGTGATTTCATGGCTGTAGCGGAAAACCTGGGATTGCCACTCATTGTTAAACCAGCGCGGGAAGGATCGACGATTGGATTGAGTAAAGTACACAACAGGCAAGATGTGGCCGCTGCCTACCAGTTAGCGGCTAAGCATGATTCCTTGGTCATTGCGGAAGAATTTATCAGTGGCAAAGAACTAACCGCCGCAATTCTCGGTGAAACAGCATTGCCCTTGATAAGAATAGAAGTCGTTGGTGATTTATATGATTATCAAGCGAAATATGTATCGAATGATACGCGCTACCACTGCCCCAGTGGTTTAGCCGAAAGCTTGGAAAAGTCGATACAAAAAGAGGCGTTAAGCGCTTACCAAGTTTTAGGATGTGCAGGCTGGGGGCGAATTGATTTGATCGTTAATCAGCATAATCAATTTTATTTTTTAGAAGCGAATACCTCACCGGGCATGACCAGTCATAGTTTGGTACCAATGGCCGCAAAAGCAGCGGGTATTTCTTTTCAAGAATTGGTGATAAAAATATTAGAGTTAACACATGTGGGATAATCATCATTTTCTGAATTTAGTTTCAAACATATTACTAGTAGCGGTAGCGGGAGCCACCGCATACGTTATTGGATTACGCTTGATCGAGCCGCCCTATTTCCCAATTAAGGAAATTAATATCTATACAGCTGATTCTGAAAATGTCGGTGATGCTCGATTGAACAACATTAACCTAGAACAAATTAAGGCTCTTTTTAGCAATGGGATTAGAGGAAATTTTGTATCAGTGGATTTAACAGAATTGCGCAATGAATTTGAAAAGCTACAGTGGGCTCGCGAAGCTAAAATCAATCGAAAATGGCCGAATAGCTTGGATGTGATTGTTGAAGAGCATCAGCCACTTGCACGTTGGGGCAGCCATGCGCTGGTAAACACGTTTGGTGAAGTATTTCGAGTTTCCAGTGACCAGAGTTTGCCAACTTTCATGGGGCCAACTGAAGAAAGCGCGCAAGAAGTGGCGAAACAATTTCATCAATTCAATCAGATTTTAGCACCCTTGCATCAATATGCCGTGGAGGTTACTTTGACACCACGATATGCATGGCGAATACAGCTCAACACGGGTACCGTTTTGGAACTGGGGCGTGAAAACATTAAAGAAAGGTTGGAGCGTTATGTGCTGGTTTATGGACATAGCATTGCGCGACTCAGTCAGGATGGTCCATTGGCGTACGTTGATCTTCGCTATCCCAATGGTTTTGCCATCCGTTTGACGGAGCAAGCGCAACAAACGCCCAAAAAATCCAGTTTACGAAAAGAGACTTGAGGCCAGGAGATAATGGGAGATGAATAAGGCTAGGGAAAATAGAAACTTGGTGGTTGGTTTGGATATCGGTACTTCCAAGATTGTTGCCATTGTGGCCGAGGTATTGCCAGAAGGCGGATTTGAAGTCATCGGTTTGGGTAGCCACCCGTCACGTGGATTGAAGAAAGGCGTTGTCGCCAATATTGAGACGACCGTCAATGCGATCCAAAGAGCCCTAGAAGAAGCCGAACTCATGGCTGATTGCAAGATTAATGAAGCATTTACCGGAATTGCGGGCAGTCACATCAAAGGGTTCAATTCGGATGGTATGGTCCCGATTAAAGACAAGGAAGTGACAGAAAAGGATGTGGAACGGGTCATGGAAGCCGCTAAAGCGGTTAATATTCCGGCCGACCAGCAAATCCTACACATCTTGAACCAAGAATTTATTATCGATGGACAAGAAGATGTACGTGAACCGGTCGGTATGAGCGGCATACGACTCGAAGTCAAGGTCCATATAGTGACTGGCGCAGTATCCGCAGCGCAAAACATCATGAAATGCGTGCACCGTTGTGGTCTTGAGGTACGTGATTTAATTTTGCAACCGTTGGCATCCGCCATGGCTGTTTTATCAGATGATGAAAAAGACTTGGGCGTGTGTTTGGTGGATATCGGTGGCGGCACAACGGATATTGCTGTATTTACCAACGGCGCCATTCGGCACACAGCCGTGATTCCTATTGCCGGTGATCAGGTGACCAATGATATTGCGATGGCGCTTCGCACCCCGACGAAAAGCGCTGAGGATATCAAATGCCGCTATGGATGCGCTTTGAGAAGTTTGGCGGATACTCGGGAAATGGTCGAGGTACCCGACGTCGGCAATCGTGGTTCACGCCAATTGTCGCGCCAGACGCTGGCTGAAGTCATCGAACCCCGAGTAGAAGAACTCTACAGTTTGATCCAGGCGGAATTACGCCGCAGTGGATTCGAAGAATTGCTATCGTCTGGAATCGTCATCACGGGGGGATCTGCATCACTACGCGGCATGGTAGAGTTGGGTGAAGAGATTTTTCATATGCCGGTTCGATTGGGGCTACCGAATTATCATGGCAATTTGAAGGAGGTTATTCATACACCACGCTACTCAACAGGGATTGGTTTAATAATGGCTGGTATTCAACAAATGCAACATCAACATGGGGCGAAGTTACAAGGAGGTTCTGCAAAACAGATTTTTACAAGAATGAAAGGTTGGTTCCAGAAGAATTTTTAACTGGATTTTTTCAGGGCTGGTGTTTGGGTGATTTAAATTTTTTGTAATTAAAGGAGAAATGCTATGTTTGAAATCATCAATAACGAATCGCAAGAAGCAGTCATTAAAGTAGTCGGTGTAGGAGGATGTGGTAGTAATGCGGTAGACCACATGATTCAACATGGCATGAAAGGCGTCGAGTTCATTAGTATGAACACAGATGCGCAAGCGTTGAAAAGTAATAAAGCGCCGACCATACTTCAGTTGGGTACTGGTATCACTAAAGGATTGGGGGCTGGCGCGAATCCTGATGTGGGACGCGAAGCTGCATTAGAAGATCGTGACCGTATCGCCGAATTAATTCAAGGTTCAGATATGTTATTTATCACCGCTGGTATGGGCGGTGGAACCGGAACCGGTGCCGCTCCGGTGGTAGCTCAAGTGGCTAAAGAAATGGGTATTCTGACGGTCGCTGTAGTTAGTAAGCCATTTGCTTTCGAAGGCAAGCGCTTGATTGCGGCTAAAGCAGGTATGGAAGCGCTCGGACAACACGTCGATTCATTGATTGTAATTCCTAACGACAAGTTGATGATGGTATTAGGTAACGATATTTCTATGTTGGATGCATTCAAGGCAGCCAACGATGTGTTATACGGTGCCGTTGCTGGCATTGCT
The DNA here is from genome assembly GCA_024281675.1 of Nitrosomonas sp. Lineage (GTDB taxonomy): Bacteria > Pseudomonadota > Gammaproteobacteria > Burkholderiales > Nitrosomonadaceae > Nitrosomonas. The sequence goes on from JAMXAG010000002.1 coordinate 301,666, forward strand.
GAAGTAATCAATTGCCCCGGTTTGGTCAACGTGGATTTTGCTGACGTCAAAACGGTCATGTCAGAAATGGGCATGGCTATGATGGGCTCCGCTATTGCAGCCGGAGTGGATCGCGCTCGTGTTGCGGCTGAACGCGCAGTTTCAAGCCCGTTATTGGAAGATGTCTCGTTATCCGGTGCGCGCGGTATCCTCGTCAATATCACTGCAAATTCTTCATTGAAAATGCGAGAAGTACACGAAGTCATGAGCACCGTGAAAAATCTTACGGCTGAAGATGCAACGATTATCGTTGGTACCGTCATTGATGAAGATATCGGTGAAGATTTACGCGTTACAATGGTAGCTACTGGCTTGGGTAACCCAGCACAAAGCCTAAGCACTCCATTGAGCGTTGTACATAGCCGTACTGGAACCGATGATCGTGATTCAATATTCTCATCTGAAGAACCTGCAGTGATGCGTACTGGAAGAAGAAGTAACGCAACTGTTGCTGCAATGCGTCAGTCGGGCGTAGATCCAATGGATATTCCAGCTTTCTTAAGAAGACAAGCTGATTAAGCTCTGCCCGTAATAAACTCAAGCCCACACAGCTTTCATTGCTCCTTTCAATGAAAGCTGTGTAACTACAAGTATAGTTCTACATACTATCTTTCGGTTTTAACCGATCACACCACCTCTAGCTATTACCTTGAATAACTACCCTGTAATTGTTTGGCATGAATGTAATCAAGAGCAAACTGCGCGTTGGCGTTCGGAAAAAGGCTTGCCGCCCCCGAAACGAGTCGAAACTATTGATGACCGCACAACCGCTGACACTGCTTATCGAATGGCATGCGAAGGTAGTGGTTTAATATGGCGAGGTGATTTCCAGAATGCTCGCCAACTACTCAAGGCTATTGCCAAGCGCATCGATAAAAAATTTGCTAGCAAGTTGAGTACAGCCGTAACATCCAGGGAAACCTTCAATCTGTACCGTCAGGCGCAATCACAACGTGCTCGCACGCTTGACAAACTACTCATAACTTTCGAGGCAGATCATCGTATTCTTTTACGACGCGCGCCCGACGTACATTCAGCTTGCGAAAAAGTATACGGTATAAGTAACGAGCCCTATGTGACTTCATTGAGGGAGTTACTGGGACTTATCGGTGCTCACGAATGGTACAAAAAAGGTATTGATATCGCGGCATTAGGCGCAAAAATTTATCCGCATTACGGTGTATTTGCGCCAATTCGCCAAGAATATATTCAATTATTAGCAGAAACACCTTTTCCTAGCGATATCACAGCGCATACGACTGTTTTCGATATAGGTACCGGAACCGGCGTACTAGCAGCTTTACTTGCGCAGCGTGGTATTCAACACGTAATCGGCACGGATCAAGATCTACGCGCCGTAGAGTGCGCGCGTGATAATATCGCGCGCTTAGGACTACAGCACCAAGTACAAATCCTTCAGTGCGATCTTTTTCCGCCCTTAGATCCAGCGGACTTGATCGTTTGCAATCCCCCTTGGATTCCCGCGCGACCCAGCTCTCCGCTAGAAAGAGCCATTTATGATCCTGATAATCAAATGCTACGTAGTTTTTTGACAGGGGTAAGTCATTATCTAAAACCTAACGGAGAAATTTGGTTGATTATGTCGAATTTTGCTGAGCATTTAGGGTTGCGAACACACGAACAATGGTCGTCGCTCATCGCTTCGGCGGGATTGAAGGTAGTGGACAAAAGAGATGCCAAACCCCATCATCCACGCACAACGGATACAAGCGATCCATTACATGCAGCACGAAAAGCCGAAATTGTTTCACTGTGGCGCATGAACCGTGCATAAAGGTTTAAATTTTGATTGCTTTGGCTTGCTCAGCTGCAGCGATGACTTCTTCAATAATCGTGTCTTGCGTGTTCGAATCGACACCGATTGCATTCCATTCTTGCTGCGTTATTTCTTGCTGTGTGTGTTCAAGAATGCCCACATCCGGCACCATTTTTTCTGTTATATGAACCAAATGGATAAGGGGTTGCCCTGCGTCCGTATGAGCGGCGTTTGGTGTGTGATGGTAGCGTATCACGTCAACGATTTCGTCGGGTAATCCCCAATGCACGGCAAGTCGTGCTCCGATCTCACTATGATGAGTACCCATTAATTCTTGTTCCAGTTCAAGTATGGGTTTGTCATTAGCCATATTTAGCTGATCAAGCAACGTGTCACAGAGTGTGGCATCAAGGAAACTCAATGCATTGAAACCGATATCATGCAACAATCCAGCTAGAAAAATCTGATCATCCATAGGGCGTATGCGTGACGGCATATATTTAGCGATGGCTCGCATTGCAATTGCAATGGTCATATTGTGTAGCCACAAATCGTTGGTTTTAAGCTTACCTTCAACGGGTTTTGTTAGCGTGGACATGGTAGCAATTCCAATCGCTACGGACTTGACGCGGGTTAATCCCAAACACATGGCTGCATCACTGACTGAAGCAATCTTGCGGGGAACACCAAATAATGTGCTATTGGATAATCCGATAATTTTTGCGGAGATTTGTGGATCTTGCCCGATTAATTTCAGTAACTGAATTTCCCCTTCTTCCGTATCGAGTGGCAAAGTAAGCAGTTTTTGTACAATGATAGGCATCGCCGGCAATACATCGATACGCTCTAAAGACAGCTTCAACTCAGTATTTACCATTATTTCTCCATTAAAAATTATTCGCGCTTAAGCACAAATATGCTTGGCGTTACAATTCATCATACTTCTTAGCTATTCCTTTGGAAGCTGAGACCGGATACTTTAACGCATTCTTTGCCATTTTCATAAGCACGATTTCAGTCACATTCCAGCCGTATTTTTCAGCAAGCAAGAAAGCGAAAGTGAAGACATCGGCAAGTTCTTCTTGAACGGCTTCTAGATCAGCCTGTTCGGAAGATTTCCATAAAAACGTTTCTAGCAGCTCTGCAGCCTCGATATTTAAGGCTAGTGCAAGATCCTTAGGATTGTGGAATTGCGCCCAATCGCGTTCATCGCGAAACTTTAATAAAGCTTCGGTAATTTTCTGGATTTCATTCATTTAAAAAGACTTGGATTCATAGGAAGTAAGGTACTATAAATTCAGTGTTTAATTAGATCTTTGCAAAAACTATTTTGAGAGATTAAATAATGCCCTAATAATATAGGTTAATCAAATCACCTACCGAATCGCCTATTTGCGCCAATAAAATAATGAACTCACAGAATAGGCGCGCCAGGTAGTTTTTCCGATCTTCAATAGGAGCCGTCAGCTAGTCTCCAATCTTAGGTGAAAATTGAAATTGACGTTGATTAACACAAACCCCTCCGTCGCCCTTCGTTGTGCTTTCGAAACAAAAAGAAAAGGCCATGAAAGCCTGTCGCAAAAACATCCAGGACGGTAAAGCCCTTATGATCGTGGATACAAAATTATCTATTCCGGCATAATCCGGTATATATTCAGGTATGATCAAAATCGACACTATCCAAATCACGCCTGAATTGCTGGCCTTACTGTCTGAAATAGACGAATTTAAGGGTGCCTGGCGCGCCCTTGGCACTTTGGCGCCGGATCGGTTGAAAGCCCTGCGCCGCCTGGCCACGAAAGTGGAGCGCGAAAAGAATGCCTTGTCCGCCCTGTCGGAATTAGCCGTCAAAATCCTGGATTATGTGCACGACCATGGCCGTGTCGCGACCCGCGACATGGTGCGCGAGACCGGCGCAAGCCCGAACACATTGAAGGTAACTTTTGGCTCACTGGTGGAAAAAGGCCTGCTTGTCCGGCATGGTGGCGGGCGATCCACATGGTATAGCCAGTCATGACAGACAGCAGAGTGGAAACCGGTATGTCTCTGGCACAGAAAGAAGGTTTAAATGTCGATCCTGAAATTAGTTCTCCCCCTTTTGAGGGGCTAACAAATATAAGCTCCGGCTTTGCCGGAGGTGATTTAGCTTTGTCTTATTTTTTGTCGTGCAAAAATCTATAGCTATAGTAGTATTACGATGTAATTGGGCTTATTAAGTTTATTAGCTTCATGTGCACAAATGAACCCACGCCCAATGGATGACTAAAGCTATTCAGGATGCAAACTCCTACTGACCATAATATGCTAGCTAAGCGTTATGAAGATACTACTAAGAATACTGTCAAAAGTACAAGAATATAAGAAAATGCTTGAAGGATACGAGTCAAATTTTTCTCTAGCTATAAGCTTAAAATTGTTTATTATGAACAAATGAAAAGACGCAACTACAAATGGCTATTGGTTTTTTTAATGCTGTGGCTCCCATTGCAAGGTGCTGCAGCGGCTATTTTGTCAGTATGTTTGCAGGAAAAAAATTTCAACAATGATGATGGCAAATCAACGGCAATCACCGACAACCATCATCATGATGCTTGTCATAAACAGGCAGCGGATAATACAACCGATCATTTGTTAGCAAGTCTGCCGTGCGATGATACTTCTTGTAATGCATACAGTAATACGCCGATTATGCCGACCTATACTGTATCCCTATTGGCTAGCGACACTTCTTCTGTTACTTCATTAAATCTCGATTTTATCTCATTTGTACCCGAACAGCCGCAACATCCTCCGCTAGCTAATCCCCTTTAAGAATCCGCCTGTAATTCAGGCAAAGAATCATTTCTCGCATAATCCTGCGTTGCTACGCAAGATTTTGCCATGTCGTAAGCCATTGCCATTTTGTCTATCACTATTTTGATAATTTTGGTGATACAACCGTTAGGAGGCTAGTATGTCCCTTTCATTTTCTTTTAAATTACTACTGTCGTTAATCCTTGTCTGTATCTCTGCTCTGTCACTTGCAGATCGGATCGCACAGCCAATTCCAATTGATTCAGCATTCAATGCTGCTGTCTCACTTCAGGCAAATGCTCAGAAGAAGGAAGCTATTTTAAACAAGGCTGGCACTGCAATTTTTGCACAGTCTATCCTGCAGAAAACCTTTGTAGTGCCTCGCTCCAACAACGTGACGCTGCTTCCGAGTTTGATTGCAGAAGCACTGGAAAATAATCCGGAGATTCAGGCTGCGTATCAAGAACGTGAAGCCGCTCAGCAAAGAATATTACCAGCGGAAGCTCTGGATGATCCCATGCTTGAGGCTGGTGTGATCAATGCACCGCTGGCATCTTCACCGTTCAACCGCGAGGATATGACTATGAAAATGATCGGTCTATCCCAGCGTTTGCCTTTTCCGGGAAAGCGCGGCTTGCGTAAAGAAGTTGCCGCCAAGGATGCCGAAGCCATTGAGCAGGGCTATCATGAAACGGTTAATCGCGTTGTGCACGATCTTAAAACAGCTTATTTTGATCTCGGGCTTACGCTGGAAATGATCAAATTGGTTGAAAAAAATAAACAAACACTCGAACTTTTTCTGCGCATTGCTGAGGAACGCTACCAAGTTGGGCAAGGCAGTCAGGCGGATGTGCTGAAAGCACAAACACAAGTATCGAGAATGCTGGATAGGTTATTAGTATTGGCGCGCGAACAGCCAGTGTTTGAAGCGGAACTGATTCGTACCCTGGGACGCAGCACGAAAGGTGAGATTCCGGCTCCGGTGCCACTACAAATTCAAGAAGTGCTGCTTAATCTGGAAACACTGCAACAAGAAGCGATAGTGCACCGCCCACAATTACTTGCATTGCAAAGCCTGATTGCACGCAATGAGAAATCTGTTGATTTGGCGCGTAGGGCCTACTATCCGGATTTCGATGTGCGTCTTTCGTATGGCCAGCGTGACAACATGATGGATGGTACGCGGCGCGACGACATGGTTAGCATGACGGTAGCCATCAATTTGCCAGTATGGCGTGGCAACAAAATTGAACCGCGCATCATGGAGTCACAGGCAATGCGTGATCAAACAGTCAATCTGTATCAGGCGCAAAGTAATGAAATCACGGCAAGACTGCGCCAGCAAATAGCGATAGCCGAACAGAGCTTTAAATCGGTCAAGCTCTACCAAACCGCCATTTTGCCACAAGCGAAATTGACGGTTGAGTCCGCATTGGCTGCTTACCAGGTAAACCGAGTTGATTTTCTGACCTTACTGGATAATCAGATGACAGTATTTGATTTTGAGGCCAATCACATCACCGCGATGGCGAATTACAACAAAGCAGTGGCGGAGATTGATTTACTGGTTGGCAAGAAGCAGCAGACTGTTATCGATTATGGAGATTCCTATGAAATCCGTCGTTAAACTAATTATAGTTGGAATTGCAATTACAACTGCATTGTTTGCGAGTTACTGGTGGGGTAGTACGCAATCACAAAGATCATCCAGTTCCAGTGTTGCTTTATCCGAAGCAACCAGCTCCGAAAAAAAGATTTTATATTATCGCAATCCAATGGGCTTACCAGACACCTCCGCGGTACCCAAAAAAGATCCAATGGGAATGGATTATCTGCCGGTTTATGAGGGAGAAGAATCTCCGTCGGATCAAACTATCATAAAAATAAGTACCGAAAAGATTCAAATGCTAGGGGTGCTGACTGAAACCGCAACATTACGTGAATTGACTCGCACTATCAGGGCCGTCGCAACGATACAGGCTGATGAGCGCAAATTATATACGTTAGTGACCAAATTTGAGGGTTGGATTCAACGGCTTTACGTAAACACTACGGGTCAGGCAGTGAGAAAGGGCGATGCGCTAATGGATGTATACAGTCCTGAGTTGATTACAGCGCAACAGGAATACTTGATTGCGGTAAGGGGATTGCAGTCCACCGCTGATAGCGATTCCGATGTGCGGGCCTCTATGCAGCGACTGGTTACCAGTGCATTGCAGAAACTACGCAATTGGGATATTGCGGAAACCGAGTTACAACGCCTGCAGCAAACCGGCGAAGTGCGGCAGTATATGACACTACGATCTAAAGCTGACGGCGTGGTGCTAGAAAAGAAGGCTGTCATGGGGCAACGCTTTATGCCTGGAGAGGTGCTTTATCAGATTGCTGATTTATCCAGTGTGTGGATGCTAGCGGACGTATTTGAACAGGATCTTGGAATGGTGCATCAAGGTCAGGTGGCCACAATCAGAGTGGAAGCTTATCCAAACAAAGTATTCAATGGTGAAATCGCTTTCATTTATCCCACAGTAACTCCGGAGACGCGTACTGCCATTGTACGTGTTGTACTTCCCAATCCAGATGGCCTGTTGAAGCCTGCCATGTACGCACGCGTGGAGTTTGCTTCATCCCACAGCAAAGACAAAGTACTAGTAATACCCGATTCAGCCGTGCTGGATACTGGCACCCGTCGGGTGGTACTGGTGGATCTCGGCGCAGGCCGATTTGAACCGCGTACGGTTAAGCTGGGTATGCATGCCGATGGCTATGCTGAGGTGTTGGGGGGAATTAATGCTGGAGAAGCCGTTGTGGTTAAAGCTAATTTTCTGATTGATGCGGAAAGTAATCTCAAGGCGGTTCTGAGTGGCTTGGGTCACGGAGGCCATCAGCTACCAGACGAGAAAAAAGAAACTGGAGCTGGCTCGTTTGTTAAGGCATCGCCGTCAAAAACTCATCGTGGTGAAGGAACCATCAATGCCATGGATTTTGCGCATGCAACTGTCACACTTGAGCATGGCCCCATTGCTAGTCTTCAATGGCCAGCAATGACGATGGATTTCCGCGTTTTTGATCCAGCATTACTTCGTTCATTAAAGCCCGGGCAAAAGGTTGGATTCGAAATCGGCGAGGAATCAGCCGGTGAATACATCATCGTGCGCATTCAGCCAGCAGATCTTAGCCTTGGCGCCACCGCTCACGGAGGACATTAAGATGGTTGGCAATATAATCGAATGGTCGGTGCGGAATGTCTTCCTGGTACTGCTTGGAACCTTTTTTGTGGTAGCTTGGGGCGTGTATGCAGTATTGAAGACACCTATCGACGCAATACCAGATTTATCGGATGCACAGGTCATCATCTACACGGAATATCCCGGACAGGCGCCACAGGTGGTAGAAGACCAGGTTACTTATCCGCTGACCACAGCTATGTTAAGTGTACCAAAATCAAAAGTTGTCAGAGGATTATCAAATTTCGGTGTATCGTTTGTGTACGTCATCTTTGAAGATGGAACCGACATCTACTGGGCACGTTCGCGAGTACTGGAGTATCTGAGCTTCGCGGTAAACCGGTTGCCAGAAAATGTCAGGCCCTCGCTCGGCCCGGATGCAACGGGGGTCGGTTGGGTTTACCAATACGTGCTGGTTGCTAAGAACCGCGCACTCGACGAATTACGTGCTATTCAGGACTGGTTTTTGCGTTATCAGTTGACTGCAACACATGGCGTGTCGGAAGTGGCAAGTGTAGGTGGTTTTGTAAAAAACTACCAAGTTACTGTAGATCCACGACGCCTTCAAGCCTACGGAATATCACTCAAAACAATCTCCGATGTTATCGCCTCCAGCAACCGCGATGTCGGTGGACGTGTGATCGAGCTGACGGAAACTGAGTATATGGTTCGCGGTAAGGGCTATCTACGCGGAATTAGTGATCTTGAAAATCTGGTTGTGAAGGCACACGAGGGCATGCCGGTATTGCTGCGCCATGTTGCCCGAGTGGAATTAGTGCCTGATGAGCGCCGTGGCATCACCGAACTCAACGGGGAAGGAGAGGTTGTTTCGGGTATCGCAGTGGCGCGGCATGGTGAAAACGCTCTCAATGTTACCCATAATCTCGAAAAAAAGATCGACGAGATCGCATCTGGTTTACCGGAAGGCGTTTCGATTCAGCCTGTCTACAACCGCTCGGAATTGATCCATCGCGCCATCGCGACGCTAAACGAAGTATTTATCGAACAGATCATAATCGTGGCGGTGGTATGTGTGGTTTTTCTAATGCATGTGCGCAGTGCGCTGGTGGCGATCATCATGCTTCCGATCGGTGTGTTGATTGCCTTCATTGCGATGTTTCACCTTGGTATCAATTCCAACATCATGAGTCTCGCAGGGATAGCACTTGCGATCGCAGAAATGACCGACGCAGCCATCGTCATGGTAGAAAATGCGCACAAACATCTTGCGCGCCTTGCTCCCGATGAATCGCGCACAGAGGCTGTCATTGCAGCTTGTAAAGAAGTCGGCCCACCGCTGTTCTTCAGCCTGTTGATTATCACAGTATCGTTTCTGCCGGTGTTTGTGCTTGAAGCACAGGAAGGACGCATGTTTCACCCACTCGCCTATACCAAAACGTTTGCCATGGCCGGTGCTGCGCTGCTTTCGATCACTTTGGTACCAGCTCTAATCCTGCTTTTGCTCCGTGGCCGCATTCCGCGCGAACAAGACAATCCGTTAGGTCGCATCATGATCCAGCTCTATCGGCCTGTAATAGCAAGAGTGTTACAGTGGAAAAAAGTCATTGTCATGGCAGCCATCGTGGTAGTCGTAATTACTGTCTATCCAACGCTCAGGCTGGGAACAGAATTTATGCCAACATTGAATGAAGGTACGCTGCTTTACATGCCAGTGACACTTCCGGGTATTTCCGTAACCAAGGCGGGAGAAATCCTGCAAACACAGAATAAAATTATTAAAAGTTTTCCTGAAGTAGCATCGGTATTGGGCAAAGCCGGACGCGCTAATACCGCTACTGATCCAGCGCCGCTGGAAATGACTGAAACGATCATTAACCTCAAATCCGAAAACGAATGGCGTCCAGGCATGACCATCGACAAGTTGATCGCCGAACTGGATCAAGCATTGCAAATGCCAGGAGTCAGTAATGCCTGGACGATGCCGATCAAAAATAGGAACGATATGCTTGCCACCGGCATACGCACACCTATCGGAATCAAAGTGTTCGGCAAGGATTTGGGGGAGATTGAAAAACTTGCCAAGCAGATTGAGGCAGCTGTAAAAACAGTGCCAGGAACCAGTAGCGCCTACGCGGAACGCACGACTGGCGGCTACTATCTTGATGTTGAGCCCGATCGTCTTGAACTTGCCCGATATGGATTGGCTGTCGGCGATTTATTGTCAGTGATTTCAGCAGCGCTTGGCGGCGAAACTGTCACAACCACGATTGAAGGCCGGGAGCGCTTTGGTGTTACTGTGCGGTATCCACGCGAGCTACGCAGCGACCCACAAGCAATCGCTACCCAGGTATTGGTTCCAACCATGGGAGCTACGATGATTCCGCTTGGTCAGCTTGCACGGATCAGCCTTGTCAAAGGCCCACCAAGCATTCGTACAGAAAACGCGCTGCTGTCCGCGTATATTTTTGTTGATATTCGTGATCGTGACATTGGTAGCTACGTTGCAGCTGGGCAGAAAGCAGTGCGCGAACAGGTGCAATTTCCACCCGGATACTATGCCACCTGGAGCGGGCAATTCGAATACATGGAGCGGGCCACCGAAAAACTGAAAGTGGTGGTGCCATTTACTCTCTTGATGGTATTCCTGCTTGTGTATCTGAATTTCAATCGTCTCACTGAGACGTTGATAGTAATGCTATCGGTGCCTTTTTCCGTAGTCGGAGGTATCTGGCTGATGTATTGGCTCGGCTATAACATGAGCATCGCGGCAGCGATTGGTTTCATCGGTCTCATCGGTATTGCAGCTGAATCTGGAATGGTTATGCTCAACTTTCTCGATCAATCGTTTAAAGATATTACGGAGAAACGTAAAGCTTCTGGTGATAAAGTTACGATTGATGATCTTTGTGAGGCGGTAATAAAGGGAGCGGTATATCGGATAAGACCTGTAATGATGACTATCGCGGGAAGCATCTTGGGCCTGCTTCCGGTTATGTTTAGCAGTGGTACAGGTTCCGAAGTTATCCGGCGCATTTCTGCCCCGATGGTGGGAGGTATGGTTTCCGCTACAGTACTAACATTGATCGTGTTTCCTGCGGCCTATGCACTTGCCAAGGAAATCTCAATTCGACATTCGCTTAAAACGGAGAAGATGGGAGGTTTATCATTATGAAGTGACATCACAAATGGCATTTTGAAAACAGCTAAATTATCTCCGGAAAAACCGGAGGACTATTGGGTAGTCCTCAAAGACATTCTCACCCGGTGAGATAATAACAGTATTCATCACTAACATTCATATGGCTTATGAATTAATAACTTAAGTGAAGTATGTGCGTACGGCAAAAAGGCAACGCAACTATGGGTATTTAGCAGTGTTGTCCTTTGTAAGATCAATTGAGTTTTTTCGTTTCAATGCTTCTTTCACTCAGCATGCGTACAATTCGATATACCGCATAGGCTGCGATCAAGTGTTTGAGGGTATGCCCGCTGATCCAGTGATGGGTCCAGGTAAAAATTTCCTCATCGAGCGTTTCAGCTACTTTCGCCAATCCATACAAAGCAATGACGGCGTAGATAAAACCGCCATGCGTATAACGCGATGGGAATCGGAAGCTAATCCACAGCATCAATAGAATCGAATAGAATTGTGTGACGATGTATAAGTTTAAATTACCAACGCCTTGCAGTTCGGTCCAATACCAATATAGCACGCTTACTATGGCCAAAAGAACAAGCGGTGGCAATAGCCATAAACCGATTTTGACACTGATGCGATCCATGAATGTTGCAGACAATAAGGCAACGATACAGATGGCGATTGGTAATCGATCCCACATTAAACGATCATTATCCGGTATCCAGTGGTAATAACTAGAGCCAAACGTAGTTGCGACCACGCCTAAAAACAATAATCCATAAGGGATACATTCCTCGCGTTGCTGGAATGTTTTTTGTGAAGGGCGTTGATAAATGCGCAGCAGCAACACTAAGCCAGCTCCGCCGCTGAACAAAAAGGCCAGGTTGGAAACGACATCATTGAAATTGGGAATGCCCATAAAACTGCGTTGATCGGCAAATTCATGGTAATTCAGGGATTGTGATGTGGGCGGTAGTGCCCATGCAGCACTAATCACTATGAGCGATATTACTGTGATTAGCCAAAGTGGCCGATTCATTGATATCGGTTTCCGATGGAGGTTTGTGGCCGTCAATGCATGTGTGTTACGGCATCCCTAATGCGTGCTATTGGGATCACCGTAATGCCTGCAATCGGTTGTTTAGGATTGTTAGCCATTGGTACGATCGCCCGATTGAAGCCGAGTTTTGCGGCTTCCTTCAATCTTTCCTGGCCCCGTTGTACCGGGCGAATTTCACCGGCTAAACCAATTTCACCCATCACGACGGTCCTTTCAGCGATCGGTTTGTTTTTCAAGGAAGAGACGATTGCCAAAATAATAGCCAGATCAGCACCGGGTTCATTGATTTTCACACCACCAACCGCATTGACGAATACATCTTGATCGTAACAAGGAATTCCGGCATGACGGTGTAATACTGCCAGCAACATTGCCAAACGGTTTTGCTCAAGCCCCACACATAAGCGTCGCGGACTTGGAGAGTGCGTTTCATCGACCAATGCCTGAATTTCAACCAACAGCGGGCGGGTGCCTTCTTGTGTCACCATGATACAAGACCCCGTGACTTGTGCATCGTGATGCGAAAGGAACAGTGCCGAAGGATTTTTGACTTCACGTAAGCCTTTCTCCCCCATGGCAAATACACCAAGCTCATTGACAGCGCCAAAGCGGTTCTTGAACGCGCGAACCATGCGATAACTGGAATGCATGTCGCCCTCAAAATACAATACGGTGTCAACCATATGTTCGAGTACGCGCGGCCCAGCCAATGCGCCTTCTTTCGTGACGTGCCCAACCAGAATAATGCAAGTACCACTGGCTTTGGCCAATCGCGTCAAATGTGCCGCGCACTCGCGTACTTGCGCGACTGAACCGGGTGCCGATTGCAACGCTTCGGAATAAATGGTTTGAATCGAATCGATCACAGCAACCGCAGGTTTGCGTTCTACCAGCACGGCTTGTATCTTTTCCAATTGTATTTCGGGGTATAAATGTACGGTTTGCACATTCAACGTCAAACGCCGAGCACGCAACGCAACTTGCTGTGCTGATTCTTCACCGCTTACATACAACACCGAATGGTGTGCCGACATATTCGATAGGGCTTGCAGCAGCAACGTTGACTTGCCAATTCCTGGATCGCCGCCCAATAATACAACGCCACCCTGCACCAAACCGCCACCAAGCACACGATCAAGCTCATCAATTCCAGTGGGGAAACGCGGCTCTTCACGTGCTTCTACCGCACCTAAATTCTGTACTTGGCTGATTGCGGCGGGAGGACTAAAGCGCGATACAGATTTTTCAGCGATCGTTTCAATTAAGGTATTCCATGCTTGGCAATGCATACATTGCCCTTGCCATTTAAGCGTTTGTCCGCCGCATTCGATACAAGAATAAACTGTTTTTTGCTTAGCCATTCAAGGGATTAATCATAGACCTCGGCAACGTCCAAGGTAACACCTCGAGCGTCTTTATCGGAAAGCACAGGCGTGGCGCTCATCATCGGCCATTGAATATTCAGCGTCGGATCATTCCATACAATACAACGTTCATACTCGGGTGCCCAATAATCAGTCGTGTTATACAAAAATTCGGCAAATTCCGATAACACAACAAATCCATGCGCAAATCCGGGCGGAACCCAGAGTTGTTTTTTGTTTTCGGCACTGAGGTTTGCGCCCACCCATTGCCCGAAGGTCGCTGATGATCGGCGGATGTCTACCGCTACATCAAATACTTCCCCGATTACTACGCGCACCAGTTTTCCTTGTGGTTGCTTGATCTGATAGTGCAGGCCGCGTAATACGTTTTGTACAGAACGTGAATGATTATTTTGCAAAAAACAGACGGATTGGCCGACCGCTGATTCAAATTGACGTTGATTGAAGCTTTCAAAAAAGAACCCCCGTGCATCACCAAAAACACGCGGTTCAAACAATATGACTTCAGGAATGGACAGTGGTGTTGCTTTCATTTTACGGTATTGACTATCAGGCTAAAATTCACGTCTTGAAACTGCTAATAAATATTGTCCGTAACCGTTTTTAGCCAATGGTTGTGCTAAGCGGTCTAATTGTTCGGCGTTTATCCAGCCTTGCTTAAATGCTATTTCCTCGGGACAGGCAATCTTGAGACCCTGCCGGTTTTCAATCGTAGCAACAAATTGGCTCGCGTCCAGTAAAGATTCCGGTGTGCCGGTATCCAACCAAGCATAACCTCGCCCCATGATTTCTACATGCAAAGCCGATTTCTCAAGATAAATTCTATTCAAGTCGGTGATTTCGAGTTCTTTACGTACCGATGGTTTAAGGCTCTTGGTATATTCTGACGCGTATTGGTCATAAAAATATAAGCCAGTTACGGCATAGTGTGATTTGGGTTTTTGGGGTTTTTCTTCCAGATTAATGACATGACCTTGTGTATCGAACTCAACCACACCGTAACGTTCAGGATCATGTACATGATAGGCAAAAACACTAGCGCCTGTGGTACGCGCCATGGCACGTGTCAGTAAATGATGAAAATCGTGTCCGTGAAAAATATTATCGCCCAGTACCAATGCGGAACAATCATTACCAATAAACGTTTCGCCAATGATCAATGCTTGCGCAAGGCCATCTGGCGATGGCTGCTCGGCGTACGAAATATTCAACCCCCATTGATTGCCATCGTTTAAAAGCCTTTGGTAATGGCCAACATCGTGCGGTGTTGAAATAATCAGAATGTCCTGAATACCCGCCAGCATCAGTGTGCTCAAAGGATAGTAAATCATCGGCTTGTCAAACACCGGAAGCAATTGTTTTGATACCGTCTGCGTAATGGGATAAAGTCGTGTTCCGGTGCCTCCGGCAAGTACAATCCCTTTGCGTTTTGGAAGAATGGATTCCTGGGTGTTTTTTGCGGTACCTAAATTATTCGGGGTGGACATAAATAAAAATTTTGATATTTACTCATTGATCGATCAGCTTAGTTGTGTATTGCATTAAACAAATAGCGATGAAGGATTGTACTATATTTGCACTCGCAACCAGGATAATTGCGAAACTGGGTTTTACATCGTGTTAATGTAAAATTGTCGCATGATGAATTTACCACAAGCGTATCAGCGGTTAGCAAAAAGACTCACGGTTCAGTGGAAGTTGCTTGCATGGCTGCTATTGGTTTTTTTTATAAGTGCTATTGTAATAGCGCTATTACCCATTGTAATTAGACTCTTATTTGACAGCACAATGATTCTGGAAGATTGGGCGCTAGCGCAAGAGGTGTTATTTGCAATGCTTGTGCTATGTCTGGTTCGATGGGTAGCCCGCTATGCGGGCAGTCATCTCATGCATGTGTTGACGAGTAGACTGGGTACTGCTTTTCACGGCGAAGTTTTTATCAAGCTTCTAACATTGCCGGCGAGTCAATATCGTCATTTTGCAGATCGTAAAAGGATCGATCGTTTATTTCATCACACCTCCCAAATCAGCTTGGCTACGATCGAAAAGTTGGTGTTGTTGATTAAAGAATCTTTGATCATTCTCGGATTATTTGTCTGCCTATATTACTTGCATCGAGATTCATTGCTGTTGGTGTTATTACTGTTATCAGCAATCGTTTTGCTGTATCAAATCGCCAATGATCAGCTCAACAAACTCAACCAAAAGAGCCGAAAGTCTTTTAAAAATTTAACACAACCCCTCGTTGAATCGATTCAAAACCATAAAGGAATAAGGTTAGGCCAAGGACAGGAGCGCGAAAATCAACGTTTTGAAAAAGCAGTGACAGCTGTTTTTTCGAGTAATCGACAAAAAGTGGTGATGCAGACAATCATCCAGTTAATAATCGAAATCATTGTGATAGGGGTTGTCGCCCTGAGTGTCTATTTGTTTGCATTGCAAATATTACATAATCAAATGTATCTTGGCCAAGTACTCGCTGTGATTGTTGCAATTTCAATGTTATGCATCAGCATGCACCGGATGACCAGTATTTTTGTGAGCTTAACGCATGATAGAAGGCATCTGGAATCCGTTTTCTCTTTTCTCGATCAGGCATCTGAGGAGGATACGGGAACTTTGCTAGTACGGCCCGTTCGAGGAAAATTGCAATTCGAACACATTCCATTTGGTCACACAGAACAGCATGACTTTACCTTAAATTTCACTATCCAACCGGGTGAGAAAGTTGTTTTCACGGGGTATTCCGAGCCTGTAAAAAATAAGTTCATTGATTTATTGTTACGCTTAGAGCAATCTTCATCGGGAAGAATATTACTGGATGATTACTTGCTGAACGATATCAAAATTGACAATCTCTACGCAAACATCGCTTTGATATCTCAAAACAGCGCGCTTCTCGATGAAACAATCGCTGGTAATATTGCTTATGGCGCGATGCAATGTGCAAACGAAGCCCAAATAACATCCGCTGTGCAAGCTTCTGGATGCAATGCTTTCGTTAAAGAAATGCCCGATGGCTTGCAAACCAAAGTGGGCAATAATGGTATTGAAATCGGAAAAATGGAGCGCTTGCAAATCGCGATTGCACACGCGTTACTTAAAAATCCGGCCATTATTATCTTGGATGAGGTTTTTGATGCAAATGAACTCAATACAGAGGCAACGTTACACGCATTAAAAACGCTCATTGAAAATCGCACCACTTTGATCTTCAGTCAAACTCGTTCTTGCTGGATTGATTTCGATAAAATGATCGTGCTTGATAAGGAGTTTGGCAAAGAATCCTGATCTGGCCGATAGCAGCTTGCGTATGAATAATTTAAACAAGCATCCATCAGGCTTTAATTCACGTAGTGCGCAGTAAATCCACCGAACTGTCCTATAATGGTGATTTAATCCGCAAACATTGTTCCTTGCGTAGTATTTTCTGCACAAGCACGTCATAATTTATCATGCAATCATTGCAATTGCCGGCGATTGGCACCGTAACGCGTTATACCAATTTTTCGGGTTCCGCAGACGCGTTATTTTTTGCCCAAATTGCGCAGAAAGCTAAACCCATTACCATCATCACGGCGAATGCGCTGGATGCGCAGCGTTTATTGGAAGAAATTCCCTATTTTGCGCCGCAACTCAAAACATATTTGCTTCCGGACTGGGAAACTTTACCTTACGATGTTTTTTCACCGCACCATGATCTGGTGTCGGAGCGTTTGGCGACCTTGTATCAAGTAATGAATAGCGCATGCGATGTACTGATCACACCGGTGACGACAGCGTTGTACCGCATGTTGCCGCGTGAGTTTCTGGCAGCGCACACGTTTTTCTTGAAGCAAGGAGAAAAACTGGATCTATCTAAGCTGCGTAGCCAACTGACATTTGCCGGTTATACGCATGTGACACAAGTATTTTCACCGGGCGAGTACAGTGTTCGGGGCGGCTTGATTGATTTGTTTCCGATGGGCAGTTCGCTGCCTTATCGTATTGATTTGCTGGATAATGAGATCGATACTATTCGTACGTTCGATGTCGATACACAGCGCAGTATTTATCCGGTCAAGGAAATTCGCCTATTGCCTGCGCGGGAATTTCCGTTGGATGAAGCAGGTCGCACTTTTTTCCGCGGCAAGTTTCGTGAACAATTTGAAGGCGATCCTTCTAAGAAACAAATTTATAAAGACATTAGCAAAGGCCTAACACCCGCAGGCATCGAATATTATTTGCCCTTGTTTTTTGAGCAAACTGCGACGCTATTTGATTATCTTACCAAAGAAACTTTGCTTTGTTTGCATCAAGATGTGCATTCAGTGATTGATGAATTCTGGCGCGATACACAATCCCGTTATCAGTTGTTGCGAGCCGACATTGAGCGCCCTTTATTGCCCCCGGCTGAATTGTTTTTGCCCAGCGACAGTTTTTTTGCGCAGATAAAACCGTATGCTCGCATCGAAGTGCTTTCACGAGAAACGGATGCCAAGCAAACAAAAAGCTTTGCCAGCGAAGCGTTATCCTCCATCCAAATCAATCGGCACGCAGAAAATCCACTGGAAAAACTGGCGGCATTTGTTGCACAGTTTACGCACAACGGTGGGCGCATTTTGCTATTGGCCGAAAGCATTGGTCGGCGGGAATTAATTGCCGAATACTTAAATCAATATGGCCTGCATCCTGATAACTGCCAGGATTATCAAGAATTTATCGACAGCCCACAATCTTTTATGCTGAGCGTCTCATCGTTGCACAGTGGATTTGTTTTGTCACAGCAGCGCTTGGCCTTCGTCACTGAAAGCGAGCTGTATGCCACGCATATACATGGTCGCCGTGAGCGGGAATCGCGCAAAGTTACTTCAACCGACAATATTTTACGTGATCTTTCCGAAATCAAACCGGGAGATCCGGTGGTGCATGAACAGCATGGCATCGGCCGTTACCTCGGCTTGGTGAGTATGGATGTCGGCGAAGGCGCGCCTGGGGAATTAAGCGAATTTTTGTCGCTGGAATATGAAGGGGGTGACAAACTTTACGTTCCGGTTTCGCAATTGCATTTGATTGGGCGATATAGCGGCGCGGCGCCCGAATCGGCGCCGCTGCACAAGCTCGGCAATAGTCAATGGGACAAGGCCAAGCGCAGAGCCATGCAGCAAGTGCGTGATACCGCTGCAGAGTTGTTGAATTTGTATGCCCAACGTGCATCCCGCGAAGGTCACGCGTTTACGATCCGGCAACATGATTACGATGCGTTTGCCGAAGGATTTGGTTTTGAGGAAACCGCTGACCAAGCTGCAGCCATTCATTCGGTCATAGCAGATTTAACTTCCGGCAAGCCGATGGATCGATTGATTTGTGGCGATGTGGGTTTTGGTAAAACAGAAGTGGCACTGCGCGCAGCTTTTGTCGCAGTAGCCGATGGAAAACAGGTGGCTGTTTTGGTTCCAACGACGTTACTTGCCGAACAGCATTTCCAAAATTTTTCCGACCGGTTTGGTTTGATTGCCGACCAGTGGCCGGTCAAAATTGCCGAGTTATCACGTTTTCGTTCTGCAAAAGAACAAACCCAAGCAATTGCTGGTCTTGCCAAAGGCGAAATCGATATCATCATCGGCACGCACAAGTTGATTCAGAAAGACGTGCACTTTAAAAATCTCGGGTTGGTCATCATAGACGAAGAACATCGCTTTGGTGTGCGGCAGAAAGAGCAACTGAAGAAATTGCGCGCTGAAGTCGACATATTGACCCTGACTGCGACACCAATCCCCCGCACTTTGGCAATGTCGTTGGAAGGATTGCGTGATTTTTCCATTATCGCCACGGCACCACAGCGCCGCTTGGCGATTCGTACTTTTGTCAGCAGCTTTTCACTCGGCATCATCCGCGAAGCCTGTTTACGCGAACTGAAACGTGGTGGACAGATTTATTTTTTGCATAATGAAGTCAATACCATCCAACTGATGTATGAAAAACTGGCGAATCTGCTACCAGAAGCGCGTATCCGCATTGCTCATGGACAAATGCCGGAGCGCGAACTGGAGCATGTCATGCGCGATTTTTATCAACAACGCTTCAACATCTTGCTATGCACCACCATTATCGAAACAGGTATTGATGTTCCCAGCGCCAATACCATCATCATCAACAACGCGCACAAATTTGGTTTGGCGCAGTTGCATCAATTACGCGGCCGCGTTGGGCGGTCGCATCATCAGGCGTATGCTTATTTGTTGACTCCTGCGGAAGAAGCGCTCGGATCGCAAGCAAAAAAACGGTTAGAAGCTATCCAAATGATGGAAGAGTTAGGGGCTGGTTTTTATCTGGCCATGCACGATCTGGAAATCCGTGGTGCCGGCGCAGTATTGAGCGAGTCACAAAGCGGCGAGATGCAGGAGGTTGGGTTCAGTCTATACAGCGCCATGCTCGATACTGCAATTCAATCATTGAAACAAGGTAAGGAACCGGATATGCAGCACCCACTGGGTGTTGCGACCGAAATTAATTTGCATGTGCCGGCATTGCTGCCAGAAGATTATTGTCACGACATTCATGAACGCCTGGTTTTGTATAAGCGTATGGCCAATTGTGACAATGATGAGCAATTGGATGACATGCAACGCGAACTGATCGACCGCTTTGGTTTGCTGCCCAACCCAGCGCGCGCCCTGCTCGATTGCCACCGCCTGCGTATCACTGCGAAACCACTCGGCATAACTCGTATTGATGCCAGTTCGGACAGCATCCAAATCCAGTTTATTGCTAATCCGCCGATCGATCCGATAAAAATTATCCAATTGATTCAGAGCGGTCGGGAATATTCGCTCGCGGGACAAGATCGATTAAAAATTCAAGTGCAGATTGTAGATGTCAATAAGCGTGTGATGCGGGTTAGGGAATTGATGCAGAGGTTGGGGGTGGATAGTTGAAGATAATTCTCTCAAAACCACACTTCAGAGTGCACAGCAAATTGATTTTTCCGTCGACTTAGCTAGATCTCCTCATGTCTTCTGATACTTGCATTTGGTGTCTTCAGCATGCCGATGGAAATGGTGAGGAGCACATCATTCCCGAAGCACTTGGCTGCCCGCCTGGTTTCGTCCTTCCAGGCACGGTCGTGTGTAGGAAGTGCAACAACGGATTTGCAGATTTAGATAGCGCTGTGATTGATGAATTCGACTTTCAAGTGCTTATGGCTGGCATACCAAGAAAAAAAAGGCGGCCGCCGGTCATTCGCAGCCGAGGAAATGTGGTGGGCACCATTGAAGAAGATGGTCCTGCGATTTCCTTCAACATGAACCCGGTGCCTATTACGGCACACGATGGATCGCGCTTAGCTCCCTACCGAGGATCAAGGCGTGATATTCGTGCCACATTTACGCATGACGAAAATCTCTCGAGAATCAGCTTCGACGCTCCATTCGGACAGAATCAGAAATTCCTACGAGGCATAACGAAAATAGCCTTCTCATCCCTGGCATATTTCTTAAGTGTCCAGCTTGCTCGAAGCCCAACATTTTTCTCGATTCGTGGTTTCGTTAAGCATGGTGAAGGTGATCGCCACGTCTTGATTTCATCGAGTGATGACAATCATTATTTCAATTGCGTGTGGCCACCATACATTTCGTGCTCTGGGAGCTACATAGTAACTTTCAGGTTAGCATCCGTTGAATTTCTGGTCGACCTGAGTGAAGAGGAGTCGTATATTAGGAAAATTCAAGCAGCAGCCCAAGAATGTTTTGGAGAAAAAAATTGGTGCATCCTACCGCTAGAGACCTAATGTAAAAGGGAGAATCTATTTTTTATGGTCAATCATTTTCATGACGATACCCAGTACAAATTCGGTACTGTACGATCTGATCTAGTACAGTTACTTCAACAAATTACTAACTATTTGGTAATAAATTCTTGATCTCCTTGATAGGCAATCTCGTAATAAGCAGCGTTGAATATCCTTATTTAGTCGTAACACACCTATCAGAACGATAGTAAAATAACGGTCCCCTTATTCGATCTGTATGCTACTTATTAAATCTTGAAATCGCAAAACGGGATTGCTAGGTTAAAAAATAAACAGCCAGTATTTTTTGTTGGCCTTGATTTTATTCAGTTAAGGAATTGATGCGTGCAGTATTTACGAATTGAACCTCATTACTGGTTATTACGCCTTACTTGCTGCTTATTGTTGCTGGGTAATCCTTGCTTATTAAAAGCGTTTGCTTTGGATAGCAAAATGCTGCAACAAAAATTATCTACAGAAACGCGTGTTAATTCAGCAGACAAAAATGATGCAGCTGATTTGCTGCGTTTTTATAAAGCACGTAATTTTCAGCCAGTCTGGTTCTTATATGAAAAAACATCGCCTCTATTGGAAACCGTACTGGAATTTATTGAAAATGTGGATAAAGAAGGATTGGATAGTCGTGATTATCAATTGGCAAAATTGCTGCTATTGAAAGAACAAGCGGAGGAGCATGTCTCTTCAGAAGCACTCGCATTAGAGCTACAAACGACGCAATCAATCCTGATACTGGCAAAAGATTTGGCACGTGGTCGGCTGACAGCAAGCAGCGCCGATCCGGATTGGCATATTCCGCAACCTACATTTGATGCGGTGGATTTTTTGCGGACGGCACTTCAATCTGACCTGATACAAGCGTTAAATGATTTGATTCCACAGCACGCGAGTTATCAACAGCTCAAACAAACATTAATTCGCTATCGGCAGATTAGCAACAACGTGGATTGGGTAAAAATTCCTGATATGTCGTCTTTACGTCCGAATACAACTGATCAAGTGGTAGCATTGCTACGCCAAAGGATTGCGCAAGCGTATGCGGTTGAGGGAAATGAAGCCTACAATGTGGCGCCTAGTGACAGTCTTGTTTACGACGAGGGATTAGTCAATGCGATCAAAGCATTTCAAATTCAACATAGTTTGAATGCGGATGGTGTGGTTGGGAAAAATACTTTAAAGGCGTTAAATCTTCCGTTGGAATGGAGAATTCGCCAATTGCGCATGAGTATGGAGCGCCTGCGATGGTTACCGAGAAATTTAGGGAATCGTCACATCTTGGTCAATCTTGCTGGCTTTAGGTTGACCGCAGTCGAGCAGGATAAATCGCCGTTCAACATGCGCATCATTGTTGGGATGGGGTATCGTTCCACACCGAGCTTCAAAAGTGCCATGTCACATATGGTTGTGAATCCATACTGGACCGTTCCCGCAAAGATCGCGCAAAAAGATCTATTGCCAAAGCAACAAAAAGACCCTGCCTTTTTTACTGCTTCGAATTTTAAAGTATATGCTGGCTATGATCGTGGTGCTGAGCCCATTGATCCGGCATCAGTTGATTGGCACTCGCTGAAAAATTTTCCTTTCTTGCTGCGGCAGCAGCCTGGGAAAAATAACGCATTAGGTCGGGTGAAATTCATGTTTCCGAATTCATTTGATATCTATTTGCACGATACGCCTTCAAGAACATTGTTTCAGAAAGATATCCGTACTTTTAGTTCCGGTTGTATCCGGCTTGAGAAACCATTGGAATTAGCTACTTTTGTGCTTGGGAGAGAAGAATTATCAGAAAATTTTATGACTAAATTGGAGGAAGATAAGACCGCCACCATACATTTACCTAAACAATTACCTATTTACTTGGTGTATATTACGGCCTGGGTGGACGAGCAACAAAGCGTGCACTTTTCACCCGATATATACGATCGGGATATGCGAGCACTGCGTTATGCCGGCTGGTAAATAGTTCTTACAAGATCAGTTGTATTTTTTGGGAGAAAATATACGATGCCGATCCAAACAGACTTGGATTTAAATGTTTCAAATCAAAATCACGAGGCGCAGAGTCGCCGTCGTTTATTAAAAGCAGGCTTGGGGGCTTGTGCGATGTTAGCACTATCCATGGCAGCACCTGCTGTTAGCGCCAACATCAATCGAAGGCCCTTTGAGAAAAAAATCAGCTTGCTCAACTTGCATACTGGCGAACGAGTTCATTCCGTTTTTTGGGCCAATGGACGTTATGTTCCTGACTCGTTGCATAGTATCTATAAAGTGCTGCGAGATCACCGTACTGGCGACCGTGTGCCGATCGATTTAGATTTGTTAGATACGCTGTATATATTGCAACGCAAGCTGCAAACTAAACAAGAATTCCATGTAATTTCTGCTTATCGGTCATTACAAACGAATCAAAAACTCGCAGCGCAAAGCGATGGCGTAGCAAAGTCAAGCCTGCATACGCTCGGCAAAGCAATTGATATTCGTTTGCCTGGCCACCGCTTGAACAATGTGCATAAAGCCGCCTTGGGTTTGCAAATGGGAGGTGTTGGCTACTATCCAGGATCCAATTTTGTGCATATTGATACCGGCCGAGTTCGATTCTGGCAAGGTTAAGCTTTATATCTTATTTAACACCATACGCATCACGGTAACGCTGTATCGCGTTTAAGTGATGCGTCAGATTTTTATTGTTTGGTAAATATTCGATCAAATGATCGAGATTAATAATCGAAGCGACCGGTATTCCGAATGCTTTGTGCGCTTCCTGTACGGCTGACAATTGCCCCGCGCCACGCTCCATGCGATCCAGTGCAATCATGACACCGCTCGGCGTTGCATGGGTTGCACGAATCAAATCTACCGATTCGCGTACCGAAGTACCTGCTGAAATGACATCGTCGACAATGAGTACTCGTCCAGCGAGCGGTGCACCGATTAATGCGCCGCCTTCTCCATGATCTTTGATTTCCTTGCGATTAAAGCAGTAAGGGTAATTATGCCCCATACCGGATAATGCCACTGCAATCGTGCTCACTAATGGAATACCTTTGTATGCGGGGCCAAATAACATATCAAACGGTAACGCTGCAGCGAGGATCGCTTTCGCGTAGAATTCCCCTAATAAACGCAACGAGTCACCATCATTAAATAATCCCGAATTAAAGAAATAGGGTGACAGCCGCCCTGCCTTGGTTTTGAATTCGCCAAAGCGAAGTACATTGCGGTCAATGGAAAATTGTATGAATGCTTTCTGAAAGTCCAACATACTTGAATCGGCTATAAAATAGAATGCAAATTATAACGCTTAACCTGAACGGAATTCGTGCAGCTGCGAAAAAAGGTTTTCTGTCCTGGCTGGTAGAACAATCGGCAGATATCGTATGTGTGCAAGAATTAAAAGCGCAAATGCCGGATCTGGTTGAAGACATGCTCGAACCGAATGGCTATCACGGTTATTTTCATTGCGCAGAACAAAAAGGATATAGCGGTGTTGGCATTTACTCTCGTATCCAACCGGATCGTGTTATAGAAGGTGTTGGTATTGCTGAAATTGATGCCGAGGGCCGTTTTCTTCAGGTAACTTATGGTCAGTTAAGCATTATTTCGTTGTATCTTCCTTCAGGTTCTAGCGGTGAACATCGTCAGGCAGCAAAATTTTTCTTCATGGAAAAATTCTTTCCAATTCTAAAAACACTGAAGGATAGCGGACAAGAGATTATTTTATGTGGGGACTGGAATATTGCACATCAGGAAATTGATCTGAAAAATTGGCGCGCAAATCAGAAAAATTCCGGTTTTCTACCGGAGGAACGAATGTGGTTATCCAAGGTGTTGGATGAAGTAGGTTTTATCGATGTATTTCGCTTGTTGAATAACGAGCCGGATCAATATACCTGGTGGTCAAATCGTGGTCAGGCTTGGGCAAATAATGTGGGGTGGCGCATTGATTATCAAATTGCTACACCAGGGATTGCAAGCAAAGCGCGAAAGGTGTCGATCTATAAAACAGAGCGCTTCTCTGATCATGCACCTTTAATCATTGACTACAATCATACGATATGACTAGCCAATGAGCTCCGGTGAAATTTCCAATTGGTCGAGTGCGCTGCGCATTTACGGACATCCGCGTGTGCTTGGCATGCTATCGCTGGGCTTTTCAGCTGGATTGCCATTGTTATTGATTCTGGGGACGCTCTCATTCTGGTTACGTGAAGCTGGCATTGATCGCGCTACGATCGGTCATTTGAGTTGGATCGGTTTGGCGTACAGCTTTAAATGGCTCTGGTCACCATTGGTAGATCGTATGCCATTGCCAGTTTTAACGCGACTTCTCGGGCGTCGGCGCGCCTGGTTGCTGCTATCGCAGATTGTCATAACGATTGCTTTGGTAGGAATGGCTTTTACCGATCCACTGTTGAATTTGACGCAACTGGTATTTTTTGCGCTGGCGGTCGCTTTTGCATCAGCAACGCAAGATATCGCGCTGGATGCTTACCGCATTGAAGCTGTTGCCATTGAATTGCAAGGCGCTATGGCTGCCACGTATCAGGCTGGTTACCGAATTGCGATGATCCTGGCATCGGCAGGGGTATTGTGGATAGCTGCGGCAATAGATTTATCCGAAGCAACGTATGAGCATTTGCCGTGGCAAATTGCTTATCTCGTTATGGCTTGTAGCATGATGGTTGGCATTATCACGACCCTGATCATTCGTGAACCGAATGTACCTTACAACCACCATATCTCTCAAAATGAGAAGATTGCGCTACAGGCAGTGGCAAAATGGAATCTTCCTCCACGCATCAATCGATCGTTTGCGTGGCTCTATAGTGCGCTGATTGCGCCTTTCAGAGATTTTATTGTGCATCATGGCCAACAGGCTTTGCTGATTTTGGCGCTGATCGCTGTTTATCGAATATCGGATGTAGTGATGGGAGTGATGAGTAACCCATTTTATGTCGACATGGGGTACACAAAAGACGAAGTTGCTACCA
Organism: Nitrosomonas sp.; assembly: GCA_024281675.1. Taxonomy (GTDB): domain Bacteria; phylum Pseudomonadota; class Gammaproteobacteria; order Burkholderiales; family Nitrosomonadaceae; genus Nitrosomonas. Next base: position 327,824 of record JAMXAG010000002.1, read on the forward strand.
TTTCGAAAGTGTACGGTGTGATTATGACCATTGCTGGTGCGGCTATTGGCGGAGTATTGACGGCAAAAATTGGTATTATGCGTACTTTGTTTTTAGGCGCCATACTATCGGCAGCCACCAATTTATTATTTGTTTGGCTGGCAGGCCAAGGCCATGACATCAGTGGTTTAATTTTTACCATTTCAGCAGATAATTTATCAGCTGGGATCGCTTCTAGCGCTTTCATTGCTTATTTATCCGGTTTGACCAATTCTGCCTATTCGGCAACGCAATACGCCTTGTTCAGCTCGGTCATGCTGCTATTACCCAAATTTATTGCGGGTTTTAGCGGGCAATTCGTTGATGCTTATGGTTACGAAAGTTTTTTCATTGCTACCGCGATATTGGGGTTGCCAGTTTTGGTGTTGGTGTGGCTAGCCGGGCAAGCAAAATTCAATAAAATTAGCCAGTAATTGAGGGCTTACAGGAATCTTTGTGCGCTGGTGTTGAATTTCAACAAAATGATGGCTCAGCCAGCCATCTTATCTACTTCACTGATACCTGAGTGTACGGAGAAACATAGCACTGTACAGATCAGCGCCATAGGTTAGGTTTAAACAAGAATACCAAAAAGGGAGAACCCCGCATATGCCGTCAGACTTTCATCTTGAACCATAGGTCCAAGGCGGCTGCTTCACGGATACATCACGGTAACATCCTATAAATAGGCGCACACAACAGCATCACTAAAGTCCACAGCCATTTTCTAACAATTGGTTCAAAGAATATAAGTCTTAAACGAACACCGCAGGGAGTAACCGTGTAAACAATTGCATATTTTTACTCTTCTTTGCTATTGATAGCTTCATCAACTTGCTTATCTATCGACTTAATTGTACGCTTAAACTCGTCTATGTCAAAACCTGTTTCGTTACGCAACATTAATAATTCGTGTGCAACACCCAGTGCGGCAATCAAAGCTATCCGGTCGGAATCAACAATCTTGCCTTCGGTTTTAACTTCCCGGACTTTTTGATCTAAATAAGCGGCAGCCAATTGAATGCCTTCTTCATCATCGTCTGGGCAAGTAATACAAAAATCTCGCCCCATAATCGTGAGGCTTAATGTTTTGTTAGGATTCATTGTCTGAAATATTCAACAAAAGCTTTTCAAGCCGTTGAGTTGCAGTCGTTATTTTTTCATTTAACTTCTTATTCTGAGATTGCGTATCCGCAAGTTCTTTGCGTAGTCTAGAGTTTTCCTGGTGAGTCTTTCGATATAAGATAACAAGTTTAAGCGTTTTTTCTTGTAAAGATTTTAGCTCAGCCTTCATATTCACATCACTTTCTAAAGTGATTCATTGTTAAATGAAAAATACAGCTAAATAATCTCTTTCCAGCTCCGGAGCTTATAGGCAGCAGAGAATATTTTTCCAAATAGCTAGAATTCGGCGCAATAACGAGTGTTACAACACGTGCAATCAAATCTCGCAAAGTATATTAGACGCTTAAACAAATAAACGCAATGCACTGGCACTGCCCGCATGAATATGGTTTCTTTTCATCGCGGATTGTATATCTATTAATTGTTGCTTGCTTCGTTGTAAGCCACTTTCGCTAAGTGGGACGCGATTATCGTCAACAATAATACCCCCCAGCGTATTAGAGAAGATTTTAGCAAGATGCGTCATTTGATCAAAAATTCGTTCTCCATGTGCAACTCTAGGGACATCAAGCAGGAAAGTAACGCCGTGCGTATTAAGGGATCGCATATTTTCTGGCAAGAATGGCGACGATTCATAATTGCTTAAGGTAAATAATACATGATTATTATCATCACGATATTTGAAAACACCATCTGTATCCAACTTGAAACCAGATGCTTCAGCCAGTGCTCTGATCTTGGTACCGACAAAGGCGCCATCATCTTTGCTGATAATGTTGATGCCAATCATCGCATCCACGTCAACACAAAACTTGTCCAAAGCAACAGCTTTCTCGTGCGTTGATACGATGTCTGGGCATTCCGCGGTTGCATGAATTTGTGAAGCGAATTCTTCAACCAGATCCCGAAATTTCGATAAATTGACTTCACTGATAGCCCCTGCCCTGTCTGCCAATTGCAGACAACCTTTGATGTGCTGGTATCCATCACTCTCGATATTTGCTTCATTGGTTATTTCTTCCCAAGGTTCGTCACTATTGCGTTGTCCTAACCACGCAACCGTTTTACCAAAATCAAATTTTCTTTGTAGTAATTTTGCAATATATGTATTGGCAATTGGAGAATCCGAGCGGATGTTGACGATATAATTGGTGGAATTGTCGTAATCTATTAATACCGATGTAGGCATCGCTGAATTACTGGTGGCGTTTGATGAAGAGGTCGTTAGAGTTGGTGATATCGGCGCATTTTTTCTAACATCTTGTGCATGTGAATGATAAGCATCAGGTTGCGTGTGCGACTCGAAGTCAGATTCGTGCAGTGGTGATTTGTTAAAAACAGGCTCGATTCTTTCTGACATAGATTCACTTGAATCCGCATCTAGGAGAACATCATCATGTTTGTATTCAAACGCTGCTTGTACTTTGCGTTGATAACGTTGCTGCTGAACCCAGTTGAAAATTGCTACCCCCACAATAATAATAGCGCCAATGATGATGAGGCTTAGTTGCAAGTCACTCATGTCGGTAAATATATCCATTTTGTCTCCTAAAAATCCTGATGCACGGCGTATAGATTAGATCATTTTAACGATAGCTGATCAACAGCTATACTAGATTTGGCTGCTTAATTTGTCTGCCTATTTTAATGGCGTCAGCAATATCCACTGCGACTATTTTTGATACTCCCTGTTCTTGCATTGTAACTCCGATTAACTGTTGCGCCATTTCCATGGTGATTTTATTATGACTAATGAATAAAAATTGCGTTTGTAGTGCCATTTTTTTTACTAATTCACAGAACCGCTCGGTATTTCGATCATCCAAAGGCGCATCCACTTCATCCAATAAACAAAAAGGTGCGGGATTGAGGCGAAATAATGCAAAAATTAGCGCCAAAGCCGTCAATGCCTTTTCCCCTCCCGAGAGCAAATGAATTGAGCTGTTCTTTTTCCCCGGAGGTTGGGCGGTTAATACTAATCCGGCATCAAGTATTTGATCGTTGTTTAATTCCAGCTTTGCTTTGCCGCCAGAAAAAATGATTGGAAAAATCTCGCCGAGATATTGATTGACCTGATTAAAAGTTTCTTTTAAACGCGATTCGGTTTCAGTGTCGATTTTTTGAATAACGTTTTCCAAGGTTGCGATGGCTTCATTGAGATCCGCTATTTGACTGGTCAGATTGGATTCACGGCTTCTGGCATTGGCCAATTCTTCCAAAGATGCTAGATTAACCGTGCCCAGCGCAGCGATGTTTGCATTGAGCCGATTGATTTCAGATTGTAAAGCGGGAATATTTTTTTTGTTTGCTAAAAGCGTTAATTCTTCAACGCTTTGTTTTGCATTGCTGATTAATTCATCCAATTGTTCAATACTAATTGTGGCTGCTTGTTCTTTGAGACGGATTTGATTGATTTCATCTTTGATTTTATGAGTTTGATGTTCGCAAGCTAAACGCGTGTTTTCGGTTTCGCGTAGATGATGCATGATCGTTTCAATTTCTTGCCGAGCTACTGATAAAGCGTGTTCGGTCGATGTTCGTTGTGATTGTAGTGCATTGAGTTGTTGATGCAAGTTGTCTTCATTCAAGGCATGAATCTCATCGCTCAAGCGCAGTTGCGTATCAGCTAATTGCTGTAAATTTTCTTCGATCGACGTTAGCTTGTTATTCGTTTCATTAATTTTATTATCGCAAGTATTGGCGTACAGCACGGCTTGTTGCGATTGTTGCGATATTTCATGCAGTTTTTTTCGTTGTTCCGTAAGCAATTGATTCGATGCTTCCCAGGTTCTTTGATACTGCTCGGTACGCTCTTTGAGTGCCTGAATCTGTTCTAAAGCTTCTTCCAGTTTCGCTTCTGTTAGTTGTTGCAATTCATACTCTTGTTCAAGCGATTGTTTGATTTCTATCAATTCAGAATCTATCTGCTGATTTCGGTATAGGAATTGTTCATTCAGCTGTGAAAATTTAGCAAATTCAAGTTCTAAATCATGCTTGTTTTTTTCGTTCTGCTTACGTTCACTCATTGCGCTTTCAGCGGCGCTACTCAGCCTGGCAAAATCGTTCTCAATCAGCCGCAACGCATCTTTTTGTTGGCTCACGAGCGATTCGAGCCGATTCATTTCTTGTTGTGTTTCCTCAAGTTCATGCTGACGTGACAGAACACCATGTAACTCAGAATCCGGTGCATAAAAGAAAAAGCTGGATTGCGTGAAGATATGCCCTTGCGGCGTTACTAAAATTTCACCATGGTTTAAATGCCCGCGCTGCTGAAAGCCCAGTTCAATATTTTCGATCACATAGACGTGATTTAACCATTCTTGTAAGACCGATAGAATTTCAGGTTCTTTGGTGTTGATCAAAGTCAGTAATTTCTTAAAATTAACGCTGTGATGTACGGTATTGCCTTCGAGGCATGGTTGAGTGTACAAAGCATTACCTGGTTTTTCGTAAACGATCCATTTACTGTTAGGAGCGTCATCAATACAGTTTTGAAAATGGTCTAGTTTTTCCAATTCAATACTGTTCAATTTTTCCCGCATAACCGACTCAAGCGCACTTTCCCATTCGACAGGAATGCTTATTTTTTGCCATAGCTTTGGTACGCGATCAAGTTGGTTTCTGTGAAACCAAGCATCTGAATGATTAGCGTTTTGAAGTTTTTGTTGCAGATTATTGATTGCTTTGAATCGTGCTGTAGCTTGGGAGAGTGCATCTTGTGATTCTCTGATGCTGTGACTGGCTTCTTGTTTCTGATGGGTTACTGCCGTAAGTTGCTGTACCCTATTTTGTTGCGCAAGATTGTCTTTTTCTAGCGCCAGATCGATTTGTTTAATTTTTGATTGTAATTCGTTTAATTTTGCAGAATCAACTTGCAGAAGCTGGCTTTGTTCATCCAGCAAACGCGTGTGACGAACTTTAAGTTGCTGGATGTTTTTTTCACAATGTGCAAGCTGCGTATTTTTAAGGCGATTGCTTTGTTCAACGATAATAAGATCTTGCTGGCATTGATTGGATTGCTCCTGATGCTTTAATACCGCTTTCTCTAGCTCAGGTAGCGTGTTGTACTCGTTTTCTTGTCTGCGTGCATTTTCATCGACGATCAGTCGTGTTTTTTCTCTTTCTTGGTACCAAAACTGTTGTTCTTTTAAAGTGTCTGTTTTTAGTTGGGAAGATTTTTCAAATTGATTTTCTATTTCTGTGTTTTGATCTTGCAAACGATGTTTATGATCTCTTAGGTATTTGATCTCTTGCTCGATGCGACCTATTTGCGCATTTACGGTGTAAGCATCTTGTTGCGCAAGCTGCAACCTGTCGTTAGCGAGATTTTGCAATTCTCGGTAATGTTGAAATTCAAGTTCTGCATTGCTCTGGGCAGAAAATACCTGTTCTAATTCAGCTTCGAGTTTTAAAATTGCATTTGCAGCGACGTTTCGTTGTTGCAATGCATCACTTCGTTTGTGCAGCCATAGCAGTGATTGTGCCATGTGCATTTCATGTTGATAAGCCTGGTAGCGCTCAGCTGCTTCAGCTTGCAATTCCAGATGTTGTAGTTGAATGATGAGCTCTTGTTGGATGTCTGCCAAGCGTGTTAAATTTTTTCGAGACTCCATCAGTCGTATGGAAGTTTCTTGACGCCTTTCCCGGTATTGCGAAATCCCCGCTGCTTCTTCTAAAAAACCTTTGAGTTCAATAGGCTTAGCCTCGATAATTCGGGACAACATGCCTTGTTCGATAATTGCATAGCCATGACCACCGATACCTGTTCCCAAGAAGAGATCAAAAATGTCACGCCGGCGCACTTGGATATTATTAATGTAATAACTGGAAATGCCATCGCGTTGTAGCACACGTTTAATAGCAATTTCTGCATAATTTAACCACTGCCCAGGCGCTCTTTTTAGTTCGTTATCGAAAATAATTTCGACACTTGCGCGTCCGATAGCCTTGCGGTTATTGGAGCCCGCAAAAATGACATCTTGTATCGAATCGCCGCGTAATGCAGATGCTTTCGATTCACCCAAAACCCACCTTACTGCATCAATGACATTAGATTTGCCGCACCCGTTCGGTCCCACGACTCCAATCAGATTGCTTGAAACGGGAATGGTAGTGGGATCTACAAACGATTTGAAGCCAGCGAGTTTGATACAGGTTAAGCGCAATTCGAGTTTATGAGATAATGTAAAGTTAAAATTATAAAGATAATTCAACGCGATTACTTTTATTGTAACCGAATACCCTTGCATAGTGGATGTGAATGATGACGAATAAAACTGATAAGAAACTAGAGGCTTTTGATAATCCCTATGCTAATCGGGATTATCAAATCCATATGGAGATTCCCGAGTTTACTTGCTTGTGTCCCAAAACAGGCCAACCTGATTTTGCAAAATTGGTTTTGGATTATATTCCAGACAAAAAATGTGTCGAACTAAAAAGCCTAAAACTGTATATATGGTCGTATCGTGATCAAGGCGTGTTTCATGAAGCAGTAACCAACAAAATTATGGATGATCTCGTTGCTTTATTAAAGCCGAGGTATCTACGCCTGACATCACGCTTCTATGTGCGTGGGGGGATTTTTACTAATGTAAGTGTTGAGCACAGGAAAAAAGGATGGAAAGCCAAATCGGCTGTTCAGTTACGAACCTTCGAAAGCCAATCGAATATCAGCAATGAAAGTAGTTTATAGATAACTAGAATATATTTTTTCAACTAATTGATATTCATATTAATTTTAGCATAATGTTTCGCGAATCACAAAAAAAAGTTGTTTGCAAATATTAAAAATTTGGTTATCCTGTTAATCCGTATAGTTATAAAAAATGATTTATATAGATGATCTTAAAAAGAAAAATAAAATTTTCGAGAATTGTAATATCGTTTTTCTGGATTTGCTTACTAATACCGTTTAATACATCTGCCAGTCAATTTTTGCAAAGCAAGAATACGCAAACAAATTTGTGGGATCGTGTCAGAAGTGGACTTACACTAGCAGCGCCACCTGACAGCAAAGAAAGACGCATTATTCAAGCATCGTATGCCAAGAATCTTCAGATGTTTAATCGTATAGTTTCAAACAGTGAACGTTATTTATTTCATATCGTAGAAGAAGTCGAGCGGCGTGGTATGCCGATGGAGATTGCACTCATACCAGTCGTGGAAAGTTCTTACAATCCCCTTGTAAAGGCAGCGCCAGGCAATCCCTCGACAGGCTTATGGCAGTTTGTCCCAAGAACAGGCAAGCATTTAGGGTTATCACAGACGATATGGTATGACGATCGTCGCGATGTGATCGCATCAACCGAAGCGGCGCTTAACTATCTGCAGTATTTGTATGATCGATTTGATAGCTGGGAGCTTGCCATTGCTTCTTACAATATCGGTGAAGGTGTCGTTGGAAAAATTTTAGCTAAAACTCCCGCAAAAGATAAAGCGAAGGGATTTTATCAACTGAATTTACCCATTGAGGCTAAGCAATATGTTTATAAGTTATTGGTGGTTAAAGACATTATCGCTAACTCAAAGAAATACGGCATAAAGCTTCGACCGGTACCGAATCGACCGTACTTTGATACAGTTAAAATTCATAAGCCTATCGAAGTTCCAGTTGTTGCCCGCCTAGCCAATATTTCCGAAATAGAGTTTACTAAACTTAATCCCGCCTACAACGGCTTTGTTGTTAAGGTTTTTGATGAGCCACGCACATTGCTGCTTCCTAAGGATAACAGTAAAACCTTTTTAAGAAATCTGCAGATATATCAGAATGCCAAGGTTCCCTGGCAGTTGTATCATGTCAAAAAAGGCGAGAATATTCAGATGATTGCCAGCAGACATGGAACAACCGCTCATCTGCTTCGAACGATGAATAACCTATTGGACAATAGGGAAATCGCTCTCGTAAATGATCAGGTGTTATTGGTTCCTCCTCCGATCAAGCAATCTAATACATCAGTGGTTTATAAAAAAGCCTCAGCGGATGTTTATATTGTTAAAAAAGGCGATACGCTGTACCACATTGCAAAGCGGCACGGCACAACGATTGATCAAATTAAGCAGTGGAACAATAATAGCAATATCAGTTTATCGATTGGACAAGAGCTGTTGTTGGCAAAAAACTAATAGGTTGCGTCGCGCTCAACTCATAAAACTTCCTTTGAGAGCTACTATCGCAAGGATCTGAAAAACTGTATTCCCCAGTTGACGCCGAAACCTGTGATGTAGCTATCTACAGCGCCAAGTCCGCCCTTGTGATTACAGGCGGACAAATCCATATGTAGCCATGGAGTGTCGTTAACAAATCGATTTAAAAAGCGCGCAGCTAGAATGTGATCAACATTTGAATCGAGTGTACACTGCTTGATATCAGCAACTTCACTTTCGAGATCTTCATCATAATCTGCATCCATAGGAAACCAGCAAACTCTTTCACCACTTGCTTCACCCGCTGCGATTGCTTTTTGAGCGAGATCCTCTCGGTTGCTAAAAATTCCACTATAACGCGATCCGACTGCGGATATCATGCTACCGGTCAAAGTAGCGAAATCGATAATCAAGTCTGGTTTTAAGTTTGCCGCGAGATTTAAGGTATCTGCTAAAACCAAACGCCCTTCAGCGTCGGTATGCACGATTTCAATCGATAGCTTATTCAGTGATGAAATGATGTCATTCTGCTTATACGCACCTGGGCTGAGGTGATTTTGTGCGATCGCTAGCCAACAATCGATTTGCACCGGAATTTCTGCCCGTGTTGCAGCCAGTAGAATCCCTAATGCAACGGCTGAGCCATTCATATCTTCGTGCATGCCTTGCATGTAGCGTGCAGACTTCAGATTGAGTCCGCCCGTGTCAAAACAAATGCCTTTTCCGACAATAGCAACTTGTTTTTGCGGTTGATTTTGCTTGAAAGTATTCTGTAGATGAATAATGGAGGCCTCTTTCGGATCGTGACTACCTTGTGCCACCGCAATAAAGGCACCCGCTCCCATCTGTTTTAGTGTGTCAAAATCAAATTCTTGATACTTCCATCCCTCGTTTTCTGCGAGTTTCTTAATTTGTTCTCGGTAGGTTTTAGGTGTTAACTCATTAGCGGGTAACATCGTTAAACCACGCGCCAATAGATTGCCTTCTGCCACGGCTCGCTGTGTCAGGAAATTATCATCATCTTTATAATTATGAAGAAAAATCTTATTTAAAGGTTTTCTTGTCGGTTCACTCTTTCGTATAGGTAGAATTGCGCCATTGAGCCAAGTAACGTAGGTTGCTAATTCAGCAAATACTTTTTTCTGCTGCGTCGTGCCATGCACGGAGAGAAAAATTTCCGTTGGATTCTCAGTTAAAAGTAGTTTAAGCGCTTTTCTTAAGCAAACCTGTTGTTCAAATACAGAGTGCTCAGTATCTAGCATCACCCAAGCACAAAGCTCTCCATTATCCAGATTAGCGCTGACTGGAGCATTCAGAATGTCATGCAGTTGCATGCCACGCCTCAAAAGCAATTTCTCTAGTGCTGTTTCACCAGGAACGCTATATTTTTTTGGAAGTTTTTCTAGCTTAGGAAAAATTACAAGGATATGTGATGGTTGGGTAGATAAATCAATAGGGGAGGTGGTCTGGAATAGTGATGCCAGCATTGAAAGCTTTCCTGTTAAATTTTATTTTTATATGTAGCAATATCATTGAGATATACTGGTTATTACAAATCTTTGTAAGTGATTTTGACTTTCCCTATTATATACATCTTATGCATGTTATGGCGGTGATAGCACGCTACCGCTCTTTTTATTCTTAGAATTCAACGTGAAATTCCCTATGGCCTCGTCGCAGGCCATATCAGCAAGCGACAATAAATCGAAACCGGGGCACGCTAAATAGCGAACCCAGGCTTGCAACTATGCAATCCTTTGTGGGGTCAGATACCGAAACCGCCAAAAGGTGAATAGATGAAGTCATCAGCGGCAAGTGCCGTGCCGATTACCTTGATAGCCATGTCGGCTGTGCCATCACCGTTGGCATCGCCCTGCAGCGTTTGAACGCCCGCTGCCGTTGTCACCCGCAGTTCGGCCCCACCCGTTGCCGAGAAAGCCGCCGAACCAATGAAGGTCTGCGATGCGGTGAATTGCAGGAATGCCAGCATGATCAGGTCTTCAGCACCATTGAAATCGGTGATCGTGTCGGCTGCGACCACGGTGGAATCGGCCAAATTGTCGAATACAAATCGATCAGCACCAGTACCCCCCGTCAACCGGTCAGTGCCAAGCGAGCCCGTCAGGCGGTCGTTCCCCGCATCGCCTCTCAGCGTGTCTGCACCATACGAGGCGAGAATGCTGTCATTGCCATTACCACCGGACAGAGTGTTACTTGTGGTTTCTCCGAATCCACCAAAGATATTGTCGTTGCCGCCAGCGCCGTTGATAATGTCGCTGCCATTGAAGCCATAAAGATCATTGTCGCCGTTCGAGCCGGTGATCGTATCATTGAGGTTTGAACCCCAGACCTGCTCGACATTGACAATCGTGTCATATCCGTCAGCCTTTGTATCCTGGGCCTTGGTAATGCGCAGATCGACAGTTACCCCGCGTGTGCCCGTGACCCCGCGATAGTCCACCGCATCATATCCCAGCTCACCGTTCAGATAGTCGTCACCAGTACCGCCGACCATGCCGTCATTGCCGTTGCCACCAAATAGCCGGTCATTACCAGCGCCACCATCCATCGTATCGTGGCCGTCCATGCCATAGATCGTGTCGTGTCCTGCGCCACCGAACAACTTGTCACTGCCTAAAAATCCAGTGATTTTATCGTTGCCGCCAAGACCATATATCTCGTCGCCAATCCCGTTGATATCCACATTTAGCGCGGTGAGAATGTCGTTCAGTTCAGTTCCATTGATGATTGCCATTTGCTGTTCCTTGTTTTAGTAATTTGTGCCAATAAGATTAGAGGTATATAGGAAAAATAAGCTCCCTTTTTCTTCAGTTTCATTATACATAAACAGAATATGTTTAGGTAAGCGTATAGGAAAACCAAGTGCTTACACTTAACGCGGTGGTTGTAATTTGGGCGCTACAAGAATCAGCCAAGGTTGCAGGAGGGTCAGGAGTGGCATAGAGCGATTACCAGTCTGATTTTGTCGATTTCCCCATTATTGAGCGGAGCTTGCAGCAGCATTCTGAAACGAAGTGGACTGCGAGCCAGTATATAATGTCGCACCGACAATGATAAGTATCCAAGTAATCCCCCCCCCGCAATTCCCATCGGATCAGGGCTGATGTACCGTCCGGTTTCGGATTCATAGTGACGGAAATAGTTGTAGTGTAGGTTAGTTTCTTTATCGAAGTATTGGCCTGGGAAGCGTGGATTGTATTCGAGTGTTTGGTCGTTGTTGTCTGGATCTTTAAACGGCAAGTTAGCATCGAAGGCGTGCGCATTGTTCCAACGCCAAATGGTGGTATTTCTTGAATTTACAATCACTTGCGGGGTGTTGAGATGATCAGCGTGGACGTCGTACACCTGCGTTGATCCAGAGCGTTGGTTTTGTACGTGTGTCTTGGCACTCTTAATCGGATGGCGAAAGCTTGACTGGGCTACTGCTTAATCGTTGGAATCTTGATATCGACATGTTTCTAATTCTTTCTCTTCGCGAAACAATGGTTGATCTAATTTTTTATTTAGCTTTGCTCTTAAATTTATATCTAACAGTCGCATTGCCTCTTTAAAAAGAACTGGCTTTTCAGCACACAAAGTCTCAAGACCTTCCGATAAAAACTCTTCAACTTCAGCAGGAGGATTGTTTATTTGCAGAAGTTTCATAAATTGATTAATTTCATTCTGAGAATTAGCAGAATATGCTTTTTCTTTCATTTCATTTAATAATTTCCAGAAAAATTCTGGATTATCATTATAAATACTAGCACTATGTTTAAAATTAGACTTAATATCTAACTTTAAACAATTCTGACGACATTCATTATTATTAGCATTTAAAAGACTCCTGCACAACCTCGCCTGCCCTTGCAATAACCCACTAAAATAGAGGTAGTTAAAAGAGAATTGGAGCAAAAGATGCAGATGAGTTTTGGAGCACTGGAATTGGCAGAGCGATTGAAGCGAGATAATGTTCTGATGAGGGTTGATGCACTGATTGGTGGGAGGAAGTTACATCCGAGAAGCTTACAGGGTTTACAAGCACGAGTTATCACCATGGTGGAGGAGGACAGGACCATTTTGATGTTGTTGTTCATGTTCAAGAGCAATTGCTGGGTGTGGCACAAGTGGCTTTATCGGATGCTGTGTTGGAGTAAGCGCTGTGTGTACCGGATTGATTTTCAATTTTGTGGATTGTCCTTGTCGGATGCAATACCGGACAAAACCACTTTGTGCCGGTTCCGTAATTCTGGTAATGACAACCGACTGGAGAGAATAGCTTGCAAGGGTTCTATTAATGAGCAGCTTCAATCACACGGATTGATGATCAAGGGTGCGACAGGAGCGGTCATTGATGCCACGCTGATTGAGTCAGCGGCACGCCCTGCCGAGAAGAGCCATCCTACTTGAGGTAGATACCGAAGGTAAGGCTGTTCAGTTGAAGATGGCAGTCAGCCTGGAATCAGCTGTACCGAAGAACAAAGTGCGGATCCGGATGCGACTTGGCTAAAGAAAAGCAAGAAGAGTCGCAGTTTGGCTAACCGCCAGTTACATGGTGGTGGAATGATAGACGGGCGATGCGCGTGGGGTTTCACACTACTCCTGCCAACCAGAGTAAATGATGCATTTCAAAGCAGCTATTGATGGTGCGCCATATCGAGGCCAATCGGGTAGATGCTGACAAGTGATCTGCCAGCAATGCCAATCGGCAGTTTCGAAGAAAGCAAAAGATCAAAGAGCGCAATCATGCATGGTGCGTACAAGAACAAACCACTCTCGGCACGAAGCTGGCGAATCAATTGATCAGCAAAAACGTTATATTGTCGAACAGTGTTTTGGCACAATCAAACACTTTATTGGGAATGGGGCACGCTGAGCTGCTTCGGTACGGTAAAAGTAGACACCAAGTACATACTGAAAAGTATCTGCATGGAACCTAAAAAAAGCAGCCAACAAAATCTTTGAGACCAACCATTAGGAGAGCAATCCGGTGCAGAATGTTGCATAAAGGGGAAATTTCCTAAAAAAAGGAAAAAACTTCACTTTCTACCAAAATGACGTGCAATAACTCTCAGTTGGATATTTTTCTCTATCACTACAGCTAAATTCTCGCGGTTGTGCAGAGGTCTTTTTAATGTGTTTACAAAAAAAGAAAGCATAAAAACTAAGATAATATTTTTATTCAGCAAAAACATTCTTAGTCTTTCCGATGGATAGTTATGTCACCAGTACTTGCTGACATTAGCTTTTATTGCCGTACCTTTTTCAGAGAGGAACCATCAATAAAAACCTGAAATAAGTATTTATTAGTTCTTAAGATATTAAAATCAGTTTTATCAACATCAGTTGTATGATAGTAATAGATGGTGTCATCTTCAATGCTTTTTAGTTCGAAAAAATCAGCTCCTTGAGGATAAGCTTTATTTGGTTTTTGAGGTGCAACAATTCTTTTAATATTTTTCAGAGAACAGTCATAAACGAATATCCCTGGATTTCCATAAAGTGGGCTCGTAGAGAAGACAAGTAATTCATTTGAGAAATATATAGCACTGGTAATATCATTAACTATCTCATTTTTGGATAAATCCGATTCTAAGAGAAGTTGCTTGAACCCTCCCTCAGCGCTAACCACAATAGTAATCGGACACTTACCGCTTTTTGACTGGTAGCTTCCAGGTAAACCGATTTTTCCGGATTGATGCTCCTCTGGTAGAGCAGTAACAGCAGAAGCCCATGATCTGCAATTCATCAATAGGAGAATGCACAATATCAAAGTTGAATAATAATTTGACTTCATCATTGAATAGTAATCTGAGTTATTGGATCATTTTTATTGATACGAAGTAGGTCTTGGATAGTATTTTCATCAACGCGTATGCAGCCTTGAGTTTTTGATTGGTAACTCCTGCGACCTGAATGAACTCCAATTCCTCTTTGGCGCGCGATATCCAGACGCTCACCATTTGGGCCTACAGCGCCAACTGGAAAGAAGGCAGATCCGTATTCAGGGCGACCGGTAGTATTGATTGGTGGTTGTACAGGAAATATTCCTTTTGGTGCGGGACCATTGCTACCGACTTTATATGGATCTCCTTTTGGATTAGTGGTGCTATTACCTGATGAATATGTTGCAATAATACTTCCATTACTTCCAATCACAGTTAAAGTTCCATCTTGATTTATTAAGCTTGCTAAACCCAATGGATCAATAAAGCTTATTGGGTTTCCAGCCACATACCCATAAGTATTCATTCCCCCCGCCAGTCCAATGGGATCAGGTGAAATATATCGCCCAGTTTCGGGTTCATAGTAGCGGAAATAGTTGTAGTGCAGATTGGTTTCTTTATCGAAATATTGACCTGGGAAGCGTGAGTTGTATTCGAATGTTTGGCCGTCGTTGTCAGGATCTTCAAACGGCAGGTTGGCACCAAACGCATGTACATTGTCCCAACGCCAAATGGTGGTGTTCCTTGAATTTACAATCACCCGCGGGGTGTTGAGATGATCGGCGTAGACGTAGTACAGCTGTATCGTGCTAGTTGCGGTAGGTTTTTTGATTACAGCGACCGGAATATCACCCAGCCACACAGTTTCTTGCCGCACCAGCCAGTCATCGGTTGGTGTGGTGGTTTCGGCGTTGTTTCGATATTCTCCAATCAACTGCCCGGTAGAATCATAGAAGAAGAAAAAACGTTGACTGAGCGGGCCATGCTTGCTGATACGCTGATCGAATGCGTTGGTTTTGTAAGTGTGGATTTTGCCGCTCCTTAATGTGCTGGCGAGTTTTCCGCCCGCATTCCAGGTAAAGGTTGTTTGTCCATCGCTTTTGGGATTACCCGCTGCGTCATAGGTGTAGTTCTTAGTGATTGGCCCCGATACCGTTTGTAAACGGTTACTGTTGTTTGCGATCGTATACGCATAGGTGGCGCTGCCGGCTTCATACTGCGTGCGGTTACTATTGGCGTCATAGCTCCAGATTTTGAAGCTGGTGTTGTCCGATTGGTTTGTCAGCCGGTTGTTGACGTCATAGTCAAAGCTGCGGTTATAGATCGGATTGGTATCAGCGGTTTGCGTGATGCGGCTGGCCGAATCATAGTTAAGTGTGCGTGTATCGCTGCCCGTTGGGTGGTTTTTGAGCCTTCCATCCAGATCAAAGCTGCGCGTGTACGCTTGACCGTTACCCCACACCCAGCTTTTGGGTTCGCCAAACGGATGGTAAGTGATGTTGCTGATTAACGCATTGCCGTTGATACGCAGTTCGCTTGGCCGGCCATCGGCACCATAGGTGGTAGTGAGGTATGCTGATTTTCAAGGAGTCCGAAGTTTCATAAAATGAAGACATGAAATGGAGGATGAAAATGGAATTACCCCGCACACAATATAGTCAGGAATTTCGGAAGGAATCAGTTAAATTTTTCAAAGAAAGCGGATTGACTCTGGTTGAAGCAGCAAAACGGCTGTCGTTACCCCAGGGGACACTAAAGAATTGGGTTTATGCTGACAAACGAGGAGAACTCATTACAGTAGGCAAGCATCATAAGCCGCTGACTGAACTTGAGTTAGAGCTATCCAGAGTTAAACGTGAATTAGCAGAAGTGAAGATGGAGCGTGATTTTATAAAAAAGTGTGCGACGTATTTCGCCAAGGAGTCGCGGTGAGATACGGTTTGATTGAATCGATGCGACGAAGCTATTCGATTGGGCTCATGTGTCGAGTATTGAATGTTTCCGAGAGCGGCTTTCATGCTCAAAGAACGCGCCCGCTTTGTAAACGTAAGCGGGAGAATAGAAGGCTGGAAATAGAAATACTGGCCGCACACCAACGTACACGAGAGACCTACAGTGCAAAGCGCTTGCATCATGATTTGGCGGATCACGGAGTACAAGCCACACCATACCGTGTTCGAACATTGCGCAGGAAATTGGGTTTGCGTTGTAAGCAAAAGCTAAAATTCAAGGTGACGACCGATTCTAAACATAATTTACCGGTTGCGCCCAATATTCTGAAACGGGAATTTTCTGTTAATGCACCTGGTAAAGTGTGGGTCAGTGACATCACTTATATTCCTACAGATGAGGGCTGGTTGTACTTGGCTGGAATAAAAGATCTATTTAATGGCGAACTGGTGGGCTATGCCATGAATGAGAAAATGACAAAGAGCCTGGTTATACAGGCATTATTTCGCGCAACTGCAAATAAACATCCGGATAAGGGGCTCATTGCTCATTCAGATCAAGGTAGTCAATACTGTGCACACGATTACCGGAATTTATTGCAACAATTTGGCATGATCGCCTCCATGAGCCGCAAGGGCGACTGCTATGATAATGCGCCGATGGAAAGCTTCTGGGGGATACTTAAAACCGAACTGGTGCATCATCGGAGATTCAAAACACGGCAACAAGCCATTCAGGAGATTACCGAATATATCGAAATATTCTATAACCGACAGCGCAAGCAAGAAAAATTAGGTTATTTATCGCCTGCACAATTTTCGCAGCAGTACTATGCAAATCTACTCGCTGCTTAAACCTATGGACTCCATTTTTGACAACATACCTCAGTAGTGATTTGCGTTCCCGATGGATAGGTAACTTGTTGCAGTTTACCCATGGCATCGTATTGATAGCTCAAGCTTTGGGTGAAACTGAGGGTATTGAACTTGGTAATCTGGGTTTTAGTCAGTAACCGGCCATGCGCATCATAACTGTAAGTCGTCGTGCCGGATTGGTCGGTTATACCGGTCAATCGACCGGTACCATTGGCTCCGTTATCGTAGTTCCATGTCAGTGCGGTAATATTCGGCACACCCGTGACGGTGGTATGGGTGCGCTTGGTCGGGCGGTTTAAGGCATCCCAGGTGTAGGTCTGCTTAACGCCTCTCGCATCGGTGATGGTTTTGATATTGCCAGCACTGTCATAGGTGTAAGTCGTGGTGCCTCGGTCTTGCGATATTTCCTGGGTAACATCGCCAAAGCCATTAGTGTTGTAGGTGGTAGCAACACTTTTCGGGTCAGTGACTTGGCTGATTTGATCAAGGCTGTCGTATTGCTGCTGGGTAGTGTGGTTAGTCGCATCGATGGTTTGCGTTAAACGATTTAAAGCATCAAATTGATAGTTGACTGCCTGTTGTAAGGGATCGCTGATTTGTTTCAGGTTGCCTTGCGCGTCATACTGGTACTGGGTCGTTTGGTTTTGTGCACCGATATTTTTCCAAAGACGATTGAGTGCATCGAATTCCCGCGTTTTGCGTTGTGCGATATTATTGGCCGGATCAAAGATCTCTTCTTGGGTCCGGTTACCCATGTTATCCAGCGTATATTGGATACGATTACCAAGATTGTCTGTAATCGCAGTCAAGCGATGAGCGGTATCATACGTGAAGTTTAAATAACTGGTATCGGGTGAGGTGATGCGTTTGACCTGGCCTGCATGGTCGTATTGGTAGCTTGTGATTTCGCTACCCACAGTTTTGGTGATTAACCGTTGACGATTATCATAAGCCAGTGTTGTGACTAAATCATTGGCGTCATAAATTTCTTCGGGTTGGCCGTGTGCGTTATAGCGGGTAACTTCTGTGACATGCCCGAGTGCATTGGTAATAGTGGCGACTTGTGCGCGGCAACCCAAGTGCCCCCCCACACAACTCGCATTGGGTGCGTAGTAGAGATAAGTCGTGGTGTCTGACACATCCGTTCGCGGCCCGTCTTCGATGCGTTGCGTCATGACACCCGGCACCGAAGCATGGTAGGTGTAGCTGGTATTCCAGGTACGTGTGGTATTGGTGGCGGTATCCTTGATTTGATGCTGCGTGACATTGCCGTGGATATCGTAAGTCAACAACGTTTCCCGTTTGGCTTCAAGAATCAAGGTAGGTAGTCTGAAACTTGCGTGCCAGGTGGTGAGAATTTTGCGCTCGCTGCTACCCACTGCAGGTGTGTAGCCCATCAGATCCGCGGGACAATTGGCTCCGCTACTCAAACCTTCGACGCGGGCAGTTTCGAGGTTACGGTTTAGATCATACGCATAACAGGTTTTGTGATTATTGAAATCGGCGCGGCTGGCTACATTGCCGTTGACGTCATAAGTTATTGCGCTTGAAGCAGCGCTGCATCCCGATCCTGCCGGTTGTGATTGGCCGGCGCTTTTGGCTACACCGAGAATAGTTTGAAAGTGATGCGTGTATTGACTGCCCAGCGGATCGGTCACCATTGTATTGCTGCCATCGGCACTATAACCCAATACGTAACGCTCAACCCCACCGGCGTGTTCCGTCACGACCGCACGACCTTGCGCATCATAGGTATAGGTCGCAAAGCGACCCCCATTTTCATCCGTGATGCCGGTTAATGCATGCGGTAGATTGGTATTGCTGGTATAGGTTTGCTCGTTGTAATGGTAGGTGCGAACTTTACCGTCGGGATAAGTGGTGCTGGTTAGGTTGCTAGTAGCATCATAAGCATATTGAGTCACCCCACTCGCAGGATCGGTTAGGGTTTTGATGCGACTGGAACCATCGTAGGTAAAACTCAATGCGCGGCCAATGTCGTCAGTGACCGTACTCAAACGCCCATTGCTATCGTAAGCTAAATTCTGGGTTCGACCTTCGCGATTGGCGATAGATAGGAGCTTGCCGGAAGTATTGTAGGTTTCAATGGTGTCGTCGGAAGTGATGAATTGCCAACCGATTCCACCAGCCATTTGAATTAGTGTATCTCCACCTGCCTGCTGATTGATCCAAACTGAGCCAACTAAACGAAAGTAAGCTAGCTTGCCGTCAGATCGTGTGGCCGTTATTGTTTGGGGATTCACAGTTAAACTACGCTGAAAAGAGTGGTTCCAGGAAGTCCCCATCTGGGATCCACCCGATAAGCTCGTGGCATTGTAATAGCGTGAGAAGCTTAATCCGCTTGAGTTTGTAATATCGGTTTCTTCAGCATATTTATTACCCGTGGCTGTGTTAACCGGGTTTCCTGCACATGACCCTAATTGTGGCTGACCTGCGTTTGCCCCTTTGTCTGGGGTAGTATCGGGAATAATACAAATAGTTTCGTTAGATACTCCGCCTACAGAATCTCCAATGTTACAAACTAGATGAACTCCATTTGCTTGAATGATCTCCATAATCATATTGAAGGGGGCAAAACGAAAAATCTTTGCATTACAAAAATATGTGTTGATAGGTCCAGAAGTAGGCCAATTTGTAATCCACACATTCAAAAGATCTGCATCATTTGGTCCGGGGACAGGATTGCCAGCAATACCTCTTGTTGCATTTATAGCATGTGTGCAGCCAGAAAGTGGTGTTGCTGTATAGTAATTAGGTGCAGATGGCTCAAGAGCAGCTTTTATTAACGGCCCACGCTCAAACCCATAGACACTCGTATTGCCAATAGAAAGCAGAAAAAGAAGGCTAATCAAAAGCTGCCTCGATTGGTCGAAAATGAGATTTCCTGTCATACCTACTCCCTTAAAATCGGATGATTGATGTGACTTTGATTAACCAATAGATTCCGTACAGCATTCACAAAAAACTGGTTAAGGCTTAGGGCTTTGTTGGAATACTTTGGATATCTGTGAATGGCGTAAAACTCAAAAAGGAAAGTATTTTGGGGTTGTTTTTTCAAATTGAATTGGTAAGCAAAGGCAGCTTTACCCTTCACTTCTTAATTGGGTATCCAGAGGAGAGTTTTTGATAGTAATCAATTCTGCTTATCATTTCGTTTGCTGCACGATCTCTGTTATTAGCTCACTCGGTATAAGATTAATGAATAATTTCCCTAGTTTGCTGTAAATTTGTGACACCTAGAGCGCTAGGTAATATTAAAATAGGCGGTACTAATTTTTAGAATGAGGCTTATAAATGGAAGATGCAGAAATTGCTTTAATGTTTTCCCTATTAGTGATACCCGTTGCGATTTGGTTGCAGTTATGGGTAAAAGAACGTAGGGAAAAAAGAAAGAATACGGTTGGTGAAGAAGAGTTTCCTAGTACAGGAGCGGCGCTTTTTTCTATTCTATTGGAGGGGACCGCGATTGTTGGGGGACTTATTATGATTATTATGGGACTAAGCGGTGTGGTTAAGTACGTAATCAAATTCTACGTTTAACGATAGGTAGCTATCCGTTCCTATCATTCCAAGATGTAGGTATAGTGTATGCAAAAATTGGATTTTTTGGAAGGTAGAAACGGATTGATGATGAGGTCAATCGAGTTTTGCTTGAGACGTTGCTTTTGTTTTGGTTGTTGATCTGCGTTTTGTTGGTGTAGTGGCAGCGGGTTTTTTCTCGATAGTTTTTTTAGCAATTTTTTGTTCAAATTCAAAAGTAATCTTTCCGTCAGAGTTTGCAACTAAGTAGGCCGAAAATGGGCGTCCTTTTTTAGAGATGAATTTAGATAGTAAATCGGTTTTGCCCTTTTCTAATAGCTTGACGATTTGTTCGCGTTCGATCGGGCGTTCAAGAATAATTTTGGCTACTTTGAAACTGCAGGTGCGCGCAGCACCGATCGACTTCTCGCACACATAATGAAGGCTATGCTCATAAACGGAGCAATTGCATTTAGGGCATTTTCCAAGCGATTCTTGTCCACTGAAATCAACAGGCTCGATATTGGTATCATTATTACCAAAATCGAATTTCATTTCAAAAGTATCCGTGAGTTGGATGATGGCATTAAACGATTGCCCCATTTTGCTACGAAAACCTTGTAGAGGGCCTATCTGGCGCTGAGTAATCAGCGTTTCCATTTCGCCAACTTCGAATTGACGTCCTGCAAGGATTTTCCATAGTGCAAAATCACATTTCTGGCACTGGAATTTTTTGTAAGTTTCATGAACAATACCACCACATTTAGGGCAAGGCGATTGCAGAATGGAAAAATCCCCCTCAATCGTTTCACCGCGTTGAGTTTTTGCCTGTTCTACGATGCGCCTGGTCATGTCGGCAATTTTATCCATGAAGGACGAACGTTTTAATTGTCCTTGTTCAATTTGACGCAACTGATATTCCCAATTTCCGGTGAGCTCTGGTGAAATGAGCTCAGGAATTTTTAGGCCACGTAATAAGGTGATTAACGAAGTTGCTTTAGCCGTTGGGTGAAGTTCTCGTCCAACACGCTGAAGGTAATTTTCCAACACCAATCCTTCGATGATCGCTGCACGAGTTGCTGGGGTGCCTAAACCTTTTGCGCTCATAGCAGCACGTAATTCTTCATCCTCCACAAGTTTTCCGGCACCTTCCATTGCGGATAGGAGTGTCGCTTCATTAAAGCGTGTGGGTGGGCGCGTTTGATTTGCGATAATTTCGACTATTTCGGTGGACACAGGTTTTCCTGGTGTGATTGCAACCAACGAGGCGTCGTCATGGCTATCATCAGTTGGGGCTGATTTGCCATATACTGCGCGCCAACCGGCCTTTACCATTACTTTTCCCTCTGTTTTAAAAGGTTCATCCGCAACCCGTGTGATACGTGTGGTCAGTAAAAACTCTGCGGCGGGAAAGAAAATGGCCAAAAAACGCTTGGTAACCAGATCATACAATTTCGTTTCAGCTTCGTTAAGCTTTGCTGAGCTTAACGGGGTGGGAATAATGGCAAAGTGATCAGAAATTTTGGCATTGTTGAAAATTCGTTTATTGGGCGTCACCCAGTTAGCAGCTAAAATCTGTTGCGAAAATTTTCCGTATTCCGTATTTGCAAGATTTTGTAAGGTATCTTTAACGGTAGCGAGATAGTCTTCCGGTAAAGCGCGTGAATCTGTTCTTGGGTAGGTGAGTACCTTGTGTTTTTCATATAAGGCTTGCGCCAAACCCAGTGTCGTTTTGGCAGAAAAACCAAAACGACTATTTGCGTCACGTTGCAAACTGGTCAGATCGTAAAGTAATGGGCAAATTTCTTTACTGGGCTTGCTTTCTTCGCTTACAATGCCTGGCTGTCCTTGGCACTTGTCACGGATAATTTCTGCTTGACTGAGTTCCCATAAACGTTCTGGCTTTAATTCCTGATTGTTTTTACTTTTGCTGAATTTTTCATCAAACCACTTGCCAAGATATTCGCCATTTTCGGTCGCAAAGGTGGCATGAACTTCCCAGTAATCTTGTGAGCGAAATTTTTTAATTTTTTCTTCGCGTTCGACCAGAATCGCCAATGTGGGAGTTTGTACGCGTCCTACGGTGGTTTTATGAAAGCCGCCTTCCTGGGAATTAAAGGCTGTCATGGCACGGGTGCCGTTAATACCCACCAACCAGTCCGATTCAGAGCGGCTGACCGCGGCTTCTGCTAAAGACTGTACTGCAGAATTGTCGAGCAGGCTGGTGAAGCCGGTTCGAATTGCTTGTGGTGTCATGGATTGCAACCATAAGCGTTTGACCGGTTTATTCACGCTAGTATGGCGCAAAATATAATGAAATATTAATTCACCTTCACGTCCTGCATCACAAGCATTAATTAGCGTATCAATATCTTTTCGCTTGATCAGCTTGGTGAGCAGTTTGAGCCGCGCAGAAGTTTTCTCGATTGGTGCTAAGTCAAAATGTGGTGGAATAACCGGTAAATTAGCAAAACTCCACTTACCCCGTTTTACTTCATATTCTTCAGGCACAACCAATTCGAGCAAATGCCCTACTGCGGAAGATAGGACGTACTCATCGCTTTCATAATAATCAGTATGCTTGGTAAAATTACCTAAGGCTTTTGCAATATCTGCTGCGACAGAAGGTTTTTCAGCGATGATTAAAAACTTACTCATGGTTTTCTTTGGGGGGCATGTTATCGTTATTACATACTATGGTATCAGTTCGTAATAAGCGAATAAGAACAGAAATAAAAAAGTAACAGATTTCAGTGAATCCAAGCAGAAAGCTATGAGATCACGATTCGACGTCATTCTGATGAACTAAACACATTATTTAATGACGATATTGAGAATCACTGACAACTAATAATTTTTCCAGTACGGCATGATCGGTAAATTGATTCTGAATCCATAATTCAGTCAAAACGATCAGTTTAATTTTTTCTACGGTGTGTGAATTGTCATCCATGACCAGCAATCGATCGATTAGCAATTCACGCTGTAAAGGATTAATGATGGCATTCTGTTCTAGGAAACATATAAATCCGCGACCTTCGGTATCGATTCTTTCCATTTCTTCATCGCTATAGCAACGAAAAGAGGTGCTTTCCGCTAAATCAGCTGGATAATGATCGGTGGTTTGTTTGGTAAGCTCCGAGAGCCAGTTTAAGGTTTCAGTGATGTCTTCATTGGGAAACCCAGCCATCGTAAGTTTATGGGTTAATGTTGCAGAATCTGGATAGCTTCCAGAATCAAAATAGTTTTCAAACAAATAAACAAGAATATCGAACATGGCTATATTGAATAAGTTACAAATATAACGAACAAGTGAATGATTAAATTTTCCAGGGAGAATGCCTAATTAATTAGTATTCTTTGATAGCACCCCCCAGGTAAACTGCTGACTTGACCCTCAAGTTCAAGTGTCAATAGCATGGCTGATACAACTTCTGCCGTCAAGCCACTGCGTGAACAGAGTGTGTCAATATTGACGATATCGTAGCCCAGATGAGTGAGTAGTAAGTTGTTCTGAGGAGAATCTATGGGGGTTGGTTGTTTTTTTAAAGAATCGTTATGGTTTTTTTGCGATGGCGCATAACCCAATTCATCCAAAATATCTTGTGTATTTTCGACTAACTTTGCGCCTTGTTTAATCAAGGCGTGGCAGCCTTTGGATAGTGGCGAGTGGATCGATCCTGGAACGGCCATCACTTCACGCCCTTGCTCCAAGGCTTGACGCGCCGTGATCAATGAACCGCTTTGCAGTGCGGCTTCAACGACTAGACAGCCCTGACTGATGCCGCTGATGATTCTGTTGCGGCGCGGAAAATTTCTACCGATTGCCGGCGTACTCAAAGGGAATTCAGAGATAAGCGCGCCTTCTTTTGCGAGTTGGTGCGCGAGGGTATGATTTTTTGCTGGATAAACAATGTCAAGGCCCGTGCCAACCACTGCAATGCTGCTGGTAGTGCCACGTAATCCGCCCTGATGTGCGGCAGTATCAATTCCCAATGCCAGGCCGCTGACAATACAAAGACCAGCATCACTGGCGGCTTGTGAAAAATTTTCGGCGTTTAATAAACCTTGCGGAGTAGCATTGCGGCTACCCACTACAGCCAAAGCCGGATGCCGGAGAAGTTCCCGGCGCCCTTTCAAATACAATAGTGGCGGTGGATCGGAAATATTTAATAGAGATGCGGGATAATCCGCATCTGCTAAGGTGATAATGGTGTTGTTAGGATCTTTCAACCACTTAAGCGTGCTAGTGACTTTGCTACGATCCGGGCCTTGTTGGATAAGCTTGGCGATGGAGGGTTTTACGATGCTTTGGAGTATGCTCTGTGATGCAGAAAATATCGCTTCAGGGCTGCTTAAAGCGACCAATAATCGACGAATCGATTCATCACCCAGGCCATCAATTAGATTGAGGTTTAACCATAATTCTGTCTCGGATGCAGATGTCATGTCGTCGCATCATGATGCTAGGGTGTTTTAACCGCATCTAATACCTTAATCGAGAGAGTGCTTTGCACTACCAAAGCATAAGAGATTTTTTCAAAGACACGAAAAACGAACACCAATCCGGTTCTTTCATCCGGTAACTGTACCATGTCGCCTTTAAGGGATCTGGCTTGGCTTCTACGATAGACGGCCAGTACATGGCCCATTTCTAAACCATCCTCTGCGCCCCTATTGAGGGTAACAATGGCGTCTTTTCCGATCTCAGTGACGCCACCATAAACTGAAATAATTCGCCCATTCACCGAGAAATTAGGTGCATGCGGCATATAGTTATCGAAAATGATATCTGGGGCAGCGACCAATCGATCGCCTTTGAGGATTTCTTCTTTGGCGCGGGTAATTGTGACGGTACTGGTTTCTGCAAAAGTTTCCGTAGTGACATTGCCCAGATAAACCGCTTCATAACCGAGAATCAGATTCGTTTTGTCAGGATCCAGTAAAGGTTTGCCAGGGCGGAATATCTGCCAGGCGCGCCCTTGATTTGGAGGTAAACCAGTAACATACGCTGTATTGCCAGTACTTAAAATAACGCGTCCGTCACTAGAACCCAAGATATACGGCGCATTGGCTAAGCCATCTTTTTCGATGATTAAGGGCTGACTCAAAAAAGGCTCAATAACCGTGCGTGAAATGCCAGGAATGGGCAGGTTGTTGTCATTTTCTACACGAATACGTGGGGATAGCTTAACAGTTCGCAAGTCTCCTTCGGAGCGTGAGAGTCTAAGCCTTGGCCCATCTGGTAATCTTTCTAGTACAATCGTTTCGCCAGGATAAATTTTATGGGGATTTTTTACCTGGTCGCGATTGATGTTCCAAACTTCAGGCCAGCGCCAAGGATCTTTGAGGAAGCGTGCCGCAATGCCCCATAATGTATCGCCTGGAACAACGGTATGATGCTCCGGTGCATCGCTTCGCAGTATAATGTTCTCGGCTTTAATCGGTGAGGCAAAAATAAAATGCATACCGATGAACGCAGTTATAATAAGCTTTTGCATGGACGTTTTCCCTGCAGTGAGTTTATATAAAAATAATGCACATAATGATACTTTAATAATTAGATACTTGGATATTTGTTTTAAGAAGAATTGTTATTTCCATGCCTATTTTAAGAATATTACAATACCCGGATGATCGACTACATACCGTTGCAGCGCCTGTGCTGCAAATAAACAACAACACACGAACACTTATCAAAGACATGGCAGAAACAATGTATGCCGCACCGGGGATAGGATTGGCAGCAACACAGGTGGATGTGCATCAAAGGATTATTGTGATTGATGTTTCCGAAACGCATGATCAGTTGCTGGTTTTTATTAACCCTGAGATTACCGCTAGTAACGGTTTGTCGGATTATGAGGAAGGCTGTTTATCGGTGCCTGATGTCTATGGAAAGGTATCACGTGCTGAATCAATAACTGTCAAAGCACTCGGTGCCGATGGAAAAACTTTCACCATGGATGCCAGTGGGTTGCTGGCGGTGTGTATCCAACACGAAATGGATCATTTGCAAGGGAAGGTATTTGTTGAGTATTGGTCGCGGCTTAAACAAGCGCGCGTGATGGCGAAATTAAAAAAAAGACATCGGTATACCATGTAATTCCGTGATTGTTTATGGGATGACAAAAAAATAGCGCGCTTTAGCTTTACTTTGTCACAGTGATTCGTTGAAGCGCTTTGCTTCTTACACTATGAGTTTTTTCATTTTGGACTATTCTTCTGTAAAGATTTACTGATACCTGATTCATTTGAGATGAAAATCATTTTTGCGGGAACCCCTATTTTTGCTGCCATTGCGTTAGATATGTTGCTGCAACAAAATCACCAAATTATCATGGTGCTGACGCAACCGGATCGACCTGCAGGTAGGGGCATGAAGCTGGCCGTAAGTCCGGTCAAACAACTTGCGCAACAGCATGGCCTTTCCTTGCTGCAGCCGGAATCACTAAAGACGTCGGAGATTCAGGTCCAACTGCAGGCATTGAATGCGGATATGATGGTAGTGGCAGCGTACGGTTTAATTTTGCCGCAAGCTGTTTTGACTGCCCCACGGTTTGGTTGCTTGAATATCCATGCTTCGCTGTTGCCTCGTTGGCGTGGTGCCGCTCCGATTCAACGTGCAATTCTGGCAGGCGATGCAGAAACAGGAATTACCATTATGCAAATGGATGCGGGGCTTGATACGGGTGATATTTTATTGCAACGCAGTTTGTCTATTGCCATGAGTGACACCGCGCAAACATTGCACGACAAGTTAGCTCAGCTCGGAGCGCAATGCATTGTTGAAACAATCATGTTGTTGCAACAAAAAGAGTTATCTTCAACCAAACAAGATGGGGCATTGGCCAGTTATGCCACGAAAATTGTTAAAGCTGACGCAGCAATTAATTGGCAACAATCGGCAAGACATATTGATCGGATCGTGCGTGCGTTCAATCCGGTACCAGGAGCCTATACTTCGTTGCATGGAGGTATTTTAAAAATCTGGCAAGCTAAGATTGCTTCTGAGGATAAAGGAAAGCCAGGGGAAATTATTGCAATCAATGCTGAAGGTTTTATAGTGGTTTGTGGTAAAGGAAGCTTGCAAATTATTAGAGTACAAAAACCGGGGGGTACAAAATTGAATGCGACAGATTATTTGTCCGGCAATCCGTTGCGGTTGGGAGATGTTTTTGCTTGACTGTAAGGTAGCTGTACAAGATGTTTAAAACGCAGCTTGCGGCTGCAGCAGTAGTGGCGCGAGTACTCTCCGGCAGTAGTTTGACGGCGGTGTTGCAAGAGACTTGGCGTGCTTACCCCGCATTATCAAAACAACAGAAAGGCGCTATTCAAGATATCAGCTATGGCGTATTACGCTTTTACGGTCAGTTGGAAACAATACTCGGGTTTTTGTTGAAAAATCCTTTGACTGAACCGCAACTACACTATTTGTTATTAGTAGGGTTATACCAACTGCAGTACAGCAAATCTTCACCTTATACCATTATCAACCAAGCAGTTACGGCATCAAAATCAATAGCGCACAACAAAGCTTTACAAGGATTAATCAACGCAGTGTTGCGTACTTTTGTTAGGCAACGAGAACATTTACTGCAAAAAACTGACTGTGTTGAGGTTGGGTGCTATTCTTACCCACAATGGTGGATCGATAAATTGCGTGAGCAATATCCACAATACTATGATTCGATGCTGCAACAGGGTAACCAACGTCCACCTATGACGTTGCGTGTCAATACCAGCAAAATTAGCGTACAGGATTATTGTCAATTTTTAATAGAAAAGGCAATGCCATTTGAATCGACGGGGCTTAGCATGATTCAGTTGGCGCAGCCGGTGAATGTCGAGAAGCTGCCGGGATTTGAGGTAGGATGGGTTACGGTGCAGGATGCTGGTGCACAGCTTGCCGGAATATTTTTGGATGTGCAAAATGGGATGCGGGTATTAGATGCCTGCGCGGCACCGGGGGGCAAAAGTACACATCTGCTAGAATTGGCAGGTGTATCACTGACTGTATTGGATAATGATGCCAACCGGATGCAACGCGTCGAGCAGAATCTAGAGCGCATGAAAATGACCGTTGAGAAGACAGTTTGCGGCGATGCCTCTAAGCCTCACTCTTGGTGGGATGGGCAGGGCTTTGATCGTATTTTGGCTGATGTGCCTTGTTCGGCTTCGGGCGTGGTACGTCGGCATCCTGATATTAAGTGGTTGCGCCGCGAAAGCGATTTAACTACATTGATCGCGACGCAGCAATCGATATTGAATGCTTTGTGGACCTTATTAAACCGAGGTGGAAAATTACTTTATGTGACTTGCTCGGTATTTAATGAGGAAAATGCTGCGCAAATTGAAAAATTTCTCAACCGACATGAAGATGCCATGGTGCTATCTTTACCTTTATCACCATTCAGTCTAAGTAATGGACAATTATTGCCAGATAATGGTCACGATGGATTTTTTTATACCTTATTGCAAAAAAAATAGCCAGGATTTATACCGGGTGCAATGGTTGCTTTGGGGAGCAATCATTGCTTTGTTATTCAGTATCTTGTCGACAAGCGTGTCGCATGCTGGAAGTATACATATCAAGTCTGTGGAAGTGGCTGCTGTGAACCAGGGTTATGAAATCAGTGTTGATTCGGAAATCGCATTGAATGCAACATTAGAACGTGCGCTTGAGAAAGGCATCATCTTATATTTTGCAACCAAGCTTACTTTAGAAGATTCACGCTGGTTTTTGGTGAACGATGAAGTTGCGCGTGCTAAGTTACGTGTTGCATTGCGGTACTATGCGCTGACACGGCAATATCAATTGAATTATCTTTCTTCTTCACAAAACTTTAATTCCCTAAAAGAAGCCTTAAAAGCGTTAGGGCGTTTAAAAGGTTACCCTTTAACCATCAAAGATGGATTGAAAGAAAATGTTGAATATATGGCATCACTGCGTATCTGGTTCGATTTGACGCGGATGCCTAAACCGTTTCAGGTGGAGGCATTGGCTTCTAGTCAGTGGGAGTTGACGTCAGATCGATTGGAATGGCGTATGAAACTGCCTGTGATCGGGCAACCTATGATTGTCAAGGGACAATAATGAAGTTTGTTATTATTATTGGTGCAGGATTAGGGGCAGTGATGTTATTTTTGTTGGCCACAGCCGGTGCGAATACTGAGTTTTTTGAACGTAGATACCGATTGCTATTGGAAATAAACATTGCTCTTGTGGTTGTATTCATGGCCATCGTTATGTTCTTGTTGTGGCGATTTCGGCGTCGATTGCAATCAGGAGTTTTTGGTTCACGATTGGCTTTACGGTTGATGTCGATTTTTTCACTGATGGCCATATTGCCGGGCGTATTGGTGTATGCGGTATCGGTACAGTTTCTTGAAAAAAGTATTGAATCCTGGTTCGATGTGAAAGTAGATAGAGCGTTGGAAGGCGGCATAAATTTGGGACATACAATGCTTGAAAATTTGCTGACAGAACTGCAAAAGAAAGCACAAGCGACGGCATTGCTTTTATCAGAATCGAATAGCTCTCCATTATTGATTTTGAACGAATTGTCATTGCAATCGCAAATTGAAGAAGCAACCTTATTTAATCAAGATGGTAAGGTGATTGCATTTTCTAGCGAGAGTAATCGAGCGCTTTTTCCTGAAATGCCCAATGCTGCGGTTATGCGGCATATTCGTATGCAAAAGACTTATAGAGTGGTGGAATCCATTGAAAACAAAGGGCTGTATTTGCGTGTAGTGACTCCGGTGAATGTACTGAGTCTCACAGAAGACATTCGTATACTGCAACTTTTACAGCCGGTTCCAGTGCAATTGGCAAACGACGCGGAACAAGTCCAGGCGGGACTCCAGGACTATCAAGAACTTTCTTTGTCAAGACAAGGATTGACAAGGCTGTATAGCGTGACATTGACATTGGCGTTATTGTTATCATTATTTTCTGCGTTGGCGAGCGCATCGTTATTGAGTGAAAAACTAAGTGCACCACTAGGATTGTTAGCTGAAGGTACGCGCGCTATTGCTCAAGGGGATTATAGCCGTCGTCACCGGGTGGAAAGTACGGATGAGCTTGGTGTGTTGACAGGATCCTTTAATTTGATGACGCAACAGCTTGAAGAAGCACAAGCAGCGGCACAACATCACCAGCAACAGGTAGAAAGTGCGCGTGCACATTTAGAGAGTATTCTGGCTAATTTGTCATCGGGTGTGTTGGTGTTTGATGAACAATTGACATTGTCAAAAGCAAATCGCAGCGCAGAGCAAATTTTGCAAGTTCCGATGATTAGCTTGGATGGTGCAATTATTGAAGGCTGCATAGAAAATGAACCATTGCTGGCAACAGTTATTGCTGAGATCCAGCAGGGCTTTAACTCATTTACTGGCACAGGTGCTTGGCAAAGACAGATTACACATATTGCAGATGGTCGGAATCTAGTGCTTTTAATACGTGGCACGCGTTTGCCAAATCTGTCGGGTGGAGGTGTGGTGGTTTTTGATGATATAACGCAATTGCTACAAGTTCAGCGTGCGGTTGCTTGGGGCGAGGTTGCGAGAAGACTTGCGCATGAAATAAAAAATCCACTGACACCGATTCAGCTATCGGCTGAACGGGTACAGCATAAGCTAATTGACAAACTGAATGATGCGGATGCGCGAATCCTAAAGCGTTCTACTGAAACGATTGTCAATCAGGTTGAGGCATTGAAAAAAATGGTCAATGAATTCAATCAATATGCGCGTGTGCCTGAGTTGGCACTTCGCCAGCTAGAATTAAATAAGCTAGTACGTGAAGTATTATCGCTTTATGATAGTGAGCATAAAGCTGTCATTAAACCTGTTCTTGCATCGGATTTGCCAATTATTAATGGAGATCCCGCACAATTACGGCAAGTGTTGCATAATTTGTTGCAGAATGCACAAGATGCTTTGGTCAGTACACCAGATCCTATGATTGAAGTAATAACCGAAAAGACTCAAGAAGGCGTGCAACTCACGATAATCGATAACGGATGTGGTTTCCCAGATGAAATCAGAGCGCGTGTTTTTGAGCCTTATGTAACGACTAAAGCCAAAGGTACCGGGTTAGGTTTGCCTATTGTGAAGAAAATTGTAGAAGAACATGGAGGTATTATTCGTGTTGAAAATAATAAAGTGCAAGGTGCAAGAATTTCTATTGTTTTTCCATTCGTAAATGTCGTGTAAATACATACTATTAAACAAAGCACAAAAGTCAGGTAAATAGGTTTTTGAGCCTGTTTTAACACTGCATGGAATGCGCAGAGGTTTTTCAATGGCGTGTTAGGTGTTAAGCTAATCAAGTGAGAGCAAGTTGTTGTAAAGGACTAAGGAAACAAGGTTAGAGCTATTGGGAATATCTTGCGTTGGAATTTGCAGTTGATTGGGTGGCGTACTTAAAAAAGCAGTGTGATTGCGCGTCAAGGTATGCGCGAAGAATTATGGGGGCTCTAAGCAATAGCAAAGAATTTTAAATAATTGGATCAAAATTTGAACTAGTCTACTACCTTATTTTTCAATAAGCACAATAGTTAAATATCAACGAGATACGGTTTTTGGATGATTCTAAATGATAACAAACAATACAATACTGGTAGTTGATGATGAAATTGGAATTCGTGAATTATTGTCGGAAATTTTGCGCGATGAAGGTTACCGTGTTGCGTTAGCAGAAAATGCCGAGCAAGCTAGGGTTTGGCGTAATAAAACACGTCCCGATTTGGTGCTATTGGATATCTGGATGCCTGATACCGATGGGATTACATTGCTCAAAGACTGGGCGAGTAATGGCATGTTGACGATGCCGGTCATTATGATGTCAGGGCACGGTACCATTGATACGGCGGTTGAGGCAACCCGCATTGGAGCATTTGGTTATTTGGAAAAGCCGATTCCCTTACAAAAGCTTTTGAATACGGTCAGTAAGGCACTACGAGGGGGGCAAAATAAACCTCATGCAGTATTTTCTTTGGCAAGTTTGGGAAAAGGCCCATTAATTGCCGATCTTAGAAAAAGAATGGAACAAGTTGTCAGTTTAAAAGCTCCGTTGTTATTAATGGGGGAACCAGGGGTCGGAGTGGAAATATGTGCGCGTTTTATGCATCGCCCTAACACGCCCTGGATAGAACCGGAGACCCTTACTTCATTGGCTGACTCCCCGTTAGATTTGCTGGAACCCGCTCGTGACGGTATTTTATTTCTTAAAGAGATAGGGGAGCTTAATAAACTCGCACAAAAAGGCTTGTTATTACTACTCAGTAAGTTAGAAAAATATAATGTCCGATTGATTTGTGCTACTTCTCAATCATTGGCGGAATTGACAGCGCAAGGAACCTATCATCCAAAATTGTTTGAAATTTTAAGTAATTTGACTATTACAGTTCCTGCTTTAAGAGGGCATCGAGAAGATATTCCTGATCTCGCCAATCAAATCTTACTGCGCTTTGTAGAGTCTGGGGAAGTTTCTTCGGCACTTCAATTCAGCACAGCGGCTTTAAATTGTTTGCGTAATTATGATTGGCCAGGGAATCTTACGCAATTAACCGGTGTTGTGCATTCATTGGCATTAACATGCACGAGTGACGAGATTGCCGCGGATGCAGTGCAGCAAGCAATGGTTTTTCCAGAATCTTCTTCGGTTTCTGTGTTACCTGAAATCCCTCTTGATCTTTCGTTGCGGGAGGCGCGTGATTTATTTGAGAAAAGTTACTTTGAAAGATTAATCGGCCAGGAAAATGGCAACATGACGCGGGTTGCTGATCGTGCTGGTTTGGAGCGTACTCATCTTTATCGCAAAATCAAAATGCTGGGAATTAAATTGCGCGGAAATTAATCGCTGGAGCTCGATAGAATTTTCATGCTACCGGATTGGTTTTATTTGGAAAATAAGGGATAATAGCAGCTTTGTCATATTTTTGCGCAGAGAGCCATTTGCAAAAACCGTCATTTCTGTTTACTGAGAATAAATAAAATATATAGGAGTTAGCATCAATGGGTACATTTAAGGATTTTGACGCACCGGTGTTTAGGGATTTGACCAGTGCGATTCGTGCATTGGCAATGGATGCAGTGCAAAAAGCCAATTCTGGGCATCCTGGCATGCCAATGGGGATGGCTGAAATTGCTGAAGTGCTGTGGATGCACCATCTGCGTCATAATCCTAGCAATC
Organism: Nitrosomonas sp.; assembly: GCA_024281675.1. Classification (GTDB taxonomy): domain Bacteria; phylum Pseudomonadota; class Gammaproteobacteria; order Burkholderiales; family Nitrosomonadaceae; genus Nitrosomonas. The sequence goes on from JAMXAG010000002.1 coordinate 361,402, forward strand.
CAGAGTGGGTTGATCGTGATCGGTTTGTGCTTTCGAATGGACATGGATCTATGTTGATTTATGCCCTGCTGCATTTGACCGGTTATGATTTACCCATGGATGAGATTAAGAAATTTAGACAATTTCATTCTAAAACCCCAGGTCATCCTGAGTATGGTTATACACCTGGCGTGGAAACCACCACTGGTCCGTTAGGTCAGGGTATTACCAACGCTGTAGGAATGGCATTGGCAGAAAAGGTATTGGCGGCTGAATTTAACCGTCCCGGTTTTGATATCGTTAACCATAACACCTATGTTTTTCTCGGTGATGGGTGCTTGATGGAAGGCATATCCCATGAAGCTTGTTCATTGGCAGGTACGCTGGGGCTTGGGAAGCTTATTTGTTTTTACGATGATAACGGTATTTCGATCGATGGTCATGTGGAAGGTTGGTTTACCGATGACACACCGAAGCGATTTGAATCGTATGGTTGGCATGTTGTCCCCAATGTGAATGGTCATGATCCAGTGGCAATTGAAGCGGCGATTGAAGCAGCCAAGAAAGTAAATGACAAGCCTTCGATGATATGCTGCAAGACAGTGATCGGATTGGGGTCGCCCAATATGGCTAATACCCATTCAGTACATGGTGCAGCATTAGGTGATGCCGAAATTGCTGCTACGCGTCCGCATATTGGTTGGCATCACGCTCCTTTTGAAATTCCACAGGAAGTTTATAGTGCGTGGGATGGCAGAGCAAAAGGTCAGAAGCTTGAAACCGAATGGAATTTGAAATTTGCTGAATATGCGGAAAGATATTCAGCCGAAGCTGCTGAATTTAATCGCCGCATGTCTGGAGAGCTGCCTGCTAATTGGCGGAAGCATGTCGATGATTTCGTTAATCAAATTAATGGCAAGGCGGAAACGATTGCAAGCCGCAAAGCTTCACAAAACGCTATTGAGGGGTTGGCGCCAGTATTGCCGGAATTGATCGGAGGTTCTGCAGATTTGGCTGGTTCCAACTTGACTTTGTGGTCAGGTTCTAAAGGAGTGAGTGGTAAAGCCGGTGGAAATTATGTCTATTATGGTGTGCGAGAGTTTGGTATGAGCGCTATCATGAACGGATTGTCACTGCATGGAGGTTTGATTCCTTATGGGGCGACTTTCCTGATGTTTTCTGAGTATGCGCGTAATGCATTGCGGATGGCTGCGTTAATGAAAATTCGCAACTTGTTTGTATTTACACATGACTCCATTGGTTTGGGTGAAGATGGGCCGACTCATCAACCGGTAGAGCAAACTGCAACCTTGCGCTACATCCCAAATATGGACGTGTGGCGACCTTGCGATACAGTGGAATCGACCGTTGCTTGGGCGCATGCGATTGAACGTAAAGATGGTCCTTCGACACTTATATTTAGTCGTCAGAATTTGCCCTTTCAGAAACGCGATGCAAACACGATTAAGCTGATCAATAAGGGTGGATACATACTGTCAGAAGCGGCAAATGGTAAGCCACAGGTAATACTCATTGCAACGGGATCAGAGGTTGGTTTGGCAATGAATGCACAAAAATCACTCGGTGAGGAAGGTATTTATGCACGTGTTGTGTCGATGCCTTGCACCAATGTATTTGATCGTCAGGAGCTGTCTTACAAGGAAAATGTTCTGCCGAATGGTGTTAAGCGTGTTGCCGTGGAAGCAGGCGTGACCGATTTCTGGCGTAAATATGTCGGTTTAGACGGTGCGGTGGTAGGCATTGATACTTTTGGCGAATCTGCACCTGCGGATGTGCTTTTTAAACATTTTGGTTTTACGGTTGAGAATATGCTAAAAACGGTAAAAAGCATACTCTGATTTGAACTAATTTAATTAACAATTGAGTGGTTGCTGGCTTATGTCCTACAGCTACAGTAGGTTTCTTATTTAAGGAGTTTTTTATGGCAATTAAGGTTGGTATCAATGGATTTGGACGAATTGGGCGTATGGTTTTTCGTTCTGCGATACAAAATTTTCCAGACATTGAGATCGTTGCGATTAATGATTTGCTCGAGCCAGACTATTTGGCTTATATGTTAAAGCACGATTCAGTGCACGGCCGTTTCCAAGGGGATGTTTCTACTGATGGCAATACATTAGTAGTGAATGGTAAAAAAATTAGACTGACGGCCATCAAAGATCCTGCAGAGTTGAAATGGAATGATGTTGGTGCCGAAGTTGTGGTGGAATCGACCGGATTATTCTTGACCAAGGAAACTTGTGAAAAGCATTTGGCAGCAGGTGCTAAAAAAGTCATTATGTCGGCACCTTCAAAAGACGATACGCCGATGTTTGTTTATGGCGTTAACGATAAATCGTACAAAGGCGAAACGATTATTTCTAATGCATCTTGTACAACCAATTGTTTGGCTCCCGTGGCTAAAGTATTAAACGACAAATGGGGTATTAAAAGAGGGCTTATGACTACCGTTCATGCTGCTACAGCAACGCAAAAAACGGTTGATGGCCCGTCCAATAAAGACTGGCGAGGTGGTCGAGGTATTCTGGAAAATATTATTCCATCTTCAACTGGTGCGGCAAAAGCTGTCGGTGTTGTCATCCCTGAACTGAACAAGAAATTGACAGGTATGGCTTTTCGTGTCCCAACATCAGATGTGTCTGTAGTAGATTTGACGGTTGAGTTGGAAAAAGATGCTTCTTATGAAGAGATTTGCAAAGAAATGAAAGCAGCTTCAGAAGGCAAAATGAAAGGCGTGTTGGGATATACCGATCAGAAAGTAGTATCAACCGACTTTCGTGGTGACAGCTGCACTTCTATATTTGACGCGGAAGCAGGAATGGCACTCGATAAAAGTTTCGTTAAGGTAGTTGCCTGGTACGATAATGAATGGGGATATTCAACCAAGGTTCTGGAAATGGTTCGCACTGTTGCCAAGTAATAATATCTGTCAATAAGGGGAGCGTAATCAAGCTGCAACGATTACGCTAATCTAACTTAGTTCGTTAAGACATAAAGGGTAGCGTTTGCTATCCTTTTACTTTGTTAAAGACAATTCAGGAGCTTACCGTGTCTGTTATTAAATTGATTGATCTTGATCTTAAAGGTAAACGAGTATTTATTCGCGCTGATCTGAATGTACCTGTCAAAGATGGAAAAGTAACATCGGATGCGCGTATTACTGCATCCATGGCAACAATTAATCATTGCCTTAAACAGAGGGCTAAAGTGATGGTAACTTCGCATCTAGGGCGTCCTGAAGAAGGACAATGGAGTGCAGAAAATTCACTCAAGCCTGTGGCGGATAATATTTCCCAGCGACTAAATAAACCAGTGCGTTTAATACGTGATTGGGTGGAAGGTGGATTTGAAGTGGCCGATGGTGAACTCGTGGTTTTAGAAAACTGTCGCATCAATAAAGGCGAAAAGAAAAATGTAGACGAAACGGCTCAAAAATACGCAAAATTGTGTGATGTATTTGTTATGGATGCATTTGGAACAGCGCATCGCGCTGAAGCTTCTACGCATGGAATTGCCAAATATGCACCCATTGCTTGTGCCGGAATTTTACTGACGGAAGAATTGGAGGCTTTGACAAAAGCACTGTTGAGCCCTGCTCGTCCAATGGTTGCAATAGTAGGCGGTTCTAAAGTTTCTACTAAGCTTACAGTACTTGAGTCTCTTTCAGAGAAAGTCGATCAACTTGTGGTGGGGGGCGGTATTGCCAATACTTTCTTGAAAGCCACCGGAAAGAATGTAGGAAAATCATTGTGCGAGGATGATCTGGTCTCAACAGCTAAGGTTCTGATGGATAAGATGGCAAAGCGTAACGCATCGATTCCTATTGCGGTTGATGTTGTAGTAGGGAAGAAATTTGATGCTAATGAACCTGCTGTATTGAAAAATGCAGGTGATGTGGCTGATGACGATATGATTTTTGATATTGGGCCCAAAAGTGCGCAAGAATTGGTTGATATTATTATGCGTGCAGGAACCGTGGTTTGGAATGGCCCAGTAGGTGTATTCGAGTTTGATCAATTTGGCGCTGGAACGGAAAAAATTGCCCGAGCCATTGCACAAACGAGTGCATTTACACTTGCGGGTGGTGGTGACACGATTGCTGCTATACAGAAATATGATATCTACGACAAAGTATCGTATATTTCGACCGCAGGTGGTGCGTTCTTGGAATTCTTGGAAGGTAAGAAACTACCAGCAGTGGAAATTTTGGAGCTACGCGCTAGTCAATAAACATAATGATTCGTCGAACAAAAATTGTGGCAACACTGGGTCCCGCATCCAGTAATCCGAAAATATTGGAACGCATGATCCGAGCGGGTGTTGATGTTGTTCGAATCAATTTTTCGCATGGTACACGTGAGCAACACATGGAACTGGTTAAATTAACCCGTACTTTGGCACGTGCAGCGGGTTGTACTGTCGGTGTCTTGGCTGATTTACAAGGACCGAAAATTCGCATTGGGAGATTTGAAAACGGCAAAATCCGGCTCGAAGTAGGTGATTCCTTTATTCTTGATGCACAGTGCCAATTAGGTAATCAAGAAAGGGTAGGGTTGGATTACAAAGAGCTTCCAAATGATTTGGAAGCCGGCGCAATTCTCATGCTCGATGATGGACGCATCGTTTTGAGCGTGACATCGGTTAAAGATCATGAGGTTTTTTGTAACGTCGAGCAAGGAGGAGTCCTTTCGAATAATAAAGGAATCAATCGCAAGGGCGGCGGATTAGGTGCTCCGGCGCTGACTAATAAAGATTTGGAGGATATTAAAACAGCAGCAGAATTTGGTGCTGACTATTTGGCCGTTTCATTTGTCCGCTCAGGAGAGGACGTGCGTAAAGCTCGTGAGCTGATGGTGGAAGCAGGTGGGCGAAGCTTAATTATGGCGAAAATTGAGCGCTCAGAGGCCATTCTGGCTTTGGATGATATTCTGGAGGCTTCAGATGCCATCATGGTTGCACGTGGAGATTTGGCGGTAGAGGTAGGCGATGCGGCTGTTCCTGCATTGCAAAAAAGAATGATTCGTTCCGCTCGTACCAATAACAAAATCGTTGTTACAGCAACTCAAATGATGGAATCGATGATTTCTAATCCTATTCCAACTCGAGCGGAAGTCTCAGATGTCGCCAATGCAGTATTGGATGGAACTGACGCCGTGATGCTTTCAGCAGAATCTGCTGCGGGTGAATATCCTGTCGAGACTGTTGAAGCAATGGCAAGAGTCTGTCTCGAAGCTGAAAAAGAATATTTGGTGGCAAATGATCGCCGCATGAATGTAATGGACGCTAATCGTGCGACTATTGAAGAAGCTATTGCCCGCGCCACGATGTTTACGGCCAGTGGATTGCAAATTCGTGCCATTGCAGCATTAACGCAAAGTGGAGTGACGGCTTTGTTGATGTCGCGTAGGAGCTCGAAAGTGCCTATTTTTGCATTGAGTCCAAATGAAGAAACGCGTCAAAGAGTGACATTATTTCGAGGGGTTTATCCCGTGGAATTTGGAGCAGGCTTACAAGATCCGGAAATTATTTTGAATCTTGCCGAAGAAGAATTGCTCAGTCGAGGCGTGGTACGGAATGGTGATATTATGGTAATGACAATTGGCGAGCCGGTAGGAAAAGCAGGAGGTACAAATACCATGAAAATCATTAAAGTCGGTGAATATAAGAAAAGACTTGGATTAATGACCGATATTTAATAGGCTGTTGAAAAATGTATTCGAGGCGATCAAGTGCTTATTAGGTGAGTATTTGAACCTGCTTTCTACATCGCAGCGACGACACCAATCTTTTCTCAATAGTCTATTGGAAGTGGGTGTTCGATTTACGAATACATTAAGTGCAAAAACACGATGAAGAATCTTTCTACGGGGCGTGATAAATATCATTGCTGGTGAGTTTTAAATAACAAGTATTTAATTTTATTAGGCAATAATGATTGCCGATAGTGAATATAATTTTATTGAACTATTTTTGTAATAACTTTTTCAAGGAGATTTAAATGGCACTCGTATCATTAAGACAGTTACTGGATCATGCGGCGGAAAATAACTATGGTTTGCCTGCTTTTAATGTAAATAATTTAGAGCAAATTCTAGCAATTATGCAAGCAGCAGATGAATGTAATAGTCCTGTGATTATGCAAGGCTCTGCAGGAGCTAGAAAATACGCGGGTGAAGCATTTTTGCGTCATTTGATCGCAGCTGCTGTTGAAGCTTATCCACATATTCCGATTGTAATGCATCAAGATCACGGTGCTTCTCCTTCAGTATGTGTCAATGCGATTCGCAGCGGATTTTCCAGCGTGATGATGGACGGTTCATTGAAAGAAGATGCCAAAACCCCTTCAAGCTACGATTACAACGTTAAAGTAACTGCTGATGTGGTCAATATCGCGCATTCGGTGGGTGTTTCCGTGGAGGGAGAGCTGGGCTGTTTAGGTTCATTGGAATCCGGTATGGGTGAAGCTGAAGACGGACATGGTGCAGAAGGCGTATTATCACACGATCAATTGTTGACTGATCCTGAGGAAGCTGCTGATTTTGTTAGAAAAACAGGTGTTGATGCCCTGGCGATTGCAATTGGTACCTCGCATGGTGCTTATAAATTTACCCGTAAACCCACGGGAGATATACTGGCTATCAAACGTATTAAAGAAATTCATCAACGTATCCCTAACACACATCTGGTTATGCATGGTTCTAGCTCGGTACCGCAAGAATGGTTGGAAATTATTCGACAATTTGGCGGAGACATGAAAGAAACCTATGGCGTGCCAGTCGAAGAAATTCAGGAAGGCATTAAACATGGCGTGCGTAAAGTCAATATCGATACCGATATTCGTTTGGCCATGACAGGTTCGATTCGTCGCAGTTTAGAAAAAGATAAAAGCAATTTCGACCCGCGTAAATTCCTGAAAGAAGCAACAGCAGCAGCTAAGGATATTTGTAAAGCGCGTTTTGAAGCATTTGGATGTGCCGGTCAAGCAGGGAAAATCAAACCCATTTCGCTAGAAAGCATGGCTAACCGTTATGCCAAAGGTGAATTGAACGCGATTATTAAGTAAAGTAATTCTTTTCCACATTATCCATAAGCCTATAATCTACACTGCTAAATTACGATGTAGATTATAGGCTTATTCACGGGATAACAATATTTCCGCAGTACAGTGTTAAGTTTCCTATTACTATGTAACCGGTTTCTTCTGATCGTGAGAAATAGTATCGATCGATTTGTTTTCTTGCAGCGTATTTAGGGTAAAGATACAGCTTATGTGGCGGAAGGCACATTTGGAGACCTTTGCCGAGCAAAGGTCTCCAAATGTGCTCGAATTGAAGCTGCAATAACAAAATTTATCATGAATTGACATATATGCTTCTGCAGTTCATTGTTATAACTGTGTTGATTTCAGTATATAATTTGAGGTACTACTTCTTTAGTATTCCTTAAAAATTGAAGCGGAGTTACACATCTGTCTACTCTGTGTGTGTAGAATTCGTAATATCTTTTCATAAACAAGGAGTTTTCATGGATAGAAATAAAATTCTGATCACCTGTGCGCTAATTTGCACACTGATGATGGCGTCAGTAGTCCAAGCAAATAGTAATCAGTCAGATTTCCCCAATAAGCTAAATCAAGGCTTGGCTAATATTGTTTTTGGTATTATCGAGATTCCGAAGAATGTAATTAATATTACGAATCATCAAAATATTTTTGTGGGTGTCACTGTTGGTACCATTCGTGGCATTGTGCATAGTGTGAGTCGGGTGGCGGTTGGCAGTATTCAATTGCTGACTTCGCCTATTCCAACGAGTGAATTTGCTGCGCCTGCTTATGTATGGGAGCGCTTTAGCGAGGATAGTCGCTATTTTGGGTTACATTATCCGGCTTATTGGACGGTTTATGGTCCATTGGATGACGGTAAGTAAACCAACTGTAACTAACTCCAACATTAGGAAACATCATGAGAAAACAAAATATTTTTCTGCTTGTAGTGATAACATTTTTTTTGATAGCTTGTACTACACCCAAAATAAATACGGAAGATTTAAAAACCGGAATCGACGCAGCTAGGTCGGGCCACTATGGTCAGGCTATGTTGCATCAAGAGCTGTCTGAGAAAGATTTGGGAACCGCCAATAGGATTCTTTCTCACCTTGAAAAAGGCTATTATTGGAACATCGATGAAAAACAAATAGCGCTAGATGCCGCTAAGTCAGCTGCGCAACATCGTTTGGAATCTGAGAAAGAGATGTGCCGTTGGCTAACATCGGTTCATAGCCAAAATCACCACAAAAAGGAAGCAATGCATAATACCGCAGTATTCTTCAAAACGGGCAGTGCTATTCCTTTTGAAGCCAAAGATGAGTCTATTCTCAGAGTAGGGCGATGGCTACAAACACATCCTGATGCAACTGCAACAGTAACTGCATCGACAGATACTGTAGGTAATCCAGCTTACAATCAAAACTTATCCGAAAGAAGAGCTGATGCGGTCATAAAACGCTTGATTGCAAATGGCGCGAGACCAAATCAGTTAATGATTAAAGCAATTGGTGAGGTTACAGGTGCCGATAACACGGCAAATCAGGAAAATCGAGTAGCAACTATTATTACTTCACATCCTGACTATTTTGATTGCCCTACACTAAAATAAGGAGACTTGATCCGCCGATAGGTGGGTCAAGGTCCTATTCTAAGATATATTTTGCTGGAGTGAAGTGAGTTTGTAATTATTTAAGACATCAATGCGCATGCTCACCCGGCGGTGGCATGATTTCCCCTTCCCGATTGAGCTGAGTGAGCTGTAATGTCAATGCATCGATGCTCTGCCAACCAAAGCCTTCAAACTGAGCAACCCAACGTGCGCGCAGGTAGCCAAAACGATCCGTCATAAACTCTATATGCCCCGGAAACATACCTTTTCCGGATAAATCGGGTACAGTCCTGACGCGGCGGTATAACCAATAGCTATCCTTGATTTCAGACCAGCCTTCCGTCACTACTGGAAAAGGTGCGATGGCTAGAATTTGTTGTAATTCTTCTTCAGATAATGCGCGATTGGGAACAGCCAGAATCTCAGTGTCAAGGTTGCGTATTTCATCGTAAACCGTAGCAAGCTGGTACATGCGTTGCTTCGATTGTGGCCAGGAAAACAATACGAGCAAGACGTTTTTTTGTAACCGAAAATCTTTTAAATTACCGCCAGAACCATTGCTGACTGCGTAATTAAATATCGGCGATCCAATGGTTGGCATTTCCGGAACAATCATGCTGCCCAACAATCGCGCATCGAAGCCTCGTGACAGGGCATGAAGGAAATTGATCAAATCCCATCGATCTTCTTCTGATAAGGTTTCAGCAAAGCCGGGCATTGCCGTTCCGGAAATGCCATGCGTTAAATAGTGATATGTATTGCCAACGGTATAACTTGCAGTATGTGGTTCGGTTAGTAAATCTGTAGGATCTTTAACTTTCGGGTCGATAATATTGCCGGTGCCTTTGCCTTGATAGCCGTGACAATTTACACAATTTTCTGCGAACAACTTCATACCATTCGATATCGAAACAGCATCAAACGGTACTGAAGGTTTTAGATAGGTTTCTGGATAAGACTTAAGTGTCATGAGAGGCAGTGCAATTGCTGAGGCGCTGAGAACAAGTACGCCAGGAATTACGACGAGCTTCAACTTGCTCCAATGGCTTCTGATACCCAACCAGATTGCACCCAATGCGACCAGAAACAATGCCATACCGAGCCGAATAATTTCCTGCGCTATAGGGTCGTCTGTCGCATTAAATGAAAACCGGAATGGATAGGGCCAGTTTTGCACCATGCTATGCTTTGCGGGAAGGGTGTTCGCTAAGATGGTGGCAATTAATACCAGAAGCAAGGCAAAAATAAATTCGATACGAACCCATTTTTTTAATGAAAAAATACTATGTTGCCTATCCATATCCCTTCCAGTCTTGGTCATGATAGGTAGCCATGTATTTCGAACTTGATAAGCAATCAATAGAATAATTGCCAAAATGCTTAATTTTAAATTAAGCAACCAACCGTAATTGCTGGCCACCAATGTGTGATATAAGCCGGCAACTAATCGATCCGTTACGATTACTCCAGTAACCAGTAATAACAGCATCACGGGCATGGCCAGTTGGGAAAATTTATGCAAATAGCCTGATTTGTCTGTGGCTGTGATTGCATCAGACTGTGCGTTATCGCTGAAAAGGAGTAGCAAAATCGCGGGTAATGCGCCAAACCAAGTACCTGCTAACAAAATGTGCACTGCATAGGGTGCAATGGATGCAAATGACATTTCGTCGGCACTTGAGTGACTCATGAATGTTCCTGCGATAATCGGAAGAGCGGCCACAATTGCAACCAAAATATAATGCCAGCGTTCGCGTTTTAAGCGAATAAAATAAAGTGTGATGGCAAGGAGAAAAGCTGCTGATAGCGTACGGATTATCCAGATATGTCCGATCTGGGTTTGTTGCACAATATCAAACCACACGTATGGATTCCAGAGATTTTCGGCGATTCCGGTCGCCTCACTGGTTGTGGTGGCCAAAATTCCGATCAATCCTAATAGTATAATCCCAGCCATCCAGGGAAATTTTCTTTCAATACGTTCGATCCAGCGAGTGCTAGACAGCGACCTGTGTTGCATGGTGATGGCAAAAAACACACAGCAGCCGAATATAATGAGATTGGCTGTCAATTGTGACCAACGAGATAAAGCAGCAATGATTTCAATCATGATTTTGGAACGCTAAGGGGTATGGTACGCTTTGTGCGCAGAAAAATTAATCAATCAAGAAGCAATAATTAGACATAAATAAGCTAAATTTTTTAGCTTAGCACAACATAAGCAAAGCATTCTACTGGTGTAGCAAGGTACTTCAAGACAAAGACATTTTCTTAATTTAATTGGAAACCCTTAAGCTAGCGCTCATCAGTCATTTGATCGCTATAAAAACATTTCTGAGAGGAAAATAATATGCCGACAGTTTTAGTAACCGGAGCCAACCGTGGAATCGGATTGGAATTTGTTCGTCAATATGCTCAAGATGGTTGGCACGTTATCGCGTGTTGCCGTAACCCAAACGCTGCAACAAAACTGCAATGCTTGAATAGTCAATTTCCGCAACACTTAAGGGTATATGCACTCAATATGATCGATCATGTGCAAATTGAGCAATTATCTGAGACTTTATCAACCGAAACCATTGATCTGTTGATTAATAACGCTGGCGTTTACTCACCGGAACACGGTGATGCATTCGGTGCAACAGATTATGCAGCTTGGCTGTATGTTTTTCAGGTCAACAGCATGGCTCCTCTTAAAATGGCGGAAGCTTTTATTCAGCAGATTGCGCGCAGTGAGTTCAAGACGATTGTCACTATTACCAGCAAGATGGGGAGCATTGCTGATAACCGTGGGGGCGGTAGTTATATTTATCGTGCTAGCAAAGCTGCTGTCAATATTGTCATGAAAAGCTTATCAATTGATTTAGATGCGCAGCAAATTAATGCAGTTTTATTGCATCCAGGTTGGGTGAAAACCGATATGGGAGGGGCCAGCGCACTTATTTCTGTTGAACAAAGTGTTACGGGCATGCGCCATATTATTCGTAATTTAACGTTAAAAGATTCTGGTAAGTTTTATGCATTTGACGGGCAAACTGTGCCTTGGTGATTGTTCTATAAATGAAAATGCCAATGATGAGTATTCACGTACGTTGATGAAGACATTTGGATTGCCATCACACACTTTGATCTATGATGGCAATTTAATTTGAGATGAAGTAAATGTTCTATTGAAGGAATTGCAAAAGAATTTTATTTTACTAACTGTCTAAATGTCTTAATTTCAGGTGGAGAAACCAAATCCGACTTGTCAAATTTAAATAAAAATAACAAGGTGTACATGTTGTAAAAAGTATCGGCAAGAAATGGCGAAGAGGATGCCAAAAATTTCCCAGAAGCTGTTTCAAAAATATCGAAATGGAATCTCGAGTAGCCCAATTGACTCTCTGATTTGTAAATTGCTAATTCAGGTGTTGCGATGGGTATGAGGGAAGCTTGAATCGGAGGAATTCCAAAGAACGTGGTCGCAAGCTCGGTTCCTAAAGAGTTGACTATGATGTTAATGCGATGGCTTGCGCCTTCATCCGTAGGAATATAGCCATGCATGCCTAGCCAACCTGCTACAATCCCTTTAACAATATCTTTGTCAGCGCTAACCCCGATCACATCCAATTTGATTTTTGATCCGCGTGGTATTGGAAAAGGCATATCGCGATCTTTAGGTAGACTACGCAATACAGATTCAGTTAATAACAGTTGTTCAGTCGCGGTTCTGAGTGATGGTGTGATTTTTTGCGTTGTCGAGCAAGCTGAAAGAAATGTAGCAATCGCTATACACGAAAAGAGCATTTTGAGTACGGTTTGAGTCATATAAATATTTCCCCATTTTTTTATTAATTGGTTTTTCTAGTTAACTTGGAAATTTCGCTAGCCAGAGAAAGCTTGAGCAGTCTACCGCATATAACAGTTCTATTGAATAGAGCGTATATGTCATAAGACTACTGAAGAGTAACGTAAATATTAAAGAAAAGATGACAGACTACAAATGAATTGATTAAACTCATGACCATTACATATGCGAGATCGTTGATCGCATAGATTATCAATCGACGTTAAGAATCTCTCAGCAGAAAGAAATGTTTTTCTCCTATAAAAATTAGAGTTTCAGTCAATCATAGTTTAGTGACAAAAAATCGTCCACTTGACTACTATTAAACTACGTGGATATCAATAATTTTAAATAAGCTTTCATTCTAACGAGGAGAAATTTTGAGAATCGTATTTTTTGCGAATACTGAATGGTATCTTTACAATTTTCGCCGTTCACTTGCACTCGCCGTTCGCGATGCGGGTCATGAAGTGATAATGATTTCTCCACCTGGGCCTTATGCTCCAAAACTGGAAGCCCTGGGTTTACGTTGGATTGCTGCTCCGATGGAGCGTCGAAGTCTTAATCCCCTGCGTGAATTGAAGTTTATCAGTTGGTTGCGGAATCTACTGGTTGTTGAGCAGGTTGATTTGATACATGGGTTTACTATTAAATGTGCGGTTTATAGTGCCATTGCGGCAAGATTTGCGGGCAATCGTGCTTGTGTGAGCGCTGTCACCGGATTAGGATATGTGTTTATTGGCCATGATTTACGTGCTCGAATGCTTCGTCCTATCGTGCAAAGTATCATTCGTTTTGCCATGCGCGGAAAGAATGTTCGGTTGATTCTGCAAAACATTGATGATCTGGCTGTGTTTAAACAGGCAAAAATGATTGACCCTTTATATATTCGACTCATTCGAAGCTCGGGGGTAGATTGTTCAAGATTTTCGCGATGTGCTGTACGCATTCAGAATGAACCGCTTCGTATTCTATTAGCCGCCCGCTTGTTATGGGATAAAGGCATCGGAGAGTATGTGGAAGCGGCGAGAATATTAAAGAAGCAAGGACGTACCGTTCATTTCTTACTGGCTGGTTCGCCCGATGCTGGTAACCCGAACGCTGTTTCTGAATTATCCGTAAAAGCCTGGGTAAGCGAAGGTTTAATCGAGTGGTTAGGTCATATTGATGACATGCCTGCCTTGTTTGCAACGATCCATGCATTTATTTTGCCATCTGCCTATCGAGAGGGGGTGCCTAAATCATTAATTGAAGCAGCTGCATGTGGTCTTGTTTTGGTTACTACTGATGCGCCTGGTTGCCGGGAAGTTGTGACTCATGAAGTTGATGGTTTGTTGATACCGATCAAGAATGCTGATGCTTTAGCAGCAGCCATAGCTCGTATCGATGATGACCTAGACTTGGCAGTAAGGTTAGGAGAAGCTGCAAAAACAAAAGCATTATTGGAATTTGATGAAAAAATAGTTATTCAAAAAACGATGGCAGTTTATGAAGAGCTTTTATAAAGCGGCGTATTGTTGACTTGGAATTACTTCTAATTGAGAGTAAGAGTAAGGAAATCATAACAACCTAACATAGGTACTTGATGATCAGGAGATATCCTCGCGAAATTCCTATTTTAAGAGAAAGTACTAATGCTTTCCGCTGTGTAAAAAATTCCGGTCTACATCATATAAAGGGTTTTGAAGAGGAGTTTTCACAAAATAAATTGAGGATTTGAAGTGTTTTCTCATGATTGCTTTTTATTTTGAAAAAATGCATTTGTATGAGAATGACTTGCAGGGTAATATTCATACAAAATAGAGAATATTGATTATGGTCAATTTGGTACAAGTCGGTGTGTTAAAAATTTTGCATAATGTGGCATTTCTCATCATGCTTTTGCTTGTGATGTTTCTCACGATGACAGCAAAATCGTTACAAGCTAATCCTCTTCATGCATCTATTGTAATTGACGCGGATACCAATCAAGTGTTGCACGAATTACACGCTGATGCCAGTCGCTATCCGGCTTCATTAACTAAAATGATGACACTGTATATTTTATTTGAGGCGCTTGAGCAGCGTAAGTTAAACTTGGATACACCGTTGCATGTATCTAATTATGCAGCTTCAATGCCGCCTACCAATATTAACTTACGCTCAGGTGATTCAATCAGCGTCCGCGAAGCTATTACAGCATTGATTGTTCGTTCTGCGAATAATGTTGCGACAGTGGTCGCTGAAGCGATAGCGGGAGACGAAATCAGCTTTGGCCAAATGATGACAGACAAAGCACACCGAATGGGTATGCATTCAACGACTTTTCGTAATGCCTCAGGGTTGCCTAATAATCAACAAATAACTACAGCGCGTGATATGGCTAAATTGTCAACGCGTTTGATGAAGGATTTTCCGCAGTATTATTATTATTTTTCTACGCCATCCTTCAACTTTAGGGGGGTAACTTACACTAGCCACAATCGTATGGTTAGGAATGTTTACGGTGTAGATGGTTTGAAAACGGGTTTTATACGCGCGTCTGGTTTTAATATAGCAACTTCTGCAAAACGTAATAATCGTCGAGTGATTGTGGTAGTGATGGGGGGGAGAACAGCTGCATTGCGCGATCATCAGGTATCGCAGTTGCTAGAATATAGCTTTAATGGTGGCAATCCAGTGCAATTTGCTATTAATGATGCAATTGCGCGCCCAGTCACTGTTACGGCGCAACGAGCCAGTTATAAACTCCCGGCTCCGGGGGCTAAATTATCTTCAACTGCACTGCTTGATAGGAACAAAAAAATCAAACCGATTCGTTCAGGAAAACCGGCTGCTGTACCTCAACAACCAGTCAGAACTAAGGCCGCAACCCAACAATTGGTGAAAACAGCAGCAAAGGGCGGACGTTGGGAAGTGCAAATCGGCTCTTATGCGCAACAGAAAAAAGCTCATGCACAAGCTAGAGTGGCCAAAAAATGGGTACCAGGTTCAGTCGTTATTTCTGAAATTGCGGTTAGTAATCGAAAATTATATCGCGCTAGGTTGGTTGGTTTGCAGGAAAAACAAGCTCGCGCGGGTTGCCAAAGCTTATCACGGCAAGGAATGGAGTGCTTGATTGTCAGGCCGCATGGATAAATTGAAGTGCTTTATTATTTTGTTTTTAGTTAGCACGGATTAATTAGGGCGATAAGTCGAGCTCGGATAATTAATCTTATAGCATTGAAGATGGATTTTGATAAAGAACTCAACGTAAGTGGGTTATTATGCCCTTTGCCTATTTTGCGAACTAAACAGTCGCTATCTGCTATGTCGAGTGGACAATTACTGAAAGTCATAACGACTGATCCTGCTTCGATAATCGATTTTCAAGTATTTTCTGATAATACCGGCAACGAGCTGTTGTCAATTTCAGAAACTGACAGCACCTTTACCTTTCTTTTGAAGAAAAAATAAGATCTTAAGAGTAGCTTTTAAATTCTCATATTAAGAGCAAACTGTATTATTTTGCTCATTTTTGCTTTGGTTGCTTCGAATACATTTTTCGTATGCTCTCGTATTTCATGGGAATGTGTTGGGGTTTTCAATCTATATTTTCCATTAATTTCCTAAGTATCAATAAAGCTAACGAATCATTTTTGGGTTTAATTTCTGGTTTTGGAGCGAAAGTTGGTTGGAAGCTGGCAGCTTGAAGCTTGAAGAGTGTTTCGAATACCTAGCTGCTAGCGGTGGTTTTATTGGTTTTGTTATAAATTAGCTTGATCAATCAATTGCTTGTGCAGTTAATTTTTTGTACAGGGGTTCTTTTTATTGAGATTTTGTCAATAGATTTGTAATTATAATTTTATTGTGAAGGTTTGATATGATTTTTATCAATTGTATATAAAAAG